>NZ_JBHSKM010000002.1:0-1327371 GCF_042657965.1 Streptomyces coerulescens
TCCTCCGGCGACGACACACCACCGGGGAACCGGCAGGCCATACCCACGATCACCACCGGGTCATCGGCAACAGCCACCACCGACGCGACCGGAGCCGCCGTCTGCGACCCCAGCACCTCGCCCAGCAGGAAGTCGGCCAGGACCGCGACCGTCGGATAGTCGAACACCAACGTCGCCGGCAACCGCAGCCCCGTCACCGACTGCAGGCCATTGCGCAGCTCGACCGCCAGCAGCGAGTCAAAACCCAGATCCCGGAACGACCGCGACGAATCCACGCCCAAGGCACCCTCGTGCCCCAGCACCAGCGCCACCTGTCCCCGCACGAGGTCCAGCAGCACCTCGCACCGCTCCACCTCGTCGAGCGGTGCGAGCCTGCGGACGAGGTCGGGCGCGCCGGTGCCGCTGCTCGCGGTGCGGCGGCGGGGTCGTACGAGTCCTCGGAGGAGTGGGGGAATCTCGGTGCGCGCCCGTGCCGCGCGCAGGTCCAGGGGGATGGGGAGGACCGCTTCCTCATCACTCGCGAGCGCCGCGTCGAAGAGGGTGAGGCCCTCCTCCGCGGTCACCGGGCGGATGAGCGCGAGATCGTCGTTCGTGTCGGTGGGCGGTTGTCCGGCCGCCATTCCGGCGCCGTCGAGCCCCCATGGCCCCCAGGCCAGGGAGATCGCGTGCAGGCCCTGGGCGCGGCGGTGTTCGGCGAGGGCGTCGAGGAAGGCGTTGGCGGCGGCGTAGGCGGCCTGTCCCACGGAGCCGAAGGTGCCGGCGGCGGAGGAGACGAGCACGAACGTCTCGACCTCGGGGAGGAGTTCGTGCAGGTGCCAGGCCGCGTCGGCCTTGGGCCGCAGGACGGCTTCGACGCGCTCGGGCGTCAGACTGCCGACGAGCCCGTCGTCCAGAACACCCGCGGCATGCACCACACCCCGTACCGACCGCCCCGCCAGCACATCCGCCAACGCCCCACGATCCGCCACATCACACGCCACCACCTCAACCCGAGCACCCAAACCGCCCAACTCGGCAACAAGCTCACCCGCACCCGGCGCATCCCCACCCCGCCGCGACAGCAACACCAACTCCCGCACCCCATGCACCCGCACCAGATGCCGAGCCACCACCACACCCAGACCACCCAGACCACCCGTCACCACCACCGCACCCGGACCGGAAGCCCACTCCACCCCCACCCCCACACCACTCCCCCCACCCACACGCACCAGCCGAGGCACACTCACGCGCCCGTCCGTGAGCGCGGTCTCCCGTTCATCGACGGCCAGGGCTCGGCGGAGGAGAGTCCCGTCCAGGGGTTCGGTGCCGAGGGTCAACAGGCCGATGGCGCCGGGGTGTTCGGACTCGGCGGCGCGGAGCAGGCCGCGCACCGCGGCGGTCGCGGGCCGGTCGTCTCGGAGGACGACGACCAGGCGGGTGGTGCGGAGGCGCTCGTTGTGCTGCCGGCTCTGGACCAGATCGAGGGCGCGGGCGGTCAGCGTGTGCAGTTCGCCGAGGGGGTTCGTCTCGTCGGGGTCGGCCATGAGCGGAGCCAGGACCAGATCGGGGAGGGGTGCGGTGTCGGCGAGTTCGGTGAGGTCGGCGCCGTCGAGGGCCTCGCTGAGCTCCTGGGCGTAGGAGCCGTCGGCGAAGTCGGTGAGCAGGGCGAGGGGACCGTCGTAGGGCGTCGCCTCGGGCGCCGGGGTCCGGTCGACCCGGTACAGGGTGTCGTCGGCCGTCGAGGCGGCGGCGCGTGTGGCGTCGAGCGGGCGTGTGGTGAGCGCGTCCACGGACAGGACGGGCGCGCCCATGGTGTCCGTGACGTCGATGGCGAAGGTGTCCTCGCCCTGCGCGACGATGCGGGCGCGGACCTTGGTGGCGCCGGTGGCGTACAGGCTGACGCCCTCCCACGCGAACGGCACACCGAGGCGGCCGTCGCCCGCGTGGGCCACGGCGTGGAGGAGGGCGTCCAGCAGGACGGGGTGGAGGGCGAAGCCGGTGGTGCGGGTTCCCTCGGGGAGTTCGGCCTCTACGTACAGGTCGCCGTCCTGTCGCCAGACGGCGCTGAGGCCGCGGAAGGCGGGACCGTAGACGAAGTCATGGCCGGCGAGGGTCTCGTAGGCGCCGTCGACCGGGACCGGTTCGGCGCCGACGGGGGGCCATGGGGTGGTGTCGGGTACGGCGGGTGTGCCGGTGTCCGTGCCGGGGCTGAGGCGTCCGGTGGCGTGCAGCGTCCAGGCGTGCTCGTCATGACCGTCCTGGCCCTGCTCGCCGTGCCGGCCGTCGGGGCGGGCGTAGATCGTCACCGGGCGGTTGCCGGAGGCGTCGGTGGCGCCGACGAACGTCTGGATCTGGACGGCGCCGTGTTCGGGGAGTTCGAGCGGGGCCGGGAGGGCGAGTTCGGTCACGTGGTCGCAGCCGAACTCGTCGCCGGCGCGCAGGGCGAGTTCGACGAACGCGGCGCCGGGCAGGAGGACGCGGCCGGCGATGCGGTGGTCGGCCAGCCAGCGGTGGGTGGCGAAGGAGAGCCGGCCGGAGAGCAGGGCGCCGTCGGAGTCGGCGAGGGACACGGCGGCGCCGAGGAGGCCGTGTTCGGCGGGGGCGAGGCCGACGGCGCGGATGTCGCCGGCGCCGCCGACGCCGGCGGCCGGCCAGTGGCGGCGGCGCTGGAAGGCGTAGGTGGGGAGGTCGACGGGGTGGGCGGGGGTGTCGGCGAAGTAGCACGTCCAGTCGACGGGCGCGCCGGTGGAGTGCAGGGCCGCGAGTGCCGTGGTGAGGGCCGTGGTCTCGGGGGTGTCCGTGCGGAGGGCGGCGAGAGTGACGCTGCCTTCGGATGCCGTCTCGGGGACGAGGCCGGTGAGGACACCGTCGGGGCCGAGTTCGAGGAAGGTGCGTACGCCGTGCCCGTCCAGGGTGCGCAGGCAGTCGGCGAAGCGGACGGTCTCGCGGACGTGGCGGACCCAGTACTCCGGCTCGCATACGTCCTCGGCGGTGGCGAGGGTGCCGGTGAGGTCGGAGACGAGCGGGATGCGGGGCGGGTGGAAGGTGATGCCGGACAGGGCCTGGGCGAAGTCGGCCAGCATCGGGTCCATCAGCGGCGAGTGGAAGGCGTGCGAGACCCGCAGCGGTGTGGTGCGGTGGCCGTCGGCGGAGAGTCGCGCGGCGGCTTCGGCCACCGCCCCGGCCGGTCCGGAGATGACCACGGAGGTCGGGCCGTTGACGGCGGCCACGGCGAGGTCGGCGGTGAGATACGGGCGTATCTGTTCCTCGGAGGCCCGTACGGCGGTCATGGCGCCGCCCTGGGGGAGGTCGGCCATCAGCGCGGCGCGGGCGGTGACGAGGGTGCAGGCGTCCGCGAGGGACAGTACGCCGGCGACGTGGGCGGCGGCGACCTCGCCGATGGAGTGCCCGGTCACGAAGTCGGGCCGTACGCCCCATGATGCGAGGAGGCGGAAGAGTGCCACCTCCACGGCGAACAGGGCGGGCTGGGCGGTGCCGGTGTGGTTCAGGGCGGATGCGTCGGTGCCCCACATGGCGTCGCGTACGCCGGGTGGCAGCAGCGCGAGGGTCTCGTCGAGGGCGGCGCGGAAGGCCGGGTAGGTGTCGTACAACTCGCGGCCCATGCCGAGGCGTTGGGCGCCCTGGCCGGAGAAGAGGAAGGCGCTGGGGGCGTCGGTCGCGGTGTGTCGCAGCAGGCCGGGGGCGGGGGTGCCGTCCGCGAGGGCGGTGAGGCCGGCGGTGAGGGTGGCGGTGTCGGCGGTGACGAGGGCGGCGCGGTGCTCGAAGCCGGTGCGGGTGGTGGCGAGGGCGCGGGCCAGGACGTCGAGTCGCGGCGGTTCTCCGGGGCGGTCGAGCGCGGTGCGCAGCCGGGAAGCCTGGGCGGCGAGGGCCTGTGGGGTACGGGCCGACAGGACGAGCGGTACGGAGGTGACGGGTGCCGGGGCGGGCGTGGCCTCGTCGGACGGGTCGGCGGGGGCCTGTTCGATGACGGCGTGGGCGTTGGTGCCGCTGATGCCGAAGGAGGAGACGGCGGCACGGCGGGGCCGGCCGGTGTCGGGCCAGGGGGTGTTGTCGGTGACGAGGCGTACGGTGCCGTCCGACCAGTCGACGTGGCTGTTGGGCGCGTCGACGTGCAGGGTGCGGGGCACGACGCCGTGGCGGACGGCCTGCACCATCTTGATGACGCCGGCGACGCCCGCCGCGGCCTGGGTGTGGCTGAGGTTGGACTTCACCGAGCCGAGCAGCAGCGGGTGTTCGGCGGTGCGGGCGCGGCCGTAGGTGGCGAGGAGGGCCTGGGCCTCGACGGGGTCGCCGAGGGTGGTGGCGGTGCCGTGGGCCTCGACGGCGTCGATCTGGTCGGCGGAGAGGCGGGCGTTGATCAGGGCCTGTTCGATGACGCGTTGCTGGGAGGGGCCGTTGGGTGCGGTGAGGCCGTTGCTGGCGCCGTCCTGGTTGACGGCGGAGCCGCGGACGACGGCGAGGACGCGGTGGCCGCTCCTGCGGGCGTCGGACAGGCGCTCCAGCAGCAGGACGCCGACGCCCTCGGACCATCCGGTGCCGTCGGCGGAGTCGTCGAAGGAGCGGCACAGCCCGTCGGTCGACAGGCCGCCCTGGCGGCCGAACTCCAGGTGGGTGGAGGGGGTCGACATGACGGTGACGCCGCCGGCGAGGGCGAGGGAGCACTCGCCGGTGCGCAGGGCGTGGGAGGCGAGGTGGAGGGCGACGAGGGAGGAGGAGCAGGCGGTGTCGACGGTCAGGGCCGGGCCGGTGAGGCCGAGGGTGTAGGCGATCCGGCCGGACAGGACGCTGCCGGCGTTGCCGGTCAGGTGCAGGCCGCGGGCGCCGTCCTCGGCGCCTGCGCGGTATTCCTGGGCCATGGCGCCCATGAAGACGGCGGTCTCGCTGCCGCGTAGTGCGGTGGGGTCGATGTGCGCGGACTCGATGGCCTCCCAGGTGGCTTCGAGCACGATGCGCTGTTGGGGGTCCATGGCGACCGCTTCGCGGGCGCTGATGCCGAAGAACTCGGCGTCGAAGTCGGTGGCGTCATGGAGGAAGCCTCCGCCGGAGGCGGCGGCCGAGACCGCCTCGAGGTCCCAGCCGCGGTCGTCGGGGAAGGGGCCGATGCCGTGTCTGCCGTCGACGAGCAGGTCCCAGAGACCGTCGGGGTCGGTCACGCCGCCCGGGTAGTGGCAGGCCATCCCGATGACGGCGATGGGTTCGTGGGCGGCGGCCTCGAGCTCCTGGACCCGCTGCCGGCTGTGCCGCAGGTCGGCGGTGGCCCGCTTCAGGTAGTCCCTGAGCTTGTGTTCGTTGTCCATCTCAAGTCACCTCGACAGCGGTTACCGATGCGGGATGTCGTCGGCCGCGCCCCGGCCGGTGTGGTCACGGGCGAGGCGTCTGTCCGACGCGGGGCACGGGCGCGCGAGTGCACGCAGAGAGCGGCCGCCCCGGGGAACGGGCGGCCGCCCCGCCGGAACGACCTGGGCCGGGACCCGGTCGGGACGCGGGGCGTCGGCTCAGGTCAGACGGCGTGTTCTGCGGGTTCTCTCGGATGCGGCACGCTGAGAGTCTCGATCGGCCAGGACGGGAAAAACCCTAGTAACACGGAGAGCCGACAGCTGCTCCGCCCGCTGACGGTTCTCGGCGGACAGTGGTGAAACGTGGTTCACACATGCCGTGCTGTCACATCCTTCGACCCCGTCCGGTCAGTGGTGTGTAGCCCATCCCAACGGCAAGGAGAGAACACCGTGGAACCGCGTGTCGACTACTTCGCGAACCCCCTCGCGGGCAAGGTGCTGCGACACATCAACTCGGCGAGCAAGCTGCTCGCGGACTCGTCCCTGCCGATCACGGTCCAGGAACTGGTGAAGATCCGCGCCAGCCAGATCAACGGCTGCGGCTTCTGCACGGACATGCACACCAAGGACGCCGCCGAGGCCGGTGAGACCGCGCAGCGCCTGCACCTGGTGGCGGCGTGGCGGGAGGCCAAGGTCTTCACGGAGGCCGAGCGCGCCGCCCTGGAGCTGGCGGAGCAGGGCACCCGTATCGCCGACGCGGCGGGCGGCGTCACCGACGAGGCCTGGGCCGACGCGGCGAAGCACTTCGACGAGGAGCAGCTCGTGGCGCTGATCTCGCTGCTCGGCGTCATCAACGCCTACAACCGCATCAACGTCATCAACCAGCAGCCCGCCGGGGACTACCAGCCCGGCCAGTTCGGCTGACCGGCACGCCACCCCCGTATGAGCCGTCGTGGTAGGGGAGGCCGGGCTGTGAGTACCATCGCGTTCCTCAATATCGGCATGCACGGGCACATCAATCCGACTCTGCCGGTGGTGGCCGAGCTCGTCCGGCGCGGGCACACCGTCACCTACCACACGTCTCCGGCGTTCCGTCAGGAGATCGAGGCCACCGGTGCGACGGTGCGCCTCTACCCGGGCGGCGAGCTGCCGTTGCCCGATCCGCCGACGCCGGTCACCCTGCTGGAGTCGCTCGCGACCACGAGTCTGCGTCTGCTGCCCTCTGTGCTGGGCGACCTGCGTCGCGACGGGCCGGACCTGATCGTCCACGACAGTTCGTGTCCGTGGGGTGCGGTCGCGGCTCGCGAACTGGGCGTGCCCGCGGCCTCGTCGTTCACCACGTTCGCGTTCGACCGGCAGGTCCCCAGCCCCACGCGCGCCTCGTGGGATCTGCTGGCGGAGGCGCGCGGTCAACTCGGCAGCGTCCGGGGGTATGTGCGGGCCCGCGGGGAGCTGCGCCGCCGGTTCGACACGCGCGGAGTGCCGCTGGTCGACCTGCTGAACATCCGTCAGGGGCTCAATCTGGTGTACACCTCACGTGCGTTCCAGCCCGCCGTGGAGCACTTCGACGAGTCCTACCGTTTCGTCGGCCCGAGCATCGGCGCCCGCCCGGCCGATCCGTCGTTCGACGCCGATCGGTTCCGGGGTCCGGTGCTGTACGCCTCGCTCGGCACGGTGTTCGGCGCCGACCCCGGGCTGCTGCGCACGTTCGCCACCGCGCTCGCCCCGCTGGGAGGCACGGTGATCGTGTCCACCGGGCAGACGGACCCCGACACACTGGGCCCGCTGCCCGCCCATGTCGTCCCTCTCCGTTTCGTCCCCCAGTTGGAAGTCCTGGACCGTGCGGCGCTGTTCATCACCCATGGCGGGATGAACAGTGTCAATGAGGCCCTGCACGCGGGGGTCCCGATGCTGGTGGTCCCGCAGGGCGCCGACCAGCCGATGACCGCGGCCCGTGTGGTCGAGCTCGGCGCGGGCCTGTCGATCCGTGCCGGGGATGTCGACAAGGGCTCCGTCCGCGCACTCGCCCGACGCCTGCTGCACGAGCCCGAATTCCGGAAGGCAGCGAACGCCCTGAAGGCCGCCCAGCACGAGGCGGGCGGCTACCGGAGGGCCGCCGACGAACTGGAGCGGTACATGCACGCGGCCGGCTCTGTCCGACGGCCGTTCACCGCCGATCCCGCCCAAGGGGGCTGAGTCGTGCCCCTCGTCATGGTGCTCCTGCTGTTCGCCGGGCTCTCGGAGGCCGCCGGGCGCATCCTGCCGCTGCTGGCGCGCCGGCCCGGCATGCCCCGGACCCTGGTGGTCGGGCTGCTGATCGGCGCGGGCCTGGTCGAGGCCGCCGTGCTCACCCTGTGGCCGCTGACCGCGTGGACCCTGGCCGAACGGGTGACGTCGTCCCCTCCGGCGGGCGACACCCTGGAGTGGACACCGGGCCTGGTCGCCCCGCTGCTGCTGTGCGCCGTGCTGGCGTTCCCGCTCCTCGGACCGCTGCTCCACCTGCTGCTGTTCGTGGGGGTCGGGAGCGGTCTGGCCGGACCGCTCGCGGCGGCGACCGAGCTCGGCTGGTGGGGCGCCGCCGGCTGCGTGGCCGTCGCCGGGGCCGGACTCGGCGTCGCCGTGGAGGCCGTGCGGCGCCTGGTCGTGCGGCTCAGTACGCCCCGTGCACCGGAGCCGATCTCATGACCGACTTCCTGCTCTGGGCCTGCGTGCTGGGGCCCGTCCTGCTCGCGGAAGGGCTGCTGGCCCGCTACGAGGTGCTGGCCTACAGCGCCGGCTTCCGGACACCCACGACCGCGCTCCCCGAGGGGGTGCCCTACGCCCGGGGCGCGGCCGCCGACGCTCCCCCGGCGGCCTACCTGGTCTACCTGGACGGCATCGGCAAGCGCCGCGTCCGCGACACCCGGGACGGCGGTCAGCTGGTCAAGGCGGTGCTGGCCGGGGCGCCCGAGCTGCGGGTGCTGGGCCAGGTGCAGCCGTACTCGCCGCTGGCCGACCCGCTGGCCGACCGTCCGGTGTGGGCGTGGCTGCGCCGCCACATCGGTCTGCTGCTGTTCCTGCACAACGTCATGCAGATCTTCGTCGCCGCCGACCGCCGCTACCGCCCGCTGTACAACCGGGCCGTCGGCTCCCAGATCGCCACGCAGTTGCGGCTCGCCGGCTACCGCCCCGGCAGCGGGGTGCCCGTCGTGCTGCTCAGCTACAGCGGCGGCGCGCAGGTCGCCACCGGCGCGGTCGGCGAGCTGCACACCCGGCTGCGCTGCCCTCTCGTGGTGATCACGCTCGGCGGGTTCCACAACGGCGCCAACGACCTCTCGCGGGTCGAGCGGCTGCACCGGCTCACCAGTGCGTACGACCGGATCGAGCGGGTCGGTGCCTGGATCTTCCCGCAACGCTGGCGTCTGTTCCGCGGGAGCGGGTGGAACCGTGCCCGTCGCGCCGGGAAGATCACCGTGCATCGGCTGGATCCGGCGACCCACCTCGGCCCGCGCGGCTACATCAGTGCGGAGCAGAGGCTGCCCGACGGGCGCAGTCTTCTCGACCGCACGACGGACACGGTGATCTCCCTCATCCGCGCACGGCAGGACGCGTCGGCGGCGTCGGACCGGCCCGTGCCGTGAGGGGGCCGGTCAGCTGTCGTCGTCGAGTCCGGCGACCAGACCGCGCAGGAGGGGGCCGTACTCGGGGTGGGCGAGGGCGGACGCCATCTGGGCGACCAGGTAGTCGGCAGGGTTGCCCGTGTCGTACCAGCGGCCCTTGATGACCTGCCCGTACACCGCGCGGCTGGCGGCGTAGGCGTTGATCGCGTCGGTCAGATAGACCTCGCCCGTCCGGTGCTCGTACCAGCGGCGGGTCTGCTCGCGCAGTTCGTCGATGATGCCGGGGGTGACGACATAGCCGCCGATGGCCGCGTACGACGACGGGGCGGCGGCGGGCTCGGGCTTCTCGACGAGACCGGTGATGCGCAGCTGGCCGTCCCCGAGGTCCTCCTTGACTATCGGGACGCCGTAGCGCTGGGACTCGGTCGGGTCCATCGGCAGCAGGGCAAGGACCGGGCAGCCGGTCTGCTCGTAGGCCCGGATCAGCTGCTGGGCGCGGGGCACCTCGGCCACGAAGACGTCGTCGGGCCACAGCACGAGCACGGGCTCGTCGCCGAAGGAGCGGGCGGCGTTCAGCACCGGGGTGCCGTTGCCGTACGGGCCGTACTGGTCGAGGTAGGTGATGTGGCCCTTGCGGGCCAGCTCGGCGACCTCCTCGACGGCGTCGGCGTAGGCCGTCTTGCCGTCGGCGCGGAGCTGTTCGACGAGGGCGGGGTTGGGGCGGAAGTGGTCCTGGATGAGGCTCTTGCCGCCGGAGACCACGATGGTGATGTCGGTGATTCCGGAGTCCACCAGCTCGCGCACGGTGTGCTCGATGACCGGCTTGTCGCCGACCGGGAGCATCTCCTTGGGTGTCGCCTTCGTCAGGGGCAGCAGTCGGGAGCCGAGTCCGGCGGCGGGGATCACAGCCCTGCGGATCGTCGGGGACATCGCATCTCTCTCGGTCGGTCGTCGCATCGCACCGGCAGGCGCGGCACGGTCGACGCTACCAACGCGTGTCGTGGCCCTGCGGGGCGTGCCCCGCGGAGTCCACTGTCACAAATGGGCCGCCCGACCTGTCTATCTCTATATGCTCCCTTTCCTGCCAGATGTCATCGTTGATCCTCCGCACCCGGAGCCACGGGACGCCTACGAGGTCAGTGCCGAGTTCTACGACATCCTTCAGGCGGACCAGGACAGGGCCCGGGTGCACCGGTTCTACGCCCGCGACGTACGTACCGCCCGCCGGGGCGTGCTGGACGTGGGTGCGGGCACCGGGCGGGTCACGCTCATGTGCCTCGCCGGATCTCGGGTTCCGGTGCACGCGGTCGAACCCACGCGCTCCATGCGGTCCCTGCTGATGACGCGCCTGGCGGCCCTGCCGGCCGACATGAGGGAGCGTGTCACGGTACACCCCTACCGGCTGAGTGAGGCCGGGCTGCGGGAGGTCGCGGACGTGGCGATATGCCACAACACGATCGGCTGTCTCCCGCCGGCGGCGCGCCACGCCCTGTGGCCGGCCGTGGCCGACGCCCTCGTGCCCGGCGGGGTGCTCCTCGTCCACCTGCCGCCCGACCGCCTCCCCCATGACGAGGCCACGCACGTCCTGCCGGCCCAGAAGGTCGGCCAGCACGTGTACGGGGGGCGCATGGTGATGTCGGCCGACGGGGACCGGATCCGCACGCGTTTCGACTACTGGGTGCGCGGGGCGCGGGGTGTCCTGCGCGAGTACACGGAGACGTTCTGGATGTGGCCGGCCTCGCGTGCGGAGGTGATCGCGGAGCTCGCGGGTTCCGGGTTCGGTCCGCTGCCCCGACGGGCCGATTCCGCCGTGCTGGCCGTGCGGCTCGGGCGGCGCTGAGGGGGTCTCGGGCGGCGTCGAGGGGGGTGTCAGAGCGGGCCTCCCCGGCCGCGCGTCACGCCCCGCCCGCTTGTAGCCTGGTCGTCCAGGACTGGAGGAGATCCATGCGCGCCGAGGACGGCACAGACTCCCTCGACCGGGCAGCACAGCAGTTCATGGCGGCGCGCCCCCAGCTCTTCGGTATCGCCTACCGCGTCCTCGGCAGCGCCGCGGAGGCCGAGGACGTGGTCCAGGACGCGTGGTTGCGGTGGCAGAAGACCGACCGCACCGAGATCAAGGAGCCGGCCGCGTTCCTCGCCACCGTCACCGCCCGGCTGGCGATCAACGTGGCGCAGTCCGCCAGGATGCGGCGTGAGTCGTACACCGGGCCCTGGCTGCCCGAACCGGTCGACACCCGGGCGGATCCGCAGCTGGGGGCGGAGCGGGCCGAGGCGCTCGACATGGCGGTGCTGATGCTCCTGGAGCGGCTCAATCCGGTGGAACGGGCCGCCTATGTGCTGCGGGAGGCCTTCGACTACCCGTACAAGCGGATCGCGGAGATCCTGGAGACGAGCGAGGCCAATACCCGCCAGTTGGTGACGCGGGCCCGCAAGCACCTGGCGGCGGAACGCAAGGAGCCGGTCAGTGCGACCGATCACCGGCGTCTGCTGGAGGTGTTCCTCGACGCGGCACGGACCGGCAGCCTTTCGGTGCTGGAGAACGTCCTCGCGGACGACGTGGTCAGCTACGCCGACGGCGGCGGCATCCGCGGGGCGTCCAAGATCCCGGTCGTCGGCCGTACGCACGTCTCCAAGTACCTCGTCGCGTTCGCCCCGCGGTTCTGGACGCAGGCTCAGGTCCGCTGGGTGGAGGCCAACGGCGGGCCCGCCGTCCTCGTCTCGGCCGATGGAGACCCGGTCGCCCTGCTCTGCGTCGACGTGTCCGAGCAGGGCATCGAACGCATCATGTGGGTCATGAACCCGGCGAAGCTGACTCCTTACGTGGCGTCCCTGGCCGACTGAGGCCGACGGCTGCGGGGGCCATCAGGCCGGAACGCTGTCACAGACGGACGGACAGCCCGGTCGTAAGGGGTGACATCCCCCGATCGGAGAAGACCGTGGCTATCACCGAACAACGTCTTTCCACCATGGTGCTGGTGATCGGCACCGGCGGTGCCGGTCTGCGCGCGGCGATCGAACTGGCCGAGGCCGGTGTCGACGTCCTCGCGGTCGGCAAGCGGCCCAAGGAGGACGCTCACACGGCGCTGGCCGCCGGCGGCATCAACGCGGCGCTGGCCACGATGGACCCCGAGGACAGCTGGCAGCAGCACGCGGCGGACACGATCAAGGAGAGCTATCTGCTCGCCGACCCCCGCACCGTCGAAATCGTCACCCGGGGCGCGGCCCGGGGCATCGACGACCTGGAGCGGTACGGCATGGCCTTCGCCCGTGAGGAGGACGGCCGTATCTCCCAGCGGTTCTTCGGTGCGCACAGGTTCCGGCGGACCGCGTTCGCCGGCGACTACACGGGTCTGGAGATCCAGCGCACTCTCATCAGGCGCGCCCAGCAGCTCGACATCCCCGTGCTCGACGGTGTCTACATCACCCGGCTGCTGGTGCACGACGGCGCGGTGTTCGGTGCTTACGGCTTCGACCTCGCGAGCGGGCGGCGCTGTCTGATCCACGCGGACGCGGTCATCCTCGCCGCGGGCGGCCACACCCGGATCTGGCGGCGCACCTCCTCACGGCGTGACGAGAACACCGGCGACTCCTTCCGGCTGGCCGTGGAGGCCGGCGCCCGGCTGCGTGACGCCGAGCTGGTGCAGTTCCACCCCTCCGGGATCATCGAGCCGGAGAACGCGGCCGGGACCCTGGTCAGCGAGGCGGCCCGCGGTGAGGGCGGGATCCTGCGCAACGCCCTCGGGGAGCGGTTCATGGCCCGCTACGACCCCGAGCGGATGGAGCTGTCGACCCGTGACCGGGTGGCGCTGGCCTCCTACACGGAGATCAAGGAAGGGCGGGGCACCCCGAACGGGGGCGTGTGGCTGGACGTGTCCCATCTGCCCCGGCAGACGATCATGACGCGGCTCCCCCGCGTCTACCAGACGCTGCTGGACCTCCAGATGCTGGACATCACCCGCGAGCCCATCGAGATCGCGCCCACCGCGCACTATTCGATGGGCGGGGTGTGGGTGCGTCCCGAGGACCACAGCACCGATGTGGCGGGGCTGTACGCCATCGGTGAGGCGTCGAGCGGGCTGCACGGGGCGAACCGGCTCGGCGGGAACAGCCTCATCGAGCTGCTGGTCTTCGGCCGGATCACGGGGCAGGCGGCGGCCGCCTACTCGCAGTCCCTGACCGCGCAGCGGCGTTCGGCGGCAGCCGTCGCCGAGGCCCGCGCCGAGGTCGACGACCTGCTCGCCGCCGACGGTCCGGAGAACGTGCGCGCACTGCAACGCGCCATCCGTAACACCATGACGGAGCACGCGGGTGTCGTACGCGACGAGGAGGGACTGCGTGCGGGTCTCGCGGAGCTCTCGGTGATCGAGAAGCGGATGGCGGACGTCGGCGTGCACCCGGACATCGCCGGCTATCAGGACCTCGCGCACGCCTTCGATCTGAAGTCGGCGGCCATGGCCGCGCGGGCCACCCTCGAATCGGCGCTGGAGCGCCGCGAGACTCGTGGCTGTCACAACCGCAGCGACCACCCGGACCAGGATCCCGCCCTGCGCGTCAATCTCGTGTGGTCCCCGACGACCGGTGTGACCCACGAGAGCATCCCGGATGTCCCGGACGAGATTTCCGCTCTTATGCAGGAAGTCTCGACCGAAGGAAAGCTTGTCGAATGAGCCGAGGCGCCGGGCGGGCATTCCTTCGGCGGACATTCCTTCCGGATTTCCGCCCGCGGCCTGTCACAGACAGCGCCCCTGCCCGGTCTCTTCTGGTGCAGAGCGAATTTACTCCGAGAGGAATCCGTCATGAAGGTCGTAGTGATCGGTGGAACCGGGCTCATCGGCTCGAAGCTGGTCGGCAAGCTCGAAGAGCTCGGGCACGAGGCGGTCGCGGCCGCGCCGAACACGGGCGTCAACACCCTGACGGGGGAGGGTCTCGCCGAGGCTCTGAAGGGCGCTTCGGTCGTGGTCGACGTGTCCAACTCGCCCTCGTGGGAGGACGACGCCGTCCTGACCTTCTTCCGGACCTCGACGGCCAACCTCCTCAAGGCGGAGGCCGAGGCCGGGGTGACGCACCATGTCGCGCTGTCCGTGGTCGGCACCGACCGGCTCCAGGAGAGCGGCTACTTCCGGGCCAAGCAGGCGCAGGAAGAGCTGATCAAGGCGTCCGGCATGCCCTACTCCATCGTCCACGCCACCCAGTTCTTCGAGTTCATCAAGGGGATCGCGGACATCTCCACCGACGGCGACACCGTGCACCTGGCCCCCGTCAAGTTCCAGCCGATCTACTCCGACGACGTGGCCGCGGCCGTCTGCCGCACCGCGGTCGGCGCGCCCGTCAACGGCGTCGTGGAGATCGCGGGCCCCGAGGTGTTCCAGCTCGACGAATTGATCCGGCAGACGCTCGCCGACGCGAACGACCCCCGCACGGTCGCCACGGACCCGAAGGCCGCCTACTCGGGTGCCCAGCTTCAGGAGACGACTCTCGTGCCGGGTCCGGACGCGGACATCGCGGAAACCAAGCTGTCCGACTGGATGGCGCGGCAGCAGTAGAAAACCACCAAATGGCCCCTGCCATCGGCAGGGGCCATTTCGTCTCATGCGTTTTCCCTTTCCGCCCCCGCCTCCGTCGCGAGGACCGCTTCCAGGTGTGCGAGGTCCCCGTACTGGGCCGCCGCGAGAAAGGCCTGTACGAGACGACGGTGGGCGACGCTGTCCACGGGACGCCGGGGGCGGTCCGCGGCGAGCCGCTCCTGCGCCCTTGAGATCTGCTGCCGCGTGTTGGCGACGCCGATGCCCAGGAGCCCGGCGATCCGGTCGTACGGATAGTCGAAGCCCTCCCGCAGGACGTACACCGCACGCTGCCTCGGCGTCAGCGTCTGCATCAGCAGCAGCACCGCTCCCTCGGCGGCATCGTGCCGTTCCGCCACCGCTTCCGGCGTGGCGTCGAGGTCCGTCGATTCCGGGAGCCAGGGGCTGGCACAGGATTCCCGGCGCTTCCGGGCGGACCGGGCGAGGTTGATCGCCAGTCGGGCGGTGGTCGTCCTGAGCAGAGCCGACGGGTTGCGGACGACGGTACGGTCCGCCCGCTGCCACCTCAGCCAGGCTTCCTGGAGGACGTCCTCCGCCTCGCTCGTGTCTCCGACGATCCGATGGGCGATCTTGAAGAGCCCGGGTCTGGCCTGCACGAACACCGATGTCCCGTCGTCCGGCACGAGCTGTGTCTCCACGACCGGCTCCCTAGCTCGCTGGCTTGGCGGCCCCAAAGGCGCCTACTCCACCATCTCGCCCTACTCCAACATCTCGCCACGGACCACAGACCGCACCTCGCGGCGGGGGCGGGACGGTGTGATCCCGCCGCGCCGCCCGGACCGGTCGCGTTCCTGTGCCGTGGTGCCGCCCCAGATGCCGTCCATCGGCCCGGCGTCGACGGCCCAGTCGAGGCACTGCTCGCGCACCGGGCAGCGCCGGCACACGGCCTTCGCCTCGTCGGTCTGGATCAGCGTCGGAACACTGCCGCTGTTGCCGACGGGAAAGAACAGATCAGGATCCTCGGTCCGGCAGATCGCCCTGTCACGCCATTCCACGCAGGACCTCCTCGGCGAACGACTGCCTGCCGCATGGGGCGCGGCACGGTCTGTCACTGCTGAGACCGGATGACCGCCGTTTCTGTGACAGGCGGGCACCTGTCACAGGGCGCGGGCCTGTCCGGTCACACCTGACGAGCGGACGTGTCACACGGCCGACGCGGTGGTTGTCGTAGGGAACTGCGCGCGAGGGAGGTAACGCTGTGACGGGTGCGGACGATGCGGTGCCGATGGTTCTGCGGGCCCGGCGGGGGCGGCCGACGTCGGTGGGAGAGCACGACGCGGTGGTGCGGGCGGTGCGTCAGGCGTGTGTGCGTGAGGACGAGAGGGCGCTGGCGTCGTTGCTCGCGGCGGACGCGGCGGCGTTCTTCGACGGTGGCGGGAAGGTACGGGCGCCGGTCAGGCCGGTGGAGGGGGATGTGCCGGTGGCTCGGAGTCTGCTGACGCTGCTGGCGCGGCATCCACGGACCACGCTGGACACGCATGCGGTCAACGGCCGGACGGGGCTGGTGCTGCGCTACGGGCGTCAGGTCGCCGCGGTCATCAGCCTCGACGTCGTCGGCCGGCATGTGGTGCACGTCTGGGTCACCCTCAACCCCGACAAGCTGCGGACCTGGAATCACACGGTTCGATCCCGCTGACTGCCGGGCCATGTCAATCGCGAAGCTGTGCCTCCTCCCGGGTCGGCTGGGGCGGGAGCCTGGCCACCAGCGGCGCGACCGTGCACGGGGCGGTCCCGCCCTGCCCTTCGAATCGGCTCGGGAACGGGTACTTCCGCTCCAGGAAGTCGTGGATGACGGCCTGCGCCGCCGATCTCGCGGCCGGGTCGGTGTCCACGTCGTTGAGGCAGAAGAAGTCGATGTCCTCACCGGCCGCGAGACGGGCCAGGCGGCGCCGCATGTCCGGTGTGCCCAGTTGGACGTAGCGGAACCGGTAGTCGGCGGGGACGGCCCGGCCCGTCATGATCGCCCAGTGATGGTGGAGTGTGGACGCCGGAGCGACGTCCGAGGTGGAGCGGAACCGCGAGTAGGAGGTCCGTTCGAGCTCCTCGATGCCGAGGTTCTCCATCTCCCGCATGACCGACAGCAGTTGAGGGTGCGGGGTGTGCAGCGACTTGTGGGTGATGTGTCTGCCGTGGAGGCGTCTGATCACCTCGCGGGCGTTCTTGCCTGCGGAGTTCGGGGCCGGCTCCAGCGGATGCGGGGCACCGACGCCGAGTTTCAGCGGTGACAGTGGGATGCGGGCGATGCCGTTGCCGTGGAAGAAGTGCTCGGCGCGTACCGGGCGGTTGATGAAGACGTCGTCGTTGAAGTAGAGGTAGTGGTCCGACAGGCCACGGATGTGGTGCAGCCTGCTCTCTATCGCGTGCGAGTTGAAGACGGGGAGCGCGTCGGCCGGGAGGATCTCCCGGTGGTCGACCACCGTCAGGCCCTCCGCCTCCGGGTCCAGCCACGCCGGGAGCTGGGAGTCGGTGACGAGGTACACGTGCCGGACGAAGCCCGCGTACATCTCCAGCGAGCGCAGCGCGTACTTCAGCTCGTCATGGTCGGTGTAGCGGGAGGCGCCGGTCTCGCGCGGGGCGATGACGTTGTCGGAGAGCGCCTGGTGGGCGCGCCGCTTCGCGGCCAGTGCGGGGTCGTTCCCGTCGACCCAGGTGTACACGGCGTCGACGGGGAAGCACACCTCGTCGATGCCCGGCTCGGCGAACGGGGCGAACGTCGGCACGCTGCGGCCGCGGGACGCCACCACGGCCGGCTGCTGCGCAGCCACCGGCAGCACCTCCGAGACGGGGTTGCGGCGCGGGGCGACGAGCGCCGTGCCGTAGGTGTCCGGCAGCCGGCTGCCGGGCACGGTGAGCCAGGACGGATCCCCCGAAGCGGTGCCGAAGTCCCGGCCGTGCCGCCAGAATTCGATGTCGCACCCCGTTTCGAGGCCGGTGAGCACCTGCTTCCCCGGGCCGAGGCGCACCACGCCGGTGCGCAACACCGCGGCCCGCCGCAGCGCTCGCGGCAGCTTCCGGTCCGCCCACAGCGCCACGTTCGTCACGGCCCCGTCGGGGCTGACGGCGCCGACATACCCGACGGTGCCGGCGAAGCGCCGGGCGGCCTGCGAGAGGACACGGCCGCGGTAGGTCTCTGCGACGCCGACGATCTGCCGCGGCCCGCCCTGCCCGAGGTCGGCGGGGACGAGGAAGTACGGGACGCCGAGCTCTTCCAGCAGGGCGCACACCCTGTCGAGATCGGCTTCAACGGCGTCCGCGGCGGTGTAACCGGCGACCGTACGGCCGTACAGCCGCATCGGTCCGAAGGTGACCCGGCGCAGTCCCGGGTCGGCGGCCCGCAGGCGTCGTCGGGGCCGGGCCGCACGCAGCGCCCACAGCCGGGCCGACAGCCAGAGCCTCAGGCGTACCAGAATGTTCCGCACTCCCCGCACGCCCCCGAGCGCGGCAACGCGGTGACGGATGTCCATGCCCCCCATGTCCATGCCCCCCAGCCCCCGTCACTTCTGCTTCTCGAAGGGACTCGCGAAGGGGAAGTAGTCCTCGAGGAACTCGTTCATCCGGACGCCGACCCGCTCCCGTTCCTCGGGCGGCACATCGACGTCGTTGAGGCAGAAGAAGTCGAAACGGCGGTTGCGACGCAGGTCCGCCAGGCGTCCTTCGGCGTCCGGGCGGCTGATGTTGACATACCGGAAGCTGTACTTCCCCGGCACGCCGCGGCCGGTCATCAGTGCGTACTGGTAGAGCAGTGGAGCCGTCATGGCCAGGTCCTGCGGGGAGCGGAAGCGGGACGCCGTGGTGCGGGCGATGTCCTCGCGGAAGAGCTCCTCCAGGGTCTGAAGCGTCTGACGGTGCTGCGGCAGCGGGGTGTGCATGAAGTTGTTCGTGGTCATCCGCCCGAACTTCTCCAGCAGCAGTCGGCGGACGTTCTTGTTCGCGGAGTTGGTGGCCGTCTCCTCGGCGTGCGGCTTGCCGACGCCTATCTTGAGCGGGGACACCGGGATCTTCATCAGGCCGCTGCCGTGGAAGAAGTGCTCCGCGGTGACCCGGCGGCCGACGAACACGTCGTCGTTGAAGTACAGATAGTGCTCCGACAGGCCCGGGATGTGGTGCAGCCGGGTCTCGATCGCGTGCGAGTTGAACACCGGCAGGACACCCTCGGGAAAGATGTCGCGGTGGTCGACGACGGTGATTCCCGGGGCGCTGTCGTCGAGCCAGTGCGGCTTCTGGCCGTCGGTCACGAGGTAGATGTGCCGGACGAAGTCGGCGTACATCGCGAGCGACCGCAGCGAGTACTTCAGCTCGTCATGGCTGGTGTAGCGGGAGGCGCCCGTCTCCTTGTCCAGGATCTCCGCGATGCCGTGCTCCTGGTGGCGGGCCCGCTTGGCCCGCATCCGCGGTTCCTCACCGTCCACCCAGGTGTAGACGATGTCGACGGGGAAGGTCACGTCGTTCACGGTCGGCAGGGTGAGGGGGGCGAAGCTCGGCAGTTCCCGCTCGCCGACCCGCACCGCGACCGGCTGCTGCTCGGCGGTCGGCAGTACGTCCGTGATGCCGTTGTTGCGCGGTGCGACGAGGGACTCGGCGAAGACGTCCTCGGACGCCTGCGGCTGTACCTTGGCCAGTCGGCGGGGCCCGTCGTCGGAGGCGAGGAGGTGTGCCCCGTCGTCCCAGAACTCGACGTCGCAGGCGAGTTCCGGTCCGGCGAGCAACTGGCCCGAGGGTCCGAGGTGGTTCTCCCCGATCCGCAGTACGGGGGCCGTGCGCAGCGGGGCCGGCAGTACACCGTCCAGGAACAGTGCGGGGTTCTTGAGCTTGCCGCCGGGCAGCGGTCTGCCGATGAACACCGCCTTCCCCGCGTTCTGCTCCTCCAGGCTGGCGAGCAGGCGCTCCCGGTCGACGGTGTTCACGCCGACCGTGTGGCGGATGCGCGAGGCCGGGACGAGGAAGTACGGGACACCTGCCTGCTCCAGCGCGGCGACGACCAGGCCCAGGTTGGCGGCGGCGGCCTCGGCGGCGCTGAACCGGGTCACCACCCGTCCGTAGAGCCGCTGGCCGCGCACCGCCACCGGGCGGAGCACCGGGTCCGTGACCGCGGCCCTGCGGCGCCGCCGCATGGTGCGCAGCTGCCAGACCTGCTCAGCGGCTCTCCGCTCCACTCGCGGTCTCATCCGCCGGGCAAAGGAACGCACGGTCACGTTCTGAGCTCCTCTTCATCAACCCCTGAACATCCCTGCGTTAGCCAGACAGACGCATGCGACAGAAGGTTGTAGAAGAGTTCTCCGAGAATTAACGAGCAAGGGCCCGTTCACACGACAGCCCTACATCTGCGTGTGGTAATGCATCGTCACGCCCACGCCCCGACCGGCACGAACGAGCTGTCCGCCCGGAACAGATCCGTGCCGTCCGCCCGGTCCACCCGCAGTT
This sequence comes from Streptomyces coerulescens, assembly GCF_042657965.1. Taxonomy (NCBI): domain Bacteria; kingdom Bacillati; phylum Actinomycetota; class Actinomycetes; order Kitasatosporales; family Streptomycetaceae; genus Streptomyces; species Streptomyces coerulescens. The sequence continues at coordinate 19,882 of NZ_JBHSKM010000002.1, forward strand.
GGTAGTTGTAGTGCCGCAGGTAGGAGCCGGGGTAGTTGTACGACTCCCAGCGGATCGAGCCGCTCGCGGTGCCCGTGCGGGCGATGAACGTGGCGTCCTCGGCGAACGTCGACGTGCCGTCGTGGGTGTCGAAGCGGGCGCGGAAGTCGTAGTGGCGCAGGTACTTGCCGGACGAGTCGCGGAAGGAGTAGCCGTTCGCGTCGGCGAGGCCGGCCACGACGGTGAAGGTGGCGGCCTGCTTCTCGGCGGTGGTGCTGGAACCGCTGACCACGGGGAGGTTGAGCAGGGAGGACTGGGTCTGCCAGTAGCGGGTGGTGTAGTTGCCGGACCGGAAGGAGCGGGTGACGTTCCTCGCCAGGGTCGGGCCGCCGGAGACGGTCTCCTTGACGACCGTGAAGTGGCGGGCCGTTCCGGAGACGGCGGGCAGGGCGGCCGGGGCGGACCAGGTGGCGAAGGTGTCGTAGCTGTCGCTGTAGTAGTACGTGCCGTCGCCGTAGCCGTCGAAGAAGATGCGCCGGCCGCCGTTGTCGAGCTGGATGAGGGCGGGGCCCTCGCGGTAGCTGCCCCAGCCCGCCCAGTCGCCGGTCCTGGAGATCGTGTAGGGGCCGGTGAGTGAGCCGGCCGTGGCGTACTCGATGTACTTCGTCGTCTCGTTCTTGGTGAAGGCGTGGTAGGTGGAGCCGATCTTCACGAGGAAGGTGTCGATGTGGTTCTCGCCGATGCCGGACAGAGCGACCGGTGAAGTCCACGCGGTCAGCGCGGAGTTGGTGGCCTTCAGCAGGTACGGCGTGAAGATCCACTCGTCGTCGGTGGTGGAGCAGGACAGGATGACGTTCACACTGCCGTCGCTGTCGACGAACCACTCCGGCGCCCAGGCGCGGGAGAGGCCGGCGATCGGGACCGGGTGGTCGTACAGGAACGTCCAGTTGACCCGGTCGGTGCTGCGCGCGAAGCCGATGGTGGTGCTGGGGTCCTGCCAGGTGTGGGTCGTGTAGGTGATGTAGTAGTAGCCGTTGGTGTGCTTGAAGATGCTCGCGTCGCGGATGCGGTTGCTCGGCGGCGTGTAGGCGGAGGCGCGGGCCAGGCGGAAGTCGCTCGCGTCGTCCGACTGGTAGACGTTCACGGTCCCGTCGTCGCTGTTCAGGAACGGCACGATCGTGTACCGGGTGGCCGAGCCGCTCGGCGGTGCGGCCGCCGATGCCGTGCCGAGCAGGCCGGGGACTTCGCCCAGGACCAGCGCCGAGGCGGGCAGGGCGGCCATCGCGCGGAGCAGGGTGCGGCGGGACGGGGTGTGGGGGCGTCTGGTCACGTGCGGCTCTCCCTACGAGGTGTTCGCAATTTCGAACGCAGTTCGGAAATTCGATCAGAAGGTAGGGGTGGGGTCCGGGCGCGTCAATGGTCCGCGCACGAGGAAGCGGGACCTGGGAGAAACCTGTGGTGAACCTCGGAGCGCACCGGGCGAAAACGTTCCGCCGTCGCCCCACCGGAGGTTACCGTTCGGTAGACAACGTCGTCCCGGAGGTGCCCCGTATGACGCCCGACCGTGCCGCAGGCCTCGCCGAGTCCGCCCGTGCGCTGGCCGACGGGGAGGTGACGTCGCGGGCCCTGGTCGAGGAGGCGCTCGCGCGGATCGAGGCGACGCAGGGCTCCCTCAACGCCTTCCGGGTGGTGCGGGCCGAGGCCGCGCTCGCCGAGGCGGAGGCCGCCGACCGGGAACTCGCCGCCGGAGAGCGCCGGCCGCTCCTCGGCGTGCCGATCGCGGTGAAGGACGACACGGATGTCGCGGGCGAACCCACCGCGTTCGGCTGTTCGGGCCAGTTCCCGCCCGTCGCGGAGGACGCCGAGGCGGTACGGCGGCTGCGCGCGGCCGGTGCCGTGATCGTCGGCAAGACCAACACCTGTGAGCTGGGGCAATGGCCGTTCACCGAGGGGCCCGCGTTCGGCGCGACCCGTAATCCGTGGCACCGGGACCACACTCCGGGCGGCTCGTCCGGCGGTTCGGCCGCCGCCGTCGCCGCCGGACTCGTGCCCGCCGCGCTCGGTTCGGACGGCGCCGGCTCGGTGCGGATCCCGGCATCGTGGACGAACCTGATCGGCATCAAGCCGCAGCGCGGCCGTGTCTCGACCTGGCCGCGCGGCGAGTCCTTCAAGGGCATCACGGTCAACGGCACCCTCGCCCGCACGGTGGCCGACGCGGCCCTGCTGCTGGACGCCGCCGCCGGCAATCACGAACTCGACCCGCACCGGCCGCCGTCGATCGACGCCTCCCGGGCCGTGGGCCGCGACCCGGGCCGACTGCGCATCGCGCTCGCCCTCAAACCGCCGTTCACCGCCCTGCCCGCCCGGCTGGACCCGCAGGTGCGGGCACGGATCGTCGAACTCGGCGAGAAACTGGGCGCGTTGGGGCATCACGTCGAGGAGGCCGACCTGCCCTACGGCCAGATCGGGCTGACGTTCATCCCACGCGCGACGGCCGGTATCGCCGAGTGGGCCGACGAGGTGCCGTTCCCCGCGCTGCTCGACCCGCGCACCAGGAGCGCCGCCCGCCTGGGCCGGCTCCTGGGCGGGGCCCCGCTGCGGGCGGCCCGGCGCGCGGAGGCGGTTCTGCACCGTCGTATCGGCAGGTTCTACGAGTCGTACGACGTCGTCCTCGCGCCCACGACGGCCGCTCCCCCGCCCCGGATCGGCGCCATGCTCGGCCTCGGTGGATTCGCCACCGACCGCGCGATGATCGCCGCCTGTCCCTACGCCTGGCCGTGGAACGTGCTGGGCTGGCCCGGGGTCAACGTCCCCGCCGGCTTCGTGGGCGGGCTGCCCGTCGGCGGCCAGCTGCTCGGGCCCGCGCACAGCGAGCCGCTGCTGATCTCGCTGGCCGCACAGCTGGAGGCGGAGCTGAGGTGGCACGAGCTGTGGCCGCCGCAGCAGGACGAGACGGCGCCGAGCGCGGTCGCCTGAGCCGCACCAACTCCCCGCCCCCAGGCCCCGGCTCCGGGCCCGGAGGCTTTTCGCACGAAGACCGACCCTTCACGCCCGGCTCACGGGGGCAGCCCCTAGGGTGCCTCCGTGAGCACGTACACCGACGAGAACGTTCCGGGCCGCTTCGGCCCCACCGCCACCACCGAGGCCGACCCGCGCGCGGTCGGAAAGGTGCGCACCGAGTACTCCCCCGCGCACGACGGCGACCCCGATCCCGGCGAGATCGTCTGGACCTGGGTTCCCTTCGAAGAGAACGACGGACGGGGCAAGGACCGCCCGGTGCTCGTGGTCGCGCGGGAGGGCGGCGGGACATTCCTCGCCGTACAGCTCTCCAGCAAGCGGCACGACGGGGACCGTGAGTGGGTCGCCATCGGCAGCGGACCGTGGGACAAGTCGGGCCGCGACTCCTGGGTCGATGTGGACCGCATCCTGCGCCTGCACGAGCAGGGCATGCGCCGGGAGGCGTGCGCCTTGGACCGGGGGCGGTTCAACCTGGTCAGGCACCGGCTGCACGAGCGCTACGGCTGGACCTGACGCGCCCGGAACGCCCGGTCGAACGCCGCTCGCACCGGGCTGTCGGGCCTGCGGTCCAGGATCCCGAACACCACACGCTCGAAGGTGCCGGCGAACCGTCCGCCGGGCCCGAGCAGCTCCTGGAACGCCCCCGCCACCTGCGCGGGGTCGTTCTGGAACACGCCGCAGCCCCACGCGCCGAGCACCAGCCGCCGGTATCCGTGCGCGGCGGCCGTCTCCAGCACGCGCTCGGCGCGCACGGCGAGAGCCCGCGGCAACTCGGCCGTGCGCTCGGGTGCCGTACGACGCACGACGCCGGCGTTCGGAGCGGCGGCCGTCAGGAAACCGACGGAGTACGGCTCGTCCAGCAGGCCGCCCCGGTCGTCCCGGAAGACGGGCACGCCGGGTGAGTGGATGACACGGTCCGTGTAGAACGCGTCGCGGTGGGCGCGGTGATGGTCGTAGAACCCGCGCACCTCGCGCAGGCAGGTGTACAGCGCGGAGGCCCGGCACAGGGCCTCCTCCTGGGCCTGGGCGCCGTTCAGGAAGCCGCCGCCCGGATTGCGGGCCGAGGCGAAGTTCAGTACGGCCGTCCCGGCGCCGAGGCGGCGGGCCGCCTCCAGGCTGCTCTCGCCCGTGACCTCGAAGAACGTCTCCCCGGCAGGGGCCTGCGGCACCGTCACCGGCTCCGGCCCGTACAGGCGCGTACCGGCCCGTGCCGCCTCGATCGCCGCTCCGATGGCCACCTCGTGGCCGCCCGGCGCGCGATAGGCCCCCGCCGCCACGATCTCTTCCGTCTGCTGCGCGATCCCACGGAGGCGGGCGCTCATGGCACCACCCCCGTGGACGCCATGAACTTGCGGCCGTGCCGGCCGCCCGCGATCTCCCCCGTCGTGCTCACCCGGCCATCGTGAGCGATGCTGGTGATGCGGTGCAACAGAATTCCGGGGCCCCGCAGCCGACCGAGAACGACCGGGAAAGCCCCTGCTAACGCCCGGAGAGCAAAGATTACCGACCCGGAACGTGCCGGTACGCACTCTTGTGCGAAGCGACGCAAAGGTCTTGGGTGGGACGAGTGTGTCGACCCGGCCCCACAAGATCCGGGCCGACGGCACTCTGGACTCTCAGGAGGATCCCGACATGTCCGATTCGGTAAGTGACTGTACGGAGCAGCCCCGTACCGCAGTCACCGAAGCCGAGGTGGAGGCCCTGGTCCGGGGCATCTGCTTCAAGACCGGCCCGCCCCGCACCCTCGGCGTCGAAGTGGAATGGCTCGTCCATGAGCTGCGCAGCCCGCGGCTCCCCGTCCCGTCCGAACGACTCGAAGCGGCCTACGCCGCACTGCGGACCGTGCCCCTGAGGTCGGCGCTCACCGTCGAGCCCGGCGGCCAGCTGGAGCTGAGCTCGCCACCCGCCACCTCGCTGATGGAGTGCATCGGTACCGTCTCCGCCGACCTCGACGCCACCCGCGCGGTCCTGCGTGAGCACGATCTCGGCCTCGTCGGCCTCGGCAACGACCCTTGGCACTCGCCCCGCCGGTTCCTTCGCCAGCCGCGTTACGACGCGATGGAGGCGTATCTGGACCGGGCCGGCCCCGCCGGTCGCGCCATGATGTGCACCTCGGCCTCGGTACAGGTGTGCCTGGACGCCGGCTACGAGGAGCCGGGACCGCTCGGGCACGGGCGCCGCTGGTGGCTGGCGCACCAGCTGGGCGCGGTCCTGGTCGCCGCGTTCGCCAACTCCCCGCTGGCCGGGCGCGAACCCACCGGCTGGCTCTCCACCCGGCAGCTGTTCTGGATGGAGATCGGCACGGGCCGGGCGGGCGCTCCCCCGCTGGACGGCGATCCACGGGCCGCCTGGGCGCGGCACGTCGTGGACGCACCGGTGATGTGCGTACGGCAGGACGGCGGCGCGTGGGACGTGCCGGACGGGCTGTCGTTTCGGGAGTGGACCAGATCGGGGGCGCCCAGGCCGCCGACGCAGGAGGATCTCGACTACCACCTCACCACGCTGTTCCCGCCGGTCAGACCGCGTGGCCATCTGGAGCTGCGCATGATCGACGCGCAGCCCGGCGAGGACGGCTGGATCGTGCCGCTCGCCGTGACGACCGCGCTCTTCGACGACCCGGAGGCCGCCGAGACCGCCTACCGGGCCGTGAAGCCGCTGGCCGAACGCGCCCTGTCGCGGCCGGCGCCGCACAATCCGCTGTGGCTCGACGCGGCCCGTTCGGGTCTCGCCGATCCCGAGTTGCGGGAGGTGGCGGTCACCTGTTTCGCGGCGGCCCTTGAGGCGCTGCCCCGGCTGGGCGCCACGACCGAGGTCACGGACGCGGTGGCCGCGTACCTGGACCGCTATGTCGCCCGGGGCCGCTGCCCCGCCGACGATCTGCTGGACGAGCTCTACGGCACGGACCGCACCCTGCACGGGAAGGACATCCGCACATGACCGACCCCGCCATCGACGCCGACGCGCTCCACTTCGACGCCGAAACGCTCCGCGAGCGGGCGCTGACCACCCTGACCACCGCCCGTGCCCGCACGACCCTGCTCACCTCCTGCGTGGAGGAGCCCGACCTCACCGCGCAGCACTCACCGCTGATGTCCCCGCTGGTGTGGGACCTCGCCCACATCGGCAACCAGGAGGAGATGTGGCTCCTGCGGGCGGTCGCGGGGCGGGAGGCGATGCGCCCCGAGATCGACGGCCTGTACGACGCCTTCGAGCACCCGCGCTCCGAACGCCCCTCGCTGCCGCTGCTGCCGCCGGCCGAGGCCCGGCACTACGCCTCCGAGGTGCGCGGCCGGGTGCTGGACATCCTGGAGAGCACCGCGTTCCACGGAACCCGGCTGACCGAGGCGGGCTTCGCCTTCGGAATGATCGCGCAGCACGAGCAGCAGCACGACGAGACGATGCTGATCACGCATCAGCTCCGCAAGGGCCCGCAGGCCCTGACCGCCCCGGACCCGGACCCGGTGCCCCTGTTCACCGGACCGCCCGAAGTCCTCGTCCCCGGCGGCCCGTTCACCATGGGCACGTCCACCGAGCCATGGGCGCTGGACAACGAACGCCCGGCGCACCGGCGGGAGGTCCCGGCGTTCTACATGGACACCACGCCCGTGACGAACGCCGCGTTCCAGGCGTTCATCGCGGACGGCGGCTACGACACGGAGCGCTGGTGGACGCCGGAGGGCTGGGCGCACATCCGGCAGCACTCGATCCATGCGCCGCTGTACTGGCACCGGGACGGCAAGCAGTGGCTCCGCCGCCGCTTCGGCGTCACCGAGGTCGTCCCGCCCGACGAGCCCGTGCTGCACGTGTGCTGGTACGAGGCCGACGCCTACGCCCGCTGGGCCGGGCGCCGGCTGCCCACCGAGGCCGAGTGGGAGAAGGCGGCCCGGCACGACCCGGCGACCGGCCGCTCCACGCGCTACCCGTGGGGCGACGCCGACCCCGCGCCGGAGCACGCCAACCTCGGCCAGCGCCATTTGCGGCCCGCCCCCGCCGGAAGCTTCCCGAAGGGCGAATCACCGCTCGGCATACGGCAGTTGATCGGTGACGTGTGGGAGTGGACGGCGAGCGACTTCCTGCCGTACCCGGGGTTCCAGGCGTTCCCGTACAAGGAGTACTCGGAGGTGTTCTTCGGGCCCGAGTACAAGGTGCTGCGCGGTGGCGCGTTCGCGGTGGACCCGGTCGCCTGCCGGGGCACCTTCCGCAACTGGGACTATCCGATCCGGCGCCAGATCTTCTCCGGATTCCGTACGGCCCGCTTCGCGGGGGACGTCTGATGTGCCGTCATCTCGCGTACCTCGGCCCCGAGGAGCCGCTCGGCCGGCTCCTGGTGGAGCCCCCGCACAGCCTGTACCGCCAGTCGTGGGCGCCTCGACGGCAGCGGTACGGGACCGTCAACGCCGATGGTTTCGGGGTCGGCTGGTACGCCGACGGCGATCCGGTGCCGGCCCGCTACCGCCGGGCAGGACCCATCTGGGCGGACCTGTCCTTCGCCGATCTCGCCCGGGTCGTACGCAGCTCCGCGCTGCTCGCCGCCGTACGGGACGCGACGGTGGCGGGCGCCGACGGGGAGGCCGCGGCGGCGCCGTTCGCCGCGGGTGCCTGGCTGTTCAGCCACAACGGGGCAGTGAAGGGCTGGCCGGGCTCGATGGCGCCGCTCGTGTCCGGCGTCCCGCCCGAGGACCTGCTGTCGATGGAGGCCCGCAACGACTCCGCGTTCGTGTGGACGCTGGTGCTCGCGCGGCTGCGCGGCGGCGACGAGATGGGGCAGGCGCTGGCCGACACGGTCGTGGAGGTCGCCGAGGCGGCCCCCGGATCGCGGCTCAACCTGCTGATGACCGACGGCGAGAGCATCGCCGCGACGGCCTGGGGCGACACGCTCTGGTATCTGACCCGGCCCGACGGCGGCACCGTCGTGGCCTCCGAGCCCTACGACGACGATCCGCACTGGCAGGAGGTCCCCGACCGCACCCTCCTCGCGGCGAGCGGCACCGATGTGCTGCTCACCCCGCTCAAGGACCCCAGCGACACCCTGGTACCCGCACCACCGAAGGAGCCCCGCACGTGAGTCCGTTCCTTCTCACCCGCACCCTGCCCGAGGACGCCACCGACGCCGCACTGCGCGCCGATGTCCACAAGGGCCTGACGAGCACGCCCAAGACGCTGCCGCCGAAGTGGTTCTACGACGCGCAGGGCAGCGAACTCTTCGAGAAGATCACCGAGTTGCCCGAGTACTACCCGACACGGGCCGAGCGCGAGATCCTCGTCGGCCGGGCCGGCGAGATCGCCGCGGCCACCGGCGCCCGCACCCTGGTCGAACTGGGCTCCGGCTCCTCCGAGAAGACGCGGTTCCTCCTCGACGCGCTGACCGGGCTGCACACGTACGTGCCCGTCGACGTCAGCGAGAGCGCGCTCAGCCAGGCGGGACACGCGCTGATCGAGGAGCGGCCGGGGCTGGACGTACACGCCCTGATCGCCGACTTCACCGCCGGGCTGGTCCTGCCGGACACACCGGGGCCCCGGCTGGTGGCGTTCCTCGGCGGCACGATCGGCAATCTGCTGCCGACCGAGCGCGCCGCGTTCCTCGCCTCCGTCCGCGCCCTGCTCTCCCCCGGTGACGCGCTGCTGCTCGGCACGGATCTGGTCAAGGACGAGAAGGTCCTGGTCGAGGCGTACGACGACGCCGCCGGTGTGACGGCCGCGTTCAACAAGAACGTCCTGACGGTGATCGACCGCGAGTTGGGCGCGGACTTCGATCCCGGCGCCTTCGAGCATGTGGCGGTCTGGGACCGGGACAACGAGTGGATCGAGATGCGGCTGCGCTCCCGCACGGAGCAGACGGTGAAGGTGCCCGCGCTGGACCTCGCCGTGCACTTCGCCGCCGGTGAGGAGATGCGCACCGAGGTGTCGGCGAAGTTCCGCAGGGACGGTGTCCGCGCGGAACTGTCGGCGGCCGGGCTCGAGCTGGCGCACTGGTGGACGGACGGTCAGGGCAGGTTCGCGCTGTCACTGAGCGTGGCGCGGTGACGGACGGCTCGCGCGTTGCCCCGCCTTGGGGCACCGTGGAGTGACGCGTGTGAGAGGAGCACCCACATGTCGAACCACACCTACCGGGTCACCGATATCGTCGGCACCTCGCCCGAGGGCGTGGACCAGGCCATCCGCAACGGTATCGAGCGCGCCTCGCAGACCCTGCGCAACCTGGACTGGTTCGAGGTGACCGAGGTGCGCGGCCAGCTCGAAGAGGGGCAGATCGCGCACTGGCAGGTGACCATGAAGGTCGGCTTCCGTCTGGACGAAGCCGGGTAGCACACCCGGCCCCAGGTCCTCAGGTCCGCCCCTCCCGCTCCTGCGCCGTCCTCAGCGCTGCGGAGGGGGCGGTCCAGCGCGCCCGTACGACGGTGAAACCGGCCCGTTCCGCGTCCTCGCACACGAGCTCGTCGTCGTCCACCAGCACCCGGATCTCACGGGTGCGGGCGAGATTGCGCAGGATCGTCAGCTTGGTGCGCCGGGCGGGCCTGCGGTCGTCGTTGCGCCGCATGTACACCCGCCCTTCCGGCAGCCCGTGCGCCGCGAGCCAGTCGAACGTGTCACGACGGCAGCGCTCGGGGCGCCCGGTCAGGTAGACGACCTCGCACTCCTCGGCGCTCTCCCGCGCCATCGCGACCCCCTGCTCGATGGGCGGGTCCTGCGGGGCGGCCGCGAAGAAGGCGTCCCAGTCGCGCGGCTTGCGCTCCAGGAAGCGCTGCCGGTGGGCGGTGTCGGCGAGCGTGTTGTCCAGGTCGAACACCGCGAGCGGGGGCTTGTTGCTGTCGGTCACAGCAGTCACCTTAGATCGACGGGCCACGTCACCCGCGCGGCCCGTCCACGTCAGGCGCCCAGCGCCGCCAGCACCACCGACCTGGCCTCCTCCTGGACCCGGCTCAGGTGGTCCTGTCCGTGGAAGGACTCCGCGTAGATCTTGTAGACGTCCTCCGTGCCCGAAGGGCGGGCCGCGAACCAGGCGTTGGCGGTGGCGACCTTGATGCCGCCGAGGGCGGCGCCGTTGCCGGGGGCCTCGGTGAGGACCGTGGTGACCGCCTCGCCGGCGAGGGTGTCGGCGGTGACCTGGCGCGGGGACAGCTTGGCGAGCAGCGCCTTTTCCTCGCGGGAGGCGGGGGCGTCGACGCGGGCGTAGGCGGGGGCGCCGAAGCGGTCGGTGAGCGCGGCGTAGTGCTGCGACGGGGTCTTGCCGGTGACCGCCGTGATCTCGGAGGCGAGCAGGGCCAGGATGATGCCGTCCTTGTCGGTGGTCCACACCGAGCCGTCGCGGCGCAGGAAGGACGCGCCCGCCGACTCCTCGCCGCCGAAGCCGAGGGTGCCGTCGGCCAGGCCGTCCACGAACCACTTGAAGCCGACGGGGACTTCTACGAGCGTGCGGCCGACGTCCGCCGCGACCCGGTCGATCATGCTGGACGACACCAGGGTCTTGCCGATCCCGGCCCCCGCGGGCCACTGCTCCCGGTGGGAGAAGAGGTACGAGATCGCCACGGCCAGATAGTGGTTGGGGTTCATCAGGCCCGCGTCCGGGGTGACGATGCCGTGCCGGTCGGCGTCGGCGTCGTTGCCGGTGGCGATGTCGAACCGGTCCCGCTGCTCGATGAGCGAGGCCATGGCGTACGGCGAGGAGCAGTCCATGCGGATCTTGCCGTCCCAGTCCAGCGTCATGAAGCGCCAGGTGGGGTCGGTGAGCGGGTTCACCACCGTCAGGTCGAGCCCGTGCTGTTCGGCGATACGGCCCCAGTAGGCGACGGAGGCGCCGCCGAGCGGGTCGGCGCCGATGCGTACGTCGGCGGCCCGGATGGCGTCCAGGTCGAGTACCTCGGGCAGGTCGGCGACGTAGGCGCCGAGGAAGTCGTGGCGGCGGGTGCCGGGTGCCGCCAGGGCGCGGGTGTAGGGGATGCGCCGTACGTCCTTCATGCCGCCGCTGATGATCTCGTTGGCGCGGTCCTGGATCCAGGACGTCGCGTCGGAGCCGGCGGGGCCGCCGCTGGGCGGGTTGTACTTGAAGCCGCCGTCGGCGGGCGGGTTGTGCGAGGGGGTCACCACCACGCCGTCGGCGAGGCCGGAGGTGCGGCCGCGGTTGGCGGTGAGGATGGCGTGGGAGACCGCCGGGGTGGGCGTGTAGCCGTCGGCCTGGTCGATGAGGACGGTCACGTCGTTGGCGGCGAAGACCTCCAGTGCCGTGATCCGGGCCGGCTCGGACAGGGCGTGGGTGTCGGCGCCCAGGAAGAGGGGGCCGTCGGTGCCCCGGGCGGTGCGGTATTCGCAGATCGCCTGGCTGGTGGCGGCGATGTGGTCCTCGTTGAACGCCGTGGCGAGGGCGGATCCGCGGTGTCCCGAGGTGCCGAACGCCACGCGTTGCCCGGGCTCGGCCGGGTCGGGGTGCAGCGCGTAGTACGCCGTGACCAGACGGGCCACATCGATGAGGTCCTCGGGCCCGGCGACCTGCCCCGCTCGCTCGTCCTGCATGTCCCGGCTCCTCCGCAAGGGTCGACCGTTGGGTACGGCCCTCATTCTCCCCTGCCGGGCCCGCCGGGACGCGCACCGGGCGCCCGTTGTGGCACGCGTCCCGCGGATGCGACGATGCGGGTCGGCGAGCGAAGGGACACCGACGTGAGGCACGAGGACCAACGGCCGCCCGCCGCCGTGCTGTTCGACGCGCTGGGCCCGGACTACGAGAAGGCGTTCGCCCATGCCCCCGCGCATGTGGCCGCGCTGGAGTGGCTGCTCGAGCGGCTGCCGCCGGCCGCTCGGACGCTGGACGTGGGCAGCGGCACCGGACGGCCCACCGCGGCCGCCCTGATCGAGGCGGGGCACTCGGTGCTGGGCGTCGATGTCTCCCCCGTCATGGTCGAACTCGCCGCCGGCCAGGTCCCCGAGGCCGAGTTCCGCTGCGACGACATCCGGGACCTCCCGCTCGACGCGGACTCGTTCGACGGCGTGTGCGTGTTCTTCTCCCTGCTCCAGATGTCCCGCGCCGAGCAGTCGGCCCTGCTGCGACGGCTGGCCCGGGCCCTGAGGCCCGGCGGTCACCTGGTGCTGGCCACGGTGCCCGCGGACGTGGAGGACGTCGAGGTCCGGTTCCTGGGCCACCGGGCCCTGGCGACGAGCTTCTCCGAGGACGACCTCACCGACGTCCTGGACACAGCGGGCCTGACGGTCCTGACCCGCCACGACACCACCTTCACCCCGTCCCATCCCGACGCCGGTCCCGAACCCCATCTCTTTTTGTATTGCCGCCGGGAAGAAACTCCCGCACGCTGACGCCCGGGCCGAATTCATCACTCCGGTTGATTGTTCAAAGAGGCCGCTGACATACTCCGGATTCCGGCTCAAGCCGTTCCGTCCGCCGCTCCCCCCCACCGTCAAGCGTCCCCCAACAGACCGCGCTCATCAGCGCGTTCGGCATGACGCAGCGAAGAAGGTGCGCCTGTGCCCGAGTTTTCACCATGGCACGACAATTCCCTCACATACGGTTCGCCGAATAGCGAACCGGCGCCGGTCAAACGCATATCCGAAGACCCCGAATTTCAGTCCCTGCGCCGCACCCAGCGCAGGTTCGGTGCCCGCGCGACGCTCCTGTCGGTCGGCGGGTTCCTGCTGTATGTGCTGCTGTCGCACGCCGTTCCCGGCCTGATGAACCAGCGCCTGACCGGTGACCTCACCCTCGGCCTGGCCATCGGCCTGGGGCAGTTCGCCGTGATGGGCCTGACGGCCTGGTGGTACCTGCGCCATATGCGCACCCGGGTCGACCCGATCGCCCGCGGCCTGGGCTCGCGCCTGCATCAGCACGAGACGGGCCGGCTCCGCGCACCCGCCCGGCACGGCGAAGCAGAGAAGACCGTCCGTCCCGGCCCCAGGGGGTACCGCACGTGGTGACGACCCTGTCCGAAGGCATCGTCGACCGGTTCAGCCTGCAACTGACGTTCGTACTGTTCCTGTCGGTGGTCGTGGTCACGCTGTTCATGGCACTGCTCACGGCCCCGCAGCGCGACGAGATCAGCGAGTTCTACCTCGGCAACCGCACCATGTCCCCGCTCCGCAACGGCCTGGCGATGTGCGGCGACTACGTGTCGGCCGCGACACTGCTCGGCAGCACCGGACTGGTCGCCCTCACCGGCTACGACGGTCTGCTGTACCTCGGCGGCACCGTGGTCGCCTGGATGACGGTGCTGCTGCTGATCGCCGAACCCCTGCGCCGCGCGGGCAAGTTCACGCTCGGCGACACCCTGGCGCTGCGCCTGACCCGGCTGCAACGGCCCGCCCGGCTCGCTCTGGCCGTGTGCACGCTGACCATCACGACCCTCTACCTGGTCGCCCAACTCGTCGGCAGCATCGCCCTGCTGACCCAGTTCACCGGCGAGCCCGGCCCCGCCACCCGGACCCTGTGCGTGATCGTCATCGGCACCGTGGTGATCGTGTACGCCGCCATCGGCGGCATGCCCGGCGCCACCGTCATCCAGATCATCAAAGCCGTCATGCTGCTGGCCGGCGTGACGCTCACCGCCGTCATGGTGCTGCACCGCTACGACTGGAATCCGGGCGCCCTGCTGTCCGCGGCCGCCGACCACAGCGGGACCGGTGACCGGTTCCTGGAACCGGGGCTGCGCTACGGCGCCAGCACCACCAGCAAGCTCGACTTCTTCAGCCTGGAGCTGGCGATCGTCCTCGGCCTCGCCGCCCTCCCCCACGTCCTGATGCGGCTGCTCGCCCCGCGCAAGGTCGACGTCCTGCGCTCCTCCCTCGTCTGGGCGGTGGGCCTGGTGGGGCTGGTCTGCCTCGCGGCCGGCGTCCTCGGCCTCGGCGCCACCGCCGTCGTCGGCCGGGAGACCATCGCCGAGACCGACCACAAGGGCGACGCGGCCGTCCTGCTCCTCGCCAACGCCCTCGGCGGCGGGATCCTCACGGCCCTGCTGTCCTGCCTCGCCTTCGTCACCCTGCTCGCCGTCGCCGCCGGCCTCACCCTGGCCGCCGCCTCGTCGCTCGCCCACGACCTGTACGGCGAGGTGATCCGCCGGGGCCGCGCGAGCGAGACCGAGGAGCTGCTGGTGGCCCGGCTCTCCGCGGTCGTCATCGGCGTCCTCGCGATGCTGCTCGCCCTGGTCTCCTGGGGCGCCAACACCGCGACGCTGGCGTTCCTGGCCTTCGCCATCGCGGCGTCCGCGATCCTGCCGACGATCGTCTACACCCTGTTCTGGCGCCGCTTCACGGGCGAGGGAGCGCTGCTCAGCCTCTGGGGCGGCCTGGTCTGCTCGGTGCTGCTGGTGCTGTTCTCGCCGGTGGTCTCCTCGACACCGGGCTCCTTCTATCCGGACTCCGACTTCGCCTGGTTCCCGCTCCAGAACCCGGGCGTCGTCTCCATCCCGGCGGGCTTCCTCCTCGGCTGGCTCGGCACGGTGCTGAGCGACCGGCGGCAGCCGCAGGACGCCGCCGCCTACGAGGAGTTCGAGGTCCGGATGCTGGTGGGTGCCAAGGAGTGAGCGCAGGGTGTCGGCGGGCCGGAGCACACCTCCATTGTTAATGGGATCCATTTTCATGTAGCTTCCTCGGTGTTCCTTCCCCGAGTTCACCGAGGATGCCCCCATGGCCGTTCCCAAGCGGAAGATGTCCCGCAGCAACACCCGCCACCGCCGCGCCCAGTGGAAGGCGGTCACGCCGTCGCTCGTGCCCGTGACGGTCGACGGCGTGCGCCACCTCGTGCCGAAGCACCTGGTCAAGGCGTACGAGCGCGGACTGCTGCGCCCCGAGGGCTGACCGGCAATGCCCGACGACCGCCGCCACGGGCACACGGCGCCCCTCGTGGCAGACCAGGGGCGTCTCTGAGGACCGCCGAGGAATCCTGTGGGCTCCCAGGTGTTGAACCCTGTATGAGCTCCGTGATCGCCGCGACCCGCTTCTCCGTCCTCGACCGCTCCCGCACCCGCGAGGGCCATACGCACGCGGAGGCGCTGCGTGACACCGTGGGGCTGGCGCGGGAGGTCGAGGCACTCGGCTATCACCGCTTCTGGGTCTCGGAGCACCACGGCGTGCCCGGTGTGGCCGGTTCGGCGCCGACGGTGCTCGCCGCCGCCGTGGCCGGTGCGACGCACACCATCCGGGTCGGCACCGGCGGGGTGATGCTGCCCAACCACCGACCGCTGATCGTGGCCGAGCAGTTCGGGGTGCTGGAGTCCCTCTTCCCAGGACGCATGGACATGGGGCTCGGGCGGTCCGTCGGCTTCACCGACGGCGTGCGCAGGGCGCTGGGCCGCGACAAGGGGGACGCGGAGGACTTCGCGGCGCAGATCCAGGAGCTGCTCGGCTGGTTCCGCGGCACGTCGCCGACCGGGGTGCACGCCCGGCCCGCCGAGGGTCTGACCGTGCCGCCGTTCGTGCTGGCCATGGGCGAGGGCGCGGACATCGCGGCCCGCGCGGGGCTGCCGATGGTGATCGGTGACCTGCGGAACCCGGAGAAGATGCGGCGCGGGATCGACCACTACCGCGACCGCTTCCGGCCCTCGCCCTGGGCGAGCGAGCCGTACGTCGTGATCTCCGGCACGATCGCGGTGGCCGGCACTCCCGAGGAGGCCCGGCGGCTGCTGGTGCCGGAGGCCTGGTCGATGGCCCACTCGCGCACCCACGGCACCTTCCCGCCGCTGCCGCCCGCCGAGCGTGTCGAGACGCTCACCATGACGGGCAAGGAGCGCGGCTTCTACGAGGGCGGTCTGACCGGTCACATCGCCGGTACGGAGGAGCAGGTCGCGCACGAGCTGGAGACGGTGCTGAAGGAGACCGGGGCGCAGGAGGTGCTGGTCACGACGAGCACGTACGACCGTGCGGCGCTGCTCGACTCCTACCGGCGGCTCGCCCGGATCGCAGAGGCGTGATCCGGGCGGGCCACCGGGACGGTGCGTCAGTGCGTGTCGCGCGGGTCGAAGGACTTGGTGTCGATCGTCAGCGGCTTCGGGAACGCGCCGGCCACCGACTCCCAGGGCGTGAACTTGAAGTTGGTGCCCTCCCGGTCGCCGTCCGCGGGCGTGGCCTCGCCGTCGTGGGTGACCAGCAGACCCTTGGGGAAGGACCGGCCGAGCGGGACGTTGACGACGGTCGCGCCGTCGGAGTGCTGGACGCCGTCGGTGGCGGCGCTGTCGGTGACGGCGAAGGAGCCGAGGTAGGCGTTACGGCCCTGGCGTTCGTACACGGCGAAGGTGTTGTCGCCCTGGCTGGAGGCGAGCAGGTAGCCCTTGCCGTCGGCGGCGTGGTAGATCGCGGCGCCCTCGGCGTCGGCGCTTAGGTGGTCACCGCCGAAGCCGGGGTCGTGGGCGGTGTCGATGACGCACTCCTCCTCGGCGTCATAGGTCCACGGCGTCCCGTACTCCCGGACCCGGTCGATCAGCTCGGGCCGCTCGAACTCCTCGTCGTCGAGCTCGACCCGCCACAGCCCCACGTCCTCCTGGGCGGCGTACAGGACGTGCTTCTCCTGGTCGACGACCATGCCCTCGACCTGTGCGTGATCGCCCGGGTCGGCGCACGGCGTCCAGCTCTTGCCGTTCGGCAGGGTGAAGGAGCCGGGCAGATCGAGGGTGTCCTCGGTGCGGTAGCCGACGCGCCCGCCGCGGTCCTGAAGTCGCAGCAGCCGTACGCGGGTCTCCGAGCGGCGCGAGACGACGGCGTAGGCGTTGTCGTCGTCGCTGAAGGCGGCCAGGCCGTAGGCGGTGCGCTGGTCGTCCACCTCGGTCTCGCTCGTGGAGAAGACCGGTGCGGCGTTCGCCGCCGTGACGTCCCGCAGCGGAGGCCGGCCCGCGGCCACCGCGGCCGGGTCGATGGCGTAGGCCCGCACCCGGTCCCGGCCGCGGTCGCTGACCAGGGCCAAGTCGGTCTTCCTGCCGCCCAGTTCGAAGCCGTGGACGACATCGACGTTGTTGAAGCGGCCCGGCGCGGCGTCCTCGCCCGGCGCCGCGGGCGCGGCTATGTGCTGAAGGCGCCGGCCGTCCAGGTCGTAGACGTCGAGACCGGCCTCCTTGAGCGTGGCGATCACGAAGCTGCGGCCCGGGTTGCGGGGGTCCACCCAGACGGCCGGGTCGTCGGCGTCGGCGTTGCCGCCCGCTTCGTCGTCGTACACGGCGGGGGTCTCCACGCGCGCGGAGACGGAGACCGGCTGCGGGGCGGAGCCGCCCGTGACCATCAGCAGCGCGGCGGTG
This sequence comes from Streptomyces coerulescens, assembly GCF_042657965.1. Classification (NCBI taxonomy): domain Bacteria; kingdom Bacillati; phylum Actinomycetota; class Actinomycetes; order Kitasatosporales; family Streptomycetaceae; genus Streptomyces; species Streptomyces coerulescens. Next base: position 37,098 of record NZ_JBHSKM010000002.1, read on the forward strand.
AGAGTGCTCAGAGCGGAAGCGCTCACGATACTCCTCGGTAGGAAGAGAGACTGGCGAGACGCTATGGGCGACCGGTGTGGGTGAGCCGACGTCGTCGTGAACAACAGATGGCTCATGCCGGTACCGTGCCTGGTTCGCATACAATCGCGGGGTTTGCCCGACCCCTGACGGCCCACCCTCCGGAGCGTCTGCCCCATGCATTCCCCGCACGACCCGAACGTCCGTGTCCGTGGCGCCCGCGAACACAACCTCAAGGGCGTGGACGTCGACATTCCGCGGGATGTGCTGGCCGTGTTCACGGGGGTGTCCGGGTCGGGGAAGTCGTCGCTCGCCTTCGGCACGATCTACGCCGAGGCGCAGCGCCGCTACTTCGAGTCGGTCGCGCCTTACGCCCGCCGGCTGATCCACCAGGTCGGCGCGCCGAAGGTGGGCGAGATCACCGGCCTGCCGCCCGCGGTCTCCCTCCAGCAGCGCCGCTCGGCGCCGATGTCGCGCTCCTCCGTCGGCACGGTCACCAATCTCTCCAACTCCCTGCGCATGCTGTACTCGCGGGCGGGTCGGTATCCGCCGGGCGCGGAGCGGCTGGACTCGGACGCGTTCTCGCCGAACACGGCAGCCGGGGCGTGCCCGGAGTGCCACGGGCTGGGACAGGTGCACCGGACGACCGAGGAGTTGCTGGTCCCCGATCCCGCGCTGTCGATCCGGGAGGGCGCGATCGCGGCCTGGCCGGGCGCGTGGCAGGGCAAGAACCTGCGCGACATCCTCGACGCGCTCGGGTACGACGTCGAACGGCCCTGGCGCGACCTGCCGGCCGACGAGCGGGAGTGGATCCTGTTCACCGACGAGCAGCCGGTCGTCACCGTCCATCCGGTGCGCGACGCCGACCGTATCCAACGGCCGTACCAGGGCACGTACATGAGTGCCCGGCGGTATGTGATGAAGACGTTCTCCGACTCCAAGAGCGCGACCCTGCGGGCGAAGGCGGAGCGGTTCCTGGCCGCCGCGCCCTGTCCGGCGTGCGGCGGCAGCAGGCTGCGGCCGGAAGCGCTGGCGGTGACCTTCGCGGGGCGCACGATCGCCGAGCTCGCGGCGCTGCCGCTGGTCGAACTGGCGGGCGCCCTGGAGGGCGGCGATTCGGAGACGGCCCGTGTTCTCACCGAGGACCTCACGTCCCGTATCGGGCCCGTCGTCGAACTCGGCCTCGGCTACCTCAGTCTGGACCGGGCCACGCCCACCCTCTCGGCCGGCGAACTCCAGCGCCTGCGGCTCGCGACGCAGCTCAGGTCCGGGCTCTTCGGTGTGGTGTACGTCCTCGACGAGCCGTCCGCGGGACTGCACCCGGCCGACACGGAAGCCCTGCTGCGGGTGCTGGCGCGGCTGAAGGCGGCCGGGAACACGGTGTTCGTGGTCGAGCACCACCTCGACGTCATGCGGGGCGCGGACTGGCTGGTCGATGTGGGGCCGCGGGCCGGTGAGCACGGCGGGCGGGTGCTGCACAGCGGTCCGGTGGCCGATCTGGCGTCGGTCGCGGAGTCGGCGACGGCACGCTTCCTGTTCGACGACTCCCTCACCGCCGTACGCCAAGTACGCGCCCCGCACGGCCAGTTGAAGGTCGGCCCGGTGACCCGGCACAACCTGCGCGGGGTGACCGCCGAGTTCCCGCTCGGTGTGTTCACAGCCGTCACGGGCGTCTCCGGCTCGGGGAAGTCGACCCTCATCGGCGAGATCACCGAGGATCTGGTGGGTGTGGGGCGCCTGGTCTCGGTCGACCAGAAGCCGATCGGCCGCACCCCGCGCTCCAATCTCGCCACCTACACCGGCCTCTTCGACGTCGTGCGCAAGGTGTTCGCGGACACCGGTGAGGCGCGGGCGCGTGGTTACGGCGTCGGGCGCTTCTCGTTCAATGTCGCGGGAGGGCGCTGCGAGACCTGTCAGGGTGAGGGGTTCGTCAGCGTCGAGCTGCTGTTCCTGCCGAGTACGTACGCGCCGTGCCCGGACTGCGGCGGGGCTCGCTACAACGCCGAGACGCTGCAAGTGTCGTACCGGGGATGGAACATCGCGCAGGTGCTGGACCTGACGGTGGAGAGCGCGGCGGAGTTCTTCGCGGACACCGCGCCGGTGGCCCGGAGTCTGGCGACCCTCCTCGACGTGGGCCTCGGCTACCTCCGACTGGGGCAGCCGGCCACCGAGCTGTCCGGCGGCGAGGCGCAGCGGATCAAGCTGGCGAGCGAGTTGCAGCGCGGCCGGCGCGGCCACACGCTCTACCTCCTCGACGAGCCGACGACCGGGCTGCACCCGGCCGATGTCGAGGTGTTGATGCGGCAGTTGCACGGGCTGGTCGACGCCGGGCACACGGTCGTGGTGGTCGAGCACGACATGTCCGTCGTCGCGGGCGCGGACTGGGTGATCGACCTGGGGCCGGGCGGCGGTGACGCGGGCGGACGCATCGTGGCGGCGGGTCCGCCCGCTCGGGTGGCACAGGAGACGGGGAGCGCGACGGCTCCCTATCTCGCCCGGGTCATGCCGTGAGGGGCTCGCGGGACGGGGCAGGCGACACCGGCTGATCCGTCCCGACGGTCGGCACCGCGCGCTGCTGCCGGGGAACCCGGACCTGACGCGCCTCCGGCAGCGCGGACGCCTCGGCCGCCTCGGCCAGGGAGCGGCGGTCGAATCGGCCGCCCGGCACGATCGGCTCCCTCACCTCCGCCTCCGCGACCAGTTCGCGTGCTCTGACCACCCGCCACACCGACGCCAGCAGCGAGTCGTCGCCGACGAAGGCGGCGGCCGTGCCGGACGCGCCGCCCGCGAGGCCGTAGTGCAGGCGCACCGGCTGCACGGGGACGCCCGCGTCCAGGGCGGCCTGGAAGGCGGCGCGACGGAAGCTGCCCTGGGCCCGGCCGCACCAGGTGCTGCCCTCGGGGAAGACGGTCACCGCCTGGCCGGCCCGCAGCGCATCCGCGATCCGGGCCACCGTCTCCGGCAGGGCGCGGATCCGGTCCCGGTCGATGAACAGGGCGCCACTGCGCGCGGTCAGCCACCCGGCGACCGGCCAGTCACGGATCTCCGACTTGGCGAGCATCCGGGCCGGGCGCACGGCGGCGAGCAGCGGGATGTCGAGCCAGGAGACGTGGTTGGCGACCAGCAGCAGCCCGCCCCGGGGCGCTTCGGGCCCGGCGATCCGTACCCGGACCCCCGCGGCCCGTACGACCCACCGGCACCACCGGCGGACCGCTCCGGCGGGGATCCTCCCACCGAACGGCATCCCGGCGCACCCGACGATCAGCAGGAACAGGACCGCCACGACGCGCAGCGCGGCCAGCGGCATGGCTCTGGCCGGTCCCGTCGCGTCGATGCAGGTCCGCGGGGTGCAGGGAGCGCTGGGCCGCCACAGGGTTCCCGCGTCGGCCGCGTGCCTCGTGCTGCCCGCGGCCGGGGTGCCGGCCACGGGGGCGATCGCCGTGGGGACACCCACGGCACCGAGGGAGGAGGTGCTCATGGCCGCCACGTCGCTCACGCCGGGACGAGCGAGAGGAAGTGCCGCAGATAGCGCGAGTTGACCCGGCGCATCGACAGCAGCACATACAGGTCGGCGACCCCGAACTCCGGGTCGTGCGCGGCCTCGCCGCACACCCAGGCGCCCAGCCGGATGTAGCCGCGCAGCAGGGCGGGCAGTTCGATGCGGGTGGCGGGGACCGGGACGGTGGGCTCCCAGGGCCGCAGCGGCCGTACCCGGTACTCCTCCGGGGCCAGGTGCTTGGCCTGCACCCGGTCCCAGGTCGCGGCGGCGAGGGTGCCGCCGTCGGCCAGCGGGATGGAGCAGCAGCCGGCCAGCCACTCGTGGCCGCGGTCGACCATGTAGCGGGCGATGCCGGCCCAGATCAGGCTGATCACGGCGCCGTCGCGGTGGTCGGGGTGGACGCAACTGCGGCCCACCTCGACCAGATTCGGACGAAGCGAGTCGATCCGGGTGAGGTCGAACTCGCCCTCGGAGTAGAGTCGGCCCGCGACAGCGGCCCGCTCCGGCGGGAGCAGCCGGTAGGTGCCGACGACCTGTCCGGACACCTCCTCGCGGACGAGCAGGTGGTCGCAGTACGCGTCGAAGGCGTCGATGTCGTGACCCGGCTGCGGGGTGGTCAGCAGGGCCCCCATCTCGCCGGCGAAGACGTCGTGCCGCAGTCGCTGGGCGGCGCGCACGTCCTCCTCGTTGCGGGCGAGTCCCACGGTGTAACGGGTGGGTGCCGAGGGCTGCGGGGGACGGTCGACGGTCAGTACGCCGGTCATGGCTTACTCCTGGTCACGGGCCGGGGACGGCGAGCGGCGGGCAGTTGCGAGCGGTGCTGTGTGCCGCCCCTGTTCTTCCTATGCCGGTTGGCGTACGCATGACCTGTGCCAGGAGCGCGGATGTGCGGATGTTGAACGGCGCGGGCCGGTACCGGTCGTCCACATTCCGGTGCCCGTCCGGTCAGCCGGAGGGTCCGGTGCCGTTCACTTGGCGGGTGCGGAAACGGCGAGACGGGGCCGGGGAGCACCTCCCGACCCCGCCCGTCCGCACACGCCGGCGAACGTCTGTTGTGTTACCGCTTCACCTTCCGCGTGGCCCGCAGCCACTCCTTGTTCATGCTCGTGATCGACATCAGCGGGATGCCCTTCGGGCAGGCGGTGGCGCACTCGCCCGTGAGCGTGCATCCCCCGAACCCCTCGTCGTCCATCTGCGCCACCATGTCCAGCACCCGCGACTCCCGCTCGGGCGCCCCCTGCGGCAGCACGTTCAGATGGTTGATCTTGGCGGAAGTGAACAGCATCGCCGCACCGTTGGGACAGGCCGCGACACACGCCCCGCACCCGATGCACTCGGCGTGCTCGAAGGCGAGGTCGGCGTCCGGCTTCGGCACCGGCGTGGCGTGCGCCTCGGGAGCCGCACCGGTCGGTGCCGTGATGTATCCGCCGGCCTGGATGATCCGGTCGAACGCCGAACGATCGACGACGAGATCCTTGATCACCGGGAAGGCCGACGCCCGCCACGGCTCGATGTCGATCGTGTCGCCGTCCTGGAAGGACCGCATGTGCAACTGGCAGGTCGTCGTCCGCTCGGGCCCGTGGGCGTCGCCGTTGATGACGAGCGAGCACGCGCCGCAAATACCCTCGCGGCAGTCGTGGTCGAAGGCGACCGGGTCCTCGCCCTTGAGGATGAGCTCCTCGTTGAGGGTGTCGAGCATCTCCAGGAAGGACATGTCGGAGGAGATGCCGTCCACCTCGTACGTGGACATGGCGCCGTCGGCGTCGGCGTTCTTCTGGCGCCAGACGCGCAGGGTGAGCTTCATGCGTAGCTCCGCTGGGTGGGGTGGACGTACTCGAAGACCAGGTCTTCCTTGTGCAGCACGGGAGCGGCGCCCGTGTCGGTGAACTCCCAGGCCGCCGCGTAGGCGAACGCGTCGTCCTTGCGGGCCGCCTCGCCGTCCGGCGTCTGCGACTCCTCGCGGAAGTGGCCGCCGCAGGACTCGTCGCGGTGCAGCGCGTCGAGGCACATCAGCTCGGCGAGCTCCAGGTAGTCGACGACGCGGTTGGCCTTCTCCAGCGACTGGTTGAACTCCTCGCCGGTGCCGGGGACCTTGATCCGGCGCCAGAACTCCTCGCGGATCTGCGGGATCCGCTCCAGGGCCTTGCGCAGCCCGGTCTCCGTGCGGGCCATGCCGCAGAACTCCCACATCAGTTCGCCGAGTTCACGGTGGAAGGAGTCGGGTGTCCGGTCGCCGTCCACGGCCAGGAGCAGGTTCAGCCGGTCCTGGGTCTCGGCCAGCGTCTCCTGGACGACCGGGTGGTCGTCGGTGACCTGCTCGTGGTGCGGGTTGCGGGCGAGGTAGTCGTTGATGGTGGCCGGCAGCACGAAATAGCCGTCGGCCAGGCCCTGCATCAGGGCGGAGGCGCCGAGCCGGTTCGCGCCGTGGTCGGAGAAGTTGGCCTCACCGATGGCGAACAGGCCGGGGACGGTGGTCTGGAGGTCGTAGTCGACCCACAGGCCGCCCATCGTGTAGTGCACGGCCGGGTAGATCCGCATCGGCACCTGGTACGGATCCTCGTCGGTGATCCGCTGGTACATGTCGAAGAGGTTGCCGTACTTGGCCTCGACCGCCTTGCGGCCCATCCGCTTGATGGCATCGGCGAAGTCGAGGTAGACGCCCTGCCCGCCGGGGCCGACGCCCCGCCCCTCGTCGCAGACGTTCTTCGCGGCGCGGGAGGCGATGTCGCGGGGCACCAGGTTGCCGAAGGACGGGTAGATGCGCTCCAGGTAGTAGTCGCGCTCGTCCTCGGGGATCCTGTTCGCGGGACGGTCGTCGCCCTTGGCCTTCGGCACCCAGATCCGGCCGTCGTTGCGCAGCGACTCGCTCATCAGCGTCAGCTTGGACTGGTGGTCGCCGGTGCGCGGGATGCAGGTCGGGTGGATCTGGGTGAAGCACGGGTTGGCGAAGTATGCGCCGCGCCGGTGGGCCCGCCAGACGGCGGTGGCGTTGGAGTTCATGGCGTTCGTCGACAGGTAGAAGACGTTGCCGTAGCCGCCGCTGGCGAGGACGACGGCGTCCGCGAAGTAGGTGTCGATACGGCCGGTGATGAGGTCACGCGCCACGATGCCGCGCGCCTTCCCGTCGATGACGATCAGGTCGAGCATCTCGGTACGGGGGTGCATCTCGACATTGCCCGCGGCGATCTGCCTGCTGAGGGCCTGGTAGGCGCCCAGCAGCAGCTGCTGGCCCGTCTGGCCACGGGCGTAGAAGGTGCGGGAGACCTGGACGCCGCCGAAGGACCGGGTGTCCAGCAGACCGCCGTACTCCCGCGCGAAGGGCACGCCCTGCGCCACGCACTGGTCGATGATCTCGACGGAGATCTGCGCGAGCCGGTGGACGTTGGACTCCCGCGCCCGGAAGTCGCCGCCCTTGACGGTGTCGTAGAACAGCCGATGGACCGAATCGCCGTCGTTGCGGTAGTTCTTCGCCGCGTTGATGCCGCCCTGTGCGGCGATGGAGTGGGCGCGGCGCGGTGAGTCCTGGTAGCAGAACTGGACGACGTGGTAGCCCTGTTCGGCGAGGGTGGCCCCGGCGGAGCCGCCGGCCAGGCCCGTGCCGACCACGATCACCGTGTGCTTGCGCCGGTTGGCGGGGTTGACGAGCTTGGCCTCGAAACGGCGGGTGTCCCAGCGCTCGTTCACGGGTCCCGAGGGGGCTTTGGTGTCGGCGACGGGCTCGCCGTTCGTGTAGTCGGTGTACGCGTTCATGGTCAGCTCACCACTCCGGTCATGACGCCCACGGGTACGGCGATGAACCCGGCCGTGAGCAGCAGCGCGAGGACGTTGGCGACGGTCTTCAGGGCGCGGTCGCGGGTGCGGCTGCCCGCGCCGAGGGTCTGGGCGGCGCTCCAGAAGCCGTGCCGGATGTGCAGGCCGACTGCGAGCATGGCCACGATGTAGATGACGTTGCCGTACCAGGTGGAGAAGGTGTCCACGACGTTCTGGTACGGGCGGCCCTCCTGAAAGCCGCCGGAGTGCACGGTGCCGGTCGTCAGGTCGAGGAGGTGCCAGACGATGAACAGGCCGAGGATGATGCCGCCCCAGCGCATGGTGCGCGTGGCGTAGGAGGCGCGCGGCTTCTTGTGCACGTACTTGCTCGGGCGCGCCCTGATGTCGCGGCGGCTGAGCTGGTACGCCGAGGTGGCGTGCGCGACGACGGCGACGACCAGCACGATCCGGACGAGCCAGAGCGTCCACTCGTAGTGCATGAACGGTTCGCCGACGGTGCGCAGCCAGTGCGCGTAGTGGTTGAACTCGCCCGCCCCGAAGAAGATCTTCAGGTTGCCGATCATGTGGACGACCAGGTACGCCAGCATGATCAGTCCGCTGACCGCCATCACGGTCTTCTTGCCGACGGTGGAGTCCCACACCGTGCGTGCCATGGACGGCCGTCGATCCGTCCGCGTTGCCAGAGCCATGGAACACGACGCTAGGGCCGGACGGCCCCATCGGTCCAAGACATGGTCCGGCTCGTTTCCATAGCTGGTGCCTATGATGCCTGTATGCAGTTCCAGCAGCTCCAGTACTTCGTGGCGGTCGCCGAGACCCGGCACTTCACCCGGGCCGCCGACCTGGTGCATGTCGCGCAGCCCTCGCTGTCGCAGCAGATCAAGGCGCTGGAGCGGGAGTTGGGCGCGGACCTGTTCCTGCGGGCGCGCGGCAACATCTCGCTCACGGATGCCGGAGAGGCCCTGCTGCCGCTGGCCCGGCGCATCCTGGCCGACGCGGACACCGCACGGCACGAGGTGCAGGAGCTGGTCCAGCTGCGCCGCGGCCGGGTCCGCCTCGGGGCCACGCCGAGCCTGTGCACGGGCCTGCTCCCGGACGTGCTGCGCGCCTTCCACGACCGCTATCCCGGCATCCAGCTGCTGATCGAGGAGGGCGGCTCGCACGATCTCGTACGGCAGCTCGCCCGCGGCGCCCTCGACCTGGCCCTGGTCGTGCTGCCCCTGCCGACCCCGTCCCCGGCCCTGACCACGGTGGAGCTGCTGCGCGAGGACCTCGTGGTCGTCTCCTCCCCCGAGGCTCCCCACCCCGGCGGCGGCCGGCGCAGCGTGCGCGTCGCCGATCTGGAGGGCGAGCGTCTTGTGATGTTCCGGCACGGCTACGACCTGCGGGAACTGACCGTCGCCGCGTGCCGTGCCGAGGGCTTCGAGCCGGACTTCGCGGTGGAGGGCGGGGAGATGGACGCGGTGCTGGGGTTCGTGCGGGCGGGGCTCGGGCTGGCTGTCGTACCGCGCATGGTGGCGGCACGGTCGGGCCGGGGACTGCGGGTCACCCCGCTGGCCCGGCCCGGTCTGAACCGGACGATCGCGCTGGCCCACCGCAGCGATGTGGCGCCGCCGCGGGCCGCGCGGGAGTTGCAGCGGATGCTCCTTGAGCGGTGAGCGTCAGGAGCGCGGGGTCAGGAGGTCCGGCATGCCGATGCGCTCGTAGAAGCCGGCGCGGACGGCGTCGGCGACGTCGCTGACCCGCTCCGAGCCGTCGTCGGCCGGGTCGATGGTGGTGCGGAAGGGCCGCTCGCCCTTCGGGGTGTCGACGATGCGCACGATGGCGTCGGCGACCTCCCGGACGTCGGCGTCGGCCGGTGCCAGGGCGGCGAGGGCCTTGCCGACGTCGTCCATCAGACCGGCGTAGAAGGCGTCGTACGCCTCGGCGGTGGCCGTGTCGGCGGGGTGCATGGCGTGGGCGAAGTGGTTGGTGCCGGAGGTGAAGGAGCCGGGGATCACCAGGGCCGTGTCGATGCCGAAGCGGCTCAGTTCGACGGCGTAGCTCTTGGCGAGGTGGTCCATGGCCGACTTGGCGGCGAAGTACGGGCCGAGGTAGGGCGGGGTGCCGCCGTAGGTGCTGGACGAGCCCACCCACAGCAGCAGGCCGTCGCGGCGGGCCCGCATCTGCGGCAGGACGGCCCGGTTGACGCGCTGGGTGGAGAGCACGTTGGTGTCGTAGATCTCGGCGATCTGCTCGGGGGTGAAGGACTCCGTCGGGCCGAGCACCATGTGCCCGGCGTTGTGCACGACGACATCGATCCGGCCCACCTCGGCGACCGCGGCGTCCACGGACTCCTGGCTGGAGACGTCGAGTTCGACGGTGCGCAGGTCGACGCCGTGCTCGTCGGCGTAGGACCGGGCGTCGGCGACGGCGGGGGCGTTGCGGCCGGTGGTCTGGCGTATGCCGGCGTAGACGGTGTGGCCGGCGTCGGCGAGGGCGCGGGCGGTCAGGGCGCCGAAGCCGCTGGAGGCACCGGTGACGAGGGCGACGTAGGGCATGGTGGGACTCCTCGGGGAAAGTCAGGCGAAGGTGATCACGCTGCGGCCGTGGGCGGTGCCGTCGGCCATGGCGTCGAGTACGGAAGGTGCCTCGTCCAGGCCGATGGGCGTGACCTCGGGCAGGATGCCGTGGGCCGCCGAGAAGGCGAGGGTGTCGCGCAGGTCGTGCGGGGAGCCGGACGGGGACGCGGCCACGTGCAGCCGGTTGAGGATCATGGGCTGGGTGGGCAGGGTGAGCGGCTCGGAGCCGTAGCCGAGGAGCAGCAGGGTGCCGTCGGGGGCGATGCCGCCCAGGGTGGCGGTGGCCGCGGCGGTGGACGGGGCGGCGTTCAGCACCAGGTCGGCGCCGCCGTCCCAGGCCTTGAGGGCGTCGGCCGGGTCGGACTCGTCGGTGGCGACGAACAGTTCGGCGCCCAGCGCCTTCGCCTGGTCCTCGCCGCGCCGGGAGCGGCCGACCACGGCGACTCGGGCGCCCATGGCGACGGCGTAGCGCGCGGCCAGGGCGCCGACTCCGCCCAGGCCGACGACGGCGACCCGGGAACCGGCCCGCACACCGCCCTGCCGCAGACCGTTGAAGGCCGTGAGGCCCGCGCACATCAGCGGCGCCGCGGCCACCGGGTCGAGGCCGTCCGGCAGCGGGGTGACGAACCCTGCCTTGAACAGGGCGTACTCGGCGTAGCCGCCGTCGGCCACGATGCCGGTGATGCGCTTGCGGGGGCACAGGATCTGGTCGCCGCGCACGCAGTAGTCACAGTGCCCGCACGAGTCGTAGAGGAACTGGGCGCCCACCACCGTGCCGACCTCCGGGAAGGTCACGCCCTCACCCACGGCCGTCACCACGCCGGTGATCTCGTGGCCGGGGACGACGGGGTACCGGGCGAAGGGGTAGTGGCCGCGCAGCAGGTTCAGATCGGAGAAGCAGACGCCGCAGGCGGTGACCTTGACGAGGACCTCGCCCGCGGCGGGCTGGGGGACGTCGAGGTTGTCGAGGGCCAGCGGGAGGTTCGGGCCGGTGGCGACAGCAGCACGCATCGCGGGCTCCAAGGGGGGATCGGGGGCGGTACTCAGGTGCATTCCTTGCACTTCCGAGTCTGTGAGGCCTCGGTGATCCCGTCCAATGCCGGTTGCGGCCCCATTGATGCCCTGACGGCATCGGTGCAGGTCTACCGCGTGCCGTGGGCCCGCAGCGTCTCGACGAAGCTCGTCACCAGGTGCGAGGGGCGCGCGGCGTTCCAGGCCAGGGACACCTGCCCGGGCGGTACGTCGGCGACCGGGACGTAGGCGATGTCGGACCGCGGGAAGGCGGCCGCGACGGAGGACGGCACGAAGGCGATACCGCGCCCGCTGCGGACATAGCCCAACAGCTCCTCCATGTCGTGGAAGGCGGGGCCGTGGCCGGGCCGGGTGCCGTCGGGGCGGGGATCGGCGTTCCAGACCGCCGACCAGGCCTCGGTGGCCTCCGCGTACTCCAGGACGGGTGCGTCGGTCAGGGCGGCGAGGGCGACCTTGGCGTCGGGTGCCCGGGGATGGTCGACGGGCAGCACGGCGGCGATGTGCTCGGGGTACAGCGGCAGCAGGTCGATCCCCTCGGCCTCCAGGGGCGGCCGTACGAAGCCGACGTCGACGCTGCCGTCCAGCAGGGCCCGCGCCTGGCTCCACCAGCGCAGCCGGACCAGCTCGATGGACACGCGGGGGAACCGTGCCGAGAACGCGTTCAGAGCGAGGCCCACGTCCGTGCCGAGCATGAACCCGACGATCAGCGCGTTGTCGCCGGAGGCGATGCGCCGGGCCCGTTCCTGGGCTGCCTCCGAGGCGGCGAGCAGCGCCTTGGCGTCCCGCAGGAACTGTTCACCGGCCGGCGTGAGCGCGACATCGCGCGTGCTGCGGGTGAACAGCTCGACCCGCAGCTCGTGCTCCAGCTGCCGTACCTGCCGGGACAGTGCGGGCTGGGTGACGTGCAGGGCGACGGCGGCCTGGCCGAAGTGCCGACGCTCGGCCACGGCCACGAAGTAGCGCAGCTTGCGCAGATCCAGATCGATCGGCCGGTCGGGCATGGCCTCACGCTATACGGCCCGTCCCGTACGCCCCAGTCCCCTCAGCCCGTCGCGTCCACCAGCGCCAGTTCGTGCAGGCGCTCCGGCGGGCCCGGACGGGCGTAGTACCAGCCCTGGGCGGTGTCGCAGCCCAGTATCCGCAGCTGCTCGGCCTGGGCGCCGGTCTCCACGCCCTCCACCGTCACCGCGAGGCTCAGGCTGTGCGCCAGGGAGACGATGCCCTCGACGATCTTCAGGTCGACGGGGTCGGCCGGGAAGCGCTGCATGCTCTGCGTGAAGGAGCGGTCCAGCTTGAGGATGCTCACCGGCAGCCGGCGCAGGTTGGCGAGGTTGGAGTAGCCGGTGCCGAAGTCGTCCAGGGCGATGTCGACGCCCATGTCGGCCAGTCGGCGCAGGGGCTTGAGCAGGGCGTCGTCGGCGCCGATGAGGGCCGACTCGGTGACCTCCAGGCAGAGGGCATCGGGTGCCATGCCCGCGCGCTCCAGGATGTCGACGGTGTCCTGGACGAGTCCGGGGTGGGTGAGCTGGCACGGCGAGAGGTTGACGTTGATGCGGAAGGGCCCGGCGTCGTCGTGGCGTTCCCGCCACTCGCGGGCCTGGCGCACCGACTGCTCCAGGACCCAGCGGCCGAGCGGCACGATGAGCCCCGTGTGCTCGGCGAGCGGGATGAACCGGTCCGGGCCGAGGACGCCGTGCTGCGGATGCAGCCACCGCACCAGGGCCTCGGCGCCGCGCACGCTGCCGTCGCCGAGGTGGACCAGCGGCTGGTACTCGATGAAGAACTCGCCCCGGTCCAGGGCCGTCGGCAGTGCCGTGGTCAGCCCGTGCCGGGTGATGGCGCGGGCGTCGGCCTCCTCGTCGGCGAGCTCGAAGCGGTTGCCGCCCGCGGACTTGGCCCGGTACATGGTGATGTCGGCGCTGCGCAGCACCTCGGCCGGGCTGCGTTCGCCCGCCGGGCCCTCGACGATGCCGATGCTGCCGCGCACGGTCAGTTCGCGGCCGTCGACGCTGATCGGGGCGACCAGCACGTTCATGATCCGGGTGGCGAGCTCGTCGACCTCGCGCTCGGTGTCGGGGCCGGTGGTCAGCGCCACGAACTCGTCACCGCCGAGCCGGGCGACCATCTCGCCGGGCGCGGTGGCGCAGGACTGGAGGCGGTCGGCGACCTCGACGAGCAGCCGGTCGCCGGCCGCGTGGCCGAGGCTGTCGTTGACGGTCTTGAAGCCGTCCAGGTCGAGGTAGCACAGCCCGAACCGCTGGCCTTCCCCGGCGCTCAGTGCCTTCTCCAGGCGCTCGAAGAAGAAGGTGCGGTTGGGCAGGCCGGTCAGCGCGTCGTGGGTGGCCTCGTAGCGCAGCCGCAGGTTGAGCAGCCGGCGCTCGGTGGTGTCCTCCATCAGGGCCAGCTGGTACTGGGGTTCGCCGTCGGCGTCGCGCAGCAGGGAGACCGTGAGGTTGGTCCACAGCACCGTTCCGTCGGGCCGGTAGAAGGCCTTTTCGACGTGGTAGTGCTCGCGCTCGCCACGGACGAGTTCGTCGTAGAGCTTCCAGGTCTGCGGTGCGTCCTCGGGGTGGGTCCACTCCTGGACGTTGCGGGTGCGCAGCGCCTGTTCGGAGCTGCCGAACATCCGCAGCAGGGCGCCGTTGACCTGGATGATGTTGCCGTCGAGGTCGGCGATGCCGATACCTATGGCCGCGCCCTCGAACACCGCGCGGAAGCGGGCCTCGGTGTCGTGCAGGGCCTGGGCGACCACGCCCTGCGCCTTGAGCGCGGCCGCGGAGATCGCCTCCTGCTCGGCCAGGGTCCGCTCGCGCAGCGCCTGCGCGAACCCGGCGGCCATGGCGTGCTGGAGCCGCCCGCAGCGTGCCCGCAGGTCCTCCTGGTCACCGCCGTCGCCGCAGTACAGCACGAGGTAGGCCTCGACGCAGTCCAGCGAGCGGCTGAGCGCCTCGGGGTCGGTGCAGTGCGAGGCGACCAGAGCCGCGCCCACCGACCTGCCCTCGTCCGCGTCGAACGCCCTGGCCCTGAGTGCCTCGCTCAACCGTCGGGCGAGCGGCAGCAGTTGCTCCTCGAACTCCGGCCGGGTCGACGACGTCGAGGTGACCGGGAAGACCGCCCGGCTCCAGATCGTCGCGAACCGGCGCAGTCTGTCCTCCGGCCCGTCCGGCCCCGCGCTCACGCGGTACGCCCCACGCCGGCGAACCCGGAGAAGGCCCACGGATCCTCGTCCTCCGGTGTGGTGTCGGGCCGCCAGTGCGGCATCGGCACCAGTCCGGGTTCCACCATGTCGTACCCCTCGAAGAACCGCGCGATCTCGTCACGCGAACGCATGATCAGCGGGTTGCGAATGTCCTTGTACACGTCGACCGTGCCCTTGGCCCGCTCCTCGGGCAGCGGGATTCCCTCGTACGAGGCGTGCGTGAGCACCAGCATGCTGCCGGGCGCGAGCGCGTCGCGCAGCTCGGCCACCGCCTCATAGGGTTCGTCCTCGTCCTCCACGAAGTGCAGTATGGCAACGAGCAGCAGCGCCACTGGCCGGTTCAGGTCGATCAGGCGCTCGATCTCGGAACTGGTCAGGATCTCCTGGGGCTTGCGCAGGTCCGCGGCGACGATGTCCGCGTCGTCGTTGCCGGCGAGAACCGCCTGGCTGTGCGCGACGGCGACCGGGTCGTGGTCGACGTACACCACGCGTGCGCCGGGGTGTTGCGCCTGGGCCACCTCGTGGACATTGCCGAAGGTCGGGATGCCGGAGCCGATGTCCAGGAACTGGGTGATGCCCTCGTCGAGGGCGAAGCGCACCGCGCGGCGCATGAACGCCCGGTTGGCCTGCATGATCTTGGGGAGGCCCGGCATGAAGTCCATGGCCTTGCGGGCCGCTTCCCGGTCGACCTCGAAGTTGTGCGAACCGCCCAGGTAGTAGTCGTAGATCCGCGAGACGCTGGGCACCGAGATGTCGATGCTCCGGGGAGCCCAGGCGGGACGCTCCATCTATCTCTCCAAGGCGTAGGCGATCCGGTGTTCGAGCTGAGGCTACTGATCGCCCGCCAAAGGAGCGAGCGGAAACGGAAATTGACCATCCGTTCCCGGTCACTGCCAGTGGCACGTGCCGAATTGCCGCCCCTCGTACCCGCTACGAAAAATATGCCGACGCGGGCAAACCGGTCCACCCCCTGTGCGTGGAGCTTCAGGGGGTGGACCGGTGAGTCGGCGCGCCGGCCGTTCGTCCGGCAATCTCGCGTCCTCGTGACTCCCTTCCATGGACCTTCTCGACCGGGTGAGGCGATCAACCCTGGGGAGGTGTGATCCTTACTTCTCCGGCGCGCCGACCGGTGTGCCGTCGGGACGGATGGCGAACCAGGTGCCGCCGACGCCCTGACCGTTGGTGTCGCCGGGCTTCTTGTCACCGGCGAAGGTGTAGATCGGTACGCAGTCGATGGTCTGCTGCTTGATGCCGTCGGGCCGGTCGAAGACCACGTAGCCCTGGCCCCGGGGACCGGAGCCCTTCAGGTCGATGCCCTCGGTGTCCTCGGCGTCGACCGGCGCGATGACGGGCCACTTCTCCAAGCACTCGCCGGTGCAGGCCGTCGACATCGGCCAGGGCTTGTCCTTCATGAAGCGGTAGACCGTGTGGCCGTTCTTGTCGATGACGATCTCGCCGAGCTCGGAGTCCTTGCGTGTGGACAGACCGGGCAGCTCGGCATCCTCGCCCTGCGCCTTCTTGCCGGTGGGGGCCAGCGCGTACCAAGTGCCGCCCACGCCCTGGCCGTTGACGTCACCGGCCTTGGTGTCCTTGGCGTAGCGGTAGGCCGGCCAGCCGTCGATCGTCAGCTGCTTGGTGCCGTCGGTCCGGGTGACCGAGCCGAGCAGGTTCTTGTCGATGCCCACGCCGGCCTTGGCGTCGTTCGCGGGGACCGGCGGCCACTTCGCCGCGCAGTCGCCGTCGCAGTTCGACTTGGGCGGCTCGGCGACGTCCTTGTCGAAGCGGTAGAGGGTCATTCCGTCGCTGTCGGTCAGCAACTCGCCGAGTTCCGCGTTGGTGGCCACGGTCAGTTCACCCGCCGAGGCGGCCTGGGTGGCGGCGCCCTCCTGGCCCGCCGCACCCGCGTCATAGCCGGACCCGAGGCCGGTGCCGCTTCCGTAGTCACCGGCCGCGGCCGTGGCACCCACGTTCTGGCTGCTCGCCGGCGGGGCGGTTTCCGAGCCGCATGCCGTCGTCAGCGCCGCCACCGCCACGGCGCTCACCACGAGCGAGGCGCTCCGCCACGAGGTCTTCATCGTCAACTCCCCGATCATCACAAGGGTGTTGCAGCGCCCTGCTGCGCCGCCGCACGACAAGAGGTACGCACGAAGGCCGCTCTCGTGTTCAACCGGCACACAACTTTCTTTCCGGAGCCTGTGACGGCACCCCTGTCACAGCTGTGAACAACCGCATCAGTGCCGCGACTCCGTGCGCCTCCCGTAGCACACGCGTGCGCCCCGGTGGTCACGCGCACGCCCGCTGATCAAACCTTTCGAGGGGCGCCCGTCGCCCGTTCGGGGCATTTCATCCGTTCTCCGGCACGTCGGTGCGCACGGTGGCCTCAAGATCTTCGTCGTGCATGCACTCGAACCGACCCAATCCGCCCTGACCGCAAGGGTGTTGACGGTGGTCACGCTGACCTGGCTCCTGGTGTCGGCACCGTCCGGGGCAGCCGTGGCCACGTCCTGCGCGTACGTCGGCACGGGGCCGGACGGCACGCCGGTGGTCGTGGTCGCCGACACCGGGCCGGACGGCGCCCGTGCCGTCGCGGCGGCCGGCCCCGACACCTGGCCGACTCCCCCGCCCTGCCCGACGCCGACCCCCAGCCCTACGCCCACCCCGACGCCTTCGCCACCACCGAAGACGACGACACCGGCACCCGACCCGACGCCGACACCGACACCGACGCCGAAACCCCCGCCCACCCCGAAACCGAAGCCCCCTCCGCCGCCACCGGCGAAGCCGGCTCCCCGGCCCGCGCCGCCCCGTGCGCGGCCGACGCCCACTCCCACCCCGACGCCGAAGCCGAAGCCGTCGGTCAAACCCACGCCCAGTCCGTCCGCGACCCCGGTGCGCTATCCGCCGTACCGCGCCACCCCGCACAAGCGGGCCGTGCACCGTGCCCAGTCGCCCCTCACCTTCGTCCTGCTCATCGCGGTGCCCGCCATCGCCGCCGTCGCCGCGCTCCGACCGCGCTGACCCTGGAGGCTTCTCTTGCCGGAATGGCTTGTTCTCACCCTCGCGATGCTGGCCGCCTGCGCCGTGGTGGTCGTCATCACCCTCGTACGGCATCGCACTGCCCCCGAGGACGAGGATCCCTCCGAGACCCCGGACGTCATCGAGTACATGACGATGTGGATCGGCGTGGTGTACGCCATCGTGCTGGGTCTGGCGATCGCCGGGGTGTGGGAGGCCCGCAGCGCCGCCCAGGACCATGTCCAGGCGGAGGCCGTGGCGCTGCACGAGGTCTCCGAACGGGTCCGGGTGTATCCGGCCGACGTGCGCGACCGCATTCGGGACGATGTCAACGCCTATGTCGGACACGTCGTCACCAAGGAGTGGAAGCACATGACGGAGCACGGTGAGGTCACCGACCGCGGCACCGAGCTTCTCCAGCGCATCCGCGAGGACGTCACCGACTACGTGCCCGAGTCGGACTTCGAGGCGCAGGCCTATCAGCCGCTTCTGGACCAGGTGACCGCGGCGGACCAGGCGCGCAACTCACGCGCGAACTCGACCGGCGACACCATGCCGGGCGTGGTCTGGTTCGGGCTGCTGGCCGGCGGTGTGGTGACCATCGGGATGGTGTTCGCCCTCCAGATCCGGCGTACGGCCCGTGAGCTGGTCCTCGCCGGGCTGTTCTCCGCGCTGATCGCCTTCCTGCTCTTCCTCATCTGGGACTTCGACGATCCCTACAGCCGCGGCGTGACGGCGTCGACGGAACCGTTCCTCGCGCTCTTCCCGCACTCCATGGGCTGACCCGGCCCGCACTCGGGGACGGCGGCGGCGACGTGGTGACGGAACTCGATTCGATGCCGCCACGCCGCCACCGTCACCCGCCCGCGGGACCGCCGTCCCCTGAACGGGCCACACCGCATGCCCCATTCGTACGACACCGATCGCGCGGTTGTACGCACGTTCCTAGCGTTTCGGTCACCGAGGTGCATTCTGGCGCGAGCGGAAGAGGTCCGCGGCTGCCCCTCGGGGACCGGAGGACACCATGCGTGCGATACGCGTCGCTGCTGCCGCGCTGCTCGGGGTCAGCGCCCTCGCCATGACCTCCCCCGCCGCGCAGGCGCGGGACGACAACTCCGGTTTCCGGGCCACCGTCCGCCCGACCACCGTCGAGCCCGGCGAGCATGTCCTGCTGCGGGCCACGGGCTGCGAGCAGAGCGTGACCGTCTCGTCGGGCGTCTTCGACACGGCCACCATCCCCCGGGGACGGACGACGGCCTGGGCGAGGGTCGACCGGGACGCCAGGCGCGGGGTCGTCTACGAGGTGTCGTTCTACTGCGGCACTTTCTGGCAGAGCGTCGACCTCACCATCGCCGGCGGCCGGCCGGACCGACCGGATCGGCCCGACCACCCGGAGCACGGTGTGCGCGCGGGCGAGGGCGGTACCTTCGCCGGACTGGACCTCAAGGAGATCGGCCTGGGCGCCGCGCTCATCACGGCCGCGCTCGGCACCGCGTACCACCTCTCCCGGCGCCGCACCGACGAGGACGACGCCTGACAGGCGGCACCCACGCACTCAGACCTTCGCCCCGGATCCCCACGAGGGGGCCGGGGCCAAGGTCTGGGCGCGTGCGGTCTGTCTCACCTGTCACCTCATGTGGAATGTGCTCCGCGGGCGGCCGGCCTCGACCGTGCCGACGGACAGCGGGTCAGAGGGTCAGATCCGCTTCTCCGCGCGGCGCCGCATCCAGAACACCGCGCCACCGACAACGGCCACGACGATCAGCCCGCCGCCGATGGCCATGTCGGTCGGTGTCGCCCCCGTGGAGCTGCTGCCGCCGAGGCCGCCGCGGACGCCGCCGATGACGGTGAAGGCATTGGGGTGGGTCAGCGGCCGGCTCGCGCCCGTGCAGTGCACCGTGATGCTGTGCGCACCCGACTTCGCGTTCCTGTCGATCGTCGCGGTGCCCTTGGCCGTGTTTCCGCCGACCGGGGTCAGGGTCGTGGGCTTGAACGCGTCCGAGGTCGCGGTCCCGCCGCGCGGGCAGCCGTCGACGGTGATGGTCAGCTGCCCGCCGCGGGCGACGACGCTGGGCAGGGCGACGATGTTGCTCGGGCCGACGGGCATGCCGTCGCGCGCCACGGCCACCGGGGCGGCCAGACCGAGGGCGGCGACCGCGGTGGCGGTGGCCGCCAGGGTACGAGTGCTTCGCATGTGATCCTCCGCGGAAGACGCCCCGGGAACCGTCCCCGGTATCGATCGGCGAGAAAGCGCCTCCCAGAAAAACCCTCAGTTGCCCTGCCCGAGGCCGCATTTCGGCAATGGTCCGTCCTGGTGAGAGGACGCGCCGGACGACAACCCCACAATCGGAATTGCCGCAGGTCACGGACCGTCAGAATTTTCCGGCCGGTGGCAACTCGGATGGCGCACCGAAGGCGTGCGCACCACCCGTTCGTATCTGCCCCGTCGCCGGTTCCGCGTGCGGGACTTAGCGTTTTCGTATGCGCGAATGACGTGGCGACGGCCGCGTCGAGAGGGGAAGTCGAATGTCCGGTTTCGAGGTGGCCGAAGAGGAGGAGCGACGGAGGAAGCGTGCCCCCTGGGGCGTGATAGCGCTGGTGCTGCTGACCGGTCTGGCGCTCGTCCGCAACGGCTCCGGCGAGTTCGACGTGGGTCCGCCGCAGCCCGCTTCGGCGGCCGCGGCGGACCACCAGCTGCCCGGCGGGGTGTTCGCCCGGGCCGCTCAGCCGCTGCCGTTCGCCCTGCCGGACCGGGTGCGGATCCCCACGATCAACGTCGACGCGCCGATGATCCCGGTCGGCCTCGACGTGGACGGCTGGGTCGGTGCGCCCCCGCCGGAGGACCCCAATCTGTCGGGCTGGTTCACCGGCTCGGTGTCGCCCGGCGAGAAGGGCACCGCGGTGGTCGTCGGCCACGTCGACAATGTGCAGGGGCCCGCCGTGTTCTACGGTCTCGGCTCACTGGCGAAGGGAAATCACGTCGAGGTCGTCCGCAAGGACGGAAAGACGGCCGTGTTCGAGATCTACGGCGTCGAGGTGTTCCAGAAGGAGAACTTCCCCGGAGACCGGGTCTACGCCTCCAAGGGAACCGCCGAATTGCGGGTCATCACCTGTGGCGGCGGTTTCTCCCAGCAGAACGGTTATGACGGGAACGTCGTCGTTTTCGCCAGCCTGGTCGAGGTCCGCTGAGTTTTCCCCGACCCCTCGGCGAAAGCCGTCACACGTAGTGCCGTACCGGGACGGTGAGGTGATACCCGGAGTCCAGCAGCCGCGGCAGATAGAAGCGCAGCGCCTGGACGCTCTGGGAGCGGTCGCCCCCGGCGTCGTGCGAGAGCACCACGACGCCGGGGGCGGCGCCGTTCTCGACCCGGTCGACGATGGTGCGGGTGCCGGGGGTGGTCCAGTCGAGGGTGTCGACGGTCCAGGCCAGCGGGTCCATGCCCAGTTCGGCACCGATTTGGAAGGCGGCGCGGTTCCAGGCGCCGTAGGGGGCCCGGAACCAGGCGGGGCGCTCGCCGCACGACTCCTCGATGATGTCGCTGGTGCGCTCCATCTCCTCGCGGATCTCGCGGCGGCGGAGCCGGGTGAGCAGCGGGTGGGACCAGGTGTGGTTGCCGACGACATGGCCCTCGTCGGCCATCCTGGCGACGAGGTCCGGGTTCTCGGCGACCATCTCGCCGCACACGAAGAACATCGCGCGGATGTCGTACTCGCGCAGGGTGTCCAGCATGTGCGGGGTGTAGCGGGCGTCGGGGCCGTCGTCGAAGGTGAGCACCATCCGGCGGCCGCGTCCGGATACCTGGAGCATGGGTGCGCGGCGTACCGGCGTGCGGCGGGGGGCCGCCCTGGGCGGGCCGTATCCCATGAGCGGTTCGAGGCGGTACGAGGAGGGCTTGTGCGCGGTGCGCGCCTGGGGGCCCGCGACCGGGGCCGGGGACGGGGACGGGGTGGTGGCCCGTCGGACCGGCTCGTCGCCCGCGAACGTCGTGAACAGCCCGGCGGTGCCGGCCGCTCCGACGGCGGCGGCGCCGGCGAGCAGCGCGCGGCGTCGGGTGAGCAGACGCGGGGGCAGCTGATCCTTCGTCATGACTCATCAGTCGCCCGATGCGAGACCGACGCACCAGTACGACACCGGTACGGCCGTACGAATACACCCGCACGGACCTGCTGATTGGGCCGCCCGTGGTCCCGTTCAGCGGCGACGCACCAGGGGGAACGGCAGAGTTTCCCGGATCGTCAGGCCGGTGAGGAACATGACCAGCCGGTCGACGCCGATGCCGAGTCCGCCGGTGGGCGGCATGGCGTATTCGAGGGCGTCGAGGAAGTCCTCGTCGAGTTCCATGGCCTCGGGGTCGCCCCCGGCGGCGAGCAGGGACTGGGCGGTGAGGCGGCGGCGCTGTTCGACGGGGTCGGTGAGCTCGGAGTAGGCGGTGCCCAGTTCGGTGCCGAAGGCGACGAGGTCCCATCGCTCGGCGAGCCGCGGGTCCCCCCGGTGCTGCCGGGTGAGCGGGGAGACGTCGGTGGGGAAGTCCTTGTAGAAGGTGGGCAGGTGGGTCTTCTCCTCGACGAGCCGCTCGTACATCTCCAGGACCACGTCGCCGTGGCCGTCGTCGGCGACGTACGGCACGCCCACGCGGTCGCAGTGGCGGTGCAGCCGGAGCAGTTCGGTGTCGGGGTCGATCTCCTCGCCGAGCACCTCGGAGATCGCGCCGTACACCGTCTTCACCGGCCACTGGCCCGAGATGTCGTACTCCTGGCCGTCCTTGTGGGCGACCGGCGTTCCGAAGGCGGCCCGCGCGCAGCCCTGGATCAGCTCACGGACGAGGTCGAGCATCACGTCGTAGTCGGCGTAGGCCTGGTAGGCCTCCAGGATCGTGAACTCGGGGTTGTGCTTGTAGTCGACGCCTTCGTTGCGGAAGGTGCGGCCCATCTCGAAGACCTTCTCGACGCCGCCGACGCACAGCCGTTTGAGGTACAGCTCGGGCGCGATGCGCAAGTAAAGGTCCAGATCGTAGGCGTTGATGTGGGTGGTGAAGGGACGGGCGTTGGCGCCGCCGTGGATCTGCTGGAGGACCGGTGTCTCGACCTCCAGGTAGCCGCGCTCCAGCAGGCCCTGGCGCAGGGCCTGGACGGCGGTGGAGCGGGCGCGGACCACGTCGCGGGCGGCGGGGCTGGAGACCAGGTCGAGGTAGCGCAGGCGGACCTTGGCCTCGGGGTCGGCGAGGCCGCG
Organism: Streptomyces coerulescens; assembly: GCF_042657965.1. Lineage (NCBI taxonomy): Bacteria > Bacillati > Actinomycetota > Actinomycetes > Kitasatosporales > Streptomycetaceae > Streptomyces > Streptomyces coerulescens. Next base: position 59,423 of record NZ_JBHSKM010000002.1, read on the forward strand.
GCGTTTGTCGGGCAGCGGGCGCAGGCACTTGCCGATGAGCTGCCAGGAGGTGACGAAGACGGTGGGTTCGCCCTTGTCGCTGACGCCGGCCAGGCCGGTGGCGCCGATGAGGTCGCCGATGTCGGTGTCGGCGGTGAAGCGGTCGAGCGCGGCGCCGGAGTCCTTGCGGGTGAGGGCGATCTGGTGGTCGCCGGACCAGTCGCGCAGCACGGCGAAGACGAGGCCGCCGAAGTCGCGGACCAGCATGACCCGGCCGGCGACGGTGACCTGTTCGCCCGCACGGACCTCGGCGAGGGCGTGAGTGCGGGACGGGATGCCGACCGGGTAGGGGTCGACGCCCTCGGCACGCAGCCGGTCCAGGGTGCGGTGCCGGATGCGGACCTGTTCGGGCAGGCCCGCATCCGGCGCGGCCGCCCCGGCCTCGTCCCCTCCTTCGAGGCCGAGCGCCGCCAGCGAGGGGAGTCCTTCGGTGGTCGCGGGGCGGGGACCGTTCCTCGGGTGCCCCTTTCTGCGGAGTTTGTGCAGCGACGGTACGGAGACGAAGCCCTCGGCGATGCCGGACGCCATGCCGATGCGGGCGAGGGAGGCGGCCTCGCCGTAGCAGATGAAGCGGGGAAACCACTGCGGGTTGTACTTGGCGTTGGAGCGGTAGAGGGCCTCCAGCTGCCACCACTTGGAGAAGAACAGCAGCAGGCGCCGCCACAGCCGCAGTACGGGCCCGGCGCCGATGCGGGCGCCCTCCTCGAAGACCGACCGGAAGACGGCGAAGTTCAGGGAGATCCTGCGGATGCCGAGCTTGGGTGCCGCGTCGCACAGTTCGGCGACCATGAACTCCATGACGCCGTTGGGGGCGCCGCGGTCACGGCGCATCAGGTCCAGCGAGACGCCCTCCCTGCCCCAGGGCACGAAGGACAGCAGGGCGAGCAGTTCGCCGTCCTCACCGAGGGCCTCCAGGAGGAGGCAGTCGCCGTCGGCGGGGTCGCCGAGGCGGTCCAGGGCCATGGAGAAGCCGCGCTCGGTCTCGGTGTCGCGCCAGGCGTCGGTCTTGCGGATCACCTCCTCCATCTCGGCGTCGGTGAGGGTGGAGTGGCGGCGGATACGGCAGTGGGCGCCGGTGCGGCGGACGCGGTGGACGGCCTGCCGGGTGACCCGCATGTCGCGGCCGTCGAGGTCGAAGTCCTGGGGCCGCAGGATCGCCTCGTCGCCGAGTTGGAGGGCGCCGAGTCCGGCGCGGGCGTAGGCGGTGGCGCCGTCCTCGGAGGCGCCCATCGCGGCGGGCACCCAGGCGTAGCGGCGGGCCAGGTCCAGCCAGACGGCGATGGCGTGCGGCCAGGCCTCCCGGTCGCCGACCGGGTCCCCGCTGGCGAGGCACACGCCGGCCTCGACGCGGTAGGTGACGGCCGCCTTGCCGCTGGGTGAGAAGACGACGGCCTTGTCGCGCCGGGTGGCGAAGTAGCCGAGGGAGTCCCCCTCGCCGTAGGCCTTGAGGAGGGCGCGGATGCGGGCCTCCTCGTCGTCGTGCAGGGAGGCCTCCATGCGCTGCGAGCGGAACAGCGTCGCGGCGGCGTTGAGGAGGGCGAGCGCGCCGAACAGGCCGAGCAGGAAGTACAGGGGGCGCGGCGGCCGTCCGTCGTAGGTGGTGCCGGAGACGAGGCCGCCGCAGACCCGGTCGGCGGCCCACGCGAGGCGCTGGCTCTGCGGCAGCGTGCCGGGGAACAGTTCGACGAGCCCCCAGCCGAGCAGGATGCCGATGACCAGCCCGACGAGCAGGACGCCGAGGGCTCTTCGTACGGCCGCTCTGCGGGAGGCGGCGTAGAACTCCTTGCGGGCGACGATCAGCAGGGCCAGGGCGAGGCCGCACACGATGAGGGACGGGACGGAGTCGGAGTAGTCGCCGACGACCGTGCCGAGGATGTCGGTCAGGACGAGCAGGCCCAGATAGACGACGACCAGCCACCAGGCGATCTTCTTGCGGGCGGCCGTCGCGGCGGCGAGCAGGAAGAGGAAGACGGCGTAGGCCAGGTTGGCACTGACCGGGACGATGATCTGGTCGAGGGCGCGCACGACGGGGCGCAGCGCGGTGCGCAGTGGCGGGATGATCGCGAGCAGGACACACAGCAGTCCGAGAGCGCCGAAGAAGGTCGCGAAGCCTTCCGGCACCCTGCTCATCAGGCCGTGTCCGGGCGGCCGTGCCGGACCCGTGACGTCCCTGTCCCGCGCGGCCTCCACGGTGGCACTCATGTTCCGACTGTAGGAAGCCCCACGCCTCTTCGCCCGTCGAGCGTCCCGCCCGGCGGCGGGACCTGGGGCTTCCGATAACCTCCTGCCCGTGACGGAACAGCACTCGCACCAGTTCGAGCGGGGAACGGACGGACCCAAGGTCATCGTGGTCGGCGTGGACGGCTCCGACTCGTCGCTGCGCGCGGCGGCCTACGCCGGTGGTCTGGCCCGACGGCAGAACGCTCTGCTCGCCGTCGTGTACGTGCAGCCGGTGATGACGGCGGGCGCGGCCCTGGGCGCGCCGGTCGCGGAGACGACCAACGAGATCGCCGAGTCCCTGATCTCCTACATCCGTGAGGCCACGGAGCGGCTGAAGGGGATATTCGACGTCCGCTGGGAGTTCCACACCTTCCAGGGCGACCCCTACAACGGGCTGGTGAAGGCCGCGGACGACCTCAAGGCGGACGCCGTCGTGGTGGGCGCCTCGGAGCAGGCCGGTCACCGGATCGTGGGTTCCGTCGCGATCCGGCTGGTGAAGGCGGGGCGCTGGCCGGTGACGGTCGTGCCGTAGCCACGGGCGTCACAGGGACCGCAGGAAGTCGAGCAGGATCTCGTTGAAGACCTCGGGCTTCTCCAGGCTCGGGAAGTGTCCGGTGTCCTCGACGGTCACCGACCGGCCGTTGCGCACGCCGCGCACGAGCCGCTCGGCCATCTCGATGCCGTCGGCCGCGTCGAGCGCGCCATGGACGGCGAGTACGGGTACGTCGATCTCCGGCACCCGGCTCCAGGGGTCGGCGAGGGGCACGCGCCAGTCCTTCTCGCCGAGGGTGTGCTTGCCGAGCGTGTGCGTCGCCATCTCCCGCATCCTGCGCACGGCCTCGGCGTCCACCTGATCCACGGTGCGGTGCGGGCCGGACACGTTCTTGGCGAAGGCCTCGACCCAGCCGGCGACATCACCGGCGCCCAGCAGGCGCGCCGACTCGGCGCCCCGCTCCACCGTCCAGGGGTCGGAGTACTCGAACGCGCTGGTCCCGGCGCCGCTGACGACCACCGCGCGCACCAGCTCGGGGTACTCGAGGGCGGTGTCGGTGGCCACCGCCGCGCCCATGCACGCGCCGACCAGGACCGCGGGTCCGGCATCGAGATGGCGCAGCAGGGCGCCGAGGTCGTCGGCCCAGCGGAACGGCCCATCGGCGTTGGCGGAGAAGCCGAAGCCCCGCACGTCGGCCGCGATGACACGGTGTCCGGCGGAGACCAGGGCCGGTATCTGGTCGTCGAAGAAGCGGTGGTCGACCCATCCGGGGTGCACGAGGACCACGAGATCCCCGGCCCCGGCGTCGCGGTAGGCGAGGTCGCCGTCGGTCGAGGTGAAAAAGCGCAGATCCGAAGCTTGCGTCGCTGTCGTCATGACAACCAAGGTGTCATCTTCGGAGAGATTTGGCAACTGAGGTGTCATGATGGGCCCGTGAACGACTCCGCCAAGCCCCTCTCCCCCGACGATCTCGGCCACCGGGTCAGCGAGGTGTTCGATCTGATCGGCGCCCTCTATCGGCGTGGCCTGCGCAAGCTCGAACAGGGCGAAGAGGTCGAGGGGGTGTCCGTCGGCGTGCGCTCCGTGCTGGTGCTGCTGCACAGATACGGATCCATGACGGTGCCTCAGATGGGCCGGGTCATGACGCTGACCCGGCAGTTCGTGCAGCGCATGGTCAACGACGCGATGACCAGGGGCTGGGTCGAGGCCACAGCCAATCCCGCGCACCAGCGGTCCTCGCTGATCCGCATCACGGACGAGGGCGAGGCCGTCATCACCGCGATCCTCGCGCGCGAGCACGCCCTGAACCGGCAGGTCGGCGGCGAGCTGACCGACGCCGAGCTCCAGGCGTGCGTGCGCGTACTGAAGGAGATGCTGAGGACCTTCGACCACGTCGACGCGGACTGACCTACTCCCCCATCGCCAGCCCGTCGTCCGCGGCACCCCGGCTCAGCACGACCTGGCGGATGCGGTCCCGCACGCCCTGCAGTTCGGCGCCCTTGGCGATGGCCCGGTTGAGGTTGATGACCCGGCCTGCGTCAATGTCGAACAGCTGCGGGAGGTACTCGGCCTTGGTCACCTCCCAGCGCTTGCCGGCCCGGTCGGGCGGCTCGAAGCGGAAGCGGGCGAGGGTGGACTGGTTGCCGCGCGGGTCCTGCACGCCCTGTTCGTTGTACATCGCGCCGGCGACCTGGTCGCCCATGCCGTAGACCACCCAGGTGCCGTTCACCTTCTCGTACGCCTGTGGCACATGGGCGTGGGTGCCGAGGATCAGGTCGATGTCGGGTCGGTCGCCGGAGCGGGCGGCGGTGAGGTCACGGGCCAGGTCCAACTGGTCCTCGTCGGGCGCGTCCTGCCATTCGGTACCCCAGTGCATCGACACCACGACCACATCGGCTCCACCCCTGCGGGCGGCGCGGGCGTCCTCGACGATCTTCTTCCGGTCGATCAGATTGACCGCCCAGGGCTGCCCGGGCGGGAGCGGGAAGTCGACACCGTACGTGTACGCGAGCTGCGCGACCTTGGCGCGGCCCGCACGCATGACGGACACGCTGCGCTGCTCGCCCACACTGCGGGCCGTGCCCGCGTGCCGCACCCTCACCTGATCGAGCGCGTTCAGCGTGCGCAGGATGCCGGCGGCGCCGTCGTCGAGACTGTGGTTGGACGCCGTCGAGCACCCGTCGTAGCCGACCGAGGCGACGCCCCGGGCCACCTCCGGCGGGGACTTGAACAGGGGGTAGCCGGTGTACTCGCCGTTCTCGCCGTAGACGGTCTCCATATGACACAGCGCCAGGTCGGCTCGGGAGACCACGGATCGCACACCGTCGAACATCGGGCGGAAGTCGTACCCCTTGCCGCCCGCGTCGAAGCGGGCGCGATCGATGATCGCGGTGTGCGGAAGGATGTCGCCGGAGGCGACGAGGGTGAAGCCGCGGGTGCCGGCGGCGGGCGCCGCGCGTCCCGCGACCTCGCGGTTGTGGGCCTGACAGGCGGCACCTGCGACAAGCACGGCCGCGACAGCGATGGCCACAAGCCGACTGCGTGCGATCATCAGCTCACCCCTTGTGGTCGTATATACGCACCAAAATAGGTACGAATTAGAGCACGCTCGCAAACAATCCGGCCGTTTCCGTTAGCCCGTACGGTCCGCCCCGGCTTGCGGAAGGGACCGTTCATCGAACCGTTCGCCGACGCGATCGACCGTCCGCCGCAGATCCGTGCGTGCTCCCTGTCCCCGGACTGCCGCCTGCGATGCCATACGGCCATGACGGCCGGAATCACCCTCACGAACGGGACGACCGCCGAGCACGAGCTCGCCGCACTGCAGCGGGAGCACGGCCGGCCCCTTTTCGCGCTCCTGCTCCGGCTCTGTGACGGCGACCGGCAGCGCGCCGAGGACCTCGTGCAGGAGACGCTGGTGCGCGCCTGGCAGCATCCCGAGGCCCTGCGCGCCGACGACTTCGACTCGGTGCGGCCCTGGCTGCTGACCGTCGGGCGACGCCTGGCGATCGACGCGCGACGGGCCCGGCAGGCACGTCCGCCGGAGGTCGGCGACGCGATCCTGGAGAACGCGCGCGTCATCTCCGATCACGCCGAGCGGGCCGCCGAGATGCTCGACGTCCGCGAGGCTGTGAAGACACTCACTCCCGAGCACCGTGAAGTCCTGGTGCTCGTGTACTTCCAAGGGGCGAGTGTTGCGGAGGCCGCGGAAACCCTTGGTATTCCGCCCGGTACGGTGAAGTCCCGCGCGTACTACGCACTGCGCGCACTGCGTCGGGTGCTTCCCGGATACGCGGCCGACCTGCGGTGAAACCGAAGGCTTGGTCAAACCTCCGTAAAGCGCCTTGCTGAACACCCCGGTTGAGTAATCGGCTGTCCTCATCCGTGTTCCGGATTGGGCAAGGGCCCAGGGCCCCGGGGTAGGGCGACGCACTCACCGGAGGAAGGCAGGAAGGGATGCTGCACAGAGGTCAGGAGAGCACGGACGGCACCGGTGGCGGTGAACTCACCGTCCCCATGGCGTGGTTGTACGCCGAGTACATCGCCGACGAGCTGCTGCGCACCGGCGATCTGATGCCGCCGACGTCCTTCGAGTTCCGCGCGGGGCGTGACGCCCTGGCGCTGACGATCTTCCTGTCCGACACCGACGGCGAGCTGTCCGGCATCCGGGTGGTCACCCAGCTGGAGACCTGGCTGTCGCTGACGGCCTACGACCAGCCGTGGCAGGACTGGGTGGGCGAGCGCATGGCGGGCCTCGCGGCCGAAGCGACCGACTCCGGCGGGCCCGCGCCCGACCTGGAACTCGCCGAGGCGGCTTGGCGCTGGCTCCAGGAGACCGAGCTGCTCGCGCCCGATCTGAACGCCGTGCCGGGCGGCGGTGCGCCGGTCGGTGAGGACGAGGGACCGAAGGTGTGGACGCCGGCGTGGCAGCTCGGGCTGCCGCTCGGTCACCTCGCCATCCACCTTTTCTAAGTTCTTTTCTCCTCGGACCAATCCTCGACGCCGACCGCTCCGAATCACTTGGTTGCGATTCTCCAAGTGGCTTGAGTGATTCGACTGTCTGGTGCGTACCAGTGGGCGCAAGGAGTAACACACCCCACACCCAACGGCACGAGGATTCGGCATGAGGTCCCTGGAGAGGCATCGCGACGTCGCCGCGTACGCGCTCGGCGTGCTGACTGAGGCGGAGGCGTTCCGCTTCGAGGACCACCTCATGGAGTGCCCCCGCTGTGCGGCACACGTGACCGAGTTCGGGCCGGTCACCCGCCAGTTGATGCTGTACCGGCGGTCCACGCCCCAGTTCGTGAGCCCCATGACCAAGCCGGGTCCGCAGATGTTGAACCGCCTGCTCGAAGCGGTGGCGGTCCGCCATCGCGCACGACGCCGGCGCACCCTGTACGCCGTGGCCGCCTCGGTGGTGATCGCCCTCGCCGCCCCCGGCATCGCGATCATGGCGGGCGGCGACGACAGATCGGTCCAGGTCGTCCAGGCGACCGACGAGCGGTCCGGGGTGTGGGCGCAGGTCACGACCGAGAACGAGATGTACGGCAGCCAGGTGGAGCTGAAGGTGAAGGACGGCGCGGGGCCGCGCCCCTGCCATCTGATCGCCATCGGCCGCGACGGCTCGGAGGAGACCGTGACCAGTTGGTCCGCGGCCCACCACGACGCCCGCGAGAACACCATGACGGGCGCTTCGGCGATGCACAGCGAAGAGATCGCACGCTACGAGGTGCGCACCGCCGACGGCGAGCACCTGGTGACGCTCGAACCCCGCTAGGCGCTGCGCCGGACGAGCCGTGATCGGCCGTCGTTCGTCCGCGGCGCCGTCGTGGCCGGTCGCGCCCACGCGGCGGAGCCGCAGGTCGATACAGCCCCGCGCCCCTCGCGGCGCTGCCCGACTGCCCTCCACTGCGCCAGGTCCGCTCGGCCCTCCGTATCGGCTACTTGAGCAGCCGCGACATCCTGCGGTCCGCCAGCGGCTTCCCGCCCGTCTGGCAGGTCGGGCAGTACTGCAGCGAGGAGTCGCTGAAGGAGACCTCGCGGATGGTGTCGCCGCAGACCGGACAGGACTCGCCGGTGCGGCCGTGGACGCGCAGACCGCTCTTCTTCTCGGCCTTGAGCCGGCCGGCGGCCAGCCCACGCGAACGCTCGACCGCCTCGGTGAGGGTCGTCCGCAGGGCCTCGTACAGCCGAGTCGTCTCCTGCGGGGTCAGTGCCGCCGCCAGTTTGAACGGCGACATCCTGGCCGCGTGCAGGATCTCGTCGCTGTACGCGTTCCCGACCCCGGCGATGAGGCTCTGGTCGCGCAGGGCGCCCTTGATCTGGCGGCGCTCGTCCTTCAGCAGGGCCGCGAAACGGGCCTCGTCGAAGTCGTCGGCGAGCGGGTCCGGGCCCAGCCGGGCCACGCCCGGTACCTCCTGCGGGTCCCGCACGACGTACACCGCGAGGCGTTTTTGTGTGCCGGCCTCCGTCAGGTCGAAGCCGGCCCCGGTCTCCAGGGCGACGCGCAGCGCGAGCGGGCCCTTGCCGGGGCGGGGCATCCCGCTGGGGAGTTGGTCCTTCCACTGGAGCCAGCCCGCGCGGGCCAGGTGGGTCACCAGATGCGGGCCGTCCGCGGTCCGGAGGTCCAGGAACTTGCCGTGGCGGCGCACGGCGGTCACCTCATGGCCCTCGACGGAGGTGACCGGCGGGTCGTACGTCTTGAGGACGCTGATCGCGACGGGCAGCACCCGCACGATCTCGTGCCCGACCAGGTTCTCGGTCAGGAAGTCCTTGAGCGCTTCGACCTCGGGGAGTTCCGGCATACGTCCAGGGTGCCATCCGGCACCGACAGTGCCCGTTGGTTTCCCTCAGGTGCCTCAGGGCCTCTCCGGCACCACGAACTCGCACCACACCGCCTTGCCGCCGCCTCGGGCCTCCACGCCCCACACGTCCGTGAGCAGGTCGACCAGGAGCAGCCCGCGGCCGGAGACGCCCGACTCCCCGGCCTCACGGCGGCGTGGCAGGGCACTGGAGGAGTCCTCGACCTCGACACGCAGCCGGCGTTCGGAGCCGGCGAGGACCCGCAGGGTCACCACGGCCGAGCCCTCGGTGTGCATCAGGGCGTTGGTGATCAGTTCGTCGGCGACCAGCTCGATCTCGTCCGCGCGGTCGGCGGCGCCCCAGGCGCGCACGGCGGCGCGGATCATGTGCCGGGCGGCGGTGAGGGCCTCGGGGTCGCCGGGCGCGACGTGCTGCTGGAGCCGGCCGCCGGCCTGAGGGGCGTCCAGCACGCGGCGGCGCAGCAGGAGCAGGGCCACGTCGTCGTCGCCGCCGCGCTCCTCGGCGATGTCGATGAGGCGGTCGGCGAGATCACGGACGTCCTTCGGACCGGTGGCGATGAGCGCGGTGAGGGTCTGCATGCCGTCGTCCAGGTCGGTGCCGGGCTGTTCGACCAGGCCGTCGGTGCACAGCAGCAGGGTGTGGTCGGAGTCCAGCTCGATCGTGCCGACCGGGTATTCGAGCTGCCCGAACTCCGCGGACAGGCCGAGCGGCAGCCCGCCCTCGACGGAGACCCGACGGCAGGCGCCGCCGGGCTCACGGACCAGCGGGTCGATATGGCCGGCCCGCACCACCTGCACGACACCGGTGGACAGGTCGGCCTCGGCGTACAGGCAGGTCGCGAAGCGGTCGGTGTCCAGCTCGTGCAGGAACACCGAGGCGCGCGCCATCACCGTGGCCGGTGTGTGCCCCTCGGCGGCGTAGGCGCGCAGGACGATGCGCAGCTGGCCCATCACGGCGGCGGCGTGGGTGTCGTGGCCCTGGACGTCGCCGATGACGGCACCGACGCGGCCGCCCGGGAGCGGGATCAGGTCGTACCAGTCGCCGCCGATGTCCCGGCCGAGGGAGGCGGAGCGGTAGCGCACGGCGACGTCGGCGCCGGGCACGCTGGGGATGGTGCGCGGCAGCATGGCCTGCTGGAGGCCGGTGGCGAGGTCCTTCTCCTGCTCGTAGAACATGGCCCGCTGCAGGCTCTGCGCGATGCTGCTGCCGAGGGCGACGAGCACGTTGCGGTCCTCGGTGGAGAAGCCGCGCCGGTCGTTGTAGAGCAGGCCGATGGCGCCGATGGGCCTGGCCTGGGCGATCAGCGGCAGGTAGGCGGCGGATGTGATGTGCAGGTCGGTGATGTGCGGCCAGAGGATCGGGTAGCTGTCCGCGAACTCCTCCGGCGACTCGATGAACCGCGGGCTGAGCGTCCGTACGACCTCGCTCATCGGGTACTGCTCGTCTATTCGGGTGATCAGGGTGCCGGGCACGAAGCTGCCGGAGGGGCCCTCGGCGACCAGCCGGATACGGCCGGCCTCGACCAGGCCCATGACGAGGCTGGTGGCGCCGAGGTGGGTGAGGCCGTGGGTGTCCTTGAGGACGTCGATGACGTCCTGGATGGTGCTCGCGTGGGCGAGGGCGGCCGTGGTGAGCTGGACGACGCTGGTCTGCTGGCGCCGGGCCTCGTCCTCGGCCGCCTCCTCGCGCCGCTGCTCGATCTCGGCGAGTTCGTCGGTGGCGACGCGGACGATGCCGACGATGCGGCGCGGCCGGCCCGTCTCGTCACGGCGGATGTAGCCCTGGGTGTGGGTCCAGCGCATGGTGCCGTCGCGGCAGCGGATGCGGAAGTAGGCGCCGTAGTTCTCGCTGCCGTCCTTCAAGGCCTGAGAGACCAGACGGTCCAGCCGGTAGCCCTCCGGCGGCGGCACCCGGACCGCGAGGGTGGCCGGGTTGCCGTCGTATTCGTCGGGGCGCAGGTCGAAGACCTCGTGGGCCTGGGCGTCCATGTGGAAGACACCGTTGTCCAGGTCCCAGTCGAAGGTGCCCATGCGGTTGAGCGCCAGGATCGGGTCCGGGTGGGCGGGCCAGTCGTCCGGGAGTGACGGGGCGCTCGCTCCCCGATCAACCATGGGGCCACCTTGCCAGGGTTTGCCCGATTCTTCGACTGGGGCGACAGGATCGGCCTCGCTTGCCGCCCGGCCACTCGCATGGGTTACGCAAGCGGAGACGTGGTATACGGAGAGTCACCTGGGGCGGATGGCGCGACAATGAGGGAAGGAGGCGTACGGCCGTGGACTGGTTCGTCGCACCGGACTACTGGACGAGCCGGCTGGTCTTCCAGCGGGCTCTGGCCGGCGTGTACCTCGTCGCGTTCCTGACGGCGGCCCTTCAGTTCCGGGCGCTGATGGGCGAGCGGGGGATGCTGCCCGTGCCGCGCTTCGTCGCGCAGGTGCGCTTCAGGGCGGCGCCGAGCCTGTTCCAACTCCACTACTCGGACCGGTTCTTCGCCGGCTGCGCCTGGGCGGGCTGCGCGGTGTCGGCGGCGCTGCTGGCCGGCCTGGACTCGGTGGTACCGCTGTGGGCCGCGATGCTGCTGTGGCTGGTCCCGTGGGCGCTGTATCTGTCGATCGTCAACGTAGGCCAGACCTGGTATTCCTTCGGCTGGGAGTCCCTGCTGCTGGAGGTCGGCTTCCTGGCCGTGCTGCTGGGCAACGACGAGGTGGCGCCGCCGGTCGTGGTGCTGTTCCTGCTGCGCTGGATCCTGTTCCGCGTCGAGTTCGGGGCGGGGCTGATCAAGATGCGCGGCGACGAGTGCTGGCGGAAGCTGACCTGCCTGGACCACCATCACGAGACCCAGCCGATGCCGGGCCCGCTGAGCTGGTTCTTCCACCATCTGCCGAAGCCGCTGCACCGCGTCGAGGTGGCCGCCAACCACTTCACCCAACTCGTCGTGCCCCTTTTCCTCTTCACCCCACAGCCCATCGCGACGGCCGCCGCCGCCCTGATGATCGTCACCCAGCTCTGGCTGGTCCTGTCGGGCAACTTCTCCTGGCTGAACTGGATCACCATCGTGCTGGCCCTGTCGGCACTGGCGTTCCCCAGCGATCCGCCGACCGTGCCGGACGCGCCGCTGTGGTACGAGGTGGTTGTCCTGGCGGTCGCCGCCCTGCTGCTGTACCTCAGTTACCACCCGGTCGCCAACATGATCTCCCGCCGCCAGGTCATGAACCGCTCCTTCGACCCGCTCCACCTGGTCAACACCTACGGCGCGTTCGGCAGCGTCAGCCGGATCCGCTACGAGGTGGTCGTCGAGGGGACGGCCGACGAGGTGCCGAGCGCGGACTCGGACTGGCGGGAGTACGAGTTCAAGGGCAAGCCGGGCGACCCCCACCGCTGGCCGCGCCAGTTCGCGCCGTACCACCTGCGGCTGGACTGGCTGATGTGGTTCGCCGCGCTGTCCCCCGCCTACGCGGGCCCGTGGTTCGGTGCCCTGGTGGAGCGGCTCCTGGAGAACGACCGCGACACTCTCAGACTCCTGCGCCGCTCCCCGTTCCCGCCCGACGACCCACCACGCCATATCCGCGCCCGCCTCTTCCGCTACCGGTACACGACCTGGCGGGAACTGCGGGAGACGGGCGCGTGCTGGGAGCGGACGTTCGTGCGCGAGTATCTGCCGCCGACCAGGCTGGCCGGGGTGGCTCAGAGGTCGTAGACGCGGGTGGCGGTCGTCTCGAAGATCTGCCGGCGGTCGGCCTCCGCGGTCAGTTCCTGTGCCGTGGCGAGGACTTGGCCGTACGTCGCCGCGAGCGTGCACACCGGCCAGTCCGAGCCGAACATCAGGCGCCCCGGGCCGAAGGCGTCCAGCACCGCGTCGGCGTACGGGCGCAGGTCGGCGATGCTCCAGGCGGCGTGGTCGGCCTCGGTGACCATGCCGGAGAGTTTGCAGACGGTGTTGGGGAGCGCGGCGAGGGCGCGGACGTCACGGGTCCAGGGTTCGCGGGCGCCGGAGGCGATCGGCGGCTTGCCCAAGTGGTCCAGGACGAAGGTGAGTTCGGGGAGCGCCGCAGCGGCCTTGACGCAGGCGGGGAGCTGATGCGGCAGCACCACGAGGTCGTGGACCAGGCCCGCCTGCGCCACGGCGGCCAGTCCGCGCCGGACGTCCGCGCGCAGCAGCCACTCCGGGTCGGCTTCGCCCTGGACCTGGTGGCGGATCCCCTTGAGGTACCGCCCGCCGGGCAGTTCCCGCAGCCGGGCCAGCTCTTCGGCGACGTCGGGGCGCGTGAGGTCGGTCCAGCCGACGACGCCCGCGATCAGCTCGTGCTCGGCGGCGAGCGCCAGGAACTCCGGGGTCTCCTCGGGCACGGTGATCGTCTGGACGAGTACGGTACGGCCGACTCCGGCGGCCAGCGCCTCGGAGGCGAGGTCACCGACGGTGAAGTCCCTTCTGAGCGGCTGGAGTTCGGGGCCCGTGATCCAGTCCTGGTCCCGCACCGACAGGTCCCACACATGGTGGTGGGCGTCGACGATCGTCACGGCAGCTCCCATACGACGGGCAGGCCGGCGTCCGCGCCCTCGTGGGAGTAGTCGTGCACCACGTCGAGGAGCTCGACCATGCGGGCCTGCCAGGCCACGTTGACCGGCAGCTTCTCCAGTTCGGCGAGGAGGCGGCCGTAGTCCTCGCAGTCCAGGACGTGGAACAGGTCGGTGCCGCTGCGCCAGATCGTCCAGGAGGTCGCCCCGGCGGCGCGGATGGCGTCGGTGAGCTCGACCGGCACCTCACGATGGGCGGCCTCGTATGCGGCGATCCGGTCGGCGCGTACCTTGGTGTGCAGGGCGACTCTCATGACGCTTCTTCCTTGTCGGACAGCAGGCCGGACTCCAGCAGGTCCTGCCAGAACGCCATCGGCACCTCGGTCGCGAACTGCTCGGCGCAGTCCCGGACTTCGTCGGCCGACCGGAGGCCCACGAGGACGCTCGCGACGGCCGGGTGCGCGGCGCAGAAGGCGAGGGCGGCGGCCCGCAGGGTGATGCCGTGCCGGTCGGCGAGGGACTTCATGCCCAGTGCACGGTCCAGCACCTTCTGCGGCGTCTGCGCGTAGTTGTACGTCGCGTCCGGTCCCGGATCGGCCAGAAGACCGGAGTTGAAGGCACCGCCGACGACGACGGACGTGCCGCACTCGACCGCGACGGGCAGCAGATCGTCGAGCGCGCTCTGGTCCAGCAGCGTGTAGCGGCCGGCGCACAGCACCACATCGACGTCGGTGTCGGTGACGAAGCGGGTGAGCATCTCCACCTCGTTCATCCCGACGCCGATCGCACCCACCACCCCTTGGGAACGCAGCTTCTCCAGTGCCGGGTAGCCCTCGCGGAAGGCCTGTTCGGCGTGGTCGTCGGGGTCGTGGAGGTAGACGACGTCGACGCGGTCGAGACCGAGGCGCTCCAGGCTCTCCTCCAGGCCGCGTCGTACACCGTCCGCGCTGAAGTCCCAGACGCGGCGCCGGTCTGCGGGGACGGCGAAGCCGTTGGCCAGGTCGTCGCCCGTGACGTCCGCCACCGGCTCCAGCCGGCGGCCGACCTTCGTGGAGAGGGTGTACTCGCCGCGCGGGTGCTCCCGCAGTGCGGCGCCGAGGCGCCGTTCGGCGAGGCCGAGGCCGTAGTGCGGGGCCGTGTCGAAATAGCGGATGCCGCGCTGCCAGGCAGCGTCCACCGCCTCGTACGCCTGCTGCTCGCCGACCTCGCTGTAGAGGTTGCCGATGGCGGCCCCGCCGAAGGCCAGCGGGCTGACCTCGACGTCGGTGCGGCCGAGCCGGTTCACCGGCCGGCCGGCCTGAGGCGCAGGCCCTGCATGCCGCCGTCGACGGCGAGGGCGGTGCCGGTGGTGGCGCCGGAGAGCGGGCTCGCGAGGTAGGCGACGGCACCGGCGACCTCGGCGGCGGACACGAGTCGGCCGGTGGGCTGGCGGGCCTCGAGGGCGGCGCGTTCGGCGGCCGGATCGGGGGCCTTCGACAGCAGTCGGCCGATCCAGGGGGTGTCCACCGTGCCGGGGTTGACGCAGTTGACGCGGATGCCCTCGCGGACGTGGTCGGCGGCCATGGCGAGGGTGAGCGAGTACACGGCGCCCTTGGTCGCGCTGTACAGCGCCCGCTGCGGCAGCCCCGCCGTGGCAGCGATGGAGCAGGTGTTGACGATGGCCGCGTGCGACGACTCCCGTAGCTGCGGCAGCGCGGCGCGGGCCACCCGCACCATGCCGAAGACATTCACGTCCATGACCCGCTGCCACTCGGCGTCGTCGTTGTCCTCGACCGTGCCCTGGGCGCCGATCCCGGCGTTGTTGACCACCACGTCCAGTCCGCCGAGCTCGGCGACCGCGGCGGCCACCGCCTCGCGCACCGAGGTGTCGTCGGTGACGTCGGCGCGGAAGGCGAGCAGGGGCTTGTCGACGGAGGACGGGTCCAGGTCCAGGACGGCGACCTGGGCGCCGCGCGCGGCGAGGAGTTCGGCCGTGGCCCGGCCGATGCCGGAGGCGCCTCCTGTCACCAGCGCCTTGAGACCGTCGAAGTCGCTCATGCCGCGTGCCCCTTCTTCTCATCGCGGTCGGCGGCCCAGAAGGCGCCGTCCGGGAACGTGTACCGCGCGATCGACTCGGGCCGCATGGCGGCCGAGAAGCCCGGCGCGGTGGGTGCCGTGTAGTGACCTTCCCTGATCATCACCGGATCGAGGAAGTGGTCGTGCAGATGGTCGACGTACTCGATGACCCGGTCCTCGGTGGTGCCGGTCACGGCCACGTAGTCGAACATCGACAGGTGCTGGACGAGTTCGCACAGCCCGACGCCGCCCGCGTGGGGGCACACGGGCACGCCGAACTTGGCGGCGAGCAGCAGGATGGCGAGGTTCTCGTTGACGCCGCCGACGCGGGCCGCGTCGATCTGGAGGACGTCGAGGGCGCCGGCCTGGAGGAGCTGCTTGAAGACGACCCGGTTCTGCACATGCTCGCCGGTGGCCACCTTCACCGGGGCGACGGCCTCATGGATGGCCGCGTGGCCGAGGACGTCGTCGGGGCTGGTGGGCTCCTCGATCCAGTACGGGTCGAACTCCGCGAGGGCCTTGGTCCAGCGGATCGCCTCGGCCACGTCCCAGCGCTGGTTGGCGTCGATGGCCATGCGGATGCCGGGCCCGACGGCCTCGCGGGCGACGCGGCAGCGCCGTACGTCGTCCTCCAGGTCGGCACCGACCTTCAGCTTGATCTGGCGGAAGCCGTCGGCGACGGCCTCGGCGGCGAGGCGGCGGAGCTTGTCGTCGTCGTAGCCGAGCCAGCCGGCGGAGGTGGTGTAGGCCGGATAGCCGCGCTCCAGCAGCCGCGCGACGCGCTCCCGCGAGCCTTCGCGGCCCCGGCGCAGGATGGCCAGCGCCTCCTCGGGCGTGAGGGCGTCGGTGAGGTACCGGAAGTCGATCTGACGGACGATCCACTCCGGGTCGGCGTCGGCGAGGAGCCGCCACAAGGGCTTGTCCGCCCGCTTGGCGGCCAGGTCCCACACGGCGTTCATGACCGCGCCGATCGCCATGTGCATCACGCCCTTCTCGGGGCCGAGCCAGCGGAGCTGGCTGTCGCCGATCAGGTCGCGGTTGAGGGTCCCCGGGTCGGCGCACAGCTCGTCGACGGGCCGCCCCACGACATGGGTGCGCAGCGCCTCGATCGCGGCGACCTGGATCTCGTTGCCCCGCCCGATGGTGAAGGTGAATCCGTGCCCCTCGTGCCCGTCCGCCGCGTCGGTGCGCAGCACGACGTACGCGGCGGAGTAGTCGGGGTCCGGGTTCATCGCGTCGGAGCCGTCGAGCTCGCGCGAGGTGGGGAAGCGGATGTCGTAGGTGTCGACCGCGGTGACGCGGGCGGGGGTGCCGGGGGCCTGGGACACTGAAGTCCTTTCCGTCAAGGGGCGGTTGGCGGCCGTGGTCAGTCCTGGGCCCGGCCCGTGGTGACACGGGCGATCATGAGGGCGATCAGGATGATTCCGCCGTAGATGGCCTGGATCCAGAACGACGGGACCTGGGCGAGGGTGAGCAGGTTCTGCACCACGCCCAGCAGGAGTACGCCGGTCAGGGCGCCGAACATGGTGCCCTTGCCGCCGTCCAGGCTGATGCCGCCGATCACCGCGGCCGCGAACACGGTGAAGATCATGTTGTTGCCCTGGTTGGCGCTGATCGCGCCGACGTAGCCGGTCTGGATGATCCCGCCGACCGCCGCGAGGGCGCCGGCGACGACGAACACGCCGAGCATCACCCGCTCGACCCGGATACCGGCCGCGCGGGCGGCGTCCGCGTTGCCGCCGATGGCGTACAGCGCGCGTCCGATGCGGTGGTACTTGAGCACGAGCCCGGCGACCGCGAAGGCCGCGGCGGCGAGCCACACCGACATCGGGATGCCGATGAAGGTCGTGGTGGCCAGGGAGTAGAAACTCTCGGGCATCCCGAACAGGGTCTTTCCCTTGGTGGCGCCGACCAGCAGTCCGCGCAGGACGATCAGCATCGCGAGCGTCACGATGAACGCGTTGAGCTTGAACTTCACGACCAGGATGCCGTTGAAGGCTCCGACGGCAGCGCCCACCAGGAGGATCGCCAGCAGGGAGAGGGCGGCGGGAAGTTCGGTGCCCCAGCCGGACTGCGCGGCGGGCAGCACGAGCAGGGCGCCGACGGCGGGTGCGATGCCGACGACCGATTCCAGCGACAGGTCGAACTTGCCGGTGATCAGGACCAGCGACTCGGCCAGCACTACCATCGCGAGCGCGGCGGACGCGCCGAGGATCGAGATCAGGTTCCGCTCGGTGAGGAACGAGTCGTTGACCACCGCGCCGAGCACCAGGAGCAGCAACAGGGCCGGGACAAGGGCGAGTTCCCGGGCGCGGCGGAGCAGGACGGTCCTGGCGGCACGGGCGTCCGGCACCTTCACGGGCAGGGCCGGCGGGGCCTTGGTGTCAGCCATGGTGGTCCACTCCTTCGATGGAGGCGATCAGCTCGTGGTCGCGCCAGCCGGCCGGGTGCTCGGCGACGACACGGCCGTGGAACAGGACGAGGACGCGGTCGCAGCGGCGCAGGTCGTCGAGTTCGTCGGAGACGACGAGCACGGCGATACCGTCCTCACGGGCGCTGTCGACCCGGGCCAGCAGGGACTCCTTGGACTTCACGTCGACACCCGCGGTGGGGTTGATCAGCACCAGGAGCCGCGGGTCGGAGGCGAGGGCGCGGGCCATGACGACCTTCTGCGCGTTGCCGCCGGACAGGTCGGAGACGGGCTGGTCGGGGCCCTCGGTGTGGATGTCGAGACGTTCGATCAGGGCCGTCGCGAAGCCACGCTTGCGTTCGGTGCCGACGAACCCGAAGCGGCCGAGCCGCTCCAGGACGCTCATGGTGGTGTTGTCGCCGATGGTCATGCCGGCGACGAGGCCCTGGTCGTGCCGGTCGCGGGGCACACAGGCGACACCCGCCTTCAGCGCCGCCCCGACATCCCCGAACGGCAACCGCGCACCGCCCAGTTGAGCGGCCCCACCGGTCGGGGTGTGCAGCCCCGCGAAGGACTCGGCGAGTTCCACCTTGCCGCTGCCGCTGATCCCGGCGAGCCCGACGACCTCGCCGCGGCGGACGGTGAGGTCGATGTCCTCGTACGCCGGTGAGGTGAGCCCGCGCGCTTCCAGCAGGACGGGGGCGTCGTGGTCGACGTCCCTCGGGTCCACGGCCTGTTCGGCGATGGCCTCCAGGGACTCCCCCGCCATGGCCTCCACCAGGGCCCGGCGCGGGAGTTCGGCGACCGGTGCGGTGGTGATCCAGCGGGCGTCGCGCAGGACCGTGACGGTCTGGCAGACCTCGTACACCTCCTGGAGGTGGTGCGAGATGAACAGGAAGGTGACGCCGGAGTCCTGGAGCGTCCGCATCCGTGTGAACAGCCGCTCGATCTCCCGGTTGTCGAGCTGGGCGGTGGGCTCGTCGAGGATGATGAAGCGGGCGCCGAAGCTCAACGCCCTGGCGATCTCCACCATTTGACGGTCCTCGACCTTGAGGTCGGCGGTGCGGGCCTCGGGGTCGACGTGCACGTCCCAGGTGGCGAGGAGGTCGGCGGCCTCGGAGCGCAGCTTGCGCCAGCTGATGAAGCCGCGGTTGAGGGGCTGCCGGTTGATGTACAGGTTCTCGGCGACCGTCAGCTCGGGGACGACGGTGGGCTTCTGGTAGACGCAGGCCACCTTGCGGCGCCAGGCGTCACGGTCGGCGAGCGGGGGCGCGGGCTCGCCGTCGAAGCGGACCTCGCCCTCGTCGGCGGCCTGCAGTCCGGTGAGGATCTGGACCAGGGTCGACTTGCCGGCGCCGTTGCGGCCGACGAGGGCGTGCGACTCGCCGGGCAGGACGGTGAGCCGTCCGTCGGCGAGGGCGGTGGTGGGGCCGTAGCGCTTGACGATGTCCCGCGCCTCGACGAGTGGCGTGATCACGGACGCACTCATTTGACCGTGTTGCCCCAGAGCTTGGGGTCGTCGACATTGTCCTTGGTGACCAGCGGGGCGGGCAGCTGGTCCTCCAGGATGCCGCTGGGCAGCTTCACGATGGTGGAGTCGTGGTCCGTCGGGCCGGGCTCGAAGGTCTTCCCCTCCATTGCCGCCTTGATGTAGTACATGCCGTACTTGGCGTACAGGTCGGCGGGCTGGGAGACGGTCGCGTCGATCTCGCCCTTGCGGATGGCGTCGTACTCCTGCGGGATGCCGTCGTTGGAGACGATCGTGATGTGCCCGTCCTGCCCGGCCTTCTTCAGCATGCCCTTGGACTTCAGGGTCTGCAGGGTCGGGGCGAGGTAGACGCCGCCGGCCTGCATGTAGATGCCCTTGATGTCGGGGTTGGCGTTCAGGAGGGTGTCCAGCTTGGAGGCCGCGGTGTCGGACTCCCATTTCGCCGGTATCTCCAGGACCTTCAGCTTGGGGAAGTTCTTCTTCACGCAGGCCCTGAACGCCTCCGAGCGGTCGCGGCCGTTGACGGACGCCAGATCGCCCATGATCTGCACGACCTTGCCGGAGGGGATCTGCTCGCCGAGGTACTGGCAGGCCTTCTCGCCGTACGCCACGTTGTCGGCGCGCACCACCATCGCGACCTTGCCCTTGTCGGGCGCCACGTCGACGGCGACGACCGGCACGCCCTTGCGCTCGGCCTGGTCGAGACCGGCCTCGATGGCCGCACTGTCCAGCGGGGCCACCACCAGACCCTTGACGCTCTGGTTGAGCTGGTTGTTGATGTCGGTGATCTGCTGGGAGGGGTCGCTGTTGGAGTTGACCGTCTTGAGCGCGTCGACACCCTCGGAGTCGGCCATCTTCGGCACATAGTCGTTGTACGACTGCCAGAACGGCGAGGTCAGCAGGGGCAGGATGACCCCGACCTTGCCGCTGCCGCCGCCTTCGGCGCTCGCCGCGCCGGTGTCCTTGGTGCTGCCGCAGGCGGCGAGCGCGAGCGAGGCGCCGGCGACCGCGCACACCGCCCTGACCTTCCGTGACCTGTTCTGCTTCCGCGCTGTAGTGCCGGGCATCTGGCGGCTCCTCGGTGAGCGTGTTCGAGCACATGGTTCGAGCAGATGCCCGCATATTTATCAGACCACTTCCGGGGAACAACACCCTCCAGCGGCAGATTTTCCGGCATCGCACCTGTATTGGTCGGACCACCTCGCTGGTTAGACTGCGCGCACCGGTGACAGGAGGAACGGCGTGAACGTGGACGAGACAGCCCCGCAGAAGGGCACCGTGACGCAACGCGCCATCGAGCGGATCAAGGCGATGATCGCGGAGGGGCGCCTTGAGCCCGGCCAGCGGCTGCCGACCGAGCGGGATCTGGCGGCGCAACTCGGTATCTCCCGCAGCTCGATGCGCGAGGCGATCCGCGCGCTGACGGTGCTGGGCGTGCTGGAGGCCCGGCACGGCTCCGGCATCTACGTCACCCAGCTGGAGGCCGGCGATCTGCTGGAGACGTTCGGCGTGGTCGCCGATCTGTCCCGGGGCCCGCGGCTGGTGGAACTCCTTGAGGTGCGCCGCATCCTGGAGTCGACGGCGACAGCCCTGGCGGCGGCACGGATCACGCCGGACCAGCTGGCGGAGGTCGAGAAGCATCTCACCGCGATGAACGCCACGGACGACCCGGAGGAGATCCTGGCTCACGACCTGGCGTTCCACCGCGAGATCGCGGCCGCGGCCGGCAACGACACCATGGCCGCGATCCTGGAGGGCCTGTCCTCCCGCACCTTCCGCGCCCGCGTCTGGCGCGGCTATCAGGAGGAGGGCGCCTTCGAGCGCACCCGCCGCGAGCACGCCGCGATCCACCGGGCCCTGGTGGCCCGCGATCCGGAGGCGGCCCGTGCGGCGGCGGCCGCGCATGTGGGCGAGGTGGAGGAGTGGCTGCGAGCGCAGCTCGGCGAGTGACCCTCCCCCACCGGCGCCGGGGTCCTACGGCTGTACGTCGAAGCCGTGGGCGTCGCCGAGTCGGTCCAGGGACACCTGGCCCGGGATGCCGTTGGCGTCCGAGCCGGTGAAGCCGCACCGGTGCTGCCAGGCGGAGTACGCCTTGACGGTCGCCCCGCCGAAGTGGCCGTCGGCGTACCGGGATTCGAGGAGGCCCTCGGCGACGAGCGCCTTCTCCACGGTTCGCACGCCGCCGTAGGAGACCGGTGTGCCGGCCTTGTCCGGGTCGTGCAGGGCCGCGGCGATCACCTTCGACAGGTCGATCACCGGCCGCGGGCCGGGCACGGGCGTCGAACCGCCGGGGCGCGGGGCACCCTTCTGCACCCATGCGTACAGGTGCGTGCCCGGGCACTGGGTGGCGAAGCCGTCCCTGTGGCCCTTGATCTCCTTGCCGGCACCGTGGCGGCGCAGCAACTCGATTCCGTCGTGGATGGCGCCGAGCATCGCGTCCGTCGGCTTGGTGAGTCCCTCCGAGCCGACCAGGCCGCAGATCGCGTAGTGGGCGCGGTTGAGGGCCTGGTTGCCGTTGGCCCCGGTGCGCTTGTCCAGGCCACGGCCCTCCAGGAGGTGACCGTGCGGACAGGCGCCGTAGTTGTAGGCGATGTCCGAGTAGTTCTCCTCCTCGTTCGCCAGATGGTCTTTCCTGATCGCCTTCCATTTGGCGATACAGAGGTCGTGGTCGTCGAGGAGTTTCAAGCTGACCGGTGCGCCTTCGTAGTGGACCTTCACGCCCTTGGTCGAGGACTGCGCGGGTGCGGCGGACGCGGGCCAGCCGAGCTGGGTTCGTGTGACGAGCTTCATGAGTGCCTCCAGGGCCTGGACGGGACGCCAACCTCCTTGAGTGTGAAGGAGGTTGGCTTCCCGCTTCATGAAAACGCGCCGCCCTGACCCGTCCGTGCTACAAGGCCCGCCGCAACCGCAGCGTCACCAGTTCGAAGGGCCGCAGCCGCAGCGCGATCCGACGGTCCTCGTACGACGGTGTCTCGGGCAGCGGCCGTTCCAGCAGATCCGTCGCCGCGACGTCCAGGACCTCGAAGTCCGCCGTCAGCGTGGCCCGTGCCCGGCCGCCGTGGGCCTCGTGCAGGCGTACCACCACGTCCCCGCTGCCATCGTCGGCGAGCTTCACCGCCGTGATCACGACGGCGTCCCGGTCCACCGTCACCAGCGGGGACACCTCCCGCCCGCCGGTGATCCGGCGCTCCGGCAGATTGATCCGCCAGCCCTCGCGCACCGCGTCCTCGATGCCCGCGCCGGGTACCAGGGCGTGCCGGAAGCGGTGGACGCCCTGGTCGGTCTCGGGGTCCGGGAAGCGCGGGGCGCGCAGCAGCGAGACCCGGACCGTGGTGGTGGTGCCCTGGTCGCCGTCGGTGCGGACCGTGCGGGTCACGTCGTGGCCGTACGTCGAGTCGTTGACGACGGCGGCGCCCCAGCCGGGCTCCTCGACGTGGACGAAGCGGTGGTTGCAGGCCTCGAACTTGGCGGCCTCCCAGCTGGTGTTGGTGTGGGTGGGCCGGTGGAAGTGCCCGAACTGGGTCTCCGAGGCGTACCGTTCCGCGTGCACGTCGAGCGGGAAGGCCAGCTTCAGGAACTTCTCCGTCTCGTGCCAGTCGACCTCCGTGTCGAACACCAGCCGCCGCTCCCCCGGCGCGAGCGAGAGTCGCTGGGTGACGCGGGACTCGCCGAAGGACCGCACGATCCGCACCTCGCCGTCGGCGGCGGCGATCTCGTCCACGTCGGTCAGGTCGGTGACCGTGTGACGGTAGAACGCGTCGACGTCCCAGGCGTCCCACATGTTCGGGAAGTCGGGGTGCAGTTGGAGGAGACCGGCGGCGCCGCCCGGTGCGATCGTCTCCCGGTCGCCCTCGATGTCGTACGCGGACACGACCAGGCCCCGGGCGTCGATCTCGACGCGCAGCAGGCCGTTGTCGAGGACGAAGCCGCCGGCGGGGCGCGGTGTGAGCGAGGTCCGGCCCTCGCCCGCCGGGGGCCGTGCCCCGCCCGCGGGCACACCTTCGCGCGGATGCGGGGCGGAGTTGAAGACGAGCTCGGTCGTGCCCTCGCCCGCCAGGGCGCGCTGGGCCGAGCCGATGACGGCTTCGAGCTCGCCGGCGAGGCGTTCGTAGGTGGCACGGGCCTCCCGGTGCACCCATGCGATGGACGAGCCGGGCAGGATGTCGTGGAACTGGTGCAGCAGCACCGTCTTCCAGATCCGGTCCAACTCCTCGTACGGGTAAGGGAATCCGGTCCGTACGGCGGCCGTGGCCGCCCACAGTTCGGCCTCGCGCAGGAGGTGTTCGCTGCGGCGGTTGCCCTGCTTGGTCCTGGCCTGGCTGGTGAGGGTGGCGCGGTGCAGTTCGAGGTAGAGCTCGCCGACCCAGACCGGCGCGTCGGGGTACTCGGCCTCGGCCTTGCGGAAGAAGGCGTCCGGGGTCTCCCAGACGACGGTCGCCGAGCCCTCCAGGTCGCGCAGCCGTGCCGACTTGGCGATCATCTCGCGGGTCGTGCCGCCGCCTCCGTCGCCCCAGCCGGTGGGCGCCAGGGAGTGCCGGGCCCTGCCCTTGTCCTTGAAGTTGCGGGCCGCGTGGGCGATCTCGCTGCCCTTCATGGAGCAGTTGTAGGTGTCGACGGGCGGGAAGTGCGTGAAGATCCGGGTGCCGTCGATGCCCTCCCACTGGAAGGTGTGGTGCGGGAACTTGTTGGTCTGGCTCCAGGAGATCTTCTGGGTCAGCAGCCACTTGGACCCGGCGGCCTTGATGATCTGCGGGAGTCCGGCGGCGAACCCGAAGGTGTCGGGCAGCCAGGCCTCGTCGTTCTCGATGCCGAACTCGTCCAGGAAGAACCGCTTGCCGTGCACGAACTGCCGGGCCATCGCCTCCGAGCCCGGCATGTTGGTGTCGGACTCCACCCACATGCCGCCGGCCGGCACGAACCGTCCGTCCGCCACGGCCTTCTTCACGCGCGCCCACACCTCGGGCCGGTGCTCCTTCACCCACGCCCACTGCTGGGCCTGGGACATGGCGAAGACGAAGTCGGGCTCGTCCTCGATGAGCGCGGTCATGTTGGACGTCGTACGGGCCACCTTGCGCACCGTCTCGCGCAGTGGCCACAGCCAGGCCGAGTCGATGTGCGCGTGTCCGACTGCGCTGATGCGGTGGGCGGACGGCACGGCGGGCACGGCGAGCACCTCGGCGAGCTGGTCCCGGGCCCGGGCCGCGCTGCCGTTCACGTCCTGGAGGTCGATCGCGTCGAGCGCCCGCTCCACCGCCCGCAGGAGGTCCCAGCGCCGCGCCGACTCCACCGGCAGCTCGGCCATCAGCTCGCCGAGCACCTCCAGATCGATGACGAGCTGCCAGACGTTCTCGTCGAGGACGGCGAGATCCATCCGGGCCAGCTTGTACTGGGGTTCGCTGCCGGCGGTCTCCTTGTCGCCCAACTGCGTGGGCAGGAAGGGGTGATAGTCGAGGATGACGGGGTTCGAGGCCGCCTCGATGTGCAGCCGCACCTCCTCGCCGCCCTCCACGGGGGCGCCGACGCGCACCCACTGGTTGCGCGGATTGAGTCCCTTCACCGGCGTTCCGTCGGGCCGGTAGACCAGCCCCTCGCACTGGAAGCCGGGCATGTTCTCGTCGAACCCGAGGTCCAGCAGCGCCTCGACGGTCTTCCCGGCCCACGCCTCGGGCACGGTCCCGGTGACCCGGAACCAGCTGGTGCCCCACGGAGCACCCCAGCGGGCGCCCACCTCGATCGGCTCGGGTGCGGCCGCGAGTCCCTCGGCGACGGGCACCGGCTCACCGGGCGCGTGCCACACCGCCACGTCCAGCGGTACGGACTCGGGGTACACGGCGGGGCGGACGCGCTCGTCGAGGACGCGCCTCAGGCGGGCTTCGACCAGGTTGCGGTCGTCATGCATGCGGGGTGCTCCGTAGGTCGTCCGGGCGGGTGGTTACCAGCGGTGGGTGACGGTCACGGGGGCCGACGTGGTGTACAGCTCCCCTACCGCACGCAGTTCGAACCGTGCCTCCTGCTCGCCCTGTTCGGGCTTCAGGCCACCGAAGAAGTACGCGCTCTGGCAGGTGCCGCCGAGGAAGCGCCGGGTGCCGTCGGGCAGCAGGCGGTGAAGGGTGTGGTGGCGTACGTCGCCCGAGGCCGGATTCCAGGCGAGCCGCAGGTCACCGCCCGAGGCCGCGGTGACACGGAGGCCGGAGGGCGCCGCCGGTGTCTGCGGGGCGTTCCGCACGGCGATGCCGCCCAGCCGCCACCGCACCTGGCCACCGCCGGCCGCGGTGAGCCGGACGCCGATCGCCCGCACGGTTCCGGTCAGGCCGGTGAGCCGTACGGTCGCGGTCTGCCAGCCGCTCCCCGAGGCCACGGGGAAGTAGGTGTACGGCGGTGTGGCCCCGGGTGTGGTGGGTTCGGCGGTGGCGACGGCCAGCTCGACCTTCACCGCGCCCGCGTCGGCCCGGTGGGTCAGCTCGACGACGGTGTCCGCGGTGACCGGCAGCCGGGTCGCGTACACGTCCAGTACCGTCGGCCGGTCCAGTGCCCCGTCGACGAGCACACTGCTCCCGCCGCGCCACGCGGCCGAGAAGTCGAAGGTCACCGCGGGTCGCTGCCCCTCGGTGTGGACGACCCAGCGGCGGGACGGCAGCCGGTCCTGGAGGCCCAGATGGTTCCAGGGCACGTCCGACGTCACCTGCCCGTTCTCGTACCAGCGCAGCCCGTGCCCGGTGTTGAACACGCTCGCGAACGGCAACGAGGTGACCGTCGAGCGGTCGGCGACCGAGACGGCCGGCGCCCGCCAGCTGTCCGTGCCGTCCGGCCGGGCGGGGTCCAGGGACCGGCCGGTCCAGAAGCGGTCGTCGGCGGCGTGGAAGTCGCCCGGCGTCCGGCCGTCGGCCGGCAGGTGGTTGCGGGTCCACTCGGGCCGGTAGAAGCCGACCGACACGACGTGCGCCTTGTCGCGCGGCACCATGGCGTCCCAGTCCACGGACGAGTTCCAGCCGTTCGACTCGACGTCGACGCCCGCCCACAGCTCATATCGATCACGGCCCAGTTGCCCGGCCCGCTGCCCCGACGAGGCCAGTTTCGCGGCCGTCCAGCGGAAGTCGACGAACATGTCGTCGGCGGCCTGGAAGAACGCCTCGTTCTGCGAGTTGAGCGCGCCCTGCCAGCTCACGCTGCCGTTCACGGTCATCGAGTCGTACCAGGTGACCCGCTGTCCCTTGGCCCTGGCGAGCGTCTTCAGCTCGCGCAGGAAGCCGAGCATGTCGGCGCCCAGCGCGGCGTTCCCGCCGCTGGTCTCGGCGTTGACGAACCATCCGTCGAAGCCGTACGCCGCCGCGACCGCGACCAGCCGCTCGGCCAGCGGATACCGTCCGGCCGCGTCCTTCTGCACCAGGTCACGGGTCCACTGCAACTGCCCGCCGTAGGCGACGGGCGGCAGGAAGATGTTGCCGAGGACGGGCACACCGTGGCGGTGGGCGGCGTCCACGATCGGCGCGTTCGGCGCCAGGATCAGGCCCTCGCCGGAGGAGCCGCCCCAGAACACCAGCTCGTCGATGTACGCCCAGTGCGTGAGGGCGTAGTAGTCGGCGGTGGCCGAGCCCTGGGAGGGGTTGCTCGCGGTGGGGCCGAAGGACACCAGGGACTGGATACGGGCCTGGCCGGCGCGGGCGGTGGCGTTGACCGGGGCCGGGGTGAAGCGCGGGGCGAGCGGCACGGTCGAGGCGTTGAAGGCGAGGTCCGCGTCGTCGGCCGGGCGCCAGGACTTCAGGCTGCGCCAGGTGATGCCGGGGCCCGGGGTGCCGGAGGGCAGCGAGTCGGGGTACCAGTAGGAGGCGTACGGCTGGAGGGCGGCGGCCTTGGGAGCGGCTTCGGCCGGCAGTGAGGGCATGAGTGCGGCCGTGGCCGCGGCGATGAGGACGGTGCGTCTGGTGGGGTTCACGAGCGGGTGTCTCCTTGTGGGGTCGGGAGTACCTGATCGGGAGTGACGACTTCGGTGATGCCGCGTGCGGTGAGGTGGTCGTGGTCGGTGGCGCGGGTGTCGAGGACGGTGGTGGGGCGGACGCCGTCGGCGACCAGCCGGAAATAGGCGTCGAAGACGGCGCCGCCGGGCGCGCAGAGCGAGCGGGCGGCCGGATCGGCGGGGACGATCAGCGCCGTGGTACGCGGCTGAGGCGTCCGTGGTGGCTCCTGGGCCGCCCGCTCCAGCACCCGGGCCGAGTCCTTCGGCTTGCGGTCGTTGGTCAGCAGGCCCAGCCCGTATTCGAGTTCGGGGAAGTCGGCCAGCTCACGGGAGACGTCGTGGGAGCACCACCAGGTGATGCCCCACAGGTCGGGGCAGTCCAGCGCGTTCGCGACGGTCGCCGCGGTGAAGGCGGCGGCGTGCTCGGGCGGCACCAGCGGGGCGGGCGCACCGACCTCCTGGAGCCAGACCGGGCGGTGCGGGTCTTCGGCCCACGCCTTGCTCAGCTCGACGAGGTAGGCGGCATGGTGCTCGGCCGGGACCGAGGCACGGCCGTGACGCTGGGCGGTGCCGTTGAAGACCCACGAGTGCACGGCCGTGAGGGTGCCGTGCCGGGCCGCCTGGGCCGGTGTGAACGGCTGGTCGTCCTGGTACCAGGTGGCGTCGTACTCCGCGTGCAGATGCAGCCGCCCCGGGGCGCCCTCCTCGCAGGCGGCGAGCATGCGGGCGAGCCAGCGGTCGATCTCGTCCCGGGTCGCCCGGTCGGGGTCGGGATGCGGGTCCGCCGAGAACTGGTTGACCTCGTTGCCGAGGGTCATGCCGAGGAAGTTCGGCCGGTCGGCGAGCGCGGCGGCGAGGGTGCGCAGGTAGGCGGCCTGGCCGTCGAGGACGTCAGGGTCGGTGAAGAGGTTGCGGCGATGCCAGGTCCGGGTCCAGGCCGGCAGGAAGTCGAAGCTGCTCAAGTGGCCCTGCAGACCGTCCACGTTGACGTCGAGGCCGCGTTCGGCGGCGGCGTCGGTGAGCCGTACCAGATCCGAGACGGCTCGCTCACGGATCAGGGTGCGGTTCGGCTGGAAGTACGGCCACAGCGGGAAGACCCGGATGTGGTCGAGGCCCAGCGCCGCGATGGAGTCGAGGTCGGCGCGTACGGAGTCGAGGTCGAAGTCGAGCCAGTGGTGGAACCACCCTTCGCTGGGGGTGTAGTTGACGCCGAAGCGCACGGCAGGAGGCATGCAGTGTCCTTGCTGGGCGAGTTGGGGGGTTCAGCCCTTCACCGCGCCCTCGCCCACGCCGCGGAAGAAGTACCGCTGGAGGCAGGCGAAGAGGGCGATCAGCGGGGCGACGGCGATGATCGTGCCGGCGGCGACCAGTCGCTCGTCGTTGGCGAAGGTGCCGTGCAGATAGTTGAGGCCGATGGTCAGCGTGAACTTGGACGGGTCGCTCAGCACGATCAGCGGCCACAGGAAGTCGTCCCAGGCGCCCATGAAGGCGAAGATCGCGACGACGGCGAGCGTCCCCTTCACCGACGGCAGCGCGATCCGCAGGAAACGCTGCCAGACGTTGGCTCCGTCGACGTAGGCCGCCTCCTCGATCTCGTACGGCAGGTTGAGGAAGGCGTTGCGCATCAGCAGGACGTTCAGGGCGCTGATGCAGCCGGGCAGGACGACACCGATGAGGGTGTTGTTGAGGCCCAGCTCCCGCATGGTCGTGAACTGGGCGATGATGATGCCCTCCACGGGCACGAGCATCGCCAGGATGAAGACGAGCGTGGCGACCTTGCGGCCCCGGTAGCGCAGCCGGGCGAGGGCGTAGCCCGCGAGTGCCGCGCCGACGCAGTTGGTGACGACGTTGGCGGTGGCGACCTTCAGCGAGTTCAGGGCGTAGTCCCAGACCGGGATGGTCTCGGAGACCCGCTCGTAGTTGTGCAGCGTCGGGTCGCCCGGCAGGAACTTCGGCGGGGAGCTGAAGATGTCCTCGGTGGGCCCCTTGAGCGAGGTCGACAGCTGCCAGATGAACGGGCCGACGGTGAGGGCGAGGACGGCGAGCAGGAGCAGGTAGCGCAGGGCGAGTTCCCAGACGCGCACGCGACGGCCGTGCTCGTCGGTGACGCGGGGCTCCCTCGGTGGGTCCGGTGCCTTCGGCCGTACCTTCTCCATGACGCTCATGACTCGTCCCTCCGGTCGGCGCGCAGCACGAGCAGCATCAGGGCGACGGTGACGACGAAGACGACGACGGAGATGGCGGAGGCGTAGCCGACGCGGCCGGTCAGGCCGGTGCCGGTGCGCTGGACGAGCATCACGAGGGTGGTGTCCTCGCCCGCCGGGCCGCCGCTCGGGCCCGCCATCAGGTACACCTCGGAGAACACCTTGAAGGCGGCGACCGAGGAGAGCGCGCCGACCAGGACCATGGTGGAGCGGACGGCGGGCACGGTGACCGTGAGGAAGCGGCGGATCGCGCCCGCGCCGTCGACGGCCGCCGCCTCGTGCAGTTCACGGGGCACGTTGGCGAGCGCGGCCAGATAAATGATCATGTAGTAGCCGAGGCCCTTCCAGACCGTCACGGCCATGGCGCTCAGCAGGAGCAGCCACTGGTCGCTGAGGAAGCCGACCCGGCCGACGCCGATGGTCTCCAGCAGGGAGTTCACCAGGCCGCGCTCGTCGAGCAGCCACACCCAGATCAGCCCGACCACCACGATCGAGGCGACGACCGGGGTGTAGAAGGCGGACCGGAAGAAGGTGATGCCGGGGATGTTCTTCTGCACCAGGAGCGCGAGCAGCAGGGGCAGCACGACGAGGGCGGGGACGACGCCGAGGACGTACAGCGTGCTGTTGCGCAGACCGATCCAGAACATGTCGTCGTTCAGCAGCTCGCGGAAGTTGGCCAGGCCCACGAACTCGCCGGGGATCAGGGTGCGGCGGTCGGTGAAGGCGTTGACCAGCGTGGAGAGGAACGGGTACAGGATGAAGGCGCCGGTGATCAGCAGGCCCGGGGCGGCGAACAGCCAGGGACTGGTGGGCAGCTGGCGCCGCACCCGGGAGACGGTGGAGAGGGCCATCGCGTACTACCCCTGCTGCTGGAGCAGTGTGTTGCACGCCTTGACAGCGTTGTCGAGAGCTTCCTTGGGGCTCTCCTTGCCCTGCAGCGCCTTGGCGACCTCGTTGCGCAGCTCGGTCTTCATCTGCTCGCTGAACAGCACCGGCGTGTAGTTGACCGCTGTCTTCAGCGACTTGGCGGCCGCGATCCGCACCCGTGTCTCGTCGGTGCCGTCCTCCTTGGTGAAGTACGGGTCGTCGAGCGAGCCGGCGGTGCTGGGGAAGATGGCGACCTGCTTGGCGAACGACATCTGGTGCTCGGCGTCGGTGACGTAGTGCGCGAAGGCGACCGCGGCGGGCGTCCGCTTGGTCTGCGCGTTGACCATCACGCCCATGACGTACATGTTGACGTGCCCGGTGCTGGTGATCTGGTCGGTGATGCCGATGTTCTTGTACAGGTTCGGCGCCTGCTTCTTGAAGTTGCCGAGGTCGAGCGCACTGCCGGGGTTCATGGCGACGGCACCGGTGAGGAACTTCTTGCCGGACGACTCGGGGGTGGCGGTCAGCGCCTGCGGGTCCAGGGCCTTGGCGTCGTACAGCTCCTTGTACTTGGTGAGGAGCTCGACCCCCTTCGCGTCGTTGAAGGTGAAGGCGGTGCCCTCCTTGTTCATCAGCTCCACGCCGTAGCGGCCGAAGTCCTCGACGGTGGGGACGTTGGCGAGGGTGGCGACCTTGCCGTCGGTCTCCTTCGCCATCTTCAGGGCCGCGGCGAAGACCTCGTCGTACGTCTTCGGCGGCCGCTCCGCGTCGAGGCCGGCCTCCTTGAAGAGGGTCTTGTTGTAGAAGAGCGGGCCGGTGTTGAGGTACCAGGGGAAGGCGTACGTGCCCTGCATGCCGGGCACCTGGTGGCTGGCCCAGGCCCCGTCCAGGTACTCCTTCTTGTACTTCCCGGCGGCCTTGTCGAGGTCGAGCGCGAGGCCCGCCTTGGCGAGCGGGGCGACCAGGTCGGGTGAGACGTTGACGACGTCGGGAAGGGTGCCGCCGGCGGCGTCGGCGCTGATCTTGTCGGCGTAGCCCTCGGCGGGCTGGTCGATCCACTTGACGTTCGTGCCGGGGTACTTCTTCTCGAAGTCGGCGATCAGTCCCTCGAAGTAGTCCTTGAAATTGGCGCGCAGGTTCCAGGTCTGGAAGGTGATGTCGCCCTCGACCTTGCCGGAGGCGTCGGCGGCGGCGCTGTCACCGCCTGACGAACCGCAGGCGCTGAGCGGCAGCGCGACACAGACGGCGAATGCGGCAGCGAGGGCTCTACGGGATAGGGGCACCGTGAACCGGCCTCCTTTGCGGGCGGGTTGGTCGACGTGGCAGACCCTGCACGCCGTTCCAGGGGCCCGTCAATGGCTCTCGCGCAGCTAATTTCTTTAGTGACTAATGCGCATTAGGATCAGCGAGCTGAACCGCATTAGGATCATCCGGCCCCTCTTCCAGCTGAACCGCATTAGTGCATACTGCTCGGGGAATGTGCCGCCGGAATGGGGGGATCACGATGTCAGGCAAGCGGTCACCGGCCCGTCGTCCGACGATGAAGGACATAGCGCGGCACGCCGGGGTCTCCCAGAGCGCGGTCTCGTTCGCGCTGAACGGTCGGCCGGGCGTGTCGGAGGACACCCGGGACCGGGTGCGGCAGGTCGCCGAGGAGCTGGGCTGGCGGCCCAGTACGGCGGCGCGGGCGCTGTCCGGGGAGGGCGCGGCGACGGTCGGCTTCGTGCTGGCCAGGCCCGCGGACACCCTCGGTGTGGACTCCTTCTTCCTCCAGCTCGTCTCAGGCATCCAGGAGGTGCTGGCGGAGCGCCATCTCGGTCTGCTGTTCCAGGTGGTGGAGGACATCGCCGACGAGTGCGCGGTGTACCGGCGCTGGTGGGCCGAGCACCGCGTGGACGGTGTCCTGGTCGTCGACCCGCGCACCGACGACCCCCGCCCGGACCTCCTCGACGAACTCGGCCTGCCCGCCGTGGTGATCGGCGGCGCGCCCGACGACCGGCACCCCGGTCTGTCGACCGTCTGGGCGGACGACGCGGGCGCGATGGCCTCCGTCGTGGACGGCCTGTATGCGCTCGGCCACCGGCGGATCGTGCACATCGCGGGTCTGCCGGGGCTCGCCCACACCGAGCGCCGTATCCGCACCCTGCGTGCCGAGGCCGGACGTCGTGGCCTGTCCGAGGTGAGGTCGGTGACCACCGACTACTCCGACGTCGAGGGCGCCGCGGTCACCCGCCGGGTCCTGGAGGGCACCGCTCCCCCGACCGCGCTGATCTACGACAACGACGTGATGGCCGTGGCCGGCGCCGCCGCCGCGACCGAACTCGGCTTCGCGGTCCCGGCGGACGTCTCGGTGGTCTCCTGGGAGGACTCGGCGCTGTGCCGGATGGTCAAGCCGTGGCTGTCGGCGCTGTCCCGGGACAGTGTGGAGTTCGGGCGGACGGCGGCGCGGGAGCTGACCGCGCTGCTGGACGGGGGGTCGGCGCGGGCGGTGCGGGTGCCGGTGCCCCGGTTGGTGGAGCGGGGCAGTACGGGGGTGGCGCGGGGGGTGTGACCCCGGCGTCGGCCTAGGACAGCGGCCGACCTCCGAGGCCCGTCCGGCTGACGCCGCGGGGCGAGAAGGTGATCGGTCCGATCCAGCCGTGGCGGACGACGGCGATCTGGGACGGCAGCGGGGTCAGTGGATCGACGGCTCTGCCGCGCGACCAGTTCCGCAGCAGCCCCTCGGTGGTCTCGACGGCGGTCACCACCATGGTCACCTTCAACTCCCCGTCGCTCCAGGTGTGCCACAGCGCCCAGCCCTCGGGCCTGGGCTCCACGCCGATCCGCGCGCACACCTCGTCGTACGTCTCCTCCACCCCGGCCGGCATGACCGCGGGTCGCAGTACACAGGCCCCGACGAGGCGGACGGTGGGCCGGTCGCCCTCCTCCAGGCAGCCGTCGCCCTCGAAGTGGTAGTGCCGCAGCACTCGGGCCAGCGCGTTCACGCTGCGCTGGAGCGGGGTCGCGTCCTCGGGGTCCTCCAGATACGAGAGCCAGCCCTCGCCGAACGCCGCCTCGCGGACCCGGGCCGCGAGGCGTTCGATCTCCCGAAGATGGTCCAGGTCGTCGAGTTCGAGGGACGTCATGACGGCAGCCCTTGCAGCCCTTCGTAGGCGGCCGTCACGATCTCCATCCCCCGGGTGTCCTCGGCGGGCTCGCGCATCTGGTGGGTCACATAGGCCACCACCAGCCGCCGGTCGGGCTCGATCATCACCAGCGACCCGCCCCAGCCGCCCCAGCCGCACGCGCTGCCGAACAGGCCGTACCCCAGCCCCCACCGCGTCGGCATCCCCAGCACCCGGTCGTCGCCGTCGAACTGCTCCTCCCGGGCACGTTCGCAGCCGGCCCGGGACAGCAGCCGTACCCCGTTCACCTCTCCCCCGCAGGCCAGGACGGACTGCACCAGCGCGACCGAGCGGGCGTTGCCGTAGCCGCTCGCCGCGGGGATCTGCGCGCGGCGCCAGGCCAGGCTGTTGCCGTCGCGGACGCGCATGCCGTTCCCCGCCTCGGAGCCCGCCGGGTTGCCGGGCGCGCTCGACGCGTAGTCCTCGTCCTGCCCCGTCGGGGGAATCGCCGGGGCGACCCGGTGGTCGTGCTCGGCCGGCAGGCCGATGTGGAAGTCGGCGCCCAGCGGCCCGGTCACCTCCTCGGCGAGGAACTGACCGACGCTGCGGCCGGTGACCCGGCGCACGACCTCGCCGACGAGGAAGCCCTGGGTGAGCGAGTGGTATCCGGCCGCGGTGCCCGGCTCCCACCGGGGTGTCCGCGCCGCGAGCCGGGCGGTGGCGCCGGGCCAGTCGTAGAGGTCCTCGACCGACCCGTCCCAGTCGGGCAGTCCCGCGGTGTGCGAGAGCAGGTGCCGTACGAGCACCTTCTCCTTGCCCGCCGCCGCGAACTCCGGCCAGTACCGGGCGACCGGTGCGTCCGGGTCGAGTGCGCCGCGGTCGATCAGCACGAGGGCGCACAGTGCCGTCATCGTCTTGGTCACGGACCAGACGTTGACGAGGGTGTCGCGCTCCCAGGGGACGGTGCGGGCGGCGTCCGCGTACCCGCCCCAGACGTCCACGACCGGCTCGCCGTCGACGAAGACGGCGACGGAGCCGCCCGCGTCACCGGCGTCCAGCATGGCGGCCAGCGCGTTCGGAACGGCGAGGAAGAGGTTGTCGTACGAGCCCTGAATGTCGGCCATGTGCCCCATCCAGCCCGCCCGGCCCCGCCCCGGTCAACCGAATTTCAGACCTGTGACCGGTACAGCCCGAACTCCACCACCCGCGCCACCGCCCGCGAACCGGTCACCCGCACCCGCCACCGACGCGCCCGCACCGGAGCCGCCAGCAGCAGAATCCTGCTCGCACCGATCGCCCCGGCCCGGGTCACCTCCGTCCACGCACCGTCGCGCTGTGCCTCCACGACGAAGCTCTCCACCTGCTGCCCGTGCCGGATGTCCTCCGCCAGCCGGATACGGTCCACCTCCCGCTGCCGGCCGAGGTCGACGGTGACCCGGCCCGGTGAGACGGTCGTACGCCCGTCACGGGCCATGTCCTCGGGCAGTTCGCGGTCCACCCGCTCGCGGAACTCCCGCAGCCGCGCCACATCGGCCGCCGGCAGCAGGCCGTCCGTGTCCGGCGGGATGTTCAGCAGCAGCACCGAGTTGCGGCCCACGGACCGGAAGTAGATGTCCGTCAACTGCTCGACGCTCTTGGGCTGTTGATCGGCGTGGAAGAACCAGCCGTCCCGGATGGAGACGTCGCATTCGGCGGGCCACCATTGCAGGTGGTCGGCCATCGGCCGTGCCTTCACCAGGGCCGCCCGGCTGCCCATGTCCGGGGCGTCGTACGCCAGGGCGTAGTCCGTCCGGCCGTGGTCCTTCTCCTGGACCGGTACGACGCTCCACTCGTCCTCCCGGGCCAGCCCGCCCTCGTTGCCGACCCAGCGCACATCGGGTCCGGACACGGCGATCACGGCGTCGGGCGCGAGGGAGCGGACGAGGGTGTACCAGCTGTCCCAGTCGTACTTCTCCACCTTGTCAGGCGGGATACGGCCCTGCGCCCCGTCGAACCACACCTCGTCGACCGGGCCGTACTCGGTGAGGACCTCGTAGAGCTGGTTGAGCATATGGGCGCCGTAGTCGGTGGCCGGGAGGGTGTAGGAGCGGGGCGGTGTGCGGTCGTCGCCCTCGACGAGGGTGGGGATGGTGCGGTCGGTGCGCGCGCTGCCGTTGGCGTAGACGCCGTGGAGGTACTGGTTCTCGTCGGCGGGCGAGATGTAGACGCCGACCTTGATGCCGTGCCGGCGCATGGAGTCGGCGAAGGAGCGCAGGACGTCGCCCCGGCCGCCCTGCCAGCTGCTCGACGCCACCGAGTGGGCGGTGTAGCGGGTCTGGTGGAGCACGAAGCCGTCGTGGTGCTTGACGGTGAGGATGGCGAGCTTGAAGCCGCCGTCGCGCAGGGCGCGGGCCCACTGGTCGGTGTCGAGGCCGGCCGGCTGGAAGACGTCGGGGTCCTCGTCGCCGGTGCCCCATTCCAGGCCGGTGAAGGTGTTCACACCGAAGTGCAGGAAGGCGGTGCGCTCCAGGCGCTGCCAGGTGACCTGCCGTGCGGTGGGGCGGACCTGGGAGGCCTTGCGGACCAGGTCGGCTTCGGTGTCGTCGGGGGTGACGGGGATGCGGTAGCGGTCCTCCGCCGCGTCGGCGGACGCCGCCAGGGCGGGTCCGCTCACTCCGGTCGCGGCGAGGACGGCGGCCGTCGCGAGGAAGACGCGTCGGGAAACGGCCATGGGAAGGCTCCTCGGGTCAGGTGCTCGTGGGCTCAAGCTCAGGGGCTCAAGTGCCAGACGGCGGATGTGCGCTGGTCCGGCGGGTACTGGACGAGCCGCCCGTCGTCCGTGACGCCCACCGGCATGCGGGTGATGGCATTGACGAGCCGGTAGCCACCGGCGGCGGGCGCCAACTGCCAGCGCTGGAGGGTGTTGCCCGGGTCGCACGCCTGTGGGGCCGCCTCCGCACCGGGCTGGAGCAGCACGTTGAGCGTGAGCTTCCCGCCGCGGATCTCCAGGCAGCCGTCGGCCGTCCGCACGGTCACATAGCCGTCGGCCGTGCGCCCGACCTCGGCGACGAAGGTCCTTGAGCCCGCCCGGAACGTGTACGAACCGTCCGCCACCGGCACCCGGGTCGGATCCCGCCACCCGGGCGCGTGCCCGACGGCCGCGCCGCGCGCGGTGAACCCGGCGTAGGTGGTGTCGGGGTGCGGATCACCCCAGGTGGCCTGGGCGATGTGCCGCAGCGCGGGCCACAGGGCGACGGCGACCTCGTTCTCGGTCTCGCCCCGGCCGTTGTCGGGCCAGAGGCTGATCTTCGCGCCGGTGACGCCCTCGGCGGAGGCCAGTTTCTCGCCCTCGAAGCTGCGCGGGTCCCAGCTCTGGTCGTACAGCCCCTTGGTGTCGCTGTGGAAGCCGCCGCGGACGAGGTAGAGGGCGTAGGCCGCGTTCATCAACGGATAGCCCTGGGCGCGGAGTCGACTCGGCTTGGTCGCCACGTTCAGCCAGTGCTCGACGGTCGTGCCGGCGGTCACCGGGACGGTGTTGGCGCCGGTGAGCCCGTCGTTCCAGATGCGCAGCCGCTTGCCCTTGCCGGCCGCGTAGGCGTGGACCCGGTTGACGAAGTCGATGAAGGCGTCCTGGGGTGTGGCGTCGGGGCCGTACTCGTCCTGGGCGTACTTCAGGATCTGCGGGTACTTGGCGAAGTCGGAGCCGAGCATGTACTCGTCGGCTCCCATGTGCCAGGACGCCGAGGTGAAGGCCTCTGCGTATTCGTCGATCAGGCTGGTGTAGTACGCGAAGGCCTCGGGCCTGGTGATGTCGAGCCGGGACGGCTGCTTGGTGCCGTCCGAGTCGGTCAGTTGCAGGTCGGGGCGGTTCTCGATCCATGGGTCCATGTGGCCCGGGGAGTTGATCTCCGGGATGATCTCGACGTGGTACCGCTTGCCCAGCGCGACCAGGGCGCGGATCTCGTCCTTGGTGTAGTAGCCCCAGGTGTTGGCCTCGGGGTGGGTGTCGCTCTTCACCTTCAGTTCGAGGAGCAGCTGGTTGAGCTTGTGGTACGCCATCTCGCGGACCAGGTTCTCCAGCCACGGCATCGAGACATGGATGTAGCAGGCGCAGACTCCGACGCCCCGCTCCTTGTAGCGCGGGATGTCGATGGTGCGGCCGGCGGGGACGCGGTCGCTCTGGGCGAGGAGCTGGAGGAGGGTGCGGGTGCCGTAGAAGGCACCGGTCTCGGTCGCCGCGGTGACCGACAGCCGCTTGCCGGCGCCGAGTTCGTAGCCCTCGGCACCCAGGGAGGTCCGGTCGGGGCGGATGTCGATGACGATGTCGCCGGTCCGCGCGCCGCCGGGCACCACGGGAACCGTGCCGTGTCCGGCGGCGCGCAGATCGTCGGCGAGCGTGCCGGCGACCCGTCGCTCGCTCGCCCCGTCGGCCACCAGCCGGGCGCCGCGCTCGTAGCGGTAGCTGCCTGCCGCCGGGGTCCAGTCGGCCATGGCGGGCACCGTGACCGGAGTCTGCACCCGCGTCGCCGGCTCCTCCCCGGCGATCACCGGCAGCGGCGCCGTGAGCAGAAGCGTCAGCGTCGCGAGGACTCCGGCTGCTCTCCAGCGTCTCCTCATAAGACACCCCCATTCATCGGATGTCTGATCATTGAGCGGGCCTCAGGGGCTGTCAATGGGAGCTGAAAGCAGCCGAGTTGATGCATTCGTCGGATGACGCGCAGGTCAACGGGGCGGGGCGAAGGACAGGCTGCGCGAAAAGTCCAACAAGAGCCACGCGAATATCCAAGGCCGGCGGCCTCTCGACGCCGGGCCCGTCGAGCGGCAGAGTTCCTTCTACATACTCGCGAGTAAGCCCCGAGGAGCGCCCGTGACCAGCTGGGTCGGCCGGACCGCCGCAGAGATCGCCGCCGCCGTACGCGAGAAGCGGGCCACTCCCCGGGAGGTGGTGGCCGAGCATCTGGCCCGGATCGAGCGCCTCGACGGCGGAGTCGGCGCGTTCCGGGTGGTGCGGGCCGAGGCGGCGCTCACCGAGGCGGACGAGGTGGCCTCGCGCGGCGACCTCGCCGAACTGCCACTGGCCGGCGTGCCGGTGGCCGTCAAGGACAACCTCGCGGTGCGCGGCGAGTCCAAGCGCATCGGCTCCGCCGCCACGCCGGACACGCCGGCCGAGGCCGACCATGTCACCGTGGCCCGGCTGCGGGCCGCCGGCGCGGTCGTCGTGGGGCTGACGAACGTGCCGGAGCTGTGTGTCTTCGGCACCACCGAGGGCGTGCACGGCACGGCCCGCAATCCGTGGGACACCTCGCGCACGGCGGGCGGTTCGTCCGGCGGCAGCGCGGCGGCCGTCGCCGCGGGCATGGTGCCGATCGCCCTGGGCAACGACGGCATGGGCTCGCTGCGCATACCCGCGGCCAACTGCGGCCTGGTCACCATCAAGCCCGGCACCGGTGTGGTCCCGGCCGGCGTCAGCGACGGCGACTGGTTCGGCATGTCCGAGAACGGCCCGCTGGCCACCACGGTCGAGGACGCCCGTCTGATGCTGTCGGTCCTCGCCGACACCGAGGTCGTACGCCGGGACACGCCCGGCACGTACCGGATAGCGGTGTCGCTGCGCAGCCCGATCGCGGGGGTCGCCATCAGCAAGCCGTACGCGAGCGCCGCCCGCGAGGCCGCGGGGCTGCTCATCAAGGCCGGTCACCAGGTACGGCGGGCCGACCCGCCGTACCCGATGTCGCTGGGCGTGACCTCGCTGACCCACTGGACCGCGGGTACGTCCGTGGACGCGCGGGGCCTCGACGCGCGGCGGCTCACCCGGCGGACGCGGGTGCACGCCGCGGTGGGGAAGCGGTTCGTCGACCGGGCGCGGGCCGGGGAGAGCCGGGAGCAGTTGCGCCGGAGGCTGGAGCCGTTCTTCGACGAGTACGACGTGCTGCTCACCCCGGCTCTCGCGCGCCGCTCGCCGCGGTCGGAGCCCTGGCACGAGCGGGGCTGGCTGCGCAACGTCATGGCCAACACGAACTACTCACCGCTGACCCCGCCGTGGAACCTCACCGGCTGGCCCGCGATGGCGATCCCGCTGGGCACGCTGCCGTCCGGTGCCCCCACCGCCGTACAGCTGGTCGGGCGGCCCGGTTCTGAGGCGGACCTGCTGGCCCTGGCGGAGCGCATCGAGGAGCTGCGGCCGTGGCGGCGGACGGCGCCGCTGGGCGAGTGACTGGTGCG
Source organism: Streptomyces coerulescens (assembly GCF_042657965.1). Lineage (NCBI taxonomy): Bacteria > Bacillati > Actinomycetota > Actinomycetes > Kitasatosporales > Streptomycetaceae > Streptomyces > Streptomyces coerulescens. Next base: position 98,794 of record NZ_JBHSKM010000002.1, read on the forward strand.
GCGTCGCGTGCCGGGCGCCGCCTTCGGAACAGCCGGCTCTAGTCGGCCCCGCCCTGGACCGGCCCCGCGAACGGTCCTTCGGCGGTGAACGCGAGCCGTGCGAAGCGTTCGCCCATGCGGCGGTGGGTCGCGGCGTCGGGGTGCAGGTCGTCGGGCAGCGGCAGTTCGGCGGAGTCGGTCTCGCCGTACAGTTCGCGGCCGTCGAGGTAGTGCAGGTTCGGGTCGTCGGCCACCCGCCGCTCGACGATGCGGGCCAGCTCGTCCCGGATGACGCCCAGCGTCAGCTTCCCGCTCGCGCGTTCCGCCGGGTCGCCCATCGCGACGAACCGCAGCCGACCGTTACTCATGCCGCTGAAGTCCGGGGCGCAGGGGCCGGGCGTGTCCTCGTGGATGGGGCACAGGATGGGCGACACGACGAGCAGCGGGGTCGTCGGGTGGCCGTCCCGGACGGTGTCGAGGAACCCGTGCACCGCGGGGCCGAAGGCACGCAGCCGCATCAGGTCGGCGTTGACCAGGTTGATGCCGATCTTGACGCTGATGAAGTCGGCGGGGGTGTCGCGCAGGGCGCGGGCGGTGAACGGATCGAGCAGGGCGCTTCCGGCCAGACCCAGATTGATCAGCTCCACGCCTCCGAGCGAGGCGGCCAGCGCGGGCCAGATGCCGGTGGGGCTCGCGGCGTCGGAGCCGTGGCTGATCGAACTGCCGTGGTGCAGCCACACCTTGCGGCCCGTGTCGCGCGCCGGCTCGACGGGCGCGTCGGTGCGCAGGGCGATCAGTTCCGTGGTCTCGTTGTGCGGCAGCCAGATCTCGACGTCCTTGTCGCGGGCGGGCAGCCCGGCGAACCGGACGGTGCCGGGCCGGCCGGGGCGCCGCTCGGTGGTCCCGGCCATCATGTCGATGATCAGGACGTGGCCGTCGGAGACGCTGCCCTGCCCGGCGGGACGGCCGTCGACGATCAGGTCGTACACGCCGTCCGGGCGGGGCGGGGCGCCGACGTAGGCGCGCTTGGTGGGCAGGGTGTCCAGTTCGACGGCGGTGGCGCGGGTGCGGAAGGCCAGCCGTACGCCGGAGGGCTGCGACTCGGCCATGGCCAGCTGGCCGTCGGTGTTCTGGGCGCGCGCCCGGGCGGGCAGCCGGTGCGGCAGCACGCCGTGCTCGGTCCGCTCGACGTCGAGGGCGCCGCGCAGCAGATCGGCGATGCCGGTCGTGGTGATCCAGTCGTGCTCGGTGTCCATGTCCTTCAGCCTGTCGATCAAGAGGTGGGCTCGGTGGGCCAGTTGCGCAGCAGGGCGTCCAGGGCGTCGAGGATCCGGTGCCAGGTCTCCTCGGAGTCCGGCGCGCTGTGGCTGAAGCCGCCCGCCAGCTCGAGGCTGGCGTACCCGTGGAAGACGCTGCCCAGCAGCCGTACGGCGTGGGTCGCGTCCGGCTCGGTCAGGTCGTAGCCGCGCAGGATGGCGCGGGTCATCTGGGCGTGCCGGACGCCCGCGCTCGCCGCGGCCGTCTCGGGGTCGAGGGTCATGCGCGCGGCGGCGGCGCGGCCAGGGTGTTCGAGCCCGTAGTCGCGGTAGACGTTCGCGAAGGCGACCAGGGCGTCCTTGCCCGCCCGGCCCGCCACGGCGTCGGCGGCCCGGTCCGCGAGTTCCTCCAGTGCGAACAGGGCGATCCGCGTCTTGAGGTCCTGGGAGTTCTTCACGTGCGAGTACAGACTCGCGACCTTGACGTCGAAGCGCCGGGCGAGTTCCGACGCGGTCACCTGTTCGAATCCGATCTCGTCGGCGAGCTCCGCCCCGGCCCGGACCAGACGTTCCGTGGTCAGTCCTACGCGTGCCATAACCATCCTCCCGCTTGCCGAAAGCGAGTATGCATATGCCTAAAGCTTTTAGGCAAGTGAGGAGGATGTGAAGGCAGGCCGCTAAAGTGCCCTGTGCATGATGTGCAGCCCCACCCGGCCGTGCCGGGGATGGTCGTAGGCGTCCGGCACGGTGCCGAGGATCGTGAAGCCGAGGGAGGTCCACAGGGCCACGGCCGGGTTGGTCTCGACGACGGCGTTGAAGACCATGCCCCGATAGCCGCCGGCCCTGGCCACGGTCAGGACGTGCTCGGCGAGGGCGCGGCCCACGCCGCGGCCGGCGTGCTCGGGGTCGACCATGAAGCCGGCGTTGGCGATACCGGCGGCGGGGCCGCCGTAGTTGGGGGTGACGTAGGCGGAGGCGACGAGGGCGCCGGTGTCGTCCTCGACGACGTAGACGTCCTTGGCCGGGTTCATCCACAGGGCGCGGGCGGCCTCCTCGGAGGTGTCCGGATCCCATGCGTAGGTCTCGCCGGCGGCGACGATACGGTGCCAGAAAGGCCAAATCCGCGGCCAGTCGTCGGCCGCGGCTTCTCTGATCAGCATGGGCGTGAGTCTCGCAGCACGCCCATGCGGTCGGCGATCGCGAAGGGTTCCGCCAGGTCAGTCGACGCTGGGCAGGATGTGGGGCTCGGCGAGGTCGTCCTCGTACCCCGCCAGACGGATGGGGGCGGACCTGGCCCACACATCGAGACTGCCGATCTCCTTGGACCGGCGGCCCGCGCGCTCCGTGCGTTCCTTGGGGCGCTGCTCGCGATTCGTCTTCTCAGGTGTCACCGCGCACTCCTTCTGTGTCGGATCACCCTCGGGGCGGGCCGGTCCAGTCTGCGGTCCGGCACCTGACGCCCGCTCGGGTCTTACTCAACGTCGGCTCGGACGCGGTGGCGCCGGATAACTGGTGTGAGAGCAGGCCGTTGTGCACCGGCTTGTCCCGGGACGGACCATGGGTGTGGGTTGGGACCCTGTAGTGCTGTCCGTCCGCTACAGATTAACCAAATGAGCGGGTGCCCGCTCGATGGGGCTGCAAACAACCTGTAACTATCCGGAGTCGACCGGTTTTCACCTGCCCGCTATCTGTTGTTTTCTTACGTAATGCGCCGTTTACAAGTCACCCGTTCGGCTCAGCGGCGCGTCGCCGTCCGGCCCGGGAGCGATGGACGTCGCGCAGTTCAAGTCCCGTTGGCCGATTCGCAAGGCGGCCATGATCTGCTGACGGACGGCAACGGCTTGTCCGGCGGGAGGACTGGCGCATGGAGCTGCGCAGTGTCGAAGAGCTGATGGATCTGCTGTACGCCTGCCGGGGCAGCCGGGATGCCCCGGGCCTCGGGAACACCCGAGTCGATCTCCATCAACACGCACTCCAGACGGCCGCCCTGTTGCGCCGCGTCCGCCCCGCCGACAAGGAACTCCAGGTCGCGGGGCTCGTTCATGCCATCGGCCCGCTGCTGCGCCCGGGCGATGTCACCCGCCACTCCGACTGCGCGGCGGACGCGGTGCGGCCCCTCCTCGGCGAACGGGTCTCCCGCCTGGTCCGCGAGCACTGCCGGGCCCGCGACCAGGCGGACGACGACCTGCTGCGCCTGCACCAGGCCGACGAGGAGGGCCGCAGCGCGGAGTTCGACGCCGGGGTGCTGGAGGACTGGCGGGCGGTACTGGAGCTGGTGGCGTCCAGGAACTCGCCGCTCGGGGCTGCCAACTGACGGCCCGTCATGAGACGGTACGGCGATGACGCCGCCGTACCGTCTCCAGGGCAGGGCCGCCATCGTCACCGGCGCCACGCGCGGCATCGGCCATGCCGTCGCCCGGGAACTGGCCGCGGCCGGGGCGCTGGTCTGCGTGACCGCGCGGGACGCGGAGGTGGTCCGGCGAACGGCCGCCGAGCTGGGCGGCGTCGGGGTGGCCGGGAGCGTGGCCGACCCGGATCACCTCCGGGCGGTGGTGGACCTCGCCCTGCGCGAGTTCGGCCGGATCGACGTGGTCGTGAACAACGCGGCGACCAACCTGCCGTACGGGTCCCTCATGGACGTCGATCCACTCGCCTGGCGCGAGGCGTTCACGGTGAACGTCGAGGCACCGCTGCGGCTCGTGCAGTGCGCCTGGCACGCCTGGATGGGCGAACACGGCGGCGCCGTGGTCAACGTCTGCACGGAGGGCGCCACCCACGTCGGCCCCCGCATCGGCGCCTACGGCACCAGCAAGGCGGCCCTGCTCCACCTGACCGGGCAGCTCGCGGGCGAACTGGGCCCCCGGGTCCGGGTCAACTCCGTCTCACCCGGCCTGGTCCGCACCGAGATGGCACGGTTCGTCTGGGAGCCGGGCGAGGAGGAGGTCGCCGCCGGGTTGCCCCTCGGCCGGATCGGCGAGCCGGAGGACGTGGCCCGAGCGGTGGTGTGGCTGGCGTCGGACGCGGCGGAGTGGATCACCGGGGCGGATCTGCTGGTGGATGGCGGGACGCGGGTGCGCTCCGCCGGGACAACCACCGCATATACGGTCCATGAACGGCTCCGGGCACACGAGCCGACCCAGGGGCGCGGGGAACTGCGCGACCAGCCACCACCGGCCGACAGACGCCGCACCGACCTCGGCTACCACTTACCGGGCGCGTAATCCTTCAAGAAAACCCCGTACACATCCTCCCCCGCCTCGCCCCGCACGATCGGGTCGTACACCCGGGCCGCCCCGTCCACCAGGTCGAGCGGGGCGTGGAAGCCGGCCTCGGCCAGCCGCAGCTTGTCGTAGTGCGGTCGCTCGTCCGTGATCCAACCGGTGTCGACGGAGGTCATGAGGATGCCATCGGTCTCGAACATCTCCTGCGCACTGGTCCGCGTGACCATGTTCATCGCGGCCTTCGCTGCGTTGGTGTTCGGATGCCCCGCCCCCTTGTAGCCGCGGCCGAAGACGCCCTCCATCGCGGAGACGTTCACGACGTAGGCGCGCCCGCTCGCCGCCTTCTTCGCTGCGTCGGCCATCGCCGGGCGCAGCGCGCTGATCAGGATGAACGGCGAGGTGTAGTTGCAGAGCTGGGTCTCCAGGAGCTCCACCGGGGAGATCTGGTCGATGGTCTGCACCCATGTGTTGGACTCGACGACGTCGGGGACGAGGCCGCCCGCGTCGATGGCGGTGCCGTCGAGGTGCCGGGCGACGCTGGCGTTGCCCGCGACGAGCGCGAGGTCGGCGACCTTCTGGGCGTCGAGTCCGCTGGTGCCCAGCGGCAGCGCGGCAAGGCCGTCGACCGCGCCGGAGTTGAACGCGCCGATGACGTGGTGGGCGGGCAGCACACCGGCGGGCAGCGGGGCGCTCTCGCCCTCGACCAGGGCGGCGTAGGCGGAGGGCAGCCGTCGTACGGTCTGGGTCGCGTTGTTCACCAGGATGTCGAGCGGGCCGGCCTCGGTGAGCTGCTCGGCGAGGGCCACGGCCTGGGCGGGGTCGCGCAGGTCGATACCGACGACCTCCAGGCGGTGGATCCAGTCGCCGGAGTCGTCCATGGCCTTGAAGCGGCGGATGGCGTCCTTGGGGAAGCGCGTGGTGATCGTGGTGTGGGCACCGTCGCGCAGCAGCCGGAGCGCGATGTACATGCCGATCTTGGCGCGACCGCCGGTGAGCAGGGCGCGCTTGCCGGTGAGGTCGGCGCGGGCGTCGCGCTTGCTCCGGTTGAGGCGGGCGCAGTCCTGGCAGAGCTGGTGGTAGAAGTAGTCGACCTCGACGTACCGGGACTTGCAGGTGTAGCAGGAGCGCGGGCGCTGGAGTATCCCCGCGATCCTGCCCTCCTCGGTGTTCGAGGAGGGCAGCAGGCCCTCGGTCTCGTCGTCGATGCGCTGGGCGGAGCCGGTCGCCGTGGCCTCCGTGACCTGCTTGTCGTGCGCGGTCTTGGCGGCGCGGCGCTCCTGGCGGCGGCGCTGCTTGACGGTGCGGTAGATGCCGGCGGTGGCCCGGCGCACGGCGATGGCGTCGGGGTGGTCGACCTCCAGCTTGTCGAGCTCCTCCAGCACGCTCAGGCACAGGGCGAGCCGCTCGGGGTCGATGCCGGGGCCGTACACGATCTCGTCACCGGGCTCGTGCACGGCGTCCGCCGTGGTCGCCGTCGCGCCGTCCTCTGTCACCGTCATCGCCGCTGCCGTTCCCTGATCACCCGCGGCGCTCCGGTCGCGCTCGCTTTCGAACGCGGAATTCTACGGAGCACCGGGCCTCTCCTCCAAAATCCGGCGAATCAGCCCGGGGAACAGGGGCTCAGGGGGCGCAGGCGGTGATCAGCGCGGCCACCTCCTCGGACAGGGCGCGCGCGAGCACATCGAGGTCGGGGACGGCCTCGGCGTCGGCGACGAGCCCGTAGTGGACGCGTCCCCGGTACGTGGAGATCGCGATCGCCAGGGACTGGCCGCGGGCCAGCGGGGCGAAGGGGTAGACCTCGGTGACGGGGTGGCCGCCGAGCTTCAGGGCGATGCCGGGCAGCGGCACGCTGGTGACGAGGATGTCGAACCACAGCCGGGCGGCCCCGCCGACCAGGGGTCCGCCGAGCCGGTGGCCGATAGCCGGCACGTGGTCGGCGAGCAGGGCGACGGCGCCCGCGCCCCGGTTGGGGCCGGCGTCCTTGTTGCGGTCCATGGCGGTGCGCACCGCGGCCAGGCGGCGCAGGGGTTCGGGGTCGTCGACCGGGAGCCGTATCAAGTAGCCGGAGAGCCGGTTGCCCTGTGGGTGCGCGGTGCGCGGGCGGCGTTTGGAGACGGGGATCAGGGCGCGCGGTGCGACGCCTTCGCTGCCGTCGCCGCGCTCGTCGAGCCAGCGGCGCAGGGCCCCGGCGACGACCGCGATGGTGACGTCGTTGACGGTGCCGCCGACGGCCTTGCGGATCAGGTGCACGTCGTCGATGTCGACGACGACCCCCGCGGTACGGCGGGTGCCGCTCGGCTCGGCGGTCAGCGCGGACGACGAGCGCACGGCCAGCGTCGACACGGCGACGGAGGCGCCGATGTCCAGGGCGCGGCCGACGTCCGACAGGGCGCCGCGCACCAGGCCCGGCAGCCTGCGCACATCGGGCAGCCGCCGACGCGCGGGCTCCTCCGGGCGCGCCTTGCGCGCGGGCAGGTCCATCGGGTCCAGGACGGCGGCGGCCAGCGTCAGCGCCCGCAGTCCGTCGGCGAGGGCGTGGTGGAACTTGAACAGGACCGCGAAGGACACGCCGTCCTCGCCGGGCAGCACATGGGCCTCCCACGGCGGCCGGCCGCGCTCCAGCGGGCGCTCCATGAGCCGGCCCGCCACCGCCTGGAAGTCGGCGGTCGGGGCGTGCAGCCGGACGTGGTCGAGCGGGTCGAAGTCCGGCGCGGGCTCGCGGGCGGCGCCCCCGAAGGAGAACGGCTGGAGCAGACCGCGCGGCTGCCAGGCGTCCCGGATGCGCATCCGTAGCCCGGGCACGGCGGCGGCCCGGGCGGCGAGCAGGTCGGCCGCGTGCGCCCCGGCGGTGGGCGAGTGTGCCGCGAAGACCCCGAGCGCAGCCAGGTGCATGGGGTGTGCGGCGGACTCGATGTTCCAGAACGCCAGGTCGAGAGGTGCGAGCAGGTCAGAAGTCAATGGCTTGCCTCGCGTCGGCGACGGGTGGACCAGAAGTCAATCGCCCGCGGGCGATTACAGTCAAGTACGATCAAGCTACGCTCAGTTAACAGCAGATTAAGTCCCGCCTCTCATGACAGGGGCGGGACTCATGGTGCATATGAGGTCACTTCACCACGGGTAGCGGCACCGAGCATCCCGAGTGCGTCACCCGGGAGAACGTCACGGACCGGCACCCACTGCACACAGAGACCCTCGTCGATCACTTGTTCTAGATGGACATGACAGGAACGCACGAAGGACCGTCGCTCAAATGGCCGCGCATCTAACACAATTGAGGGAGCATCAATTGCAAAATCAACTAAAACTTTGCAAATTCTTGGTGTAGCTCGGCCGTCGACTACGTGAGCCTCATGGGCATCACACGGTGACCGCAGGCCCACTGGGAACACGGGCCCCGGCACCGTCCCCCCACGTACGGTGAGAGGCAACAACCATGACGAGGAACCGCGCCTTGCGGTACGGCGGCCGCACCCTGACGCTGATGGCGACGGCGTTCGGGATGATCGCGACGGCCGGGCCCGCGCAGGCCGAGGAGCAGCCCACGGCCGAGCAGATCGTGGCCGACTGCGCCTCCGGAGAGGGCAAGTGCAGCTTCAACTCCCCGGAGATCGGCCAGGCCTACCTCGGTGAGCCCCGTCAGGTCTCGGAACTGCTCTACAACTGCACGACCTCGCCCGCCTCCCAGTCGATGTCGTGGGCCGACACCGTGGGCTCCTCCCACTCCGTGGGAGGCTCGGTCACCGTCGGCGGGGGCATCGAAGGGATCATCACCGCCAGTGTCACCGCGACGTACAACTACACCTGGCAGAGCTCGCACACGGAGACGAGTTCCTTCACCGTGAGCGTCCAGCCGGGAGAGGTCGGCTGGATCTCCCGCTCCCAGCTGATGCAGCAGATATCCGGCACATGGCAGACGCACTACGACGACCCCAAGTGGGGCCACTACTACTGGTTCGTACCGGACGTGATCACCGGCCCGGCCCCGAACGGCACGGACGGCAAGCACAGCGCGGTCGTGGTGAAGTCCCGCAAGATGACGGCGGACGAGAAGAAGCTCTGCGCCACCGGCGCCACCCGGGGCGAGGTCTTCACCCGCTGAGCCCGCGGCAGCGGCGAGCACACCCGGAGCGCTAGGGCACCTGCTGACCCTTTCCCAGGGCGATCACACCGCCCTTGGAAACGGTGTACAGCTCCGCGTCCCGCTCCGGGTTCACCCCGATCGTCGCGCCCGGCGGGACCTCGACGTTCTTGTCGAGCACGGCGCCCCGCACCACCGCGCCCCGCCCGATGCGCACGTTGTCGTGCAGCACCGCCCCCTGCACCACCGCCCCCGGGTCGACCACCACCCCCGGCGACAGCACGGACCGTGTGACCTGCCCACGGATCAGGCACCCGGCGCTGATGATGGACTCGCTGGCCATGCCGCCCGCGTTGAAGCGCGCCGGGGAGAGCTGGCCCGAGTGGGTGTAGATGGGCCAGCTGCGGTTGAACAGGTTGAAGGCGGGGCGCTCGGCGATCAGGTCCATATGGGCGTCGTAGTACGCGTCCAGGGTGCCCACGTCCCGCCAGTAGCCGCGGTCCCGGTTGGTCTCGCCGGGCACGTGGTTGGCGCTGAAGTCGTACAGCTGGGCCTCGCCCCGGTCGGTGAGCTGGGGCAGGATCGAACCGCCCATGTCGTGCACGGAGTTCTCGTCCTCGGCGTCGCGCTGGAGCGCCTCGACGAGGGCCTTGGTGGTGAAGATGTAGTTGCCCATCGAGGCGTAGACGCACTCCGGGTCGTGCGGGAGACCGGGCGGGTCGGCGGGCTTCTCCAGGAAGCGGTCCACCGTCTGTCCGTCCGAGCCGGGGCTGATCACGCCGAACGACGACGACTCGACACGCGGCACACGTATTCCGGCCACCGTGACGCCGGCGCCGCCCTCGATGTGCTGGGCGAGCATCTGGCGCGGGTCCATGCGGTACACGTGGTCGGCGCCGAACACCGCGACGTACTCGGGCCGTTCGTCGTGGATCAGGTTCAGGGACTGGAGGATGGCGTCCGCGCTGCCGAGGTACCAGCGCGGGCCGAGGCGCTGCTGGGCGGGGACCGGGGTGACGTAGTTGCCGAGCAGGCTGGACATCCGCCAGGTCGTGGTGATGTGGCGGTCCAGGGAGTGCGACTTGTACTGGGTGAGGACACAGATGCGCAGGATGTCGGCGTTGACGAGGTTGGAGAGGACGAAGTCGACCAGGCGATACGTTCCTCCGAAGGTGACCGCGGGTTTCGCGCGGTCCGCGGTCAGGGGCATCAGGCGTTTGCCTTCTCCGCCCGCGAGGACGATTCCGAGCACCGAAGGTCCGCCACGACGCATGGCCGCTCCCCTCACCGTGGTTGATGCCAGCCTGCCCCTGCGCAGCGCGCGCTAAGCCTGTTTGAGGATCTCCCGGTAGAGCCCGGCCGTCCGCCGCGCCACCGCGTCCCAGCCGAACTCCCCGACCGCCCGCTCCCGTCCGGCCTCCCCCATCCGGCGGGCCGCCTCCGGGTCGCCGATGACGGAGTCCAGCGCGTGCGCGAGACCCGCCTCGAAGTCGTCGTCCAGCGGGACCAGCAGACCGGTCTTGCCGTCGTCGACGACCTCAGGGATGCCGCCGACCTGCGAGGCCACCACGGGGGTCCCGCAGGCCATCGCCTCCAGGTTGACGATGCCGAGCGGCTCGTACACCGAAGGGCAGACGAACACGGCGGCGTGCGTGAGGAGTTGGATCACCTCCGGGCGGGGCAGCATCTGCGGTATCCAGTGCACGCCCTCGCGGACCCGGCTCAGCTCCTGGTAGAGGTCGCGGAACTCCCGGTCGATCTCGGGGGTGTCCGGCGCGCCGGCGCAGAGCACGACCTGCGCGGCCGGGTCGATGTGCCGTATGGCGCGCAGCAGGTGGGGCACGCCCTTCTGGCGGGTGATGCGACCGACGAACAGCACGTACGGGCGCCCGGCGTCGAGGCCGAAGCGAGTGAGGACGTCCGTGCGGTGGTCGGGCCGGTACAGGGTGGTGTCGATGCCGTTGTGCACGACGTGGACCCGCTCCGGATCGAGCGCCGGATAGCAGCCGAGGATGTCCTCACGCATGGCCCCGGACACCGCGATCACCGCGTCGGCGGCCTCGATCGCGGTGCGCTCGGCCCAGCTGGACAGGGCGTATCCGCCGCCGAGTTGCTCGGCCTTCCAGGGGCGCAGCGGCTCCAGCGAGTGGGCGGTCATCACATGCGGGATGCCGTGCAGCAGCTTGGCGAGGTGGCCGCCGAGGTTGGCGTACCAGGTGTGGGAGTGGACCAGTTCGCGGCCTTCGAGGCCGGCGGCCATGGCGAGGTCCACCGAGAAGGTGCGCAGCGCGTCGTTGCTGGTGTCGAGGGCGGACCAGGGGCGGTGGCGCAGCACCCCGACCGCACGGCCCTCGCCCCAGCAGTGCACCTCCAGGTCGACGAGATCCCGCAACTCCCGGGCGAGGAACTCGACATGGACACCCGCGCCGCCGTACACGTCCGGCGGGTACTCCCGGGTCAGCAGTCCCACTCGCACCCGGAACCCCCTGTTCTCAGCGGCTGGTTGCCCTTTCATGGTCACCCAGATGGGGCGCGTGGGGAAGAGCGCGGGGCTCGTGTGAAGCAACAGTCACCGCAGACGCCGCCGCCCGGCACCCGGTAGTAGAGGCAGCAGCTGCGGCGCCGGAACCCGGCCGCGGTGAGCGTGCCGGTACCGGCGAGGAGGGGGTGGGCGAGGAGTTCGGCGGTCAGGGCGCGGGAGCATGCGGCGACGTCCGTACGGCCGTGGGTGCGTGCCCACTGGTCCAGTTGCCGGGCGGCGCCCGCGAGCGCGGATCCCGCGTTGCCCCACAGCAGTCCGTCGGCGACGCGGTACCGGGAGCGCAGCGCGGCGCCCAGCGGCTCGAGATGGCCGTGCAGGACGATGCCGGCGACGGTCGCGGCGTCGGCGGGGCGTGGGCGTACCTCGGTGAGCCAGAGGTCGTCGGGAGCGCCGGCGTCGGGGTCCCAGCGCAGCAGTCGCGGGTCGAGGTCGGGGACGGCTCCGTACAGGGCAGCGCAGCCGAGCGTGACCGACCACAGCCGGGCGGCGAGGCCCTGCTGAGCCGCTGAGGCGGCGATGCGCGGCTCGGGGGCGCGCAGGGCGTTCCCGACTTTCCGGACCCGGAAAGTCAGAGGATCCTGGTCTTCGGGGAAGGCCGGCCGCGCGTAGGCCTGCGCCAGCGTCGCGGGTGGCCGAAGAGGTTCGGCGACCGCGCGCAGGACGAAGAAGCCGCCGAGCGGCCGGAGCGTTGCGAGATCGGGGGCGAGATCCACGAAGAGCAGTAGTACCAGGGGGTGTCGGGGTCTTCACCTGGGGGTCTCCACCCCGGGTCACCCCCCTTGGGGATGAGTCCGGCGCCGTAGTACTCCATCGGCAGTACGACACAGTGCGTGCTCTGGTACGACGACGGGAAGAGCTTCGCGAGGCATCGTGTTCATTATGAGAGCCGACCGTTCGCCGCGCCGGGGTTCGCGCCCCCGCTTCACGCAGAGGAGCAGCTCATGAGCGCCCTCGCGTTGTCCGTGCTGCTGTCGCTCGTCTCCGCCGTCGCGTACGCGGGCGGGGCGATCGTGCAGGAGCGTGTCGCGGTGTCCTCGCCGGGGCAGCAGTTCGCGCCGATGCGCCGGCCGGGCTGGTGGGCGGCGGTCGCGCTGAACGGCCTCGGTGGGCTGCTGCACGTGGTCGCGCTGGCGTTCGGTCCGCTGAGTCTGGTGCAGCCGCTCGGTGCCCTGACGATCGTGTTCGCGCTGCCGATGGCGGCCCTCTTCGTGGGCCGCAAGGCCGGGTCGACGGCCTGGCGCGGCGCCATCATGGCGACCGTCGGGCTCGCCGGGCTGCTGTCCCTGGTCGGTGCCTCGGAGTCGCAGTCGCTGGGCACCGCGGAGCGGGTGGCCGTGGCCCTGGTGACCGGCGGCATCGTGGTGACGCTGATGGTCGCCGGCCGTGCGGCCCACCGGCACCCGGCGGTGCGCAGCATGCTGCTCGCGACCGCGTCCGGCATAGCTTTCGGTATGTCCTCGGTGTTCACGAAGATCGTCGCCGTGGACTGGAACGGCGGGGTCTCGGCGGCCGACGTGCCCGCCCTGGCCACGATCGGTGTCTTCGCCACGGCCGGACTGCTGTTGTCGCAGGCGGCCTACCGGGGCGCGGGGCTGGCGGCCCCGCTGGCCACGCTGACGGTCGTGAACCCGGTGGTGGCGGCAGCGGTCGGCATCACGATGTTCGGCGAGACCTTCCGGTACGGCACCACCGGCACCCTGCTCGCGCTGGGCTGCGGTGTGGTGGCCGCGGGCGGCCTGATCCTGCTCACGACGGAGCGCATCGCCCGCAGCGAGGCGGAGGCCGAGTCGGTACCGGTCCCCGCGGCCGAGCTGCTCGACACGCCTGCGGAGCGGGCCGTGGCCGCGCCGCGCGGCGAGCTCCACGAGGAGATCGTCGTCCCGGACGGCATCGAGGGCATCCTCATCCCGGCGCAGGTCGCGCAGGAGCCGTACGAGGAGCCGGAACCGCCGCATCCCGACAGCCACGACTCCCCGAACCTCTACGGCCCGTTCTATGGCGGCCCGTACATCCCGCATCCGGTGCTCGACCGGCACCGGATGCGCGTCAAATCCTGACGCCGCCCGCCCGGAGGTAGGCCACCGGGTCGATGTCGGCGCCGAAACCGGGCCCCGTCCGCACCTCGAAGTGCAGATGCGGGCCCGTGCTGTTGCCCGTGGAGCCGGACCGGCCGATGCGCTGGCCCGCACCCACCGACTGCCCGTCCCGCACGGAGATCGCCGAGAGATGGGCGTACTGGGTGTAGCGGCCGTCGGCGTGCCGGATCACCACCTGGTAGCCGAAGGAGCCCTCCCATCCGGCGCTCACGACCTGCCCGGACCCGACGGACTTCACGGAGGTGCCGGTCGGCACGGCGAAGTCGACGCCGGTGTGATAGCCCTTCGACCACAGGGCACCGGCCTTGCGGTACGGCGTGCCGGTGGCCGCGCTCACCGGGGCGACCATCGAGCGGGTGCTCGTGGCGGCCTGCTCCTCCGGCTCGGTGGAGGTCTTCTTCGGGGTGGTCCTGGTGGTGGGCGCCGGCTCCGTGACGGTGGCGGCCTTGCCGCGCACGGCGAGCCGCTGCCCGGGCAGGATCAGGTCGGGGTCGGCCCCGATGGCCTTGCGGTTCGCGGCGTACAGGCCCCGCCAACCGCCCTTGACCTCCTGAGACTCGGCGATCTCGGAGAGGGTGTCGCCGCGGACGACGGTGTACATCTCGGCCTTGCCGGCCCGTGACTGGGGCGTGGTCTGGGGCTGGACGTCCTGGACGGAGGTCTTCGGGCGCTGCTTCTGGGTCCTCTTCGGGCTGTGCCGGGTCTCCTTCCGGGTCTTCTTCGCGGTGCCGGAGGGCTGGATGTCGGGGGTGTCTCCGCCCCGGGTCAGTCCGGCCCGCACCGAGCAGAGCGGCCAGGCGCCGGGCCCCTGCCCGTCCAGCACCTTCTCCGCGACGGCTATCTGCTGGTCCTTGGTGGCCAGATCCGCGCGCGCCGCGTACCGCGTGCCGCCGTAGGCCTCCCAGGTCGACTGGGCGAACTGCAGGCCGCCGTAGTAGCCGTTGCCGGTGTTGACGTCCCACCGGCTGGTGGACTCGCACGCGGCGACCTTGTTCCAGGTGCTCACGTCGGCCGCCTGCGCGGCACCGGTGCCGATGAACGGGAGCGCCATCCCGGCGCCGCCCGCGGTGACGGTGAGTGAGGCGCGGTTGATCCTGTTCGGCTGGTACCGGCGGTGCCGGCCGCGTACGGCCATGAAGGAGCCCCCCAAGGACATGCGTCAGGAGGGGCAAAAGTAAGCGCCGCGAACAGGCCATGACAAGACGGCAAATCAGCCGCCTGTTCACGCCAAGTGGCGCGGAAGGGGCGCACGTTGACGGACACGCGGGGCGGCTGAGTGCGCGGGGGCGTTTCGTGCGTATGTGCCTGCGACATCGCGCCACCCGGATGTGCGCTCGGAGTACCGGCACGTCAGGATGGACGAGGGGCAATACTGGCGGGCGTGACCGGCACCGCTGCTATATCGAGATCACTAGGAGCCAACGGCATGAGCACTTCGGCGCAGATCGGCGTCACGGGCCTCGCGGTCATGGGCCGCAACCTCGCCCGGAACTTCGCCCGCAACGGCTACACGGTCGCGGTGCACAACCGGACGCCCGCGCGCACGCGTGCGCTGGTGGACGAGTTCGGCGGCGAGGGCGAGTTCATCGCGGCCGAGACCGCCAAGGAGTTCGTGGCGGCGCTGGAGCGGCCGCGGCGGCTGGTGATCATGGTGAAGGCCGGTGAGCCGACCGACGCGGTGATCCAGGAGTTCGCGCCGCTCCTGGAGCCCGGCGACATGATCATCGACGGTGGTAACGCGCACTTCGCCGACACCCGCCGCCGCGAGCGGGACCTGCGTGAGCAGGGCATCCACTTCGTGGGCATGGGCGTCTCCGGCGGCGAGGAGGGCGCGCTGCACGGGCCCAGCATCATGCCGGGTGGCCCGAAGGAGTCGTACGACTCTCTCGGTCCCATGCTGGAGAAGATCTCCGCGAAGGCGAAGGACGGCTCGCCCTGCGTGACGCACGTCGGTCCGGACGGCGCCGGGCACTTCGTGAAGATGGTGCACAACGGCATCGAGTACGCCGACATGCAGCTGATCGGCGAGGCGTACCAGCTGCTGCGCGATGTGGCCGGATACTCCCCCGCGCAGATCGCGGAGATCTTCCGGACCTGGAACCAGGGCCGGCTGGACTCCTACCTGATCGAGATCACCGCCGAGGTGCTGTCCCACGTGGACGAGGCGACCGGCAAGCCGTTCGTGGACGTCGTCGTCGACCAGGCCGAGCAGAAGGGCACGGGCCGCTGGACCGTGCAGATCGCGCTCGACCTCGGTGTCCCGGTCTCCGGCATCGCGGAGGCGGTCTTCGCCCGTTCCCTGTCCGGGCACGCGGCGCTGCGGGCCGCTTCGCGTGGGCTGGCGGGCCCGAAGGCGTCGCCGCTGGGCGAGGCGGAGGCGGCTGCGTTCGCCGACCGGGTCGAGCAGGCGCTGTACGCGTCGAAGATCGTGTCGTACACGCAGGGCTTCCACGAGATCGACGCGGCGCGCGCCGAGTACGACTGGGACATCGACCTGGGCGCGGTCTCGGCGATCTGGCGGGGCGGCTGCATCATCCGCGCGGCCTTCCTGGACCGCATCCGCGCCGCCTACGACGCCCGCGCCGACCTGCCGAGCCTGCTGTCGGACGACACGTTCGCGCAGGAGATCGCGGCCGCGCAGGACGACTGGCGTGAGGTCCTGGTCGCCGCGACCCGGCAGGGCGTGCCCACGCCGGGCTTCGCCGCGGCCCTCGCGTACTACGACGCGCTGCGCGCCGAGCGGCTGCCGGCGGCGCTCACGCAGGGGCAGCGGGACTTCTTCGGTGCGCACACCTACCGGCGCACCGACCGGGACGGCTCGTTCCACACACTGTGGGGCGGCGACCGCTCCGAGGTGTCCTCGTAGTCCCTGCCCGTTCCGTCAGGTGAACGCCCTCTGCCCGGGTTACTGACCCGGGCAGAGGGCGTTCTGCGTGGCGGGGCTCAAGCCGCTGCGGTTCGAGGTCGCACCGTAGGCCGCCGGCCGGATCGCGGAACGGGTTCTCGCGCCGGGGTCGTGTGCGGCCGGGGGCGCGGGGGTGCGCGGGAGCTGATCGTGGTGCTCCCAGCGCTGCTGGGCGCGTGCGGTGGGTGGCGATATCTCGTCGCCGGTCGCCCGTCGCGCGGGTTCGCTGCGGCCGCTCCAGCGGGCCGATCGCAGCGGCGGCATCATGCCCCCTCTCGCCCTTCGCGTCCTCCGTGCGTCAAGGGCTCAGGTGAGCGGCGGCCCGGGCTCGGGGTTCGGCACCGGCTCCGGTCCCGGCGGGATCGGCGACGGGGAAGGTTCCGGGGGCTGCGGCGGAGGCGGGCTCGGGGGTGTCGGCTGAGGCGGTCCCGGGGTGGGCGGGGGACCCGGCGTCGGCGGCGGTCCCGGGGTCGGCGGCGGCCCGGGTGGGGGCGGCTCGGGTGGGGGCGGTTCGGGAGCCGGTGCGGGCTCCGGTGGTGGAACCGGGTGCGGCTCGGGGTGCGGCTCCGGGCCCGGAGTCGGTCCCGGATGGACCGGGTCCGGATACGGGTTGGTCATGGCGTCCTCCAGCCAGTCCGTGACATCGGCTCTGGACTACTCCCCCGCGTACCCGACGGCCGCGCCACCAGTCACTCACCCGCGTCAATGACGGCGCCCGAGTGGGCCCGTCACGCCTGTGAGGGCCGGCAGGGCAGGCAGGGCAGGCAGGGCAGGCAGGGCAGGCAGGGCAGGCAGGGCAGGCAGGGCCAGTGTCGTCCTTGACGGGCCCCTCGCGGAATCGGCCCGCGTCAGAACCGCTCGGGGTGTGCCCGCAGCCAGTCCTTCGCGGCGTCCAGCAGCGCCGGGTCTGCGGCCGGGGCCTCGTCCGGGTGGCGTTCGGCCCACTTCACGACGTACGGGCACAGCGGCGCCACGACGATGTCCTCGCGCGCCGCCATGCCGTACAGCTCACGTGCCAGGGAACCCGCGATGCCCTTCCCCTCGTGGGCCGGTTCCACGATGGTGTGGACGGGGACGAGGGCCCGTGCCGGGGATTCGAGGACGAAGTACTCGATGTGGCCGGTGACTTCGTCGCCCCGGAGGGCCTCCAGGCGGCCCGCCGCACGGTCGTCGCGGATCTCGATGTCGCTCATGACACGCTCCCTGGTCCGTCTTCCGTCTGCCGCCGAGTACGGCCGTCAGGCCACCGGCGCCGGCACGGACTGCGGGCTGCGCTCCTGGTCGGAGCCCGGCACCGGCTCGGACGGGTCCGCCCCCAGGGCCACGATCCGGTTGGCGCCGTCCACATGCACGACGCGCGGTTCGAACTCCCGCGCCTCGGCGTCGGTCATCTGAGCGTAGCTGATGATGATCACGAGGTCGCCGGGGTGCACGAGATGGGCGGCGGCGCCGTTGATCCCGACGACTCCCGACCCGCGCTCGCCCTCGATCACATAGGTCTCCAGACGGGCGCCGTTCGTGATGTCGACGATGTGGACGAGCTCGCCGGGCAGCAGGTCGGCGGCGTCGAGCAGGTCCGCGTCGATGGTCACCGATCCCACATAGTGCAGGTCGGCCTGGGTGACCGTGGCGCGATGGATCTTGGACTTGAACAGGGTACGAAGCATTCAGCACTCCCGGAATTCGCTCCCTGCCTGCTTTCTGCAGGTCAAGGGCTGTTCTCTCAGCTTACAACGGCCCGCTCTCCACCTAATGGCCGCCGTTGACGGTGCACTTACGCTGACCGCTCGCCGAGTTTTCTGACAGGCCACCGGTCAAGTCGAAGACCCACGGCCAGAGTATGAACCGGGGCTGGGAAGCCCGCATCGAGATCCTGGTCACGTCACGGGGGGACAAGGCACGACTGCGTGGCCGCAAGGCAAGCAACGCCAGACGATGCGTCCGCTGTGCCGACGGCATCCTCTGCGCCAGCGGCAGTGCCGGCCCTGCATCGAACAGGTACACGGCGCCCAAAGAAGCCGCGCGCCGACTACCCGCCCGTACGCGGTCACGTACCGCAATTGCCCGGTCACTCCAGGAGTTGGCCCACCGCCAAGGCGCTTCAACCCACCGAGCGCGGCGTCACGTGCACCGACGGCACAGCACGGAAAAGGGCCTCGACTCAGTGCGCGAGCCTCGCCACGGCCACCGCTTCGAGGCGGGCCTGGTCCCGGCCTCAGGCACATTCCCAGCGACAGTCGAGTCCACCGTGCGCCGGCGGAGATCTGCGCGCATCCCGTCGGCAGGCGCTGCCACCCGTGCGACAGCGGCTGCACGGATGAACCGACTTCAGGCGTCCTTGACCATCGCGATCACCGGCGTGCCTGTCTCGACCGTGCGGCTGACCGTGCACATACGGTCATGGGACGACTTGACCGCCCGGGGAAGAATCGCGCGGGCGCGCTCGGCGCCCTCGCCGTCCGGGAAGGCGACGGTGAAGGTGACCGCCAGGTTGATCATGCGGTTGCCGAGTTCGTCGCTGATCTTGTCGCCGGTCACCGCGACGGAGAACTCGCTCGGCTCCGCGTGGCGGCTGGTGGCGCTATCGACGTCCGCTGCCGTGCAGCCCCCGATCGCGGCGAGGAGCAACTCGACCGGGGTGAACTCGGTGTCGCCGCCGGCACCGGAGGCAGTACCGAAACTGATCGTTCCCCCACGGGCGTTGGTCGCGACGAAGTGGCCACTGCTGGTGCGCTCGACGGCCACGGAACGCTCGGAGTTGTCGCTCATACCGTCGACCGTAATGCCCAGACCGATCAGCAGGGAACGGACGACAGGCCACTGCGCGGCGAAATAGGGCAACGTGGGTCGTAGCCAGTGCACCGCACACCGTGCCACCGGAGCCGCGATGTCCTACGACAACCTGGTCATCGTTCTCGCGGTGGCCGCCTGCGTCCCGTTCCTCCTCGCTCTGGTGCCCCGAGTACGTCTTCCCGGCCCGGTCCTCGAGATCCTGGCCGGTGTGGTCCTCGGTCCGGCGGTGCTGGATGTGGTGCGGCCGGACGCCATGGTTCAGGCGCTGTCGATCATTGGACTGAGCTTCCTGCTGTTCCTTGCCGGGCTGGAAATCGATGTCCAGCAACTGCGCGGGCCACGGGGACGGCTGGTCGTTGTCGGCCTGGCGGGTACGTTCGCACTGGCCGGGGCCGTCGGCTGGGTGCTGAATCTCGCCGGGCTGGTCGAGAGTCCGCTGCTGATCGGCACCGCGTTGGTGGCCACGTCCCTGGGGCTGCTCATCCCGATCTTGAAGGACGCCGACGCGATCGACCGGCCGGTGGGCCAACTGACCATCGGGGGAGCCTCCGCAGGTGAGGTCGGCGCTGTGCTGCTGCTGTCGTTGCTCTTCTCCGAGCAAGCCTCTGGCACGGCATCCAGAGTGCTTCTGCTGCTCGGCCTCGCCTGCCTGACGGCTCTCATCGTGGCAACGTCGATACGTGCGGGGCGCACGATGTGGCTGTCCGAGGCGGTGAAGGATCTGGCGGACACCAGCGCTCAAGTGCGGGTCCGTTTGACCATGGTTCTGGTTGTCGGCCTGTCCGCGATCGCCCTGCACTTCGGGTTCGAAGCGATTTTGGGTGCCTTCATGGCCGGGGCCGTGCTGCGGCTGGTCGACCCCGCCGCGGAACGGGCGCATCCGCAGTTCCGCGTCAAACTGGAGGGCCTCGGCTATGGATTCCTCGTCCCGGTCTTCTTCGTGACCAGCGGTGTCCAGTTCGACCTCGGGGCGCTGTTCGCGGACACCGGGGCGGTGCTGCGGGTGCCGATGTTCCTCGCCGCGCTTCTTCTCGTTCGGGGACTGCCCGCTGTGGTCTACCGCAGGGCGGGCCTCTCCTGGCCGGAGGTCATGGCCAGTGGACTGCTGCAGGCCACGTCCCTGCCCGTGATCGTGGCGGCGACGACGATCGGGCTGGAGCTGGACGCGATCCGACCGGCCAACGCGGCGGCACTGGTGGCATCGGGCCTGTTGTCCGTGGTCGTGTTTCCCCTGATCGCGCTGCCCTTGCTGAACCGTTCGCGGGTATCCCCCGGGCCGTGGCCGGCGGGAAAACAGAATTGAGGCGTCTCCCGCGCTCCGCCCGTCGGCAGGCGCCGCCGAGATGCTGTGGCGTGAGATGTCCTGAAGAATGGGCAAGGCCGGTCCGGAGAATGGGGTAACGCCATGCCCATCGTTTCACCTGGATTCCACGGCCGAGCGCGGGAAACCCGGCACAAACTGCCTCCTGGGCAGTACGAGACCGCCGACTTCCCCGTTCTGTCGGCGGGACCCACCCCCAGGGTGGACCTCGCCGAGTGGGAGTTCACCATCCGCACCGAGACGGGCGCTCGGCACAGCTGGAACTGGGAAGAGTTCATGGCGTTGCCCAGCCAGACGCCGACCGTCGACCTGCACTGTGTCACCAAGTGGTCGAAGTTCGACACGGAGTGGCAGGGAGTGTCGTTGGACGTCCTCTTGGAGGACGTGGGGACAAGTGCCGAGTACACGCTCGTTCACTCCTACGGCGACTACTCCACGAACGTGCCTCTGGAGGACCTCCTCGACGGGCAGGCGTGGATCGCGTACCGCTACGACGGTGAGGAACTCCCGCCGGAGCACGGCGGCCCCGCCAGACTGCTGATCCCGCACCTGTACTTCTGGAAGTCCGCCAAGTGGGTGCGCGGCATCCAGTTGCTGCACGAGGAGGAGCGGGGTTTCTGGGAGGACATCGGCTACCACGACTACGGGGACCCATGGCGCGAGCAGCGGTACCAAGGCGACTAGGCGACCGGCTGCGGTGGCGCCCCGCACGTCTGACCGATCGGCGCGCCGAGTCGGAAGTCGCGCACACCCTCGTCCTGGAGGTGCCCGGCTGGCCGGGGCACGTGGCGGGGCAGCATGTCGATGTGCGGCTCACCGCGGAGGACGGCTACAGCACACAGCGCAGTTACTCACTGTCCTCGGCAGCCGACGGCGACAGCGTCGAGCTGACCGTTCAGCGTGTCGACGACGGTGAGGTCTCCCCGTACCTGACGGACGTACTCGCCGTAGGGGGTGTCGTCGAACTGCGCGGACCGGTCGGCGGCTGGTTCGTGTGGCGTCCCGAGCAGAAGGAGCCGATTCTGCTCCTGGCCGGTGGCTCCGGCATGGCGCCACTGATGGCGATGATCCGCACGCGGCGCGCGGTCGGCAGTCGTACGCCGTTCCGGTTGATCTACTCCGTCCGCAGCCCCGAGTACCAGCTCTTCGTCCCCGAGTTGAGGCGGGACGAGCCGGGCCTCGACAAGACGTACCTCTACAGCCGCTCGACCCCACCACAATGGCCGCGGCCCCCCGGGCGGTTCACCGCTTCCGACCTGTCGAGCGCCGGATGGCCACCGGACTTCGAACCCACCTGCTACGTCTGCGGATCCACCGGCTTCGTCGAAACGGCCGCCGGGCTGCTGGTGGCCATCGGCCACCATCCCGGCCGTATCAGAACCGAGCGTTTCGGCCCCGCCGGATAGCGGTCCGCGACCCGACGCGGCCGCACTTGGCCCTCCACGGGAGGTGAATCTCCATGACCGTGCCGCCTGACTTCCTCGACGGCAGCGCTGCCGCCGGGGACCTCGAGGCGCTGTTCGGAACCGACATGACAATGGCCTCCGGACGATGCCACGGCTGCGGCGCCCAGATGGTGCTCGCCCAGACGCACGCATATCTCGGTGGTCCCGGGATGGTGCTGCGCTGTCCGGACTGCGACAGCGTTCTGCTCCGCCTCGTCCGTTCTCCCACCCGGATGTGGCTCGACGCGGGCGGACTGGACTACATCGCGATCCCCGCACCGGCATGACGTACGACGGGGCTGGGATCATCAGCGGATCGAGCGGCGCGCGATGCGACCGCGACAAGGCCGTCCTCCGGCTCAGGAGCCCCCATGGCAGAGAATGACGACCGCCTGCGCGACATCGCCGCGCGCGTACGTACCCCCGACGTAGTCGATGCCATGGGACGGACGCACTGCCACCGGTGCCATATCGACGACCTGGTGAGCCCGACTCCCGGCCGTCTCCTTCTGGGCCCCGCGGTGACCATCTCGTTCCTGCCCGCGTGCGAGGAAGCGTTCCCGGCCGAGCGATACAACTTCTTCCGGCTGTTCGACGACGCCACCGCAGACGGCGCACGGGGGCGGGTGCTGGTCCTGGCCGCCCCCGGGCACACCGACGTGTCGTTCGGAGGCGGGTGGAAGCTCTCGGTGGTGGCGGCACGAGGTCTCGCGGGGGTTCTGGCCGACGGGCGCCTCAGGGACTTCACCGAGCTCGCCACGTACGACTTCGCCGCGTACTGCTTGGGCCCGACGGCCAGGTGGGGAGGCGATGTCGTGACACCGTTCGAGGCCAACCGGCCGGTCGTCGTGTCCGGCGTGACCGTCCGCCCGGGGGACTACGTGTTCGCGGACGCGGACGGCGCTGCCGTCATCCCCGCCGCGCAGGTCCTCGCCGTGTTGGAAGAAGCCGACGGCGTCGCGCGGACAGAGGCGGCCTTCGCCGAGAAGGTCCGTCACGAAGGCAATGCCGACCACACTTCGGTGCGGTAGCACCTACGGCCGCCATCGGCGGCCGCGGCGCTCTACGACCGGCCGGGCGGATGCCGGTCCCGGTAGGTCTCCAGTAGCCTCAGCCATACCTCGCTGATCGTCGGGAAGGCCGGCACGGCGTGCCAGAGCCGTTGCAGCGGCGCCTCGCTCACCACCGCGACGGTGGCCGAGTACAGCAGTTCGCCGACGCCGGGTCCTACGAAGGTGACGCCCACGACGGTGCCGCGGTCCGTGTCGACCAGCATGCGGGCCTGGCCGCGGTAGCCGTCGGCGTACTGGTGAGCGCCCGCGACATGGGCGAGGTCGTAGTCCACCACCTCGACCCGGCGCCCAGCGCGCTCCGCCTCACGCGTGGTCAGACCGACGGCTGCGACTTCCGGGTCGGTGAAGACGACCTGCGGTACGGCCGCGACGTCGGCGGTCGCGACATGCGCGCCCCACGTCGTCTCGTCGGCCTGCTCTCCCTTCGCCCTGGCCCCTATGGCGTCGCCGGCCATGCGTGCCTGGTACTTGCCCTGGTGGGTCAGCAACGCGCGGTGGTTGACGTCGCCCACCGCGTAGAGCCAGCCGTCGGCGACGGCGGTCACGCGGCATGTGTCGTCCACGGCCAGCCAGGTGCCCGGCGTGAGACCGATGGTCTCCAGGCCGAGATCGGCGGTCCGCGGGGCACGACCGGTCGCGAAGAGGACCTCGTCCACGGCCAGTTCGCCGCCGTCCGCCAGCGTGGCCCGCACGTCGCCGTCCTCGCGTGCGACGGACGCCACGGAGGCCCCGAAGCGGATGTCGACGCCCGCTTCGCGCAGCGCGTCCGCGACCAGCCGACCGGCGAAAGGCTCCATTCTGGGGAGTAGTCCGGCGTCGCCACGGACCAGCATGGTCACCTGGGAGCCGAGCGCCTGCCAGGCGGTGGCCATCTCGACGGCCACCACTCCGCCGCCGACCACGGCCAGGCGGCCCGGCACCCGGTCGGCGCTGGTGGCCTCGCGGCTGGTCCAGGGGCGTACGGCGTCGAGCCCGGGTATGTCGGGTACGGCCGCGCCGGTCCCGGTGCAGAGGGCGACCACGTGTCGCGCGGTCAGCAACACCGTGTCGCCGTCCGGGGTCCGCACCGCAACCTGCCGGGGGCCGTCGAGCCGTCCGTGGCCGCGGATCAGATCGACGGACACCGAATCGAGCCAGCCGACCTGGTTGTCGTCCTGCCAGTGGAAGACGATCTCGTCGCGGTGGTCAAGGACCGCGGCGACGTCCAGTGGCCCTGCCACCGCCCGGCGCAGGCCGGGCACGCGGCGCGCGTCGGCACGGGCCAGCACTGGCCGCAGCAGCGCCTTGCTGGGCTCGCAGGCCCAGTACGAGCACTCGCCGCCCAGCAGTTCGTTCTCCACGATGACGGTACTGAGCCCGGCGGCGCGGGTGCGTTCGGCCACGTTCTCACCGGTCGGGCCCGCGCCGAGGACGATCACGTCGTAGAGGCGCCGGTCCTTGTTCGTCGTTGATCGGTTCATCACTGTTCCTGTGACTCGGTGGCCCGTCCCGGACTTCGGCGGGAGTGGGCTCGCCTGATACCTGACGTCATGTCAGCGACCGGGAGCCCGCTGCCTGATCTCCTGCAGCACCCAGCCGTTGCCGTCCGGGTCGCTGAAGGTGGCGTAGGAGCCGTAGGAGGCACGGTCGGGGTGCGGACCGGCCAGCCGCTCCTGCCCCTTGCCGTCATGGACGATCGCTCCGGCGTGGTGACCGTGGTAGAAGATGCCCTTGGCATCGTGGAACACCTCGCTCACCTCGATGCCACGGCCGACGAGCTCCGCGTGGGCCTCCTCGATGTCGGAGACGATGAGGTACAGGCCCTGGAGCGAGCCCGGCGCGGCCGAGGTGAGGCCCCTGCCGAAGATGATCGAGCACTCCGATCCGGGCGGCGTGAAGTGCACCGCGCGAAAGTCCTCGTCGACGTCGGCATCCAGGTCCAGGCGGAATCCCGCGGCCTCGTAGAAGGCTTTGGTCCGGTCGACGTCGGAAACGGGCAACACGATGAGTTCGAGCTTGAGATCCATGGGGGCCAACTTCCTTCTCCGCGTTGTCGGTGTTCTCGCGCCCTGTACGTCGTTCTCGCGCCCTGTACGTCAACGGGCGACAGGTGGCCGGAGGTACAGCAGCCGGTGTGCTCCGGCCGAGCGGCGGGCCCGTCCCGGCGGAGGAGACATGGTGATGGCCAGGTCGCCGCCGCCGATCCGGTCGCGTGGCGTTCACGCGACCTGGATGACGGTCTTGCCCACGGTTCCCTTCTTCGCGCGGAACGCCTCGGATGCCCGGTCCAGGGGGTGGACGGCGCCCACCAACGGGCGCAGCTTGCCCTCCCGGTGCCTGCCGATGATCTCCAGGACGTGACCACGGTCCGGTTCGACGATGAAATACAGCGCGCGACCGTCCTCGGGCCGCACGGTCGGGGGTTGGGCGATGGTCACCAGGGTGCCGCCGGGCCTCAGCACGGCGGCCGAGCGATCGAGTACTTCCCCGCCGATGGCGTCGAAGACAAGGTCGACCCTGCCTACGGCCTCCTCCCAGGCGGGCTGTCCCAGGTCGAGGAACACCTCTGCGCCGAGTTCGAGCACCAGGTCCCGGCTCCTTGCGCGCCCCGTCCCGATCACGCGCGCCCCGGCATCGCGGGCAAGCTGGGTCGCGGCCGTGCCCACGCCCCCTCCCGCGCCGTGTACCAGCACGGTCTGACCGGGCTCGAGCCTTCCGTGGACGAACAGACCCTGCCAGGCGGTCAGGCCCGGCATCGGCAGTGCGGCGGCCTGCACATGGTCGATCCCGGCGGGCAGAGGTGCCAGATTGCGCGCCTCCACCGCCACGTACTCCGCGAGAGTCCCGTCCCGGTTCCAGTCCGTCAGCCCCACGACACGCTGACCGACGGACAGCCCGGTCGTGCCGACGGCCACCTCGGCGACCTCGCCCGACACCTCGTGTCCGGGAACGACGGGGGCTCGGTCCCGGCCGCCCCGGTCGACCCAGGTGGCCGGCCAGGTCAGCTCGTCCGGGGTGAAGCAGGCCGCGCGCACCTTCACGACGACGTCACCCTCGCCCGCGTACGGATAGGGCGCGTCCTCCACGACCAGGCTGTCCGCCGACGCGTCACGATCGTAGGCTCGTACGGCCTTCATCACCCCTCCTTCGGACAGCGAGGCGAGTCCCCTGCCGTTCCAGGATGACGGCCCGACGCCCTTGGGGCGATCCGGGACGGAGCACGGCCCTTCAACGAGGCGAAACGCAGTTCCGGGGTGGAAGAAGCAAGACGGGCCATGAGTGATGCCCAGCAGAAGGCATTTCCGGCGGGTGGCCGCTTCCGGGGCATGCAAGAGCTCATTCATTCGCTCCCCGGAACGAGCCCCCCGAAGAGCAGAAGTATCAGCCCAGGTAGAAGTCCTGACGGGCAGTCACGAAGTGCTCGATGGTCTGAGCGCGCACCCCAGTCAGACGTTCGACGTCGTTGGTCGCTCGGTCGTAACGGTTGGCCTGGTGCAGCCGGCACATGGTGACGATGTGCTCCTCAATGTGCGGCGGCAGCCCTGCCTGCGCGAGCACCTCGGTGCGCCACGGGTCCAGCGGCACATCCTCGTAGGTGACGGTGCGGCCCAACGCCCTTGAGAACTCCTCGGCCATCTCCGTCATGTCGACCGTGCGCGGCCCGGTCAGCTCGTAGACGTTCCCGACGTGCCCTCGTGGGTCGCTGAGCACGGTGGCGACCACCCGGGCAACGTCGATCACGGCGATGGGAGAGGTTCGTCCGGTCCCGAACGGCAGGGCGAGCGTGCCACTCCTCTGGATCGACCGCGCCGCAATCGTGGTGAACAGCGGATTGTCCAGGAAGGACGTCGGCCGGACATGGATCACCGGCACCCCCGACCAGTTCAGCACCTGTTCGGCCAGCCAGTGCAACCGCTGCTGGTGAGACTCCTCGGTGCTGGTCGCCGTCATCTGCGACACGGTCATCTGGGACATGCCGACGAGAGCTTCCAACCCTCCGGACTCCCGCGCCACGCTCGCCACCACGGTCGCGGCCAGCAGGTGATCCGGCGACACCGGCATCGCGAAGTACATCCGCCTGACGCCCTTGATCGCGTCGGCGACGGTTTCGGAGCGGGTGAGATCACCTACGGCCACTTGGACGCCGAGCCGCCGGAACTCCGCGGCGCGTTCGTCGTCGCGACGGACCATGACACGCATCGGCACGTCGTCCGCACGCAAATACTCCATGACCGCGCGGCCCACGCCGCCGGCGCCGGCAATGAGGACAGGGTCGCTGGACACCAGGGCGGTCCCCTTCCGGAACGTACTGGAGCGCGGCTGCCACGGACCGCACGCGGCGGACTGCGCCGGGCAGACGGATGGCACCACGGCGAATTCCGTCCCCACCATCATGCCGCGCCCGCCGCGCCCCGGCAGAGGAGGCCAGGATCGCCTTGGGGATCCAGAAGATGTTGGTGCCGTGCGTCATCACTGCCAGGCACCTCTGCCCAGGTCCCCACCGTGGCGATCACCCGGTCAGTACGCCGGGACGCCTCCGCGCCCAATGCTGACCGTTTGCTGACCGGCGCGATCAGCGAACGAGACCCGCGGTGATCGGTCAGCGTTGCAGCCACTCGTCGAGCAGCGCGGCTTCGGCTTTGCTGAGATGGGGCAGTTCGGGCACGAGGGTGCGGAAGGCCGCGACGACGGCCGCCGGATCATGCGTGGCGACAGCGGGCTCGTCCACGAGGATGGCGCGAGTGATCGCGTCGAAGGCGGCGTCGGCCAGGTGCGGGTCGCTCTGGTCCGGTGGCAGGGTCAGCAGGGTGTGGACCGTTCCGACCCCCGCCGAGCGGATGAGGTTGACGGCGCGTTCCTCGCTCACCCGAAGCCGTCCGGCGGCGGCGATGCGGTGTACTCGCTCGGCAAGGACCTGTACCCCCTTGGTCTGTGCCGGGGTGTCGCGTGCGCGGGCCGGGTCGAGCAACAGACCGTAGACGTACGGATTGGCCAGCCCGAAGCTGATCTGAGTGTTCCATCCGGCGCGGAGGTCTTCCACGGGGTCGCCGGAGGGCCCGGTGGTCTGCTTGCCCGCCACATGCTCGGCGAAGACATGCTCCGCGGCGGCATCGAGCAGGTCGTCCTTGTCCTGGAAGATCCGGTAAAGGGCGGGAGGCTGCAGCCCGGCCTCCTGAGCCACGCGGCGCGTGGTCACCGCGGCGGGCCCTTGTTCGCGCAGCAGGTCGGCCGCAGCTCTCACAATGCGGTCCCGGGTGTCTCGCCGCTGCGCGTTCGATGCCATGGACTCGATGGTATCGCTCAGGCGGCACACGCGATGTTATCGGCGATATCGACGTCCCTTCACTGTCCGACCTGCTTGTTTTCGCTATGGGCGGCCGGTGGGCGTTCGGATGGGCACGAAAAGCTGGAACCATCGGTAGTATCATTGGTACCAACCTTTCCATGCCATTGGAAACGCCATCAGATGGGAGTCACCAGTGCTGATCGTCACGGGAGCCACCGGCCGTCTCGGGACGCTGATCGTCGACCGCCTGCTGGAGCGAGTACCGGCCGACGGGATCGGCGTCAGCGTCCGCGATGTGCGAAAGGCAGCCGAGCTCGCCGAGCGCGGTGTCCGCGTCCGGGCGGGAGACTTCACCGAACCCGACAGTCTGAAGCACGCCTTCGAAGGTGCCGAGCGTGTCCTGGTCGTCTCCGCGGCCATCCGGGGTGCCGGCGCGTTGGCCGCCAACAGCGCCGCCATCGACGCGGCACGGGAAGCGGGCGCCCAACGCATTCTGTACACGAGCCACCAGGCCGCCTCCCCCACCTCACTCTTCCCCCCGCAGCAGGTCCACGCGGCCACCGAGGAGCACCTCAAGCGGCAAGGACTCCCTTATACCGCCCTGCGCAACGGGTTCTACGCCTCCACCTTGCGCTTCTATGTCGGCGCGGCGCTGGAGACGGGCACGCTCGCTGTGCCGCAGGACGGCCCGGTGTCCTGGACGGCCCACGAGGACCTGGCGGAAGCCGCCGCCGTCGCTCTGACCGAAGCCGCCGTGCCGGTCGGCGGAGCACTCGAGGGGATCACACCGCCGCTGACAGCCACCCACACGCTGGACTTCGCCGACGTTGCCGAGATCCTCAGCCGCATCGCCGGCCGGACCATCACCCGAGTCGTCATGGACGACGAGGAGTGGATATCCGCGGCAGTTGCCGGCGGGATGCCGCGACCGGTTGCGGAGTTCTCCTTGACGATGTTCGCCGCATCGCGCAACGGCGAGTTCAACACCACCGACCCCACGCTTGGAGCCACCATCGGGCACCCCACGAAGACCGTCCACCAGGAATTGGAGGCCGTCGTACGCTCCCGCTAGACCGACCAGCCCGGAATGCCGGCGGGTCGGCACCTCGGTGGCGCGCGACCCGCCGGTACAGCAACTGCGGTCGGCAAAGGCGTGGACACCCTCAGGATGCGGCTCCGCCGCGTGGGCGCGACCAGCCACAACGCAGCCGCACCCGACGCGTCGATGTCAGGCGGGGGTTTCGGCAGTGACGGTCAGGACCGCACGGCCGAGGGTGTGGCCGGCCATGGTGAAGCCGAGGACGGCGGGCGTGGCGTCGGCGGGGACACCGATGGCGGCGACGTCGAGGGCGTGCACCACGACGAAGTAGCGGTGCGGGCCGTGCCCGGCCGGCGGGGCGGCGCCGATGTAGCGGGCCAGGCGGGCGTCGTTGGGCAGCTGGAAGGCACCTTCGGGCAGACCGGCGCCGGTGTCGTCGCCGGCGCCCTCGGTCAGTTCGGTGACCGTGGCGGGGATGTCGGCGACCGCCCAGTGCCAGAACCCGGACCCGGTGGGAGCGTCGGGGTCGTAGACGGTGACGGCGTAGCTCTCGGTGCCGTCCGGAGCGCCGCTCCAGGACAGCTGCGGGGAGACGTCCTTCCCGCCGGGCATGCCGGAGGCGAGCTGCTCCGCAGGCCAGGCGGCACCGTCGGCGACGGTGGTGCTGGTGACGGTGAAGGAGGCCGCCCGGGGGAGGCGGGCGAAGGGGTCGTTGCCGTGTATCACGTCGTTTCCTCTCACTGCTGTGCGCGGGGGCGGTGGCGCGGCCGGCCATCGGATCTCAGAAGGGACCCGACAGCGACGTCAGTGCCCTGCCGACCACCATCGAATCGACAGTAACACGGATAATCGATTATCTGCCCGATCGTCTATGCTGCGTACATGACTACGGCTCACACTTCGGCCCTCGGCGGGAAGCAGATGCTCTCCGAGCAGGTCCACGCATACCTGCGCGACGCGATCCTGCGCGGTGACTACGCCCCTGGTGACCCGCTGAAGCCGCAGGACCTCGCCAAGGAACAGGGCGTGAGTCTGGCCGTCGTGCGTGAGGCGCTCGTCCGGGTGGTCGGTGAGGGCCTCGCCGACCGGCTGCCCAACCGCGGCTTCGCCGTCCCGGCCGTCTCCGACCGCCGGTGGCAGGAGATCGCGGAGGCCCGCCGGACCGTCGAGCCCGTCGTACTGCGGATGTCCATCGAGCGCGGGGACGTCGACTGGGAAGCCCGCGTACGCGCCGCTCACCACCGCCTGGCCCGCACCCCGGCGTACCTGCCGGAGGAAGGCGAGTACTACACCAGTGCGTGGTCAGAGGCCCACAGGGTCTTCCACCGGACCCTGTTGGAGGGGTGCGGCAACCCGGTCCTGCTGGAGACCTTCGACCGGATGTGGACCGCGAGCGAGCTGACACGCCGCTGGTCGGCGCACCGCAACCCCGGCCGGGACGGGGTCCAAGAGCATCGGCGACTGGAGGAAGCAGCGCTCGCCCGCGACCCCGACACTGCGGCCGAGGTCCTCATCCGACACCTCACCCAGACCGCGGACGTACTGGCCGACCCCACCGCTTCGAGCCCGTGAGGACCATGTGGTGCTCGTACCGCCCCTCCAACGCGACCGTCGCAGGGATCATGGGGCCGGCGTGCAAGGACATGCAGGTGTTTCCGCCGACATGTCCCGACAGCCCGGCGCCGGGGACAGATGCAAGTGACCGCCGTGGCCCGGGCGGTCACGTCGCCGCGGTGGGCCTCCGCGACGCCGCCATCGCCTCTTTCACGTCGGTCAGCGGCCGCAGCCGGTAGGTGTACGAGTAGTCGCGGCTCGCGAACAGCTTGTACTGGTCGTGGGTGTGGGCACCCCAGCTGTTGTCACCGCCCAGGCCCATCTGCCGGTGGTTCACACGCAGGACGACCTCGTCGCGCGGGGTCAGCTGGTACTCGTGGCGTACGCCGGACGACAGGTCCTCCGGCGTGAAGCGGGAGGCGTTGACCTCCAGCAGGGGCTCCCCGGAGACGAGGAGTCCGTTGCCCGAGGCGTCGGTCAGGGCGATCCAGCGGACGTCGGTCTTGTTGCCGTTCTCCTGGGGCCGGATGTACGGGGTCCACTGCTCGGCGACCGTGCCGGAGTACACGCCCACGTCGGTGCCGTCGCGGCGGTCGATGTAGTTCTCCTCGGGCCCGCGGCCGTAGTAGCGCAGCCGGTCGAGACGCCCGGGCAGGAGCAGCAGCGTGCCGACCTCCGGGATGTAGGGCAGGGACGCGGCGCCCGGGTGCAGGGTGTTGTCGACCTTGATCTCGCCGTTGCCGAACACGGTGTAGGTGGTGGTGTACGTCGATGCGACGCTGGTCGGCAGGGTGCCGGTGACCTTGATCTCGACGGCCTTGTCGCCCAGGGGACGCGTCCGGACCTGCGTCACCGTGCGGTCGGTGCCCGCGTCGCGCCAGGTCTGGTTGCGGGTGTGCTGGCCGTTGCCGCGGTCGTTCTCGGTGGGGGCCCGCCAGAAGTTCGGCACCGGCCCGGAGACGAGGAGCCGGGTGCCCCGGGACTCGTACGAGGTGATGATCCCCGTGCTCTTGTCGACGGTGACCGAGAAGTCCTTGCCCTTGACCGTGACGGCCTTGTCCCCGTCGTCGTGCTTCAGCGCCGGCACGCTCGCCAGTGGCGCGGGCGTCACCGCCGGGACGTCGGCGTCGAGGGGCAGTTGCTGCTTGGCCACCTCGAAGCCGGCCTTCGCCCACGGGGTGGATTCCTTGGTGGTGAAGGACAGGTGGAGGAAGTACTCGGTGCCCGGGGCCGGGTCGGCGGGCAGCAGGACCGGCACCGTGATGTCCTTGCCGCTCAGCGGCGCGACGTCCAATTGGGCGCGGCTCAACATCCCGCGCCGGACCACCTCACCGTCGGCGACCAGCTCCCAACAGCCGTCGAACTCGCGGAGGTTGGTGAACAGGTACTCGTTGGTGAGAGTGATCGCAGCCCCCGGCGCCAGGGTGTCCCCGCCCGAGGCGGGTGCCGCGTGGACGGCCTGGTAGATCCGCTTGATCTCGGCCGCCTTGCCGGTGTGGCGGCGGTCGGCGGTGACGATGCCGTCGGCGTTGGAGGTGCCGTCGTTGGGGTTGTCGCCCCAGTCGCCGCCGTAGGGGAAGAAGGTCCTCTGGCGGGGCCGCTTCTCGGTGAGGCCGACGGTGGCCGCGTCGAACCAGAAGCGGACGCCGTCGTCGCCGGGTCCGCGGCGCTCGGAGCCGAGTTCGGCGGCGCTCAGCGCACGCGCGTACACGCGTGCCCGGCGGATCGTGCCGCTGAACTCGCGGGTGGGGTTGTCGACATCGGTGGCGAGCGCGAGGGGCGCGGTGGTGGGGGCGGGCCTGCGTGTGGTGGTCCGGGTGGCCTTCTCCGCGCCGTCGACATGGAGGGTCAGTGTGCCGGTGTTCGCGTCGAAGACTCCGGCGATGTGGTGCTCGGTGCCGGTCCAGTCGTCCGGGAGCGCCCAGCTCGCGGTGATCCACTGGCCGCCGCCGTAGATGAAGAACTCCAGGTTCCGGTCCGTCTGCTTGAGCGCGTACTGGGTGTCGCCCTTGGCCAGGATCGGCTGGTGGTAGCCGGTGTGGTGCGGGGTGATCCAGGCTTCCAGGGTGAGTGAGCCGGTGAGGTCGAGGCGTGCGTCGCGGGGGAAGACGGTGGCGCCCGACACGCCCTTGGCGCGGTCGAACGTGCCGCTGGCGGTGAGGATCTCGCCGCGCAGGCGGCCGGGCCCGGACTCGGTGAGGAACGTGCGCGCCGGCACGGGCCAGTTCAGCGACTGGTCGACGAAGTCCCAGATCCAGCCGCCCTGGAGGACGTCGTAGCGGCGGACGATGTCCCAGTACTCCTTGAAGTTGCCGTTCGAGTTCCCCATGGCGTGCGCGTACTCGATCATCACGTACGGCCGGGTGTCGGCGGTGTCCTTGGCGCGCTGTTCGACGCGGGACGGGCTGTCGTACATCTCCGAGCGGATGTCGCTGATCGTCGGCCGGTCGTCGCCTTCGTACTGCACGACACGCGTCGTGTCGTAGGACTTGATCCAGTCGTGCATGGCGACGAAGGTGCTGCCGCCACCCGCCTCGTTGCCCAGCGACCAGATGACGACCGAGGCGTGGTTCTTGTCGCGGTGGACCATGGCCTGGGCGCGGGCGACGCAGGCTTTGGTCCAGTCGGCGTGGTTGCCGGGGAACTCGCCGCGGATGCCGTGGGTTTCGAGGTTGGTCTCGTCGACGAGGTAGAGGCCGTACTCGTCGGCGAGTTCGTACCACAGCGGGTTGTTGGGGTAGTGCGAGGTGCGGACGGAGTTCATGTTCATCCGCTTGATGATCTCGATGTCCTTGACCATGTGGTCGCGGGTGAGCGCCATGCCGCTGTCGGGGTGCATCTCGTGCCGGTTGGCGCCGCGGAACGAGACGGGCTTGCCGTTGATCCGCATCAGGCCGTCCTTGAGCGCGAACTCGCGCAGCCCGACGCGGTGCGAGAGGGTCTCGATCACCTTGCCCGCCGGGTCGCGCAGCCGCAGTACGGCGGTGTAGAGGTTCGGGTGCTCGGCGGACCACAGCCGGGGCGCGGGCACGGCCCTGCTCGCCCGGACGGTCACGTCCTCACCGGCGGGCGTGGAGGCGAGGTCGACGGGCTGCCGCAGCGGTCTGGGCCAGACGGCGTGGCCGCCGGCGTCGTACAACTGGGTCTCGACGGCGTAGCCGTCCTCGCCCCGTCCGCCGTAGGCGCGCACGCTCGCGGTCACGGCCAGTTCGGCCGCCGTGCAGTCGTCGCTGAGCGGGGTGTCCAGCTTGAAGTCGCGCAGATGCACGGACGGCGTGGAGTAGAGGTGGACCGAGCGGAAGATGCCGCTCAGCCGGATCATGTCCTGGTCCTCCAGCCAGTCCCCGTCGGAGAAGCGGTACACCTCGACGGCGATCTGGTTGGTGCCGGGCCGCAGGTGCTCGGTGATGTCGTACTCGGCGGGGGTGAAGGAGTCCTCGGCGTACCCGACCAACTCCCCGTTGATCCATACGTAGTGCGCGGACTTGACGCCCTCGAAGTGCAGGAAGGTCCGGCGTCCCGCCCAGGCGCGCGGCACGGTGAAGGTGCGCCGGTACTGCCCCACGGGGTTGAAGCGGGTGGGCGCGGCCGGAGGCTGGGCCTCCTCACCGAGGCCGTTGGGTCCCCACCAGGGGTAGGTGATGTTGACGAAGATCGGACGGTCGTAGCCGTGCATCTGCCACACCGAGGGGACCGGGATGGTGTCCCAGCCGCTGTCGTCGACGTCGGTGCGGTGGAAGTCGGCGTCCCGGTCGTCGGGACGGTCGGCGTGGGCGAACTTCCATGTGCCGTCGAGGCTCAGGCGGTACGGCGAGCGGGTGCGGTCGGCCTCCAGCGCCTGTGCGACGTCGGCGTACGGCATGAGCGTGGTGTGCGGCGGCTGTGTGCCGATCCGGAAGACGTCGATGTGGCCGTTCCACTCGGGAGTGCCGGCCGCCGCGGTCCCGTCGGCCGCGTGCACCGTGGCGGTCGACCCGGAGACGGCCAGCGCGCCGAGCAGGGCGGCTCCTCCCTCCAGCAGACGGCGGCGGCTGACCGGCATGCCCGGCGAGCGGGACGGGCCGGTGGGAGAGGCGGGAGAGAGCGGCATCGACGGTGGCCTTCCTCGGGACGACAGTGCGGCGCTGCACGGCTTGAGGGAGCGTCAGATCATGTGCGGTGCTGTTCGGAAACCCAACGCACATTAGGTTGAGAACCCAGGGGAAGCAATGAGGCTGTCGAGGTTTGTGTGTTCCTGATGGGTAC
The DNA here is from genome assembly GCF_042657965.1 of Streptomyces coerulescens. Lineage (NCBI taxonomy): Bacteria > Bacillati > Actinomycetota > Actinomycetes > Kitasatosporales > Streptomycetaceae > Streptomyces > Streptomyces coerulescens. Next base: position 133,607 of record NZ_JBHSKM010000002.1, read on the forward strand.
GGCCGACGACCTTGGCCGATTCCGGCCCCTCGGTCGCCGACCGCGCCGACCGCGCCGCCCGCTACGCCACCGCCTCCACCTCGGTCCTGTCCGCGGTCCTCTCCTCGAACTGCGTGCGGTACAGCTCGGCGTAGCGTCCCGCCGCCGCCAGCAGTTCCTCGTGCGTGCCGCGTTCGACGATCCGGCCGGCCTCGACCACCAGGATCAGGTCCGCAGCCCGCACGGTCGACAGCCGGTGCGCGATCACGACCGCCGTCCTGCCCTCCAACGCCTCGGCGAGCGCCTCCTGCACGGCGGCCTCGGAGGTGTTGTCGAGGTGGGCGGTGGCCTCGTCGAGGATGACGACACGCTGCCCGGCCAGCAGCAGCCGGGCGATGGTCATCCGCTGGCGCTCGCCGCCGGAGAGCCGGTAACCACGCTCGCCGACCACGGTGTCGAGGCCGTCGGGCAGGGACCGTACGAGTGCGTCGAGGCGGGCGCGGCGCAGGGCGTCCCAGAGTTCGGCGTCGCTCGCCGAGGGCCGGGCCAGCAGCAGGTTGGCGCGGACGGTGTCGTGGAACAGGTGGCCGTCCTGGGTGACCATGCCGAGCGTGCCGCGCAGGGACTCGGCGCTCAGATCGCGGACGTCGACGCCGCCGACGCGTACGGCGCCCGCGTCGACGTCGTAGAGCCGCGGCAGGAGTTGAGCGACGGTCGACTTGCCGGCGCCGGACGAGCCGACCAGGGCGACGGTCTGTCCGGGTTCGGCGCGGAAGGAGATGCCGTGCAGCACCTCGGCGCCGCCGCGGGTGTCGAGCGCGGCCACCTCCTCCAGGGAGGCGAGGGAGACCCTGTCGGCGGACGGGTAACCGAAGCGGACGTTCTCGAACTCCACCGGCACCGGACCCTCGGGGACCTGCCTCGCGTCCGGCTTGTCCTCGATGAGCGGCTTGAGGTCGAGCACTTCGAAGACGCGCTCGAAGCTGACGAGGGCGCTCATGACTTCGACGCGGGCGCCGGCGAGTGCGGTGAGCGGCGCGTACATACGGGTCAGCAGCAGGGCCAGCGCGACGACGGCGCCCGGCTCCAGGGTGCCGCGCAGGGCGAACCAGCCGCCGAGGCCGTAGACCAGGGCGAGGGCCAGGGCGGACACCAGGGTGAGCGCGGTGATGAACACCGACTGGGCGGTGGCCGTCCGCACGCCGATGTCCGCGACGCGCCTGGCCCGGTCGGCGAACTCCGCCGACTCCTCCTGCGGGCGCCCGAAGAGTTTGACCAGCGTGGCGCCGGGGGCCGAGAAGCGTTCGGTCATGCGGGTGCCCATCGCCGCGTTGAGCGTGGCCGCCTCCCGCTGCATCCCGGCCATGCGGTGCCCCATGCGCCGGGCCGGGATCACGAACACCGGGAGCAGGACGAGGGCGAGCAGGGTGATCTGCCAGGACAGGGTGAGCATCACGGCGAGCGTGAGCACCAGCGTGACGAGGTTGCTGACCACACCGGAGAGGGTGTTGCTGAAGGCGCGTTGGGCGCCGATCACGTCATTGTTGAGACGGGAGACCAGCGCTCCCGTACGAGTACGTGTGAAGAACGCGACCGGCATGCGCTGCACATGATCGAACACAGCCGTCCGCAGATCGAGGATGAGGTTCTCGCCGAGGGCCGCCGACAGGCGCCGCGCGAGGATCCCGAGGGCCGCCTCGGCGACCGCGATCAGGGCGATCAGCAGGGCGAGGCGGACGACGGTGCCCTCGTCGCCCCGCGTCACGATCGCGTCGACGATGTGTCCGGCCAGGACGGGGGTCGCGACGGCGAGCAGTGCCGTCACCATCCCCAGCACGACGAAGAGCGCGATCCTGCGGCGGTGCGGGCGGGCGAAGGCGCCGATGCGGCGCAGCGTGGCGCGGGCGAACGGGCGGCGCTCCCGCTCCGCGTTCATGACGCTGTGCAGCTGGGTCCAGGCTGTGGTCTCCATGCTCATGGGAGGGAACGTAGGACCTCAAGCAATGTTGAGGTCAATGCCGAGGTCGATGCCGAGGTCGATTTCGTCGGCTTCGCGAAGATCGGTGTCCGTCCGCAGCCGGTCCGTAAGACGCCGTCTCCGCTTCCGCAACCCGCCGTTGTCGGGGCATGGAAAACCTCTCCCGGTGTGACCGCCGTACGACTCCACGCGGGACGCCTGCTCCGGCGCATCCCGATCCGCCAGATACTGGTGCTGCTTCCGCTCGCCCTCGTCATCCTGGTAGCGGTGCGGCACCGGACCGTGCTCGCCGAGGGCATCGGGCATCTGGCGACGGCCAAGTGGCCGTGGCTCCTCGCCGCGGCCGGCGCCACCTGCCTGACGTGGGTGGCGGCGGCGGTGACGCGGCAGGGGGCCGTCGTCGACCGGCTGCCCAGGCTGCGGCTGCTCGTCACGCAGTTCGCGGCGGGCTCGGCCAACCATCTGCTGCCCACCGGGCTGGGCGCGAGCGCGGTCAATCTGCGCTTCATGACGGTGTGCGGGCTGCCGCTCGCCCGCTCCTCGGCCGCGCTGGCGCTGTATCTGCTGGCGGAGAGCGTGGCCCGGGTCGGCCTGCTGGCCGCGCTGTTCATCGCCTTCCCGCACGCGCTCCAGCTGGGGCCGCTGCTGCCCGACGGGGCGTGGGGCCCACTGCTGCTGGTCATCGGCGCGGTGGTGGTCGTGGTCGTCGCCCTGTTCGCCCTCGTCCGGAAGCTGCGCACCGCCGTGCTGTCGTTCCTGCGCACCGCGCTGGGCGAGGCGCGCTCGGTGCACACCCGTCCGTCCCGCGCGCTGGCGCTGTGGGGCGGCTCGATCGCCTTCCCCGCGCTTCAGGCGGCCGGACTGGTCCTGGTCGGGCTGGCGCTGGGCCTGGACGTGCCGCCGGCGCACATGGCCCTCGCGTATCTCGCGGCGACCGTGGCCGTTGCCCTCGTACCGACGCCCGGCGGCCTCGGCTCGGTCGAGGCGGCCCTGATCGTGGCGCTGGTGGCGGCCGGCGGCCCGGTCGCGGTGGCGACCGCGGTGGTCCTGGCGTACCGGATCATCACGGTGTGGCTGCCGCTGCTGCCGGGGGCGCTGACGCTGGGGGCGCTGGTGCGCTTCAAGGTCATCTGAGCGCCGCATCCGACGGCCCGCTTCCACTGGAAGGTCAAGTGACCGGCCAGTAACGTACGGGGTCCGAGCCAGCGAAAGGGCCCTGCCATGCCGGTCCGTATCGAGCGCCAGGGACACATCACCACCGTCGTCCTCTCCCGCCCCGAGGTCCGCAACGCGGTCGACGGTCCCACGGCCGTCGAGCTCGCGGACGCCTTCCGGGAGTTCGACGCGGACGACGAGGCGCGGGTGGCGGTGCTGTGGGGTGAGGGCGGCACCTTCTGCGCGGGCGCCGACCTCAAGGCGCTCGGCAGCGAGCGGGGCAACCGGGTGGCCGAGGAGGGCGACGGCCCGATGGGGCCGACCCGGCTGCGGCTGTCGAAACCGGTCATCGCGGCGGTCGCCGGGCACGCGGTGGCGGGCGGCCTGGAACTCGCCCTGTGGTGCGATCTGCGGGTGGCCGAGGAGGACGCCGTCTTCGGGGTGTTCTGCCGCCGCTGGGGCGTGCCGCTGATCGACGGCGGCACGGTACGGCTGCCCCGGCTGATCGGCGCGAGCCGCGCGCTGGACATGATCCTCACCGGGCGGCCGGTCACCGCCCGCGAGGCCCACGCCATGGGGCTCGCCAACCGGGTCGTGCCGAGCGGACGCGCCCGCGCCGAGGCGGAGGAGCTGGCCGCCGTGATCGCGAGGTTCCCGCAGGCGTGCCTGCGCGCCGACCGCGCCTCCGTGCTCGAACAGGACGGACTGGACGAGCCGGCCGCGCTCCGCGGCGAACTCGCGCACGGCATGGGCGTGCTGGCCGAGAGCATGGAGGGCGCGGCCCGCTTCGCCTCCGGCGCCGGGCGGCACGGTTCTTTCACGGACATGTGACGAGGGCGCAGAGAGCGCTTCTCGCCACGCGTCTCGCCAAGTGATCGTCGAGCACGCTCTCCGAGCACGCACCTGGGCGTGCGACCCGTGTGCCGCGCTCACGCACCAAGCGAGCCCCGGCGTGCGGCCGTTCGGCCCTCCGAGGAGGCGACAGTCCGCGGGAGAATGCCCGAAAGCGGTCGATGCGACCGTCCGGCCGACGATCCCGGCACGAACATGTGTACCCGATACGGCAGGATGAGCCCTCGTGCCGGTCTCGGGGGATGGGGTGACCGGCACGACGGCACATCGCGGAATCGAGCAGGTGACAACGTGACGAGACTTCACATCCGGCCGTCGGCGAAGGGATTCGCCGCAGCTCTTCTTCCCGGAGGTGACCGGTGAACCGGGCGCTCACCGTGGACGATCTGGTCATCGCCGGTATCGCGCTGGCCGCGGGCCTGCTCGCGGCGTTCCTGCTGCGGATGCTGCTGCGCTGGCTGGGCAAGCACGCCGACCGCACCCGCTGGAGCGGCGACGACCTCATCGTGGACGTACTGCGGACCGTGGTGCCGTGGGCGGCCTTCCTCGGCGGCGCGGCGTCCGCGGGCGCGGCGCTGCCGCTGACGAGGACGGTCCAGCACAACGTCAATCAGGTGCTGACCGTGCTGCTCATCTTCGTCGTCACGCTGGCGGCGGCCCGTGGGATCGCCGGGGTGATGCGTTCGGTCACGCAGTCCCGTCCCGGCGTCGCCGGTTCGGCCACGATCTTCGTGAACATCACCCGGATCCTGGTCCTGGCCATCGGCTTCCTGGTGGTGCTCCAGACGCTGGGCATCTCCATAGCGCCGCTGCTCACCGCCCTGGGCGTCGGCGGTCTGGCGGTCGCGCTCGCCCTTCAGGACACGCTCGCCAACCTCTTCGCGGGCATCCACATCCTCGCCTCCAAGACCGTCCAGCCCGGTGACTACATCCGGCTGAGCAGCGGCGAGGAGGGCTACGTCGAGGACATCAACTGGCGCCAGACGACCGTGCGCGCGCTCTCCAACAACCTGATCGTCATCCCCAACGGGGAGCTCGCGAAGTCGAACATGACCAACTTCATGCGTCCCGAGCAGGAGTTGACGATCCTCGTCCAGGTCGGTGTCGCCTACGACAGCGATCTCGACCATGTCGAGCGCGTGACCAACGAGGTCATCGGCGAGGTGATGGCCGAGGTCGAGGGCGCCCTCCCGGACCACGAGCCGATCATCCGCTTCCACACCTTCGGCGACTCCCGCATCGGGTTCACCGTCATCCTGGGCGTCGGCGAGTTCAGCGACCAGTACCGGATCAAGCACGAGTTCATCAAGCGCCTGCACCGGCGCTACCGCAAGGAGGGCATCAGCATCCCGGCGCCCACCCGCACGGTCGCGATCCAGCAGGGCACGCTGTCCATCCCGCAGCAGCGCATCCCCTCGGAGGCGGACGAGGTGACCCCCGCCCGCCTCGACTGATCTGCCCGAACGCCCCTACAGGGTGGCCGAGTTGTCGTGGGAGCGGCTTTGCTCACGGCGGTGCGGCGCGGCGAGCGCCGGGTTCACCGGCGTGACCGTCCAGTCCGGGTGCCCCGGCATCCGCGGCGTCTTCGTGCCGTACAGCCAGTCCCGGAGGAATCCGGACAGATCCTGGCCCGAGACCTCCGAGGCGACGGCGATGTAGTCGGCCGTCGACGCCGAGGCGTTGCGGTACCGGTCGAGGAAGGCGCGCTCCAGCGCGCTGAAGGCGCTCTCGCCGACGAGGTTGCGCAGCGCGTACAGGACCAGCACGCCGCCCAGGTAGCGCTGGCCGTCGAACAGGTTGGCCGCGTTGGGTGCGGCGACCGGCCCTGAGTCGCGCCGCCACTGGTCGCCCTGGGCGTAGGTGTTCTTCATCCGGGCTTCCATGGTGGTCAGGCCCAGGGAGTCCGGCCAGCCGCGCTCGTAGCGGTAGAGCAGCCCGTAGAAGTCCGCGTGGCCCTCGTTGATCCACAGGTCGGCCCAGGAGGCGGGGCTGACGCTGTTGCCGAAGTAGGAGTGGACCAGCTCGTGCATCATGTGCGAGCCGATCTTCGGCTCCGGCTGGAGCAGATAGTTCGGCTTGTAGATTGTCAGGGTCTGGGTCTCCAGGCCGGTGAAGTCGAAGGCGTTCGGGGCGTCGGAGTTGCAGGGCAGCAGACCGTACGTCTCGAAGGGGTAGGCGCCGAGCCGCGCCTCCAGCCACTCGACCAGGTTCGGCGTCAGCGCGAGCGCCGGTTCCAGTGCCTCGGCGCGCGCGACCGGGACGACGTCGCGCAGCGGGAGGCCGTGCGGGCCCTGCCGGTCCTTGATCACATAGTCGCCGACGGTGATCTGCACCAGTTCGGTGGCCATGGGCTCGCGGGAGCGGTAGGTGTATGCCGTACGGCCGCCGGTGAGGTTCTCGGTGCGTATGAGCAGGCCGGTGGCCACGCCGCGCAGGCCGTCGGGGACGGTTATGCGGAACGTGAAATCGGCCTTGTCGGAGGGGTGGTCGTTGCACGGGAAGACGGTGTGGGCCCAGTTCGGCTGGCAGCAGACCGCGAACCCGTCCAGCGTGTCGACCCAGCCGGTGTTCGGCTGCGGAAAACGGCGCGGGTCCGCCGAGTACTCGACACACACGGTCACCCTGGACTTGTTCGGCAGCGTCCGTGCGGGCGTGATGCGCAGCTTCTCGTCCACCTGCTCGAACGTCGCCGTACGGCCGCCGACGCGGACGGAGCGGATGTCGAGGCCGAGGGAGTCGAGGGAGAAGCGGGACAGGGCCTGGGTGGTGCGGATCTTCAGGGTCGCGGTGGCGTCGACCAGCCGCGTCGTGGCGTCGTAGGAGAAGTCGAGGTGGTAGGCCGAGACGCGGTAGCCGTCATTGCCGAGGGCCGGGTAGACGGTGTCGCCGAGGGTCTCGGAACCCGGCGTGCCGGAGGTCTTGGCGGCCGATGTCCCCGTGCGCGTCGGTGCCGCGTGGGCGGAAGGGGCGGCGGCGAGGGCCGCCGCCGTGCCGATCAGGGCGGCCGCGGGGGCCGTCACTCTGCTGCGATATCTCATGGTCCGCTTTCGCTCGGGCGGCCGGGTGGTCAGCGCCGGTCGCCGGATCGGTGATCTCCCTGTGACTGGTGATCTCTCTACATGACCGTGGATCACGTGATCCGGTTGCATGGAGGAGGTCCATCCGTTTGCGTGGATCGCAGACAGCGGCAGACATCCCGCACCTGTGTGCGGACCCCTGTCGAGCTGAGGTCGATCACGAGATATCTTGATGTCGAGCAATGTTGCAGACGTGGAGCGGAGCACCCGGTGACTGACTCGACCATCATCTATACGCACACTGACGAGGCCCCGGCCCTGGCGACGTATTCCTTCCTGCCGGTGGTCCAGGCGTACGCCTCGCAGGCGGGTGTCGCCGTGGAGACGCGTGACATCTCGCTGGCCGGCCGCATCATCGCGGTGTTCCCGGAGTACCTGACCGAGGACCAGCGCATCCCGGACGCGCTGACCGAGCTGGGCGAGCTGGCGAAGACCCCGGCCGCCAACATCATCAAGCTGCCGAACATCTCGGCGTCGATCCCGCAGCTCAAGGCGGCCATCGCCGAGCTCCAGGGCCAGGGCTACGCGCTGCCGAACTACCCGGACGACCCGAAGACCGACGAGGAGCGGGACATCCAGGCCCGCTACGACAAGGTCAAGGGCTCCGCCGTGAACCCGGTCCTGCGTGAGGGCAACTCCGACCGCCGCGCCCCCGCCTCGGTCAAGAACTACGCCAAGTCCCACCCGCACCGCATGGGCGCCTGGACCTCCGAGTCCAAGACGAACGTGGCGACCATGGGCGAGAACGACTTCCGCTCCACCGAGAAGTCCACCGTGATCTCCGAGGCCGGCGCGCTGAAGATCGAGCACGTCGCCGCGGACGGCACCACCACCGTCCTGCGCGAGTCCGTACCGGTCCTCGCCGGTGAGGTCGTCGACGCCTCCGTGATGCGCGTCGCCGCGCTGCGCGAGTTCCTCACCGCGCAGATCGCCGAGGCCAAGGCCCAGGGCGTGCTGTTCTCCGTGCACCTGAAGGCCACGATGATGAAGGTCTCCGACCCGATCATCTTCGGTCACGTGGTGCGCGCGTTCTTCCCGAAGACCTTCGAGCGGTACGGCGCCGACCTCGCCGCCGCCGGTCTGTCCCCGAACGACGGTCTGGGCGGCATCCTCAAGGGCCTGGACGCGCTGGCGAACGGCGCGGACATCAAGGCGTCCTTCGAGGCGGAGATCGCCGAGGGCCCGGAGCTGGCCATGGTCGACTCCGACAAGGGCATCACCAACCTGCACGTGCCGTCCGACGTGATCGTCGACGCCTCGATGCCCGCCATGATCCGCACCTCCGGCCACATGTGGGGCCCCGACGGCCAGGAGGCCGACACCCTCGCGGTGCTGCCGGACTCCTCCTACGCGGGCGTCTACCAGGTCGCGATCGACGACTGCCGTGCCAACGGCGCCTACGACCCGTCGACCATGGGCTCCGTCCCGAACGTCGGCCTCATGGCGCAGAAGGCCGAGGAGTACGGCTCCCACGACAAGACCTTCGAGATCAAGGCAGCCGGCACGGTCCGTCTGGTCGACCGGGCGGGCAACGTGGTCCTCGAGCAGCCGGTAGCCGAGGGCGACATCTTCCGTTCCTGCCAGACCAAGGACGCACCGATCAAGGACTGGGTGAAGCTGGCCGTCACCCGCGCCCGCGCCACCGGCGACCCGGCCGTGTTCTGGCTGGACGAGACCCGCGCGCACGACGCCAACCTGATCGCCAAGGTCAACGCCTACCTGCCGGAGCACGACACCGAGGGCCTGGACATCCGGATTCTCGCCCCGGTCGACGCCACCAAGCTGTCGGTGGAGCGCATCCGCCGTGGCGAGAACACCATCTCGGTCACGGGCAACGTCCTGCGCGACTACCTCACCGACCTCTTCCCGATCCTGGAGCTGGGCACCAGCGCCAAGATGCTGTCGGTCGTCCCGCTGATGGCGGGCGGCGGCCTGTTCGAGACGGGCGCCGGCGGCTCCGCCCCGAAGCACGTCCAGCAGCTGGTCAAGGAGAACTACCTGCGCTGGGACTCCCTCGGTGAGTTCTTCGCGCTGGTGCCGTCCCTGGAGCAGTACGCGACCGCGACCGGCAACACCCGCGCCAAGGTCCTCGCCGACACCCTGGACCGCGCCACGGCGACCTTCCTCAACGAGGACAAGTCCCCGACCCGTCGCGTCGGCGGCATCGACAACCGCGGCAGCCACTTCTACCTGTCCCTGTACTGGGCGCAGGAGCTGGCCAAGCAGACCGACGACGCCGAGCTGGCGAAGGCCTTCGCGCCGCTGGCCGAGACGCTCACGTCGAACGAGCAGAAGATCGTCGACGAGCTGAACGCCGTCCAGGGCCAGCCGGCCGAGATCGGCGGCTACTACCAGCCCGACCCGGCCAAGGCGGCAGCGGTGATGCGCCCGTCGGCCACGTGGAACGAGGCCTTGGCGTCCCTGAGCTGACGCACAAGCCCTGCCCCGGCTCCGCCCCGACCGATTACACACCGGCCGGGGCGGAGTCATATCGGGGCGAAGCCCCGAAAAGGGGCGCGAGGAACTGCGCGACCGGCCCCAACGGCGCCGCACCCGCCAGACACCACACAGCGGCACCCCGGAAGGCGCTTCTCAACCCCCCTACCGAGGAAGAACCAGCTCCAGCCCCAGCCACCCCGCCAGATCCGCAACCTCATGCCCGACCTCCGCGGTCACCCCCGCATCGAACGGCTCGTCCTCGTGGATCGCGTCGACCCGCAGCACCCCGGCCTTGCGATCCGCCGTGGCGTCGAGCTTGCCCACCAGACGGTCGCCGTACAGGATCGGCAGCGCGAAGTACCCCCAGCGGCGTTTGGCGGCCGGCTTGTACATCTCCAGTTGGTAGTCGAAGCCGAACAGCTCGGTGGTCCGTCTGCGGTCGTGGATCAGCCGGTCGAACGGCGAGAGCAGGGCGGCCCGCCCGGTGAACGGCTGTCCCAGCTGGGCCGGGTCGACCCGCCACCTGCCGCGCACGCCCTCGACGACGGCAGGCTCCCCCGCCTCCCCCACGTCCACCGGCTCGACCTGGCACTCGGGGCCCCGGGCCCTCGCGATGCCCAGCGCACGCAGCCGACGCTCGTCCCGGACGCGCAGCGCCTGCGCCACGGGGACCGCGGGCGTGTCGGGGTAGACCCGCTCGGCGAGGTCCCAGAGCCGGTCACCGCCGCCGCGTCCCGCCACGGCGACCTCGCCGCGCTGCACCATGAGCTCCAGCAGCTTGGTGACGTTGCGGTTGTTGCTCCACCCGCTGGAGCGCCACGGCAGCGCGCACGTGTCCGGCAGTTCGCGCGAGGGCAGCGGCCCCGCCGCGCCGAGCCGGTCGAGGATGTCCCGACGACAGGCGTCGTTGGCGGCGACCCATGTGCCGTGGTACTCGCGCCAGGAGGTGGGCGTGCCGCGTTCCGGCCACTCGGCCATCTCGGCGCGGTACAGCGCGAGGTCCTCGGCGGGCCGGATCATCGCCCGCAGTTCCAGCAGGGTCCGGTCCGCCAGCGCGGCCGTCAGGTCGGCCGGTGTGCAGCCCGAAGCGCCGAGCCGGCTCCACGCGACGAGGTCGGCGCTGGGCGCGACGGCGGCGGTGGGGTCGATCTGGAGCAGCGTCAGCCGCCGTACGACGTCCAGCAGCCCGTCCGGCCGGATGGCGTCCAGCAGTTGAGCGCGCACGGCGATCCGGCGGGCGTCGGTCCGCGACAGCTCGTGGACGGTCATCGGTGTCACCAGTCCCGGGTGGCGATCAGTTCCTCGTGGTCGGCGTCCGTGAACCCGTAGGCGCCGGCCACGAACCAGAAGTCCTCGCCTATCTCCTCGCGGGCCACGGTCTCGATCTCGCTGCCGGCGGCCCAGAACTCGTCCTGGAGGGCGTTGAACTCGTCGGTGGCGGCATGAGTGAGGGCGTACAGCTCGGGCAGCCCTGCGGGCCGCTCCGCCTCGATGCGCTCGCACAACCGCAGCAGGATGCCCTTGCCCCGGTCCACCACCGCGTCGGGGTAGTAGTCGTCCCTGTACAGCGCCTTGAGGAACGGGTGCGCGATCACCTGCTCGTTGCTGATGCTCATGCTCATGCTCATGCTGTGATGGTGCACCACGCCACTGACAACCCCCGGGAGCAGCCGTCATGACCTTCGCCGCGCCGTCCTTCGAGTGGCGCCCGGGCGCCGACGACTCCCCTGTGATCCTGCATGTACCGCACTCCGCGCGGGAGATCCCTCCGGCGGTCCGTGCCGGCATTCTGCTGGACGACGAGGCGTTGGAGCGGGAGCTGGATCACATCGTCGACGCGCACACCGAGGAACTGGCCGAGGCGGCGGCCGGGGTGGCGCAGAGTCGGCCGTGGCGGTTCGTGAATCGGCTGGCTCGGCTGGTCGTCGACCCGGAGCGGTTCCCCGACGAGCGGGAGGAGATGCTCGCCGTGGGCATGGGCGCCGTATACACCCGGACCACGCATCTCGCCGAGCTACGGCCCGCCGACTCGGACCCGGAGCCCCTCATCCAGCGGTACTTCCGGCCGTACGCGCGGGCCATGACGGACGCCGTGGCCGACCGGCTCGCCGCCACAGGGCGGGCGGTGATCATCGACCTGCACTCCTATCCGACCGCCCCGCTCCCCTACGAGCTGCACGGCGAGGGCCCGCGGCCCCCGGTCTGCCTGGGCAGCGATCCCTTCCACACGCCCGCGAAGCTGCTCGACGCGGCGCGCGAGGCGTTCGCCGAGTGCGGGGAGACCGGGCTGGACAGCCCGTTCAGCGGCACCTACGTGCCGTTGGGGTTCTACGGCACCGAGCCCCGGGTCTCCGCCCTGATGATCGAGATCCGCCGGGACACGTACATGGCGGAGCCGGGCGGTCCGGCGGGTCCCGGACTCGCCCGGCTCACGCGGGCGTTGGCGGCTCTGGTGGACGCCGCCGCTCGCTGACCCCGTGGATCAGGCCCGCAGCCACTCCGTGACGACGACCTCCCCGCCGGTGCGCAGCCGCAGGGCGAACGGGCCGCTGGGCGGGGCGTCGCTGGTGAAGCGGCCCATGTCGTCGGCGACGACCGGGGTGGCCGTCTGCGGGCCGCCGAGCACCTCGATACGCGCCTGCTGCGGCGGCAGCACCTGCCCCATCAGCCCCTGCGCGGAGACCTCCACGTCGACGGTCACCTCGCCCGCGCGGAAGGTCAGCATCCGCGGCACGTCCGTCGCGCCTCTGACCGGAATGGCGTCCTCGACCGAGTCGAAGGTCAGCTCGGCGATCCGGGCGTCGAGGTCGTGCAGCGCGAACGCCTCGACGGCGAGCCGGCGCAACTGGGCCGGTACCGGGTCCAGGATGGTGGCGGCCTGGCGGAGTTCCTCCTCCAGCAGCTCGATGTCGAAACCGTCGTCGGCGGGGGGTTCCTCGCCCGTCATGTCGTCGTGCATGTCGTCGTTCACAGCGCCCCCCGCGCGTTGAGTCGGGCCCGCAGCCGGCGCAGACAGCGCTGCCGCAGCGGCCCGATGCTGCCCACGGCGATGCCCAGTGCGGCGGACACCTCCTGGTAGCTGGGCGGCGGCGAGGCCATCAGCACACGCAGCAACTGGCGGCAGCGTTCGCCGAGTTCCTCGAACTCCTGCCACATCCAGCGGATGCGTTCGGACTCGGCGGCGGCCTCCTCCGAGTCCAGCACCGACTGTTCGGGCGTACGGTCCTCGCTGACCCGGTCGAGCAGCTGGGGATCGTTCGTCACGGTCAGTCGCCTTAAGCTCTTGAGCACCTTCAGACACTCGTGCCGCGCGGTGCTCGCGAGCCAGGACCCGGCCTTCTCGGGTTCCCGGATGCGCCCCAGGTGCTGGGCGAAGCGGAACCAGACGGTCTGGTAGACCTCATGGGCGTCGGCGTCACTCAGCCGGTGTGCGCGCACGACCGACCACACCAGCGGGCTCAGCCCTTCAACGAGCGCCTTCCAGGCCGCCGCGTCGCCGTCGACGGCGGACTGGACCAACGCGCCGACATCTGCACGGTCCACAGCCCCACCCCTCGTGTACGGCAAGTCATCGTACGCCGCGGAGGGGATGGTTCCGACCCTCATGACCGAGGAGCCGGGGGCAGGACGGGCACAGGACGCCAGGTCCCGGGGCGAAGCGCCGGTACGTGCGCCCCCCGCACCTCCGCGTAACCGGAGTTCGCGGCGAGCATCTTGTAGCGGGCGACCCTCGGGTCGCTCTCCTGCTGTGCGCTCATGTGGGCCGCGATCAGACCGGCGACCAGCGGGGTGGCGAACGAGGTGCCGCTCCAGTGCGCGAGCCCTTCGAACATCACCTGGTCGGGCTTGGTGGAGCCGCCCTGCTCGCTCAGCACGCCGGTGTGGCGCGGGGAGACACAGGTGCAGGCGTAGCCGAAGCCGTACCGGCAGGTGTCGTAGGTGGAGTGCTGGTAGATGTACGGCACGGGCGTGTCGAAGCCGGTGAGGACGCTGGTGAGGCGCTCGCCGGGCGCGTACACCTTCACCCAGGGGCCGTGGTTGCTGAAGCAGGCGCCGAACTCGCCGTCGCCGCGCAGCGCGCCGACCGACAGCACGACGTCCTGGTAGTCGGGCTGGTCGGCGTAGGCGGCGGGCCAGAAGGGCGTGGCGCTGCCGTTGTTGCCGGCCGCCGCGACGAGCAGGGTGCGCTGGTCGCGCAGCTCCCGCATGAAGGCGTCGATGCCGAGCAGGCCGTCGGTGCGGCCGTTGGACGTGCCCGCGGAGAGGCTGAGGATGTCGGGCCAGCCGCCCGCGTCGACGGCCTCGAAGAGCTTCTCGCCGAACTCGGACTCCAGGATGGCGCCCGCGTCGTTCAGCGAGTTGCGGACGGTGATGCCCGTGTTGGGCGCCACGGCCGCGACCAGCCCGGCGATGAACGTGCCGTGGCCGACGTACTGCTGGAGGACACCGTCGTCGTCGCACTCCTTGATCTGTGCGTCGCCGTCGGTGTGGGCCAGCAGCGGGGAGGACCGGAAGTCGCGCATGAGCCCGGTGTCGACGACCAGGACGCCGATCGCGCTGTCCTCGTCGTAACTGCCCTCGGCCGGCGACGGGTTGAGTCCTTCGGTCCGGGCGACGGGCGCGGGCTCGTCGCCGGGACAGGAGTTGACGGCGATCGACACCAGGTGGTTGCGGCTGACCAGCCGGCGTCCGGCCCGGCCCTCCGACTCCCGCAGGGCGCGCAGGGCGTGCGCCACGGGGCGGTCGCCGGCGCGGTCGCCCTCGCCGGGGTCGCCGACCTGGATACGGGTGATGCCCGAGCGGTTGGTCTGCGGGCTCGCCCGGCGCACATGGTCCTGCACCAGGTCGGGCTCGGCGGTGAAGTGCGCGCGCACGGTGTCCTCGACGACACGGGCGTCCTCGCCGTCACGGACGAGCACATAACCCTTCTCGTAGATGAACTCGGCGGAGTCGTCCGGTCCCATCGCGAGGGGGACGTCGGGCATGGAGCGCTGGATCTGCTCGAACTGCTCGTGGAATCGCTGTGGTGCCATGGCGTGTCCTCCCGCTGAGGCGACGGTCGTCAAATTGAGCCACGAGGTCGCTGATTGATACAGCGCCAAACCCGTGTGGCACGGTTCCGGGGCAACTACCATCCGTGGAGTGACAGCGGGAAGCGAATCGGTTCTCGAACTGCTGCCGATGGTGTTCGCCGCCCCGAACGACGCGCTGGCGCGGGCGGAGGGGCTGCTCGACGCCGATCCCTCGCCCCTGCACGCCTCCGTCGCCCACCAGGTGATCGGCATCTGGCAGCGCGACTGGGGCGACATGCGCATCGCCCTGCACCATCTGCGGCGCGCCCGGGATCTCGCGGCACGCGCGGATTCCGCCGACCGGGAGGCAGACGTCCTGGCGGCGCTCGGGGTCGCGTTGGTGCATGCGGGGCGCACACAGCAGGGGCTGGCCGCGCTGGAGCGCGGGATCGAACGCGGCAGCGGACACACACGCGCCCGGGTGCTGTTCCGCCGTGCCTACGCGCGCTGGGTCCTCGGCCACCACCGGGAGGCGCTGGAGGACGTGCGCCGGGCGATTCCGGTGCTGCGGCAGGTGGACGACGTCATCTGGACGGCGCGGGCGCTGACGCTGCGCGCGACCGTGCATCTGGCGCTCGGCGCGGTGGACCGGGCGGACGCCGACTTCACGGCGGCCGAGGCCCTGTGGGACACCACGGGCCAGGAGCACGACAAGGCCGACGCGGTGGAGAGCCGGGGTCTCGCGGCGTTCCGGTCGGGCGACATCCCGGTGGCGCTGCGGCTGCTGGACGAGGCGGAGGAGCGCTACGCCAAGCTCGGCACCCCGACGTTCATGCTGAACATCCGCCGCTGCGAGGTGCTGATGGCGGCCGGCCTGGCCCCGGAGGCGCTGGCCGAGGCCGACGCGGCGATCGCCGTCCTCGACCGCATCGGCGGCCAGTCCACCCGCAAGGCGGAGCTGCTCCTGGCGGCGGCGTCCGCCGCCCGGCTGGCCGGCGACGCGCACACCGCGATAGCCCGGGCCGACATGGCGGTGCGGCTGTTCGCCGGGCAGCGGCGCACCTGGTGGGAGACGCACGCCCGGCTGGTGCTGATCGAGGCGCGGGTGGCCGCCGGGCGCAGTTCGGGGCGGCTGGTGGCCGACACGGCCGCGGTCGCCGACCGGCTGGCCTCCTTCGGCGCGCCGGCCGCGCCGGAGGCCTCGCTGCTCGCCGGCCGGATCGCGCTCACCCTGGGCTGGCGGGCGGACGCCGAGCGGCATCTGGTCGTCGCCGCCCGCAGCAGGCGCAGCGGGCCGCCGCTGGCGCGGATGACGGGCTGGGCGGCGCAGGCGCTGCGAGCGCAGGCGGCCGGGTCCGGGCGCGGTGTCCTGGAGGCGTGCCGGCGCGGCCTCGACGTGCTCGACGCCCATCGGATGACGCTGGGCGCCACGGAGCTCCGGGCCCGCGCCACCGCGCAGGGCGCCGAACTGGCCGCCCTGGCCCAGCAGGCCAGCCGCGACTCCGGCAGCCCGCGCAGGCTGCTGGTGTGGAGCGAGCGCTGGCGGGCCACCGCGCTGTCGACACCGCCGACCCGGCCGCCGGCCGACCCGGAGCTGCTGAGCGACCTGACCGCCTTCCGGGAGATCGCGGCGCGTGCCGAGGAGGCCCGCCGCGACGCACGTCCGGTGCCGGCCCTGGAGCGTGAACAGCGGCGCCTGGAGCGGGAGATCCGGTCCCGGACCCTGCATCTGCGGGGCGACACGCCCGGCGACGGCCACCGCTTCGAACCGGGCCGGCTGCTTCAGCGGCTGGGCGACGACATACGGCTGGTCGAACTCGCCGTGCTGGACGGGCGGGTGCAGGTGCTGCTGTGCGGTCAGGGCCGGGTGCGCCGGTACGAGGCCGGGCTGCTGGCCGAGGCGGAGACCGAGGCCGAGCACGTGCAGGCGGGGCTGCGCCGGTTGGCCCACCCGGGCGCGGAGGCTCGGATGCCGGTGGTGGAGGCGGCGGGGCGGCGCCTGGAGGAACTGCTGCTCGGCCCGGCGGCGGCCCAGCTCGGGGACGGCCCTGTGGTGGTCGTTCCGCCCGCCCGGCTGCACCGGGTGCCGTGGGCCCTGCTGCCGTCGCTGCGGGAGCGGGTGCTCAGCGTGTCGCCGTCGGCGAGCGGCTGGCTGCGCGCCCGGGACACCGAGCCACCGCCGGGCGGCCGCCAGGTACTGGTGCGTGGGCCCGGTCTGGCGACCGGCGGCGCGGAAGTGCCCCATCTGGCGGGCCGGTACGGCGGTGCCGTCGTCCTGGAACACGCCGACGCCCGCGTCCCGCAGGTGCTGGAGGAGCTCGACGGCGCGGCGCTGGCCCATATCGCCGCCCATGGCACGTTCCGCGCGGACGGCCCGTTGTTCTCGTCGCTGCGGATGGCCGACGGGCCGCTGATCGTGCACGACTTCGAACGCCTGGCCCGCAGCCCGTACCGCATCATCCTGTCCTGCTGCGACACCGCCCGGTTCGCCTCCGTCGGCGCCGACGAGCTGCTCGGCCTGGTCACGGCGCTGCTGCCGCTCGGCACGGCGGGTGTGGTGGCGTGCACGGCGCCCGTCAACGACGCCGCGGTGGTGCCGCTGATGCTCGCGCTGCACAAGGGACTCAGCCAGGGGCTGTCCCTCGCCGAGGCGCTGCGCGACGCGCGGGCGGCTCTGCCGGGTGATGCGCTGCATCGGGCGACAGGCTGGGCGTTCTCCGCGTTCGGAGCGGCCTGAGCCGTTCATCGACCCGGCCTCGGTCGACCGGCTCACGCCGGCTGGGCGTCCGGCAGTTGCACCAGCCACGGCAGTGCGCCGCGGTCGCCTGCGCCGAGGCGGGCGTAGGCGCTGTAGAGGTGGTTGCCGACGGTGCGTACGGACAGGGTGAGCTTCTCGGCGATCTGCCGGTTGCTCAGCCCGGTGGCCGCCAGCGTCACGATCTGCCGTTGCCGGGCGGTCAGTTCGCCGAGGACCAACCCGGACAGGGCGGGGGTACGGGCGCCCTGGCAGCGGCGGGCCAGCGCGACGGCACGCATGCGTGAGGTGCGGGCGGCGCGCGGGTCGCGGTGCGCCCGTACGGCCTGGGCGTGCGCCTCGGCCGCGAAGAGCAGGAAGCCGCGCTCCTGGAGCTGTCGGGCCACCTGGTCCAGCGCGGGACCGTCGGCGCGGGCGAGCGCGTCGGCGTGCTCGGCGAAGACACCCGTCAGGCGGCCCGCGGCGCGCTCGGGATCGCCGAGGCGGACGGCGTCGTAAGCGTCTCCGCCGATCGCCCCGATCGC
Organism: Streptomyces coerulescens; assembly: GCF_042657965.1. Classification (NCBI taxonomy): domain Bacteria; kingdom Bacillati; phylum Actinomycetota; class Actinomycetes; order Kitasatosporales; family Streptomycetaceae; genus Streptomyces; species Streptomyces coerulescens. The sequence continues at coordinate 151,378 of NZ_JBHSKM010000002.1, forward strand.
CCCGATCGCCCCGATCGACCCGGCTGCGTCGTACGGGTCGGCGCCGGTCACGCCGGTCGACCCCGCTGCGTCGTACGCGTCTGCGCCGGTCACCCCGGTCGACCCGCCGGCGTCGTCGCGGGCCGCCCTCGGCCGGGTGACCGCCCCACCCCCGTGGGGGCGGCCACCCAGGATCTCGTGCGCGGTCGTGGCATCGCCCGACTGCGCGGTGGCGAGGGCGAGTTCGCGGCGGCAGGACGGGTCCTCGGCGCCGTCCAGCAGCCCCTGACGCGCCCAGGCCGCCGCCTCCCGCAGCTCACCGCGCAGCCGCGCGAACCGGGCCCGTACGGCCGCGTATCCGGCCGGCACCGGCGCGCCCTCCGCGACCAGCCACTCCCCCACCGGCGCCGGCGCCTGCCGTACGTCCGCCCGCTCGATGCGGCGGCTCAGCTCGTCCCGTTCGGCGTCCAGGGCGGGGCCGCACTGCTCGGGCGTGCGGGAGAGCCGCCTCGCGCGCAGCCGGCCGGCCGCGGCCCGCAGCACCGGGCCGTGCAAGGGGTGGGCGAGGCGGACGGCACCGCGGTCGTCGACGTGGACCAGCGTGTCGGCCTCCAGGGGTTCCAGGGCACGCAGGTCTAGCCGGTCCGTCTCCAGATCCAGGGGCAACGGCTCGGCGAAGGCGAGGCGTTCGAGGATCCCGCGCTGTTCGGCGCAGGTGCGCTCCAGGACATGCGCGGTGCGCTCACGGACCGTCGGCGTCATCGGCACCGGGCCACGCCACGCCCACTCCTGTGTCTCCTCGACGCGGGTGAGCAGGGCGTGTTCGCGTACCGCGCCCGTCAGGTCGCGCATGAGGCGCAGGTCGCCGCGGCACAGACGGTGCAGCCGGTTGACGGTGAGCGGGTCGAGGCCGGCGCCCGCCGCCTCGGCGGCCAGCAGCCGGGCGGTGTCCTCCCGGGGCAGCGGCTCCAGGGTGAGGCGGGGCAGGAGTTCGCCGGTCCACAGTCGGGAGATCGCGCCGGGAGCGGAGGCTCCGTCGGTGGTGACGACCAGGAGCCGGGTGCGGCCGTGCACGGCCAGTTGGTGGACCAGGGCGGCCGAGGCGTCGTCGAGCAGATGGGCGTCGTCGACCAGCAGCAGCCGTACGCCGGACAGATGCTGGAGCGCGCCGTGCAGGGAGGCCGACTCGGGGACGAGGTGCGCGAACGCGGCGAAGCGGATACGGCGGGTCTCGGGGGTGCCGGCCACCCGGGCGCAGTCGGTGCCACGGACGGCCTCGGCCACCAGCCGGGTCTTGCCGCTGCCGGCCGGGCCCGTGATCACGATGCCGTTGCGGCCCGCGGCCAGGGCCCCTCGGACCAGCTCCAGTTCGTCCTCCCGGCCGGTGAACGGCCAGGGCAGTTCCAGGGTCTTCGGATCGCGTACGTAGGTCGTCACGGCAATAGGAGCACGGTGACTCACTTCTGATACACGGGTACTTGAGTAGCCCCCGACTCAAGCGCGGACGGCGGGCTCACCGGCAGCCTGTCCGCATGACCGCTCGCTACTGCTCCCTCGCGCAGCAGTCGGCCCCCGCCTTCGCGCCGGGGCTGGCCGCCGAGCGGCTCAGTGCGCTCATCTGCGGTCGCCGTATGTGGGTCAACGGCACCGTGCTGCACTACCACTTCTTCGACCGGGACTCCGACGGATCCTCGATCCCGGATCCGGAGACCGGCGAGAGCAGGCATGTCTCGTGGGTCGGCGGGAAGGAGCAGCGCGAAGTGGTGCGCGAGTGCTTCCAGGAGTGGCAGGGCCTGGGCGTCGGGCTGTCGTTCGTGGAGGTCGGCGACCGGTCGGAGGCCGAGCTGCGCATCGGGTTCCAGGTGGGCGACGGCTCCTGGTCGACCGTCGGCAAGGACGCGCTCCAGGTCGGTCTGAACGAGCGCACCATGAACTTCGGCTGGGACCTGACGGTGCCCGGGGAGCGCGGGACGGCCCTGCACGAGATCGGGCACGCGCTCGGCATGCTGCACGAGCACCAGAGCCCGTTCGCCGGCATTCACTGGGACGACGAGGCCGTGTACGCCGATCTGGCCGGCCCGCCGAACTTCTGGAGCCGGGACAAGACGTTCTTCAACATTCTGCGCAAGCTGGACGCGAACGAGGTCAACGGCTCCGTCTGGGACCCGCAGTCGATCATGGAGTACCCCTTCTCGGGTGGGCTGATCCTGGAGCCGGAGCAGTTCCGCGGCGGCCTCAACCCGCCGGGTGTGCTGTCCCGGGCCGACAAGGAGTTCGTCCGCCGCTGGTACCCGCCGACCGAGCCGCCCGGCCCGCGCGAGCTGGTGCCCTTCCGCTCGGTTCCGCTGCGACTCGGCCCGGCGGAGCAGGCCGACTTCGTGATCGAGCCGCCGGAGACACGCGAGTACACGGTGGGCACGTTCGGCGACAGCGACACGGTCGTGGTGGTCTTCGAGGAACGCGACGGCGAACCGCGCTACCTCTCCGGCCAGGACGACGGCGGCACCCCGCACAACGCCACGCTCAAGGCGCGCCTCGTCAAGGGCCGCCGCTATTTCGTCCGGGTGCGCCTCTATGCCGGCTGGGGTTCGGGGGAGACGGCGGTCATGTGCTGGTGACGGCACGGAGCCGCTGACGCGCGCGGACGGGACAGTCCACAGTCCGGCGCCGGGGAGAGTGGGCGGACGCCACCTTCGGGGGAGGGTGACGTCCGCCCACGCCGGCGTCTCCCACCTCGCGGCACACGTCCGTCACCTGCGTCGCCACTCCCGCGCCAGCAGCTCGTAGGACCGCACCCGGTCCGCGTGGTCGTGGGTGATCGTGGTGATCAGCAACTCGTCTGCGCCCGTGGCCTCCCGGAGCTGTTCCAGCCGGTCGGCGACCCGGCCCGGCGTTCCGACGAACTGCGTGTCGATTCGGTCCCGCACGAGTTCCCTGTCGTCGTCGCTCCAGGTGTGGGCGCGCGCCTCCTCGGGTGTGGGGAAAGGGATGGCACCCTCGGCGGTGCGGATGCCGCGCACCCACAGGCCGTAGCCGGTGGCGAGTTCGCGTGCCCTCGCGTCGTCCTCGGCCACGACGACGTCGGCCGAGACGGTGACGTACGGCTTGTCGAGGACCTCGGACGGTTGGAAGAGGGCGCGGTAGGCCTCCACCGCTTCCAGGACCGTGGCGGGGCTGACGTAGTAGTTCGCGGCGAAGCGCAGGCCCCGGCCGCCCGCGGCCTCGGCGCTCTGACCGCCGCTGCTGCCGAGGATCCACACCTCGACCTCGGCACCCTCACCGGGCACGACGTGCGCCTCGACGCCCTCCGGGGAGCGGTAGGTGCCGGCGAGCAGGGCGAGGACGTCGTCGATCTGCTCGGCGTAGTCCTGCGGTTCGGCGTGGGGCAGGAGCAGCAGTCGGCGCTGGAGGGCGACTCGGGGTGAGCCCAGGAGACGCTCGAAGGAGAAGCGGGGCGGGATGGGCAGACCGTTCGGGGCGCGGCCGTCGACGACCGGGGTGGCCGTGGGCACGGTCGCCCTCTCTCCGGGCGGGCGGCCGCCCGAGCGGCCCAGGCCCAGGTCGAGGCGGCCGGGGTGCAGGGCGTCGAGCAGGCCGAACTCCTCGACCGTGGAGAGCGCGGTGCGATGGCCGAGTTGTACGGCGCCGGAGCCCAGGCGGATGGTGGAGGTGGCCGCGGCGGTGAGGGCCAGGACGACCGCCGGTGACGTGCCCGCGACGCCCGGGTTGAGGTGGTGTTCGGCGAACCAGTAGCGGGCGTAGCCGAGGCGTTCCGCCCGCTGCGCCAGGTCGATCGAGTTGCGCAGGGCGTCGGCGGCCGTCGATCCGGAGGGGATCGGGACCAGGTCGAGGACGCCGAGAGGGATGTCAGACATGGGTCGGCTGCTGTGCGGGGCCCCAGGTGAAGGGCGGGTCGGGAAGGTCCTTGCGCAGCACCGGCGCCACCGCCGACTGGAACAGCTCCAGCGAGTCACGGTGCCGGGTGTCGCTGAGGCCGCTCGCGTCCGCGTGGACGTGGATCGCCGTGTGGCCGAACTGCTCGTGGTAGCGGTGCACCTTGTCGATGACCTGCTGCGGACTGCCGATCAGGGCGGAGCTGCGCTCGACGAAGTCCTCCAGGGTTTCGAAGACGACGGGCAGGCCCGCCTGTGTGAAGAAGGCGAGGTTGGCCTCGAAGACCGGTCGGTAGGCGGCCAGTGCCTCCTGGGAGGTGGGAGCGACGCAGATGCCCGCCGTGCCGGCGCCGATCGCGATGTCGGCCGGGTCGTGGCCGTAGTGCTCCCAGCGCTCGCGGTAGTGCCGGATCAACTCGGCGTAGGGCTCGATGGGGTGGGTGACGTTGGCCGAGAACAGCGGGTCACCGTAGCGGGCGGCCAGGTCGACGGACTCCTCGCTGGTGGCGCTGCCGTGCCAGACCCGGACGGGCCGCTGGTACGGCCGTGGCCACACCTCGGCGTCCGTGAGCGGCGGGCGGAACCGGGTGTCCGCGGTGACCTTGTCCTGGCGCCAGATGCGCCGGAAGACCTCGTAGCTCTCGGCGTTGCGGTCCCACTGGTCCTCCGGCGTGACGTGGAACAGGTCGCGCTGTGCGGCGCCGTTGCCCTTGCCGATGATCAGGTCCAGACGGCCGTCGGACAGGTGGTCCAGGGTCGCGTAGTCCTCATAGGCCCGCACCGGGTCCAGCAGGCTGAGGGTCGTCACGGCCGTGAACAGCCGGATGCGCTTCGTCGGCGCGGCGACGTGGCTCAGCACGACGGCCGGGGACGACGAGATGAACGGGCGCTCGTGCCGCTCCCCCACGCCGAAGCCGTCGAAGCCCAGTTCCTCGGCGAGCAGGGCGTTGTCTAGGACCTCGCGGAAGCGGTCGTGTGTCGGCTTGAGCACCCCGGTGACCGGATCCGGACGGTGCACGATCAGGGTGATCGCGATGAACTTCACGATGCGACCCGCTCGGCGCGTGCCTGGTCCGGGTGCGCCAGGCCGAGGTGGTCGCGCAGGGTCGTGCCCTCGTACTCGGTGCGGAACACGCCCTGTTCCTGGAGCAGTGGGACGACCTTGTCGGCGAACTCGTCGAGACCCGTCGGTGTGACGTGCGGGACGAGTGAAGCCGTCGCTCGCGTCGGCCTGCACGGGGTCGTTGAGGGTCCTGGCGAGGGTGGCGGGGGAGCCCACGAAGTTCTGCCGGTTTCCGGTGTTGATGACCAGGTCGCGGATGGACCACTTGTTGGCCTCGGCCAGTTCGCGCCACTCGCGCGCGGTGGCGATCGGGTCCCGGTACATGCGGACTTGGGCGCGGCCCTTGGAGATGTGGTCGTCTCCGATGTCCGGGTCGATGTCGGGGAGGGGGCCTTCCGGGTCGTACGCCGACAGGTCCCGGTTCCAGACGAACTCCAGGTGCTTGAGGGCGGTGGTTCCGCTGACCTGCTGACGGCGCACCTCACGGGCGAGTTCCCCGGCCTCGGCGTCGGTGTCGGCGAGTGCGACGGTCGCGGCGGGCAGGATGAGCAGTTGGTCGGAGCGCCGGCCGTATGTGGCCAGGCGGGACTTGACGTCGCTGTAGAAGGCCCGGCCCGCCTCCAGAGTGCCGTGCCGGCTGAAGACGGCGTCCGCTTCCGCGGCGGCGAACTCGCGGCCTTCGTCGGAGTCGCCGGCCTGGAGGATGACCGGGCGGCCCTGCGGGGAGCGCGGGACGTTGAACTGTCCGTGGATGTCGAAGTGCTGCCCGGTGTGGACGAAGGCTCCGGCTTCGGCGTCCCGCAGGAAGGTTCCGCTCTCCTGGTCGGCGAGGATCTCGTCGACGTGCCAGGAGTCGAAGAGTTCGCCCGCGGTGGCGAGGAACTCCTTGGCGCGGGAGTAGCGCTCCTCCTGCGGCAGGAAGCCGCCGCGGCGGAAGTTCTCGCCGGTGAACGCGTCCCAGGACGTGACCACGTTCCAGGCGGAGCGGCCGCCGGAGAGGTGGTCGAGGCTGGCGAACTGACGGACGACCTCGGCGGCGTACGCGGACTCGTGGAGGCTGATGCCGACGACCGCGAGCACGAGGTCGGTGGCGAGCTTGGACTCGTCGAAGGAGAAGAAGGCGGGGCCGAAGGGCACGCCCACGCTCAGCGTCTTGTACAGGGCGCTGAAGTTGTAGAGGAACAGCAGCACCACGATCAGCGGGACGGAGCGGAACGCCCAGACGTAGATCCAGCTGACCGCCCGTAGGACCGGGCTCCGCGAGAGCCGTGCCAGCGCCAGCAGGATTCCGCCGAGGAGGCCCAGCACCGCGCTGTAGGCGGTGACTTCGAGGGTGACGAGGAGCCCGTCGAGGATGGTCGGCCGCAGGAACCAGTAGCCGAAGCGGTCCCACTGGTAGAAGGGGTTGGTCACCAGTCCGTGGACGAACTGGGCCGCCAGGACGAGGACCACCGCGGTGGCGAGCCGGCGACCGGGCCGGCGCAGCGGCAGAACTCGCTGTGCCCTCAGCGGCTTTGAAGGGGTGTCGGCGGTCGTCGGTGCCTCGGCGAGGGACACGGCGGCGCCTGGGGGTCCACTCATGGAGGGCTCCGACAGGAGTCGGAATTCCCCAGGCCCGGCGCAGGGTGTGGCAACGACGTCCGCTGGGCGGCGCGTCGGCTCACGGGAGGCGCGGGTACCGGGGGCTGGGCGGGCGACAGCACACCGCAAAGGCGGTGTTCGTCAGGGAGTGCCGGGCTGGGAGAAGGTGTCAGCCTCGACAGCGGGCACGGCCCGGTGCGGTACACAGTGCGCTGTTGACTCGGAGCAGATCCACGGTGCGGTCGGCGACGAGCAGGTTCGCGAACGGCAGGAAGCAGCTCTGGGAGCGGCGTTCGGCCGTCCTGGGAGCTGCGTCCATGTCGTCACTCGCTTTCCCGGCCCCTGGGGGCCTCGCGCTTACCGAATGTCATCCGGTCCGGTCGTCACCTGGGCACCCCACCGCGACGCGAGGGTTGCCGGTCAGCGAGCCAGGGCTTGTCACTGACGCTCATGACCGTTCTGGGCCGTAAGTTACGACAGTTGCCCGAACGAATGTCAACGCCGGTCCACGGTCTGGACCGGCTCAGGGCCCGTCGACCTGCGGTCGGGCATCCGATCCGGCTGCCGCGTGGGCCGTCCAGTCCAGGATCTGGACAGCGGCGCCGGCGGCCTCAAGGCCCTGACAACGCGCGTGGTGGCGGCGGGCGATGGCGTCGAGGTCGAGATGCGCGCCGAACGCCGAGTCGGCGGTGAGCCGGCGCGCGTAGTCCCACAGGGCGGGGTGGTCGGCGATGCGCTGCACGGCCGTCGCGTCCAGGTGGTGGCGGTGGACGGTGTCGAGCTGGACCAGGGTGACCCACAACTCGATGTCGGCGGCGGTGATCTGATGACGGATCATATGGGTACGTCCGTCGAGCCAGCGGTCCAGCGCGCCCAGGGAGCGCAGCAGCGTCCCGAGCGCCTCGTCGCGCTCCCCCGGCTCGGCACCCGCTGCCCCCGCACGCTGCGCGGCCTCCTCGATGCCCTGCGCGCACATCTGCTCGACGGCCTCGATCTCCGACTCCGCGCCGCACGGGTAGAGCTCCGCACACCCGTGGCCGAAGCGCCGGGCGAGGTCCCTGACGATGTCGGGAGCGTGCGTGCTCACGATGCGACCGGACCAGTCGTCGCTGAGGACCGGGGCGAGGGCCGGCCCGGCGTACCGGTGGGCGCTTGCGTCGTAGAGGGGACGCAGGACGGCGTGTCCGCCGTCGGAGCCGTCGGGGATCGGGGGCAGGAAGGTCGCGGGACAGATGTCGTCGAGGCCCAGCAGGGCGTGGGCGACGGCGATGCGCAGGCCGTCCGGGCAGGCCGTCGACAGATGGAGGCGGTAGCGGCGCGGCACGGCGTAGTGGCCGCTGCGCGCGTCCCTGCCGATACGGCCCCGGAAGGCGGGGGCGGACTGGGTGGACGGGTGTGCGGCCAACGGTGTGACGGACATGACTCTCCCCGGGGCAGGCGTGTGGACGTGCGCGGTCGGCGGAAGCGACGTGGAGGTCAGCCCCGGGGGCTGATCGCGCTGCATACGCGGAGCAGGTCGATGTGGCGGCGGGACGTGAGAAGGGGCGTACGGATCACTCGGCCGGTGGCCGACTCGAGACGCCCCATGTTTCCCTACCAATTCACTAGGAATCCTGCTCGAGTGTCGGTCCGCCCGCGGCCGGCGTCAAGAGGGCGTCCAGGGTCCGGGAATCGGCGGGCCCTTCCGTACAATTTGAACCCGAACGAAAATCGTCCGCTCCCCGTCCGACACCGCCTGTCCGACGCCGCGGCCAAAGGAGAGTGCCATGCCCGGCCAACGATCGATCACCGCCGCCGAGAAGCTGGCCGAGGCCAAGCTCGGCGGTATCCCGCTGCACCGGGAGCAGATGGCCGTGGTCGCCAACATCTACCGCGCGGCCTCCACGGTCCGGCAGCACCTGGAGAACTCCGTGCTGCGCGGCGCCGATCTGACCTGGACGGCGTTCGTGGTGCTCTGGGTGGTCTGGGTGTGGGGCGAGTCGGAGACCCGGCATGTCGCGGAGGAGGCCGGGATCTCCAAGGGCACGCTCACGGGTGTGGCGCGGACGCTGGAGGGGCGGGGGCTGGTGAAGCGGGCCGGGCACCCCAGTGACGGCAGGCTCGTGCTGCTCAGCCTCACCGAGGAGGGCGAGGAGCTGATGCGCCGGCTGTTCCCCGCGTTCAACGAGGAGGAGGCCTTCGTCGCCGGGCAGCTCAGCGACGAGGAGTGCCGGAGCGTGGCGGAGGGGCTGCGCCGGGTCGTGCTCCAGGTGGAGGAGCAGGGCGAGGACCGCCGGCTCGCCCTGCTCGACGGAGCCGAGCCCGCCCCTCGCCGCAGCGGCCGGCGGGCCAGGAACGACGGCTGAAGGCGGCGGGCCAGGAGCGACGGCTGAGGGCGGCGGGCCAGGAACGACGGCTGAGGGCGCGGCCCTCGCTCAGCGCCGCTCGTGTGCCGCGCTCACCAGGGCGTCGAAGAGCGCCTGCTGAGCACCGTCCCGGTGAGCCGTGTCCTCGGGGTGCCACTGCACCGCCGTGAACCACCCCTGCGCGCCGGGGAGTTCGAGTCCCTCCACCGTTCCGTCGGCGGCGCGGGCCGTCACCGTGAGGCCGGTGCCGAGGCGGTCCACCCGTTGGTGGTGGTAGCAGGAGGCCTCCGCCTTCTCCGCCCCGAGGGCACGTTCCAGCAAGGTGCCACGGTCGATCGCCACCGGGTGCACGAGATGCCGGTGTTCGTGTTCGGGGCCGCCCATGTCCTGCTCCAGCGTGCCGCCGAGGGCGACGTTCACGGTCTGCAGACCGCGGCAGATCGCCAGCAGGGGGATGCCGAGGTCCAGTGCGCGCCGCGCGGCTTCGAGGTCGAAGGTGTCCTGGAGGTCGTCCACGTCGTAGACGCTCGCGTGAGTGTCGGCGGCGCCGTAGCGGTGCGGGGCGAGGTCGCCGCCGCCGGGGAGCAGGACGCCGTCGAAGCGGGCGAGACGTCCGGCGACGTCACCGGCCGCGGGATGGATGCTCGCCGGTTCACCGCCGGCCCGCCAGACCGCCTCGATCAGGGCGCGGGCGTTGGCCTCGGCGGCGTAGCGCAGAGCGGAGGTGGTGGCGGAGAAGCGGGCAGGGACGGCGATCAGCGGACGGGTCACAGCTGGATCCAGGTCGTCTTGAGCTCGGTGTACTTCTCCAGGGCGTGCGCGGACTTGTCGCGGCCGTTCCCGGACTGCTTCATGCCGCCGAAGGGGACGGTCAGGTCGCCCTCCTCGTAGCAGTTGACCCAGACCGTGCCGGCCTTCAGGGCGCGGGAGACCATGTGGGCGGTGGACAGGTCGGAGGTCCACAGGCCGGCGGCGAGGCCGTACTCGGTGGCGTTGGCCAGCCGTACCGCCTCGTCCAGGTCGTCGAAGGCGAGGACGGACAGGACGGGGCCGAAGATCTCCTCGCGGGCCAGTCGCATCGTCGGCTCGACCCCGTCGAAGACGGTCGGCTCCAGGTAGGTGCCGCCGGTCTCGGCGAGGACGCGCTCACCGCCGGTGCGCAACCGGGCGCCCTCCTCCCGGCCGGTCCCGATGTGCCCGAGGACGCGGCCGAGGTGGGCCTCGCCGACCAGCGCGCCCATCTCGGTGGCCGGGTCCAGGGGGTCGCCGACTCGCAGCTCACGGGCCCGGCGTACGACGGCCTCGGTGACGCGTTCGGCGACGGAGGAGTGCACGAGGAGCCGGGAGGGCGCGGTGCACATCTCACCCTGGTTGAAGAAGATGCCCCAGGCCGCGGTGGCGGCGGCCCGGTCCAGGTCGGGGGCGTCGGGCAGGACGATGTTCGGTGACTTGCCGCCGAGTTCGAGCCAGACGCGCTTGAGGTTGGAGTCGGCCGCGTAGTGCAGGAAGTGCCGGCCGACGGCGGTGGAGCCGGTGAAGGCCAGGACGTCGACGTCGGGGTGGAGTCCGAGGGCCCGCCCGGCGACGGGGCCCTCGCCGTTCACGACGTTGAGCACGCCCGGCGGCAGCCCGGCCTCGGTGGCCAGCCGGCCGAGGAGCAGGGCGGACAGCGGGGAGTTCTCGGACGGCTTCAGTACGACCGTGCAGCCGGCGGCGAGCGCCGGGGCGATCTTCCAGCCGGCGAGGGTCAGGGGGAAGTTCCAGGGCACGACCGCGCCGACGACACCGGCCGGTTCCCGGGTGACCAGGGCGAGGGCGTCGGGGGCGGTGTGCGGGGACTCGTCGGTGAGCTTGTCGGCGAGCTGGCCGTACCAGCGGAAGGTGGTGATGGCGGCGCGCAGCTCGATGTCGTGGGCGTCGGTGATGGGTTTGCCCATCTCCAGGCTGACGGTGAGTGCCAGTTCCGCGCGCCGTTCCTCCAGCAGGTCGGCGATCCGCAGCAGCACCCGGCCGCGCTCGACGGGTGCCAGGCGCGGCCAGGGTCCGGTGTCGAAGGCGCGCCGTGCGGCGGCGACGGCCGCGTCCACCTCGGCGGCGCCTCCGTCGGCGACCTGCGCCAGCGTCTGTCCGTCCCGGGGCGAGACGGCCGCGAAGGTCCCTCCGGCGCCCGGTTCGTCGGCGCCGTCGATGTGATGGGCGCCGGACGGATGCAGGGACTTGGCGCGACGCAGCCACTCTTCGTGGGTGACGGCGGACATGCGAGGACCTCCAGATGACGTCTGATCTCGTATCTCGTACGAAAGGGTCGGTCCGAGCGCCGACCGGGCAATCGCCCGCCGTCCGGCCGAGAGCGGCTCGGCCGGACGGCGGGCGTGATCTACGGGTGGGCCGAGCGCCGGGCGCGGCCGGTGACGACGCCCAGCACCAGGACGGCCGGGACCGCGGCCTGCAGCCACAGGGCGGTGGTCCGGTCGCCGCCGATGAGGGTCGTGAAGTTCTCGACGATCAGCCAGATGGCCCCGGCGATTCCCACGGCCCCCAGCAGCGGGGCGACCAGCGTGTTCCACGGCCGGGTGTCGAGGCGCTCGCGCCGGAAGAAGGCGACGACCGAGACCGAGGTCAGGAAGTACAGGAGCATGATCGCCAGTACGGCGATGCCGCTGCCCCACGAGAACAGGGTGAGCACCGGGTCCTTGCCGGCCAGCGCGAACGGGATCACCAGCAGGACGGCGATCGACGTCTGCACGAAGCCCGCGACGCCGGGTGAGTGCCGGCGGTTGACCGCCGAGATCCCGCGCGGCAGAAGCCCCTCACGGCTGAGCGAGAACAGATAGCGGTTGGCCGAGTTGTGGAAGGCCAGGATGCCGGCGAAGAGCGAGGTGGCCAGCAGGATCGGCAGCACGTCGTTGACCCAGGTGCCGAACTGCGCGGCGATCGGCGCGAAGACGAACGCCGTCGAGTCACCGCCCTCCAGCGCCTGACCGGCGGCGCCGGCCGCCTTCGAGGCACCGTAGGACGAGATCAGCATCCAGGAGGCGAAGGCGAAGAAGCCGGTGACGAGGGCGACGGCCGTGTATGTCGCCCGGGGCACCGTCCTACGGGGCTCGCGGGCCTCCTCGCCGTAGATCGCGGTGGCCTCGAAGCCGATCATCGACGCCACGGCGAACATCAGCGCCACGCCCGGCGCGCCGTCCAGGGCCGCGCCCGGCGAGAAGGTGTCGGCGAAGCCGAGGCCCTCGGGCCCGCCGCCCTTGGCGAAGGTGACGACGGCGAAGGCGCTGAGGATGCTGAACTCGGCCAGCACGAACACGGCCAGCACCTTCGCACCCATCTCGATGCCCAGGGTGCCGAGGACCTGCACGATCGCCATCGTGACCAGGGCGCACACCCACCAGGGCACGTCGATGCCGGCGTAGTGCGCCAGCAGCCCGTTCACGGTGGCGCCGTACAGGCCGTACATGGCGGCCTGGATCGCGCAGTACGCGAAGAGAGCGATGCCCGCGCTGCCGTGGCCGAGGTCCCGGCCGAGCCCTTTGCCGATGTAGCGGTAGAAGGCCCCGGCGTCCACCACGTGCCGGCCCATGGCGACGAAGCCGACCGAGAACAGCAGGGTGATCAGACCGGCCGCGAGATAGGCGGCCGGGGCCCCGGCGCCGTTTCCGATGGCCACGGCGATGGGGACGGCGCCCGCGACGCCGGTCAGCGGCGCCTGGGCGGAGAGGACGAAGAAGAGGATGCCCAGCACGCCGAGGGAGTTGGGCTTGAGCTTGCCTGCGGTGGAGGCGTCGGGCGCGGTCTGGTTCGGGACCGCCGTCTGACTGTCCACTCGGATCACCTGCCAGGGGAAAGGGGATTTCGTTTCAGGCCAAACGAGTTGCCTTATGGTGGGCTGGAACTATCCGTTTGGCAAGGGGTGTCGCCGAGAATGGGTGCGTGAACGTGAAAGGACCCCGGGCCACGGGTGCCCGGGGTCCCTGAAGACGCAGGTCAGCCGTCGTTCTCCGGTGCCTCGGCGCCGTCGGCCGCAAGCAGTCGGAGCAGCCCGCGCAGCTCCTCGATCGCGGCGTCGGTGGTCCCGGGCTCACCGAAGACGAGCTGGTGCAGCACGAGCCCGTCCAGGGCGGCGAAGATCAGCCGGGTCAGCGGGCGCCCGGCGTCCTCGGGGAGCATCCGGGACAGCTCGCGCCGGGTCGCGTCGAAGTAGTCGTCGTACAGGGCACGGATCTGCGGCAGCAGCTCCGGGCGGCGCCGGGCCTCCAGCAGCAGCTCGTACTGGAAGGCCTGGATGTCCGGGTCGGCGATGACCATGTCGGACACGCCCACCGAGAAGTCGGCGACCTTGCCGGTGCCCGGTTCGAGCGCGCTGACGTTGAGCGAGCTGCGGATCGCGTGGGCGAGGGCCTCCTCGATCAGCGCGTCGCGCGAGCCGAAGTGGTGGACGACCAGGCCGTGCGTGGTGCCGGCCTCCTGGGCGACCGCCCGGTAGGTGAGCTTGCGCAGCCCGCCGCGCGCCACGACCCGCACCGCGGCGTTGAGCAGGGCCTCACGGCCCTCGCCGTAGTTCATGCGCTTGCGCGGCTTGCCGCCCTCGGGCCCCTTGCCGTCCTCGGCTCCCTCGTCGGATGCGGTCATGCTCGCGACCTTACCCGCCGGGTCCGGCACCACCGTACGCACGGTCAACGCCTGGGCGGCCTGATGCCGCGGAACTCCCAGTCCCCGCCGAGCGCGGTGGAGAGCACCTCCTCGGACTCGGTCGGCTGGGCGCCCACGTCGGTGCGGACCGGGGTCGGGCCGGTGACGATGTGGTTGGTGAGCCGGCCGAGGCCCTCGACCTCGACCTCGACGACGTCGCCCGGCCGGACGGGACGGGAGTTGGCGGGTGTGCCGGACAGGAGCACGTCCCCCGGGTGGAGGGTGATCGTGCGGGCGATGTCGGCGACGAGGTAGTGCATGTCCCACTTCATCTCGTCGGTCGAACCGTCCTGCACGACCTCGCCGTTGACGTACGTCCGCAGCCGCTTGCCGTGGAAGTCCCAGTCCGTGACCAGGCCCGGTCCGAGCGGGCAGAGCGTGTCCGAGCCCTTCACCCGCAGCATCGACCCGGCGTCGGTGTCACGGAAGTCGTGCAGCCCGTAGTCGTTGGCCACGGTGTATCCGGCGATGTACTCCCCCGCCTCCTCCGGGGAGATGTTCCGCGCGGTCCGCCCGATCACGATGGCGACCTCGCCCTCGTAGTTGAGCCACTTGCAGCCCTCGGGACGGACGATCGCGCCCCGGTGGGAGTTGAGGGAGGACGTCGGCTTGTGGAAGTAGGTCGGGGTCTCCGGCAGCTCGATCCCGAACTCGTCCACTCGGCTGCGGTGGTTGAGATGAACGGCGATCACCTTGGACGGGACGACCGGCGGAAGGTGCTGTGCGTCCTCGATCTTGACGCGGCGGCCGTCCCCGGCGACGAGTTCGTCCCCGTCGACGGTGACCTGGACGGCGGCGCCGTCGAGCAGGATACGGCGGTATTCGGGCATGGCGGGCCTTCCTAGGGGAGTCGGTGCGGGGTGGTGCCGGTCCAGCCGTCGGCCGGGCGGTCGAACCACAAATGGACCTGACCGGTGCCGATGGAGTTCTCGTACTCCCCGTACTGGCGGGCCCTGGCGACACAGGACTGCTCACCGAGGGCACCGGCCATCATCAGGTAGTGGAAGAACTTCGCCTCGGGCTTGTACGTCCAGAACTCGTCCATGGTGTCGAGGACCTTGTCGTGACGGCCCTCCTTGAACCAGGCGATCCGCTCGTGGTCGGCCGCCCGGGCCTCGGGAGTGAAGATGTGCGCGGTGTCGCTGGACTCGTGGTCGCGCAGCTCACGCAGCGGCCAGAAGGTGTGCGACAGGGCACCGGAGGCGATGAGCAGCACCCGCCGCCCCGGCGTGGCGGCGATACCGTCGGCGAGGGCACGCCCGAGCCGCAGATGGTCCTCCATGTCCCCGGTCTGGCACACCCCGATGGTGACCCACCGCTTGTCCGGCAGCCCCTCCCCCAGGAACTTCCAGAGGTTGATCGTGGCGTAGTAGATCGGCAGGTACTCGTCCTCGATCGCGGTGATCCAGGTGCCGTGCTTGTCCGCGAACCGCTCGATGTTCCGGGCGAGTTCGGGATCGCCCGGGAAGTCGTACGGCATCCGGCACATGCCGCGCGGCAGCTCCTCGGACGTGAACAGGCCCGCCCGGCGCTGCTGCGCGGTGACGACGAACTCGACCGTCGTCGCCCAGTGGGAGTCGAGAACGACGACGGTGTCGTAGTCGTCCCGCTCGAAGACCTCCTCGCGGAGCTGCTGGAGCCCGGTGACGAGCGTGATCTCCTTGCCCTCGTTGAGCTCCAGCCGGTCGGCCTCCGGCAGCACGATGGTGGGGACGTGGGCGAGCAGCCCGGCCCCGACGATCTCACCCATGGCTCTGGCTCCATCCCTTCGGGGCGGTCACGGTGTTCTTCAGGTCGCAGTAGAAGTCGAAGCTCCAGGTGCCGCCCTCGCGTCCGACGCCGGAGTGGCGGGAGCCGCCGAAGGGCGCCTGGAGGTCGCGGACGAAGAAGCAGTTGACCCAGACCGTGCCCGCGACGAGCTGCTCGGTGACGCGCCCGGCGCGCCCCTTGTCCCCGGTGGCGACGGTGGCGGCCAGCCCGAAGCGGGTGTCGTTGGCGAGACGTACGGCCTCCTCTTCGGTGGTGAAGGTCTGGAGGGTCAGGACGGGGCCGAAGACCTCTTCCTGGACGATCTCGCTGTCCTGAGCGACGTCGGTGAGCAGGGTCGGCGCGTAGTACTGCCCGTCCTTGCGATGTCCGCCGATGACGGCGCGGGCCCCGGCCTCGACGGCCCGCCGCACGAACCCGTCGATCTTCTCCAGCTGGCGGGGGTGGATGTTGGGCCCGATGTCGGTGGTCTCGTCGCGCGGGTCGCCCTGCGTCAGCTGCCCGGCCTTCGCCACGAACCGGCGGGTGAACTCCTCGGCGACCGTCTCCTCGACCAGCAGCCGCGTCCCCGCCAGACACACCTGGCCGGCGTTGTCGTACTGCTCCACGGCCAGGTCGACGGCAAGGTCGAGGTCGGCGTCGGCGAACACCAACAGCGGTGACTTGCCGCCGAGTTCGAGGCTGAGCGGGGTGAGGTTCGCGGCGGCGGACGCGGCGATCCGCTTGGCGGTGGGGACCGAGCCGGTGAAGCTGATCCGGCGCACGTCCGGGTGGGAGGTCAGGGCGTCGCCGATCTCGGCGCCGTAGCCCTGGACGACGTTGAGGACGCCTGCGGGAAGGCCCGCTTCGGCGGCGATGTCGGCGAGGAGGGAGGCGGTGAGCGGGGACCACTCGGCGGGCTTGAGCACGACGGTGTCGCCGGCCGCGAGCGCCGGGGCGACCTTCCAGGTGGCCAGCATGAGCGGGGCGTTCCACGGGGTGATCAGCACACAGGGCCCGGCGGGGTCCCACGAGACGTGGTTGGTGTGCCCGCGCGTCTCGAAGTCCTCGTGGTCGAGGGTGAGCAACCAGTCGGCGAAGAAGCGGAAGTTGTGCGCGACACGGGGCATCACGCCGCGGCGGTGCGAGCGCAGCAGGGCGCCGTTGTCGGTGGTCTCGACGACGGCGAGATCTTCGATCCGCTTCTCGACCCCGTCGGCGATGGCGTGCAGGATCCGGGCGCGCTCGGCACGGGGGGTGCCGGCCCAACCGGGGAACGCCTCGCGGGCGGCGGCGATGGCGGCATCGGCTTCGGCGGGGCCACCGCGGGCGATCTCACCGAGGGCACTGCCGTCGATGGGGGAACTGTCGGTAAAGGTGGCGCCGGAGGCGACACGCTTGCCGCCGATCCAGTGCCGGGTGTCGACGGAGACGCCGGCGACAGTGATTTTCTCAGGCATGAGAAGGGCTCCATTCAGACGAAGGGGATTCGACCCGCTCAGGGGCGTGGGGAACTGCGCGACAAGCCACGACGAACCCGCGGCCACGCACGAACCTCACCCGGCAGACGCTCCGGACGTACCGGCCTCCAGCAGCCGCCCTCCATCCCAAACCACCCCGACCTGCCGGTAATACGCGGCGATCGGCTCACGAACCTCCAGCCGAGCAAGCTCCTCGGTAGGCGCTTCAAGAATCTCCAACTCAGCGTCACCGACCCACGGTTGGCCTCCTTCGAAGGACGCCGCCCCCGACTCGATCAACTCATCAAGAGCCAGCCCCTTCCCGTTCTCGATCGAGGGAAGCCACCGATGATGAGCCATCGGATGCGCGTTCACGAACCCGTTCGACTCGGCCGGCTCCCGCAGAGTCACCACGGCCTGCGCCAGCCGGCGGTCCGCGGCGGCCAGCGTCGCCCCGAACCGGGCCCCCGCCTCGATCCGCGGAGCGGGCCCGTACGGATGCGGCCTCGTCTGGTGGATGGACCCGAGCTTCTTCGGATACCCCTGGTGCAGCCCGCGCGCGATGGCGAAGTCCTTGTCGACCCAGATGTGGACGCACCGCGAGTAGGTCGTCCCCCGGTACTTGCACCGGACGACCGCGAAGGCCTCCTTGTACTGGGACAGCACGGGGTCGAGCAGCTCCGCCCCCGATTCCGAGCACGACTGCCAGTCGGCCCAGATCAGGGCGACGGCCCCGGGATCCTCGTCGGCCAACTCCAGCGGCTCGGGCAGCAGTTCCCGCACCCGAGCCGGATCCGTGCGGTACTCGACGGTCAGCAGATCACCGGAGTAGCGCCACGGCGGCGACGGGATCAGCGAGGAGGCGCCGGTGGCCGTCTTGGGGTGGAAGTAACCACGAACTGAGGACATGACGGGGTTCCTTACGCGGTGAGGGCGGGCTGTTGCAGCAGCTGGGCGCGGTAGCGGGCGGCACCCATGGCGGCGCTGTGGCCGCCGAGCGCGACGACGCCGACCAGCCGGTCGTCGGCGTGGTAGCCCACCAGGACGTCGCCTTCGGGGTCGCCGTCCAGGACGCGCACGTCGCCGAGGCCGAGGACGGGCGCGCCGAAGGACTGGAGGCGGAAGTCGTGCTGGTCGCTCCAGAAGGTGGGCAGGGGGGCGAAGGGAGCCAGGTCGGCCCGGCCGCCCGCGAGATGAGCGGCCAGCGTTCGTGCCGCGTGCTTGGCGGTGTCGGCCGGGATGGACCAGTGCTCGACGCGCCGGGAGGCGCCGTCGTAGCGGGCGTTGGGGAAGCGGGCCACGTCGCCGACGGCGACGACCTCCGGCCGGCCGCCGACCCGCAGCTGCTCGTCGGTGAGGACACCGTCGGTGAGGTCGAGTCCGTTGCCGTCCAGCCATTCGGTGTTGGCGAGCGAGCCCACCGACTCGACGACCACGTCCGCGGGCAGGACCCTGCCGTCGGAGAGGACGACGCCCGTGACACGTTCCTCGCCCGCGAACCCGGCGACCCCGGTGCCGAGGGCGAAGCTCACCCCGCGCTCCTCGTGCCGCTTCAGCAGAGCCCGCGCGAGCAACTCGCCGAGCGGCCCGACCATGGGCAGGGGCAGCGGATCGACGACGGTCACGTCACGCACACCCAGCCCTACGGCGGTGGCGGCGACTTCGCAGCCGATGAACCCGGCGCCGACCACGACCACGCGGGCATCGGGGCGATTCAACGCCTCCCGCAGTCCTTGGGCGTCGCCGAGGGTGCGGACGGTGTGGCGGCCGGCGAGCGGGCCGGGGCAGCGCAGGCGGCGGGGGCGCATACCGGTGGCGACGACCAGTCCGTCGTACGGGATCTCGGAGCCGTCGTCGAGTGCGACGGTGCGCTCGGCCAGGCGGGCGGCGGTGACCCGGGTGCCCAGGCGCCAGTCCACGTCGGCGGCGGCCGCCTTCGGAGTGAAGGCCAGCGACTCGAAGGGCGCCTTGCCCGCGAGGACCTCCTTGGACAGCGGAGGCCGGTTGTAGGGCATGTGTGGCTCGTCGCCCACCACCGTGATCGCGCCGGTCCAGCCGGCCGCGCGCAGCTGCTCGGCCGCGCGCAGGCCGCCCATGGAGGCGCCGGCGACGACTACGCGTCCGGTCATGGAGCTCAGCCCTCGATCCGGATGGCCTGGAGCGGGCAGACGTCGGCGGCTTCCTCGACCTCGTCGCGCAGCGCGTCGTCGGGGTCGGAGACGTACACCAGGCGTCCGTCGTCGTCCATGGAGAAGACGTCGGGGGCCGCGAAGACGCACTGGCCGTGGTCCTGGCACTTGTTCATGTCGACTACGACCTTCATGGCCGGTCCTCCTGGAGGTGAGGGCGTCGGAGCGGAGTGAAGGGGATGCGGGCCCGGCCGGCTGTGCGGCCGGGCCCTTGCCAAAGGGGTGCGAGAGCCGCACCCCTGACTCGTTTGGCTTCAAACAACATAGGAAGCCGCTCCCCCCTGGTCAATACCTGTCCAGGTGGATAAATTTTTGAGGCCACCCCCTTGCGGGACGACGAACCCTGTCCATACCGTTCGGGTTCAAACGACGACCCGGGGTCGCCTCTCCCCCTCCCGCACCCTCCGTTCAGGTCGTCCGCAACGCCACCCTTCCCCATCCGCCCGAGGAGACATCGGTGAGCGCTCACGACAAACCAGACATCCGCCGGCACATGGAGCGGCTCACCGCCGAAGGTGTGGACGTGGTCCGGGTGACGTATCCCGACCTCATCGGCACCGACCGCGCCCGTGATGTGCTGGTGGACCATCTGCCGGCGGCCTGCGAGCACGGTCTGGCGTTCTGCCGGGCCGTCTACCACACCACCCCGCAGGGCGACGTGGTCCCGGTCGCGGGCGGTCTGGACGCCGGCCTGCCGGACGTGACCGTGCGCCCCGACCTGTCCACCCTGATCGCGCTCCCCTGGGAGCCGGGCGTCGCCACCTGTCTCGGCGAGGTCACCGACCCGGCGACCGGCGCCCCCGCCCCGGAGTCACCGCGCGACCTGCTGCGCACGGTCCTGTCCCGCTGCGCCGAGCAGGGCCTGCGTCCGATCGTCGGCCCGGAACTGGAGTACTTCCTGCTGGAGCAGACCGCCGCCGGCTGGCGACGGCACCCCGAGACGACCGGCGCCGTCTACACGGCGGGCCTGCGCGCCGACCCCTCGAACCATCTGCTGCGCACCCTGCGGCACCTGCGTGACCTGGGCATCGGTGTGATCACCGGCAACCACGAGTTCGACGGCGGCCAGTACGAGATCAACCTCACCCACTCCGACGCGCTGGACGCGGCCGACCGCTCCTTCCGCTTCAAGGCCGCGGTCAAGGAACTGGCGCGCCGGGACGGCCTGCTGGCCACCTTCATGGCCAAGCCGTTCGGCGACGCCGGCGGCTCGGGCTTCCATCTGCATCTGTCCTGCGAGGACGCCGAGGGCCGCAACGCCTTCGACGACCCCGCGGGCGCGCACGGTCTGTCGGCCGTCGCCCGGCACGCGATCGCCGGCATCGTCGCCCACGCGCCCGCGCTCGCCGCGCTGCTCAACCCGACCGTGAACTCCTACAAGCGGTTCGGCCCGGACACCCTCGCGCCCTGGCTGATCGACTGGGGTCCGGACAACCGAAGCGCGATGGTCCGCATCCCGCCCGAGCGGGGCGCCGGAGCCCGCCTGGAACTGCGCCTCGGCGACGCGAGCGCCAATCCCTATCTGGCCGTCGCCGCCACCCTCGCCGCCGCCCTCCTCGGCATCCGGGCCGGCGAGGAGCCGCCGCCCCCGCTGGAGGGCTACGGCTACGACACCGCGCGCTCCGCGATGCTGCCCACCGACCTGTCCGCCGCGCTCGACGCGCTTGAAGCGGACACCGACCTGGCCGACCTGCTCGGCAAGGACTTCACCACCTCCTACCTCACCTACAAGCGCAACGAGGTCGAACGCTTCCAACGGCATGTCACCGACTGGGAGTTCACCGAGTACGCCTACCACCTGTGACCTCAGCAGAACCTTGTGACACCCAGGAGCCATCGATGACTTCCGCTTCCGCCTCCGAGCCCATGCCGCTCGCCGACGTCGACCTCACCGACCTCGACAAATTCACGGACGGTGTGACGCCCTGGCGCATGTTCCACACCCTGCGCCACGAGGACCCGGTGCACTGGCAGCCCGAGGAGGCCCCCAACTCCGGCTTCTGGGCGGTCACCCGGCACGCCGACATCGCCCGCGTCGACCGCGACCCGGAGACCTTCACCTCCACCAGGTTCGTCAACCTGGAGGAGGTCGACGACGACCAGATCAAGAAGCGGGCCTCCATCCTGGAGATGGACGGCGTACGGCACCGCGCGCTGCGCAGCGTCATCCAGCGGCAGTTCGGGGCGAGCGTCATCAACAGCTACGCCGACTTCCTGCGCGGTCTGACCGCGACGACACTGGACGCGGCGCTCGCCAAGGGCACGTTCGACTTCGTCTCCGATGTCTCCGCGGACTTCCCGATCAATGTCCTGGCGCGCCTCCTCGACGTGCCGCCGGAGGACAACCAGCAGCTCATCGACTGGGGCAACCGCATCATCGGCAACACCGACCCCGACTACGCGGACGTGCTGCTGCACAGCGCGGAGAGCGAACAGTACCGCGATCTGCCGTTCCGCTCCCCCGCGTCCGTCGAGGTCTTCGAGTACGGCCGTGAGCTGGCCCGGCAGCGGCGCGGTGGCGACGGTTCGGACCTGGTGTCGAAGCTGGTCAACACGGTCCCGCGGGACGGTGTCCCGCTGTCCGCGCAGGACTTCGACAACTACTTCCTGCTGCTGGTGGTCGCCGGCAACGAGACCACCCGGCACACCATCACCCACTCCATGCTGGCCCTGCTCCAGCACCCCGAGCAGCTGGCACGCCTGCAGGAGAACCCCTCGCTGATCCCGGCGGCGGTCGAGGAATTCCTGCGCTGGGCCTCCCCCGTCTACCACTTCCGGCGCACCGCCACCCGGGACGTCGAGCTCGGCGGCAAACGGGTCAAGGAGGGCGACAAGGTCGTCATGTGGTTCGCCTCCGGCAACCGCGACGAGGAGGTCTTCGGCAACCCCTACGACTTCGACGTCACCCGCGCCGACAACGACCACGTCACCTTCGGCAAGGGCAGCCCGCACCTGTGCCTGGGCAATCTGCTCGCCCGTACCGAGATCCGCATCATGTTCGAGGAGCTGATCCCCCGCCTCGCCGACATCCGGCTGACCGGTGAAGTGCCGCGCGTGCGCTCCAACTTCGTCAACGGCATCAAGAAGCTGCCGGTCAAGGTCACGCTCGCGTAAGAGCATGAGTGCCCGCCGCGCCGGGGCGTCCGGAAATTCGGGTGCCCCGGCGCGGCGGCCGGCAGTACCGTCCCGGCGTGAGCGATGACGACGGCTACTTCGGAGAGAACATCGCGGCCGGTTACGACGATTCAGCGGCGGACATGTTCCGCGCGGACGTGGTGGACCCGGCGGTGGACCTGCTGGCGGAACTCGCCGGGGACGGCCCGGCGCTCGAACTCGGCGTCGGCACCGGCCGGATCGCACTGCCGCTGGCCGGCCGCGGGGTCCCGGTGCACGGCATCGACATGTCCCGCGCGATGGTGGAGCGGCTGCACGCCAAGCCCGGCGGGGACACCGTCGGCGTGACGATCGGGGACTTCGCGACGACCCGCGTCGCGGGCGAGTTCACGCTCGCCTACCTCGTGTTCAACACGATCGGCAATCTGACCACCCAGGACGCCCAGGTCGACTGCTTCCGCAACGCCGCCGCCCATCTGCGGCCGGGCGGCTGCTTCGTCGTCGAGGTGGGCGTACCCGATCTGCGCCTGCTGCCGCCCGGGCAGAGCGCCGTACCGTTCCACATCAGCGACACCCGCTGGGCGTTCGACACCTACGACGTCGCCACGCAGGCGATGAGCTCGAACTACGTGACGATCGTGGGCGGCCGTGCCGAGCACTGGTCCATCCCGTTCCGCTATGTGTGGCCTGCCGAACTGGACCTGATGGCCCGGCTGGCCGGCCTGCGGCTGCGCGAGCGGTGGGGCGACTGGACGCGCGAGCCGTTCACCGCCGAGAGCGGCAAGCATGTGTCGGTGTGGGAGAAGCCGGCCGGCTGAGCCTCACGCGGTCAGGGGTTCGTCCATGCCTCGGGTTCGTCCGCGAGACTCAGCACGTCGTCCGGGAGCTTCGCCGCGGCCACCTGCGCCAGGGTGACCTCGCCGAGGATCTTGCGGACGTTGGCGCGTACGGCGATCCACAGCGGCAGCAGGGACTCCGCGGGGCCGATGTAGGAAAGGTCGGGCGGGCGGACGCCGCGCACCGAGACCAGGGGGCCGTCGGCAACGCGGATCACCTCGGCGATGGCGATCGAGTCCGCCGGCCGGGCCAGCCGGTAGCCGCCCTTGCCGCCGCGCTGGCTGACCACGAGCCCGCCCCGGCGCAGATCGCCGAGGATGCCTTCCAGGAACTTGTGCGGGATGCCCTGCGCCTCGGCGATGGCTTCGGCCTTCAGTGAGGTGTCGTCTCCTGCCGCGGCCAGCTCCAACGCCGCTCGCACCGCATAGTCCGCTCTGGCCGAAATCCGCATGCTGAGATTATCCCTCACCCGCCGCGCCGGCCCTCACCGGGCAGCCGCCTCGGTCAGGAGGGGAGGCTGAACGGCGGATGCGCGCCGTTCAGGAAGTAGTCCCCGACCTCGCGGAGCCTGTGGGCGACCGGCTCGCGCAGGGTGTGGGTGCGCGTGTCGCGCCAGAAGCGGTCCAGGCCGTGCCGGGTGAGCGCGGCGGGCGCGCCGACGGCCTCCAGGGCACGGCTGGTGATCTCCTGCGCGGCGCGGGAGGCGGCGGCCTCGGCGGCGCTCGCGAGGACGGCGATCTCCGCGCACTCCTCGTCGTCGAGGTCCTCGCCCCGCTCCAGGCCGCGGGTGAGGGCGTCCACCGCCTGGTCGGCGAGGGCGGACGCGGCACGGGCGGCGACGGCGAGTTCGCCGTAGGCGGTGAGCACGTACGGATCCTGCGGCGGGCTCCCCGGCCAGGGCTGGGGTGCGAGCGGATGCCAGGGCGACTGCACGGCCCGTCCGTGCTCGCGGACTTCACCGAGCAGTCCCTCCGCGACGCCGAGACAGAACTGGGCGGAGACCAGGCGTGCGGTGGGCGCGGCGAGGCCGGCGAAGGGGGACAGGACTCCGTCGTCGGAGGAGAGGGAGCCCAGTACGTCGGGGCGCGCGACCGGCACCGAGTCGAAGGCGACGGCGCCCGCGGCGGCCAGTCGCTGTCCGAAGGTGTCGCCTCCCCCGCCGCTCACCAGGCCGGGGTGGGCGGGGTCGACGAGGACGGCGAGCGGTTCGCCGGTGCCGGGCACGGCGGCGCGGACCAGCAGCCGGTCGGCGACGCCCACGCCGGAGCCGTACCGCTGGTGGCCGTCCAGCAGGTAGCCGCTCGCCGTGGGGGTCAGCATGAGCGGCGGTTCCTGCGAGGCGATGCCCCCGCCCCAGTACCACCGGCCCGCCGCGGACGCCCGCTCGACACGGGCGGCGCGGTCGGGCGCGGCGAAGAAGCGGGCACTGTGGGACAGGAAGTAGTGGCTGCCCAGGAGGTGGCCGACAGCGCCGTCGGCCGCGGCGACGGTCCGTACGACCGCGTAGGCGGCACGCCAGTCCGCGCCCGCTCCGCCGTGCGCGACCGGCACCAGCAGCGTCAGCAGACCCGCCTCGCGCAGCCGCGCCACCTCGTCGAGCGGGGGCTTGCCGGCCTCCTCGCGCGAAGCGGCGTCCGTGGCGAGGTCGTCCGCGAGTTCGCGGGCGATGTGCAGCCAGTCGGCCGGCCCGTCCGCCGACGGGACGAGGGCGTCCCGCCCGGGGTCGCCGAACGGAGCGGCCGGGGCCGGAGGGGCGATCGTCATGCCGTCATCCTCACTCGCTCCTTCGACGGGGGTCAACACTTCCCTAGTAATTCGATAGGAAAACTAGGGAAGACTGTCCGCTCTGGCCGATTCGCACTCCTGTCTGGCGAGTTCGAGTCGGCGTCCGGCCTCGTCGGATGCGGGTCGGGCACGGCCGCGGTGCTCATCCGGTGGCCGCCAGGAGGGTCGGACGGCCGCCGAGCGCGAGCGAGAACTGGTCGGTGACCTGGGCCAGGGCCTCGGCGGGGCCCGGCGCGACGGCCAGGCTGCCGTCGTCGCCGACGCTGATGTCCTTGTCGAGAGTGAACCAGCCCGGGGTGATGTGGGCCGGTCCCATGGAGTTCAGGACCGGGCGCAGGGCGTAGTCGATGGCAAGGACGTGGGCGGTGGTGCCGCCGGTGGCCAGCGGGAGCACGGTCTTGCCCGCCAGCGCGTACTGCGGGAGCAGGTCGAGCAGCGACTTCAACAGGCCGGAGTAGGCGGCCTTGTAGACGGGCGTGCCGATCACGATGCCGTCGGCGCGCTCGAACAGGGCGGTGGCCTCGATGATCGCCGGGTGCCGGAAGTCGGCGTGCAGCAGGGCGTCGGCCGGGAGCGTGCGGACGTCGAGCGGGATCACGTCGTGCCCCTGCGCGGTGAGCCGGTCGTCCAGGTGGCGCAGCAGCCGGGCGGTGCGGGAGGTGGCGGACGGACTGCCGGAGACGGAGAGGATGGTGGCCATGGGAGGGACCTTTCAGAAGTGGCGGGCGAACTGCGGCAGTTCGCCGGTGAGGACGTGGCGGCCCATCTCGTGGGCTTCGTGAGGTGGCCCGGTCAGGTCACGGTTACCGGATGCCGGACCACCGCGTCGAACAGATAGCCCTGCGTGTTGGGTACGGCGACGTCCGGCTGGCGGCGACCGGCCGTGTCGGTGGCGCGGGCCAGCAGGTGCGTGACGCCGGGTGTGTCGGGCTTGAAGGTGACCGACCAGCGGGTCCAGGTGTCGGCGGCGGGCCGGTCGTGCAGCCGGGCCCGGCGCCAGCTCGTCCCGCCGTCGGTGCTGACGTCGACCCGCGCGATCGCTCCCGCACCCGACCAGGACCGGCCGTGCACCACCTGGCCCTCCCCCGCGGTGAAGGTGGCCCCGTCGGCCAGCTCGAAGGCGCTCTTGAGCGTCTGCCGGGTCAGGGGCGCGCTGCCCTCCTGCGGGTGGCCGGGCCCGAACAGCCGGTAGAAGGTGGTGTTCCAGGGCGAGAACAGCGGCTGCGCGGACACCTCGATGTCGCCCACCCACTTGATCGACGAGATCCCCACCCACGAGGGCACCAGCACCCGCACCGGATACCCGTGGTCGGGCGGCAGCGGCTCGCCGTTCATCTCGTACGCGAGGACGACGTCGTGCAGCGCCTTGGCGAGTGGCAACGGCCGGCGCACCCTGCCGAGGCTCTCGCCGCCGCTGACATACTCGGCGTCCAGGCCGCGCGGCTGCACGTCCACGGCGTACGGGGACAGCCCCGCCCTGCGCAGCACGTCCGCCAGACCGACCCCGCGCCAGCGGGCGACACCGACCGCGCCCAGGGTCCAGGCGGTGCCGGTGACCGTGTCGCCCTGCTGGGTCGTGTAGTAACTACGGCCGTTTCCTGCGCACTCGACGAACGCGGTCCGGGTGACGGCGGGCAGGGCTCGCAGATCGTCGTACCCGAACTCGACCGGCCTGTCCTCGCCGGGCGCGCCCCGCAGCCCGCTGCCCCACAGCCGCAGCCGCCAGTCGTGGGCGTCCAGGACGGGGGTGGCGGTGTGATTGCGCACGAAGAACAGTTCGTTGGGCGTGTGGTGGCCGGTTCCGCGCAGAGCCTCCCAGCGGGTCTCGGCGTTGGTGCCGCGCTGGACGAACCACTCGGGCGGCAGCGGTTTGACGATCGGGGTGCCGGCCGCGCGGGCCGGACCCGGTGCGGGGAGCACGGCCGCGGCGGCCGTGGCGGCGAGCAGGGTGAGCAGCCGACGGCGGCTGACCCCGTCGGCCCTGGCTTCCCCGGCCAGCCACTGGCGCAGCCTGCGGCGGTCGTGGGCGGCCTCGTCGATACGGGCCGGGGGACGGAAGGGCGGCACAGCGGGTGCGGACATGGCGGGGTCCTCGTGATCGGTGTGGAGGCTGGGCAGGGCGGAGCGGGATCGGCGGCCACGCGGCGGAGGTCCACGGCGCGGCCCCTCATCAGAGAACCTTGGACAGGAAGTCGCGGGTGCGCTCCTTGCGCGGGTTGTCCAGAACGACCGCGGGCGGCCCCTGTTCCACCACGATCCCGCCGTCCATGAACACCAGGGAGTCGGCGACCTCGCGGGCGAAGCCGATCTCATGGGTGACGACGATCATGGTGGTGCCTGTGCCGGCCAAGTCCCTGATGACGTCGAGGACTTCACCGACCAGCTCGGGGTCCAGCGCCGAGGTGGGTTCGTCGAAGAGCAGCACCTTCGGTTCGGGGGCGAGGGCACGGGCGATGGCCACACGCTGCTGCTGACCGCCGGACAGCCGGCGCGGGTCGGTGTCCGCCTTGTCGGCGAGGCCGACCCTGCCGAGGAGCCTGCGGGCCGTCTCCTCCGCCTGCTTCCGGGGGCGGCGCAGCACGGAGACGGGCGCCTCGACGAGGTTGTCCAGCACGGTCAGATGGGGGAAGAGGTGGAAGTTCTGGAAGACGAACCCGATGTTCGTGCGCTGCTTGGCGACCTCCTTCTCCTTCAGCTCGTGCAGCTTGTCCCCCGAGCGGCGGTAGCCGATGAGTTCGCCGTCGACGCTGATCCAGCCGCGGTCGACCTTCTCCAGGTGGTTGATGGTGCGCAGCAGCGTGGACTTGCCCGAGCCGGACGGGCCGAGGATCACCGTCACCTCGCCCGCACGCACCTGCAGGTCGACGCCGCGCAGCACTTGAAGCGGGCCGAAGCTCTTGTGGACACCGTGGACGTCGACCATGACGGCACTCATGTGTGCTCGGGCGGGTTGATCCGCGAGGCGTCGATCGCGGAGGCCGACGTGCCCCACTTCTTGAGGATCCGGGCGTAGGCGCCGTCCTTGATCAGCTCGTCCACGGCCGCCTGGAACGCCTTGGTGAGCGGGGAGCCCTTCTTGAAGGCGAAGCCGACATCGAGGCGATGGAACTCGCCGAGGAACGCGGTCTGCGAAGCGGGCTGGGCAGCCTGGTGACGCAGGCCGTTGATGGTCGACATGATCACGTCGATGCGGCCCTGCTGGAGCGCGGTGAGCGTGGCCGCGTTCTCCGAGTAGACCTTCACGTCGTACGGCTTCTTGCCGGCCTTCGCGCACACCCCCTTCTGCGCGGTGAGGGTCGCTTCGAAGGTGGTGCCGGCGCCGGTGCCGATGGTCAGCCCGCACAGCTGGGTGAGGTCGGTGACCTTCGTCTTCAGCTCGGTGCTGCCCTTCTTCACCGCGAAGCCCTGGCCGTCGTTGATGTAGGTGACGAAGTCGATGGTCTTCAAGCGTTCGGCGGTGACGCCGAAGTTGCCGGTGCCGAAGTCGTACTTGCCGCTGCCGAGGGCGGGCAGGATCGTCTCGAAGGAGGCGTCCTGGCGCTCCAGCTTCACGCCGAGGACCTTCGCCACGGCGTCGGCGAGGTCGATGTCCTGTCCGGCCGGCGCCTTGTCCGTGCCTCCCCCACTCTCGGCTTCGCTCGAGCGGGGGGACCCCCATGGGTAGTACGCCCCGGGTGGGAACCCGATCGAACTGCCGACCTTCAGCCTGCCCGCCTCGCGCACGTCGGCGGGCAGCAGCGCCGCGGCGGAGTCCACCTTGCGTACGGCGGCGACCGGGTCGTCGGTCGGCACGGGGGAGGCCGGGGCGCCGACCTCCGCCGCGCCGTCGGTGGCGCCGGAACCGCAGGCGGTCAGCGCGAGCAGGGGCAGCAGCGCGAGAGCGGTGGCGCCGCGCAGGCGGCTGCCGATGGTGCGGATGTTCACAGGGTGGAGGCCTTTCCCGTGTGGTCCGGTTCGGCGAGGTGCTTCTCGAAGGGCAGCGGCCCGATGGTCTCCGGGTCGGCCTCGGTGTCGAACAGGGCGGCGTAGCCGGCGGCCAGGTAGAGGGCGCGGGCCTCGGGCCGGCGGGGGCCGGTGGTCAGGTAGACGCGCCGGTAGCCACGGGCGCCGGCCTCGCGCTCCAGCTCGGTGACCACACGCCGGGCGAGGCCGCGCCGGCGGTGCGCGGAGTGGGTCCAGATCCGCTTCAGTTCGGCGGTGGTGTCGTCGTACCGGCGGAAGGCGCCGCCGGCGACCGGCTCCCCGTCCTCGATGAGCAGGAGCAGGATGCCGCCGTACGGCGCGGTGAACTCCTCGTCGGGATAGCGGGCGAGTTCGGCGTGGGCGTCCTTGCCGTAGCGTCTGGAGTACTCGTCGCCGAGTTCGCGGAGCAACGGCTCGACTCTGGCGTCGGAGACGGGTACCTCGATCACCGTCAACTCCGGTGCGGAGGTCATCCGTTCACCGCAGCCAGGGTCTCCGACCCGCGTGCGGCCCGCCGGGCGTCGCGCTTGGCGACCTCCTCGCGGACGATCGGGATCACATGGCGGCCGAAGTCGATGGCGTCGCCCAGGAGGTCGTAGCCGCGTGCGGAGAGGATGTCGACGCCGAGGTCGTAGTAGTCGAGGAGGGCCTGCGCCACCGTCTCGGGGGTGCCGACCAGGGCGTTGGAGTTGCCCGCGCCGCCGGTCGCGGCGGCCGTCGGGGTCCACAGGGCGCGGTCGTAGCGCTCGCCGGCCTCGGCGATGGCGAGCAGCCGCTGCGAGCCCGTGTTCTGGGGCCGGGGGCTGCCGTTGTGGTGCTTGGTGATCGCCTCCCCCCTCTCCTTGCGGGCCTTGATCGCGCCGACCGTGCTGCGGGCCTTCTCCCAGGCCAGTTCCTCGGTGGGGGCGATGATCGGGCGGAAGGCGACCTGGATACGGGGGACGTCGGTGCGGCCCGCGGCCTTCGCGGCGGCCTTCACCTGCTCGATCTGCTCGGCGGTCTTCGCGAGCGGCTCGCCCCACAGGCAGTAGATGTCGGCCTCGGCGCCTCCGGCGGTGTACGCGGCGGGCGACGAGCCGCCGAACGAGACGCCGGGGCGGGGCTGTTGCACGGGAAAGACATCGCTGACGAAGTCGTGGAAGCAGTAGTGCTCGCCCTCGTGGTCGAAGGGCTCGTGGGTGGTCCAGATCTTCTTGACGACGCGGATGTATTCGAGGGTGCGGGCGTAGCGCTCGTCCTTGGTGAGGGTGTCGCCCTCGCGGCCCTGCTCGTGGTCGTTGCCGCCCGTGATGAAGTGCACGGTCAGCCTGCCGTCGCTGATCCGGTCCAGGGTGGCGAAGGTCTTGGCCGCGAAGGTCGGGTAGGAGACGTTGGGTCGGTGCGCGAGCAGGATCTGGAGGCGGTCCAGTCGGCTCGCGATGTACGCGGCGGCCGGTGCGGGGTCCGGCGAGCCGGAGCCGTAGGCGAACAGCACCCGGTCCCAGCCGTGGTCCTCGTGCGCCCGGGCCAGCCGGAGCGTGTAGTCCTTGTCAAAGGCGGCGCCGGAGCGCGGTGTGGTTTCGGAGCCGTCGTTGGTGGCGGCGATGCCGAGGAACTCCACGGGCATGGAGGTGACCTTTCGGGCAGTGCGGTGCGCGCCCGGGCATGACTCGACTGCCGTGCGCACAGGCTGAAGTGATGGGGCATCAGGCGAGGCGAGGGGCCCGATGGCTTCGGTGCGGGAGTGACGACGCCGGGCGTCGGTGAAGACGGAAGGCAGTGCTGCGGCAGCGCGCGCGAAGAGAGAGCTCGGCCCGCGACGGGGTCACCGAGGGAGGGAAGGGCCGGTCAGACGGCCCGCTGCCGAGTCAGGCGCAACACGCCGCGGACCACACCCGACCGAAGTCGATGTGACCGCGCGAGACCAAGCGCTGCTGGGCATTCATGCGATTAATTGAGCAGTACATCGTGCTTCCCGTCAAGCAGGGCCCGGATGCCGGACCGCCCCGGCCGGCGCCGCTCACCGGTTGTTGACACATCCGCGCAGTGGGCACATACGATCGATGACGGACAGGCCCTGCCCCACGGGGCGGCCCCTCCGGCCGCGTTGAGGGACGCGGCTACGTGACGACGCCCAACCCCGACCGCACCGTACCCGCGCCGCGCGCCCACGAGTGCCTTCGGGTGGTCACCCACGTCTGCCACCCCTCCCCGGAGAGCCTCCCCATGGTCACGCCGTCCGATGTCACCTCCACCCCTGCCCCGAAATCCGTGCGGCCACCGGGCGCGACCGACGAGGAGCCGCCGCGGATCGTGCCGCGCCGGCACCCCGGCCGTTGGCTGGCCGCCGCCGTCGCGCTGCTCGTCCTCGCGATGGTGCTCAGTTCCGTGGTCCGCAACGACGCCTTCCAGTGGGACGTGGTGGGCCGGTACTTCACCACGTCCGCCGTGCTCGACGGACTGCTGCTCTCCCTGTGGCTGACCGCCGTGGTGATGGTGCTCGGCTTTGTGCTCGGCATCCTGCTCGCGGTCATGCGGCTGTCCGTCAACCCCGTGCTACGCACGCTGAGTTGGGGATACGTGTGGATCTTCCGGTCCACCCCGCTGCTGGTGCAGCTGCTGTTCTGGTTCAACATCGGCGCGCTGTATCCGACGCTCGGCCTCGGCATCCCGTTCGGCCCGCAGTTCCTCACCGTGAAGACGGTCAACCTGCTCGGTCCGACCCTCACCGCGGTCATCGGCCTGACCCTCCACGAGACCGCCTACGCCGCCGAGGTCGTACGCGGCGGCATCCTCTCCGTGGACTCCGGTCAGACCGAGGCCGCCCAGGCGCTCGGGCTGAGCAGACGCCGCACCCTGCGCCGGATCGTCGTGCCGCAGGCGATGCGCTCGATCGTGCCGACGGCCGGGAACATGCTGATCGGCACCCTGAAGGGCACCAGCATCGTCAGCGTGCTGGCCGTGCACGACCTGCTGTACTCAGTGCAGTTGATCTACAACCAGACCTACCAGATCATCCCGCTGCTGATGGTCGCCACCCTGTGGTACATCGCGGTCACCACGGTGCTCGGCGCGGGCCAGTTCTACGTCGAGCGGTACTACGCCCGCGGGGACTCCCGCACCCTGCCGCCCACCCCGCTCCAGCGGCTGCGCGGCCATCTGACCGCCGTACGCCTCCGGCTGCGCGCCGCGACGGCCGCCGACGCCCGCCCGGTGACCGGCGGTGACCGATGAGCGGCAGCCCTGCCAGGGCCGTCCTGGTCGTCGTCGGCGCGGGTCCGCGCGCCACGGGCCTCCTGGAGCGCATCGCGGCCAATGCTCCCGAACTGTGGGACGGCGCAAGAGAGTTGCGCATCCACCTGGTCGACCCGCATCCGCCGGGACCGGGACGCGTCTGGCGCCGCGAGCAGTCAGCGCTGCTGCGGATGAACTCCATGGCCGAGGACGTCACCATGTTCACCGACGAGTCGTCCACCATCGAAGGTCCGATACGGTCCGGACCCTCGCTCGCCGAATGGGCGGCCCCGTTCTCCGGCCGGGGGCCGCTGCACACCCCGACCGCCGAGCCCGCCGACCCGGAGGTGCTCGCCGAGCTGCGTGTGCTCAGCGGTGCCGACTTCCCCACCCGCCGGGCACAGAGCGCCTATCTGGACTGGGTGTTCCGCAGGGCGCTGGACCAGCTGCCGCCCACCGTCACGGTCGAGTGGCACCCCACCACGGCGACCTCCGTCACCGGGCCCCCGGACGGCCCGCAGCAGGTGCACCTGGCCGGCCGTGCCACCCCGCTCAGCGCCGATCTGGTGGTCCTGGCGCAGGGGCACCTCGGCTCCACACCGGCCGCCGAGCACCGTGCGCACGCCGGCTTCGCCCGCCGCCACGACCGGTTCCATCTCCCGCCGGAGTTCTCCGCCGACTCCGACCTGTCCGCCCTGCGGCCCGGCGAGGACGTCATCCTGCGCGGCTTCGGGCTCGCCTTCATCGATCTGATGTCCCTGTCGGCCGAGGGCCGCGGCGGCACCTTCCGCACCGAGGCCGACGGCTCCCTCGCCTACCTCCCGTCCGGCCGTGAGCCCGTGCTGCACGTCGGATCGCGGCGCGGGGTGCCGTACCACTCCAAGACGCGCTACCGGCTCCGGGGACCGCGGCCGCCGTTGCCGCGCCACTTCGGGCCGGCCCAGGTCGACGCGCTGCTCGCCGAGGAGCGCCCGCTGGACCTGCGGCGCGACGTGTGGCCGCTGATGGCCAAGGAGATCGGCTTCGGCCACTACCACGAGCTCTTCCATGCCCATCCCGAGCGCACGGCCCTGTCCTGGCCGGACTTCGTGGCGGCGTACGACCGTCTGGACTGGTACGCCGAGGAGATGGAGGCCCTGGTCGCGACGGCCGTACCGGATCCGACGGACCGCCTGGACTTCGAGACCCTGGACCACCCCTTGGACGGGCGTTCCTTTCCCACGCCCGAGGCCTTCCAGAAACATCTGCGCGACCACATCCACCAGGACGTGACCCGTCGCGAGGACCCGGGGTTCAGCGCCGACCTCGGGGCGTTCCTCGCACTGCTCTCCGTGTACGGGCAGCTGCCCGGCCTGGTCGCCGCCGGACGGCTGACGGCGCGCTCCGTCGCCGAGGACCTGGACGGGTGGTGGCACGGGTTCTTCAGCTTTCTGGCCTCGGGCCCGCCCGGCTTCCGGCTGCGCCAGCTGCTGGCCCTGTCCCGGGCCGGGGTCGTCCACTTCCTGGGCGCGGGTGTCCGAATCGACACCGACGAGGACACCGGCACCTTCACCGCGACCAGTCCCACCGTCCCCGGTCAGGTCGTCCACGCCACCGCCCTGATCGAGGCGTATCTGCCCACCCCCTCGCTCGAACGCACGGCGGACCCGCTCCTGCGTGACCTGCGCCGGACCGGCGCCCTGACCGAGGAGGTCATCGCCGACCCCACCCACACCCACCGCTCCGGTCTGCTCGCCGTCTCCCCCGCGGACGGCCACGTCATCGACCCGTCCCTGGGCGGCGGCCACCCGCGCCGCATCGCCCTCGGCGCGCCGACCAACAGCCGAGCCGTCGCCGCCTTCGCCCGACCTCGCACCAATACGCCCGCCTTTCAGCAGAATGATGCGATTGCCCGTGCCTTGCTCCAGGCCCTGAGCTCACGCTTCCCAATAAGTGAGATAGCTGCGTCCACTATGTGAACAACCCCTTGGGGTGGACGCAACCTTCTGCCACGATCCCCATCAACCAGGTAGGAAAACTAGGAATCCGTGGGGGTGGGGTGGCCATGAGCACGCGCAACCACGCGGTCCTGTTGCTGCCGCTTCTGACCTCGCGTCGCCACATCGACTTCGCGCGCACGTCCAGCGCCATCTGTCGCCGCGTCTGAGACTCTCCGCGGAAACCCCCCACGCGTCCCCCCACACCGCTGCGCTCCCTGCTGTCCCGTCCGGATGGCAGGTGAGCGGTGTGCCGGTGCACGCCGACGCCGGGCGCAACGCCCGTGTCGCAGCCCTTGATCGCCCTTCCTGATCGCTCTCCCCGAGAGGACACCTCCGTGTCTGCCGCAAGACCGCTCAACACCCTTCGCACCTTCGCCGTCATCGCGGCCCTCCCCCTGCTGCTGACCGCCTGCGGCTACGGCGCCGAGTCAACCGACGACGGCAAGCAGGCCGAGGTCGCGGCGGACGCCAAGAAGCTCTCCGTCGACGAGGTGAAGATCGGCTACTTCCCCAACCTCACCCACGCCACCGCCCTGGTCGGCGTCCAGGAGGGCCTGTTCCAGAAGGAGCTCGGCGGCACCAAGATCAAGGCGTCGACCTTCAACGCCGGTCCGTCGGAGATCGAGGCGCTGAACTCCGGCTCCATCGACATCGGCTGGATCGGTCCCTCCCCCGCCATCAACGGCTACACCAAGGCGGCCGGCAAGAACCTGCGGATCGTCTCCGGTTCCGCTTCGGGCGGCGTGAAGCTCGTCGTCAACCCGGAGAAGATCAGGTCCCTCAAGGACGTCAAGGGCAAGAAGATCGCCACCCCGCAGCTCGGCAACACCCAGGACGTGGCGCTGCTCAACTGGATCTCCGAGCAGGGCTGGAAGGTCGACGCCGAGAGCGGCAAGGGCGATGTCTCCGTCGTCCGCACGGACAACAAGGTGACCCCGGACGCCTACAAGTCGGGCTCGATCGACGGCGCCTGGGTGCCCGAGCCGACCGCGTCCAAGCTGGTCGCCGAGGGCGGCAAGGTGCTCCTCGACGAGGCCGACCTGTGGCCCGACAAGAAGTTCGTGATCACGAACATCATCGTGTCGCAGAGCTTCCTGAAGGAGCACCCGGACGTCGTCGAGGCCGTGCTGCGCGGTTCGGTGAAGACCAACGCGTGGATCAACGCCAACCCGGACAAGGCCAAGGCCTCCGCGAACAAGGCCCTGGAGGAGCTCTCCGGCAAGGCGCTGCCCGCCGAGGTGATCGACCCGGCATGGAAGTCGATCGCCTTCCTCGACGATCCGCTGGCCGCGACCCTCGACACCGAGGCGGAGCACGCGGTCAAGGCCGGACTGCTGGAGCAGCCCGACCTGAACGGCATCTACGACCTCGCACCGCTGAACAAGGTCCTCAAGGCCGACGGCAAGGACGAGGTCGACGACGCCGGTCTCGGCGTCAAGTAAGCAGCGTTCCGAGAGTTCCCAGGAGGTGACGACCATGGCCGCCACGGCCACGACCGCCAAGGTCACCGAGGACGCCACAGCGGTGCCGTACGCCGCCCGGATCGAGCACGTCTCGAAGTCCTTCGCCGGCCCCGCCGGGCAGCAGCTCGTCCTCGACGACATCACCCTCGATGTCGCACCGGGTGAGTTCGTCACCCTCCTGGGGGCCTCGGGCTGCGGCAAGTCCACTCTGCTCAACCTGGTCGCGGGCCTGGACCTGCCGTCCGCCGGCTCGATCGGCACGGACGGCCGGCCCGCCCTGATGTTCCAGGAGCACGCCCTGTTCCCGTGGCTGACCGCGGGCAAGAACATCGAACTCGCCCTGAAACTCAGCGGGGTGGCCAAGGCCGAACGGCGCGAGCGCGCCGAGGAGCTGCTCGAACTGGTCCGGCTGAAGGGTTCGCACGGCAAGCGGGTGCACGAGCTGTCGGGCGGTATGCGTCAGCGGGTGGCGCTGGCGCGGGCGCTGGCCCAGGACAGCCGGCTGTTGCTGATGGACGAGCCGTTCGCGGCGCTCGACGCGATCACCCGGGACGTACTGCACGACGAACTCACCCGTATCTGGCGGGAGACGGGCGTGTCGGTGCTGTTCGTGACGCACAACGTGCGCGAGGCGGTCCGGCTGGCGCAGCGCGTCGTCCTGCTGTCCTCGCGCCCGGGCCGCATCGCCCGGGAATGGACGGTCGGCATCCCGCAGCCGCGTCGCATCGAGGACGCGGCGGTGGCCGAACTGTCCGCCGAGATCACCGAAGAACTGCGTGGGGAGATCCGCCGCCATGGCCGGCACTGACAACGGCGTCGACGTCAAGGGCGAGGCCCACGACGACATCACGATCACGGGCGACGACAAGGTCGGCGCCAGGAAGGACGCCGGGAAGAACGGCGCCGAGGACCTGGCCGGACTGGAGGCGGGGCTCGATGCCCTGGACTCGGTGCAGGTCCGCCGTACGTCGCTGCGCGAGACCCTGACCCGCAAGGTGCTGCCGCCCGTCACGGCGGTCGCGCTGGTGCTGGTGGTCTGGCAGTTGCTGGTGTGGGCGGAGGTCGTCCCCGCGTACAAGCTCCCCTCGCCGTCCGAAGTGTGGGGCGAGGTACGTGAGGCCTGGCTCCAGGGCACGCTGCTCGACTACATCTGGACGTCCGTCTCACGCGGCCTGCTGGGCTTCCTGCTGGCGCTGGCCATCGGCACACCGCTGGGTCTGCTGGTGGCGCGGGTGAAGTTCGTACGCGCGGCGATCGGGCCGATCCTGTCCGGCCTCCAGTCGCTGCCGTCGGTGGCGTGGGTGCCGCCTGCCGTGCTGTGGCTGGGTCTGAACAACTCGATGATGTACGCCGTGATCCTGCTCGGCGCGGTCCCCTCCATCGCCAACGGCCTGGTCGCGGGCATCGACCAGATCCCGCCGCTGTTCCTGCGGGCCGGGCGCACCCTGGGCGCGACCGGTCTGCGCGAGGCCCGGCACGTGGTGATGCCGGCGGCGCTTCCCGGTTATCTGGCGGGCCTGAAGCAGGGCTGGGCGTTCTCGTGGCGGTCGCTGATGGCGGCGGAGATCATCGCGTCCTCCCCCGATCTCGGCGTCGGCCTCGGCCAGCTGCTGGAGAACGGCCGCAACAACAGCAGCATGTCCCAGGTCTTCCTGGCCATCTTCCTCATCCTGCTCGTCGGTATCGCCATCGACCTGCTGATCTTCAGCCCGCTGGAACGGCGGGTGCTGCGCAGCCGGGGTCTGCTGGTCACCCGCTGAGGCGGGAGCACCACCGGCCTCGGGGCCGGGCACCCAGCGGGTCTGCGGACGGTGGCAGACCCGCTGGGCCGTTCTCCGGGGAACGCGCGGTTGTGGACCCGGGCCGGCGGGTCACGGGCGTTTCGGTGGCTGAATCCACCCCAGGGACCGCTCGACGGCCCGCTTCCAGCACTCGTACTCCCAGTCCCGCCGCTCGGGCTCCATGTCCGGCAGCCACTGCGCGGCCCGGTGCCAGTTGCGGCGCAGGACCTGGAGGTCCGGCCAGTAGCCGGCCGCCAGACCGGCCGCGTAGGCGGCGCCCAGGGACACCGTCTCGGCGACGAGGGGCCTGACGACGGGGACGTCGAGCACATCGGCCAGGATCTGCATCAGCAGATGGTCGGACGTCATGCCGCCGTCCACCTTGAGCTGCTTCAGCGCGAGCGCGGAGTCGGCGTTCATGGCGTCGACGACTTCCCGGGTCTGCCAGCCGGTGGCCTCCAGGACGGCGCGGGCCAGGTGGCCCTTGGTGATGTAGGACGTCAGCCCGACGATCACGCCGCGGGCGTCGCTGCGCCAGTGTGGTGCGAACAGACCGGAGAACGCGGGGACGATGTAGCAGCCGCCGTTGTCCTCGACGGTGCGGGCCAGAGTCTCGATCTCGGGGGCGCTGTGGATCAGGCCCAGCCGGTCGCGGAACCACTGCACCAGCGAGCCGGTGACGGCGATCGGGCCCTCCAGCGCGTAGATGGTGGGCTGGTCCCCGATCTTGTACGCGACCGTCGTCAGCAGCCCGTGCTCGGAGCGGACGAGGTCGGTGCCGGTATTCATCACCAGGAAGCTGCCGGTGCCGTAGGTGCACTTGGCCTCTCCCGGTGAGAAGCAGGTCTGCCCGAACAGGGCCGCCTGCTGATCGCCGAGGGCCGCCGTGATCCGAACGCCCGGGAGCAGGGCGCTCGCCTCGCCGTAGCTCTCCGCCGAGGACCGGATCTCCGGCAGCATCGCGCGTGGCACGCCGAAGAATTCCATGAGCTCCGTGTCCCAGGTCAGCGTGCGGATGTCCATGAGCATGGTGCGGCTGGCGTTGGTGGCGTCGGTGATGTGCAGGCCCCCGTCGGGTCCGCCGGTGAGATTCCAGATCAGCCAGCTCTCGATGGTGCCGAACAGCACCTCGCCGTCGCGGGCGCGCCGCTCCAGCCCTTCGACGTTGTCGAACAGCCAGCGGATCCGGGGTGCGGAGAAATACGTCGACGGGGGCAGGCGGCAGCGGTCGAGGAAGAAGTCGTCGCCCGGGTCGCTCCTGAGGTCGTCGACGAGCGCCGCGGTGCGGGTGTCCTGCCAGACGATCGCCCGGACCAGCGGGATCCCGGTCCGGGGGTCCCAGAGCACGGTCGTCTCGCGCTGGTTGGCGATCCCTATCGCCGAGATCTGGCCGGCGTCGATCCCGGCGTTCGACAGCGCCTCGGGGACGACGCGCTGGAGGTTGCGCCAGATCTCGACGGCGTCGTGCTCGACCCAGCCCGGCCTGGGGAAGAACTGCTCGTGCTCCCGCTGGGCGACCGACACCAGCCGCCCTCCGTGGTCGAACAGGATGCAGCGGGTGGACGTGGTGCCCTGATCGATGGACATCACATACCGTTCAACCATGATCGGCCCTGCCTTCCGATGTGTCGCGGAGGTGCTGGGGGCCTACCAGCGAGCCGCTCCCAGGTCTCTGGAGATCGCGCGTGCCGCCTCCCGCAACACGGTGATCAGGGCCGGCAGCGGCCGGCCTTTGCTGTCGCAGATCCGCTCCACGGCGCCGGACACGCCGATCGCGCCCACCACGAGACCGCCCTGGCCCCGGATCGGCGCGGCGATCCCGGCTTCGCCCATGCTCATCTCCTGTACCTCGGCGCCCCAGCCCAGGTCCCGTATCTCGCCGAGCGCCCGGTTCAGCTCCGAGGGGTGGATGAGGGTGTGCCGGGTGTACGCCTCCGGTTCGTCCTCAAGCAGCGGCTCCACCGGCGTCGCTCCGAAGGCCAGCAGGACCTTGCCGAGCGAGGAGGCGTGCAGGGGCAGCAGCGCGCCGACGTCCAGGGTCTGGAGGGTGTCGTCCGGCCGGAAGACATGGTGGATCACGAGCACCCTGCCCTCCAGGGGCGTGCCCAGCCGGACGGCCTCCCCGCTGCGGGCGGCCAGGGCGTCGGCCCAGTTGATGGATCGCGAGCGCAGTTCGTTGACGTCGAGATAGCTGGTGCCGAGGTGCAGCAGGGCCGCCCCGAGCTGGTACTTCCCGGTCGCCGGGTCCTGCTCGACGAAGTCCACGTGTTGCAGCGTGCGCAGGATTCCATGGGCGGTGCCCTTGGCGAGCCCCAGCGACGAGGCCACTTCCCCGAGCCCCAGTCGGCGGGAACCACCGGCGAGCAGCCGCAGGATCGCCGCCGCACGCTCGATGGACTGGACTGGGCCGGCCATGAGCCGATGGTAGTCCGAGTTTTTCCGGTATGGGACTGTCGTTCGGTAATGCCGACCGATGTTCGTTGACCGGTGGATTTTCCTTGTTTAGCGTTCCAGGACGCCTGAGCCGGAGCCGCGGCCGGGCGGGACCGCCCCCGAGGAGGACAGATGACAACAGCGCAGCTCACCGCCGCGCCCCGTAGGGAGGTCGAACACGTCTTCTCGCTGCCGCACGTCCCGGGGGCCGTCGCCAGCATACGGCGACATGTCCGTGCGGTGCTGTCCGACTGGAACCTCACGGCCGAGTGCGCGGCCGACGTACTGCTGGTCGTCTCGGAGCTCCTCACCAACGCCATCGTCCACGCCCTGCCCCCGGCCACACTGCGCCTCTCGCGGAGCCTGACGGAGGGCTGCGGCACGGTACGCGTCGAGGTGACCGACCTCGGCCCCGCGACACCGGCGGGCCACCCGACCCCTGCGATCGACCCGGACGAACACGGCCGCGGCCTCGACATCGTCAACGCTCTGGCGTCGCGCTGCGGCGTCGACATCGACGCGGACGGAGCCGTCCGCTGGGCGGAGCTGCCGTCGGGCTGAAGCAGCCGTCACCGGCGAGGATGGGGCCTCTCTGAGAGCACCTCGCCCGCGGCCTGTTCCACGTCGGCCTCGGACACCAGCACCAGCTGCGCCGCCTTGCCCAGCGGGACGAAGCTGTCCGCACTGGTGACCCGTCGGATCGCCCCGGTGAATCCGGCGTCGACCAGGGCGGTGACGACTCCCTCCGACACGCCTCCCGTACGACGGGTCTCGTCGACCACGAGGACGCGGCCCGTCGCCTCGGCCTCCCGCAGCAGGTCGTCGACCGGCAGCGGTGCCAGCCAGCGCAGGTCGACGACCCGGCACGCGACGCCCTGTCGCTCCAGCCGGCGGACGGCTCGCAGGGAGAGGGGCAGGCCGTTGCCGAAGGTCACGAGGGTGAGGTCCGTGCCTGTGCCGTAGGTGTGGGCCCGGCCGATCGGTACGTGGTGTGCGGGGGACGGGTACGCGGCGAGCCAGGCGTCGTCGCCCTCCGTGTGGAGGTCCCGGGTGTGGTAGAGCGCGATCGGTTCGAGGAAGGCGCTGACCGTGCCGTCGGTCTCGGCGGCCGCGACACAGGTGCGCAGCATCGCGGCGGCGTCGTCGGGGCGGGACGGGGAGGCGATGACCAGGCCGGGGATGTCACGCAGGACGCCCACCGCGTTGTCGTTGTGGAAGTGACCGCCGAACCCGTGCTGGTAGCCGTAACCGGCGATGCGGACCACCAGGGGGTTGCGGTACTGGCCCTGGGAGAAGAACTGGAGCGTGGCGGCCTCGCCGCGCAGCTGGTCCTCGGCGTTGTGCAGATACGCGAGGTACTGGATCTCCGCCACCGGCAGCAGCCCGGACAGCCCCGCCCCCAGCGCCAGACCGAGGATGGCCTGCTCGTCGAGCAGCGTGTCGAAGACGCGGGCGGCACCGAACCGCCGCCGCAGTCCCCGGGTCAGTCCGTAGACCCCGCCCTTGCGGCCGACGTCCTCGCCGAAGACGACCATCTGCGGGTGACTGCCCAGCAGGTCGGCGAGGGTGTGGGTGAGGGCCTGGGCGACGGTGACGGGCTCGCCCACGGGCGTCGTGGACGGTTCGCTCGTACGGCGAGCGGCCACCGCCACCAGGTCGGGACGGCGGGGTGCGACGGGGGCGGCGATCTGGGTGGCGGTGGTCAGGGGTTCGCTGTCGAGGGCCTCCTTGGCGACGGCGGACACCCGTGCGCCCACCTCGTCGTACCGGTCGAGAATCCGGTGCGGGGTGAGGACGCCGGTCGTCGTGAGCAGCCGGGCCGTGGCCAGCAGTGGGTCGCGTTCCAGATCGGCGGTGACCTGGGACGGCGTCCGGTAGGCGGCTTCGGCGTCCGAACCGGCGTGGCCGAGGAAGCGCACCGTCGACAGGTGCAGGAACGCCGGTTGCCGGTGCGTCCGTACATGGGCGACCGCCTCGCGGGCGGTGTCGAAGGCGGACCGCGGATCGCATCCGTCCGCGGCGAAGTAGGCGAGAGCGGGCCGGTTGCCGTAGGCACGGCGCACCCAGTCCTGCGGTGTCGGCACGCTGATCCCCAGGCCGTTGTCCTCGCAGACGAACAGCACCGGCATCGGCAGGCCCTGGTAGGCGGCGTGGCAGGCGCTGTTGATGGCGCCCGCCGCCGTGGAGTGGTTGACCGAGGCGTCACCGAAGGAACAGCAGACGACGGCGTCGCCGGGCCAGGGACACTCGGCCCCGAGCCGCTGGGCGCGGGCGATGCTCCATGCCACGCCGACCGCGCGCGGCAGGTGGGAGGCGATGGTCGACGTCTGCGGAATGACGGCCAGTTCGCGGCGCCCGAACACTTTGTGCCGCCCGCCGGCGATCGGCTCGTCGGCGCCGGCGGCCACCCCCAGCAGGATGTCCCGGACCGCGTCGAC
Organism: Streptomyces coerulescens; assembly: GCF_042657965.1. Classification (NCBI taxonomy): domain Bacteria; kingdom Bacillati; phylum Actinomycetota; class Actinomycetes; order Kitasatosporales; family Streptomycetaceae; genus Streptomyces; species Streptomyces coerulescens. The sequence goes on from NZ_JBHSKM010000002.1 coordinate 193,332, forward strand.
GCCGCCGGCCTGCCGTGCGCGGGCGCAGTAGAAAGCGCCGGAGCGGTAGTGCAGCAGCGCGGGGTCGGTGGGGCGCAGCGCGAGGGCGAGTGCGGCATTTCCCTCGTGCCCGCTGGAGCCGATGGTGTAGTAGCCGCGGCCCTGCCGCTGCATCCAGCGCGCGGCGAAGTCGGTGTGGCGGCTCTCCAGTTGGGCGTCGAACAGGTCCAGTGCGGTACGGGGGTCCAGTGGGCCGGCGGCGTGGGCGGCGGGCCGCAGACCGGCCACCGTCTCGCGGAAGTGCCGGTCCAGGTCCTCGACGCCGCTCACAGGCGGAAGGCCAGGTCGGGTTCGAGCGTCGCGACGTCCATCTGCGCCTTCTGCAGCCGGCCGGAGTGGTCCCAGTTCATCGACTGCCAGCGGGTGAACTGGTCGAGCACCCACTGCCCCGACTGGCGGGAGCCGTTGCCCGACTTGCCGTTGCCGCCGAACGGCAGGTGCGCCTCGGCGCCGGAGGTGGTGTTGTTGACGCTGACCATGCCCGCGGAAATGCCGCGCCGGTACCTCCACACCTCGTGCGGATCGGTGGTGTAGATCGCGGCGGACAGCCCGTAGCCGTGGGCGTTGGCCAGGTCGATTGCCTCGTCGAAGTCACGGTAGGTGGTCACCGAGACGAGGGGGCCGAAGGTCTCGGTGAGGAAGAGGTCGTCGTCGCGGCGCACTCCGTCGACGATCACCGGGTGGTAGAACATGCCCGCTTCGGGGTCCCCGACGAAGCCCTTGCGCGGGTTGCCGGCCGTGATCCGCCCGATGCCGTCGGAGCCGTACGTCCGGTGGTGGTCCTTGATCCACCCGAGGAAGGTCTCGTAGCGCTGTGCGAAGCGCTCGTCGAGCATCGGGCCGTAGAGGACGTCCTCGAAGGCGTCGCCGATCCGGGCCGCGCGGCTCGCGGCGTCGAAGCGGGCGAGGAAGTCCTCGTGGACCGACTCGTGCACGACGAGCGTCCCGAGCGAGGTGCAGCGTTGCCCCGCGGTGCCGAATCCGGAGAACAGCGCACCCTCGACCGCCAGGTCGAGGTCGGCGCTCGGGGTGACCACCTGGGGGTTCTTGCCGCCCAGTTCCAGGCACGGGCTCTGCAGGTGGCTTCCGCACAGGGCGCCGATCTTCCGGCCGACGAGCGTGGACCCGGTGAAGCCGACCTTGTCGACCAGACCGGCGTCGAGGGAGGCCTCCAGACCGGCGTACGTCTGCTCCCCGTCGGCGAGTACGAGGTTGAGCACGCCGTCGGGCAGGCCGCCGCCGTGCACGAACAGCTCGAAGAGCGCCTTGGCACTGGCGGCGGCGTACTCGGCGGGCTTCCACACGACGGTGTTGCCGGTGACGAGCGCCGGCACCAGGTACCAGGACGGTACGGCCACCGGGAAGTTGCCCGCGGTGATCACCGCGACCGCGCCGACGGGGTTGCGGAAGGTGAACAGCTGCTTGTCGGGCATCTCCGAGGGCACCGTCTGCCCGTACATCCGGCGGCCCTCCCCCAGGAAGAAGTCGCAGGTGTCGATGATCTCCTGGACCTCGCCGAGCGCCTCGGCGAGCGGCTTGCCGATCTCCTCGGTCACGATGGCGGCGAGCCGGTCCTTGTTCGCCTCGACGAGCCGGCCGATCTTCCCGATCGCGGATCCGCGCACAGGAGCCGGGACGTCCGCCCAGGACCGTTGGGCGGCCTTCGCGGCCTCGGCGGCCCGGACGAACGTAGAGGCGTCCCCGAGGGAGACCTGGGTGACCAGTTCAGCCGTCCGACCGGGATTGGGGCGCTGGAGAGTCCCGCCGGGAGCGCCGGCGACCGACCGGCCGGCAACGATCGAGGCGACGGAACGGGCCATGGTTTTTGCTCCTTGTCCGCTGTTCTTACGGGGTCAGTGCCGACCGGCGAGGACCCGGTCGAGGGCCCGCAGCGCGAACCCGAGTTCGTCCTCCGTGACGGTCAGGGCGGGGCGGAAGCGCACCGAACGCTCACCGCACGGCAACGCGATCACCTGTTCCTCGGTTCGCAGCCGCCGTACCACCTCGTCCCGTGCGCCGCTGTCCGCCAGATCGATGGCGCTCATCAGTCCGCGCCCGCGCGCGTTGGACGTCATGGGCGCGTACCGCACTTCGAGATCACGCAGTTCGCCGAGGAACCACGCTCCCACGGCGGCGGCACGGTCCACCAGATCGTCCCGTTCGATGATCTCCATGATGCGGCGTGAGCGCACCATGTCGACCAGGCCGCCGCCCCAGGTGGAGTTGATGCGCCCGGAGACCCGGAGGACGTTCTCGGGTACCTGGTCGACCCGGCGGCCGGCCATGATGCCTCCGAGCTGGACCTTCTTGGCGAAGGCGACGACGTCCGGCTCGAGGCCGAGCTGCTGGTAGGCCCAGGTGGTGCCGGTGATCCCCACTCCGGTCTGCACCTCGTCGAGCACGAACAGCGCGTCGTACTCGTGGCAGAGCGCCTGCATGGCGCGCAGGAACTCCGGGCGCATGTGGTTGTCGCCGCCCTCGCCCTGGATCGGCTCGGCGAGGAAGCAGGCCACGTCGTGCGGGTGGTCCTCGAAGGCCCGCCGCGCCTGCCCGAGGGCCCGCCGCTCGGCCTCCTCCACCTCGGCGAGGTGGCGTTCGAGGGGGAACCGTATGGCGGGTACGTCGATGCGCGGCCAGTCGAACGTCGGGAAGCGGGCCGTCTTGCCCGGTTCGGTGTTGGTCAGCGAGAGGGTGTAGCCGCTGCGGCCGTGGAACGCCTTGCGCAGGTGGAGCACCTTGGTGCCGAGATCGGGTGAGCGGCCCGCGGCCTCGTTGCGGCGGCTCTTCCAGTCGAACGCCGTCTTGAGCGCGTTCTCGACGGCTAGCGCCCCGCCCTCGACGAAGAACAGCCGCGGCAGGTCAGGATCGCCCAGCACCCGGGCGAACGTCTCGACGAACTCGGCGTAGTGCGTGGTGTAGATGTCGGGGTTGGCGGGCTTGTTGGCGGCCGCCCGCGCGAGCAGGGACATGAACTCCGGGTCGTCCACGATGCCCGGCGCGTTGAGCCCCAGCGGAGCGGACGCGAAGAAGGAGTAGAGGTCGAGGAACTTCTCACCGGTGCGCGCGTCGACGATCCACGAGCCCCGGCTGGCGAGTGGGTCGAGCACGAGCTTGAAACCATCGGTCAGCACATGGCGGGCGAGTCTCTCGTGCACCTCGTCCGGGCGGACCGTCGACGCAGCGGCAACCGTCATGGGGCACCTACCCTCGATAGCCGTTCACGGAAGATCTTTCGCTGAACGCGAGAACCGGCGCAATTATTTTAGAGATGACGCGAATTTGACCGCAAGGTTTCGGTCAAAGGCAGGCGATCCCGTCACGACGCCTGACGTAGAGGCGGTCGTGCTCCGGCCCGGTCCACTCCAGGCGTACGACGCCGGGCACGGCGGCATCGGCTGTGCGCTCCGGGTCCTTCCAGTAGCCGGCGGCCGGGTTGCGGAAGAACGTCGCCCAGAGGTTGCCGCTGTGATCCTTGAAGATGTTGTTGTGCCCGGCGCCGACGCCGAGGGTCCACCGCTCGGAATACGGCCCCTCGAACCGGTCGGAGACGGCGACGATCGCGTCGTACTGGTACTGCACACGGCCCGTTCCGGGCGTGTCATAGGCGTTGCGGGTGCTTCCGTAGACATCGACCGACGTCCGGTCCCAGGCGGCGTGCAGCAGGTAGTAGCTGCCTCGGTGCTTGAACACGTACGCGCCCTCGAGATACGGCTCGGGATCGTAGGGCGTCTGCCGGAACTCCGGGAGGCCGCTCGTGGGGACGATGTCCTCCATGTCGTCGCGGAACCTCGCGTACAGGTTGTTGTGCAGCACGAGCCAGGCGTCGTCGCCCTCGCTGTACAGGCTGCCGTCGATGTGGTGGTAGGCGCCGGGCTCGATGAAGGCCGGCCCTCCGATGAACGAGTCGCCGAACGGCTTCTCCAGGTTCCCCTCGATCAGCCGGTACGGCCCCTCGACACCGCCCTCGCTCACGAGCATGAACGAGCCGACCTTGCGGGAGTGGTCGCCCATGCACGCGACGATGTACCACCGGCCCCTGAAGTAGTGCACCTCCGGAGCCCATACGTTGCCGCGCTTGCCGAACCGGTCGTCGTGCCAGTACTCCTGCCAGGGCGCGACGACCGTGCGTCCGGGCCGGTTCTCGCCGGCGAACTCGGGCGACCACACCTTGCCCTTCTCGGCGTCCGGCCGGATGCGGGTCGTGTCGGCCAGTCTCCACGGCCCGTCGAGGGAGGGGGACACCCATACGAAGAGGCCGTCGTTCCACGGTCCCGCCGCGTCGAGGCCGGGCACACGCGTGGTGCCCGTGGCGACGTAGACGGGGCGGCCGTCGACGACGAAGCAGTTGACGTAGGTGTCCCGCATCCAGACGACTCCGCGCTCCTTGTCGCGGGGGCGCAGCTCCAGCGGGAGGACGAAGGAGTTGTCCTCCCGGGGCCACAGGTCGAGTCGGGTGTCCGCGACACCGTAGGGCTCGGGGTCGGGCCAGTTCGGCGGATACCTCCGCCCCGAGGCCTCGTTCACCGATGCCGCGGGGGCCGCCTGGGCCGCGGTCGTGGGCAGTGCCGCCGCGGCTCCCAGGCCGGCGGCGCCGGCCAGGAGGGACCGACGGTTCAACGCGCTGTCGTTGGTTGGCATGCCGCACAGCATGAGAACGGCCCGTCTTTTACGTCAAGACCCCGGACAAATAATCAGGATCCGCTGTAGCTCACACTGCCGCATGGACAAGTGCTCAGAATGCTTCTGTCGGAGTGTTGACAGAAAAAGAGCCGCGTCCCTACCTTGACCGACATGCAGATGCCCAGCGGAGTGCACGCACTGGTCAGGCGGACCCACGAGGAACGCGTCCTGCGTGCCTTGCAGGAGAACGGCGCCATGAGCCGCGGCGAGATCGCCCGGATCGTGGGCCTGTCCCGCACGACCCTCTCCGAGATCACCGCGAGCCTCCTGCAACGGGGCGCCATCGTGATCGTGGACACCGATGCCTCCCGGCGTGAGGGCAGCGGGCGGCCGGCCGAACGGCTGGCACTCGACCCGGCGTCGGCGCAGTTCATGGGCGTCGACTTCGGCCATCGACGCGTCCACGTGGTCGTGGCCGACGCCTCCCACGAGATCATGGCGTCGGGCGCGACCCGCTACGACGACACCACGCCCTGGCAGGAGCGCACCGCGCTCGCCCTCGCGCTGGTGGAGCGGCTGACCGCCGAGGCCGGCGTCCACTACGGAGCGCTGCAAGGCATCGGCATCGGCGTGCCGGGTCCCTACCCGGCGCCGGAGGGCAGGTCCTGGCCCCGCGCCACCCCTTCGGGGACGGTGCTGCGCCCGGCCCCGGAAGGGGTCGACGTCGCGTTCGCCGAACGCTTCGACGCCCCGGTGATCGTCGACAACAACACCCGTCTGGCCGCCCTGGCCGAGGCCATCAGCGGGACCGACAGCGTCGCCGACCTGGTGTACGTACGGCTGTCGGACGGTGTCGGCGGCGGACTCGTGGTCGGGGGGCAGCTGGTGACCGGTTCGTCCGGGCTGGCCGGCGAGCTGGGGCATGTGACCGTCGATCCGGCGGGCAGGCCGTGCCGGTGCGGCAAGCGCGGCTGTCTGGAGACGGTCGCCTCGGTCCCCGCGATCCTCGCGGCCTGCTGGGAGTTCGGGCTGCCCCTGGAGAACCTGCGCGACCTGGCGGACGCCGTGGCCCGCGCCCACCCCGTCGCCGACCGGGTGCTGCGCGAGGCGGCCGGGGTCCTCGGCCGGGTCGTCGGGGCGGCGACGATGACCCTCAACCCGGCGAAGGTCGTCATCGGCGGCGAGATCACCCAACTGGCGCCCGTCATCGTCGATCAGGTCGCCGCCACCCTCGGCGCCGACCTCTTCCCGACCGCGTCGGCCGCTCCCGTCGTCGAGGCAGCGCGGCTCTCGGACGACGACGGTGCCATCGGTGCCCTCGCCGCGGTCTTCCACAACTCCCCACTCCTGGCCAGGTATCCGGAGACCGCCGATGTGAAGGGCGGTGCCGGGGCCCGCGATTCCACCACCGAAGGAGCCGCCCATGTCCGTCCTTGACAAGCGGGGCGCACGACCACGACATCCCGTACCCGGGACGACGTCCGGGACCGCGGAGGAGACGACGACCACGGCGGAGCGCCGGCCGTCGAGCCGGCGGGGGCTGCCCCTCCTACTGAACGCCGTGTCGCTCGCCCTGGGCATCGCGCTGTGGTGGGGCCTGGCGGCGGCGGGCTTCAAACTGCCGACCCCGCCCGAGGTCGTCTCGCGCGCCGGGACCCTGATCGGCGACGGGACACTCGCGGACGACGCCTCGGCCAGTCTGCTGCGGGTCCTGACCGGCTTCGCGCTCGGCACGGCCGCGGCGATCCCGGTCGGCTTCCTCATGGGCTGGTACGGCGTCGCGCGCGGCCTGATGGAACCGTGGATCCAGTTCTTCCGCACCGTGCCACCGCTGGCGATCATCCCGCTGGCCGTGGTCGTCATGGGCATCGACGAGACCCCGAAGATCTTCGTCATCTTTCTCGCCGCGTTCCTCGCGTGTGTGATCTCCACCTTCCAGGGCGTGGTGAACGTCGACCGCACGCTGATCAACGCGGCCCGGGTCCTGGGAGCCGGGGACGCGGTCATCTTCGCCCGTGTGGTGGTGCCCGCCTCCACGCCGTTCATCCTCGTCGGCATGCGGGTCGGCCTCGGCTCGGCCTGGGCCACCCTGGTCGCCGCCGAGCTGATCGCCGCCCAGGAGGGCCTCGGTTACCGCATGCAGAACGCCCAGCTCTACTACGACCTGCCGACCATCTTCGTCGGCCTGATCTCGATCGGGATCCTCGGTCTGCTCATGGACCGCGTCCTGCTCCTCGCGGAGCGCAGGCTCACCGGATGGCAGGAACGCCGATGACCAGCAAACCGGCCAAGATATCCGTCCAGGGCGTCACCAAGACGTATCCCCTGGGCCGCGACACCCTCACCGCACTCGACAACGTCTCGCTCGACATCGCCGAGCACGAGTTCGTCACCGTCGTGGGCCCCTCGGGCTGCGGCAAGAGCACCCTCATGAACATCCTCGCCGGGCTGGAGACCACCACGACGGGCCGTGCCCTGGTGGACGGCGCACCCGTGTCGGGGCCGGGACCCGAACGAGGGGTGATCTTCCAGCAGTACGCCCTCTTCCCGTGGCTGACCGTACGTCAGAACGTGGAGTTCGGGCTGCGCACGACCGGTGTCCCCAAGCACGAACGGCGCGGCCGGGCGGACCACTTCATCGAGCTGGTGGGCCTCGAACGGTTCGCCGACGCGCTGCCCAAGACCCTCTCCGGCGGTATGCGCCAGCGCTGCGCCATCGCCCGCGCCTACGCCGTCAACCCGTCCATCCTGCTGATGGACGAACCGTTCGGCGCGCTCGACGCCCTGACCCGGGTCACACTCCAGGAGCAGCTGCTGCGGACCTGGAGCCAGGACAAGCGCACGGTGCTGTTCATCACCCACGACGTGGACGAGGCCGTGTTCCTCGCCAGCCGGGTGATCGTCATGGCGGCACGCCCCGGACGGATCTACGACGTCATCGAGGTCGGCTCCGCCGTCGCACGCGACGAGGAGTTCCGCCTCAGCCCCGAGTTCGCCTCCTTGCGCAACCGCGTGTGGCACTCGGTGTACCACCAGGAGGGCCGCACCGCGGCATGAACCGGAAGGGGTTCATCACCATGTCATCCACCCTCACCCGCAGACGCCTCTCGGCCACCGTCGCCGGCCTCGCCGCCATGGCCCTGCTGACCGCGTGCGGCGGCGACTCGTCCTCCGGGGCCTCCGGCGACAAGGTCCGCTTCGGCTACATCAACGACTTCAACGGCGCGAGCCTGATCGCCATCGCCGACGCCAAGGGCCTGTGGAAGAAGCACGGTCTGACCTCGGAGGCCAAGGCCTTCACCAACGGGCCGCTGCAGATCCAGGCGCTGGGCACGGACAACCTCGACTTCGGCTACATAGGTCCGGGCGCGATGTGGCTTCCCGCCTCGGGCCAGGCCAAGGTCGTCGCGATCAACACCCTCGGCAACTCCGACCGGGTGATCGCCCAGCCGGGCATCACCTCGATGAGGCAGCTCAAGGGCAAGACCGTGGCCGTACCCGAAGGCACCTCCGGCGACATGATCCTCTCGCTCGCCCTGGAGAAGGCGGGCATGACCAAGAACGACGTCAAGCTCGTCCCCATGGACCCGTCGACCATCGTCTCCGCGTTCTCCTCCAAGCAGGTCGACGGAGCGGGCTTCTGGTATCCCGCGGCGGCGACCATCAAGAAGCAGGTCCCCGACCTCCAGGAGCTGGCCAAGAACGCCGACTTCGAGGACGACGTCTCCTTCCCCACCGCCTTCGTGGCCCGTAACAACCTGGTGGCCGACAACCCGCAGAAGGTCGAGAAGGTGCTCGCCGTCCTACGCGAGGCCATCGCGTTCCGGTCCGCCCACACCGACGAGGCCGTCGAACTCACCGCCGAGAAGCTGAAGCTCCCCGTCGACCAGGTCAAGGCCGACGCCGCCAACAACAAGGTGCTCAGCGTCGAGGAACTCGACTCCCTGACCCGGGACGGCACCATCGACACCTGGCTGAAGGGCATGAACGACTACTTCGTCGGGGCGGGCAAGCTGAAGAAGCCCGTCGACCCGAAGACCTACTACACCGGTGACCTCTTCGTCGGAGCGGGCGAATGACCCGGTCCAGCGCGTCGAGTACGTCCAGCGCGTCGAGTACGTCCGGCGCGACCGGTGGGTCCGGCGCGACCGGTGCTCCCGGCGTGTCCGGTGCGTCCGGCGCGTCCAGGAAGAACATTCTCTTCCTCATGACCGACCAGCACCGGGCGGACACCCTCGGCGCCTACGGCAACCCGCTGGCGCACACCCCGGTCCTCGACGAACTCGCCGCCACCGGCACCCGCTTCGACCGCTGGTACACGCCGACCGCGATCTGCACCCCGGCCCGGGCCAGCCTGCTGACCGGCCAGGCGCCCTTCCGGCACAAGCTCCTCGCCAACCACGAGCGCAACGTCGGCTACCTGGAGGACCTGCCCGAGGACCAGTTCACGTTCTCGCAGGCCCTGCGCAAGAGCGGCTACAACTGCGGCCTCATCGGCAAGTGGCACGTCGGCACCCGCAGAACCGCCGCCGACTACGGCTTCGACGGGCCCGAACTGCCGGGCTGGCACAACCCGGTGGACCACCCGGACTACCTCGCCCACCTCGCCGAGCACGGGCTGCCGCCGTACGAGATCAGTGACCGCATCCGCGGCACCCTGCCCAACGGCGGTCCCGGCAACCTCCTCGCCGCCCGGCTGCACCAGCCCGTGGAGGCGACCTTCGAGCACTACCTCGCCACCCGCGCCATCGAGAAGCTCGAACAGTACGCGGCGGACGCCCACGAACGCGACCAACCCTTCTTCCTCGCCCTGCACTTCTTCGGACCGCACCTGCCGTACATCCTCCCCGACGAGTACTTCGACCTGATCGATCCGGACGACGTGGAACTCCCGCGGTCCATCGCGGAGACCTTCCACGGCAAGCCCCCGGTGCAGCGCAACTACAGCGCGCACTGGACCTTCGACACCATGCCGATCGAGACCACCCGCAAACTCATCGCGGTCTACTGGGGCTACGTCGCGCTCATCGACCGGCAGATCGGCCGGGTCATGGAAGCCATGCGACGGCTCGGACTGGCCGACGACACCGCCGTGTTCTTCACCTGCGACCACGGGGAGTTCACCGGCTCGCACCGGCTGCACGACAAGGGTCCGGCGATGTACGAGGACATCTACCGCACCCCCGGTCTGCTCCGGGTCCCGGGCGCTCCCGGCGGCGTCGTGCGCACCGAGTTCGCCAGCCTGCTCGACTGCACCGCGACCATCCTCGAACTGGCGGGCATCGACCCGAAGCCCGCGGTGGACTCGCGGAGCCTGCTGCCGCTCGTGCACGGGGAGGCGGCGGACTGGGACGAGGACATCGTCTGCGAGTTCCACGGCCACCATTTCCCCTACCCGCAGCGCATGCTGCGCGAGGACCGCTACAAGCTCGTCGTCAATCCCGACTCGGTCAACGAGCTGTACGACCTGCACAACGACCCGGACGAACTGCAGAACGTGTACGAGCATCCGGAGCAGGCGGAGGTCCGCGCCCGGATGACGCGCCGTCTGTACGGCCTGCTGCGCGAGCGCGGCGACAACTTCTACCACTGGATGACATCGATGTACGACGTCGGCGAGGTGGCCCACGACCCGACCCTGAGCGGGCTCGACGAATCCACGTACCGCCATGGCTCGTGACCAGCACTCCTGCTGCTCCCCCACCTCCCCTGACGCACCCCTTTCGGGACAGCCGTCGGCACCGGTGACCGCCGTCCGCACGCGTTCGACGCGCGGGCAGGTCCGCCTGCCCGGTGGGGAGTTCGCCATGGGAGACGCCTTCGACGAGGGGTACCGCACCGACGGCGAGACCCCCGTCCACACGGTGCGTCTCAAGCCCTTCCACATCGACGAGACCGCCGTGACCAACGCCCAGTTCGCCACGTTCGTCAAGGCCACAGGGCATGTCACCGAAGCCGAACGCCACGGCTCCTCGGCGGTGTTCCACCTCGTGGTCGACGCCCCCGCCGCCGACGTCCTCGGCACCGCGGCCGGAGCGCCCTGGTGGATCAACGTCAGGGGCGCCCACTGGCGCCGCCCGGAAGGCACCCGCTCCGATGTCACCGGTCGGCAGAACCACCCGGTCGTCCACGTCTCGTGGAACGACGCGACCGCCTACGCCCGGTGGGCGGGCAAGCGCCTGCCGACCGAGGCGGAGTGGGAGTACGCGGCGCGCGGCGGCCTGGCGGGACGCCGCTACCCCTGGGGCGACGAGCTCACCCCCGGCGGCAGGTGGCGCTGCAACATCTGGCAGGGACGCTTCCCGCACACCAACACGGCCGAGGACGGCCACCTGACCACCGCGCCGGCGAAGTCCTACCGCCCCAACGGCTTCGGCCTGTGGAACACCGCAGGCAATGTGTGGGAATGGTGCTCGGACTGGTTCTCTCCCACCTACTACGCCCACTGCGCCCCGGAAGATCCGCACGGTCCCGGGACCGGCACCGCACGGGTCCTGCGCGGCGGCTCCTACCTCTGCCACGACTCCTACTGCAATCGCTACCGGGTGGCCGCCCGCTCCTCCAACACCCCGGATTCCTCCTCGGCCAACCTCGGCTTCCGCTGCGCCAACGACGGCTGAGCCGGAAGCCCCCACATGAAGAAGGGCCCCCACAGGCTGTCGCCTGCGAAGACCCTTCGCACCGTCGGGACGACAGGATTTGAACCTGCGACCCCTTGACCCCCAGTCAAGTGCGCTACCAAGCTGCGCCACGTCCCGGTGCCCGTCACACGGAGTACCGCGCGATCACGCAGGTCAACCCTACCTCATCGGCACCCCCCGCCCTGACGCGACTCAACCCTTGACCCATTATTGTCGGCTCCTATAATTGCCTAACTCAATAGAGTCTCACGGTGGCGCGCGCAGCCCGCGGGCCGCGACCGATCGGAGCCGTATGTCTGTGCTGGCCCGGCCCTCGGTGGCCGCCCTGGTCGCCAAGGTGATGCAGCGTGTGGCCGTGAGGCAGGAACGCCGGGCCGCCGGACGGGGAGCCGTCTCGTCCTGGCATCGGCGGTTTCCAGAATATCCGCGCAAGGTACGCGAGTTGACGATTCCGACGTCCATCGCGCCCGCCCGCGCCACCGTGTATCTGCCCCCGGTCGACGAGCCCGCCCCGCCAGTGCACATCAACTTCCACGGCGGCGGCTTCGTCATGACGCTCACCGAGACCGACGACCCGCTGTGCCGCCTCCTCGCCGTCGAGGCCGGGGCGGTCGTGATCAATGTGGACTACGCCGTCGCCCCGCAGCACCCGTTCCCGGCGCCGCCGCGGCAGGCCTACGAGGTCGTCCGGTGGGTCGCGGAGCACGGTGGCACGGAGGGCTGGGACGGCGAACGGCTCACCGTGGGCGGGCAGAGCGCCGGAGGCGGGCTCGCGGCGGCCGTGGCCCGGCAGGCGCTCGAGGAGGGCGGACCCTCGATCGCCCTCCAGGTGCTGCACTATCCCCCGCTCGACCTGGCGACGAACGCCCGGGACAAGCGCGCCGCCATCGCCAGGCCGATGCTGCGGCCCTGGATGGCCGACGTCTTCGACACGTCGTACGTCCCGGACGTCCGACGGCGCGCCGACCGGCTGGTCTCTCCGGCGCACCCCTCGGACACCGCCGATCTGAAGGGCACCGCGCCGGCGCTGCTGATCACCGCCGAGTACGACCTGCTCCGGGCCGAGGGCGAGCGTTACGCCGAGCGGCTGCGCCAGGCCGGGGCGCTGGTCGAGCACCACGACGTGGCCGGCTTCGATCATGGGTACGACGGGATCGACGACGCCGAGGCGCGCGAGGTCTATGGGCTCATCGCCCGGCATCTGAGGGAGGCCACGGGCGGCCGCCTCATCTGAGGGCACGGTCCGAGCCCGCCGTCGGGGCCGGTGTGTCCCAGCCGTCGGGGGCCGCCCCACCCACGTTCGCCGCGATCGGCGGGTCGGCGGCGTCCCTGTCGTCCGGCGGGGGCGCGATCGGCTGTCCGACCGTCGTGCTTCTCGCGCCTCGCCCCGGGCCCCCGGAGACACCCGCGGCGAACCCTGCCGTCAACAGGGCCACTGCCGCGACCACCCACCAGGGCAGGCCGGCCTTTGCCATGTATCCGACGACAGCCACCACCGCGAGAAGTGCCACCACGTCCCCCGTCCCCCTTCAAGTTCAACTCACTTACCCCCGACGTCCCGAGAGCCGCCACGCGTCACAGCGGGCATATGACGCAACAATACGCGAGACCGTCGTATAACCCAGTTCGGACCATCAGTACATATGACGGGCCAGTTGATATGACGGGCGCCGCACGCCGGCCAGTACAGGAGGGTCCGGGTCCACTCGCCGCCCCGGAAGAGGTCGGCCAGGGCGTGCCGGCGGTCGCCCGCCGCCTGCTTGTCGGCCGGGGCGGCGGGCAGTTCGACCTCGTAGCGGCCGGCCAGCTCACGTGCCTCCGCGTCGCACCCCTTGGCGACCAGGAAGCTCAGCGACTCGGGCAGGAAACGCACCAGCACCGGCACGAACAGCAGCGGGAGCACACAGAACCAGAACGCCGCCCGCCAGCCGAGGGGTTCCACGACCCACAGGGCGACGTAGGCGGAGAGGATGCCGCCCGCATGGTGGGCGGTCATCAGCAGGCCGACAGCGCCGATGCCAGCGAGAACAGTGCGACGCAGGCCACCATCAGTTTCCTGCGGCCGATCCGGTCGGCGACGGTGCCCGCCGTCAGGGCGCCCACCAGCATCCCGAAGGTGGCGTAACTGCCCAGGTCACCGGCCTGGTCGGGGGTGAGGCGGAGGGCCTTCTCCGCGAGCATGTGGGGCAGGACCGAGCCGTAGATGAACATGTCCAGGCCGTCGAAGAGGACGGCCAGCCAGCACAGGCCGACGGCCAGCACGGCCAGCACGGCCAGTCTGCCGACGCCAGCGGACGATAGACAGTCAATCCAGTGCCACCTGGGGGAAGCGCCTGGTGCGGAGGGCCGTCGGGTCAGGCGACCGGGGGCGTCCCGTGGGTGTGGAAGGACTCGATCGTCTTCAGGCCCCACGCCTGGCCCTTGGCCCGTTCGGCCTCGGTCCAGGTGATCAGCGGCCAGTCCGGGGCCAGCACGAGACGGGTGAGCGGGTTGCACAGCTCGATGCGGTTGCCGCCGGGCTCGTAGACGTACAGGAAGAACGTCTGCTGGATGGCGTGCTTGTGCGGACCCGTCTCGATGAACACGCCGGTGTCGATGGCGAGGTCCGCGGCGCGCAGGACGTCCTCGCGGGTGTCGGTCGCGAAGGCGATGTGGTGCAGCCGGCCGCTGGAGCCGGTCCAGTCCGAGGTGTAGACGACGTCGTACGACTTGTTGGTGTACGTCAGCCAACGCGCCGCGATGCGACCGGAGTCGAGGCGGATCTGCTCCGTGGGCCGGGCGCCCAGCACCTGCTGCTGGAACTCGGCGTTGGCGAGCACGTCGGCGGCGAGGAAGTTGACGTGGTCCAGGCGCCGTACGCCGACGCCCCGGTTGGGTTTGGCCTGCGGCTGGTTCTTCAGCGCCGGCCGTAGTTCCGCGGGGGCCCGGTAGTACTCGCTCTCCCAGTACAGGGCGTGTTCGTGCCCGTCCGGGTCGGTGGTGAGGTAGAGCCTGCCGAGCCCTGGCTCGTCCTCGACCCACTTGCCGCTGCCGCCCGCCGCCTCGACGGCCTCGACACGGCGGTGCAGTGCCTCCTCGCTGCCGGTGCGCAGGGCGAGGCGGCCGAGGCCTGGCTGTGCGCGGGCGGTGAGGACCAGGCTGTGGTGCTCGTAGTCGTCGTAAGTCCGCAGGTAGACGGTGTCGCCCTGCTCCTCGTTGACGGTGAGCCCCAGATAGTCGGTGAAGAAGGCGACGCCGGCGTCCAGGTCCGGGGTGAAGAGCTGGGCGTGGCCGATGTGGGCGATGTCGCCGAGCGGCGGGGTCATCGCGGACCTCCGGGGGTGGGTGCGGGCGGTGGGGCCGTCTCGGCGGACCTGGGGAAGACGGTGCCGTCGAAGATCTTTCGGGCGGTACGGACGACGGCCGTACGGCGTGCGGTGGGCAGACCGGCGGCGTCGGTGGAGAGGCTGGTCTCGATGTCCAGGAATCCCGTGGGGTGTTCGATGCGGAGGCGGTCGCCACGCTCGGGGAGGCGGGCGAGGTCCATGGCGACGCCGCCTTCGATGCGCAGACCGGCGGCGACGCTCGCCGCGCCGAGGACGCCGATCGACGGGTGGCAGCGGACCGGGATGAACGTGCGCGTGGTGATCGCGCCGCCGTGGCGGGGCGGCGCGAGGAGGGTGAGCTTGGGGACGGTGGCGTCCGAGACGTCGCCGAGGCCCATCAAGTGCCCTGCCGCGAGGCGGAGTTCGCGGAGCCGGTCGGCGAGGGCCAGGTCCTCCTCCAGGTCCTTGGGCGCCTCGTGGCCGGTGACGCCGAGGGATGCCGCGGTGATCAGCACGGTCGGCATGCCGTTGTCGACGCAGGTCACCGTCGTGCCGTCCAGCGTGTCGCGGACCCGGCCCGTGGGCAGCAGCTTCCCGGCGCCGGGCGGGAACTCGATCACCACGGGGGCCGCGCTGCCCGGTACGCCGGAGATCTCGGCGTCGCCGGTGTACTCGACCCGGCCGCCGGGGGTCGGGAAGGTCGCCGTCGCGAGATCGCCGGAGTTGACCATACGGATCCGTACGGAGGTTGCCTCCTCCCCCGCCGGGACCAGCCCGCGCTCCACGGCGAACGGGCCCACTCCGGCGAGGATGTTCCCGCAGTTCTGACGGTCACTCACCTCGACTCGGTCGACGGCGACTTGGAGGAACAGGTAGTCGACATCCGCCCGTGGATCGGCCGAGGGCGACACCACGGCGACCTTGCTGGTGAGGGGGTGCGCGCCGCCCAGCCCGTCGATCTGCCGCTCGTCCGGGCTGCCCATGACACGCAGCAGCAGGTCGTCGCGGGCGGTGGGGTCCGTGGGCAGATCCGCGCCCAGGAAGTAGGCGCCCTTGGAGGTGCCGCCGCGCATCAGCATGCAGCGGACCTCGGCGGGCGGCCGCGTCATGACCGTTCCCCGTCTCGCCCAGCGCCGCCGCGGTCGTCATGGACGTAGTCGTCGTACGACCTATAGACCACACCCAGCCCTGCGAGCGTCTCCCGCAACCCGTAGCGGTCCAGGCCGAGTTGGCCGTCGAGGAAGGCGGCGCGGGTCGCGGCCTCCTTGGCCTCGCGGGCCTCGGCCTTCTCCACCGTCTCGCGGGCGCGTTCGCGGGGAACGACCACGACCCCGTCGTCGTCGGCGAGGATCACGTCGCCGGGGTGGACGACCTGGCCGTCGATCGCGACCGGTACGTTCACGGAGCCGCCGGTGGCCTTGACGGTGCCCTGTGCGCAGACGGCCCGCGACCAGGCGGGGAAGCCCATCTCGCGCAGCTCCTGGGTGTCGCGGACACCGGCGTTGATGACGACGCCGCGCACCCCGCGCCGGTGCAGGGCGGTGGCGAACAGCTCGCCGAACAGGCCGTCGGTGGACGGGGAGGTGGTGGTGACGACGAGGATGTCGCCCTCGCCGCACTGCTCCACCGCGGCGTGGATCATGAGGTTGTCCCCGGGCCAGCTCAGCACGGTGACGGCGGTGCCGGCGACTCGTACGCCCTGCTGGACGGGCCGGATTCCCGGACCCAGCAGGCCGGTTCGGCCCATGGCCTCGCTGACCGTCGCGACGCCGAACCCGGCCAGCGCGTCGACGTCCTTCAGGTCCGCCTTCGGGGGGTCGGTGACTATGACGCCGCTCATGCCAGCTCCTTCGCGATCTGCGGGTAGGGGCGCATGTACGCCTCGGCCAGGGTCTTGTGGGCGAGGCCCAGGTTGGGTCCGGCGTTGCGCTTGAGCTGGACCCCGCGACGGACGGCGAGGTCGGTGTAGTAGTCCCACAGGTGCCGCTGGGCGCCGAGGCACTCCATGGCCCCCCGCTTGGTGTCCCACACCTCGGTGATGTCGAGCAGGACCTCGGGCCGGAAGCCGCTCATCTCCGGCTGGTGGGGCTCGAAGTAGAAGACGGGCGGGGCGCCGATGATGTCGCCGTCGCCGGGGTAGCCGATGGCCTGGGCGAGGATCCGGGCCTCGACGGCCATGCGGTGGGCGGCCGGGTGGTCACCGTTGTACGGGTCCTCGGCCGGGTGCGTGAGGACGACGTCGGGCTGGGTCTGCCGGTACACGGCGACCAGCTCGTCGGTCAGCTCGGCGGTGGGGAGCAGCGGGTAGTCGCCGGCGTCGAAGAAACGGACCTCGGCGCCGAGGGCGGCGGCGGCGCGCTCGGCCTCGTCGCGGCGTATCTCCTTGATCTCCGCCAGTTTCCGGCCCTCGCGCCAGGCCTTGGCGGACTCCCCGCGCTCGCCGAAGGTCAGACAGGCGATGGTGACCTTCTCGCCCCGGGAGGCGGCCAGGGCGATGGCGCCGCCCGCCCGCCACACGAAGTCGCCGGCGTGTGCGGTGATGACGAGGGTGGAACGTGGGACGGCGGGCGGGTGGGCCTGGGTCATGGGTGCGATCTCCTAGATGGACAGGTGGGGCGCCCGCCTCCCCGCGTCCGGTGCGTGTGCGTCAGTCGCGCAACGCCTCGATCACGCTCGTGAGATGGGCGCGGACGGCCGCCTCGGCCGCCTGTGGGTCCCGGGCGCGGATCGTCTCGATCATGGCCAGATGCTCGTTCAGGGAGTGCTGCGGGCGACCGGGCCGCAGCGCCAACTGGAAGCGATGGCGCACCAGTTGTGCGTTGAGCCGCTCCAGCAGCTCCACGGCCGTCCGCTGGCCGGAGAACTCACGGATCCTCGCGTGCAGTTCCTGGTTCAGCTCGGAGTACGTCATGGGCTCGCCGTCGTTGACGGCCTTCGTCATGGCCGTACCCAGATCCGCCAGCACGGTCAGCTGCTCGTCGCTGGCGGCGACCGCCGCCTTGGCCGCGCAGAGTCCTTCCAGCACCATGCGGCACTCGGTGATGGCGACCGCTTCCTCCACGGTCACCACCCGCACCCGTGAGCCACGGTTGCGGATCCGCTCGACCAGTCCCTGAGCCTCCAGGTCGATGAGTGCCGCGCGGATGCTGGCCCGTGTCACACCGAACTGCTCGGCGAGTTCGTTCTCCACCAGCCGCTGGGCCGGTGCCATCTCGCCGTGCAGGATCGCCTGCCGCAGCTGCGCGAGCGCATGCTGTTTGGCCTGCTCTCCGGTGCCCGGACGGGCTTCGTTCGGCATGTGCCCTCCCTGAGTGAGTGCCTGTCGAACGTAAATCTAGTCAAACAGAATTGTCAACAATTTTGTCCGCCGTATTGACACACAGGGCGGCGACGAACTGTCCGCCCGCCACCACCGACACCCCACACACTGTCCAGACCGCTCCCCCGCCCGCCCCGGCTAGGGTCGGCCGCATGACGCACAGCTTCGTACTGCACATCCCCGACGCCGACCTCGAACCCGAGCCCCTCGCTCCGGAACAGATCCTGGCCGGGACGCCCGAGGTGACCGGAAAGGTGGTGTGGGAGTCGCAGGACGGCCGTCAGGTGCGGGGCATCTGGCAGATCACCCCCGGTGTGGTCACCGACACCGAGGCCGACGAACTGTTCGTCGTGATCAGCGGCTCGGCCACCATCGAGGTAGAGGGCGGGCCGACGCTGAAGGTCGGGCCCGGCGACATGGCCGTGCTGCGCGAGGGCGACCGCACGACGTGGACGGTGCACGAGACGCTGCGGAAGGCTTACTCGATCAATCTGTGAGCGGGGGCGCCGTCGAGCCCCGGATCTCCAACGTCGGTGCCGCCAGGTGGAGTTCGCCCGCTCCCGCAGCGCCCTCGAACCGGTCGAGCAGGCAGCGGGCGGCGCGGCGGCCCACCTCGTGGCTGGCGTTGTCGACCGTGGTGAGCCAGACGTGGCGCAGGCGGGCGATGCTCGTGTTGTCGTAGCCGACGACGGAGAGGTCGCGCGGCACCCGCAGTCCCGACTCCTCGGCCGCCGACAGCGCGCCGATCGCGGCGATGTCGTTCACGGCGAAGACGGCCGTCGGCCGGTCCGCGCGGCTCAGCAGCCGGACCGTCGTGCGGTAGCCGCCCTCCTCGGTCATGTCGCTCGACTCGACGACGGCCTCGGCCGCGAGGCCGTGCGCCCGCATCGTCGCCTCGAAGCTGCGCCGCCGCAGCTCGCCGACCGCGCCGAATCCCGCGATGTGCGCGATGCGCCGGTGCCCCAGTCCGATCAGGTGCTCGGTGACCAGGCGGGCGCCCCGCTCGTCGTCGTTGGCGACGACGTGCACGCCGGGCAGCGCCGGCTCGCGGGCGCCCGCGACCACCACCGGGAGCCGTTCGGCGACCGCACCGAGCGCGGCCGGGTCGGGCAGCGTGCCGACCACGACCAGGCCGTCGACCCGCAGGTCCAGAAAGGGTCCTGCGGGGTCCTGGCCGGTGCGGCGGTTGAGACGGGCGTCGGCCAGCAGCATGTGCAGGCCGTTGTCGTGCAGGAGGGAGTTGAGGCCCTCCAGCATGTCCACGTACCAAGGGTTGCGCAGATCGTTGAGGAGGACGCCGACCGTGCGGGTGCGCTGCTCGCTGAGGCTGCGCGCGGCGGCGTTCGGACGGTAGCCGAGTTCGGTCACGGCCCGCAGGACGGCTTCCCGCTTCTCCGGGCGCACCTGCTCCGAGCCGCGCAGCACGAGCGAGACCAGCGACTTGGAGACGCCCGCCCGGTCGGCGACGTCACGGATGGTCGGCGGTCTCATGAGGATGGACCGTTCCACAGGCACCCGCCCTTGTCAAAGGGAGCCGGAGGGGTTGACACCGGTCACAAGCGGAACCGAAGGTGGTCCGGACAGGAAATGGACCGGTCCAAAGAGGGGCTGCAATGGTGGACACGCTCGGCGTCGCCGTCGTCGGATTCGGCTGGATGGGACGGGTGCACACCCAGGCGTACGCCCGCGTCCCGCACCACTACCCGCAACTGCCCCTGCGCCCGCGCCTCCTGACCGTCGCCGAGGAGGTGCCCGGCCGGGCCGAGGAGGCCGCCGCGCAGTTCGGGTTCGCCGCCACCACCCGCGACTGGCGTGACGTCGCCGCCGACCCGCGCATTCAGGCCGTCAGCATCACCGCCCCGAACTTCCTGCACCGGGAGATCGGCGTGGCGATGGCCGAGGCCGGCAAGCACATCTGGATCGAGAAGCCGGTCGGTCTGACCGCGCAGGACGCCCGCGCGGTGGCCGACGCGGCGGCCGAGGCAGGCGTGCAGAGCGCGGTCGGCTTCAACTACCGCAACGCGCCCGCCGTGGAGAGCGCCCGCGACCTGATCGCCTCCGGCGAGATCGGCACCGTCACCCACATCCGCGTCCGCCTCTTCAGCGACTACGCGGCCCACCCTCAGGGCGCTCTGACCTGGCGCTACGAGCGTGAGCGCGGCGGCAGCGGCGTCCTCGGCGACCTCGCCTCGCACGGCGCCGACCTCGCGCGCTTCCTGCTCGGCGACATCGCCTCGCTGACCGCCGACACCGCGATCTTCGTGCCCGAGCGTGCCCGCCCGACCGGCGCCACCGCCGGGCACAGCCTCGCCACCGGTGAACTCGGCCCGGTCGAGAACGAGGACTACGTCAGCTGCCTGCTGCGCTTCGCCTCCGGCGCCCGCGGAGTCCTGGAGGCCTGCCGGGTGTCGGTGGGCGAGCAGAACAACTACGGCTTCGAGGTGCACGGCACCAAGGGCGCGGTGTTCTGGGACTTCCGCCGCATGGGCGAACTCGGCATCAGCCGCGGCACCAGTTACCAGGACCAGCCGGTCAGCACGCTCTACGTCGGCCCGGCACAGGGCGAGTACGGCGTGTTCCAGCCGGGAGCCGCGACGAGCATGGGCTACGACGACCTGAAGGTGATCGAGGCCCACCGCTTCCTGCGCTCGATCGCCGAGGGCACCCCGCGCGGCGCGACCCTCGCGGACGCCGTGCACAGCGCGACCGTGCTGGACGCCATGTCCCGGTCGGCCGAGAGCGGTGCGTGGGTGGAGGTGGCGGGATGACGTTCCGGGTGGGTGTGTGTGGTCGGCGCAGCCGCGACACACGTGGGGGTGGTCGGCGCAGCCGCGACACGCACCGGAACAACCGCGACACGGCCTAGAAAGGCATGTTGTACGGCGTGACCACCTGAATCGGCGACGGCATGGTCACCCCCGCCGGCGGCAACGCCCCATGCGCCCGCATCACGGCGTGACACGCCTCCCGCATGTCCTGCCGCAGATCGTGATGCAGCACGGCGGACAGCCGATGCTCGCGCAGCAGCCGTGTGTTGTCGTGGTCGAGGTCGTGCGCGATGAACACGGCGCAGTCGCGGCCCGCGTCCTCGAAGGCCCGCAGCGTGGCGATGTTGCCGCCGCCGATCGAGTAGACGGCGCGGATGTCGGGGTCGCGTTCCAGCGCGGCCCGGACGAGGTCGTACTGCGTGGCATCCAGCCCCTGTCCCTCGGCGATCTCCACGAGGGTGCGCTCGGGGTGCAGGGTGCGCATGGCGCTGCGAAATCCCATCTCGCGCTCCTCCTCGTTGCGGAAGAAGCCGCTGCTGAGGCTGGTCAGCACATTGCCGGGGCGGTCGCCGAGCCACTGGCCCATGAGGTAGGCGGCGGTGGCGCCGGCGGCCCTGTTGTCGATGCCGACGTAGGCGAGCCGGGCAGTGGCGGGCAGGTCGGTCACCAGCGTCACCACCGGGATGCCGGCTTCGGCGAGCCGGGCGACGGCCGCGGTGACCTCGGGGACGTCGGGGGCCTTGAGGATCACGCCCTGTGACCCGCGTCGCGCGATGCGGTCCAGGGTCCGGGTCAGCTCCTGCACCGGACCGGTCTCACGGAAGTGGAAGCGTGAGCGTACGACCGCCGGGTGCAGGGACGGAAGCTCGGACTCCAGGGCGGCGCGCACGGCGGTGGTGAAACGCTCGGGCGCCTGCACCACCATGTCGATCATGAAGGTACGGCCCATCAGCCGCACCTGGGTGCGCTGCCGGTCCAGGTCGGCTATCGCCTGCTGGACCTCCCGCGCGGTGCTCTCCCGCACCCCTCCCCGGCCGTTGAGGACCCGGTCGACCGTGGCCTCGCTCAGGCCCGCCTGACGTGCGATCTCCCGGATCGGGAAGGGGTGACCCATACGACGGCTCCCTGAGGGGTTTTTGATGGTCGCCTGCTGGTTGTTCGACGGGATTGTCATGACAAGAATGGCACCGCTGAGTCGCCCCTGTCACCGATGAGTCACCCCGTCACCGAGAGGACACCGATGTCCTTCACCTCCGTACACCGCCGGGCCTGGCTGTCCGAGCACGACTGCGACCTCGCAGACTTCCGTGAGCTGGTCGAGCGGACGACCGACCTCGCCGACTACCCGTACGCCTCCGCCGTGGAGCGCGAGGTCCTGGTCTACGACAGCGACCGGCTGCGCGGCGCCGAGGACGGCCGTGCGGTGCGGGCCGAGCTGGCCCGCGCCCTGACCGACGGGCCGGGCATCGTGGTCTTCCACGGCGCCTTCACGGACCACGGTGTCGTCGACCGGCTCAGTGCCGTGTTCGACGCCCTGATCGCCGAGCAGCGCGCCTCGGGCGCCACGGCCGGCGACCACTTCGCCAAGCCGGGTGCCAACGACCGGGTCTGGAACGCGCTGGAGAAGGCGGCCCTCTACGACCCCGAGGCGTTCGCCGACTACTACGCCAACGACATCCTGGCGCTGGTCTCGACCGCCTGGCTCGGGCCCGGCTATCAGGTGACCTCGCAGGTCAACGTGGTCAACCCGGGCGGCGCGGCGCAGAGCGTGCACCGCGACTACCATCTGGGCTTCCTCTCCAACGAGGTCGCGGCCGCCTACCCGGCCCACGTCCACCGCCTCTCCCCCGTGCTCACCCTCCAGGGCGCCGTCGCGCACTGCGACATGCCGGTGGAGTCCGGGCCGACGATGTATCTGCCGCACTCGCAGACGTACGAACCGGGCTACCTGGCGTGGCGACTGCCCGAGTTCCAGGAGTACTTCGAGGCGCACCACGTCCAGCTCCCGCTCGCCAAGGGCGACGCGGTCTACTTCAACCCGGCGCTCTTCCACGCGGCCGGCACCAACCACTCGTCGGACATCCGGCGCATGGCGAACCTGCTCCAGGTGTCCTCCGCGTTCGGGCGGGCGATGGAGACGGTCGACCGGGAGGCCGTGGCGAACGCCGTGTTCCCCGTGCTGCTCCGGCGTGCGAGCGAGGGCGCGGACGCGGCGTGGACGGCGAACGTGATCGCCGCGAGCGCCGAGGGCTACCCCTTCCCCACCAACCTCGACAGCGACCCGCCGGTCGACGGTCTCGCGCCGCCCTCGCAGGCGGACGTCGTACGGAGTGCGCTGGCCGGGACATGGACGCCCGAGGCGCTGCGCGACGCACTGCGGGCCGGCGCCGAGCGCCGCCAGAGCTGAAAGGACCCCGAACCACATGGGACTTCTCGACGACAAGGTCGTCCTCGTCAACGGCGGCAGCCAGGGCGTCGGTGCCGCCATCGCGCGGGCGGCCGTCCGCGAAGGGGCCGTCGTGGCCGTCACCGGGCGGCGCCCGGAACCCGGTGAGGCCCTGGTGGCCGAGCTGGCCGCCGACGGCGGCAAGGCCATGTTCGTGCGGGCCGACCTGTCGGACGCCGAGCAGGCCAAGGCGTCCGTAGCCGAGGTCGTCGACGCCTACGGCCGTATCGACTGCCTGGTCAACTCGGCGGGGTTGACGTCCCGGGGCACGCTCCTGGACACCACGCCAGAGCTGTTCGACCAGCACATCGCGATCAACCTGAAGGCACCGTTCTTCGCCATGCAGGCCGCCGTCTCGGACATGGTCGGCCGTAAGGCGCCCGGCACGATCGTCAACATCATCACGTCCTCGGCGCACGGCGGTCAGGCGTTCCTCGCGCCGTACGTCTCCGCCAAGGCGGGCCTGATCGGGCTGACCCGCAACGCCGCGCACGCACACCGCTGGGACCGGGTCCGGATCAACGGCCTGAACATCGGCTGGACGGCGACGGAGGGGGAGGACGCGACACAGAGGGCGTTCCACGGGGCCGGCGATGACTGGCGGGAGGAGGCTGCCGCCCGCCTTCCGATGGGCAAGTTGGGCCAACCTGACGAGATCGCCGAATTCGTGGTGTTCCTGCTGTCGGATCGTTCGGGCGTGGTCACCGGGTCGGTGATCGACTGGGACCAGAACGTACTTGGCGGACTCGACTGAGAAACTGCCGCGATGTGTCGTCAGTCGTCTGCCGCGTCGTCGTGGCTTGTCGCGCAGTTCCCCGCGCCCCTTTGGGGCGCTGTAGTGCCCCCCGCATCAATTTCAAGGAGCAACACCCCATGCGTATCGGAATCCTCGGCCTCGGCCGTATCGGCGCCTTCCACGCCGAGACACTCTCCGCACTCGACGCGGTCGACTCGCTCGTCGTCACCGACCCGTTCGCGGACGCCGCCAAGGCCGCCGCCGAGCGGTTCGGCGCCGAGGTCGTGGACTCGCCGGAGGCCCTGCTGTCGGCCGGCGTGGACGGCATCGTCGTCGCCGCCGCGACCGACGCGCACCCCGCGCTGATCCTGGCGGGCGTCGAGGCCGGCATCCCCGTCTTCTGCGAGAAGCCCGTGGCGAAGACCATGGCCGAGGGCGTCCAGGTACTGAAGGCCGTCCAGGGCAGCGACGTGCCGATCCAGATCGGCTACAACCGGCGCTTCGACACCGGCTTCGTCAACGCCCGTGCCGCCGTGCAGAGCGGCGAGCTGGGCAAGCTGCACACGGTCCGCTCGACCACGCTCGACCCGGCACCGCCGCCCGCCGCGTACATCGCCGCCTCCGGTGGCATCTTCCGGGACTGTTCGGTGCACGACTTCGACATCATCCGGTGGGTGACCGGCCGTGAGGTGACCGAGGTGTACGCCGTCGGCGGCAACAAGGGCGCCGACTACATCAAGGAGGCGGGCGACGCCGACACCACCGGCGCGATCCTCACCCTCGACGACGGCACGATCGCGGTGGTCTCCAACTCCCGCCACAACGCTCGGGGTTACGACGTCCGCATGGAGATCCACGGCTTCACCGACTCCATCGCCGTCGGCCTGGAGGACAAGCTGCCGCTGCGCTCGGTCGAGCCCGGCGTGACCTTCCCGGCGGGCACCCCGCACGACTTCTT
The DNA here is from genome assembly GCF_042657965.1 of Streptomyces coerulescens. Taxonomy (NCBI): domain Bacteria; kingdom Bacillati; phylum Actinomycetota; class Actinomycetes; order Kitasatosporales; family Streptomycetaceae; genus Streptomyces; species Streptomyces coerulescens. The sequence continues at coordinate 218,164 of NZ_JBHSKM010000002.1, forward strand.
CATGGACCGCTTCACCGCCGCCTACCGCGCCGAACTGACCGCGTTCACCGAGGTCGTGGCCGGCACCCGGCCCTCCCCGTGCACCATCGAGGACGCCCTGGAGGCGGGCTGGATCGCCGACGCGTGCACCCTGTCGCTGCACGAGCACCGTCCGGTCACGATCGAGGAGGTACGGCAGGGATGAACGACTCGGGCCGGGAACCGCTGCGCATCGGCGTGCTGGGCGCGGCACGCATCACCGAGCTCTCTCTCGTGGGTCCGGCCCGGACGACCGGCCACCGCCTCGTGGCGGTGGCCGCGCGCGACCGGACGCGTGCCGCGGCGTTCGCCGACGAGCACGATGTGGAGCGGGTGGTGGACTCCTACGCCGACCTGCTCGCCGACCCCGAGGTCGAGCTCGTCTACAACCCGCTCGCCAACGGTCTGCACGGGCCGTGGAACCTCGCCGCGTTGGCGGCCGGAAAGCACGTGCTGTCGGAGAAGCCGTCGGCGAGCAACGCGCAGGAGGCGGCCGAGGTACGGGACGCGGCGGCCAAGTCCGGGAGCGTCTTCATGGAGGCGTTCCACTACCTCTTCCACCCGGTCACCCGGCGCCTGCACGAGATCCTCGACAGCGGTGAACTGGGCGACCTGCGCCGGGTGGAGACGCTGGTCGCCATTCCCGCGCCCGGCGACTCAGACCCGCGCTGGTCGCTGTCGCTGGCCGGCGGCGCCGTGATGGACCTCGGCTGCTACGGCCTGCACGCGGTGCGGATGCTCGCGCCCTGGGCCGGCGGTGCGCCGCGGCTCGTGTCAGCGCGGGGCGGGGAGCGGACGGGGGCACCGGGTGTCGACGAGTGGCTGGACGCCGACCTGGAGTTCCCCGGCGGGGCGACCGCGTCGGCCCGCTGCCACATGGCGTACGACGACCTGGCGATGAGCTGCCGGATCGTCGGATCCCGGGGCGAGGCCCTGGCGCCGAACTTCGTGCTGCCGCACCTGGACGACCGTCTCGTGGTGCGCACCCTGGACGGTGAGCGGACGGAACGCCTCGGCACCCGCTCGTCGTACACCTACCAACTGGAGGCGCTCGCCGCCCACATCCGCCGGGACAGCCCGCTTCCGCTGGACGCGGACGACGCGCTGGCGACGATGTCGCTGATCGACGAGTCGTACCGGGCGGCGGGTTTCGAGCCGCGACCGCGTACGGCGCTCGCGGGCTGAGCCGAACGCGCCGGAGGGCCGGGGGAAGTTTCCCCCGGCCCTCCGGCGCGTCGTCGTCAGGCGTACAGCGCGGGTCGTTCGGTCAGGGCCACCGGGACCCGGCCGCCCTCCTGGAGTGCCTGTACGGCCGCCTCGCAGACGGCGGCCACCGCGTAGCCGTCCCAGGTGCTCGGACCGGTGACCTCGCCGCGCCGGGTCGCGTCCACCCACGTCTGGACCTCGCGGTCGTAGGCGTCGGCGAAGCGCTCGATGTAGTCCTGGGCGATGGTGCCGCCCCAGCGGCCGGCCGCGTGGGTGACCATGGCGTGGCCGTCGCCGACGCGGGCGGTGCCGCGTTCGCAGACGACCTCGGCCTGGACCTGGTAGCCGAAGCCGCAGTTGACGTAGATCTCGACGTCGACGATGGCGCCGCCGTCCGTCTCGAAGAGCAGGAACTGCGGGTCGCGGATGCCGTCCGGGGCGTTCCCGGACGGTGTCGGGGCGAGCACGGTGACGGCCGTGATCTCATGGCCGAGCAGCCAGCGCGTCACGTCCATCTCGTGCGTGACGGAGTCGTTGATCAGCATCTCGGAGGTCCAGCCGGGCGGGCTGGCCACGTTGCGATGCCGGTTGTGCAGCATCAGCGGGCGGCCCAACTGCCCTGTCTCCAGCAGGGACTTGAGTTTCATGTACTCGGCGTCGTAGCGCCGCATGAAGCCCACCTGGACCCGGCGCCGGCCGAGCTTCTGCTCGGCCTCAAGCACCCGCAGCGCGGACGCCGCGTCCGGGGTGAGCGGTTTCTCGCACAGCACCGGCAGATCGTGCTCGAATGCCGCGAGGAGGGCCGCCTCGTGGGCGGGGCCCGGCGAGGCGACGATCACCGCGTCGACGTCGGTCGACGCCATCGCGGCGGCCGGGTCGGTGTGGACGGTGCAGCCGTCGACACGGGCCGCGACCGACTTGGCGCGTTCCGCGTCGACGTCCACCAGGGCGGTCACCCGTGCCCCGCTGATGACCTCCTGGATGCGGCGCACATGGTCCGCGCCCATCTTTCCGGTACCGATGACTGCGACTCCGAGAATGGCGCGCTCAGTCATGGCTGTCCTTTCGGGTCGTCAGGCGCCGCAGGACCTCAGGAACTTGCGGGTACGGACCGCGATGGGCATGGGCTTGTCCGGCTCGCAGGGGTACATGTCCTGCTCGACGATGGCGAACAGGTCCACGTTGAGCTTCTGCGCGGCCTCCAGGACCGGGCCGAGCGCCGGTACGCCGGCCGGGGGTTCGCACATCACGCCGCGCTGGACGGCGGGTCCGAACGGGATCTCGTTCTTCACCACGTCCGCGAGGATCTCCGGGTCCACCTGCTTGAGGTGCAGATAGCCGATGCGCTCGCCGTAGGTCTCGATCAGCTTGACGCTGTCGCCGCCGCAGTAGGCGTAGTGACCGGTGTCCAGGCAGAGGTTGACGAGGTCGGAGTCGGTCGAGTCGAGGAAGCGCTCGACATGGGCCTCGGTGTCGATGTGCGTGTCGGCGTGCGGGTGCACGACGATGTCGAGGCCGAACGTCTCCTTGACCTCGTGCCCGAGCCGCTCCATGCCCTTGGTGAGGTGGGCCCACTGCTCGGCGGTGAGCTCCGGCGGCTCCAGGATCTCGGCGGTCTTGTCGTCCCGCCAGAAGGACGGGATGACCACGAGGTGCTCGGCGCCCATGGCCTGGGTGAGCGCGGCGACCTCGCTGACGTGCTGCCAGGTCGACTCCCAGACGGCGGGGCCGCGGTGCAGACCGGTGAAGATCGTGCCGGCCGACACCTTGAGGTTGCGCTTGTTGATCTCGTCGGTCAGACGTGCCGGGTCGGTCGGCAGATAGCCGTAAGGGCCCAGTTCGATCCAGTCGTAGCCGGCCTCGGCGACCTCGTCGAGGAAGCGTTCCCAGGGCACCTGGACGGGGTCGTCGGGGAACCAGACGCCCCAGGAGTCGGGGGCAGAGCCGACCCGGATGCGGTCCAGCGCAGGGGCCATGTCAGGACTTCCCTTCCGAGGAGGCCACGGGTGCGGTGAGGTCGGACTCTTCGGGGAGCTCTTCGACGTCGACGCCGCGCACCTGGGACAACTCGTGCTTGAGTGCGGCGAGTTCGGTGCCGCCGGCCATGTGGTTGGTGAGCTCTTCCAGGCTCACCTCGTCACGGGAGGCGTTCAGCTCCATGGTGCCCAGGCGCAGGACGCTGAAGTGGTCGCCGACCATGTAGGCGTGGTGCGGGTTGTGGGTGATGAAGATGACGCCGAGGCCGCGGTCGCGGGCGGCGGCGATGTACTTCAGGACCACGCCGGACTGCTTGACGCCGAGGGCGGCGGTGGGCTCGTCCAGGATGAGGACGCGGGCGCCGAAGTAGACGGCGCGGGCGATGGCGACGCACTGGCGCTGGCCGCCGGAGAGCGTGCCGATGGGCTGCTCCAGGTCGTCCAGGACGATGCCCATGTTGCGCAGCTCTTCGTCGGCGGTCCTCTTCATCTTCTCGATGTCGAGACGGCGCACGGGCCAGGGGCCCTTCGTCATCTCGGAGCCGAGGAAGAAGTTCCGCCACACCGGCATCAGCGGGACGACCGCGAGGTCCTGGTAGACCGTGGCGATGCCCTTGTCGAGCGCCTCGCGGGGGGTGGAGAAGCGGACGGGTGCGTTGTCGACGAGGAAGTCGCCCTCGGTGTGCTGGTGCAGACCCGAGATGATCTTGATGAGGGTCGACTTGCCGGCGCCGTTGTCGCCGAGGACACAGGTGACCTGGCTGGGGAACACCTTCAGGTCGACGCCGTGCAGGGCGCGGATGTTGCCGTAGGACTTGCCCGCGCCGCGCAGTTCGACGATCGGGGCGTCCTTGTCGGGGGCCTCGTCCTGGAGGACGGCGCCGTGGGTGCCGGTTTCTTTGCTGGTCATTCGGGTCACCTCCGGGTCGCCGTGCGCTGGACCCACAGATTGATGAGAACGGCGCCGAGGAGCATCACGCCGAGGAAGGCCTTGAACCAGTCCGGGTTCCAGCCGGCGTAGACGATGCCCTGCTGGACCATGCCGAACATGAAGGCGCCGAAGACGGGGCCGATCGCGGAGCCGGCGCCGCCGGTCAGCAGACAGCCGCCGATCACGGCCGCGGCGATGTAGATGAGCTCCTGGCCCACACCCTCGCCGGACTGCACGGTGTTGAACGAGAACAGCTGGTGCATGCCGACGAACCAGGCGCCGAACCCGACCAGCATGAACAGGGAGATCTTCGTGAACGTCACCGGAACACCGACGGCGCGGGCGCTGCCCTGGTTGCCGCCGACCGCGAAGATCCAGTTGCCGTACTTGGTACGCAACAGCACCCACGTGGCCAGCGCCGCGAAGACCAGCCACCACACCACGGTGATTTTCACATTGACGCCGCCGACGTCGAAGGACGAGGCGAAGAGGGCCTTGGCCTGGTCGAAGCCGTCCATGTCGCTGATGTCGTCGGTGGCGACGTTGCCCGTGACCAGCTTGGTGACCGCCAGGTTCACGCCCTGCAGGATCAGGAACGTGCCGAGGGTGACCAGGAAGCTCGGCAGGCCGGTCTTGACGAGCAGCCAGCCGTTGAAGAGACCGACCGCGAGGGACACGATCAGGGCGACGATCACGCCGACCCAGACGTTCATCGTCAGCTGGTAGCTGACCATGCTCGCGGTCAGGGCCGAGGTGATCACGGCGACACCGGCGGAGAGGTCGAACTCGCCGCCGATCATCAGCAGCGCAACCGGGAGCGCCATGATCCCGATCGTCGACGACTGGTACAGGATGTTCGCCATCGAGCTGCCGTCACGCACGGCCGGGGCCGTGATGAGGAAGAAGATCAGTACCGCGACCGCACCGAGGAAGACACCCACCTCGGGACGGGCGAGGAGGCGCAGCGCCACTGGCCGCTGCCGGGTCCGCCCGTCGGATTCCTTGCCGGGGCCGGAGGCCGGCGGTGTGGTCACCGCCGGCTCAGCCTGTCGGGTCATGCTCATCACCGAGTGCCCTTCGCGGCGAACGCGTCGATCTTCTCGACGTTCGTCTTGTCGACGAAGGCCGGACCGGTCAGCACCGGGGCCTCGCCGCCGCCCATGTAGTTGCCGTTGTTCTTGTAGAGCCACAGGGAGTCGATCGCCAGGTAGCCCTGGAGGTAGGGCTGCTGGTCGACGGCGAACTCGATGTCGCCCTTGCTGATCGCTCCGGTCAGTTCCTTGTTGAGGTCGAAGGTCGCGACCTTCGCCTTGCTGCCCGCCTCGTCCACGGACTGCGCGGCCGTCAGCGCGAACGGGGCGCCGAGGGCGACGACGTAGTCGATGTCCTTGTCCGTCTTGAGCTTGGCGGTGATCGTGGACTTCACGGACGGCATGTCCGTGCCGTTGACGTTCAGGGTCTCGGTCGTGCCCTCGAAGGTCTTCTTCACGCCGTCACAGCGCTGGGTGAGGCCGATGTTGCCCTGTTCCTGGATGACACAGACGGCCTTCTTGGCGCCGGCCTCGTTCAGCCGCTTGCCGAGCGCCTCGCCGGCCACCGTCTCGTCCTGGCCGAAGAACTCCATCAGACCGAGCTTCTGCCACTCGCTGACACCGGAGTTGAGGCCGACGACCGGAATGTTCTGCGCCTTGGCCTTGCCGACGACGTCCTTGAGGGCGTCCGGCTTGGCGAGAGTGATCGCGATGCCGTCGACCTTCTGGTCGATCGCGTTCTGCACCAGGTTGGCCTGGTTGCCCGCGTTCGGGTCGGCGGAGTAGATCAGCTTGATGTTGTCCTTGGCGGCGGCCGCCTCGGCGCCCTTGCGGACGATGTCCCAGAACGTGTCGCCGGGCGACTGGTGGGTCACCAGGGCGACCGTCATCCGGGGGGTGTTCGCCTTGCCCGCGGAGGCGTTCGCCCCGCCCTCCTCGGACTCCTTTCCACCAGAGCTGCTGGAGCAGCCTGCGAGAGTCAACGCGGCCGCGGCGGCCATGGCCACCATGGGGACCAGCTTGCGGGAGCGGGGGTAAGAGCGGTCCATCTTTCCAGCACCTCACTGTGCGACGGGGTGTGCGACGGGGGAAAGGGATTGATCACTGGGATCCATGACCCGGACCTCGCGGTCCGCGTCCTGTGTGCCGTGGAACACGGCGGTTGCGCTGGGACGGGATCCAATCCCTAGATGCGCCCGCTGTCAATACTTTGTTAAGACATCATTTCACACTCAGGTCCGAATGTAAGTACAAACTATTGACAGCGTCGGCCTTCACGTCCTACACCTGGGAGGCGGCAGGCCCCTTGGGACCCGCAACCCCTGTCCAGCTCTAGGAGCGTCACGCATGGCCGAGTCAGCCAAGTCCTTCGACTTGATCACGATGGGAAGAATAGGAGTCGACCTCTACCCCTTGCAGTCCGGCCTCCCTCTGGCGCGGGTGGAGACGTTCGGCAAGTTCCTCGGAGGCTCCGCCGCGAACGTGGCGGTGGCCGCCGCACGGCTCGGCCGCAGCACCGCCGTGATCACCCGCACCGGCGACGATCCGTTCGGCGCCTACCTGCACGAGGCCCTCAAGGACTTCGGCGTCGACGACCGCTGGGTGACGCCCGTGGCGGCGTATCCGACGCCGGTGACGTTCTGCGAGATCTTCCCGCCGGACGACTTCCCGCTCTACTTCTACCGGCAGCCTAAGGCGCCTGACCTGGAGATACATTCCGACGAGCTCGACTACTGGGCGGTGCGCGCGGCCCGGGTCTTCTGGATCACCGGCACGGGTCTGAGCGAGGAACCGAGCCGCTCCGCCACCCTCGCCGCCCTCAAGGCGCGCGACAGGGCCGGCACCACGGTCTTCGACCTCGACTGGCGCCCCATGTTCTGGCGCGCCCCCGAGCAGGCCCGCCCGTACTACGCCGAGGCGCTGCGGCACGCCACGGTCGCCGTCGGCAACCTCGACGAGTGCGAGGTCGCCACCGGGGTCCGCGAGCCCCGCGCGTGCGCCGAGGCGCTGCTTGCGGCCGGTGTGGAGCTGGCGGTCGTCAAGCAGGGCCCCAAGGGCGTCCTCGCCGTGCACCGGGACGGCACGGAGGCCGAGGTCCCACCGGTGCCGGTCCAGGTCGCCAACGGACTCGGCGCGGGCGACGCCTTCGGCGGCTCGCTGGTGCACGGGCTGCTGTCCGGCTGGGAGCTGGAGAAGGTCATGCGGTACGCCAACGCCGCCGGCGCGCTCGTCGCCTCCCGCCTCGCCTGCTCCTCCGCGATGCCCACCGAGTCCGAGGTCGAGGGCCTCCTCGCACCGGCGTCGTGACGGCCGCCCCAGCCACCCCTGAACGGAGCTTTCCTTGAGCATCAGCATCCCCGACCTCAGCGCGGTCAGAGCCCGGCACCCGGAGGCGATCGCCGAGGCCGCCGCCCGCCGGGTGCGGCGCCCGCTGATCGGCGACAGCGGCCGCCTGATGATCGTGGCCGCCGACCACCCCGCCCGAGGCGCCCTCGGCGTCGGCGACCGGCGTCTGGCCATGGCCAACCGGGCCGATCTGCTGGAACGTCTCTGCATCGCGCTCTCCCGGCCCGGCGTCGACGGCGTCCTGGCCACCGCGGACATCCTGGAGGACCTGCTTCTCCTCGGTGTCCTGGAGGACAAGGTTGTCATGGGCTCCATGAACCGCGGTGGCCTGGCCGGCGCGTCCTTCGAGATGGACGACCGCTTCACCGGCCACCGCGCCGAGGACATCGCCCGGCTGCGCTTCGACGCGGGCAAGCTGCTGATCCGTATCGACTACGACGACCCGGGCTCGCTGACCACCCTGGAGTCCACGGCCCGCGCCATCGACGCCATGGCGGCGCTGCGGCTGCCGCTCTTCGTCGAGCCGTTCCTCTCCCGGCGCGTCGACGGCAAGGTACGCAACGACCTGTCCGCCGAGGCCGTCACCAAGTCGATCGCCATCGCCTCCGGCCTCGGCGGCACCTCGGCCTACACCTGGCTGAAACTGCCCGTCACCGACGACCCCGACGACATGGCCGAGGTCCTGGAGACGTCCACGCTGCCCGTGGTCCTGCTGGGCGGCGAGGTCGGGGAGGACCAGGAGGGGGCGTACGAGCGCTGGCGCAAGGCCCTGCGGCTGCCCACCGTCCAGGGCATGGTCGTCGGCCGCTCGCTGCTCTACCCGGCCGAGGGCACTGTGGAGACGGCGGTGGACACGGCCGTCGGCCTGTTGTGACCCGGACGGTTACACGGACTGTGACACGGAGGAACGACTGTGACGCTTGAGGACGCGATGACGTATCACCTTCCTGCGGGAAAGGCGCTCGGCGGCCCGTACGTCGTGGACGTCACGCCCGAGAAGGCCGGCTGGGGCTACTCCGCCCTGAAGGTGCTGGAGCTGCCGCCCGGCGGCTCGCACACCTTCGAGACCGGTGACAGCGAGTGGATCGTGCTGCCGCTGAACGGCGGCTGCACGGTCGAGGCGACCGACGACTTCGGCCATGACACCTTCCAACTGTCGGGCAGGGAGGCCGTGTTCAGCGGAGTCAGTGACTTCGCCTATGTGCCGCGGGACGCCCGTACGACCGTGACGTCCACCGGCGGCGGCCGGTTCGCGCTCACCGGCGCGCGCTGCTCGCGCCGACTGCCCGCCCGCTACGGACCGGCCTCCTCGGTGCCGGTGGAGCTGCGCGGCACCGGCAACTCCTCCCGCCAGGTGAACAACTTCGGCGCGGCCGGCGTCTTCGAGTGCGACAAGCTCATCGCGGTCGAGGTCATCACGCCGGGCGGCAACTGGTCCTCGTTCCCGCCGCACAAGCACGACGAGCACCGGCCCGGCGAGGAGTCGGTGCTGGAGGAGATCTACTACTTCGAGTTCGCCGACCACGAGGGCACCCCCGGCCTCGGTTACCAGCGTGTCTCGCCGTCCGGCCACGGCCGGGGCACCGACGTCCTGGCGGAAGTGCGCGGCGGCGACGTCGTACTGATCCCGGACGGTTGGCACGGGCCCTCGATGGCGGTGCCCGGTCACCACATGTACTACCTCAACGTCATGGCGGGTCCCGAGGCCGAGCGCGCCTGGCTGATCTGCGACCACCCCGATCACGCCTGGATCCGCGGCACCTGGCCGGACCAGCCCGTCGACCCCCGTCTGCCCCTCTACACCGCTCCGTCCGAGTGAGGTCCCCGATGAGCCCATCCACCGTCCGTCTCACCGTCGCCCAGGCGCTGGTGCGGTTCCTGTCCGCCCAGTACACCGAGCGCGACGGCGTACGGCACCGGCTGATCGCCGGCACCTGGGGCATTTTCGGCCATGGCAATGTGGCCGGCCTCGGGCAGGCCCTCCTCCAGGCGGGCGAGGACGTGATGCCGTACCACCAGGGCCGCAACGAGCAGTCCATGGTGCACGCGGCCGTCGGCCACGCCCGTCAGCTCGATCGCCTCTCCGCGCAGGCGGTGACGACGTCGATCGGCCCGGGCGCGACGAACCTGGTGACCGGTGCGGCGCTGGCGACCATCAACCGGCTGCCGGTTCTCCTCCTCCCCGGCGACTACTTCGCCTCGCACGCCCCGGACCCGCTGCTCCAGCAGCTGGAGCACCCCACCGAGGCGGACGTGTCGGTCAACGACACGCTCCGTCCCGTGTCCCGGTACTTCGACCGGATCACCCGCCCCGAGGCCCTGATCCCGTCCGCGCTGAACGCCATGCGCGTGCTCGCCGACCCGGCCGAGACCGGCGCGGTGACGCTGGCCCTCCCGCAGGACGTGCAGGCGGAGGCGTACGACTGGCCGCAGGAGTTCTTCGCCGACCGCGTCTGGTACGTACGGCGCCCCGCGCCCGACCCCGTCGAACTGGCGGCCGCCGTCGAGGCGATCCGCTCCGCGCGGCGCCCGCTGATCGTGGCGGGCGGCGGTGTCCACCACAGCGAGGCCGAGGCGGCGTTGAAGGCGTTCGTCGAGGCCACCGGCATCCCGGTCGCCTCCACCCAGGCCGGCAAGGGTTCACTGCGTTACGACCACCCCGCCGACCTGGGCGGCATCGGCCACACCGGCACCTCGGTCAGCGACGACATCGCCCGCGCGGCCGACCTGGTGATCGGCGTGGGCACGAGGTACACGGACTTCACCACGGCCTCCGGCACCCTCTTCCAGCGGCCGGACGTCCGCTTCGTCAACCTCAACATCACCGGCTTCGACGCGCACAAGCTGGCCGCGCGGACGCTGGTGTGCGACGCGCGGGCCGGGCTGGAGAAGCTGACAGAGGCGCTTTCCGGCCATCGGGTGGAGGCGGCTTACGAGGCCGAGTACCGCGCCGGCAAGGAGCGTTGGGACGCGGTGGTCGAGGCGGCCTACCGTGCCGACGACGAGACGGCCGTGCCGACGCAGACCCAGGTGCTCGGCGCGCTGGACGCCGTCGTCGGCGACCACGACGTGGTGATCAACGCGGCCGGTTCGCTCCCGGGCGACCTGCACAAGCTCTGGCGTTCGCGCTCCCCGCGCCAGTACCACCTGGAGTACGGCTACTCCTGCATGGGCTACGAGATCCCGGCCGGGATCGGCATCCAGCAGGCCGCACCGGACGTCGCCGTGTGGTCGCTGGTCGGCGACGGCACCTATCTGATGATGCCCACCGAGATCGTGACCGCCGTCCAGGAGGGGCTGCCGGTCAACATCGTCCTGATCCAGAACCACGGCTACGCCTCCATCGGCGGGCTGTCGAACGAGGTCGGCGGCGAGCGCTTCGGCACCGACTACCGCTACCGGACCGCCGACGGCACCTTCAGCGGCGCCCCGCTCCCGGTCGACCTCGCCGCCAACGCCGCCAGCCTCGGCATGGACGTGCTGCGCGCCAAGACGGTCGGCGAACTGCGCGAGGCGCTGGCCACCGCCCGCGCCTCCGACCGGCCCACCTGCGTGTACGTCGAGACGGACATCCTGAACCCGACCTCGCCGGGCCCCGAGGCGTGGTGGGACGTGCCCGTGGCCGAGGTCGCCGACCGCGAGGCCGCCGTCGAGGCCCGCGAACGCTACGACCAGCACGTCGCCGGACGCCGTCGCCACCTCTGAACTCCCCGCACACGACCCGTACTCGAAAGGCGCTTTCGCACCATGAAGACCATCACCCACTGGATCGACGGCAAGCCGGTCGAGGGCACCTCCGGCCGCTTCAGCCCCGTCTACAACCCGGCCACCGGTGCCCAGGAGAAGCAGGTCGCCTTCGCGACCGTCGACGAGGTGGACGCCGCCGTCGCCTCCGCCAAGGCCGCGTTCGAGAGCTGGGGGCAGTCGTCCCTCGCCAAGCGGACCGCGATCCTGTTCAAGTACCGCGAGCTCCTTGACGCCCATCGCGACGAGATCGCCGAGCTGATCACCGCCGAGCACGGCAAGGTGCACTCCGACGCGCTCGGTGAGGTGGCCCGCGGGCTGGAGATCGTGGAGCTGGCCTGCGGGATCTCCGTGCAGCTCAAGGGCGAGCTGTCGACTCAGGTGTCGACCCGGGTGGACGTGGCCTCGATCCGTCAGCCGCTGGGCGTGGTCGCCGGCATCACGCCGTTCAACTTCCCCGCCATGGTGCCGATGTGGATGTTCCCGCTGGCCATCGCGTGCGGCAACACCTTCGTGCTGAAGCCGTCCGAGAAGGACCCGTCGGCGTCGTACCGGCTGGCCGAGCTGGCCACCGAGGCGGGACTGCCGGAAGGTGTGCTGAACGTCGTGCAGGGCGACAAGGTCGCCGTGGACCGGCTCCTCGAGCACCCGGACATCGAGGCGGTCTCCTTCGTCGGCTCGACGCCGATCGCCAAGTACATCCAGCTCAAGGCGGTCGAGCACGGCAAGCGGGTGCAGGCGCTCGGCGGCGCCAAGAACCACATGCTGGTCCTGCCGGACGCCGACCTGGACTTCGCCGCCGACCAGGCGATCAACGCCGCGTACGGTTCGGCGGGCGAGCGCTGCATGGCCGTGTCGGTCGTGGTCGCGGTCGGTGACACGGGCGACGACCTGGTCGCGAAGATCGCCGAGCGGGCGAAGAACCTGAGGATCGGCCCCGGCAACGACCCGGCCTCCGAGATGGGCCCGCTGATCACGCGCGAGCACCGCGACAAGGTGGCGTCGTATGTGGCTTCCGCCGCCGAGCAGGGCGCGGAGGTCGTGGTCGACGGCACCGGCTACACGGTGGACGGCCACGAGGACGGCTTCTTCCTCGGCGTGTCCCTCCTCGACAGGGTTCCGCCGGCGGCGGACGCCTACCGGGACGAGATCTTCGGCCCGGTCCTCGCGGTGGTGCGTGCGGAGACGTACGAGGAGGCCATCAGGCTGATCAACGACTCCCGCTGGGGCAACGGCACCGCGATCTTCACCCGGGACGGTGGCGCCGCCCGCCGCTTCCAGCTGGAGGTGAAGGCGGGCATGGTCGGCGTGAACGTGCCGATCCCGGTGCCGGTCGGCTACCACTCCTTCGGTGGCTGGAAGGACTCGCTCTTCGGCGATCTGCACATCTACGGCAACGACGGCATCGCCTTCTACACCCAGGGCAAGGTCATCACCACGCGCTGGCCGGACCCGTCCGACGGCGGCATCAACCTCGGTTTCCCCAGCAACTCCTGAGCAACTCCTGACACCCTGACCGGGAGGTCGTCCCATGGCGAAGCCCCGCGGCTCCGCGCGCGCCGCGTCCGCCTCCGCGCTGGACGCGCTGGACTTCGCCCTGGACCGGGGCAGTCCCGTGCCGCTGTACTACCAGCTCGCCCAGCAACTGGAGTCGGCGATCGAGCACGGGGTCCTCGCCCCGGGCAACCTCCTGGGCAACGAGGTGGACCTGTCGGTGCGGCTGGGCCTGTCCCGGCCGACCGTCCGGCAGGCCATCCAGTCGCTCGTCGACAAGGGGCTGCTGGTGCGGCGGCGCGGGGTGGGCACCCAGGTGGTGCACAGCCAGGTCAAGCGCCCGCTGGAGCTCAGCAGTCTCTACGACGACCTGGAGGCGGCCGGACAGGGTCCGACCACGCGGGTCGTCCGCAACGAGCACGTCCCGGCGACCGCCGACGTGGCGGCCGCGCTCGGCATCGCGGAGGGCGCGGAGGTCACGCTCCTGGAGCGGCTGCGCTGCACGCACGGCCAGCCCGTGGCCGTCCTCTGCAACTACCTGCCCGCGAGCCTGCTCGACCTCGACACCGCACGGCTGGAGTCGACGGGCCTGTACCGGATGATGCGGGCCGTCGGCATCACCCTGCACAGCGCCCGCCAGACCATCGGCGCCCGCTGCGCCACCGCCGAGGAGGCCGAGCGGCTGGACGAGAAGGAGGGCGCCGCGCTGCTGACCATGCAGCGCACGGCGTACGACGACACGGGCCGGCCGGTCGAGTACGGGACGCACATCTACCGCGCGTCCCGGTACGCGTTCGACTTCCAGCTGCTGGTACGGACTTGAGGCCGCGGCCGGTCAGGACTTGAGGCTCGCGGTGAAGGGCGTGACGGGCCGCTGCAGGCGTTCGCCGTCCACGACGATGTCCACCGCCTCGTTGTAGAAGGCCACCATCCCCTTGATCGGCCCCACCGCGGGCAGCGGTTCGGCGTAGCTCCAGACGATGTTCCGCGGGACGTCGCCCTCGCCGCGCCAGGTCCAGTACTGGGCCGTGCCCTTGTACGGGCACCCGGTGTGGTGGTCGGTGGGCTCGAACAGGTCGAGCCGGACGTCCTCGCGGGGCACGTAGTACCGCGTCGGCAGCCCGGTCTCGTACAGCAGCACGGGCCGCAGGGTGTCCGCGACGACCGTGCCGTCGATCTCGACCTGGACATGGCGGCTGCTGGGCATGGCGTCCACCCGTTTGTGCGGGTCGCGCGGGTGGATGAAGATCTCTTCCTCCTCCTCGAACCAGTGGTCGAGGCCGCTGCTCCAGCGCCAGAACCACTCGAAGGCGATGTGTCCGGCGAGGTCGGCGGCGGGGAAGGTCCATGCCGCGTTCTCCACCAGCTCGCCGTCGACTTCGAGGTCGTAGAAGATCCGCGAGCCGGTGTGCTTGCCCGGTGTCGGCTTCCCGGCCGGGCGCAGGAGGTCGGTGCGGACCTCCTCACGCGGGAAGGCGTAGCACGGGACGGGCAGATCGGGTTCCCAGACCAGGACGGGGTGCCGGCTGTCGACGACGGTGACGTCACCCTTGAGGCCGCGCACCCAGCGCTCGCTGGGCTCCCACAGGAGGCCTTCGGGGGTCGTACGGACGTTCCGCTCGTTCGGGAACAGAGGCATGGCCACTCTCCTTCGGTTCCTCTTCGGAGCGTACTCCCGGGGTGGTCAGTGAGCCGCGTCGAGCCGGGCCCGCTGCTCCTGGGTGAGCTCCAGGTCCACTGCGGCGAGGCTCTCCTCCAGCTGGGCGACGGACGACGCCCCGACCAGGGGAATGACCGGCAGCTCGGCCCCGATCTGCCAGGCCAGGACGACCTGGTTGAGGGTGGCGCCGGTCTCTTCGGCGACCTCGCGCAGCACTCGCAGACGGGCCGGGGTGCCCGGGTGGTCGAAGTCGCCGGGCAGGGCGACGTCCGGTCGGGTGTACGCGCCCTTGAGCAGCGGTGAGTAGGCGACCAGGGTCAGAGCGGGCTCGGCCCGCAGATAGCTCAGCAGCTCCGGGCCGGCGTGGCCGAGGCTGCCGTCGGGGAAGAGGCCCTCGGGGACGTCGACGCGGGGCCGCAGATGGCTGTGGGCGTACTGGAGCACCTCGTACCCGGGCAGTCCCGCCTCCACGGCGAGCGCGCGGGCCCGCTCGACCCGCCAGATCGCGTGGTTGCTGACACCGAGGAGGCCGACCGCGTTCTCGGCGACCAGTTCGGCGAACCCCTCGACGGTCTCCTGGAGGGGAACCTTCCGGTCCTCGATGTGGGCGTAGAGCAGGTCGAGCCTGTCCACACCGAGCCGGTCGCGGCTGCGCTCGGCGGACTCGCGGATGACCTTGGCCGACAGGCCCTCCGGGTTGTCGACATAGCTCGTCCCCGGGGCGAGCGGACGCGCGCCGAGCTTGGTGGCGATGACGATCTCGTCGCCGACGCCGCGGCTGCGCCGCCACCGGCCGAGGAGTTCCTCGCTCTGTCCGCCCTGGCCGCCGTCCTCCCAGAAGGCGTAGTTGTCGGACGTGTCGATGAAGGTCCCGCCGGCCTCGACATAGCGGTCGAGTACGGCGAAGGAGGTCTCCTCGTCGGTCCGTGAGCCGAAGAGCATCGCGCCGAGCGCGAGGACGCTGACCTCGCGGCGGGTGTTCGGGCCGGTGCCTATGGTGCGGTACTTCATGGGTGGGTCCCCTCCCGTTCGCGCGCCCGGTTCTCGGGGCACGAACGGGAGTCTTCATGCTGAAGCGCACTCCAAGTCAAGGGAGTGCACGCTCACTTGGCGAACGGGCCCTCCAGCGCCGCCCATTGCAGCAGCATGATGGTCTTGGCGTCGGCGATCTCCCCGGTGCGGATCATCTCCAGGGCCCGGCGGAAGGGCAGTTCGAGGATCTCGATGTCCTCGCCCTCCTCGTCGAGGCCGCCGCCCTCGTGGGTACGGGTGGAGGGGCCGTAGGCGGCGGCGTAGAAGCTGACGCGTTCGGTGACGGACCCCGGGCTCATATAGATGTCGAAGACGTGCTGGACGTCGCCGATGGTGTGCCCGGTCTCCTCCACGACCTCGCGCCGCACGGCGATCTCCGGGTGTTCGTCATCGTCGTCGAGCAGTCCGCCCGGGGTCTCGATCAGCATGCCGTCGGGGTGGCCGTTGACGTAGACGGGGAAGCGGAACTGGCGGGTGAGCAGGACGGTTTCGCGTTCGGCGTCGTAGAGCAGCATGGTCGCGCCGTTGCCGCGGTCGTGCGTCTCGCGCTGCTGGGTCCGCCAGGTGCCGTCGGCGTGCTGGAAGTCGAAGGTGGTGGCGCGCTCGACGTACCAGTGACTGGACAGGAGCTGCACGTCGCGCACCTTGACGCGGGGGTTGCCGGTCAGGTCCCGGCCCGCCCGGTCGAGTCCGGTGCGGCCGCGGCGGTCGGGCGTGTCGATGCCGGCGGTCATCGGAGACCGGCCGGGAGGATGAGCGAGTTGGTCATGGCCCGCTTCTACCATCCGGGCACGGCGGGCGTCGTACGGTCCGGGTGACGGGCGGGTAGGGCCGGGTGACGGGCGGGGGCGTCCGGGCGTCGCCACCCGCACGCCCGGGCCGTACGGCTGCCGGTCTTCGGGGCCGGAGTCAGGCCGCCCCCGGCGCCACCGCCTGCTCGAAGCCGAGCTCGCGCAGGGCGACGCGGAGCCTGTCCGCCGCCTCGTCCAGGACCGCGGTGTCCTCCACCGGCTTCGCGTGGTCGAAGTTCAGGTTGCCCATGCCCCACATCGGCGCCACGTGGATGTGCAGGTGCGGCACCTCGAAGCCCGCGATGAGCAGTCCGGCGCGGGGCGCGTCCCAGGCCCGCTGCACCCCCTGGCCGACCGCCTGCGCAACCTGCATGCAGTGGGCCAGCAGCTCACCGTCGACCTGTGTCCACTGGTCGACCTCACGCCGGGGCACCACAAGGGTGTGGCCGGGCGTCAGCGGAGCGTGGGACAGGAACGCCGTCGCGTGTGTGTCCTGCCAGACGAACCGGGCGGGAAGTTCGCCGTCCATGATCCGGGAGAAGACGGTGGTCATGCGTGCCCCTTCGCTGCGGAAGATCTCTCGGAGCCGAGCCTACGCAGTCGAGCGGGCGCTCGATCATGGATTCGGGCACACGAAAAGGGCCTCCGCGGGCTGCTGCCCACGAAGACCCTTCGCACCGTCGGGACGACAGGATTTGAACCTGCGACCCCTTGACCCCCAGTCAAGTGCGCTACCAAGCTGCGCCACGTCCCGGTGCCTCTCGCGCGGTGAACCGCGTGATCGCGCGTACAGCACTTTACCTCACGCCGACGACCGCACCGAAGCGGGCATCCATCCGCCCGGGGACGGGGCGATGGACAATCGGGGGTATGGGCAGCACATCGTCAGGACGACAGACCGCGGCACGGGACCGGGACAGCGAGGGACGGGCACGCAACGCCCGGCCCCGGGACGGTCTGGGGAGGCCTCTGCCGTACGGCGCGGACGGCGTCGCCCGCCAGCCGGAGGGTGTCGTCCGCACTCCGGGGGCGTCGGTCGCGGAGGCGCAGGAGCTGCTGGACGCGGGGAAGCCGTTCCATGCGCACGAGGTGTTCGAGGACGCGTGGAAGACCGGCCCGGAGCGGGAGCGGGCCCTGTGGCGCGGGCTGGCGCAGCTGGCCGTGGGGCTCACGCACTCGGCACGGGGGAACGTGACGGGTGGCGCGAGGCTGCTGCGGCGCGGGGCCGGGGCCGTGGAGGAGTGGGCGGCCGAGGGCGGGGAGCCGCGGCCGTACGGGATGGATCTCGCGGGGCTGGCCGCGTGGGCGCGGGAGCTGGCGGGGGACGTGGAGGACGGCGGGCAGCCGGTGGACGCGCGGGAGCGGGCGCCTCGGCTGCGGGAGCGGGCGTAGGCGGGTCCGGTGCACAGAGGGGCCGGCCGGTCCGGTGTCCGGACTCGGTGACGGCTCTGTCAGTGGCGTGCGGCAGACTCGGGGCGTGCGAAAGATTCATGTCATCGGGATCGGGGCGGGCGACCCCGAGCAGCTGACGCTCCAGGCGGTCAGGGCGCTGCGCGGTACGGATGTGTTCTTCATCCTCGACAAGGGCGAGGTGAAGTCCGACCTCACGCGGCTGCGCCGGGACCTGCTGGACGCGCACATACCCGAGGGGACGTACCGGGTCGTCGAGGCCCGGGATCCCGAGCGGGACCGGTCGGCCGGGGGTTCGGCCTACTCCCCCGCCGTCGGGGACTGGCGCAGTGCCCGCGCCGGGATCTACGAGCGGCTGATCGCCGAGGAGCTTCGCGAGGACGAGACCGGCGCGTTCCTGGTGTGGGGGGATCCGGCGCTGTACGACAGCACGCTCGGGATCCTGGAAGAGGTGCTGGACAAAGGCGCCGTGGAGTTCGAGTACGACGTCGTGCCCGGCATCAGCAGCGTCTCCGCGCTGGTCGCCCGGCATCGGACAGGGCTCAACCGGGTCGCGCGGCCGGTCCAGATCACCACGGGGCGGCGGCTGGCCGAGGGCTTCCCGGAGGGTGTGGACGACGTGGTCGTGATGCTCGACGCCCACCAGACCTTCCGGCAGTACGCCGACCAGGACATCGAGATCTACTGGGGCGCCTACATCGGCACTCCGGACGAGATCCTCGCCTCGGGCCCGATCGCCGAGGCCGCTCCCCGTATCGAGCGGTTGCGTGCGGAGGCGCGGGAGCGCAAGGGCTGGATCATGGACACGTATCTGCTGCGCCGCGGGCACGCGAAGGAGCAGTAGGCGGGGGCCGGCCGGGAACCGGCCGGACCTGCGGTTTTACGCCACCCGAGTGGACCGTTCCCGCATGCGGCCCCGGTTCCTCGCTGTGATCGTGGCCCCGTGACGCTCGCCGAGGGAGCCGCGCCGCCCGCCGCCTCCCAGCCGCCCGTGCTGGACTCGCGCCGCCGGAACGTCGTCTTCGTGACGATCATGCTGGGGATGCTGCTGGCGGCCCTCGACCAGACGATCGTGGGCACGGCACTGCCGACGATCGTCTCGGACCTGGGCGGCGCCGAGCACATGTCGTGGGTCGTGACGGCGTATCTGCTCGCGGAGACCGTGGCGACGGTCCTGGTCGGCAAGTTCGGCGACATGTTCGGTCGGAAGCTGGTCTTCCAGATCTCCGCGATCGTGTTCATCACCGGGTCGTTCCTGTGCGGTCTGGCGTCGAACATGACGATGCTGATCCTGTGGCGGGCCATGCAGGGCATCGGCGCCGGCGGGCTGATGGTGACGGCCATGGCGCTGATCGCGGACGTCATCCCGCTGCGCGAGCGCGGCAAGTACCAGGGTGCGATCGGCGCGGTGTTCGGGGTGGCGACGGTGATCGGGCCGCTGCTGGGCGGGCTGTTCACGGACCATCTGACCTGGCGCTGGGCGTTCTACGTCAACGTCCCGATCGCGATCGTCGTCGTCTTCGCGGCGGCCCGGACGATTCCGGTGGTCAAGTCGGTGTCCCGGCCGGTGATCGACTATCTGGGCATCGGGCTCGTCGCGGTCGGCGCGAGCGCGCTGATCCTGGCGACGAGCTGGGGCGGCAACGAGTACGCGTGGGGCTCCGGCGTCATCATCGGGCTGTTCGTCGGGGGTGCGGTCGCGCTCGGGCTGTTCTGCTGGGCGGAGACGCGGGCGGCGGAACCGATGCTGCCGATGCGGCTGTTCGCCGACCCGGTCTTCGGGGTCTGCTCCGTCCTCAGCTTCATCGTCGGCTTCGCGATGCTCGGCGCGCTGACGTATCTGCCGACGTATCTGCAGTACGTCGACGGCGACTCGGCCACGGTGTCCGGGGTGCGGACCCTGCCGATGGTGATCGGGCTGCTCATCGCCTCCGTGTTCAGCGGCAACGTCGTCAGCAAGACCGGGACGTACCGGATCTTCCCGATCGTCGGCTCGCTGGTGATGGGCGTCGGGCTGTTCCTGATGTCCCTCATGGGGCCGTCGACCGGCGCGTGGCAGGCGTCGCTGTACATGTTCGTGCTCGGTACCGGCATCGGGTTGTGCATGCAGGTCCTGACGATCGCCGTGCAGAACACCGTCGACTACGCCGACCTCGACACCGCGACCTCCGGTGTCACCTTCTTCCGTACGCTGGGCAGTTCGTTCGGCACGGCCGTCTTCGGGACGATCTACACCAACACGCTCACGCCGAACCTCGCCGACGGGGTCGAGGCCGCGGCGCGGGTGGGTTCCGGGCTCGATCCGGCCGCCATCTCCCGGGCCGCGACCAGCCCGGAGGGCCTGGACGGGCTGCCGCCGGCGGTCGCCGCGCCGATCGTCGACGCGTACGCCGCCACGCTCCAGACGGTGTTCCTGTGGACAGTGCCGGTCGCGGCGCTCGGCTTCGTGGTGGCGCTGTTCCTCAAGCAGGTCCCGCTGCGCGACAGCGCGCGCATGGCCTCCACCGACCTGGGCGACGGGTTCGCGTCCCCGCACGACGCCAATGCCCAACGGGTACTGGAGGCGGCTGTCGGGAAGATCATCGGAAGCGCGGGGCCCGATGCCGCACGCCGGGTCGTCAGCGCCTCCGACACTCGTCTGGACGTGGCCGGCGCATGGGCGGTGATGCAGGTGGAGATCCTCGGCATCCTGGTGGGCCACGCGAGCCTCGGACTGATCGCGGCCCGCCGCCACCTCCCTCCGGAGGTACTCCTCCCCGTCTTCGACCGGATGGTCGACGAGGGCTACCTCACCCGCGACGGCTCCCTGCTCTCCCACACCCCGGCAGGCGCCCGCGAGGCCCGCGCCATCGGCACGGCCTGGGCCTCCTGGCTGGAGGAACGCGTTCACGAGGACATCGGCCGCCCACCCGGCACGGACCTGCGCGCCGCCGTCCACACCATCGCCAAACGCCTCCTGGTCGAGGACCTCACCGAGGGCCTGACGGGGCGCGTGCCGGAGCGGGCGCTGAGCGAGTCCCGCTGAACGGCGGCCTCGTCACGGGGTGAGGCCGAGCCGCTCCAGCACCCCCGTCACATCCGGCACCGTCTCCACGCCCCCCGGGAGCGCGGGCCGGCGTACGACCACGACCGGCAGGGCCAGGCTGCGGGCGGCGGTGAGTTTGGCGGAGGTCGCGTCTCCGCCGCTGTCCTTGGTCACCAGGACGTCGATGCGGTGCTCGCGCAGCAGCGCCGATTCGTCGGCCGGGGTGAAGGGGCCGCGGGCCAGCAGCACCTCGGTGTGCGGGGGCAAGGGGGGCGCGGGCGGTTCGACGGAGCGTACGACGAAGTGCAGGTCTCTCAGGTGGGCGAAGGCCGCGAGGCCCAGACGGCCGGTGGTGAGGAACACGCGGTGCCCGAGGCTCGGCAGCAGGGCGGCGGCCTCGTCGAGGGAGGCGGCGTCGTGCCAGCGGTCGCCCGGGCCGGGGTGCCAGCCGGGGCGGCGCAGGACCACCGTCGGGACGGCTGCCGACCCGGCGGCGCGGACCGCGTTCGCCGTGATCGACTCGGCGAAGGGGTGCGTGGCGTCGACGAGGAAGTCGACGTGCTCGGCGCGCAGCCAGTCGGCCAGACCTTCCGCACCTCCGAAGCCCCCGATCCGCACTTCCCCCTCGATCGCGCCCGGCCGTGACACACGCCCCGCGAGCGAGGTGGTGACACGGACACCGGGCCGCGCCGCGAGGACGGCGGCCAGTGCACGGGCCTCGGTGGTGCCGCCGAGGATCAGGATGTGGCAGGGGGGCATGGGGCGAGCGTACGAGGTGGGGTGGCAGGGGCGGGAGGCGGAGGTCAGCTGCCCGCTCGGGCACCCCGCATGCCCGGATTCGTCAATTCCGGTGCCCGCGGGGGCTCGTGGTCGCGCCCGTTCCTGTTCGACCCGGCGAACACTATGAACACAACGGTCGGACCGTGGTCCCTCGGGCCCGCCGCTCCCTAGCATCTCGGCGCACGGCTTGACGACGCGCCGACGAGGACGAGGAGCACCGTCTTGGACTGGACAAGAACGACCTCAGTGATCCGCAGGTCTGTCCCATCGCCCGCACAGCGGCGCACGACGCTGGCCGCGGTGCTGGCCGGTGCCCTCGCCGTCGGTATCCTCGTCGGCGCCTCCAACGCCCGGGGCGAGACGGCACAGGGACCGGCGCCCGCCGAGTGCCCCGCCGAACTCGCCGGCCGGGCCGACTGCTACACCGGCCGTGACGCGAACGGCGCCTACTACGCCGTCGCCATACCCGACGACTGGAACAAGTCGCTCGTCGTGCACGCCCACGGCGGCCCCGACCTCGGCGCGGAGTCCGACCCCGCGCGCAGCATCGACGACCTGGGCCGCTGGTCGGTGATGGTCAAGGAGGGCTACGCCTGGGTGGGTTCGTCGTACCGCCGGGGCGGCTACGGCACGCGGATGGCCGCCGCCGACACCGAGAGCGCGCGCCGGCTGTTCGTCGAGGAGTTCGGCAAGCCGCGACGGACGTATGTGCACGGCCAGTCGTGGGGCGGGAACGTCGCCGCGAAGGTCGTGGAGACGTACGGCGGGCAGCACGGGGCCTACGACGGAGCCCTGCTCACCAACGGCGTCCTGGGCGGCGGCTCGCGCGGCTACGACTACCGGGTCGACCTGCGCGTCGTCTACCAGTACTACTGCGGCAACCACCCCCGCCCGACCGAGCCCCAGTATCCGCTGTGGCAGGGCCTGCGCGCCGGTTCGACCATGACGTCCGCCGGGCTGCGCGCCCGGCTCCAGGAGTGCACCGGGTACGCGTCGCCCGCGGCCGAGCGGACCGCCCTCCAGCAGCGCAATCTCGACGACATCCTCGCGGTCACGCACATCCCCGAGCGCACGCTGGAGTCGCATCTGCGCTTCGCGACCTTCACGTTCCGCGACATCGTGCACGAGCGCCTCGGCGACCGGAATCCCTTCGGCAACGAGGGCGTCCGCTACTCCGGGTCGCACGACGACGAGGCGCTGAACGCCGGTGTCGAACGGTTCGCCCCCGACCCCACGGCCGTACGGGACCTGTCGTACGACAGTGATCTCACGGGCAAGGTCTCGATCCCGGTGCTCACGCTGCACGCCATCGACGACCCGACGGCGTTCG
Source organism: Streptomyces coerulescens (assembly GCF_042657965.1). NCBI lineage: Bacteria > Bacillati > Actinomycetota > Actinomycetes > Kitasatosporales > Streptomycetaceae > Streptomyces > Streptomyces coerulescens. The sequence continues at coordinate 240,938 of NZ_JBHSKM010000002.1, forward strand.
TCGAGCACGAGGCGGCCTACCGGGCCACGCTCCAGGGCGCCCGGCGCGACGGGCACCTGGTGCAGACGTTCACGAACGAGCACGAGCACAGTGAGCTGAGCGACGCCGAGTACGCCACGTCCATCGCCGCCCTCGACACATGGGTGCGCAAGGACGAGAAGCCCACCCAGCGGTCGGTCGCGGCGGCGTGCGGCGCCTTCGACGAGAAGTACGGCACGGGCTGCCTCTACGACCCCGAGTTCCGCCCGGCGCCGTACGCCTCGCGCGTCGAGCCGCGGCCGGGCGGGCTGCGCTGGCCGGCCATGACGGCCGCTCAGGAGCGGACGTGGAGCGGGATCGAGGGCGTCGGCATCGCTCCCTGAGCAGGAGCGTCGGCATCGCTCCCCGAGCAGGACGACCGGCCCGGCCCGGGGCGACGACCGGACCGGCCGGGCCGACGACCGGGCCGGTCACGTCGGCCGGGCCCTGCAGGGTTCCGGCCGCTATCGTCCTGGTATGGGATCCGTACGGGCCGTCCTCATCGACATCGACGGAGTCCTCACCGTCTCGTGGCGGCCGCTGCCCAAGACGGTCGAGGCGTTGCGGGAGATCCGTGAGGCGGGGTTCGGCGTCGCGCTGGTCACCAACACGACCTCGCGGACCCGGGCGTCGATCGCCCGCACACTGGCGGACGCCGGGTTCCCGGTGTCCGCGGACGACATCCTCACCGCGCCCGCCGTCACCGCCGCCCATCTCGCCGAGCACTTCCCGGGCGCCCGAGTCGCGCTGCTGAACAGCGGCGACATCGCGGAGGACCTGGCGGGGATCACGGTCGTCGGCGAGGACGAGACGGATGTGCCCGACGTCGTGGTCGTCGGCGGTGCCGGGCCCGAGTTCGGGTACGCGGCGCTCGACCGGGCCTTCGGGTATCTCCAGCGCGGGGCGCGGCTGGTGGCCATGCACCGGAATCTGTACTGGCGTACGGACCAGGGACTGCGGCTGGACGCCGGTGCGTTCCTGGCCGGGCTGGAGAAGGCCGCGCGGGTCGAGGCCGAGATCACGGGGAAGCCGTCGGCCGCGTTCTTCGAGGCCGCGCTCGCGCATGTCGGGGCCGGTGCCGACGAGGCGGTGATGGTGGGCGACGACATCGAGTCCGATGTCCTGGCGGCGCAGCGGGCCGGTGTCACGGGCGTGCTGGTGCGGACCGGCAAGTATCTGCCTCAGACGCATCGGGACGCGAGCGGTACGCCGGACCATGTGATCGACTCGTTCGCCGATCTGCCCGCCCTGCTGACGGAACTGCGCGGATCAGCGCAGCAGCAGTTGTAGGCCGCCCACCACCGTCGCCGCGATCACGAGCTGCTCGAACAGCCGCTGGTTGATGCGGTCCACCGCCCATTTGCCGAGCACCGCACCGGGCACGACGAAGATCACCAGCGCCGCGTCCAGCAGGAGCGAGTTCCCGTCGATGAGGCCGAGCCCGGCGCTGAAGGGCACCTTGGAGACGTTGACGATCAGGAAGAAGAAGGCGGACGTCCCCAGGAAGCCGAGCTTGCGGAAGCCCGCCGACAGCAGGTACATCGACATCACGGGGCCGCCCGCGTTGGCGACCATCGTGGTGAAGCCGCCGAGGACGCCGTACGAACGGGCCTTGACCCGGCCGGCCCGGGTGGCGACCGAGTCCGGCTCGGCCTCCTTCTCGGCCGTACGGCGGCGCCACACCGTGACGCCCGCCATCAGCAGCAGGATCGCGCCGATCGACGTCCTCACGATCGCGTCGTCGGCCCAGACCAGGAACAGCGTGCCGAACACCACGCCGGCGGCGACCGCGGGGAACAGCCGCCACAGGGTGGGCCAGTGGGCGTGCCGCCGGTAGGTGAGTACGGCGAGCACATCGCCGGCGATCAGGATCGGCAGCAGGATGCCGGTGGAGGCACGGGCGGGCAGGACGGCGGCGAAGATCGCCAGGCTGACCGTGTTGGCCCCGCTCACCGCTGTCTTCGAGAAGCCGACGAGCAGGGCCGCGAAGGCGAGCGCGGCGAACTCCCAGCCTGTTATGTGCCAAAGCGTCATCGTGTCCATGCGGAGACCGATGGTATGTGCAGACAACAGGTACAGGTAAGGACCGTCTCGCCAGTTGGGAGATTGCTAGTGCCTCTCCACCAGCACCGCGCTCCCCTGCCCCACACCTACACACATCGTCGCAAGCCCTCGCTCCGCGCCCGTCCGCCGCATCCGGTGCAGCAGCGTCGTGAGGATCCGCGCGCCCGAGCAACCGAGCGGATGGCCCAGCGCGATGGCGCCGCCGCTGGGGTTGACCAGCTCGGGATCGATCCCGAGCTGGTCCACGCACGCGAGTGCCTGCGCCGCGAACGCCTCGTTGAACTCGGCCTCCTGGACGTCGGAGATCGCCCATTCGGCTCGGGTCAGGGCCTTGCGGGTGGCGGGGACCGGGCCGATGCCCATGAGGTCGGGGTGGACGCCCGCGGAGGCGCCTGCGACATAGCGGCCCAGGGATTCGAGGCCCAGTTCGTTCAGGGACTCCTCGCTGACCAGGAGCAGTCCGGCGGCGCCGTCGTTCATCGGTGAGGCGTTGCCCGCGGTGACGGTGCCGCCCTCGCGGAAGGCCGGCTTCAGCCGGGACAGCTTCTCGTACGAGGTGTCCTCGCGGATGCATTCGTCGCTGTCGACGAGGACGCCGTCGGGGCGCGTCACGGGCAGGAGTTCGTCGTCGAAGTGGCCGTTCTTGCGGGCGTCGGCGGCCCGTTGGTGGCTGCGCAGCGCGAACTCGTCCTGCCGCTCGCGGGAGACGCCGTAGCGCCCGGCGACCTCCTCGGCCGTCTCGCCCATCGCCAGCAGGCCGTGGAGTTCCTTCATCGCCGGGTTGACCAGCCGCCAGCCGAGCCGGGTGTCGTATGTCTCGATGCGGTGCGGCAGCGCCTCGTCGGGGCGGGGCAGGACGAAGGGGGCGCGGCTCATGGACTCGGAGCCGCCGGCGAGCACGATGTCGGCCTCGCCGGCCGCGATGGTGCGGGCGGCCGTCGTCACCGCCTCCAGGCCGGAGGCGCACAGGCGGTTGACCGTGGCGCCCGGCACGGACTCCGGGAGGCCGGCGAGCAGCGCGGCCATGCGGGCGACGTTGCGGTTGTCCTCGCCGGCCTGGTTGGCGGCGCCCCAGTAGACGTCGTCGATGCGCGCCGGATCGAGTGCGGGGACATCGGCGACGAGACCCTTGATCACGGCTGCGGCGAGGTCGTCGGGCCGGACCGAGGACAGCGCTCCGCGCAGTTTGCCGAGGGGGGTGCGGCGGGCGGCCGCGAAGTGGACGGGACGCACGACAGGACTCCTGACCGGGCAGTATGGACGGCACTCTGTTAATTAGCACCGCTAGTTTTGGACTATAGACCGAGCCGCGGCACCCTGGGAAGATCCCCGGTGACCTTCACCGACCCAGCCGAACACGACCGATCACGCAGCCGACCACTGCGGATCGCAGCCGGAGGAGCCATGGCCGACACCCGCGAGCATGCCCTGGACGGACGCCGGGGATCGATCGTCGTACGCGAATGGCCGAATCCCCGGCCGGGTTTCGTCGCGCTCGTGGCCCACGGTTACGGCGAGCACGTGGGCCGATACGCCGAGGTGGCCGACGTGCTGGTCAGCCGGGGCGCGGCCGTGTTCGGGCCGGATCACGTCGGGCACGGCAGGTCGGCGGGCGAGCGCGTGGTGATCGAGGACTTCGAGGACGTGGTCGCCGATCTGCACGCCGTCGCCGCGCTGGCCCGCGCCGCCCATCCGGACGTACCGCTCGTCCTGGTCGGGCACTCGATGGGCGGACTCGTCGCGGCACGGTACGCGCAGCTGCACGGCGACGAGCTGACCGCCCTGGTGCTGTCCGGGCCGGTGATCGGCGACTGGGAGCTGCCGCGGCGGCTGCTCGCCCGTGAGGAGATCCCCGACACGCCCATCAGCCCGGCCGCCCTGTCCCGCGATCCCGAGGTGGGCGCGGCGTACACGGGGGATCCGTTGGTGTGGCACGGGCCGATGAAGCGGCCGACGGTGGAGGCGTTCGCCCGGATGTTGGACACCGTGTCCAGGAGCGGTGCCGTCGGGAGTCTGCCGCTGCTGTGGCTGCACGGCGACGACGACCGGCTCGTCCCGCTCGCCGGCAGCCGCGTCGGGATCGAGGAGCTGCGCGGGAAGGACGTGACCGAGCGGGTCTACGCCGGGGCCCGGCACGAGGTGTTTCACGAGACGAACAAGGCGGAGGTCTTCGCGGACCTGATCCGCTTCCTGGACAGCGTGCTCGCACGCTGAGACGCGCCGCGTTTGTACCGGTTCGGGCCTGGGCACCCGCGCCGACACGGAGTGGACATCGCATCGCTCCGTACCGGTGTGGACCAAGCCATAAGGAGGAGCCCGGAATGACTGGGGTGAACAGCACGCTTCCCGAACCGGCCCGCCGCATCGCCGGGGACGCACTTCAGAGCACGCTCGTCGATCTGCTCGGACTCTCGCTGATCGGGAAGCAGGCGCACTGGAACATCGTGGGCCCGCGCTTCAGGTCGATCCATCTCCAGCTCGACGAGGTCGTCTCCACCGCCCGCTCGTACGCCGACACCGTCGCCGAACGCTCTTCGGCGCTCGGTCTGCCGCCCGACGGCCGGCCGGAGACGATCGCCGCCGCCTACACGCTGCCCGGCCCGAAGGAGGGCTGGATCCGTGACACGGAGGTCGTCCAGCTGGTCGTGGACACCCTGGGCGCCGCCATCGAGCGGCTGCGCGAACGCATCGCCGCCACCGCGGAGCCGGACCCGGTGACCCAGGACCTGCTGATCGGCATCACCAGCGAGCTGGAGAAGCAGCGCTGGATGTTCGACGCCGAGAACTGGCCGCGCAACGAGTGACATGACCCGCCGTACCGGACGACGACACGGAGACAAGGGGCACACCGTGACCGACGCCCTCGAACTCGACGCGCTGTGGGAGGACTTCCACCGCGTGGTGAACATGACCTCGCAGGAGCTGGCCGGCTGGCTGCGGGTCGCCGACGCCGACGAGGAGAGCGAGCCACTGCCGGACCGGGCCGGTCCGCCGATCGGGCAGCACGTCCTCGCCATCCTCCAGAAGCGGCGCACGGACCTCACGGACGACGACATCCGAGTGATGTACGACGTCGTGGACACCGTGACCGATGAGGCCGACCTGGAGAACGAACCCGAGCCCGAACAGGCGCGCCGACGCCATCAGTTGATGACGATCGGCCACGATCCGCTGAAGCCATGAGCGACGACCGGAGCGTCGTACGGGAGCTGGTGCGGGCGCACGGGCAGACGTTCGCCGAGGAGGCGGGCATCCGGCTGCGCGACACCCCGCAGCCGCTGTACCGGCTGCTGGTCCTGGCGCATCTGCTCAGCGCCCGTATCCGCGGCTCGATCGCCGTGGACACCGCTCGCGCCCTGTACGAGGCGGGGCTGCGCGACCCGCGCCGGATGGCCGACGCCGACTGGCAGGAGCGGGTGGACGCCCTGGGCCGGGGCGGCTACCGGCGCTACGACGAGCGCACCGCCACCCAACTCGGCGACGAGGCGGAGCTGTTGAACGACCGGTGGCACGGCGATCTGCGTCGGCTGCGGGAGGAGGCGGACGGCGACGTCGGCGAACTGCACCGGCTGCTGGAGGAGTTCCCCGGCATGGGCCCGGCCGGAGCCGACATCTTCCTGCGCGAGGTCCAGCGGGTCTGGCCCGAGGTGGCGCCGCGCGTGGACGGCAAGGCCCTCTCCGGCGCCCGGCGGCTCGGCCTGACACAGGACCCGGACCGGCTGGTCGACCTCGCCGGTGACACCGAACCGGCCGTGCTGGCCGCGGCGTTGGTGCGGGCCTCGCTCGACAAGGAGGTGGCCGAAGACAGTCTCCGCCGGGCCTCATGATCGTGACAGACTGCTCGGACACACCGCCGTCGAGCACAGGAGTGTCGCGTGACCGGGTCCGAGCCGGCCATATCGAGGATCGACACGAGCCGGCCCCATCCGGCCCGGGTCTACGACTGGTTCCTCGGCGGCAAGGACAACTACCCCGTCGACGAGGAACTCGGCCGCCGGATCACCGCGATGCAGGGCGACGCTCCGCGGCACGCGCGCGCCAACCGCCGGTTCATGGAGCGGGCCACACGGGCGATCGTCCAGGAGGCCGGAATCCGCCAGTTCCTGGACATCGGCTCCGGCATCCCGACCGAGCCCAATCTGCACCAGATCGCCCAGTCCGCCGTACCGGACGCACGCGTGGTGTACGTCGACAACGACCCGATCGTCCTCGCGCACGCGGACGCGCTGCTGCGCGGCACCCCGGAGGGCGTGACCGAGTATGTGCAGGCCGACGCGCGGGAACCGGAGCGGATCCTCGAAGCGGCGGGCGCCGTTCTCGACCTGGACCGCCCCGTCGCCCTGTCGCTGATCGCGCTGCTGCACTTCATCGCGGACGACGACGGCGCCCAGGAGCTCGTGGACACGCTGGTCGGCGCGCTGGCGCCGGGCAGCTGTCTGGTGCTGTCGGCGATGACGGCGGACTTCGATCCGGAGAACGTCCGTCGGGGTATCGCGGCCTACACGGCGAGCGGGGTGACCCTCGTGGCCCGCTCGCACGCCGAGATGAGCCGTCTTTTCGAGGGACTTGAGGTGTGGGAGCCGGGCGTCGTCTCCCTGTCGGACTGGCGGCCCGGCTCAGCGCCTGAGGCCGAGGACCGCGGCGAGCCCGTGTCCCTGTACGGGGCGGTCGGCCTCAAGCGCTGAGCCGTACCTGCTTCAGCCCAGCAACCACCCACCGTCCACGGCGAGTTCGACCGCGTTGACCGACCGGTTGCGCAGCAGGAAGTCCACCGCGTCCACGACGTCGGACATGGTGGCGAGCCGTCCGCCGGGCGTCCTGGCGCGCAGCCCCGCCAGTACCTCCTCGGGTTTGCCGGCCCAGTACGGGCTGTCCCCCACGACCCCGGGGTGCACAGCGTTGACGCGCACGGGCGCCAGTTCGACGGCGAGGGTGTTCACCAGGCCGTGCACGCCCGCGTTGACGGTCGCCACGGTCGTGGCCCCCGGGTAGGGGCGTTCCTTGGCCTGGCCGCCGAACAGCACGACGGCGCTGTCGTCGTGCAGCCGTGGGCCGAGGGCGTGCACCACCTCCGTGTAGCCGACGAGTTTGAGCGTGACGAGACGCAGGGCGGCCTCGATGTCGTAGTCGGAGACCCGGTTCTCGTCCCGTGAGATGCCCGCGATCACCAGATGGTCCACGCGTCCGACCCCGGCGAGCGCGGCGGCGATCTCCTTCGGCCGGGAGAGATCGAGGGCGAGGCCCCGGGCGGCCCCGGTCTCCTTGGCGGCCGTGCCGGCGCGGTGGGCGTCCCGGCCGGTGACGACCACCTCGTCGCCCCGCCCCGCGCGCACGCGGGCGAACTCGCGGCCGATGCCGGACGTACCGCCCACGACAAGGACACTGCTCATCGGTCCAGGGCCTCCCTCAGATAGTCCCAGTCGCGCGTGAAGCGGTACGAGTGCCGCGGCGGTGGCTGCGGCGCCTGTGTCTCCAGCCAGCGCACCGGCCCCTCCCCCGCGTTGGTGAAGCCGTGCACACAGCCGGCGCCCGCCCACGCGACGTCCCCCGGCCCGAGCCGGTACCGCTCGCCGTCGAAGGTGGCGTCGACCAGCCCTTCGACGATCAGGTACGTCTCCTCGAAGGGGTGGTCGTGGCTGCCCGCGACGCCGTCGGGGGCGTACTGCACCATGAACATGGTCGAGGCGACGGCGCCGAGGTCGCTGTCGACCATCATCTTCACGGTGATGCCGCTGTACACGAGCAGCGCGGTCCGCATGCTCGCCGACACCGCGAGCAGGTCCTGCGACTGCTTGCCGGGGTCCATCTGCGCCGGCTCGAAGTGGCCGAAGGACCGGGTGCGCGGGTCACGGACGTCGATACGGACCGGGTCGCGCTCGGGCAGCGCGGGCACGGCCTGGGTGTCGTGTCCGTAGCGGGCGCGTGGCACCGGCGCGAGCATGTCGGCCCAGCGTCCGCCGGTGTCCCCGGCGCCGCGCCAGGCGTGCGGGACGCCGGCCGGCAGGAGGCCGTAGTCGCCCTCTTCGAGGAGGTACGAGCCCTCTGCCGTGTCGAGGACGACGGCACCGTCGAGGACGTGGAAGCTCTCCTCGTAGGAGTGCACATGGGCAGCGACCCTGCCGTCGGGCCGCAGCTCGCACAGGCCGAAGCCGGTGTGCACGCTGCCGTCCGCCTCTCCCACCAACTCCCTTCGCCGGTAGCCGAGTTCGTCGTACGGCGGCTCCGGGACAGCGGCGGCGAGGCGCACCAGGTGTCGGGTCATGCGGCGCTCTTCGCCTCCTTCGCGGCCAGGAGCCGGTCGCGGGACTCCTGGACCAGCCGCCGGGCGCGGTCGACGTCGGCGACGAGCCTGCCGTCGCGCTTGCGGATCACGCCGTCCACGATGACCGTGTCGACGTTGGAGACGTCCGCCGACAGGGCTACCGCGGCGGCCGCGTCGTGCACCGGGGCGACGTTCAGGGCGGTGGCGTCGACGGCGACGACGTCGGCGCGCTTGCCGGGGGTGAGAGAGCCGGTACGGTCCTCGACGCCGGCGACGTGGGCGCCGTTGCGCGTGGCCATCTCCAGCATCTGTCGTGCCGTCAACATGGTGTCCGGCACCGGCATGTTGGCCTTCCAGCAGTCGGCGTTGACGCGGGCGCGCTCGGCGCCGAAGGCGGCGCGCATCTGGGTGAACATGTCGCCGGGCACGGTGGTGACGACGTCGATGCTCAGGGAGGGCCGCAGCCCGTACTCGACGGCCTTCATCACGGGCGGCCAGCCGTGCCCCATCTGCAGCTCGACCTGCGGTGCGACGGACACCGTGCCGCCGCTGTCGGCGACCATCAGCCACTCGTCCTCGTGGAGGTAGCAGCAGTGGATGTAGGTGGTGTCGGGGCCGAGGAGTCCCAGGTCCTTGAGCTGCTTGACCATGCCGAAGCGGCCGGCGAGGCGGCCCATGGCCACGTGCACGGTGATCGGGATGTCCAGTTCACGGGCGAGCGCCCACTCGGCGGTGACGACGTCGTTGACGCAGAAGCCGGGGCCGCGGGTGGCGAGCGCCATGGTGAGCAGGCCGGCGTCGGAGGCGAAGTACTTGCCGCGGATCCGCCGTACGTCGTCGCCCGGTATCGCGATCTTGCTCTCGAACCAGTAGTCGGCGAGGGAGGTGTTGGCGCTGCCATAGGCGTACTGGGCGCGGATGCCGCTCTCCGCGAGGCCCCGGATCGCCGCGTCCGGGTGTTCGGGTGTGTTGTTGATGTGGGACCAGTCGACGAGCGTGGTGATGCCGGCATTCAGGCACTCCAGGGCGCCCGCGAGGTTGGCCGCGTACACGTCCTCGGGTGTGTACAGCGGGGCGAAGGTGTCGAGGATGTCGACGAAGTAGTCGTCCAGGGTGGCGTCGGGGGCGACGTTGCGGATGGACGCCTCCCAGGTGTGGCGGTGGGTGTCCACGAAGCCGGGGATCACGATCCGGCCGGTCATGTCGAGCACTTCGGCGTCGGCGCTGATCTCGGGCCGCACCGCCGCGATCTTCCCGTCCTCGATGAGGACGTCCCCCTGGGGCAGGTCCCCGATGTCGGGGTCCATCGACAGCACGTGACCGCCACGCAGGACTGTTCGATTGGTCATCGCCCTTCCTCCCATGGGGTGTTCAGTAGGCGGCGAGCCCGCGCACGGCCGCCACGACCTTCTCGACGGTGGGGATCACCCGCTCCTCCAGCGCGTCGGCGAACGGCAGCGGGACGCACTCCCCCGCCACCCGCCTGACCGGCGCGTCCAGCAGAGCGAACCCCTCGTCGGCGACGACGGAGACGAGCGTCGCGCCCCAGCCGCCCTGGTACGGGTTCTCCTCGACGGTGACGAGCCGCGAGGTCCGCCCGAGCGAGGTCAGTACGGTGGTGACGTCCAGCGGCACCAGGCAGCGCAGGTCGACGACCTCGGTCTCGACGCCCTCGCCGGACAGCAGCTCGGCGGCCTTCAGCGCGACCGGCACCATCGAGGCGAGCGCGACGAGGGTGACGTCTGCGCCCTCGCGGACGACGGCGGCGCGGCCCAGCTCGATGACGTGGTCGGGCGGCGGGGGCGCGCCTTTCGAAGCGAGCAGCCCCTTGTGCTCGAAGAAGACGACCGGGTCGTCGCTGCGGACGGCCGCCGCCATCATGCCGATCACGTCGGCGGGGGTGGCCGGGGCTGCGATCTTCAGGCCGGGCACGGTGAGCGCCCAGTTCTCGGTGGCCTGGGAGTGCTGGGCGCCGAAGCCGAGCCCGCCGCCGTTGGCGGTGCGCACCACGAGCGGGACGGTGACCTGGCCGCCCGTCATGTACCGGACTTTCGGGATCTCGTTGGCGAGGTAGTCCCAGCAGCAGGCCAGGAAGTCGGAGAACATGATCTCGGCGACGGGCCGCATCCCGGTCATCGCGGCGCCCATGGCGGCCCCCACGATGGCCTGTTCGGAGATGGGCGTGTCCCACACCCGCTGGGGCCCGAACTCCTTGAACAGCCCGGCGGTCGTCTTGAACACCCCGCCCGCCTCGCCGATGTCCTCGCCCAGGCACACGACGGACGGATCGCGCCGCATCTCCCGCGCGATGCCCTCGGCAACCGCCTCCCGGTAGCTGATCACGTCCGCCACGCCGCACCTCCGTCGGCCCATACGTCGGTCAGCGCCTGGTCCGGATCGGGCGGCGGGGCGGCCTTCGCTGCCTCGACGGCCTCCTGTACGACGGTCGTCGCGCGCTCGTCCGCCTCGCTGAGGACGGCCTCGGACACCCCCATCTCGACCAGCCGGCCCCGCGCCAGGTCCAGCGGGTCGTGCTTGAGCCAGCGTTCGACCTCCTCGGCCGGACGGTAGGCCGCCGGATCGGCGCGGCTGTGCCCGAAGTGCCGGTATGTCTGTGCCTCCAGCAGTGCGGGCCCGTCTCCCGCCCGGGCCCGCGCCGCGAGCCGGGCCACCGCCTCCTGGACGGCGACGACGTCGTTGCCGTCCACGACCTCGCCCGGGATGCCGTAGGCGGGCGCCCGGTCGGCGGCGGGCCGGGCCACCGCGGTGACGTCGGCGATCGGCGTGTACTCCATGTACAGGTTGTTCTCGCAGACGAACAGCACGGGCAGCTTCCATACGGCGGCCAGGTTGAGCGCCTCGTGGAAGGCGCCGATGTTGGTGGCGCCGTCGCCGAAGAAGGCGCCGGCGATCTGGTCGGTGCCGCGCAGCCGGGCCGACCAGGCGGCGCCGGCCGCCATCGGGAGGTGGGCGCCGACGATGGCGTAGGAGCCGAGCATGCCGGTGGACGCCTTGGTCAGATGCATGGAGCCGCCCTTGGCCCCGCACAACCCCGTGGCCCGGCTCATGAGTTCGGCGAGGCACTCCTCCGGGGTGGCGCCCCGCGCCATCGCGTGATGGTGGCCGCGGTAGGTGGCGAAGACGTAGTCGTCGGGGCGCAGGGCGGCGCTCGCGCCGACGGCGATGGCCTCGTGTCCGGCGGCGAGATGGGTGGTGCCCTTGACCAGGCCCTTCAGGAACAGGTCGTGGGCGGCCTTCTCCGTACGGCGGATGACGGTCATCTGCTCGTAGGCGGCGAGGAGTTCGGCCGGTTCCATCAGGGCGTCCCGGTGTTGAGGTGGGACTGCGCCTCGCGGCGGGTGTCGAGCTCGCCGCCGACCGTCCAGTACTTGCGGCCCGCGACCAGCAGTTCCTCCGCCGGGAACTTGGTGATCACCTCGCAGCCGTCTGCGGTGACGACCACTTCCTCCTCGATCCGGGCGGCGGACCAGCCGTCGGCGGCGGGCCAGTAGGTCTCCAGGGCGAACACCATGCCCTCTTCGAGGACCTCGGGGTGGTCGAGGGAGACCAGTCGGCTGAAGATCGGCTTCTCCCAGATCGACAGGCCCACGCCATGGCCGTACTGCAACGCGAACGCGGCCGTCTCGTCGGCGAAGCCGAACTCCTCGGCGCGCGGCCAGACCTGCACGACGTCGGCGGTGGTGGCGCCCGGGCGCACGAGGGCGATGGCCCGGTCCATGTACTCGCGGCAGCGGACGTACGCGTCGCGCTGGGCGCCGGAGGCGCTGCCGACGGCGAAGGTGCGGTAGTAGCAGGTGCGGTAGCCGAGGTGGCTGTGCAGGATGTCGAAGAAGGCGGGGTCGCCGGGGCGGATGAGACGGTCGCTGTAGACGTGCGGATGCGGTGAACAGCGCTCGCCGGAGATCGCGTTGACGCCTTCGACGTACTCGCTGCCGAGGTCGTACAGGACCTTGCTGACGACGCCGACGCATTCGTTCTCGCGCACGCCGGGGCGCAGATAGCCGTACAGCTCCTCGTAGGCGGCGTCCACCATCGCGCAGGCCTGCGTGAGCAGGCCGATCTCGTCCGGGGTCTTGATGCGGCGGGCCTCCAGGAACACCTGCTGGCCGTCGACGACGTCGATGCCCTCGGCGCGCAGGGCGGTGAGGATCGGCATCTCGGCGACGTCGATGCCCAGCGGCTCACCGGCCAGGCCGTGCTCGCGCAACTCGGCGGCGATCTTCGCTGCGACGTCCTCGGCGATGCCCGCGTCCGGGTGGAAGGCGCCGCGGAGCGTGGAGATGCCGGCGCGGGCGCCGGTCGGCGGGCCGCCCTTGCCGTCGCTGTAGTCGAGCCACGGGTTGTACAACTGGTGGTGGCGGGCGGCGGAGCCGAAGTCCCAGACGACCGGTTCGCCGCCGCGGACCAGCAGGGCGAAGCGGATCAGCTTGTCCATCGCCCAGGTGCCGATGTGCGTGGCGGTCATGTAGCGGATGTTGGCGAAGTCGAAGCTGAGCACCGCGCCGAGCGCGGAGCGGTTCAGGGTTTCGTCGAGGCGGGCCAGCCGCTGTCTGCGCAGCCGGTCCAGGTCGAGGCGCTCTTCCCAGTCGACGGCATTGGGTCCGAATGTGCGGATCGCCATGGCGACCACCCCCACGTCGGAGTCAACGACTGTCCGGGTCGGGTGTCAAGTGTCACTGAACATCTCACTGGCCCTCTTTGAACATCTCGGTGGACACGAACCAGGTACCGACTGCCGGTACGTCTCCATCGTTGCGGTAGCGGTGTGGGGTCGTCGACTCGAAGCAGACGGCGTCCCCCGGACGCATTGTGTATTCGTCGAAACCGAGGGTGAGGATCAGTTCGCCCGAGGTCAGACACCCGTACTCGGTGCCGGCGTGGCGCATGAGGCCGCCGGAGCCGGAGGAGGCGCCGCCGGGCCGATAGGTGACCCGAAGGAAGTCGACGGGTGTGCCGGGCACATGGCCGAGCCGCTCCCACACCACACCGGAGTCCAGCTCCAGCACCTCCCGCTCGTCCGGCGTGACCAGCGGTCCGATACGGCGACCGGGGTCGGCGGCGAAGGCCGCGAGGGCGTGCAGGACGGTGCCGGGAGCCGTCCCGGACGCCGTCGCGACCGTGGGCCGAGCCTCGTCCTCTCCCGCGTCGAACAGCATCTCGATCGAGATGCCGAGGGCGGTCGTGATGGCGTACAGGGTGCTCACCGAGGGCTGGCTCTTGCCGTTCTCGATCTGCGAGACGAGGCTCGCCGACACGCCGATCTCACGGGCGAGCGCCCGAAGGCTCGTCCCATGGGCGAGGCGCGCCTGCCGGATGCGCGCGCCGACGGGCGGGACGGCGGCGGGTGACATGGGGCGGCTCCTCTCGGGTGCCGGGAAGGACACCGTTCGCTCTCATTGAACAGCGAAGGAGGCCCGAAAGGTATCGGTACCGGAAATCGGGGGCGTCAGGTCTTCCCCTCAGGGAACACCGCCCGCACCTCCCAGCCCGCGCCGCCCCGGGGCCCGGCGTGCAGTGCGCCGCCGAGCGCGGTGACCCGCTCCTTCAGGCCGACGAGGCCGAAGCCGCCGCCGTGGGCCGCCGCCGGCAGCTGGGTCCCGCCGCGGCCGTCGTCCGCGACCGACACCTCCAGGCGGCCGGCGTCGTCCCGCAGGCGGACCTCTATGTGCGTGGCGTCGGCGGCGTGGCGGCGGATGTTGGTCAGTGCCTCCTGCACGACCCGGAAGGCCGCGGCCTGCACCTCGTGGGGCAGAGCGTCGGAGACGGCGGGATCGCGGCGCAGGGTGACCCGCTGGACCGGGCTCGCGAAGCCGTCCGTCAACTCCGCGATCCCCGCCAGATCGCCCACCGGGCGGCGGTCGGTCACCTCGTCCCCTGCGTCGCGCAGCACGCCGACCGTGCGGCGCATCGAGGCGAGGGCCTCGGTGGCGGCGCGTTCGATGCCGGCCAGCACCGGGTCGAGGTCCCGCGGCCGGGACTGCGCCATCATGCGGGCCACCTGCGTCTGCACGAGGATCCCGGTGACGTGGTGGGCGACGAAGTCGTGCAGGTCGGCGGCGATGGCGAGGCGTTCGGTGCGCCGGGTCTCGCTGACGGCGAGGCCGCGCCGGTAGTCCAGGGTGCGCAGGTACACGGCCAGTCCGCCGACGACACCCATGAGGACCAGGCCGGCCATCAGGAGCGCCAGTGTCGAGTCCGTCGGTCCGAGATGGCGGACCGGCAGCAGCAGAAGTGCCGCCGCGTCGAGGGCGCCGCACCGCCAGGCCCAGCGCGGCGGGCAGCGCCGTACGGCGACGAACAGCAGACACAGCAGGATCAGGACCTCGCCGAGGCCGAAGACGTTCGCCTTCATGGTCACCGGCGAGCCCAGCGAGTACAGGGCCGAGACCGCCGCGGGAACGCCGGTGCGCATCTGCGGGGTGAGCCACTCGGGCCGCCGCCGACGCGGCCACAGCACGGCGGCCAGGCCCACCAGCAGCACGGCCGATGCCGGCAGGACGGGGCTCGCGGTCGGCAGGACGCTCGTGCCGTCGGAACCCGCGTAGAAGACGTCGACGACACAGGCGGCGAGCAGGACGCCGACGGCGAGTCCCCGGGCACAGCCGCGGGGCGAAGCGGACTTCATGCCGATGACCGTAGGGGAGCCCGCACCGGCCGCGGATCGGCCGATCGGCCGAGGGGTCCGCAGCCGGCACCGGCCTTCTGGCCGAGGCGCACCGCCGGCGTACTTGCTCAACTGCCGCGCGTACCCCCGATGCGCGAGCCGAGGTTCGGCCCACCGGGAGCCCCCGCCTCTCAGGCATGATCGAGCCATGACCACCCCACCTCCGTCCGGGGCGCCCATCCGCGTCCTCATCGCCGACGACCAGGAGATGGTCCGCACCGGCTTCCGTTTCTTCCTCGACGCGCAGCCGGACATCACCGTGGTCGCCGAGGCCGCAGACGGTGAGGAGGCGGTGGCGCTGGCCCGGCGGGAGCGGCCGGACGTGTGCCTGCTGGACATCCGGATGCCGAGGCTGGACGGCCTGGAGGCGACCCGGCTGCTGGCGGGACCGCAGGTGGCCGACCCGATGCGGGTGGTCGTGGTGACCACGTTCGATCTCGACGAGTACGTGTACGGGGCCCTGCGCGGCGGCGCGTGCGGGTTCCTGCTCAAGGACTCCGGGCCCGCCCTCCTCGCGGAGGCGGTCCGGGCCGCCGCGGCCGGCGACTCGCTGGTCTCGCCGTCGGTCACGGTCCGGCTGCTCAAGCACGTCACCGCCCTGCGAACCACCGCCGCCCCGGCACGGCACGCGGAGCCCCTCACGGACCGGGAACTCGACGTCGTCCGCCTGGTCGCCCTCGGCCGGACGAACGCCGAGATCGCCGCCGAGTTGTACGTCTCCCTGTCCACGGTGAAGACGCATCTGTCCAGCGTCCAGTCGAAGCTCTCCGCCCGGAACCGCGTCGAGATCGCCGCCTGGGCCTGGCAGCACGGACACGGGCGGCCCGCAGGGTGACGGACCGGTCCTCCCGCGGCGCTCACCCGAACGGTCCGGCGCCGCTGGTGGGCCGTCGGGACCGGTGGTGCGCTGGGGACACCCGTCGCGTCCCACAGGAGGCACCCCAGATGATCCGTCGCACGTCCCGTCCTGTCCGTGTACTCTCCTCGGCCCTGGCCGTCGGTGCGTTGCTGACCACCGCGGCCTGCTCGGACGACGGCGGCGACGTCTCCCAGGCCGGGGCCGTCGCCCGGCAGACACCGAGCCCCTCCCCGACCGCCACCCTCTCCGAGTCCGGTGCCGAGACCGCGCTGATCACCGCCGCCGACATCGAGGACGACTGGACACAGGTCAAGGACTCCGAGGTCGCCAACTGGCACGACAGCCTGCTCATCGGCGATGTCGACGTCGACGACTTCCTCACCGGGAAGACGGACGCCGCGGACTGCCAGCGGCTCCTCGACGGCCTCTACACCGACCAGTTGCTGGGCAAGCCGTCCGGGGCGTCCGCGCTGCGCGGCTTCCAGCAGGGCAACTCGCGGCTGCTCTACCAGGTGGCCGCCTACGAGCGGACCGACCCGCAGGAATCCCTGGAGTGGCTGAAGACCCTGCCGCAGGAGTGCGACCAGTTCACCGTCACCGGCAACGGCGGCGGGGAACGCACGGTCCAGGTCATCGAGACGTCGCTGCCCAACGAGGGCGACGACCGCGTCGGCCTGCGCATCACCATGAAGGGCACCTCGGACGGCGAACCGACCACCCTCACCGAGGACGTCGCCGCCGTGCGCGTCGGCACCGACGCGATCACCGTCACGGCGGGCGGCCTCGACGGGGGCCAGCAGGACTCCGTCAACCAGGCGGTGACACTCGGCACGCAGCGTCTGAAGGACGTCCTGGAGGGCAAGTCGCCGGCCGCGACCCCCAGCGAGATCGAGTAGCTGGGCCCGCCCGCCGTCCTCTCCCCGCGCGCACGCCAACGGCCCCGCCTGCTCTGCCGATTCCCCGGACAGCGTGATCAACGGAACGGCACAATGGCGACGACGACCGGTTTCGGTCGTTCGTACGAGGAGAGGACGAGTCGTGAGTGATGGCCACACCCCGTCGGGCGGGCCGGCGAGGCTGAACACCGGTGTGGCGCACAACGCGCGCGTGTGGAACTACTGGATCGGCGGCAAGGACAACTACGACGTCGACCAGCAGGTCGGCGAGCATGTCGCCGGGATGTTCCCGATCATCCGGGACATCGCCCGCGCCGACCGCGAATTCCTCGGGCGTGCCGTGCGCTTCGTGGCCGAGGAGCAGGGCATCCGGCAGTTCCTCGACATCGGCACCGGACTGCCGACGGCGGACAACACCCATGAGATAGCCCAGCGGATCGCGCCCGACTCACGGATCGTGTACGTCGACAACGACCCGATCGTGCTGGTGCACGCCCGCACCCTGCTGACGGGCACCCGTGAGGGCGTCACCGCGTACATCGACGCCGATGTGCACGACCCGGACGCCATCGTCGAACGCGCCGCGCGGACCCTGGACTTCGCCCGTCCGGTCGCGGTGATGATGCTCGGCATCCTCAACTTCGTCCTGGACATCGACAAGGCCCGCGACATCGTTCGGCGCGTCCTTGCCGCGGTCCCCTCCGGCAGCCTGTTGGTCCTGACCCACCCGACGTTCGACCCCGAACTCGGCGGCGAGGGCCAGATCCCCGCGATGAAGTTCTGGAACGAGAACGCCACGCCGCCGATCACGGCCCGCAGCGGCACCGACATCGCCGCCTTCTTCGAGGGCCTTGAGCTGCTGGAGCCGGGGCTGGTGTCCTGCTCGCAGTGGCGCGCCGCCGGTTCTCCCGCCGCGGTGCCGCAGTACGGAGCGGTCGGCGTGAAACCCTGACGGCCGCGGGGTACACCCGGCCCGCCGCGTAACGGCCGAGCTCGTCGAGGAGACCGTATGACCACCCTTGCCGACCCCGTCCCGGGCGGGCGTCCCGGTGACGTCGAGCGGGCCATCGCGCTCAGCGGCGAGCTGGCCGGGCGGGGCGTGCACGGGATCGTCCTGGCCTACGTCGACACGGCGGGCATCGGCCGGGTGAAGACGATCCCGACGGCGAAGCTGGGCCCGGCGGCGGCCTGGGGGGTCGGGATGTCGCCGGTGTTCGACACGTTCCTCGCGAACGACTCCATCGTCACCACCGACGTCCTCGGCTCCCCGGACGGCGATCTGCGTCTCTACCCCGACCTCGATCACCTGGTGGAGCTCGCCGGCCAGCCCGGCTGGGCGTGGGCTCCGGTCGACCGGATCACGCAGGAGGGCGAGCGGCATCCCGGGTGCGGCCGCACCTTCCTGCGGCGCACGGTCCAGGAGGCCGCCGAACGCCACGACGTCACCTTCCGGGCCGCCGTCGAGATCGAGTGGGCCGTCGGCCGGCCGCCCGGAGCCGACGGCGCGTTCGTGCCGGCGGTCATGGGTCCGGCGTACGGCGCCACCCGTCAGGTCGAGCTGAGCGACTGCTCCGCCGATCTGCTGGCGGCGCTCGCCCGGCAGGGTGTCGAAGTCGACCAGTTCCATCCGGAGTACGCGGCCGGGCAGTTCGAGCTGTCGGTGGCTGCGCTGGACCCGGTGGCGGCGGCCGACCGCAGTGTGCTCGTGCGGCAGACGATCCGCGCGGTGGCGCAGCGGCACGGCCTCGCGGTGTCCTTCGCGCCCGCGGTCCTCGGGCAGGGCGTCGGCAACGGCGGCCACCTCCATCTCTCCGCGTGGCGTGCCGGGGTGAACCTGCACGCGGGCGGTGACCGGCGGCACGGGATGCGGCCCGAGGCCGAGTCGTTCGTCGCCGGTGTGCTCGCCCACCTCCCCGCCCTGACCGCGGTGACCGCGCCGAGCCCGGCGAGCTATCTGCGGCTCAGACCCTCGCAGTGGGCCGGGGTGTTCACCGCCTGGGGCCGGGAGACACGGGAGGCGGGCCTGCGGCTGGTCACCGGCACGGCCGGCCATCGCGACCAGGCGGCCAATCTGGAGGTCAAGCCGGTGGACCTGGCCGCCAACCCGTATCTCGCCCTGGGCTGTCTGATCGCCGCCGGCCTGGACGGTTTGGAATCGGGCGCCCGGCTGCCCGAGGAGATCACCGGCGACCCGGCCCGTCTCAGCGCACAGGAGGCCGCCGCGCGCGGGGTGCGCAGGCTGCCGACCTCGCTGGGCGAGGCCGTCGAGGAGTTCCGCACCGACCGGCCGCTGCGGGCCGCGCTCGGCCCGGTGCTCGCGGACGCCGTGATCGCCGTACGGCAGGGCGAGATCGACGCCGTCGCCGGGCTCGACGACGACCGGGTGGCCGCCGCGTACCGCTGGAAGTACTGACATGGGCGCCACAGGACCGGTCCACGAGACGCTCGCGGCGCTGCCGCTGGTGGACCATCACTGCCACGGGATCGTCACCGCCGCACCGGACCGGGCCGGCTTCGAGTCCCTGCTCACCGAGGGCGATCCCTGGCCGGGCACCTCGCCCTTCGACACCCCGCTCGGTATCGCCGTACGCCGCCACTGCGCACCGCTGCTGGACCTGCCGCGCCACGCGCCCGCCGAAGAATATCTGGCACGGCGGGCGGAACTGGGCAGGGACGAGGTCGACCGGCGTCTGCTGGCCGCCGCCGGAACCGAGGTGTTCTGCGTCGACACCGGGTACACGCCCCACCCGATCACCACACCCGGAGAGCTGGCGCGCACCGTCGGCGCGACGGCATACGAAGTCGTACGGCTGGAGTCGGTGGCCGAGGCGGTCGCGGCCGCCGGAGTCGAACCGGAGGCGTACCCCGCCGCGTTCCGCGCGGCCGCGGAGGAGGCCGTGGCCCGGCCGGGGGTGGTGGCCGTGAAGTCGGTGGCCGCCTATCGCACCGGATTCGATCTGGACCCGGCCCGCCCACCGGACGCGCTCGTCGTCGCGGCGGCCCGGCAGTGGCTCGCGGACGGCGGCCGGCTGGCCGACCCGGTCCTGGTCCGCCATCTGCTGTGGACGGCGGTCGACCTGGGACTCCCGCTCCAGCTGCACACCGGCTTCGGCGACAGCGACATCCGGCTGCACCGGGTGGACCCGACCCATCTCACGGACTGGCTGCATCTCACCCGGGGCACCATCCCGGTCCTGCTGCTGCACTGCTGGCCGTACCAGCGGCAGGCCGCCTATCTGGCGGCGGTGTTCGAGCAGGTGTACCTGGACGTGGGCCTGACCCTGCACCACGTCGGCCCCGCCCGCTCCCGGGCGATCCTGGCGGAGACCTTGGAGATCACCCCGTTCCGCAAGCTGCTGTACAGCTCGGACGCGTATGGTCTGGCCGAGTTGTACCGGCTCGGCGCTCTGGCGTTCCGCCGTGGCCTGGGCGAGTTGCTCCAGGACCTGGTGGACGCCGATGAGCTGGGCCTGCCGGACGCGCTGCGGATCGCGGCGTGGGCGGCCGGTGACAACGCCCGCCGCCTCTACGGACTGCCCGACCCCGTCCCCCGTCCCCCTCGCGACTGAGCGTTCGCAATTCCCGGAAAGTATGATCAAGCAATGTCTGACATGACCGAAACCACGCCCGGCTGGCTGAGCAGCGACGAGCTGGAGCAGGCACGCGCCAACATGCCCATCCTGTACGTCGAGGCAGTGCCCGTGCGCGTCGACGACAGCGGTGAGGTCACCAGCATCGGCCTCCTGCTGCGCATCGGACCGGACGGTACGGTCAGCCGGACCCTGGTCTCCGGCCGCGTGCTGCACCACGAGCGCGTCCGCGACGCGCTGCTGCGCCATCTGGAGAAGGACCTCGGCCCGGTGGCACTCCCCCGGGTGCCGACGTCCCTCCAGCCGTTCACGGTCGCGGAGTACTTCCCGACGCACGGCGTCACGCCGTACCACGACCCGCGCCAGCACGCCGTGTCCCTGGCGTACGTCGTCCCGGTCACCGGCGACTGCCGGCCCCGCCAGGACGCCCTGGACCTGGTCTGGTTCAGCCCGCAGGAGGCCCTGTCGCCCGCGGTGCAGAGCGAGATGCCGGGTGGTCACGGGGTGCTGCTGAAGCAGGCGCTGGCGCATGTGGGCTGTGTGATCTGATCACTCCCCCGAGTCGGCCGGCCTGCCGTACAGCAGCCGCGTCCCGATGGCCAGCAGCCACCAGTACTTGGCGAGTGTCGGTGAGGCGAAGGCCACCGGGATCGACGTGGCGAAGACGAGGACCAGCAGGACGCCGTGCCGGATCTCCACCTTCAGCAACGTGCGAGAGGTGTGCGGCGCCGCCGAGTCGGGGTTCACGAGCAGGCGCACGTACATGCCGCACATCAGGGCCACGGCCAGGGCGATCGCCCCTGCGTAGCAGGCGGTCGCCGTGGTCGTCTCGCCGTACTCGCTGATCAGCCGGGTCGGGAAGGGCAGTGCGGCAACCGCCGCCAGGAGCGCGAAGTAGAGCAGGAGCAGCCAGCGGTCGAGCGTCCCGATCAGTCGGAACAGGCCGTGCTGGACGAGCCAGAGCGTGCCGATGACGAAGAAGCTGAGCAGATAGGCGCCCACGGTGGGCACGGCGTCCGCCACGGCGCCGGCGACCTCGGTCTCGGGCAGGCCGTCCGGGACGGTGATGTCGAGCGCGAGCAGTGTCATCGCGATGGAGAACACGGCGTCACCGAGGGCGAGCAGTCGTTCGGGGCCCACGGCCGGTGGACGGCGGCGCAGGCCCATCGGGCGGTTCGTCATATCGGTGCCACCAGGCGGATCGTCGACGGTCTGGTACGGCGGCGGGGCCGGGAAGGCAAGAAGTACCACGTACCGCGGCGGGGTTCGCGGAGGCCGGTCGGCCCGTTCCGAGCGGGCCGCAATTAATTGTTGCCAAAGCTTACTTCACGTCTTGACGAAAGTGGTCCAGACCTTTAGGTTCACGGGTCAACCAGACACCCACGAGACGCACTCACCGTTCAGAAGGTGAACGCGGCCCCGGTTGCTCACCCCCACGAAGGGCTTCCGCGCGCATGTCCAAAATCCTCCCTGCGGCCATATCCCTCACCGCGCTCTCGCTCACCACCGGCCTGCTCTCCACTCCCCCCGCACAGGCCGCGGCCACCTTGGCGTCGCCGGCCGTGGCGCCGTACCTCTACAACGGCTGGGGCAGCCCGCCGAACCCCACCACGGTCAGCAACGCCACCGGCGTCAAGTACTTCACGCTCGCCTTCGTCCTCAGCAACGGCTACTGCAACCCCCAGTGGGACGGCGGCCGGGCGCTGACCGGCGGTGTCGACCAGCGCACCATCGAGACCGTGCGGGCGAACGGCGGGGATGTCGTCCCGTCGTTCGGCGGCTGGAGCGGCAACAAGTTGGAGAGCTCCTGCTCCAGTTCGGGCGAGCTGGCCGCCGCCTACCAGAAGGTCATCACTGCCTTCGGGCTGAAGGCCATCGACATCGACCTCGAGGCCGACGCCTACGACAGCCCGACCGTACAGCAGCGTACGGTCGACGCCCTGAAGAAGGTCAAGGCCGACAACCCCGGCCTGAAGGTGTACATCACCATCGGCACCGGCCAGAACGGCCCCGACACCAGCCTGATCAACCGCGCGGCGGACGCGGGCCTGACGGTGGACGCCTGGACGATCATGCCGTTCAACTTCGGCGGCAACGGCCAGAACATGGGCGAGTTGTCCGTGCGGGCCGCCGAGGGGCTCAAGAAGTCGCTGAAGTCGGCGTACGGCTACAGCGACGACCAGGCCTACCGGTCCATGGGCATCTCGTCGATGAACGGCATCACCGACCAGAACGAGACCGTCACGGTCAACGACTTCAAGACGATGCTCGCCTACGCCCAGCAACACCACCTGGCGCGGCTGACCTTCTGGTCCGCCAACCGGGACCGCCCCTGCACCGGCGGCCCCGCCGACAGCTGTTCCGGCGTGAACCAGTCCGACTGGGACTTCACCCGGGTGTTCGCCGGATACACCGGCTGATCCAGCCCACCCCCACCAGCCTTCAGCGGGGATCGTCTCGCTTCGCTCGGCAAGGAGAATCCGTGCTCACCTTGCGACCGGCGCTCAAGCGCCTGCGCAGATCCACCGCCGTCACGGTCGTCACCGTGGCGGCCGCGTCCCTGCTCACCTCGGCGCCCACACCGGCCGGCGCCGCTCAGAGCGCGGCGGCCGCGCTGCCCGCCGACTTCGCGACGATCATGAACGCAGCGAGCGGCAGGTGTCTGGACGCCCGGTCGGCCGCCACCGCCAACGGCACGGTCGTGCAGCAGTACGCGTGCAACGGCTCGACGGCCCAGAACTGGAGCTTCACACCCACCGGTGACGGCTACGTCCGCATCAACAACCGCAACAACACCGGGCAGGTCGTGGATGTCGCCGAGGTGTCCACCGCCGACGGCGCGCCGGTCCATCTGTGGGCCTACGGCGGCGGCGCCAACCAGCAGTGGCAGCCCGTCGACGAGGGCGGCGGCGTCTACCGCTTCGTCAACCGCAACAGCGGCAAGTGCCTGGACGACCCGGGCGCCTCGCTCGCCGACAGCGTGCAGTTCGTGCAGTACACGTGCAACGGCAGCGCGGCCCAGCGCTTCCAGGTGGTCCCGGTGAACCAGTCGACGGCCAACCCGGACCTCGGTCCGAACGTGGTCGTCTTCGACCCGTCGATGTCGTCCTCGACCATCCAGAACCGCCTCAACTCGATTTTCCAGCAGCAGGAGACCAACCAGTTCGGCTCCCAGCGCTACGCCGTCCTGTTCAAGCCGGGCTCCTACAACGCGAACGTCAACGTCGGCTTCTACACCCAGGTCGCCGGACTCGGTCTGTCCCCGGACGCGGTCACCATCAACGGCGCGGTGCACGCCGAGGCCGACTGGTTCCCGCCGCAGAACGCCACCCAGAACTTCTGGCGCGGCGCCGAGAACCTGTCCGTCAACCCGACGGGCGGCGCCGACCGCTGGGCGGTCTCGCAGGCGTCGGCCTACCGCCGGATGCATCTGCGCGGCAACCTCGCCCTGGACGACGGCGGCTGGTCCAGCGGCGGTCTGCTCGCCGACACCAGGGTCGACGGCCAGGTCAACTCCGGCAGCCAGCAGCAGTGGCTGACCCGCAACTCCCAGCTCGGCAGCTGGACCGGCTCCAACTGGAACATGGTCTTCGTCGGCAGCCAGGGCGTCCCGGGCACCAGCTTCCCCAACCCGCCGTACACGACGGTCGCGCAGACTCCGGTCAGCCGGGAGAAGCCGTTCCTGTACGTCGACGGTGACGGGACCTACAAGGTGTTCGTGCCGTCGACGCGGTCCAACTCCAGCGCGACGAGCTGGGCCGGGGGTTCGCCGTCCGGCAGCTCCCTCTCCCTGGACAGCTTCTACGTCGTGAAGCAGGGCTCGACCGCCGCCGACATCAACGCGGCGCTGGCGGCGGGCAAGAACCTGCTGGTCACGCCGGGGGTCTACCACCTCAACCAGACCCTCCAGGTGAACCGCGCCGACACCGTCGTCCTCGGCCTGGGCCTCGCCACCTTCATCCCGGACAACGGCGTCACCGCCATGAAGGTGGCCGACGTCGACGGTGTGAAGATCGCGGGCGTCCTCTTCGACGCGGGCACCACCAACTCGCCCACCCTGATGGAGGTCGGCCCGAACGGTTCCTCCGCGTCCCACGCCGCGAACCCGACCTCGCTGCACGACGTGTACTTCCGTGTCGGCGGCGCGGCCGTCGGCAAGGCGACCACCAGCCTCGTCATCAACAGCGACAACGTCATCGGCGACCACATGTGGATCTGGCGCGCCGACCACGGCAGCGGCGTCGGCTGGAACACCAACACCGGCGACACCGGCCTGATCGTCAACGGTGACAACGTCACCGCGTACGGCCTGTTCGTCGAGCACTACCAGAAGTACCAGACCATCTGGAACGGCGACGGCGGGCGGACGTACTTCTACCAGAACGAGATGCCGTACGACCCACCGAACCAGGCGGCGTGGATGAACGGCTCCACCCAGGGCTACGCGGCCTACAAGGTCGCCGACTCCGTGACCAGCCACCAGGCCTACGGCCTCGGCAGCTACTGCTTCTTCAACGTCAACCCGAGTGTGACCGCCGAGCGGGCCATCGAGGCACCGAACAAGGCGGGAGTGCGCTTCACCAGCATGGTGACCGTCTCCCTCGGCGGTACAGGCACCATCCGGCACGTCGTCAACAACACGGGCGGTCCGTCCAACTCCGGCTCCAACGTGGCCAATCTGACGAACTATCCGTAGCGCTTCCCTGAGCTCAGCCGTCGGCCGCCCCTCGGGAACGAGGGGCGGCCGGCCCACCCCTGCCATCTCGAAGGAGCGTCCTCGACCATGTCCATGACCCAGCTCAGACCCAGACTCGCGATCTTCGCGGTCCTCACCGCCGTCCTCACCGCCCTGCTCACGGTGACCCCCGCCCGGGCCGCCGACGGCACGATCACGGGCCTCGCCGGCAAGTGTGTCGACGTGGCGGGCGCGAGCAACGCCAACGGCACCGCCGTACAGCTCTACGACTGCAACGGGACCGGCGCGCAAGTCTGGTCCAACTCCGGCGACGGCACCCTGCGCGCGCTCGGCAAGTGTCTGGACGTCGTCGAGCGCAGCACGGCGGACGGCGCCGCGGTGCAGCTGTGGGACTGCTCGGGCGGCGCCAACCAGCAGTGGGTGGTCAGCGGGGCGCGCGACATCGTGAACCCGGCGGCGAACAAGTGCCTGGACGTCCGGGACAACAACAGCGCCAACGGCACCCGGCTGCAGATCTGGACCTGCACCGGCGCCGCGAACCAAAAGTGGAACGCGCCCGCGAGCGGGGGCGGCGGCACCCCGTCCGGCTTCGTGGTCAGCGAGGCCCAGTTCAACCAGATGTTCCCGAACCGGAATTCGTTCTACACGTACAGCGGCCTGACGGCCGCGCTGAGCGCCTACCCGGGCTTCGCCAAGACCGGCAGCGACACCGTGCGGAAGCAGGAGGCGGCGGCCTTCCTCGCCAACGTCAACCACGAGACCGGCGGCCTCGTCCACATCGTGGAGCAGAACACCGCCAACTACCCGCACTACTGCGACTGGAACCAGCCCTACGGCTGCCCCGCCGGTCAGGCCGCCTACTACGGCCGCGGTCCGATCCAGCTGTCGTGGAACTTCAACTACAAGGCCGCCGGTGACGCCCTCGGCATCGACCTGCTGAACAACCCCTGGCGAGTGCAGAACGAGGCCGCGGTCGCCTGGAAGACGGGTCTTTGGTACTGGAACACCCAGTCCGGCCCCGGCAGCATGACCCCGCACAACGCGATGGTGAACCAGGCCGGCTTCGGGCAGACGATCCGCTCCATCAACGGCTCCCTGGAGTGCGACGGCAAGAACCCGGCCCAAGTGCAGAGCCGCGTCGACGCCTACAACCGGTTCACCTCGATCCTCGGCGTCTCGCCGGGCGGCAACCTCTACTGCTGAACCGGGAGCCGTGATGCGTAAGTTGAGCACCCTCGCGATGGCCCTTCTTGGGGCGATGACGCTCATCGTGGGCCTCCCCGCGAGTGCCCACGCGAGTGTCCTGACCCTGCTCCCCCAGAACGCCGACGGTCTGGAGCAGACGTTCTCCCCGGCCTACGACTACGACGGCGACGGCTGCTACGCCACGGCCGCCATCGGTGCCGACGGGACCCTCAACCCGGGTCTCGAGCTCGGCGGCGACGTCAACGGCAAGTGCCACGACTACGCCCAGCTGGCGAACGCCAACACCTATTCGCGGGCGAAGTGCAACAACGGCTGGTGCGCGGTGATGTACGCCAGCTACTTCGAGAAGGACCAGATCACGCTCGGTCCGGCGGCCCTCGGGCACACGCACGACTGGGAACACGTCATCGTGTGGGTCCGCGACAACCAGGCCGAGTACGTGTCGGTGTCGCAGCACAACACCTACCAGCTGGCGGCCCGTTCGGCGATCCGCTTCGACGGCACCCACCCGAAGATCGTCTACCACAAGGACGGCGTATCGAGTCACTGCTTCCGGTTCGCGGGCGGCAATGACGAACCGGCCGAGAACGCCACCGGCAACTGGTTCTTCCCGCGCCTCGTCGGCTGGAACGGCTATCCGGCCGGATACCGCGACAAGCTCATGAGCGCCGACTTCGGGTCCGCCACGATCAAGATCGACGACGGCGACTTCCAGTGGGCGCTCAACTACGCGAAGCCGTCGGGAATCCCCTTCGACGCCTACGCCTGACGCTCGCCGGCGCAGCACGGCCCCGCAGGCACTCGCCTGCGGGGCCGTCCCGTCTGCGTGCGATGGCTAGGCCCCGCGTGCCTTGCGCGCCGCTCGGGCGAGGTCCATGTCCGTCGTCTCCGGAGCGAGGAACTGCGAGACCAGACCGCCGAGCGCGAGCACCCCGGCGCCGACCAGGAGCACGAACTCCGCGCCGAACCGGTCCAGGCCCATCGGCAGCAGGAAGGTGCCGATGGCCGCGCCCACCCGGCTCATCGCGGTGGCGAAGCCGACGCCGGTGGTGCGCAGCGAGGTCGGGAAGACCTCCAGCGGGTAGATGGCGGTGAGCGCGCTGGAGGCGGCGTTGAGGAAGATGAAGAACAGGAAGCCGCCGACGATGACCGGGGTGGAGGTCGGCCACAGCGCGACCAGCGCCAGAGCGCCGGCGGTGATCCAGAACGGCGGGATGAGCAGCCTGCGCCGGCCGATCCGGTCGACGACCAGGCAGCCCGCCGTCACGCCCGCCACCGCGGTGAAGGAGTAGACGAGCAGCGCCGCGACCGCGTTGTCGCCCATGTTCAGGGCCTCGAAGACCTGCGTCCAGAAGGTGCCGATGGCGAAGTACGGCAGGACGAGCGCCGCCCAGAAGACGCTGGCGAATATGGTGCTGCGCAGGTGGCGGCGGTTGAACAGGGCCAGGAATCCCTCCCTCGCGGGTGCCTCGGACTCGTCGAGTTCGGCATCGACGTCCACCTCGATGCCGTACTTCTCGATCAGCGCCTCGGCCTCCTCGCGGCGCCCTCTGCTCAGCAGCCAGCGCGCCGACTCGGGGATGCCGCCGCGCAGCGCGACGCACACCACGGCGATGACGGCGCTGCTGGCCAGGGACCACCGCCAGCCGCCGTCGACGTCCGCGAACAGCGCGCCGACGACAGTGGCCAGCGCGTAGCCGACGTACCAGCTGATCTCCAGGCTGGCCAGCAGCCGGCCGCGGCCCTTGCGGGGCGCGTACTCGGACAGCAGCGGGGCGCCGATGGCGTACTCGCCGCCGATCGCCACTCCCATCAGCAGACGGATGAGGAAGAGCTGGGTTCCATCGGTGACGAAGAACTGGACGACCGAGCCGATCAGGAAGATCAGCATGTCGACGAGGAACACCGGGCGGCGGCCGAAGCGGTCGGCGAGCCGGCCGAAGAGGGGGCCGCCGATGAAGATGCCGATCAGCGGGGAGGCGCCGACCAGTCCCTGCATGAAGGTGGAGAGGTGCAGGTCGGTGGTGAGCGCGGCCATGGCCATGCCGATGCCGCCGATGATGTAGCCGTCGATGCCCTGCCCGATCTGGGTGGCGAGCTTCAACTTGGTGTGCAGACGGCGGCGTTCGCGGTCCCGGCCGGGGACTTCGGGTGTGCCGGGCTGGTGCTGGGTCGCAGGCGTCATTGCCATGGGCGGTCCTTGTCGTGAGCGGAGGGAGGGGAGGTGGGGCGCGGGGGTGGGGAGTCAGTCGGTCCAGTCCAGGGCGATGTACTGCGTCTCCAGGAAGGCTTCGATGCCTTCGCGGCCGCCTTCCCTGCCCAGCCCTGACTGCTTGACGCCGCCGAAGGGGGCGGCCGGGTCGGACAGCAGGCCGCGGTTGACGCCGACCATGCCGGCCTCCAGGCGTTCGGCGAGGCGCAGTGCGCGGCCGACGTCGCGGGAGTAGACGTACGAGGCCAGGCCGTGGACCGTGGCGTTGGCGCGGGCGATCATCTCGTCCTCGTCGGTGAAGGTGGTGAGCGGCGCGACCGGTCCGAAGACCTCCTCGTGCAGGATCCGGGCGTCCTCGGGGACGTCGACGAGGACGGTCGCCGGGTGGAAGTGGCCGGGTCCGTCGGGTGTGCCGCCCTGTGCGGCGATCCGGGCGCCGCGGGCGACGGCGTCGTCGACGAGGGAGCGGATCTTGTCGACGGCCGCCCGGTTGATCATCGGTCCGAGGGTGACGCCGTCCTCCAGGCCGGGTCCGACACGTACGGCGGCCATCGCGGCGCCGAACTTCTCGGTGAACTCGGCGGCGACGTCGGCGTGGGCATAGAACCGGTTGGCGGCGATGCAGACCTCGCCGCCGCCGCGCATCTTGGCGTCCATCGCGCCGCGTACGGCCGCGTCGACGTCGGCGTCCGCGCAGACGACGAACGGGGCGTTGCCGCCGAGTTCCATGGTGACGTTGACGACGTTCGCGGCGGCCTGCTCCAGAAGCAGTTTGCCGGTGGCGGTGGAGCCGGTGAAGGAGAACTTGCGGACCCGTTCGTCGCCGAGCCAGGCCGGGACGACCTCGGGGGCGCGGTCGGTGGGCAGGACGTTCAACAGGCCGTCGGGCAGGCCGGCTTCGGTGAGCAGCGCGGCGATGGCGAGGGCGGTGAGCGGGGTCTCCGGGGCGGGCTTGAGCAGGACCGGGCAGCCCGCCGCGAGCGCCGGGGCGATCTTGCGGGTGGCCATGGCGGCCGGAAAGTTCCAGGGGGTGACGAAGGCGGTGACGCCGACGGGGTGCTTGCGTACGACGTGGCGGTAGCCGCCGGCCGGGGCGTCCCCGAAGGAGGAGCCGACGCGGACGGCCTCCTCGGCGAACCAGCGGAAGAACTCGGCGGCGTAGCCGACCTCGGCCGCCGCGTCCCGGTATGCCTTGCCGTTCTCCAGGACGATGAGCCGGGCGAGGGTGCCGGTGTGCTCGCGCATCAGCGCGAAGGTGTCGTGCAGGATCTCCGAACGGCGCCGGGAGGGGGTCGCACGCCAGCCGGCCGCGGCCGAGTGGGCGGAGTCGATCGCCGCGCGGGCGTCCTCCTCGCCCGCCGAGGAGACGCAGCGGATCAGGTCGCCGGTGGCCGGGTCGTGGACCGGATACGTCCGTCCGTCGGCTGCCGGGAGCCATCGGCCGCCGAGGAACACATCGCCTTCCGCAAGCGGGGCCTTGGCCAGGAGGTCGATGCCGGCGAGGTTCATGAGCTGCTCTTTTCTCCGTTTCGGACGGGGCTCGTCCGATGCGCGGTGAATTTACGAGCGCGTCATGGGGCCGACAAGGCAACCCCGGCGGATCGAAACGGGGGTTGCTCTGAGGGCAACTCGCCGATCATGGGCGGGTGTACGTGGGTCAGGTGAGCCGGGCCCGCAGCAACGGAGTGCGCCGGGGCTCCCAGCCCAGCAGTGACGACACCCGCGCCGCCGCCCGGGCCGTCGTACGCCCGGCGTCGTCGAGGCGGTCGCCGAGGCGGGCCTTGGGGGCGGAGATGTTGATGGCCGCGACGACCCGGCCCCGGAAGTCGCGCACCGGCGCGGACACCCCGACCAGGCCCTCCTCGAACTCCTCGCTGACGCGGGCATAACCCTGCCGTCGGGCGTCCTGGATGAGGGTCCACAGGTCCTGCACGGGCATCTCACCGGTCGTGCCGAAGCGGACGTACAGCTCGTCGGGCGTGGCATCCGCGAGAAGGACGCGTCCGGCGGACAGCCGCCAGGCGGGCACGCCGCGGCCCTCCCAGCCGTGGACACGGAAGGAGTGCCCGGAGACCGACAGCAGGGTGAGGACGTCACGGTCGCTGAGCACGCACAGATGGCTGGTCTCCTCCAGGTCCGCCGACAGGGTGTGCATGACGGGTTCGGCGACCCGCACCAGCCGGCTCTCGGAGGTCCGGGCCACCAGGGAGAACAGCCGCCAGCCGAGGCGGTACTCCAGGGTGTCGGGGTCGCGCTCCACGATGCCCTCGGCGGCGAGGGCCTTCAGCGCCCGGGAGACCTGGGTCTTCTCCCGGCCGACGAGCTGCGCGAGGCGTACGACGCCGAGGCCGCCGGCGTTCTGCGCCTCGTCGGAGGCGAGGGCCTCCAGCAGGTCTATGTCACGGCGCAGGCCGTGTCCGCGGGAGGCCGAGGAGGAGTCGGTCACCCGGTCATCGTATGCGTGCTCGCCAGCGAAGGAACCCCCAGGTCAGGGCCGAGGTTGTCAGGAGAGCAACCGGCATTTCGATTCCCACGGGCGCCTTGCGAGGGGGTGGCCGCGGACCTAGATTCGCCGCATCGGGCCGGATGAACTGCGCGGTATGCGAGCTTTGCTCCCGCCTCGCCGGATCCCCCGGTCCGCCGCCCTTCCCGCTCCCGGAGATCCAGGAGATCCCATGCCTTCGCCCTTTGCCCCGACCGCGCTCATCGGCGAGTCCTTCGTCGGTGAGGGCGCCGACGCCGCGCACACGAACATCGTGATCGGACGCAAGGGCGGCCCCGTCGAGACCGCCTGGACGACGGCGCTGGCCACCCCGAGCGCCGGGCACGTGCCGTTCATGACGGTCGTACGGCCGTCCGTGCCGGTGAAGCCGCTGACGCTGTTCGTGGCCAAGGCCGCCGCGCAGGGCGAGCTGCATCAGCGGGCCACCTGGGGTTCCGCGCAGGCCGGTCTCGCGCAGGGGGTCGTGGACGCCGTCGACGACGGGCTGATCCCGGCCGAGGACGCCGACGACCTGCTGATCATCGCCGCGGTCTGGGTCAATCCGGCGGTCGGTGACCTGGACGTCTCCTTCCGCAACCAGCGCGCCGCCGCGTACGGCGCGGTGCGGGCCGCCGTGACCGGCACGCCCGCCCTCCTCGACATCCAGGCCGCCGCCAAGGAAGGCCCGGCCAACCCGTTCTACACGCCGACCCCCGAGGTGCTCACCCGATGAAGATCACCGACATCACCCTGGACCGGCTGCGCCTGGAGCTGGACCCGCCGTTCCGGGCCGCATGGGACCCGGAGCCGCGGCGGACCTTCGACGCGACGATCGTCCGGGTCCACACCGACGAGGGCGTCACCGGCATCGGCTCCGGCGACCTCATGGACGGCTTCGAGACGTACAAGCACCTGTTCGTCGGTGAGGACCCGCTCGACATCACCCGGCACGTCCGGGCCATCGAGACCGCCAACTTCCACGGCGCGCACTACTGGCCCCTGGAGGCCGCGCTGTGGGACGTCATCGGCAAGGTCCACGGCCGGCCGGTGTCGGAGCTGTTCGGCAACGCGGCGAAGAAGCTGCCCGCGTACGCCTCCTCCGGCGAGCTCAAGTCCCCCGAGGAGCGGGTCGCCACCGCGCTGAAGGTGCGTGAGGCCGGTTTCCGGGCGATGAAGATCCGGATCGACCGCAGCCGGGTCGACGAGGGCATCGCCGCGGTGCGTGCCGTGCGTGAGGAACTCGGGGCCGACTTCGAGATCATGGTCGACCTCAACCAGTCCTGGCGGATGGCGGGCGACACGGCGAACGCCTCCGACCTCGCCAAGACCCGCAAGACCATCGCCCGCCTCGCCGAGCTCGACGTGTTCTGGGTCGAGGAGCCGCTGCCGTACGCCGACCTGGACGGCTTCAAGCGGCTGCGGGCCGAGAACCCGGGGGTGCGGATCGCCGCCGGGGAGATGCACCACTCCCCCACCGAGCTGCTGCGCTACCTCGAGGAGGACGCGCTCGACATCTACCAGATGGACGTGGTGCTCGCGATCGGCATGCAGCGCGCCCGCACCCTGGCCGAGCTGGCGCACCTCAAGCACCGCCAGTTCACCCCGCACAGCTGGACCAACGGCATCGGCGTGCTCGCCAATCTGCAGGTCGCGGCGGGCGTCGGCGGCGGCCCCTTCTTCGAGTTCCCCTACGACCCGCCCGGCTGGACCCCCGAGCGCCGCGACTTCATGCTCGCCGAGCCGGTCCGCGTGAACGCCGAGGGCGACCTGGAGATCCCCGACCGGCCCGGCCTCGGCGTCGAGCTGGACGAGGACGCGATCGACCGCTGGAGGATCAAGTGACGTACACGATCGAGGAGTTGCTGGCGCGCTCCCACGACGAGTGGCTGGCCGCGGCGGGCAAGCTGTCCTTCGAGACCCGCCTGTTCATCGACGGCGCCTTCACCGACGCCGCCTCCGGCGACAGCTTCACCAGCGTCTCGCCGCGCGACGGCGCGGTGTTGGCCGAGGTGCAGGCCGCGGGCGCAGAGGACGTCGACCGTGCGGTGCGGTCCGCGCGCGCCGCCTTCGAGGACGGGCGCTGGCGGGACCTCGCGCCGAAGGAGCGCAAGCGGATCCTGCTGCGCTGGGCCGAACTGATCCGGGCGAACGCCGAGGAACTGGCGCTGCTGGACACGCTGGAGATGGGCAAGCCCATCACCGAGTCGGTGCGCATCGACGTGGACAAGGCCGCCGAGACCATCGCCTGGTACGCCGAGACCCTCGACAAGACCTACGACGAGGTGGCCCCGACCCCCGGTGACGCGCTGGCGCTGATCACGCGGGAGCCGCTGGGCGTCATCGGCGCGGTCGTGCCGTGGAACTACGCGCTGCTGATCGCCAGTTGGAAGCTGGGCCCGGCGCTCGCCACCGGCAACAGCGTCGTCCTCAAGCCCGCCGAGCAGACCTCGCTCGCCGCACTGCGCCTCGCGGCGCTGGCCACCGAGGCGGGGCTGCCCGACGGTGTGCTCAACGTGGTCCCGGGCCGGGGTGAGATCGCCGGCCAGGCCCTCGGCCGGCACCCCGAGGTCGACAAGATCGCCTTCACGGGCTCGGCGGAGGTGGCCCGGCTCTTCCAGGTGTACGCGGGCGAGTCCAACGGCAAGCAGGTCGCCGTGGAGGCGGGCGGCAAGTCGCCGCAGCTGGTGCTGGCCGACGCCGACGTGGAGGCCGCCGCGTCCGCCGTGGCGTGGGGAATCTTCTACAACGCGGGGCAGACCTGCAACGCGGGTTCCCGTGTCGTCGTGCACGCGTCGGTGAAGGACCGACTCCTGGACGCCGTACGGCGGATCACCGCCGAGACCTTCCGGGTCGGCGACCCGCTGGACCCGGCGACCGTGATGGGGCCGATCGTCGACGAGGGCCAACTCGCCAAGATCCTCGCCTACATCGAGCGCGGGCTGGCCGACGGGGCGCGTGTCCTGCTGGGGGGCGGGCGCACGCTCACCGAATCCGGCGGCACCTTCGTCGAACCGACCGTGCTCGACGGTGTGGACAACACGTCCGTCGTCGGGCAGGAGGAGATCTTCGGCCCGGTGCTGGCCGTCGTGTCCTACGACGGCGACGTGGACGAAGGTGTACGACTGGCGAACCAGAGCGACTTCGGACTGGTCGCCTCCGTCTGGACCCGGGACGTGAAGGTCGCCCATCGCACCGCCCGGCGGCTGCGGGCCGGCACGGTGTGGATCAACACCTTCGACGCCAGCGACGTCATCACCCCCTTCGGCGGCTTCAAGGCCACCGGCGCGGGCCGCGACAAGTCCCTGCACGCGCTCGACGCGTACACGGCGCTCAAGACCACCTGGATCGACCTGGCCTGAACGGCCACCGCCCTACCCCACCTGTACTTAGCGAGGACATCGATGAGGATCGGTTTCATCGGCCTGGGCAACATGGGACGCCACATGGCCCGTCATCTCATCCACGCGGGCCACCTGGTCACCGTGCACGACTCCCGGCCCGAGGCCGCCGTCGAGCATCTGGCGCTCGGCGCCCGCTGGGCCGAGACCCCGGCGGCGTGCGCGGCCGACGCCGAACTGCTGATCACGATGCTGCCGAACCCGCGCATCGTCGAGGAGGTGCTGCTGCACGGCGGCGCCGCCGGGGCACTGCCCGAGGGTGCCCTGTGGATCGACATGTCGACCTCCACTCCGGCCGCCGCCGACCGGATCGCGGCCGAGGTGCTGGACCGGCGCGGAGTGCGCCGCCTGGACGCCCCCGTCAGCGGCATGGCGCACGGTGCCGAGGCGGGCCGGCTGCAGATATTCGTCGGCGGAGCCGCGGACGACTTCCGGATGTGCCTGCCCGTCCTGGAGACCCTCGGCGACCCGGACAAGGTGCTGCACGTGGGCCCGCTCGGCGCCGGCTACACGGTCAAGCTGATGATCAACCTGCTCTGGTTCACCCATCTCGTCGCCGCCTCCGAAGTGCTGGCCATGGGCACGAAGGCGGGCGTCGACCTGGGCGTGCTGCGCAGCTCGCTGCTCGCGAGCCCGGCCGCCTCGCACTTCCTGGAACACGACGTGCTGTCCGTGCTGGTCGAGGGCGACTACGACGACTCCTTCGCCATGGCCCTGGCCTGCAAGGATCTCGGACTCGCCGTCGACCTCGGCCGCGACGTGGGCGTGTCCGTCGAGCTGTCCGCCCTCGTGGAGCAGATCTTCCGCCGCTCCCGGGCCCAACACGGGGACCTGGCCGGGGAGATGAGCCCGGTCCGGCTGTACGAGGCCCTGGCCGGACGGGAGTTCCGGCTCCCACGCCCGGAGGAGGCCCTGATCGGCACCGCCTGATCCCCCGGAACCCCTCTCCCCCTTCCCACCGCGTTTCCAGGAGCCGTACGCCATGGGCGAGTCCCTCACCAGCCAGCCTGCCGGCACCAACGGGCTGACCATCGATCCCACCTGCCGTATCGAGTTCGGCCCCGGCCGCCTCGCCCACCTGCCGGAGCTGATCTCCTCCCTCGGCACGGACCGCGCGTTCGTGGTCACCGACCGTGGTCTGCGGGCCGCCGGCATCGTCGACCAGGTGCTCAAGGTCCTCGACGCGGCGGGCGTGCAGCACGGGGTGTACGACGGGGTCGGCGCCAATCCGTCCACGGGCAACGTCGACGAGGGCGCCGCCCGGGCGCGTGCCTTCGGTCCGGCGGTCGTCGTGGCCCTGGGCGGCGGGTCGGTCCTCGACGCCGCGAAGGGCATCTCGCTGCTGGTCGGCAACGCCGACGCGGCTGCGGCCGACGCGGACGCCCTCTGGGACGCGCTGGACGGACTGCCGCTGATCGCGATCCCCACCACCTCGGGCACGGGTGCGGAGACCAACGGCTTCGGCGTCATCGAGGACACCCCCGCCTGCCGCAAGGTGTACCTCGGCCACCCGTCGGTCAAGCCGCGGATCGCGCTCCTGGATCCGGAGCTGACGCTCGGCCTGCCCGCCCGGATCACCGCCGCCACCGGCATCGACGCCCTGGTGCACGGGATCGAGTCCCTCGCCTCACGCGGAGCGAACCCGGTCTCGGTGGCGTACGCGACGCAGGCGGTGGCCATGGTCGGGCGCTGGCTGCCGGTCGCCCACCACGACGGTTCGGATCTGGAGGCCCGTGCGCAGTTGATGCTCGGCGCCCACCTGGCGGGCCAGGCGCTGACCCTTTCCGGGCTCGGCCTCGTCCACGGCATCGGGCACGCCCTCACCGCCCACACCGGCACCCCGCACGGCGTCGCGCTCGCCGCCGTCCTGGAGGAGGTCCTGGAGTTCAGCGCCCCGGACGCTCAGGAGGCCTACGAGCTGACCGCCCGCGCGCTGCGTCTCGACCCGCCGGCCGACGGCGACTGGGCCCGCGCCGCGATCGACGCGGTCCGCGAGATCTCCGGCACGCTCGGCATCAAGCAGCCCCTGCGCGAACTCGGCGTCCGCCCGGACCTGTTGGCGCCGATCGCCTCCGGCGCACTCGCGGACGCGGTCACACGCAACGCACCACGCCAACCCACCGAACAGGACGTCCTCGGGATCCTCGAATCGGCCTTCTAGCAGGGCACCCTCCTAGCCGGGTGTCACCACCACCGTCACCGTCCGGTTCCGCGCGACCCCCGCGAACGGCGCGTCACGCTGATCGGCGCTGGCGGTGGTGAACTCCGTCAGCGGTCTGTCAGCGGCCGCGCTCAGCTCCCGTGCCGCGACGAGGGCACGCCACAGGGAGAGGACGGAACCGCCGCTGGTCGGGGCACCGGGCACGACGGCGGTGTGGCCGTGGATCTCGACGCGTACCTTCCGTCCCGCGAGGCGTTCGCCCAGCCCGGCGAGCCGCTCGGCGCCGACCGGGGTCAGTTCGGCGCCCTCGGAGAACAGCCCGTCGGCGAAGGCGACCTCCACCGAGTCCCCGTGCGCCACCGGGCTGATGCCGGGCGCGGTCAGCTCGCCGGCCAGTGCTTCCGCCGCCTCCGCCCGGCGCGCCGCCGCGAGCGCCCGCTCCCGGTCCCGCTCCGCCCTGCGTTCGGCGTCCAGTCGCTCGGCGATCCGCTGCGCCCGGTCGGCCTGCGCAGGACCGGGCTGCCCCGGCCGGCCGTCGGCGGTGTCGATCAGGACGACCGTGCAGGCGGTGATCGCGGCCACGGCACAGACAGCGGCGGCCAGTGCCGTACGGGCGCGGTGCCGGGCCAGCGCCGCACGGGGGCCGCGGCCGCCGAGCCGGTCGATGCGGGCCAGCCCGGCGGACGCGGCGGCGTCCGCCGGCTGCCGCTGCCGCACCCCGCGCCAGCACTCGGCGGCCCGCGCCATTTCGCCGCGCTGCGCGTACACCCGGGCGAGCAGATCGAGTACGTCCCGATGGTCCGCGACGAGCGGATCATCGACCTCGTGCAGCATCCGCAGGGCGCCGTCCAGATCACCGGAGCGGGCCGCCGTACTGGCACGGGAGACCAGGAGAGCGACACGGAGCGAGTCGGCGGGGGCCGTGGCGCCCTGCCCTGTGCCGTCCGCCGTCGTGTCGTCCCGTCCGGCCGACTGGAAGACGCCTGACGGGAGGCCCGTCGGGATGCCTGTGGGGCTGACCGTCGGGATGCGGGATGTGGCCACCTTCAACTCCTCCTGTCCGCCGACTAGTTGACGCCGCCGGACAACCGCTCCGCCTCATCCGCGGCCCCCGGCGGCAGCAGCCTGCGCAGCCGCTCGTTGACCCCGGCGAGCGCGCGGCGGTTGCCCGCGGCGACGGCGCGGCGGCCCTCCAGGATCGCGGCGTCCGCCTGTGCGCGGGAGAACATGTCGTCGCGCATCTCGACCAGCGCGTGGAAGACGACGTACTCCCACTGGTCGGTACGGCGCAACAGCTCGACGTGGAACTCCCCGGCCCGTTTGACGAGCCGGCGCAGATCCGCCGGAGTGGCGTCCTCGCCGAGCGAACTGGCGCGGTCCCGCATGGCCTGGAGCTCCCGCCGGTCCGACGGGCCGCCGCCGACCTGTTCGACGACGTCCTCGCAGGCGCTGAGCAGATCCCACAACTCGCGCTGCAGGCCGGGGATCTCGATGGCCTCCTCGATCTCGTCGAGCTGGGCCTCCACGTCGCGGATCCGGCGGTCGCTGGTGACGGCGGCGCCCGTGTCGACGGCCGCCGCGTCGACCTCCTTGCGCAGCTGGGGGATGGTCCGCTGCTCCGAGATGTCCACCAGGCGCGTCCGCGCGTCCTCGGAGTGCACGTCCTCGGCCTGGTCCTGCAGGAGGTGCATCCGCTGCTCCAGATCGTGCAACCGGTCCACCAGCTCGGTGTGTTCGGGCGCGAGCAGCTCGGAACGGTTGATGGTCGCCTCGAACTGCTGCTCCAGCAGGGGAATGTCGGCGGTGACGAGGACCTCCCGGTTGCTGGCCTGGATCTCGAAGGTCACCTCGACCTCGCTCTGGGTCGGCAGGTCGATCCGGATGTCCCGGGGCCGGATCTCGATCAGCCCGACCCTCGTGTTGCGGTCGGCGCGCCTGCGCTCGCCCTCCAGCAGCGGGATGCGGATGACGGCGTCGGGCTGGGTGCGGCGCAGCGCGATGGTCGTCCGGTACGGCTTGGTCACCTGGGCGGGCAGGGTGGTGCCCTTGCGCAGCAGCGGGTCGAAGGTGCCGTCGGCCTTGCCGATGCCGAGGGTGCCGGTGAGTACGGCGTCGCCGGGGACGACGGCCGCGTGGCTGATGGAGAAGGTGTCGCCCGCGAGGTTCCGCCGGGTGCCGGCGTTGTCGGTGAGCTCCACGGTGAAGCGGGACCTGGTGTCGGCGTCGATGGCGACCTCGGTGTAGAAGGTGCCGTCCGTGCTGAGTACGGTGCGCGGCCCGCGGAACGGCGGGTGGCCGTCGGGGTTGCTGAGGGTGACGGTGTAGCGGGTCCAGTCCACCGCGCCGCCGCTGCTCACCTTGCCGGAGACGGGGATCCCGGTGGTGTCGACGGACTGCGCCGGATAGTGGAGTTCGATCGCGAACTCGCCCGGTGCCGCCTTCTGCGGCTTCTTCGGCAGCCGGACCGAGCGGGCGAACACGGCGGCTCCGCGCGCGACCACGGTGGTGGGGTCCTGACTGTGGTCCAGGGGGATGCCGGGGCCCTCGATGGGGTCGGCGAGCAGTTCGCGCAGTCCGGGGCTGAGGGTGGCGCCGCCGACCAGGAGCAGCCGGTCGATGTGGTCGGGGCGCAGCGAGCTCTGGGCCAGCGCGTCGCGGCACAGCCGGATGGCCCGGGTGTAGAAGGGCAGCGCCAGATCGTCCAGGGCGCCCCGGGTCAGGGTGTACTCGAACGGTTCGACGCCGCCGCTGCCGTCGTCGAGGTCGACGGAGATCTCCACCGAACCGGCGCGGGACAGCGCGATCTTGGCGTTCTCGGCCTCCAGCTTCAGCTTGGCGAAGTTCTTGCGCCAGTCGGGGTTGTTGCGGGTGAAGTCCGCGAGGCCGAGGTCACGGCGGGCCGCGGGCGCCAGCAGGTCGTCCACGAGGGCCCAGTCGATGAGCTTTCCGCCGAGGTAGGGGTCGCCGGCGTGCTGGATGAGCTGGAGTTCACCGTCGCGCTTGCTCATCAGGGCCGCGTCGAAGGTGCCGCCGCCCAGGTCGAACACCATCCAGTGCGCGGACTCGGAGGCGTCCTGCACCCCGTAGGCGATGGCGGCGGCGGTCGGTTCCTGCACCAGTGGGCAGTGCTCGCCGAGCCCGGCGAGGGAGGCGGCGGTGCTGGTGGCGTTGTTCTGGTTCAGCGCGAAGGAGGCCGGGACGGTGATCACGGCCGCCGCCGGCTGCTCGCCGTACTCGTGCGCGGCGTCCTGCCGCAGGGACTTGAGCACCTCGGCGGAGAGCTCCTCGGGGGTGAGGGTGAGGCCCGTGCGCCCGAAGAGCCGGCCGGCGCCCGCCGCCCCCATCTCCAGCTTGAACTCGGCGTAGGCGTTGTCCGGGTCGCTCTCCGTGCGCTCCCGGGCCCGCCTGCCCACATGGATCACCCCCTCCTTGGGGATCCACACGGCGGAGGGCGTGAAGTCCCAGCCGTCGTTGTTCTTGATGACCCGTACACCGCCGTCCTCGGCCATGGCGATGGCGCTGTTGGTGGTGCCGAGGTCGATGCCGAAGTCGATGGTCTCGCGCATGGTCGTGATCTCCTTGGTCGTTCAGTTGGCCCGGGGACCGGGCCGGCCGACGATGACCTGGCCCATCTGGATCCGCTCGCCGCGGAAGTAGACCGACGGCCGTACGGTCTCCAGCACCACCTCGCGGTCCAGTTCCGGTTCGTCCTGGAACACCAGGACCTCCAGGGACTGGCCGGAGTCGAACGGCTGCCCGTCGTGCTCCTGGATCCGAAGCCCGTCGTCGGCGAGTGCCTGCCGGCTGGCGTGGACCTGGCGGCGCACCTGCCGCAGATCGGCCGCCGAGAGGGGGCCGGTCCCCTGGTCGAGCTTGCGCAGGGCGCGCCAGATGCCGACGGCGGCCCCGAGCAGCGCGTCGGTGCCGGCGCCCCGCAAGGTGCGGGCCTGCTCCGCGAGCGCCTCGGCGGCCTCGACCTCGGCGAGCACGGCCGCGGCCCATTCGGCCTGGGCCGGCTCCAGCAGCGGGCGCGGGACGCGGAACTCGGGCGGGTGCCGCAACTGGCCCAGCGCGGCGCGCACTTCACGTACCCGGCGGTGGACTCGGGACC
This sequence comes from Streptomyces coerulescens, assembly GCF_042657965.1. Taxonomy (NCBI): domain Bacteria; kingdom Bacillati; phylum Actinomycetota; class Actinomycetes; order Kitasatosporales; family Streptomycetaceae; genus Streptomyces; species Streptomyces coerulescens. The sequence goes on from NZ_JBHSKM010000002.1 coordinate 281,578, forward strand.
TCACCGGTACCTCCTTCTGCCCCTGTGGAGCCGGAATCGCGCGTAGCCGCGCGAGATCTTCTGGACGGCGAGGGCGATCAGGCCCATGCACAGGAAGCCGCCCCAGGCCCCTTCCCACCCGTAGGACTCCCACAGGGCGACCAGCACACCGAGCGCCATGCCCAGCAGCAGACAGCCGGGCCACACACGGTCGGTGGAGGGGGCTGTGCCCGACGCGGGGCGGGTGGGGACGGCGCCCACGGACCAGTCGTAGATGACGTCCCAGTTGTCCTTGAACGCCTTCACCTCCCGCTCCGGGGCGATCTCGTACGCCCGCTCGGCGAGTTCGACGACCGCTTCCTTCTCGGGGGTGGTCGGCCGTCGGAACTGGTAGTGGCCGAGCATCGCGACGGCGAGGTTGCCCACGCCCACGGCGACGATGCGCGCCACGTCGTCGTACCGCCAGTCCGAGACGTACGCCCGGAATGCCCCGAGCCGTTCGAACGCGGGCAGGACCTCGCGCCGTACGGTCTCGGTGGCGTCCGCGAACAGCTCGGCCTCTTTCTTGTCGTTCACGGACCGCAGCCCGTCGGTGATGGTCCGGACCGTCTCCTCCACCGACTCCTCGAAGAGTTCGGTGAAGAGCCCCGAGAACACCGTCTGTTCCGCCCAGCCGGCGCAGACCTGTGCCAGGCGCGGCCTGAAGTCCGGGTCGGCGGCGAGTTCGGAGAATGGGGAGACGAGGAGGCGGGGAAGGGCGGCGAGGAAGTCGTCCGCGCAGAGCTCGCCCAGCCGCGGATCGTCCAGTTCGCCGATCCGGTGGGCGATGTGCAGGCGGAACTCGGGGCGCTCCAGCAGCAGTCCCCAGCCGCCGGCGGCGCCCTGCCAGAGGATGTCCCGTCCGTCGGTGGTGGCATGGCCCCGTCCGGTCTCCGCGTCCAGGGCCATCGCGTGGAAGCGCACCGCGTCGTCGTGCTCCTGGTGGACGGAGGCGGGGCAGCCGCAGTCCGGGCCGGGCTCGCCCCATCGCCACAGCAGTTCGTCGACCAGCCGCCGCCGGGGGTCCTGGAACTCCTCGAACGCGGCCCGCACCTCGTCCTTGCGGAAGCCGCCCGCGAGCGGGGACTCCGGGTCCGCGGGCAGGGACTCCTCGACCGCGAGCCTGGCCTCCAGCCGCTGCCGGTGCCGGCGCACGGCGCGCCCGTCGGCGTTCGTCGGGAGCCCGGTGACGGCGAAGGCGTTGTCCCGGTACAGCCGCGTCCCGCCCAGGTCCGTGAAGCGGGACAGGTTCCCGGAAGTCCCGGGTCGGGCGGCGCCGGACGGCTCGCCCCGTCGGTCGCCGGTGGTGGTGTCGTCCATCCGCTCTCCATACGTCCGCTGCCCGTACGCCGGTCGTCCGTGGCCGATTGCGCGTACGTCCGTCGCTCGCGCGCCGGGCCGGTCACATGACCACCCCCCGGCGCCATGTCATCAGCCGTGCCATGTGCCGTTCCCGGAGCGGGGGATGGCGGCTGACGGCCTCCTCCAGCTGGTTGGCGGCATCGGCCAGCCGTCCCGGTGTCCGGGACAGCTCGATGGCCGCCCGCACCTGCTCGGCCACGGACCGCTCCACCGCCGCGGCCGCGTCGGGCGGCGGTCGTACCCCCGCCGCCGGACGCAGTGCCTCGGCCCGTTCGGCGACCTCGCGGGCGGAGGCGGGCCGCTCGGCCGGGTCCACGCGGAGCATGTCGACCACCAGCAGGTCCAGTTCGGGCCCCACGCCGTCGTTGAAGGAGCTCGGCGGCAGCAGCGGCCGGCTGAAACGCTCCAGCGAGAACGACTGCACCGGGTCGCCGCCGTTGTACGGGAAGTGGTCGGTGAGCAGGAAGTACGCGATGGTGCCCAGCGCCCAGACGTCCCCGGCGCACGAGTAGCCCGTGCCCCGGCGCAGCACCTCCGGCGGCATGTAGGCGACGGTGCCCTGCGCGCTGGCCGCCATCGTGCCCGGGTCGGTCTCCTTGGCCAGCCCGAAGTCGCTCACCTTCACCCGCAGTCCGGACTCGTCGTAGGTGATGAGCACGTTGGCCAGCGACAGGTCGCGGTGCACGATCGGGTGCGGGCGCTCATGGGCGACGGCGAGCCCCTCGGCGGCCTGCCGCAGCACGGCCGTGGCCTCGTGGACGGGCACCGCGCCGGAGTGGGAGGCGACCAGCCGCTGGAGGCTGCCGCCGGCCACGTACTCCATGGTGATGTAGCCGCGCATCCCCTCGGAGGTCTGCACGGTGCCCGCGTCGAAGACCCGGATGATGTTGGGGTGGCCCAGGGTGGACAGGATGCGGGCCTCGTCGAACAGCCGCGAGGTCGCCTCCAGCGAGGCCACGTGCTTGAAGAGCTTCAGCGCCTGCCAGCCGAGGATGTGGTGCCGTACCCGGTACACCTCGGCGAACGCGCCCTCCCCCAGCCTGCGGTCCACGACGAGCGCCGAGTTGATCCGCTGCGCGCGGGTCAGCAGTCTCCCCTCCACGCCGGTGGTGTCCCCCGTCATCCGCCGCGCCCCTTCCGTGCCCTCGGTCGCCGACACCGTGACACGCATGTCCCGGGACCCCTCCCGGACGCCGTGCGCACAGGTCAGGAGTGGGTGACGTCGATGCGGGAGATACGGACCTCGCCGTGGTTGCCGTCGGCGCACGGCGTGGAGTTGTCGCAGTTGGCCTGCGTGTAGGCCCCCGCCTTGAAGTAGTTGGTGTCGCCGTCGTGGGAGATCGTGGTCTGGAGCCGGCCGTTGTAGTACGCGGCGATCCGCCCGTCCGCGGCCACGAACCCGGCCTCGAACTCGGTGCCGAGCTCGTAGTCGTCGGTGACGAGGTGGTGGTGCCGGTCGTCGCCGTCGGTGACGTAGAGCTTGCGGCCCTCGAGACGGAAGACGGTGACGTCGTCGTCCCCGCCGTGGACCTGCGCGCCGACCAGGTAGGGCCGTTCCTCGGGCAGCGCCGTGAACGCCTCCCTGACCACCAGGGTGTGGGCGCCGTCCGTGGTGGACCAGGCGGCCTCGTCGGCGCCGCCGTCGGTCATCTCCCGCAGTTCGGCGCGCGGATAGCTGGACCCTGCGGTCGTCACGCCGTTGACGGCGGCACGGAATCTCACCGCGCCGCAGTCGGCCTCCGCCCGGAACCAGGGGGCGGCGGAGAAGGTGCCGAGCTCGGGCTGGGTGATCTCGGTGGGGTCCTCGTCCTCGCCGGTGGGCAGGGTCAGCTTCCAGTCGGTCAGATCGAGTACGTCGGCGGGGTGTGCGCAACGGGCGGGCGCCGCGCGGTCGTTCGGGGCCGGAGTGCCGGGGTGCGCGGTCAGGGTGAGGGCGGCGATCGAGACGGCGGCGGTGGTGCCGGCGAGCAGTGCGGTCCGGGTGCCGGGCATGGTGGGGGCTCCTTCCGTCGGGGTGTGGGACACGGGCCGCCGCGTACCGTAGACGCTTCGCGCGGGACCCCTCCCGCAGCGTGCGTGCGAGTGATGAAGGCTCTGGGTAGACCCTGCGTACGACGAGCTCTACGCAGTAGGTTCGACGCATACGCGGCATACGCGCGGCCATCGACCGTGGCCGTGGGCGTTCCGGACTCGACCGAGGGGGAGAATTCCGTGCGTTCCGGGGAGGAGTTCGCCGACCGTTATGTCCTGAAGGAGGTCGTCGGCGCGGGCCGGGGCGGCGACGTGTGGCTCGCGCACGACACGGTGGTGGGTCAGGACGTCGCCCTCAAACCGGAGCGGACGGACGGCGGGAGCGAGACCGCGGTGCGGCGGCTGCTGGGGGAACCGCGCGCGATGGCCAAGTTCCGCGACCACCCGCATGTCGTGACTTTGTTCGACGTGGTGACCGTGGCGCGGGACGAGTCCGAGGCGGCGGACGGGGCCACGCCACAGGGCGGCCCCGGGTCGGCGACGTACTGGTTCGTCATGGAGTACGTCCCCGGCGGCGGCCTGGACCGGCAGCCGACGGTCTCCCCCGAGCGGGCGGCCCGCATCGGCGCGCAGCTCGCCGACGCGCTGGCCGCGCTGCACGAGGCGGGCATCGTGCACTGCGACGTCAAGCCCGCCAACATCGGTCTCACCCGGCAGGGCGCCGCGAAGTTACTCGACTTCGGTGCCGCCTACCGGGTCGGTGGCACCGACACCATCACCGTCAACGGCCCGTACAGCTTCACCCCGGACTACGCCGCCCCCGAACTGGCCCGAGGCAATGTGCCCCGGCCCGCCTCGGACGTGTTCTGCCTCGCCGCCACCCTCTCCGCGCTGGTCACCGGAGCACCGCCGCGTGGTGGCGCGGCCGAGGACGACGACGCGCCCGCCGGGACCGGGAGGGAGGGGGAGGAAGCCGAGCGTCTGCGGTACTGGAAGGCCGAGCAGGGCGTCGTCGAGCTGGACGCGACCGCCGTCGGACCGCTGTATCCCGTGCTGACGGCCATGCTCCGCCGCGACCCTCGGCAACGCCCCGACGCCGCCGAGGTCAGGCGTCTGCTGGAGGAGGTCGCCGGTTCCGGACCGCGGCCGCCTCGGGACACCGCCACCACCAGCACCGCGCCCGTAGGCCCGCGGTGGCGCCGACCGCTGATCGCGGCTGCCCTGGGTGTCAGCGCCCTCCTGGCATTGGGGTCGGCCTTCATCCCCGGCACCGGCGGAGACGGAGATTCCGGTACGAGCCGACAGGCCGGGAACGCCTCGAACGGCCGGAGCCACGCCTTGGTGGGGGATCCGCACACGGCCGACGTGTGCGCCCTGGCCGACCCGCGGGCGCTGGACCGGTTCGGCTCCGACGGTGTTCAAGTCGACGTGGACTACGGCAACTTCGACCGCTGCGACATGCTGGTGAACGTCGACGACAAGACCCGGATCGATGTGTCCCTCCGCCTGCTCAAGGGCTCACCGCCGGAGGGTTCGAAGGCCTCCCGCACCATCGGCCGGATCGGCATCCGTCAGGAGGAGCCGGAGAACGACGAGTGCAATCTGCTCCTGACGTCGGACGACGACACCGAGGGCACACTGGTCGGGGTCCGCGTCAACATGGGCAAGGGCTCCGTGGTCGGCGGCACGGCGACCCTGTGCACGGTCGCCGACCAGGCCGCCGAGGGCGCCGCCGAGGTCCTCGACCGGGGCCCGCTCCCGCGTCGTTCGCCCGCCTACCCGCGTGACTCGCTGGCCTGGTCGAACGCCTGCGAACTGCTCGACGCCAAGGCGCTGTCGGTCGTTCCCGGTGTCGAGGCGGACGTGCCGGACGTCGGTGTCGCGAACTGGAGCTGCGAGTGGTCGAGCGACATCGACGAACTCGACGCCGAGGTGGGCTTCTTCCGCGACCAGCCCCGTTCCGCGGCCGACGGCACGGCCCTCACGCTGAGCGGCCGCCGCACGGTCGTCGAGCCGGGCGACGACGGGGACACCTGCGCCGCCTTCGTCGAGTACCGCAGATACAGCGGCCGGGACGCCGAGACGGCCGCCGAGATGGTGCGCCTGGACATCGCCGGGAAACGGCCCGTCGACAAGCTCTGCGGACTGGCCAAGGACCTCGCGGCCTCGGCCGCCGCCGAGCTCCCGGCACGGTGACGCACAGGACCCGCGGGCTCGTCAGGCATCCGGCCAGTCCGCGTCGTCCTCCATCAGGTCGAGGTCCGGCGGCACCAGTGTCGTCGACTCCACCAGCCCCTTGATCAGGTTGTGCAGCAGGCTGTTGTCGCCGGGGCGGCCCTGCGCCTTGTCGTGCAGCAGGGGATACCGGAAGCCGGTGCGGTCAAGACGCTTGCGCACCACCTCGATGCGGTGCTCGATCCTGCGCTCGGTCCAGTTGGCGTCGGGGCGCAGATAGCCGAGCTGCTTCGCGGCCGTGGCGTACGACAGCGGGCGCGGCTCCTCCTCGTACAGCAGATACCGCTGGCCGAGGACGACCAGCAGCAGCCGCTCGTCGTCGTCGAGCGCCCAGGTCTCCGGCCGGATCGTCTCGGCCTGTCGGCGCGACACCGGCCCCTGGTCGTCGTGGCCCGCCACATACAGCTCGACCAGGTGCTCGCGGTAGCCGGAGCCCTTCACGAACAGCGGGGTGTACCCGGTGGCGAGCGGGACCGGCTCGGTGCTCAGGTGCATCATCCGGCCGCGCGGCAGCCGGACGAGCTGCCGCCCGGTGTTGCGCAGCCACCACATGCCCTGCCGGTACGTCAGTTCTCCGTGCCGTCGGCTCACCCGCAGGTCGTCCACGCCGACCCCGAGGTCCACTTCGGGCTTCTCACCACGCCCGAAGCGGACCGTCAGCCCCGGGCGGGGCGGCGCGCTGAGCTCACCGGTGACCGTGCGGGCGTGCAGTGTCCCCGGCGTGGTGGGCGCGACACCACGCGCGAGGCTGGCGGAGAGGGGCATCGCTGTCTCCTCGGTCGATGGGCTGCTCGGTGCGGGAGCCGTGCGGCCGGCGTACGGCGTTGCGACCAGTGTCCGCACCTCGCGCGGGACCCCTCCCCGAACCGGTCGGCCACCCCGGCGACCGGCGCCCTGGTTCACCGTACGACCAACGGTCGGAAGGCGTCCTTCACATCGGACTTGCCCTCGTCGACGTACTGGCTGGACGGCGGGCCGGGGTCGTGGTCGCCGTAGGAGTAGTAGGTGAGGATCCCCGGGCAGCTGGTTCCGCCGATCTGGATCTTCCGGTTCATCAGGAGCTTGCCGGTGCGCAGTTCGTAGACCTTCACGGGCAGCTCGATGCGGTAGAAGGTCACGCTCGATGTGGATCCCGAGCCGGTGCCCTCGTACGGGCAGGTCTCTACGGCGCTTCCGTAGGCGTCCTCGCCCATACAGACGATCAGGACGGCGTCGGTGGGGCCGTCGGCCCGCCAGGACCCGGGGAGCCGGTCCGCATAGTCCTCGGCGTATGCGTCGTGGGTGTAGAACAGGGCGCGGTTCGTGCCCTTGCGATAGGGCTTGGCGCCGCTGTACTTCGCCGGGTGGGTGCAGTATTCGGGTGGGCCGTCGGTGCCGGGCGCCAACAGGGTGCGGACCTCGGCCAGTTCGATGTTCCGGGTGGCCTTCCGCACTCCGCTGCGGGCCTTGTCGGCGAGGTCGTCGTCGGGGTACCGGGCGAGCAGCCGCCGGTACTGCGACCGCGCGTTCTCCCAGCTGCTGTCCTCCATGAGCGCATCGCCGCAGCCGGCGAGCGCGGCCGGTGCCGCCCGGTCGGCCTCGGCGGCGGAGCGGTCGAGGAGGTCGTGGCTGGGCCCGCGGCTGCGGAGCCAGTCGACGACGGCCACGGTGCCGCAGGGATTCCTGGTGCGGAGCCTGCCGAGGAAGCCGTTGAGCGTGGCTTCGACCGTCTTGTCGTTCCCGGGCCGAGAAAGGACCGAGGCGAGCGTGCCGAACCCGTCCGCCAGGGCCCGGGTGTCGCCGTCCAGAGCGGTGGTCAGCTCGCCGTGTGCCGACCGCAGCCGGTCGCACGTCCGGACCGCCTCGTCGCCGCGGGCGCTCAGGGGCGCGTCGGCGATCCGGTGCCCGAGCCACACCTCGTCCTGGGCGCTCGACACCCCCTCGCAGTCACCGCGTTCACGGGCTTCGGTGACACGGTGCGCGATCGTGGAGGCGTCGTGGCGCAGCAGCCCGAGGGGCACCAGCACGGCCAGCGTGACACCGAGCGCGGCCAGACGCGGACCACGCCTTGTGGCCCGGTCGCCGCTTCTGCGCGCCAGGAACCACCCGTGGCCGACGGCGGCCGCCCACCACACGACCAAACCGATCTCGTACGCCTCCTCGGCGGTCGAGACGGCCCTGGTCACCAGCGTGATGGGGACCACCACGGCGACGAGGGCGAGCCCGCGCCGACGCATCATCAGATAGCCCACGCCGAGCAGCGAGGCATTGCCCAGCGCGACGGCCAACGGGTCGTGTACCGGGGGCTCACGGTCGGATGCGGAGCCCGGCGGTGCGGGTGCGGCGTACGACGGGTCACTCATCCCTGTACTCCCCCGGTCGCGGAACGGTCCGTACCCGCCATGGTCCGCATCGCCCGCGGGACCGGTCCCGAGAGACCGGAGAACGAAAGGGGAACGAAAAAGGCCGTATCGGCAGTTCCGATACGGCCTCTGACTTGCTGCTTCACAAGTCGGGACGACAGGATTTGAACCTGCGACCCCTTGACCCCCAGTCAAGTGCGCTACCAAGCTGCGCCACGTCCCGGTGCCCGTCTGACCTGGGGTTTCCCCCGGCCGAACGTGCAGGGAAACAATACCGCACTCGGGTCGGTGGTCGCGCACCCGTTTATGCGCACCCGTCCGCTTCAGCGCGGCTGGGGCCGCGCCCGTTCGTCCACCGTCACCGGCGCCGAGCGGGCCGTCGTCGGGACGTCCGCCCGCACCAGGCCCCGGATCGACGGCACCGAGAGCAGCGCACCCACGACGACGAGGCTCATCCCTCCGGCGACCAGGAGCACATGACCGGCGCCGAGGGTCGCGGCGGCCGGTCCGGCGATGGCCTGGCCGACCGGCATCATCGCCAGGGAGCCCGCGACGTCGTACGCGTGGATGCGGTTGAGGACATCGGCGGGGACCTGTGTCTGGACACTGGTCGCCCACATCACGCTCCAGAAGGCCATGCCCGCACCGGCGACGGCCGCTCCGGCGGCCATGGCGGGTACGCCGAGACCGGCGCCGACGGTCACCGGGAAGCCGGCGAAGGCGAAGAGGCCTATCGCGCCGGCGCGGAGCATTCGGCGAGGACGCAGCCGCAGGGCGAGCAGCCCGCCGGCGACGGTGCCCGCGCCGAGGGCGGAGTTGATCAGGCCGTACGAGCGCGGTCCGTGCTGCTGGACCACCTCGGTCGCCACGAGCGGGACGGTCGGACCCCACACGGTGATCATGTAGACGCACCAGACGACGATGACGCCCCAGAGCCAGGTACGGGCTCTGAACTCCCGCCAGCCCTCCACCAGATCGGCGCGGAAGGCCCGGGTTCCTCGATCGGCCCGGGCGTCTCCCGGGGATCCGGTCCGCGCGGGCAGGCGCAGCAGGAGGAGGCACAGGGCGCTGACGGCGTACGTGGTCGCGTGGGCCGTGAACACACCGCCGGGTGACGCGAAGCCGACGAGCACGCCCGCGCACGCCGGTCCGGCGAGCTGGGCGACGGCCTCGGCGATCCGCATGGTGCCGTTGGCGCCCTGGACGTCGGTGGCGAGGCGGCGGACCGTGCCGGGGACGCCGGGCTGGAAGACGGCGCCCGCGACACCGTTGACGAAACCGATCGCGCAGATCTGCCACAGGACCACATGCCCGGAGAAGAACAGCACGGCGGCCAGGGACTGGGTGCACAACCGGACCAGGTCGGCCCCGATCATCAGCCTGCGGGTGCTGAAGCGGTCGGCGATGACCCCGCCGAAGATGATGAGCCCGGCGAAGGCGGCTGATGTCGAGGCCAGGGCGAGACCGACCGCGCCTGCGCCGTACCCGTGCTGGAGGAGCCCGGCGGCGAGGGCCACGGGCAGCATGGTGTCGCCGAGCTGGGCAACGGCACGGGCCACGAAGAACAGGGCGAAGTCCCGCGACCACACCGGCCGCGCTCCGTCCTTCTTGCCCGTCTTCATCCCCCGCATCCCCCTCGATCCGTTCCCCCGTGGTAGCCGAGGCCCCCTCCGCCCCGGCTGCCACACCTGCCCTCGGATCATGACATGGGGCACTGACAACGGCCCCAGGGGTTTCAGTCCCCCGTCGCAGGCCCCAGCTCCGGATAGGCGTCCAGCAGCCGGGGCGGAGCGGCCTGGCGCCAGGAGTCGGCAAGGATGTCGCGCAGTTCGTCCTCGTCCTCCAGGGCGGCGAGCCGGGCCCGCACCCAGGCGAACTGTGCCTCGTGGTCGGCGATCCAGAACTTTTCGGGCTCGGCCATCACCAGTTCGTCGCGCTCCTCCTTCGGGCAGCGCACCGCGATGGAGGTCTCGTCCTCGGGCAGTGTGGCGAACATCTTGCCCGCGACCCGGAACGTGGGCATGCTCCAGGCGATCTTCTCCGTCGTGTCCGGCAGAGAGAGGGCGATACGGCGTACGTCTTCGGCATCCGGCATGACAGGCACGGTAGCGCCCGCCACTGACAATCACCTGGTGAGTGGGGTCGGCCCGGCCCGGGGCCCGCCGCCGGACCTCCCTAGAAGCTGAAGTTCATGAAGGCCCCGTGGCCGTGCTCGGCCGCCGTGCGGAAGAACGTGACCAGCTCGTCGTAGGCGTCCTTCAGCCAGTCCAACTCACCGTCGGGGTCGAACGTCCACATGTTGGGGTACACGTCCTCCGTCGCCATGCGCTCGGGGTCGTAGTGCGCCGCCAACCGCTCCCACGGGGTGGCCAGCAACTCGCGTGCCACACCGTCGATCTGCTCCGCGGTCCACCCGAACAGGGTGCCGCTGTCCAGTATCTGGAATCCGTCCATCACGAACTCGAGCGACACCTCGGCCTCGTCGAACAGGAACTGGAGGCCGCCGAATGCCTTGTCGGGGCCGCAGTCGTGCCGGTCCGGCCACGGATAGTCGACGCCGTACAGGTCGGAGACGAACTGGCCCGCCCAACTCGGGTCCTTCGCCGCCCTGTCCAGCTCCTCCGTGGTCGCGCTGATGAACGAGATGGTCACTCCCATGACAAGCAATCCCCCTTGGTATGCCGCCTGTTCGACCGCTCGGCCGATCAATGCCGGGGAGTGTTCCACGCGACACTGACAATCGGAGGGCTCATCGGGCCGACGCGAAGCGGACCGGACCGGTCAGACGCACCTGAAGTAGATCGTCGTCGGCCGCAGCACTCCCGCCGGGCTCGCCGCGTAGTCCGGGATCATCCCGGCCCGGGTCCAGCCGGCCGAGCCGTAGAGGCGCTCGGCGGGGCTGTCGGTCTCGGTGTCCAGATGGAGGAGGGTGACGCCGGCCTCGATCGCCGCCTCCTCCGCGGTTGTCAGGAGTCTGCGGCCGAGGCCCTGTCCGCGGGCGTCCCGGTGCACCATCAGCTTGACCAGCTCGGCCCGGTGGCGGCTGTTGGGTTTGTCGGCGAAGGCGAGACCGACCGTGCCGACGGTCCGCCCGTCCCGGCACGCCACCCACACCGCCAGCCGCCCGTCGCCGACGGCGCCGGCGCGCTCCTTCCACCAGGCCAGGGCCGCCGTACGGTCGAGCGGACCGAGGAATCCGACGGATGCGCCGTCGTCCACCGTGTCCACCAGGAGGTCAGCCAAGTCGGGGGCGTGGTACAGGAGTTGAGCCTCTTCCAGTCGCTTCACGATCACGGCAGCACCACCGCCAGCGCATACCGCACCGCCTCCGGTCCCGCGCACCGGAACCGCGTCGGCCCCCACACCCGCATCCGCAGACAGTCCCCGACGCCGAGGCGGTGCTCGACCTCCTGGACCGTGACGTCGAGCGTGCCTTCCAGGACCCAGATGTGCTGCTCCAGGCCCGGCACGGGCGGTCGGTCGTACGCGATGTCGGCGCCCGCGGTGAGACGTCCCTCCACGAGTTCGGCACGCAGTCCGGTGTGCGGCGGGGAGACGGAACGCCGCACGAACCCGGCGGAACGGTCCTCCCACACCGGCTGCTCGGCCGTTCGCACCAGCAGCGCGGGCTCGGACTCGACCTCGCTGAGCAGCTGGGACATCGTGCGGCCGTAGACATGGCAGAGGCGGTTGAGCAGGGAGGCGGTGGGGCTGATCTCCGCTCGCTCGGCCCGGGAGAGGGTCGAGCGGCTGATGCCGCTGCGCTCCGCCAACTCCCCGAGGGACCAGCCGCGTTCGGCCCGCAGCTCGGCCAGGCGAGAGCCGAGGCGGGTGTCGAGGCGGGTGTCGAGCCGAGCGCCGGCCGCGTCCGGGACCTCGCCGCCTTCTACCGTCTGTTTCATATTCGGGACGATATCCCGAATATGAAAAGACAGTGTTACGGGAGCCTCACTTGCCTCACTCCTGCGCCGCCTCGTCGAGCGCTTCCAGCACCGGCCGGATCAGGGGATGCTCCTCGGCTCCCCGCCGCACGGCCGCGAAGACCCGGCGCGTGGGTGCCACCCCGTCCACGGGCCGTACGACGACCCCGGCGAGGTCCATGCCGCGCAGCGCCGAGCGCGGCACGAGCGCCACTCCCGCACCGGCCGAGGCGAGGGCGACGACCGCGCGGAAGTCGTCCGAGGAGTGGTCGAGGCGGGGCTGGAAGCCGGCGTTCTCGCAGGCCAGGACGACCACGTCATGGCAGGGGTTGCCGGGGTAGGGGCCGATCCAGGTGTCCTTGGCCAGCTCGGCGAGCGGGACCTCGGCCGCGTCGGCGAGCCGGTGGCCGACCGGGACGACCGCGTCGAAGGGCTCGGCGTACAGCGGTACGTGCGCCAGGCGGGGGTCGTCGGCGGGCGGCGCCCCCCGGTACTCGACGGCGACCGCGATGTCGACCTGCCGGTCCAGCACCATCGGCAGGCTGGCATCCCCCTCGGCGTCCTGGACGCGGATGCGGATGCCGGGGGCCGTCTCGGCGAGGCGGGCCACCGCGGGCGCGACGACCAGGGCGATACCGGTCGCGAAGGAGGCGACGGTGACCGTGCCGGCCGCGCCCGAGCTGTACGCCGCGAGCTCGGCCTCGGCCCGCTCCAGCTGGGCGAGCACGGCATTGGTGTGGCTGAGCAGGATCTCACCGGCCGGGGTCAGCCGTACGCCCTTGGCACCGCGCTCCACCAGACGGTGACCGGTCTCCTGCTCCAGGGCCGCGAGCTGCTGGGAGACCGCGGAGGGAGTGAGGTACAGCGCGGCGGCAGCCGCCGTCACGGTGCGGTGGTCGGCCACCGCACGGAGGATGTGGAGCCGCCGCGCTTCGATCATGAGATCGATTATCGCAAGGTCCGGAGCGGACCGGACGTCAGCCGTCCGACCGGGCGTCATCCTTGCAGCCGTTCGTCAGCCTTGCGGTCGTTCGTCAATCTTGCGGTCGTTCAGCCGTCCAGTTCCGCCCGGGCCGCGACGAAGGCGTCCACGGCACGGTTGACGTCGTCCGTCGAGTGCGCGGCCGACAGCTGGACGCGGATGCGGGCCTGGCCCTGGGGCACTACCGGGTACGAGAAGCCGATCACGTACACGCCACGCTCCAGGAGCAGCTCCGCCAGTCGGCCGGCCTTGGACGCGTCGCCGATCATCACGGGGGCGATGGCGTGGTCGCCGGGGAGGATCTCGAAGCCCTCCTCGGTCATCCGGCGGCGGAACAGCTTCGTGTTCTCGGCGAGCCGGACGCGCAGATCGTCCGCCGCCTCCAGCAGGTCGAGGACCTTGAGAGAGGCCGCCGCGATCACCGGGGCCAGGGTGTTGGAGAACAGGTACGGCCGGGAGCGCTGGCGCAGCAGGGCGACGATCTCGGCGCGGGCCGCCACATAGCCGCCGGACGCGCCGCCGAGCGCCTTGCCGAGGGTGCCGGTGATGATGTCTACGCGGTCCATGACACCGTGCAGCTCGGGCGTGCCGCGGCCGCCGGGTCCGACGAAGCCGACGGCGTGCGAGTCGTCGACCATGACCATCGCGTCGTAGCGGTCGGCGAGGTCGCAGATGTCCTTCAAAGGCGCCACATAGCCGTCCATGGAGAAGACGCCGTCGGTGACGATCAGCCGGCGGCGCGCCGACTGGGCCTCCTTCAACTGGGCTTCCAGGTCGGCCAGATCGCGGTTGGCGTAGCGGAAGCGGCGGGCCTTGGACAGCCGGATGCCGTCGATGATCGACGCGTGGTTCAGGGCGTCGGAGATCACCGCGTCCTCCGGGCCGAGGAGCGTCTCGAAGACACCGCCGTTGGCGTCGAAGCAGGAGGAGTACAGGATCGTGTCCTCCTGCCCGAGGAACGCCGAGAGCCTGCCCTCCAGTTCCTTGTGCACTTCCTGGGTGCCGCAGATGAAGCGGACCGAGGCCATGCCGTAGCCCCAGCGGTCCAGCGCCTGGTGGGCGGCGGCGATCACGTCGGGGTGGTCGGCGAGGCCGAGGTAGTTGTTGGCGCAGAAGTTGAGGACCTCGCCGGGACGGCCGCCCGCGCTGACGTTGACGGTCGCGGACTGCGGGGTGTCGATGACGCGCTCGGGCTTGTACAGGCCGGCGGCGCGGATCTCGTCGAGGGTGGCGCGCAGGTCGTCGCGCACGGAGTCGAACATCGGGAAGCTCCTAAGGTGCTTGCGCGGAAAGGGAGTTACGCGAGTTACGCGGTCCAGTCGAGGATGACCTTGCCGCCGCGGCCGCTCGCCGCGTCGGCGAACGCCGCCTCGAAGTCGCGGTAGCCGTACCGGCCGGTGATCACGGGCGCGAGGTCGAGACCGCCCTCCAGCAGCACGGACATCGCGTACCAGGTCTCGAACATCTCCCGGCCGTAGATGCCCTTGACGGTGATCATCGAGGTGACGATGCGGGCCCAGTCGACCGGGAACTCCTGCGCGGGCAGGCCGAGCATGGCGATACGGCCGCCGTGCGTCATGTTGGCGAGCATGTCGCGCATGGCCTCGGGGCGGCCGGACATCTCCAGGCCGATGTCGAAGCCCTCGCGCAGACCGAGAGTGCGCTGTCCGTCGGCGATGCTCGCCTCGGACACGTTCAGGGCGAGGCTCACGCCGACCTTGCGGGCCAGTTCCAGCCGCTCCTCGCTCACATCGGTGATCATGACGTGGCGGGCGCCCGCGTGCCGGGCCACGGCCGCCGCCATCAGGCCGATCGGTCCGGCGCCGGTGATCAGCACGTCCTCGCCGACCAGCGGGAACGACAGCGCGGTGTGCACGGCGTTGCCGAACGGGTCGAAGATCGCGGCGACATCGAGGTCGACGGGCACCCGGTGCACCCACACATTGGCGGCAGGGAGCGCCACATACTCGGCGAAGGCACCGTCGCGGCCCACACCGAGTCCGACGGTGGCGCGGCACAGGTGCCGACGGCCGGCCAGACAGTTGCGGCACTTGCCGCACACCAGGTGGCCCTCGCCGCTGACCCGGTCACCGGGCTTGATGTCGGCGACGTCGCGGCCGGTCTCGACGACCTCGCCGACGAACTCGTGCCCGACCACCAGCGGGGTGCTGATCGCCTGCTGCGCCCAGCCGTCCCAGGACCGGATGTGCAGATCGGTGCCGCAGATACCCGTGCGCAGCACCTTGATCAGTACGTCGCCCGGTCCGACGGCCGGTTCCGGAACGTCCGCGAGCCACAGCCCGGGCTCCGCCTTCTCCTTGACCAGCGCCTTCAACGCTACGGCTCCTGTGCTCGAGTCCCGGCCGCGGGCATGCCGAGGGAGCCCGCGGCCGGGGAGGGGGGTGGAATCGCGTAGCAATCTGCCGTACCGCGGCGCCCCCGGTCCATCGAGGATTTCTTAAGCGGCGCCACAGCTTTCCTTCACGCCCTCGTCCCGAGTGCACACCGGCCGCCTCCGAAGTGCGCGATCAGCGGCCGCCCCCGGGCTGAGAATCCGGTTCCCGCACCACATGGTGGTAGTAGGGCACACGGCGCCCGAAGGACGGCGAGAATCGGCGTAGCACGTCCGGACCGCCGAGGAACAGCCTCGTGGCCCGTGCCCCGCACACGGCCGACTGACCAGGAGCCGCTCATGAACACCGCAAGGGATCTCGCGATCGTCACCCTGGACATGGCGTCGGACCACACAGTGGAACAAGGCGATCTGTCGCTCGCACTCGCGGCGGCGGAGGTGTTCGACCTCCTCGACGCGCGGGCCCTCGTCCTGGACGGCGACCTGATCGCCCCCAGCGCACAGGCGCCCACGGGCGACCGTCTGCTGGACGAGGCCGCCTCGGCACTCATACGGCTGGAACCGTACGAGTCGGTCGAGGACTGGCTGTGGCGCCGGGGCCGGGGCCTGTCCTCGGCCTACGTCGACGATCTGGAGCGCGTGGGGCTCACGGCCCGGGCCCGGGGCCCCCGGTTCGGACTGCGGGCCGCACCGACGGTGCCGGTCGACTCGGCCGCCCGGCGCCAGGCCGAGGAGCGCTGGACCTCGGGCGAGCCGGTGCTCGCCGCCCTGGCCACCGCCGTCGGCATCCGTGACGAGTCGGACGACGTCGCCGAGGAACCCACCGACGAGACGGTCACGACCGTGCTGGCCGCCCTCGGCAACGCCGTGATGGAACTGGAGGCCGTGCGGCAGCGGCGAGCAATCGAGGACGCCGCGTTCGACAACGTGTGGCGGGGCTACTGAGGGCTGATCCGGGGCCCCTGTGGTCGGCGGGCGCACAGCAGCGCCGGGCAGCGTCGCAGCAGTTGTTCCACCGCCGGATCAGGCGTTCCGTGCTGGGGTACGACTTCGCGAACGGAGGAGTCAGGGGCACGCCAAGTCCAGTGCGACCGCGGCCGTCGCAGCCGCCGTCACAGCAGCGGGAGCCCGTCGGCCTCCCGTCGTTCCAGCCGGGCCATCAGGTCCACCGCCGTCGCCTTGATGGTGTCCAGGCCCGCCCTCCCCCATGCCCGCGGCTCCACGTCCACGACACACACGGTGCCGAGCGCCATCCCGGTGCTGTCGATGAGTGGCGCGCCCATATAGGAGCGGATGCCGAACTCGTCGACGATCGGATTCCCGGCGAACCGCGGATAGTCGCAGACATCCTCCAGGACCAGCGCCTTGCGTCGCACGACCACATGGGGGCAGAACCCATGGTCTCGCTCCATATGGCGCCCCAGCTCCGGCTTGTCGTCATCGGCCCGCGTGAGGGTCACCCGGTGCCGTGCGTGGAGCCCGGCGAAGAACTGCCTGTTCTCGTCGATGAAGTTGACCATGGCGTACGGCGCCCCGGTGAGCTCGGCGAGATGGTCCGCGAAGACGTCGAGGGCCGGGTCGGCATGGTTCCCCAGTCCCAGCCGGAGCAACCGCTGGGCGCGGGCGGGGGCCTCCTTGTCCTCGGGGGTCAGCAGCAGTCGAGCGACCGGGTGGGGTGGGCCATGGCTCATGGTCGGATTCCGTCCCTGTGGGCGTACGTCATATGCGGCTCCGTGCGGGTGTGTGTGGCTGTCACATGTGGGCTCCATGGCTTGGCGCGGGGGCCGGTGTGTGGGCGATGAGGTGCCGTACCAGGGTCAGCAGGGTCTGCACGCCGGAGCTGGAGATCCGGGCGTCGCACCGGACGATGGGGATCTCCGGGTCGAGGTCGATGGCGGCCCGGACCTCTTCCGGGTCGTACCGGTAGCCGCCGTCGAACTCATTGATCGCGACGATGAACCCGAGGCCCCGCTGCTCGAAGAAGTCGACGGCGGCGAAGCAGTCCTCAAGGCGCCGGGTGTCGGCGAGGATCACCGCGCCGAGCGCGCCCTCCGAGAGTTCGTCCCACATGAACCAGAACCGTTCCTGTCCGGGCGTGCCGAACAGATACAGGACGTGTTCCGGATCGAGCGTGATGCGGCCGAAGTCCATGGCCACCGTCGTCTCGACCTTGTTCTCGACCCCTTCGAGGCTGTCGGTCGCCGCGCTGACCGTGGTGAGCAGTTCCTCCGTGCTGAGCGGCGCGATCTCGCTGACCGCGCCCACGAAGGTCGTCTTGCCTACCCCGAACCCTCCCGCCACCAAGATCTTCAGTGCGGTGGGGAAGGGGTCAGAGCTGTCGTCGTAGTCCATCGAGCACTGCCTCCAGAAGGGCCCGGTCTGTCGGGTTGTGGTGGAACTCGGGGGGCTTGGTGGTGAGCGCCCCGCAGTCGACGAGGTCCGACAGCAGCACCTTGGTGACCGCCGCCGGCAGCTTCAGGTGGGCGGCCGCCTCGGCGACCGAGACGGGAGCGCGGCACAGGTCGAGCGCCAGCTCGTGCTCGGGGCCGAGGTAGCCGAGGGGGGTCGCCCCGGTGGCCATCACCTGCGACATGAGGTCGAGCGCGACGGTGGGCCTGGTACGGCCGTTGCTGACGGTGAAAGGGCGCACCAGCCGTCCGGCCGCTTCGTCGAGCCAGGGCCCGTCGCCGGCCGCCGTCATGTTCAAGGCCTCAACGCCGAGGGTTCGACGGAGTGCTGCCGGGGTGCGGTGACCAGGTACGGGCGGACGCTCTTGACCAGCATCGCCATCTCGTAGCCCAGCACCGCCGCGTCGGCCTCACGGCCCGCCAGCACGGCGAGACAGGTGCCGGATCCGGCCGTGGTCACGAAGAGCAGGGTCGAGTCGAGCTCCACGACGACCTGGCGTACCTCTCCCCCCTCGCCGAACCGGACGCCGGCGCTGCGGCCCAGGGAGTACAGGCCGGAGGCCAGGGCGGCCATGTGGTCGGCGCTGTCCGGGTCGAGGCCGTGAACCGATTTCACGAGCCCGTCGCAGGAGAGGAGGACCGCACTGGTCGTGTGCGGTACCCGCTGGACGAGGCCGCTCATCAGCCAGTCGAGATCGGAGACATGGGCGGTCGGCGCTTCGCTCGCCATGGTGGATCGACTCCTTGAGGTACGAAGGTCTGCGGGAGCGCCGGGGTTGGGGGTGGTCAACCAGGCGGACTTCGAGCTGGTCACGGTCGTGGTCATCCGGCTGGTGCGCTCCCGTCAGGCCAAGTGGTGTGGTCGGGACCGGGCGTGGGCCCGGGGTGCGGCTCGGTCATATGGGCCGGGTCCATGGGCGACACGTCCATGGAGGGCCGGCTGGTCATGGAGGTCACGTCCATGTGGAGTGCATCCAGGGACGTCGGGCGCAGACGTGTGGGCTGTGGGCGAGCCGTGTCGAGGCTCGTGGGCTCCGGACGGCTGGGCGCGGGGCGTACGGATTCCAGGCGAGTGGGCTGGGAGACCAGGGGGTCCGGGTGAGCCGGCTCCGGGGCGAGTGACGTGGTCTCAGGCGTGGTGTGGGGTGAAGGGGTGTAGGCGGGAGTGATCCCGTGGGTGGTCGAGGTGTGCGCCGTCGAAGTGTGCGCCGAGTCCGTGTGGCCTGCGCCCATGTGGTCGGGGCTATTGAGGGCGGCACCACTGTGGTCGGGGCTCATGCGATCGGGACTCATGTGGTCGGGGCCCATGTACCCCGCATCCATATGTTCGGCGTCCCCCCGCCCCGACTCCATGTGCTGCTGCGTCTCCGCCAGTCCGATCCCCCGTTGGAAGGCGGCCATCAGCCCCGGGTCGTGTCCGGCGAGATGGTCGGACTCCTGCCGTGGTGCGGGACCACCACGGAGCTGGGGTGCGATGTGTTCCTGGGCGCGGCGGCGCGGAAGTTGGGGCTTGCCCATGGTGCCGCGGACGGTGCTGACACGCGGGTTCGGCGGGGTGCCGGCGTTCTCCTCGACGCGGCGGCGTTCATCGGGCCTGATACCGGGCACGGCCTCGGACGGGTTGGCCCGTTCCTCCTGGGCGCCGCGTACGGGCAGCGGTGCGGGTCCGGTTCCGTTCGTGCTCGGGGCCGCGCTCCTCGCACGGGCCTGCGGCTCCGGTCGAGGCGATGTGCCGTGCGGTGCCGACGGTCCCTGGGGCGCCTCGGCCACTCCCCGTTGCCCACCGCTCTCCACTACGGCCGTCGCGGTCGGCGCGGCGTGCCGACGCTGCTGAGGCGACACCGGTACCTGCTGCCGGCGTGCCTGCGGCGAGGACTGCGAGGAAGCCTGCGGCGGCATGGCCGTACCGGCCGGCCCCTGCGGCTCCTGTGCCCGTCCCACGCCCGCTCGGGCGCCCGGCTCGTTCCCCAACAGCCCCTGCGGCACGACCAGTACGGCCTGCACACCGCCGTAGATGTTGGTCTGGAGGCGTACATGGATGCCATGGCGCTTGGCGAGCTGCGACACGACGAACAGGCCGATGCGTCCGTCCGCCAGCAGGCTGGCGACGTTGACCTGGTCAGGGTCGGCGAGCAGGGCGTTCATGCGGTTCTGCTCGCCGACGGGCATGCCGAGCCCGCGGTCCTCGACCTCGACGGCGAGCCCCGAGGTGACGAGGTTGGCCCGGAGCAGCACCTGGGTGTGCGGGGCGGAGAACACCGTGGCGTTCTCGACCAGTTCGGCGAGCAGGTGGATGACGTCGGCGACGGCGTGGCCGCGCAGGGTGCCGTCGATGGGCGGCACGAGCTTGACCCGTGAGTACTGCTCGACCTCGGCGATGGCCGAGCGCAGCACCTCGGTCATGGAGACCGGGTTGCTCCACTGCCGGCGGGAGACGGCGCCGCCGAGGACGGCGAGGTTCTCCGCGTGGCGCCGGATGCGGGTGGCGAGGTGGTCGACGTGGAAGAGGCCCTTGAGCAGGTCGGGGTCCTCGATCTCGTTCTCGAGCTCGTCGAGGATGGAGATCTCCCGGTGCACCAGCGACTGAAGGCGCCGGGCGAGATTGACGAAGACCTCCAGCTTCTGTTCGCTGCCCGCCTGGCTGGAGAGCTGCGCGGCCTGGACGACGGCGGTGACGGCGCCGTCGTGGGCGCGGGCCAGGTCGGCGGCGAGCAGTTCGAAGTCGTCGGCGCCCTCGGGCGGGCCACTGCGGGACTTCCGCTTCGGCGGTGCTTCGCCGCGTCGCATTGTCTCGACCAGGGTCCGCAGTTCGGCCTCGCCACGTGCGCTGCTCCGGCGCAGTGCGCGGATGCGGTCGTTCACGGATCTGGCGGTGCGGTTGGCGGCCACGGCGGCGATCACGATGCCCGCGAGGGTGACCGAGACGGCGCCGGCGAGCACGGCCCACAGGGTGAGGCTCGGCCGGGTGGCCGTGGAGCGCAGCACGAACAGCACGGCCGCGCAGGCGCTGAGGGTCACCGCGACGGGTGGCAGCACGGCCAGCCGCAGCAGTTGGGGCCGTATATGGGTCTCGGGCAGCGCGGGTGCGGTGCGGGCGGCCGGGCGCCCGTGCCGCCCGCCCTCACGGCGGTCTGCGCGTGCGGCCGGGGCGCGTAGATGAGACATCGGGGTCCTCGTACTGGTCCGTCGGTCGGGGGCCTGGGGGTGCGCGCGGTCTGCGCGGCCCGGGGCGTGCGCCATCGCGATGTCGGTCGACAGAGTCGACGAATTCGGCTCCGCGTCGCCCGACGGACACTGACAGTAGTCGCCTTCGCATCAAGTGCGGTGGGCAGTTGACAAACTCCCGCAGGCAGCGTCCCGCTCTGGTATGAGGTCTCGTACGACAGATCGATAACCCGTCACACCGTTCGCCCACAAGGAGCAATCGAACGATCGGACCTGGTCAGAAGTGGTCACGAGGAAAAGGTGAGGGACGGGGCACTTTCCGAGCCCCACCCCTGGACGGCGTCTCGTTCCCGACCCCCGACCGCCCCGGTGGGGACGTTTCAGCACCTCGGACACCCGATGCTCCGACCCCCAGAGCATCACCGACAGTAGCGGCGCGCGGTGCCGCGCGAGTGCCCTGGCACACCTTCACGCGCCCCGCGTGAAATGCCACATGGGGGCGCGAAGGTCACCCCTCGCGCCCCCATGGGTCGTTCCTCGCCGGTGGTCGCGCTAGGAGACCGGTGTGCCGTCCGGCGCCGGAGCCACCGGCGGCCACGCCGGCCACCCCTCGGCGGGCGCCTCGGTGACCTCTCGCCACCACGGCGTGACGGGCGCCAGGGAGGCCGGCTCGAAGGGCTCGCCGCAGGGCGGAGCCGCCATCGTGACTCCGGCCTTGCGGGTGGCTCGCAACATCCACTCCCCGGGCTCCGCCCACGGATGCGGCGCCAGGTTGAACGTCCCCCAGTGGATCGGCAGCATGACTCCCGCGGTCGGATCGCCGCCTTGGAGGTCGAGGTGGGCCCGGACGCCCTCGTCCGGCGTCATGTGGATGTCGGGCCAGAAGTCCGAGTAGGCGCCGACCTGGATCATGGTGGCGTCGAACGGGCCGTGCTCGGCACCGATCTCCTTGAAGCCGTCGAAGTAGCCGGTGTCCCCGCTGTGGTAGATCCGGTGCTCGTCGGAGGCGACGGTCCACGACGCCCAGAGCGTGTGCTGGGTGTTGCGCAGTCCGCGGCCGCAGAAGTGGCGGGCCGGGGTGGCGGTCAGGGTGAGCCCGCCGACCTTGGTCGCCTCGTGCCAGTCCAGCTCGCGCAGCCGGTCGGCGGACACGCCCCAGTGTTCGAGGTGGCCTCCGACGCCGAGCGGCACGGCGAAGACCGTGTCGGTGTCGGCCAGCGCCTTGATCGTCGGCATGTCGAGGTGGTCGTAGTGGTCGTGCGAGATGACGACCACGTCGACCGGGCCGAGGGCGGCGAGCGGCAACGGCACGGGGTGCAGCCGCTTCGGCCCCGCGAAGGGGAACGGGGAGCAGCGCTCGCCCCACACGGGGTCGAAGAGGACCCGGTGGCCGTCGATCTCCGCGAGGATGCTGGAGTGCCCCATCCAGGTAAGACGCAGTCCCGTGGCGGGCGGCTTGGCCAGGTCCGCGTAGGTGGTGGGGTGCACCGGCACGGTGCCCTTCGGGGTCCGGCGGGGCCGGGTGTCCTTGTCGAAGAAGACCTTGGCGAACTCCAGCATGGACCCGGACGGCCTGGTCCTGGCCTCGCCCCCCGGATTCTGGAATACACCGTCTTTGAAGTGCGGTGATCTGCGGATACGCGCCATGCGCTCACCGCTCGGATCCACGCCGAAGGCCTCGGGCCGCAGGGCGCGCAGCCCGGAGCTCGGGAATCGGAAACCGGCCACGGTACCTCCAGCTGGATTCGGTGAGGAATTCCATTATGGGCGGCCCCTCCGACACCTTCGGATCCCCCCTGGTCGGGAAGGTCCGGCGCCCCGCGTCCACAGAGATCCATCCATCACATTGACATGTCCCCACCGACCTCCGATACTGACTCGTCGTTCAGTAGTAGCCGGCCCGCGGCATCGCCCTGGAACCACCCCGAGGACCCATGACCACCCCCCTGCTGTCCCTCACCTGGACCGACCACGTCACCGGCCGTCAGGGCTTCCTGGTCGTCGACCGACTGGTGCGCGGCGTGGCCAGCGGCGGGCTGCGGATGCGGCCGGGCTGCACGCTGGACGAGGTCACCGGGCTGGCTCAGGGCATGAGCATGAAGGAGGCCCTGCACTACGACCCCCAGGCGCGCTACGTCCCCCTGGGCGGCGCGAAGGGCGGCATCGACTGCGACCCCCGGGACGCGGAGGCGTACGGGCTCCTGGTGCGCTACCTGCGGAGCATGCGGCCGTACATCGAGAACTTCTGGACCACGGGCGAGGATCTCGGCCTCGCCCAGGACGTGGTCGACCGGGCCATGGCCGAGGCGGGGCTCGTCTCGTCCGTCCAGGCCGTGTACCCGCTGCTCGACGACGAGGTGGGTGCCCGGCGGCGGCTCGCGGAGGCGTTCGCGGTCGAGGTCGACGGCATCGGGCTCGACGAGCTGGTCGGCGGCTGCGGGGTCGCGGAGTCGGTGCTGACCGCGCTGGACCGGGCCGGTGTGCCGTACTGGAGGACGCGCGCCGCCGTGCAGGGCCTGGGGACCATGGGCGGGGCCACGGCACGCTTCCTCACGCGCGCGGGGCTCACCGTCGTGGCCGTCGCCGACATCAAGGGCACGATCGCCAACCCGGCCGGACTCGACGTCGAGAGCCTGCTGGCGGCACGCGACGCCTACGGCACGGTCGATCGGGCCGCACTGCGTCCCGGGGACCGCGAACTGCCGGGCGACGCCTGGCTGTCGGCCGAGGCGGAGGTGCTGGTGCCGGCGGCCGTGTCGTACGTGATCGACGCCGCGAACCAGGGCCGCATCACCGCGCGTTGGATCGCGGAGGCCGCCAACATGCCCGTACGACCGGAGGCGGAGGAGCTGCTGGCCGCGCGCGGCATCACCGTACTGCCGGACGTCGTGGTCAACTCGGGCACGAACGCCTGGTGGTGGTGGACGCTGTTCGGGGACATCGGCCCGGACGCGGACCAGGCGTTCGCCCACACACGACGCTCCATGCGGGCCCTGACCGACCTCACCCTGGCCCGCGCCGAGGCGGACGGGACGGCTCCGCGGGCCGCCGCGCACGCCATCGCGGCGGAGCGGCTGCCGTTGATCGCCGAACGGTTCGGTCGGCACCGGTGACGCCCCCCGGGACCGGTCGGTGCTGACGCTCCAGGACGCTCTAGGGTGACGACGTGGCAAGAGTGCGGTTGAGCGTGGCGGAGCGGCGTGAGGAGTTGCTGCGGGCCGCCGTCGAACAGATAGAGGCGCGGGGCGTGGCGGCGGTGAGGATCGCCGACGTGGCCTCGGTGCTCGGCGTGAGCAACGCGTTGGTGCTGTATCACTTCGACACCAAGGAAAAGCTCGTCGCGGCCGCGTTCACCCATGCGGCCGAAGGCGACCTGGCCCATCTGCGCCGGATCCTCGGGCGGCGCACGACGGCACTGCGACGGCTGCGGGCGGCCGTGCGCTGGTACGCGCCGACCGGTCAGGCCAAGGGGTGGCGGCTGTGGATCGAGGGCTGGGCGGCCGCCCTGCGGGAACCCGCGCTCCAGGAGGTCACCCGGGACCTCGACCGGCAGTGGAAGGGGGCCATCACCGAGGTGATCGCCGAGGGCGTCGCCGCCGAGGAGTTCCACTGCCCGGACCCCCACGGGTCGGCCCTGCGGCTGACGGCTCTGCTCGACGGGCTCGCCGTACAGCTCACGTCGTACCCGGGCGCGGTCTCACGCGCGCGCGCCCAGGAGTGGGTGGACGAGGCACTCGCCCGGGAACTCGGGCTGGAGCGAAAGGCGTTGACGGCGTCGAACCGGTGAGGGCGTATGTGGTGTGACCACATAGGTGTGACCACATACGTCCGGGCCGCACCGATCAGCCATCGGTACGGCCCGGACGCACCGGTCGCTCGCGAACCGCGCTCAAGCCACCGATCGGATCCGCATCTTGATGTCGTCCGGGGACAGGGCGCCCTTGGCCGTCACATGATCTCCCGACGACTCACCGCGCAGTCGCCGGCCGATCCATGGCACCAGGTACTCACGCGCCCAGTGGACGTCGTCCCGGCGAACCTCGAGGGTGCCGCGGGGCGGGAGCGGCGGCCAGGGCTGGTCCGGGTCGGCGGGGATCTCCAGGCCGAGGACCTGACCGGCGCGGAGCGCCACGCGCGTGTGTCCCTCGGGAGAGAGGTGGAGCCGGTCGTCGTCCCAGGCGCGGCGGTCCTGAACGGTCTTCAGGGACCACAGGTCGAGCACCGGGCAGCCGTACCGGTCGGCGATGGCCCGCACATGTCCGTTGTACGTGGCGATCTTGCCGCGCAGATGCTTCAGCACGGGCACGCCACGGGTGTCGAAGCCGGTCGTCACCATGACGGTGCCGACGGCCGAGGTGAGCCGGACGATCGCCCGCTCGAAGCGCTCGGCGACCTCGTCGGGGTCGGTTCCGGGTCGGATGATGTCGTTGCCGCCCGCACAGAACGAGACCAGGTCCGGGGCCAGTTCGGCGGCCTTCGGAAGCTGGTCCTCGATGATCTGGTCGAGCAGTTTGCCGCGCACGGCGAGGTTGGTGTAGTTGAAGTCGCCCTCGGGGCGCCGGTCCGCCAGCAGGACCGCGAACCGGTCCGCCCAGCCGACGAATGCCCCGTCGGGGCCGGGGTCGCCGACGCCCTCGGTGAAGCTGTCCCCCACCGCAACGTACGACCCGATCACTGCACTGCTGTCACTCTTCGAATCGTCTGCCACATCGGCACATGATTCCCTTTCGAATGTGACCTACGCGACCGTAGGAAAAGGTTGACGAGCGGTGAGATAAGCCACTCCTAAAGTGTTCGCCAAACGTGGAATAACCCTGTGAACAGGGGTGTTGTGGGCGCAACATGCCGAAGGCCGGACCCGGGGATCGGGGTCCGGCCTTCGGCCGCGTGTCAGGCAGGTGGTTCTCGCGTGGGACGCGCGTCAGCCGATGGCGACGCCCTTGGCGCGCAGGTAGGCGATCGGGTCCACGTCCGAGCCGTAGTCCGGCGTGGTGCGGATCTCGAAGTGCAGGTGCGGGCCGGTGACGTTGCCGGTCGCGCCGGAGAGGCCGATCTGCTGGCCCGCGGTCACCGTCTGGCCGCCGGCGACCGAGAGCGAGGACAGGTGGGCGTACTGGGCGTAGTGGCCGTCGGCGAGCTGGATGACGACCTGGTTGCCGTAGGCGCCGCCCCAGCCGGCCGAGACGACGGTGCCCGCGCCGACCGCCTTCAGCGGAGTGCCGGTCGCGGCGGCGAAGTCGACGCCGGTGTGGTAGCCGCTGGACCACATGCTGCCCGCGACCTTGTAGGCGGTGCCGAGGGAGGCGCCGGTCAGCGGAGCGGAGAAGCCGTTGACCGTGCTGGTGGCGGTGGTCGCCTTCTGCGCCTTCTTCGGCGCGGCGGGCTTCGCGGCGGACGAGTCCTTCGCGGACGACTTGGACGCCGAAGAGGGCTTGGAGGACGACGTCTTGGGGGCGGTCGTCGCGGCCTTCTTGCCACCGATGGTGAGCTTGAGACCCGGGTGGATCAGCGACGGGTCGGCGCCGACGGTCTCACGGTTGTCGGCGTAGAGCTGCTTCCAGCCACCGCTGACGTTCTGCTCGTCGGCGATCTTCGAAAGGTAATCGCCGACCTTCACCGAATAGGTCCGCACGTCCGTCTTCTTCGGGGCGGCCTTCTTCTCGACAGCCTTCTGGCCGGCGACCGGAAGGGACTGAACGGCCTTTTCCGAAACGGAGTGCGAGGGAGCGGCGTGGGCGCCGGTGGCTCCCATGAGCGGAAGAGCGAGAGCGGCGCCACCGGTTCCGGCGACGGCGATGGAGCGGGTGAAGCGCAGGGACTTCGGACGGCGATGCTTACCCTTCGCGGGCATGACGAATTCCTCTCCGGCGCCTGCGAGGTGAGCTGTCGGGTGCGGGCTGGAGATGCCCGGCCGCGCCGTGGCGCGACTTGACCCCTAGCCGTTCCGGAGACCGGAACAGGCGGTTGTACCTGTGGGTCCCCCGCTCCTGCCGTGCACGGGTGAGTTTGCGCGGAATCCGAGCGGCGGCAGGATTGGGCGTCCGTCCGGATTGGTCGTGAACGTAAGCGAGGAAGACGCATGGGAACAAGTGAGAGGTTCCGTCCGAATGCGTTCCCGTTGATCCCTTGTGGGAATTAACCGTCACGGTCCGTGAAATATGTGAGTGCCGTACGGCTCAAAGTCCCTTGAAAAGGGCATGAATTACGTGGACATGACGGGCGACTCACTGTCACGGATATGACGCTGCTCACGTGACACTGCTCCAGCTTTCTTTATTGCAGAGCGAGTTGGAATGAAGGCGCCAATTCGGACAGAACACCTAGATGTGACGGAGTCGAATAACTGGCACATCAAGGTCGCCCTCGAAGCCGACGTGAAGCCCGTGATGCACCATTAAGACCCTTCAGTGAATTTCGCCCGTTTCAAGGCATTCGCACGCCACTGTCGGATCCATGTCCCACAGTCGGAGCACCGGAAGGGCTCGCCGTGACAGCGCCTGTGGACAACTCATTGCCTCAGGAATCCATGTCGTATGGTCGAGAGCGCACCCCGTCGGCCGCATCGCCGAGCCGCGCCGCCGGGGCCGACCGGGAGGAGCCCCCGTGACGCAGCAGATCCCGTCGACCGAGCCTGAACTGGCCGGGGTTCGCAACTTCCGTGATGTCGGCGGCCTGCCCACAGTGGACGGACGACGGGTGCGGCACGGAGTGCTCTTCCGCAGCGGCCACCTCGCGCACGCGACCGTCGAGGACGCCGACTTCCTCGGTTCCCTGGGGCTGCACACGATCTTCGACTTCCGCAACGCGGCCGACCAGAAGCTCGAAGGACCGGACGTCGAGCTGCCGGGCGTGCGCAACGTCAACCTGCCGCTTTCGGACCCGGCGGACGGCGCGGAGTTCTGGAAGATGGTCCGGGACGGCGACCTCGACCAGCTGCGCGGGATACTGGCGGACGGCAAGGGCGCGAACCGGATGATCGTCTCCTACCGCTCGATCATCAAGGAGCGCACCGGCGAGCACTCCCAGGTACTGCACTCGCTCGCCGAGGACAGCGTCCCGGCCCTGATGCACTGCGCGGCCGGCAAGGATCGCGCGGGTCTGTCCATCGCCGTGACGCTGCTGGCCCTCGGCGTCGAGCGCGAGGCGATCGTCGCCGACTACCTGGAGTCCAACGCCAAGCACCGCCGCTACAAGGTGCGCCGCAGCAGCAGCGACGCCTCCGCCTACTCGCCCGAGGTCATGGAGCTGCTCAGCCCGCTGTTCGACGCGCGCGCCGAGTATCTGACGGCGGCCTTCGAGACGATCGAGGAGACGTGGGGCGGCGTCGACACGTACCTGGAGCAGGGCCTGCGGCTGGCCCCCGAGACACGGGAGCGCCTGCGGGATCGGCTGCTCGACTGACGATGCCCCGGCGCGGGCGCGTCCGCGTCTACTTCGCGCCCGCCTCGAACAGGAAGTAGATGAAGGCGGCGAAGACGTGCCCCACCGCGATGTAGATGAACAACCGGATCCACAGGGCGCGCGGGAACTTGTCCTCGATGTTGCTCATGGCGTCACTCCAGGGGTGGGGCCCAGGCACAGGGTGGCCGTGGGGCTCTGCAACAGGGTGTGGACGAACAGCAGCTCGACCCCGCCCGGGTCCAGGGCGGCGATGCGGTGCGGGGTGAGCGAGTCGAAGTGCGCGCTGTCACCGGGCGCGAGCCGGTGTGTGGTGTCCCCGAGGCGCAGCCGCAACCGCCCTTCGAGGACGTAGAGCCACTCCTCGCCGGGATGGACCCGCACGATGTCGCCCTGCGAGCCGTGCGGCACATGGACGCGCAGGGCCTGCATCCCGCGTCCGGGCGCGCCCGCCTGCCAGTACGTCCAGCCACCGGCGGCGGTGGGTTCCATGTCGGCCGCCCGCACGACGGCGTCCCGGTCGGCGACCGACTCGCCGAGCAGCTCGGAAACCGTCGTACCGTAGATGCGCGCGAGCGCGAGCAGCATCGGCAGCGAGGGCTGGCGCTGCCCGGTCTCCAGCCGGGAGAGATGGGCCGGCGACAGCCCGGCGGAGCGGGCCGCGGCCTCCAGGGTGAGGGCGGCTCGGCGACGCAGGGCCCGCAGCTGTGGCGCGACGACGGGTAGCGCCTCGGTCGGCACCGCCTCATCGCCCTCGGGCGAGGTCTCGGGAGAGCTCATGCTCTCCATTCAGCCGCAGCTTTGCCTCTGCGGCAAATTTCTTGCCTCAGAGGCAAAGCCTGGCGGGGGGAGGCGAGCGGAGCGGCCTACCGACCCCTCGCCGCCGGAGCCTGCCGGGCCCTCACCGGTTGGCCACCGCCTGCTTGATCAACGTCTTGCCGAAGTCCCACATCAGCCCGCCCCCGCTGTGCGCGTCGTCCATCACATCGGTGAAGGCCTCGACGAATCGGTCCACGTCCCGCTCGCCGATGATCAGCGGCGGGATCAGCTTGATCACCTCCAGGTGATCGCCGGAGACCTGGGTGAGGATCCGGTGCCTGCGCAGCAGCGGGACGACGACCATCTGCGCGAAGAGTCCCTTGCGCGCGGCCTGCAGCATGGTCCACCGGCCCCGCAGCTTCAGCGAGTCGGGACGGCCGAACTCGATTCCGATCATCAGGCCCCGGCCGCGGACGTCGGCGAGCAGCTCGTACTTGTCGATCAGCGCCGCGAGCCGGGACCGCAGCTGCTCCCCGGTCGCCCGCGCGTTGGCGACGATCTGCTCGTTCTCCATGACGGACAGCACGGCGAGCCCGGCCGCCATGGCCTGCGCGTTGGACCCGAAGCTCGCCGAGTGGACGAGCACCCGGTCCATGGACGAGTAGACCTTCTTGAAGATCCAGTCCTTGCCGAGGGTGGCCCCCACCGGCACATAGCCCCCGGAGAGCGCCTTGGCGACGCACACCAGGTCCGGCTCGACGCCCTCCTCGTGCTGGTAGGCGTAGAAGTCACCGGTCCGGCCAAGGCCCGTCTGCACCTCGTCGGCGATCATTACCGCCTTGTGCTTGTGCAGCAGCTCCTGGGCGGCCCGCAGATAGCCGGACGGGGCCTCGTGGACGCCCTTGCCCTGGATCGGTTCGACGATCAGGGCGGCGACGTCGCCCTTCTTCAGCTCCCGCGCGAGCGCGTCGAGATCGCCGAGCGGGACGGCCGTGTCCGGCAGCAGCGGGGCGAAGCCGTCCCGGAAGCCGGACTCGCCGTTGACCGACAGGGAGCCCGTGGTCAGCCCGTGGAAGGCGTGGTCGCAGTACAGCACCCTCGGCTTCCCGGTGACGAACCGCGCGAACTTCAGCGCGGTCTCCACCGCCTCCGTGCCGCTGTTGCCGAAGAACACCCGGTCCAGGTGCGGGCTGTGGGTGAGGAGCCGCTCGGCCAGCAGCCCGGGCAGCGGCTGGCAGTCGAAGCGGGTCAGGTCGGCGAGCTGGGCGTCGAGGACGTCGTGCAGCGCCTTGCGGACGACGGGGTGATGGCGCCCCAGGCCCATCACCCCGAACCCGGCGAGCATGTCCAGGTAGTCGTCGCCGTCCGCGTCCCAGAAGTGGGCGCCCTCGGCCCGCTCGTAGACCTTGTCGAAGCCGATGGTGTGCAGCATGCGCGGGAGCTGGTGGTTCAGGTACTTCGTGTGCAGCTCGTAGCGCTCGGCTCCACGCTCGGCCAGGAGGGCGCCGAGGTCGAACTCGCTGGTCATTCAGCTTTCTCCTTGACTGGCACGACGGTACGACCGCCGGGACCGCCGTCGGCCCGCTCCCCGCCGACCACGCTCTCCTCGGCCTCCTTGAGGGCAAGGCTCGCGCTGATCCGGCCCGCGACCTCCACCGGCGTGAGCCCGATGTCCGCGAGCACCTCACCGCGCTTGGCGTGCGCGAGGAACTGCTCCGGGATGCCGAACCGCCGTACCGGCACATCGACATCGGCGTCGCCCAGCGCCAGCGCCACGGCGGAGCCGACACCGGAGGAGCGGCTGTTGTCCTCGACGACGGCCACCAGCCGGTGCTGCGCGGCCAGGGGGGCGAGCGCCGGGTCGACGGGTTTCACCCACCGCGGGTCGACGACGGTGCAGTTGATGCCGCGGGCCTGGAGCAGCTCGGCCGCCTGGAGGCACACCGGGGCCATCACGCCGACGGCGACGAGCAGGACGTCCGGCTCACCGGCGTCCCGGTGCAGCACGTCCAGTCCGCCCACCCGGTCCACCGCAGGGATCGAGGGGCCGACGGACTCCTTCGGGAACCGTACGAGTGTCGGGGCGTCGTCGCAGGCCACGGCCTCGCGCAGCTGCGCCCGCAGCTGATCGGCGTCGCGCGGCGCGGCGATCCTGAGGCCGGGGACGACCTGGAGGATCGACATGTCCCACATGCCGTTGTGGGAGGCGCCGTCGGCGCCCGTGACACCGGCCCGGTCCAGCACGAACGTCACTCCGCAGCGGTGCAGGGCGACGTCCATGAGGAGCTGGTCGAAGGCACGGTTGAGGAAGGTGGCGTAGACGGCGACGACCGGATGCAGCCCGCCCGTGGCGAGGCCCGCCGCCGACACGGCCGCGTGCTGCTCGGCGATCCCGACGTCCCAGACCCGGTCCGGGAACCGTTCGGCGAACTTGCCGAGCCCGACGGGGTGCAGCATGGCCGCCGTGATCGCGACGACGTCCTCCCGCTCCTGGCCGATCCGTACGATCTCGTCGCCGAACACCGACGTCCAGGACGGCCCGCCCGAGGGGGCGAGGGGCTCGCAGGTCAGCGGGTCCATCACGCCGACGGTGTGGAAGTGGTCTTCCTCGTGGGCGAGGGCGGGTTCGTAGCCGCGGCCCTTCTCCGTCAGACAGTGGATCAGCACCGGCCCGTGGAAACGTTTCGCACGCCTCAGCGCCGACTCGACGGCCCCGATGTCGTGCCCGTCGATCGGGCCGACGTACTTCAGTCCCAGATCCTCGAACATGCCCTGCGGCGCGAAGGCGTCCTTGAACCCCTTCTTCGCGCCATGCAGGGACTCGTAGATCGTGTTGCCCACGAGCGGGGTCCGCAGCAGTACGTCCTTGCCCCAGGCCAGAACCCGCTCGTAGCTGTCCGTCGTGCGCAGGGTGGCCAGATGGTTGGCCAGGCCCCCGATGGTCGGTGCGTACGACCGCTCGTTGTCGTTGACGACGATGATCAGCGGCCGGTCCTTGGCCGCCGCGATGTTGTTCAGCGCCTCCCAGGCCATGCCGCCGGTCAGCGCCCCGTCGCCGATCACCGCGACGACATGCCCCTTCTCCCCCTGCACCCGATGGGCCTTGGCGAGCCCGTCGGCCCAGCCGAGCGCGGTGGAGGCGTGGCTGTTCTCGACGATGTCGTGCTCGGACTCCTCGCGCGAGGGGTAGCCGGACAGACCGCCCTTGCCGCGCAGCTTGGAGAAGTCCTGCCGCCCCGTCAGCAGCTTGTGTACGTAGCTCTGGTGACCGGTGTCCCAGACGATGCGGTCGACGGGCGACTCGAAGACCCGGTGGAGCGCGATGGTCAGTTCCACCACGCCCAGGTTGGGCCCGAGATGTCCGCCGGTCCTGGCGACCGCGTGCACCAGGAACTCCCTGATCTCGTCGGACAGTTCACCGAGTTCCGCCTCGGACAGCGCCTTCAGGTCGCGTGGTCCCCGGATGCTCTCCAGAATCGTCACGCTCGGGCCCCCTCTCGGTCCGTGCCTTGCTTCAACTCACAGTCACTGCCGGTTTCCCCGTGACGGTGGGGGCGCCCGATGCGGCCCCGTCCTGCTCCATCTGCTCGGCGATCTTCATCGCCTCGTCGATCAGCGTCTCGACGATCTTCGACTCGGGGACGGTCTTGATGACCTCGCCCTTGACGAAGATCTGCCCCTTGCCGTTGCCGGAGGCGACCCCGAGGTCGGCCTCCCGTGCCTCGCCGGGGCCGTTGACCACACAGCCCATGACGGCCACCCGCAACGGCACTTCCATGCCTTCCAGGCCGGCCGTGACCTCGTCGGCCAGCTTGTAGACGTCGACCTGGGCCCGCCCGCAGGACGGGCAGGAGACGATCTCCAGGCGCCGCTGCCTGAGGTTCAGGGACTGAAGGATCTGGATGCCGACCTTGACCTCCTCGGCGGGCGGGGCGCTCAGCGACACCCGGATCGTGTCGCCGATCCCCTGCGAGAGCAGCGCGCCGAAGGCGACGGCCGACTTGATCGTGCCCTGGAAGGCGGGCCCGGCCTCGGTCACCCCGAGGTGCAGCGGATAGTCGCACTGCGCCGCGAGCTGCTTGTACGCCTCGACCATGATCACCGGGTCGTTGTGCTTCACCGAGATCTTGATGTCCCGGAAGTCGTGCTCCTCGAACAGCGACGCCTCCCACAGAGCGCTCTCCACGAGCGCCTCCGGAGTGGCCTTGCCGTACCTCTGGAGCAGCCGCCGGTCGAGGGACCCCGCGTTGACGCCGATCCGGATCGGAGTGCCGTGGTCCTTGGCGGCCCGCGCGATCTCCTTGACCTTGTCGTCGAACTGCTTGATGTTCCCGGGATTGACGCGTACGGCCGCACAGCCGGCCTCGATCGCCGCGAACACGTACTTGGGCTGGAAGTGGATGTCCGCGATCACCGGGATCTGCGACTTGCGGGCGATCGTCGCCAGAGCATCGGCGTCGTCCTGCGTCGGACAGGCGACCCGCACGATCTGGCAGCCCGACGCCGTCAGCTCCGCGATCTGCTGCAAGGTGGCACCGATGTCCGACGTACGGGTCGTCGTCATCGACTGCACCGACACCGGGGCATCGCCCCCGACCGCCACCGGGCCGACCTGGATCTGCCGCGACACACGTCGTTCGGCTACCGGCCGGACCGGTACCTCGGGGACGCCCAAGGGAATGGCGGTCATGGCGTCACTCCCGGTTTCCGGAGACCGTCTCGCGCATGGCGCGCAGCGACTCCTTCAGCGAGCCCATGGTGGCGAGGACGGCGGTGGGCTCGTAGCCGCAGTGCGCCATGCAGTTGGCGCAGCGCGGGTCCTTGCCGCGGCCGTACTTGTCCCAGTCGGTGTCCTCGATCAGCTCGCGGTACGTGGGGACGTACCCGTCGCTCATCAGGTAGCAGGGGCGCTGCCAGCCGAAGAGCGAGTAGTTCGGGATCGCCCACGCGGTGCACGGGAAGTCGACCTTGCCCTCGAGGAAGTCGAGGAAGAGCGGTGAGTGGTTGAGCCGCCATTTCCTGCGGTTGCCGCCCGCGAAGGCCTTCTTGAACAGCTCGCGGGTCTGCTCGACGCCGAGGAAGTGCTCCTGGTCGGGGGCCTTCTCGTAGGCGTAGGCGGGCGAGATCATCATCTCGTCGACCTTCAGGTCGTCGTTGAGGTAGTTGAGCACCTCGATGATGGTCTGCGGGGTGTCGGTGTTGAAGAAGGTCGAGTTGGTGGTGACCCGGAAGCCGCGCCGCTTGGCCTCCTTCATCGCCTCGACCGCCTCGTCGAACACGCCCTCCTTGGCCACCGACTCGTCGTGGCGCTCGCGCAGGCCGTCGATGTGCACGGCGAAGGCGAAGTAGGGCGAAGGCGTGAACTTGTCCATCTTCTTGCGCAGCAGCATGGCGTTGGTGCACAGGAAGACGTACTTCCGCTTGGCCACCAGCTGCCGCACGATCTCGTCGATCTGCGGATGCATGAGAGGCTCGCCGCCGGCGATGGACACCATGGGCGCACCGGACTCGAGCACCGCGCCCACGGCCTGGGCCACCGGCATGCGCTGCTTCAGTACTCCGGCCGGGTGCTGGATCTTTCCGCAGCCCTCGCACTTGAGGTTGCAGGCGAACAACGGCTCCAGTTCGACGATCAGCGGAAACTTGTCACGCCTGCGGAGCTTCTGTTCGGCCAAGTAAGTAGCGACCTTGATGGACTGACGCAGCGGCATGGCCATCTGGCTCACCTCCTGGGGAGCAGCAAAGAACGGTGCCATTCGTAGAATGCGGGTAGAACGGTACGAAGAACGCGGAAAGCCGATATTCCACCGCGCAACGTGCCGATCCGGACGAGTTCATGTTCTGGAGCGTCCACGACCACCCGGACGGCCGCAACCGGGCGCTCGCCCGTACGGACGGCGCTCAGGAGTGTGGCCGCCGACTCCATGTCGACCGCGATTGCGCCGGTCGTGAGCAGATCGGACCGTTCCTGACCGCGGACGACATGATCGGAGCCGGTGAGCGGTCCGGTGTGGACGGTGCGGCCCGGGATGGTCCGCACGAGTTCTTTGACGAGTAGGTCGGTCCCCACGCACGGAACGGTTCCCGCCGGATCCCGGGTCTCCTCGGCGACCACCAGATCGCCGGGGTGCATCCCGGGGGCGAGCCCCGCGCAGAAGCCGGTGGCGAGGACGGCGGCCCCGGCGAGGGCCGGGTCGGCCAGCACCCGGGTGACGGAGCGTTCGGCTGCCCGGGGCCCCATGCCCGTACGGAGCACGGTGACCGGCCCGCCGGCCCCGCCGCGCTCGCTGATGCGCAGGGCGAACTGCTCGATGCCGAGCGCGCAGGCGATCAGCAGCGGGGCCGGGGCGGGCTGTGGGCTCATCAGCTCCCCTTGGCCTCTACGGCAGCCGTGTCGTCGACGACCACCCGGACCACCGTCTCGGTGAACGGCTCTCCGTTGACGTACCGGCCGAGCGCGGTCAGCGGGAAGACCTGCCGGTAGAGGTGGTAGTTGATGGAGAAGTCCCAGGGGAACCCGGTGCCGGTGAAGTACGGCTCGTCCCAGGAGCCGTCCGCCAGCTGGGTGGCTGCGAGCCACTCGATGCCGCGCTCGACGGCCTTGGAGTCCCTCTCCCCCGCGGCCAGCAGCGCCATCAGCGCCCACGCGGTCTGCGAGGCCGTCGAGGCGCCCCTGCCGCTCCACTCCTTGACGTACTTGTAGGAGCGCAGGTCCTCGCCCCAGCCGCCGTCGTCGTTCTGGACGGACTCCAACCAGGTGACGGCACGGCGGATGGCCGGGTGCGAGCCCGGGATTCCGGCGGCCACCAGGGCGGGTACGACGGATCCGGTGCCGTAGATGTAATTCACGCCCCAGCGGCCGAACCACGAGCCGTCCGGTTCCTGCTCGGCGAGCAGCCAGCGGATGCCGCGCCGGGTGCGCGGGTCGTGGGCGAGGCCCTCGACCGCGAGCATCTCGACGACATGCGCGGTGACGTCCGCCGACGGCGGGTCGATGACCTCGCCGAAGTCGCAGAACGGCAGCCGGTTCGGGAACGGGCTGGTGTTGTCGACGTCGAAGGCGCCCCACGCCCCGTTGCGCGACTGCATCCCGAGGTTCCACCGCACCGCGCGCCCGATCGCCCTCTCCAGCCGCTCCGGCTCGTGGTGCCGGACCCGGCGCAGCGCGAGGACCACCTCGGCGGTGTCGTCGATGTCGGGGTAGTTGTCGTTGTGGAACTCGAACGCCCAGCCGCCCGGCGGCAGTTCGGGGCGCTTGACCGCCCAGTCGCCGGGTCGCACGATCTCCTCGCCCAGCATCCAGTCGGCGGCCCTGACCAGTTGCGGGTGATCGGCGGGAACGCCGGCGTCCACCAGAGCGATGGTGGCGAGGCAGGTGTCCCAGACCGGCGACTGGCAGGCCTCGATCATCCGGGCCCCGTCCTCGCGCCAGACGGCGAAACGGTCCAGCGAGGCGAGCCCCTCGCGCATCACGGGATGCTGAAGGTCGTAGCCGAGCAGGTGCAGCGCGATGATCGAGTACACCGCCGGGGGCTGGATGCCGCCCCAGCAGCCGTCGTTCTCCTGGCGCTCGATGATCCAGCGTGCGGCGCTGTTCATGGCGGCTCTGCGCAGCTTGCGCGGGGCGACCTTGCGCAGCTGGTGCAGCGCCTTGTCGAGCCGCTGGAAGGCACCGTCCCAACTCGCCGCCGGGGCAAGGGGCTTGGGCGGGTTGGGGTTCGCCGGGTCGGTGTGCAGCTCGTCGAGCGGGAAGGGCGCGGGCCGCACGGGGCGCTTCGCGGAGACGATCGTCAGCGGGACGATGGTCTGCCGGGCCCAGCAGCCGAAGTCGTAGATGTTGAGCGGGACCCACTTGGGGAAGTAGATGAGCTCCGGCGGGAGTTCGGGCAGGTCCTCCCACTTCCACCAGCCGAACAGGGCCAGCCAGATCCGCGTGAAGACCCGGGCCGCGGCGATGCCGCCCTGCTCACGGATCCAGGTGGAGGCCCGCGCCATGTGCGGGGCGTCCGGCGCGTCGCCGGCCAGGCGCAGGGCGACGTACGCCTCGATGGTGGTGGAGAGCTCGCCGGGTGCGCCGTAGAAGGTGCCCCAGGTGCCGTCCTCGCGCTGCTCGCCGCGGATGAAGAGCGCGGCGGCCTGTGTGGTCTTCTCGTCGCGGATGCCCAGGAACTGACGGAGCAGCAGGTCCTCGGCGTCCATGGTGACGTTCGTCTCGAGGTCGCCCTTCCACCAGCCCTGGGCGTCCTGCTTCGCCAGCAGGAAGTCGGTGGCGCGCCGGACCGCGCCTGCGGCGGCTTCGTGGACCCCGGCCGCCACGGGGTTCTCGCTGTCGGTGTCGCTGGCCGCGGCTGCCCGGGGCGGCCGCGCCCCGGTGCTTCCGTCGGTCGTCGCTGTCATGGCTTCCCCTTCGTGCAGTGCTACAGGTAGTGCGTCTGCTGTGGGTCCGCCGTCGGCCGGTGCGCTTCTCCCAGCGGCACCGGCCGGCGACTACGCGAGGGCTATTCGACCGATACTGATCATCTCTTTTCGCCCGGTAGTGATCATCTCTTCCGTACGACGACGAAGTCGGCGAGCGCCGTGAACTGTGCCCGCACCCGGTCGGGCATGTCGACGCCGTCGAGGGCCTCGACGGCGATCGCGTGCTGGCGGCGCGCCTCGTCGGCGGTCCACTCACGGCCGCCCGCCTCCTCGATGAGGGCGGCGCGGGCGGCGAACTCCTCCTCGGAGAAGTTCTCGAAGTCGCTGCTCTTGGCGTCGGCGGCGAGGATCTCGCCGAGCCGCTCGGAGGCGGGGCCGCCCGCCGCGAGCGCGGCCACGACCGGCAGGGACTTCTTGCGCTGGCGCAGGTCGCTCCAGGTCTGCTTGCCGGTGGAGACCGGGTCGCCCCAGATGCCGAGGAGGTCGTCGATGGCCTGGAAGGCGAGCCCCAGGTGGTAGCCGTACTTCTCCAGGGTGTCGGCGGTGTGGTCGCCCGCGCCGGCGAGCACCGCGCCGATGGAGCTGGCGGCGGCGATCAGGGCGCCGGTCTTGTTGCCCTCCATCTCCAGACACTCCTCGACGCTGACGCGGTCGCGGTGCTCGTAGGAGATGTCCTGGGCCTGACCGTCGATCAGGGCGCGGGTGGCGGTGGCCAGGCGGCGGGCGGCGCGGCCGGCCTCGACGGTGCCGAGCTCCAGCAGCACCTCGTTGGCCAGCGCGAACATGGCGTCGCCGACGAGGATGGCCTGGGCGGGGCCGTGCACCTTCCAGACCGTGTCGCGGTGGCGGCGCTGCTCGTCGCCGTCCATCAGGTCGTCGTGCAGCAGCGAGAAGTTGTGGACCAGTTCGACGGCGACGGCACCGGGGATGCCGGTCTCGGGCGCGGCACCGGTGACCTCGGCGGAGAGCAGCGCGAGGGCGGGGCGTACGGCCTTGCCGCCGTCGCCGGCCGTGGGCCTGCCGTCGGCGTCGATCCAGCCGAAGTGGTAGGCGGAAACGGTGTCCATGGGAGAAGCCAGGCGGTCGACGGCCGCCCGCAGAACCGGTGTGGCCAGGGTCCTACCGCGCTCCAGGAGCGCGGCCACGTCCACCGCTGTCTCTCGTGCGGCCTTCTCGGCCGGGGGCACAGTGGGCACGTTCTCTCCTCTTGTTGCGCTACGGGGGGTGCGGGGGCCTGCCGCCTGCTGCTCGTTCAGCGTCACGCCGCCTCCTCGACGTCGAAGAGGTGGCTGGGGCGAGGCCGGCCCAGCGCGCTCAGCGCGGCTTCGGCCGCACTCACGCCACTGCGGACCGCACTCTCCATGGTCGCGGGCCACCCTGTGGCGGTCCACGCTCCGGCCAGGTAGAGGCCGGGGGTTCTGGTGCGGGCGCCGGGCCGCAGCCGCCCGACGCCGGGGGTGGGGGCGAACGTCGCCGTGCGCTCCCTGGTCACGAAGAAGTCCTTCACCCGGGCGGCGCGTGCCCTGGGCAACAGCCGTTCGAGCTCCGGCAGATACCGCTCGCGCAGGGCGGCGACGGGCTCGTCGATCTCGTCCTGCGCGGCCGACTGGGACAGGGCGAGGTACTGGCCGCCCTTGAGCCCGGATGCTTCGGTGCGGTCGAACACCCACTGGACGGGGCTGCCGAGGACTGTCAGGAACGGCGTGCTCAGCACCTTGCGGTCGTAGACGACATGGACGTTGAGGATCGGCGCGGTGCCGATCTCCAGGAGCTGTCCGGGGGCGTCGAGGGCACCGCCGGGCAGCAGGTCGTGCGCCTCGCGCTGGGCCACGGCGAGTACGACCGCGTCGGTGTGGAGCGTCTCGCCGGGAACCTGAACGCGTAGGCGTCCGTTCTCGTCTGTAGAGATGGAGGTGACGCGTGTACGGACCTCGGTACGGACGCCCGCGGTGTCGAGCGCCTTGCGGGCCAGCCGGTCATGCAGTTCGCCCAGCGGGACGCGCGCCCATCCGATGTCGGCCGCGCCCGGGTCGGACAGCAGACCGGTCTTGAACACCATCGCGGCGAGCCCCAGCGAGGCGTCGCCCGCGACCGCGTTGAGAGTGGCGACCCCGACCAGGTCCCACAGGGCCTCGACGGCACGCGCCGACTGACCGTGCGCGGTCAGCCAGCTGCCGAAGTCCTGGGTGTCCAGGGTCGGATCGGCGAGGTCGAGCCCCTTGAGCGCGAGCGCGGCACGACCGACCTTGGCGCGTTCGGCGAGCGAGAGATGCGGATAGGTCGCCAGGCTCCGGCCCAGGTGCAGGGGCACGGGCAGCGCGTCACGCCGCAGTCTGCCGAGCCGACGGCCCTCGGGCTTGTCGAGGTCGACCACGGGCACGTCGAGACGATCCTGCAGCGGAGCCAGCGCCGTCCCCTCGACCCGGTCGAGGAACCAGCGGTAGGCGGTGCAGCAACGCAGGTAGACGTGCTGGCCGTTGTCGACGGTCAGATCGCCGCGTTGGAAGGAGAAGGCCAGGCCACCCAGTCTCGGCCTGCCCTCGATCAGGGTGACGCGGACGCCCGCGTCGGCGAGCGCGAGTGCGGCGGTGATGCCGGCGAGCCCACCGCCGATCACGACGGCGTCCCTCCCGGCGCCTGGCGGGATGTCCGCGAGCGACCCGTCCGGTCGCGTGCCGTCGGTCATCGTGCACCCTCCCCTGCGCGGCCGTCGTGCCGATGGTTCAACGGTGCACGGCCGGTCGTCTCAGTCAGGGACGCCGCGTGACGGCGGAGGGTTGCCTGCCGCTTTTCCCCGGCGGCATCACCTTGGGCCGAAATGTCCATCAGGCGCGCCTCCTGACGGTTCGGGTGACATGCCGGGCGTCCAGACCGGACAGACCGCGCACGGCGACGTACGCCTTCTCGCGCCCGGGCAGGGAGACCCGGCCGCGCAGCACGGCCTCCGGGTCGCGCTCGATGCGGTCCAGGAGGCGGCGGTAGATGCCGGCCATGGCGGCGACGCAGGCGCCGCTGCGCCGGTCGAGCATGGGGAGCAGCCGGTAGCCCTCGGCGAAAAGGGCGCGGGCCCGTCGCACTTCGAAGTGCACGAGGCCCGCGAAGTCGGAGCCCTCCGGTGGTGTCGGCCCGCTGAAGCCGGCCGAGCAGCCGAATTTGGCGAGGTCGTCGGAGGGCAGATAGGTGCGCCCCCCTTCGGCGTCCTCACGGACGTCGCGCAGGATGTTGGTCAGTTGCAGCGCCAGGCCGAGCGTGTCCGCGTACTCGGACGCGCGTTCGGCGCCGCGCGCCCCTCGTTCGGTACCGAACACGCCGAGCGACAGACGGCCGATGGCGCCTGCCACACAGCGGCAGTAGACCTTCAGGTCGTCCCAGGTCTCGTAGGTCTCGCCGCGCACGTCCATCAGGACGCCGTCGATCAGCTCGTCCAGTCCGCCGAGCGGGATCGGAAAGGCGTCGGCGGCGTGGGCGAGGGCGAGGGCCACGGGGTCGGTGTCGTCCTCGTCGACCGCGTGTTCGCGGATCCGGGTGAGCAGCTCCCGGGTGTCCTCGAGCCTGGCGATCTTGACGTCGCCGCTCAGGGCGCCGTCGCCGATGTCGTCGACGCGGCGCGAGAACGCGTACAGCGCCGACATCGCCCGGCGCTTGGGTGTGGGCAGCAGTCTGATGCCGTAGGCGAAATTGCGTGCCTGCTGTCCGGTGACAGCCTCGCAGTAGCTGTAGGCGGCGAGTACCGGTGCGGACGCGAGTGGTGCAGACTCCACGGTCCGGATCACCCCTCTCCTCGCAGAGTCACGCCCACCTCGCGCAGCAGCCGGAGCCTGCTTGCCTTGGGCGGGCCGGGCAATACGTCGTATTCGGCGGCGGCGATCGCACGGATCGCCGCCCTTCCCCCCGCCACGAAACCCGCGAGCAGCAGCTTCAGCCTGCCGTGGACGCTACCCACCAAAGGGGTGCCTTCATTCAGGAGGTTCCGGGCACGTTCGGCTTCGTATGCAACCAGTGCGCGCACCGATGCGCCCGCCGTTTTCGCCCCGAGATCGGTTTCCTCGACGTGAAAGCGCTTCATGTCCGCCACGGGCAGATAGATCCGGTCACGGCCGAGGTCCTCGGCGACATCCTGAAGGTGCTCGACGATCTGCAGCGCCGTGCACACCGCGTCGGAGCGGCGGATCCGCTCGGGCGTCGCCGTGCCGGTGACGGCGAGGACGAGTCGGCCGACGGGGTTGGCGGACAGTTCGCAGTAGGCAAGGAGATCGTCGTAGGTCTCGTAGCGCCCGACGAGCTGGTCCTGGCGGTTGGCGGCGATCAGGCCGAGGAAGGGCTCGGGGGTCAGCGAGCGGCGGCGGACCGTCGCCTGGAGCCGGCGCAGCAGAGGGTGATGGGGGGCGCCGTCGAAGACGCGGTGCAGATCGGCCTCGAAGGCGTCGAGCAGAACCAGACGGTCCACGGCCGACTCGGGCGACACGCCGAGCAAACGGGCGTCGGCGCCACCGGGGGCGAGATCGCCGTCGCCGATGTCGTCGACGAGGCGGGCGAAGCCGTAGACGGCCATCAGGTCGGTGCGCCAGGCCCTGGGCAGGAAGAACGGCGCCACGGGGAAGTTCTCCGCGGCGGCCTTGTCGAGGGTGCCGCGCCCCGTGTCGTCCGGGCGCGGGCGGGTTCCCGTCACCGTGGACTGCCCGGGGCGGGGACGGCACAGGCGGATGCGTTGAGCTGGGGAGTTTCCGTAGCCATTGCCGTCACATCTCCCGTTCTACACCGCAGACCCAATGCACACTATTTCGGACACGCCGCCCGGCTGTCCGCGCCGCAGCCCGGAGAGAGGGGTGTCGCGCCTTATCGCCCCACTTGCCGCGTTTCGGTACCGGTACAGCTTACGTTGTACAACGCAGCGTGGCCCGTGGGGGTGTCCTGCACATCACAACAACACACCGATTGGTGTCAAGATTCCTCAAGCCAGCCGGAGTTGACGTTTCCTTTGCAGACGCGGGCCCCGCCGGGGCAGTTCCGGCGGGGCTCCGCGAAAGGCGCTGGGCCGCTTGGCCCATGTCCGGGTGGACTACTTGCCCGTGAACTTCTCGTACTCCTTGAGGACCTCGTCCGTCGGTCCGTCCATGCGCAGCTCGCCGCGTTCCAGCCACAGCACGCGGTTGCAGGTGTCGCGGATCGACTTGTTGTTGTGGCTGACCAGGAACACCGTGCCGGCTTCCTTGCGCAGCTCGCGGATGCGGTCCTCGGAGCGCTTCTGGAACTTGCGGTCGCCGGTGGCCAGTGCCTCGTCGATCATGAGGACGTCGTGGTCCTTGGCCGCCGCGATGGAGAAGCGCAGCCGGGCCGCCATGCCGGACGAGTAGGTGCGCATGGGCAGGGTGATGAAGTCGCCCTTCTCGTTGATGCCGGAGAAGTCGACGATCCCCTGGTAGCGCTCCTTGATCTGCTCGCGGGTCATGCCCATGGCGAGCCCGCCCAATATGACGTTGCGCTCGCCGGTGAGGTCGTTCATCAGGGCCGCGTTCACACCCAGCAGGGAGGGCTGGCCGTCGGTGTAGACCCTGCCCTTCTCCGGCGGGAGCAGACCGGCGATGGCGCGCAGCAGGGTGGACTTGCCGGAGCCGTTGGAGCCGATCAGGCCGATGGCCTCGCCCCGGTAGGCGACGAACGAGACACCGCGTACGGCGTGCACCTTGCGCACGCCCCGCTCCTCGCCGCGCTTCATGATGCGGCTGAGGGCCGCGGTGGCGCTGCCCTTGCCGGACTTGGCGCCATTGACGCGGTAGACGATGTGCAGCTCGTCCGCGATGACGGTGGGGATGTGCGCATCCGCCCTCTGCTCAGCCACGGCCGTACCTCTCCTCCGCCTTCCAGAAGTACACGAACCCGCCGACCGCGAACAGCACGGCCCAGCCGGCCGCGGCCGCCCAGACGTGGTCGGGCAGGTTCGAGGAGCCGTAGCCGTCGATCATGGCGAAGCGCATCAGGTCCATGTAGACCGCGGCCGGGTTCCACTGCAGGACGGTGGCGATCCAGTCCGGCTTGTCCTTCAGCATGACCGGGATGGAGAACATCACGCCGGACGCGTACATCCACGTACGCATCACGAACGGCATCAGCTGCGCCAGGTCGGGGGTCTTGGCACCGGCGCGCGCCATGATCAGCGCGAGGCCGGTGTTGAACAGGAACTGAAGGGCCAGCACCGGCAGGATCAGCACCCAGCTCAGCTTCGGGTAGCTGCCGAAGCCGATCGCCACGACGAACAGCACGATCATCGAGTACAGCAGCTGCTGGAGCTGCTGGAGCGCGAAGGAGATGGGGAGCGACGCGCGCGGGAAGTGCAGGGCGCGCACCAGGCCCAGGTTGCCCGAGATCGCGCGGACGCCCGCCATCACCGAGCTCTGCGTGAAGGTGAACACGAAGACGCCCGTGACCAGGAACGGGATGTAGACCTCGCGGGGCATGCCCCGGTCGGCCTCGAGGATCACGCCGAAGATGAAGAAGTACACGGCCGCGTTCAGCAGCGGGGTGGCCACCTGCCAGAGCTGGCCGAGCTTCGCCTGGCTGTACTGGGCGGTCAGCTTCGCCCGCGAGAACGCGAGGATGAAGTGCCGCCGGTCCCAGAGCTGGCGGACGTACTCGAACAGCGAGGGCCGGGCGCCGCTCACAGCGAGCCCGTACTTGGCGGCCAGCTGGGACGCCGTGAGTCCCTCGTCGGGCGACGGCGGCGCGCTCACCGCGACCGAGCCGTCGTGCGTTGTCTCACTCACCAGTTGAAACTTTCGTCTTCGAGATGCGCA
This sequence comes from Streptomyces coerulescens, assembly GCF_042657965.1. NCBI lineage: Bacteria > Bacillati > Actinomycetota > Actinomycetes > Kitasatosporales > Streptomycetaceae > Streptomyces > Streptomyces coerulescens. Next base: position 325,700 of record NZ_JBHSKM010000002.1, read on the forward strand.
GACTGTGCGGGTCTGGCATGAACCTGGGGCCGTCGGGCCCGGTCGCCCTCAGGGTCGAGCCTGTCAGATGACGGGTGGTCGGCCCAGTCGAGTCAGCCGCCACACCGTACGCCACTTCATGGGCCTGCGGGGACCGCACGAAGTGGTCCAGCCTTCCCGGAATCCGCCGAACCATGCACGCAGGGCGGGGCGGGAGGGGCGTCGGGCCAGGGTGAGAAGCATCCATACGCCCAGATAGACCGGGACAATGGGGCCGGGGAGGTTGCGGCGGGCGAGCCAGACGCGGTTGCGAGCCACCATGCGGTGATAGACCGCGTGCCGCGAGGGCGCGGTGGTCGGGTGGAACAGCACCATGTCCGACCGGTAATCGATCATCCAGCCCGCGTCGAGGGCCCGCCATGCCAGGTCGGTTTCCTCGTGGGCGTAGAAGAATTCGTCCGGGAGTCCGCCGACTTCGGCGAAGACCTGGGTACGGACGGCGTTGGCGCCGCCGAGGAAGGTGGTGACCCGGGAGGAACGCATCGGGTCGGAGGCGCGCAGCCGGGGGACGTGGCGGCGCTGGGTGACCCCGGTATCGGGGTCGGCGATGCGGAAGCTGACGATGCCGAGCCTCGGGTCGGCCGCGAAGGCTTCGCGGCAGAGCTCGGCGGTGTCGTGGTGGGCGAGAAGTCCGTCGTCGTCGAGGAAGAGCAATATGTCGACGTCGCGGCCACTGGGCCCGAAGGCCTCGATGCCGACGTTGCGGCCGCCGGGGATGCCGAGGTTCTCGGGCAGCTCGATCGTGCGGACGCCCTCGGGGACGTCCGGGACGGGTGAGCCGTTGCCGACGACGACCACCTCGACCTTGTCGCCGTCCTGCTTGGCGACCGAGTCGAGCAGGGCGCGCAGCTCGTCGGGGCGGTTGCCCATGGTGATGATGACCGCGCCGACCTTCATGCCGTTCACTTCAGCCTGCTGGAGGCGAGGATGGACACGAGGTGCAGCAGGGTCTGGAGCAGCGCGATGCCGGCGAGTACGGCGACGCCGAGCCGGGAGAAGAAGAGGTCGCCGCGGACCTGGTCGGCGATCGCCAGGACCAGGATCAGCAGCGAGGCCTCGATGCCGAGGATCAGGCGGTGGAACTTCAGCAGGGCGGCGGCCTTGCGGGCCATCGCCATGCCGGAGGAGCGCATCTCGGACGCGGCCTCCTGGACGGGCGGCTTGCCGGCCTGGTGGCGGGCCACCCCGACCAGGTCCGTCTCGGCCTTGATCAGGATGGCGCCGAGCGCGGCCAGCGTGCCGAGGAAGGCCCACAGCCAGTCGATACGGCCGCTGCCCCACAGGTCGGCGGCACGCAGGCCGAAGCCGACCAGCACGGCGGCGTCGGTGAGGTAGGCACCGACCCGGTCGAGGTAGACGCCGTTGAGGGAGTACTGCTTCTTCCAGCGCGCGATCTCGCCGTCGACGCAGTCGAGGAGCAGATACATCTGGACGCACACCACGCCAAGCACGGCGCCCGTGATCCCCGGCACCAGAAGCGCCGGGGCCGCGAGCACACCGAAGACGGTCATCAGGTACGTGAGCTGGTTGGGCGTGACCCTGGTGTTCACCAGGTAGCGGTCGACCCGCAGGGACACCTCGCGCATGTAGAGGCGTCCCATCCAGTGCTCACCGCTGCGCCGGTCCTTCACCCCCGCGGGGTGAACGACGGGGCGGAGTTCAGCTACCGATGGCCTTGACATAGTCGGCGTAGATGTCCTTGATCTGGTCGGTTGTCAGGTCGAGGTGTTCGAGGATCGTGTAGCGGCCGGGCCGGGTCTGCGGAGCGAACTCCACCGCGCGGACGAACTCGTCCTCCGTGAAGCCGATCTCCTCCGGCAGGACCGGCAGCCCGTGCCGACGCAGCACCTCGGCCATGTAGGCCGACTCCTCGTGGGCTCCGCGCAGGTACATCGCGAAGGCCGCGCCGAGCCCGCACTGCTCACCGTGGGCGGCGGCGCGCCTCGGGTACAGCAGGTCGAAGGCGTGGTTGATCTCGTGGCACGCGCCGGAGGACGGACGGGAGTCGCCCGACACCGACATGGCGATACCGCTGAGCACCAGCGCCTCGGCCAGGACCTGGAGGAAGTCGGTGTTCCCGATGCCGCCGGGGTGGCGCAGCACCGCCTCACCGGCCTGCCGGGCGATCGCGGCGGCGAGGCCGTCGATCTTCTCGCCCTTGACCCGGTGGGCCAGTTCCCAGTCCGCGATGGCGGAGATGTTGGAGACGGCGTCACCGATGCCGGCCCGCACGAAGCGCACGGGCGCCTCGCGGATGACATCGAGGTCGATGACGACGGCGATCGGGTTCGGCACCCCGTAGGAGCCGCGCCCGGCGTCGTTGTCGAGGGTGGCGACCGGCGAGCACAGGCCGTCGTGCGCGAGGTTCGTCGGTACGGCGACCAGCGGAAGGCCGACGCGCGCCGCGGCGAACTTGGCACAGTCGATGATCTTGCCGCCGCCGAGCCCGACGACGGCGTCGAAGCGTCCGGCCTTTATGTCACTGGCCAGCCGGACCGCGTCGTCCAGGGTGCCGCCGCCCACCTCGTACCAGGTGGCACCGGGCAGCGCTGGAGCGAGCCGCTCCCTGAGTCCCGCGCCGGAGCCTCCGCTGACGGCGACGGCGAGCTTGCCGGAGTGCGAGATGCGCTCGTCGGCGAGCACACAGGCCAGGTCGTCCAGGGCACCCGGGCGGATGTCGACGACGACCGGCGAAGGGATCAGCCGGGTCAGTACTGGCATGCGATCTCCCGTCCGCGGGCGAGATCGTCGTGGTTGTCGATCTCGACCCACTTGACGTCGCCGATCGGCGCCACGTCGATGCGGAAGCCGCGGTTCACGAGCTCCTGGTAGCCGTGCTCGTAGAACTGCTGCGGGTCGGTCTCCCACACGGCCTTGAGGGCGTCGGCCAGCTCGGTGGCGGCGTCGCCCTCGATGAGGGTGACCCCGATGTACTCGCCGGTGGCCTCGGCGGGGTCCATCAGCTTGGTGATCTTCGTCATGCCCTTGGCGGGGTCGACGACGACCTTCATCTCCTCGTCGGCGAGGCTCTTGACCGTGTCCAGGGCGAGGATGATGCGACGGCCCTCACCGCGGGCGGCGAGCAGCGTCTTCTCGACGGAGACCGGGTGGACGGTGTCGCCGTTGGCGAGGATCACGCCGTCCTTGAGGGCGTCACGTCCGCACCACAGGGAGTAGGCGTTGTTCCACTCCTCGGCCTTGTCGTTGTCGATGAGGGTGAGCTTGAGGCCGTACTTCGCCTCCAGCGCGGCCTTGCGCTCGTACACCGCTTCCTTGCGGTAGCCGACGATGATCGCGACCTCGGTCAGACCGATCTCGGCGAAGTTCGCCAGGGTCAGGTCGAGAACCGTCGGTTCGCCCTCTATGCCCGCGGGCCCCACCGGCACCAGAGCCTTGGGAAGGCTGTCGGTGTAGGGGCGCAGACGCCGTCCGGCGCCGGCCGCCAGCACGAGGCCGATCATGCGGGTTCTCCTTCATCGTGTACGGCGGGGGCCCCGGAGGACACCCAGAAGCGGATGCTCTCGACGAGCACCACGAGGGCCACGGCCACGGCGAGGGCCGTGAGCGCGACCGTGAACTGCGAGGCGGAGAGCACCGCGGCGAGGACGGTGACGAGCAGCGTCCGTCCTTCGTGCCCCCCGATGGCGCGCACCAGCCAGGCCGGGGGCGCTCCGGCGTTGCCGCGGATGCGGTACACCGTGTCGTAGTGATGGTAGGCGACGGCAGCCACCAGGCCGAAAGCCGCAGGAAGGGCTCCGTTTACCTCGGCTTTAACCGCGAGCGCGAGGACGGTGCCGTATTCGGCGGCCCTGAAGAAGGGCGGGACCAGCCAGTCGAGGGCGCCCTTGAGGGGGCGGGCGACGGCGAGGGCCGAGGTCGCCGCGTACACCAGCGCGGCCACGAGCGGCCACGGCCCGCCGAAGTCGGTGAGCGCGGCCGTGGCGACGACGGCGACGCCGCCGAGCAGGGCCACCGCGGGGACGGCGAAGCCGGGCAGTCGCCGCGCCGCGTTCTTGAGCGCCCCCGCGACGCTCAGCGCGAGCGGCCCGGAGTCCGCGAGGTCGGCCAGTGCCTGGGCGGCACGGTCGGTGCGGCGGGCCTTGCGGGTCAGCGAGCGCAGCACGCGGCCCGCCGTCGTGTAGGTCGCGGCGAAAGCGCAGCCGATGAGCAGCGCGTAGAAGGTGATGCGCGGGGTGGTGACCGCCGTCAGGATCGCGATCATCGCCCAGCGCTCGCCGATGGGCAGGACGATCATCCGGCGCACCCAGACCGTCCAGCCGACGCTGTCGAGCTTGTCGGAGAGGGCGGCGGTGGGACTGGTGTTTGCGGTGGCGTCGTGGTTGGCCTCGTTGAAGGAGAAGTCCACGACGTGCCGGCAGGTCTGCAGGACCATGGCGCCGAGGGCGAGGGCCCATACGTCGTCGCCGCCGCGGGCCGCTCCGAGGGCCAGGCCCGCGTAGTAGGCGTACTCCTTCGCACGGTCGAAGGTGGCGTCGAGCCAGGCGCCGAGCGTGGAGTACTGCAAGGAGTAGCGGGCGAGCTGGCCGTCCGTGCAGTCCAGCACGAACGAGAAGATCAGCAGCAGACCGGCCGCTATGAAGCCGACCCGGGTGCCGGTGGCCGCGCAGCCCGCCGCGATGAGCGCGGTGATCAGGGAGGCGGTGGTGACCTGGTTGGGCGTCAGGCCCCGGCGGGCGCACCAGCGGGCGATGTAGCGGGAGTACGGGCTGATGCAGTACGTCGTGAAGAAGCCGTCGCGGGCCTTCACGGCCGACTTCAGGCGTATGGCCTCGTCGTCGACGGCCGCGACCGCCTGCCGTGCCTCGTTGCGGGCCTGCGGGTCGGCCGGTACGGCGGCGACCAGACTGCCGAGCTCGGGGCGGTGGACGTCGGTGCCGTCGTCGTCGAGGGCGGTGACGATACGGTCGGCGAGGCTGTCCACGGCGACGGTGGCGGCGCCGCCGCCCTGCTCCGGCGACGCGGAGAACTCGGAGGAACCGCCCGATGAGTTCTCGCGGGCCATCGCACGGGTCAGGGCCTGCCGGCCGGCCGACTGGGCGGTCATGGCTCCCGGGATCGCGGCGAGCGGGAAGCGCGGGTCGGTCAGACCGAGGCGCAGCGCGTGCTGGTGGCCGACGAAGCGGGCGTCGACCAGGGCGACGCGCCGGTCACCCGGCACCTGGGCGAGGAGCGTCTCGGCCTCGGCCGCGTCGGCGGCGACCCGCACGTCGTAGCCGAGGGACCGCAGATCGTCCTCGATCGACGATCCGGGGACCGGCTGACCGGTGAGGATGGCGGTCGACAACCGAACTCACTCCCTGGGTGCCGGCATGTCCGCGCCGGTCGTGTACGTGGGTGGCAGCGCCTGTTGGCGGTGCGGCCGGGCGGCTTGTCGGCAGAGGCTATCGGATGATTGGAAGCCAACGTTCACCAGCCGTTCGGCGAAGCGAGCGGCGGGGTTTGCCGAAACTCGGCCGCGATCATCATCGGGGATCCCGGGCTCCGCCCACAAACTCGTGCGTACAGAACGGGGCATCGGCGACATTGCGTAGCGCGCGAAGGGCTGCGCATAGGGTGGGCGACCATGACATGGCTGATCACAGGCGGAGCGGGCTACATCGGGGCACATGTGGCGCGCGCCATGACCGGCGCCGGGGAACATGTGCTCGTACTGGACGATCTCTCGGCCGGGTACCCCGCGCGGCTCCCGGGAGATGTCACGCTGGTCGAGGGCTCGTCGCTGGACGGCGACCTGCTGAAGCGGGTGTTCGCCGAGCACGCCGTGACGGGTGTGGTGCATCTCGCGGCGCGCAAGCAGGTCGGTGAGTCCGTGGCGCAGCCCGCGCGCTACTACCGGGAGAACGTGGGTGGACTCACCACACTCCTGGAGGCGGTCGCGGAGTCGGGCATCGAGCGTTTCGTGTTCTCGTCGTCCGCCGCCGTCTACGGAAACCCGGATGTGGATCTCATCACGGAGGACACTCCGTGCGCGCCGGTGAACCCCTACGGCGAGACCAAGCTCGCCGGTGAGTGGCTGGTGCGCGCGGCCGGCCGGGCACACGGGATCTCCACCGTATGTCTGCGCTATTTCAACGTCGCCGGCGCCGCCGCGCCCGAGCTGGCCGACACGGGCGTCTTCAACATCGTCCCCATGGTCTTCGACCGGCTCACCCGGGGTGAGGCCCCGCGGATCTTCGGCGACGACTATCCGACGCCGGACGGCACCTGCGTCCGTGACTACATTCACGTCGCCGATCTCGCCGAGGCGCATCTGGCGGCGGCCCGGAGGCTCGGCGAGCCGGATGCGGGCGGCGATCTGACCGTCAACATCGGCAGCGGCGAGGGCGTCTCCGTACGTGAGCTGATCACCGTCATCGGCGAGGTCAGCGGCGACCGGCGCCCCGCCGTCGTCGAGCCGCGGCGCCCGGGCGACGCCCCGCGCGCGGTCGCCTCGGCCGCGCTCGCCGCCGAACAGCTCGGCTGGACGGCCCGGCGCGGGGTACGCGAGATGGTCGATTCGGCGTGGGCGGGCTGGCAGCTGCACCACGGCCTCTGATCATGCGCACCACCCTGACCTGCGGATCGTTTCCGCAGGTCAGGGCAGATGACAACGGTGTTCAGTGCCGCGTTGCCCGATACCCCCCACCCGTAGTTCACTGTGATCCCGGGACGGAAATTCCGATCGTCCGAAGGACACGGAAGGGGCGGCTTTCATGGGGGCTGGGCACGACCACGGGCATTCGCACGCGCCCACGACCGGTACCGCGGCTGCCGCGTACCGCGGGAGGCTGCGCGTCGCGCTGGCGATCACGCTCGGCGTCATGGTGGTCCAGATCGTCGGCGGTGTCGTCGCGGACTCGCTCGCCCTGGTCGCGGACGCCGCGCACATGGCGACGGACGCGGTGGGGCTGGGCATGGCCCTGCTCGCGATCCACTTCGCGAACCGGCCGCCGAGCACCACGCGCACCTTCGGCTACGCCCGCGCGGAGATCCTCGCCGCCCTCGCCAACTGCCTGCTCCTGCTGGGCGTCGGCGGTTACGTCCTCTTCGAGGCGATCCAGCGCTTCTTCACGCCGGCCGAGACCGAGGGCGGCCTGATGATCGTGTTCGGCGCGATCGGCCTGGTCGCGAACATGATCTCGCTCACGCTGCTGATGCGGGGCCAGAAGGAGAGCCTGAACGTACGCGGCGCGTTCCTGGAGGTCGCCGCCGACACCCTGGGCTCGCTCACGGTGCTGATCTCCGCCGCGGTGATCCTGACCACCGGCTGGCAGGCCGCCGACCCCATCGCCTCGCTGGTCATCGGCCTGATGATCGTGCCCCGCACCCTGAAACTGCTGCGCGAGACCCTCGACGTCCTGCTGGAGTCGGCCCCCAAGAACGTCGACATGGCTCAGGTGCGGGCCCACATACTGGCCCTGGACGGAGTCGAGGATGTCCATGACCTGCACGCCTGGACGATCACGTCCGGCATGCCGGTGCTGTCGGCCCATGTGGTGGTGCGCTCCGACGTCCTGAACGCGATCGGCCACGAGAAGATGCTGCACGAGCTCCAGGGCTGCCTCGGCGACCACTTCGACGTGGAGCACTGCACCTTCCAGCTGGAGCCGATCGGGCACGCCGAACACGAGGCCCGGCTCTGTCACTGACGTGCGTGCGCACTGTCACCACTAAAACAACCGTACGGTCCTATAAGGCGTCAGGACGGGCGGAATGCAGCTTTCCGGTGGTCCGTCGCGTCCTAGTGCTCAGAGCCCCTCCTCGGACGGTTCCGTGCCCGCCGCGCCGGGCACGATCAACTGCCGGGAGTGTCGTACTCGTACGGCACACTTGGGGCGCAAGACCGAGTGAAGGATGGGTATGCCGATCACACCTGCCACCACGACGCACAGTCCGTCGAACGGCACCGCTGACGCGATTTTGCTGGAACTCGTCGACGAGAACGGTGTGACGATCGGCACCGCGGAGAAGCTCGCCGCCCATCAGCCACCGGGACAGCTGCACCGCGCCTTCTCGGTGTTCCTCTTCGACGAGCAGGGCCGGCTGCTGCTCCAGCAGCGCGCGCTCGGCAAGTACCACTCCCCCGGCGTCTGGTCCAACACCTGCTGCGGCCACCCGTACCCCGGCGAGGCGCCCTTCGCGGCCGCGGCCCGGCGGACGTTCGAGGAACTGGGCGTCTCCCCGTCGCTCCTCGCCGAGGCGGGCACGGTCCGCTACAACCACCCGGACCCGGACTCGGGCCTGGTGGAGCAGGAGTACAACCACCTCTTCGTCGGCCTGGTGCAGTCCGCGCCGCGCCCGGACCCGGAGGAGGTCGGTGAGACGGCCTTCGTGACGCCGGCCGAGCTGGCCGAGCGCCATGCGAAGGACACCTTCTCGTCCTGGTTCATGACCGTGCTGGACTCGGCACGTCCCGCGATGCGCGAGCTGACGGGCCCGTCGGCCGGCTGGTGACCGTCCCGGGGGTGTCCCGCGGACGCGGGACGGTCCGGCGGACACCCCCCAGGGCACGCTAGGGCACGTGCACGGGCTTGAGCGGCACGGCGGCCCAGATCACCTTGCCGCCGCTCGCCGTGTGCTCGACGTCGCACACACCGCCGGCCTCCCGGGCCACCTCGCGCACCAGGAGCAGCCCCCGTCCGCCCGTCTGGCCGTGGTCGGCCTCCAGGGCGGTCGGGCGGTAGGGGTGGTTGTCCTCCACCGACACCCGCAGCCACTCGGCGCCGACGGCGACCTCCACGGCGAGCATCGGCGAGAGCAGTGCCGCGTGCCGGACGGCGTTCGTGACCAGCTCCGACACGATCAGCAGCACGCCCTGAACGAGGTCGTCCGGGACGGGCACGCCCTGGCGGTACAGCAGATCCCGGACGGCGTGCCGGGCCTGCGGGACCGAGGCGTCCACGGCGGGGGCGGTGAACCGCCAGACGCCCTCGTAGGGCAGGGAATTCGGCGGCTGCGGACCGACGGGCTCGTTCGCGCCGCCTGCTGGGCGTGGGCCGGACCCGCGCCCGTGGTTCTCCATCGTCCGGTCGCCACCCTCGCGCTCGATTGTCACCACCACTCGAGTGTTGGTAACGCGCAGGTCCGGGCCGTTGAACTGAACAGAAGTCAGCAGGTATCGAGCATTTCTGACCGCCTGCGTATGACGCGGTCAGTTGTGGGACCGCTCCTGTGCCGCTGGTGCAACCTTGGGGAACTATTCGGGTTGTACGGGTTTGCTGTCGCCCCTGCCCGGTCCGTGCCCGGTGCCCCCTTCTCCCGCGACGCGCTCGGAGACCATACCGACGACCCGGCGGCCGCCGAAGCCGGTGGCGAGCAGGCCGAGCCCGTCGAAGAGCAGGGCGAGCGAGAAGAGCGTGCCCATCACATAGCGGCTGCTGGGCCACACGCTCAGCACCAGGATGCCGAGGAACAGGTCGAAGGCGCCCTGGAGCAGGGTCCAGCCCATCTGCGGACCGCGCACCACCAGGCTGCCGGCCAGCCGGAACAGCCCGCCGGTCAGGAACAGCAGGGCGCCGAACATGGCGAGCGCCTCGGCCGTCGCCTCCGGTCTGCGGATCACCACCACGCCGGCCGCGATGTTCAGGGCCGCGACCACCACGCCGAGCCAGAAGAAGTTGGTGCCGCGCGCCTGGACCGCGTGCAGCAGGCCGACGAGCCCGCCGACCAGCAGCAGCCAGCCGAACAGCAGCATCGTGGTCAGGGTCGCGAAGGCGGTGTAGAGGAGCCCGATCAGGCCGCCGATGACGAGCAGCACCCCGAGGGCGGCGAGCCAGCCGAAGCCCCGCTGGAGTTTCGCCGCCTCGCCCGTGGGCTTGGGGGACCTGGCCATCGGCGCCTCCTGGATCGTTCGTCTCCTTCTGCCCCTCTTCGAACCCTGGGCCGTGATCGATTGCGGGGCCCTTCGTGATCGGCCGTTCGGCGCAAGCGGATAGCATCCGCCGCATGGAGCCCCAGCTGCTGCACGGCGTCGCCGACTCGGTCGCCACCGTTGTCATCCACCATCCGGCCAAGCGCAACGCGATGACGGCCGCGATGTGGCGCGCGCTGCCCCCGCTGCTCGAGACGCTGGCCGCCGACCCGGCCGTACGGGTGCTGGTGCTGACCGGTGAGGGCGGGACGTTCTGCGCGGGCGCCGACATCTCGACGCTGCAGGGCTCGCCGCAGGAGGCGCAGGAGCTGGCCGTGGCCGCCGAGGAGGCGCTGGCCGCGTTCCCGAAGCCGACGCTGGCCGCGATCCGGGGGCACTGTGTGGGCGGCGGGTCTCAGCTGGCGGCCGCCTGTGATCTGCGGTTGGCCGAGGAAGGGTCGCTGTTCGGGGTGACGCCGGCCAAGCTCGGGATCGTCTACCCGGCCTCCTCCACCCGGCGGCTGGTGTCGCTGGTGGGACCGGCCGCGGCCAAGTACCTGCTGTTCTCGGGCGAGTTGATCGACGCGGCGCGGGCGCTGCGCACGGGTCTGGTGGACGAGGTGCTGCCGGAGGGCGAACTGGGCAAGCGGGTGGCGGACTTCACCCGGATCCTGGCGTCGCGCTCGCAGCTGACGCAGGCCGCGGCGAAGGAGTTCGCGAACGGGCGCACCGACCGGGACGCCCACTGGGCCGGGCAGGCGCGCGGAAGCGGCGACACCGCGGAGGGGGTCGCCGCGTTCCTGGAGCGCAGGCAGCCGCACTTCACCTGGAACGTGCCTACGCCAGGCTGAACCGGCTGTTGGTGCGGAACTCCTCGACGAGGTGCGCGGGCGCCTTCTGCGGTGAGCCGGCGTCGTAGGGCGGCTGCGGGTCGTACTCGGTCAGCAGCTGTACGGCCTGCGCGTGCTCGTCGCCGGCGATCTTCCCGACCAGGGTCAGGCCCATGTCGATGCCGGAGGAGACGCCGGCCGCGGTGACGTACTTGCCGTCGGGCACGACCCGCTCGCCGGTGGGCTCGGCGCCGTACTGCGTCAGGAAGTCGAGGGTGAGCCAGTGGGTCGTGGCGCGGCGGCCGTCGAGGAGGCCCGCGGCGGCGAGGAGCAGCGATCCGGTGCAGACGGAGGTCGTCCAGGTGCTGGTGCCGTCGGCGGTCCTCAACCAGTCCAGAATGGTCTCGTTCTCGATCTGGTCGAAGGTGCCGGGGCCGCCGGGCACCACGACGATGTCGGGACTCGGTACGTCGGCGAGCGCCTTGTCGGCCGTGAGGGCGAGGAACCCGGTGTCGGCGCGGACGGGTCCCGCGGTCTCGGCGACGAAGACCACCTCCGCGTCCGGGAGCCGGCTCAGCGCCTCGTAGGGCCCGACGATGTCGAGGGCGGTGAAGCGTTCGTAGAGGACCATCGCGATCTGCATGGGTCTGCCTTTCGGTTGCGGTTCCGGTCGGTTCGTGGGGTCAGCGGGCCGGTGCCGGGCGGAACCGGCGGCGGTACTCGGCCGGGGCCGCGCCGAGGGCCTTGACGAAGGCGCGCCGCATGGCCTCCGGGGTGCCGTAGCCGCTGGCCCGGGAGATCTCCTCGATGCCGTCGGTGGTGTCCTCCAGCAGTCGGCGGGCGTGTTCCAGGCGGACGCGGTCGACGTACCGGCCGGGGGTCATGCCCGTCTCCGTCTGGAAGGCGCGGGCGAAGTGGCGCGGTGAGAGGCTCGCGCGGGTGGCGAGCGACCCGACCGTGAGATCCGCGTCGGGGTGCTCGGTGATCCAGCGCTGCACCTCCCGCAGCGGCTCGCGCTGGGCGGTCTGGGCGGCGAGCTGGGCACTGAACTGGGCCTGGTTCCCGGGCCGGCGCAGGAAGACGACCAGATGGCGGGCGATACCGAGGGCCACCTCACGGCCCAGGTCCTCCTCGACCAGGGCGAGGGCGAGGTCGATGCCGGAGGTCACACCGGCGGAAGTGGCGACATGTCCGTCGCGCACATAGATCGGGTCCGGGTCGACCTCGACGCCCGGGTGGTCGCGGGCGAGCTTGTCGCAGTACGCCCAGTGGGTCGTGGCGCGGCGGCTGTCCAGCAGGCCCGCGGCGGCGAGCAGGATCGCGCCGGTGCAGACGGAGACCAGCCGCTCGGCTCGGGGGCCGTGCTCGCGCAGCCAGTCGACCAGGCGGGCTTCCGGAGTGCGGGTGCCCTGGCCGCCGGGGACGACGAGGGTGTGCGCGTCGGGCGGCTCGTCGAGGGCCTGGTCCGGTACGAGGGTCAGGCCACTGGAGGTGCGGACCGCAGCGCCGTCCAGGGAGGCGGTGCGGATGCGGTACGTGCCCGGACGGTGCTGCTCGGCCCCCATGAAGACCTCCAGCGGGCCGGTGACATCGAGGCTCTGCACCGCGTCGAAGAGGACGAAGAGAACGGTTCGCTGCGCCATGCCTTCGATTCTTCGGAGTCGGCGCGATGGCCGCAATGACGAGCTCCCCACCTTTCCTGCCATCGTGCGCACGGGCGGAGGCAACGTACCAAGCGGTTGGTAACCTGCCGGGCATGACTACTGCCGCCCTTGAGCCCCGCGCCGGCCGCCGCTGCCACACCATGCTCAACTCCCTGCACGCGACGTCGTACTTCGCTCCCGAGCTGGGCGAGGAACTGGGTGCTCTCGGGATCACCCACCCGAGGGCCGTCAACTTCGCGGTGCGGGCCGCCGCGCTGGGTCCCGTCGGCGCGGGCGCGGTGACGGCCACGTTCTACAACTACAAGCACGAGCTGGTCGCCCGGCACGTCCCCGCCGTCTGGGCGATCGCCTCGCCCGAGGACGTGCTCGCGGCACGCGTGCGTGCGGTCGACTCCTCACTGCGGCGGCTGCTCGGCGAGGAGGCCCTGACGTCCGCCGGGATGGCGGAGGCCGCGGAGCTCGCGCTGCGGGCGAGTGAGGCATGTTCGCGCAGCGCCCGGCCGCTGTACTCGGCGCACGCGGATCTGCCGGTGCCCAAGGAGCCGCACCTGGCGTACTTCCATGCCACGACGCTGCTGCGTGAGCACCGGGGAGACGGTCATCTCGCCGTGCTGGTGGCCGCCGGGCTCGACGGGCTGGAGGCGGTGGTGACCCACACCGCGACCGGTAAGGGCATGACACCGAGGTGGGTGTTCTCCACACGTGGTTGGACGCAGGAGGACTGGGACGCGGCGTGTGAGCGCCTGCGTGGGCGAGGGCTGCTGGACGCCGACGGCGAGCTGACGGCTGAGGGCGTCGCCCTGCGCAAGGAGATCGAGTCCGAGACGGACCGCCTGGACCAGGCGCCGTACGAGCACCTCGGGGCGGAGGGTGTCGCCCGGCTGACCGAACTCGGCGCCGGGTTCGCGGGGGCCGCGGTGACCGCGGGGGCGTTCCCGGCGGATCTGCTCGGCAAGGCGTGAGCCGAGCGGCCATCGACGCGCGTGGGGCCCGTGCTGCATGACGGGCCCAGGTCGCGGTACCCGGTCCTCGGCCGCAAGTCGTCGGAAGAGGAAAGGTGAACCACGTGCTTCGCGCAATCGCAGACGTACTACGCCAGATCGGCGGTGCCATCGCCACCGTCGTGACCCTGCCGTTCCGGGCTCTGGCCCGGCTGTTCGGCGGTGCTTCGAGCAGCACCCGCAGCCGCCGGGTCTGACTTCGTCCCGCCGCGACGGGCCGAGTTGCCGCCCTGATCCCCGGTTGTCGGTGTCACCTGCCACAATTGCCGCGCAACCTCAGTGAGAAGGCGGGACGGGATCGTGACGACACCCCTCGTAGGGTCCATCGAAGGCAGGATCGCCGCGGAGCTCGGCGTACGGGAGCGGCAGGTGAAGGCTGCCGTGGAGCTGCTCGACGGCGGTTCGACGGTGCCCTTCATCGCCCGCTACCGCAAGGAAGCGACCGAGATGCTCGACGACGCGCAGCTGCGCACGCTCGAGGAGCGGCTGCGCTATCTGCGTGAGCTGGAGGAGCGGCGGACGGCGATCCTCGACTCGGTGCGCGAGCAGGGCAAGCTGACCGAGGAGCTGGAGAGCCGGATCCGCGGCGCCGAGACCAAGGCGCGGCTGGAGGACATCTATCTGCCGTTCAAGCCGAAGCGCAGGACCACCAAGGCCCAGATCGCCCGGGAGGCTGGTCTGGAGCCGCTCGCCGAGGGGCTGCTCGGTGATCCGGCCGTCGAGCCGCTCGCCGCTGCCGCCGCCTTCGTCGACGCCGACAAGGGCGTGGCCGATCCGCAGGCCGCCCTGGACGGCGCCCGGGCGATCCTGACGGAGCGGTTCTCGGAGGACGCCGACCTGATCGGCGAGCTGCGTGAGCGCATGTGGGTGCGCGGGCGCCTTGCCGCGAAGGTGCGCGAGGGCAAGGAGGAGGCGGGCGCGAAGTTCGCCGACTACTTCGACTTCGCCGAGCCGTTCACCGAGCTGCCCTCGCACCGCATCCTGGCGATGCTGCGCGGCGAGAAGGAGGAGGTCCTCGACCTCGTCCTGGAGCCCGAGGAGCCGACCGACGGTCCGTCGTCGTACGAGGGGATCGTCGCCCACAAGTTCCAGATCGCCGACCGCGGACGTCCGGCCGACAAGTGGCTGGCGGACACGGTCCGCTGGGCCTGGCGGACCCGGATCCTCGTCCACCTCGGCATTGACCTCAGGCTGCGGCTGCGTACCGCCGCCGAGGACGAGGCGGTCGACGTGTTCGCCAAGAACCTCCGCGATCTGCTGCTCGCCGCCCCGGCCGGCACGCGCGCGACACTGGGCCTGGACCCCGGCTTCCGCACGGGCGTCAAGGTCGCCGTCGTCGACGCCACCGGCAAGGTCGTCGCGACGGACGTCATCCACCCGCACGTCCCGGCGAACAAGTGGGACGAGGCGATCGCCAAGCTGGCGCGCCTTGCGAAGGAGCACGCGGTCGAGCTGGTCGCGATCGGCAACGGCACGGCGTCCCGCGAGACCGACAAGCTCGCCGGTGAACTCATCGGTAAGCACCCGGAGTTGAAGCTCACGAAGGTGATGGTGTCCGAGGCCGGCGCCTCGGTGTACTCGGCGTCCGCGTTCGCCTCGCAGGAGCTGCCCGACATGGACGTGTCGCTGCGCGGCGCCGTGTCGATCGCCCGTCGGCTGCAGGACCCGCTCGCCGAGCTGGTGAAGATCGACCCCAAGTCGATCGGCGTCGGCCAGTACCAGCACGACCTGTCCGAGGTGAAGCTGTCGCGCTCGCTGGACGCGGTGGTGGAGGACTGTGTGAACGGCGTCGGCGTCGACGTCAACACCGCCTCCGCCCCCCTGCTCGCCCGTGTCTCCGGCATCACCTCCGGGCTCGCCGAGAACATCGTGTCCCACCGGGACTCCAACGGTCCGTTCACCTCCCGCGCGCAGCTGAAGAACGTGGCGCGGCTCGGCCCGAAGGCGTACGAGCAGTGTGCGGGCTTCCTGCGCATCCGCGGCGGCGACGACCCGCTGGACGCCTCCAGCGTGCACCCGGAGGCCTACCCGGTGGTGCGGCGCATGGTGAAGACGTCGGGCCAGGAGGTGGCCGCGCTCATCGGTAACACGGGTGTGCTGCGCTCGCTGAAGCCGAACGAGTTCGTGGACGAGACGTTCGGTCTGCCGACCGTCACGGACATCCTCAAGGAGCTGGAGAAGCCCGGGCGTGACCCGCGTCCCGCCTTCAAGACGGCCACCTTCAAGGAGGGCGTGGAGAAGATCTCCGACCTGGCGTCCGGGATGGTCCTTGAGGGCGTCGTGACGAACGTGGCGGCCTTCGGGGCGTTCATCGACGTCGGTGTCCACCAGGACGGTCTCGCGCACGTCTCCGCGCTGTCGAAAACGTTCGTGAAGGACCCGCGGGACGTCGTGAAGCCCGGTGACATCGTCAAGGTGAAGGTCCTCGACGTCGACATTCCGCGCAAGCGGATCTCGCTGACGCTCCGGCTCGACGACGAGGCTGCCGCGCAGGGCCAGCAGGGCGGGGGCGGCGGCGAGCGCCGGCAGCGCGGCGGGCGTCCGCCGCAGCAGCGGCAGGGCCGTGGCGGCGGGGGCGGTTCCCGTCAGGGCGGTGGCGGTTCCCGCCAGGCGCCGCCTCCGGCCAACAGCGCCATGGCGGACGCGCTGCGCCGCGCGGGTCTGCTCGACCCGAAGAAGGGCAAGCGCTGACGCCACCCCCGAACAGGGCAGGCGCCGACGCGACACAGGGCCCGGACCCTCCGGTACGACTCGGAGGGTCCGGGCCCTTCGGATGCTCTAGCGCTCGGTCACCTTGCCGTGCGCGACCTCCAGACGGCGGGTGACATGGACCGCGTCGAGCATGCGTCGGTCGTGCGTGACCAGGAGCAGCGTGCCCTCGTAGGCGTCCAGGGCCGACTCCAGCTGCTCGATGGCCGGCAGGTCGAGGTGGTTGGTGGGCTCGTCCAGGACCAGGAGGTTGACGCCCCTGCCCTGGAGGAGGGCGAGGGCGGCGCGGGTCCGCTCGCCCGGGGAGAGGGTGCCGGCGGAGCGCAGGACGTGATCGCTTTTCAGGCCGAACTTGGCCAGGAGGGTGCGGACTTCGACCGGTTCGGTGTCGGGGACGGCCGCGCAGAATGCGTCGAGCAGGGACTCGTCGCCGTGGAACAGTTTGCGGGCCTGGTCGACCTCGCCGATCAGGACGCCGGAGCCGAGTGACGCCTGGCCCGCCGTGAGGGGGACACGGCCGAGCAGCGCGCCCAGCAGCGTCGACTTGCCCGCGCCGTTGGCGCCGGTGACGGCCACGCGGTCCGCCCAGTCGATCTGGAGGTACACCGGGCCGAGGGTGAAGCCGCCGCGTCGTACCTCGGCGTCGCGCAGGGTCGCGACCACGGCGCCCGAGCGGGGAGCCGAGGCGATCTCCATGCGCAGTTCCCACTCCTTGCGCGGCTCCTCGACGACGTCCAGGCGCTCGATCATGCGCTGGGTCTGGCGGGCCTTGGCGGCCTGCTTCTCGCTGGCCTCGCTGCGGAACTTGCGGCCGATCTTGTCGTTGTCGTTGCTCGCCTTGCGGCGGGCGTTCTTGACGCCCTTGTCCATCCAGGAGCGCTGCATCTGCGCCCGGCCCTGGAGGGCGGCCTTCTTGTCGGCGTACTCCTCGTAGTCGTCGCGGGCGTGCCGGCGGGCCACCTCGCGCTCCTCCAGGTAGGCCTCGTAACCGCCGCCGTAGAGGTTGATCTGCCGCTGGGCGAGGTCGAGTTCGAGGACCTTGGTGACGGTGCGGGTGAGGAACTCCCGGTCGTGGCTGACGACGACCGTGCCGGCGCGCAGGCCCGAGACGAACGCCTCCAGGCGCTCCAGGCCGTCGAGGTCGAGGTCGTTCGTCGGCTCGTCGAGGAGGAAGACGTCGTAGCGGGACAGGAGCAGCGAGGCCAGTCCCGCGCGGGCCGCCTGGCCGCCGGACAGGGAGGTCATCGGCTGGTCGAGGTCCACGGCGAGGCCCAGCGAGTCGGCGGTCTCCTCCGCCCGCTCGTCGAGGTCGGCGCCGCCCAGGTCCAGCCAGCGCTCCAGGCTCGCCGCGTACGCGTCGTCCGCGCCCGGCGCCCCGTCGACGAGGGCCTGAGTCGCCTCGTCCATGGTCCGCTGGGCCTCGGCGACTCCGGTGCGGCGGGCCAGGAACTGCCGTACGGTCTCGCCGGGGCGCCGCTCGGGCTCCTGCGGGAGGTGACCGACGGTCGCCGTCGGCGGGGAGAGCCGCAGCTCGCCCTCCTCAGGCGCGGTCAGCCCGGCGAGCAGGCGCAGCAGCGTGGACTTGCCCGCGCCGTTGGCCCCGACCAGGCCGATCACGTCTCCGGGCGCGACGACGAGGTCGAGCCCGCTGAACAGGGAACGGTCACCGTGGCCGGCGGCGAGGTTCTTGGCGACGAGAGTGGCGGTCACAGGGGGCGATCCTAATGGGCGGAGCGGGTGGGATGCGTCGGGGCGCCTGGGGGGTGGGTGGGGTGGTGTCGTGTGGCGGGTGCGGGAAGTCTGTGGCTGGTCGCGCAGTTCCCCGCGCCCCTAGGTGGGTGAGGGTCAGGTGGGTTGGTCGTTACCGCGGCGTCAGTGGGCCGTGCGCCTGAGGGGCGGGTGGGTTGATGCCGTGTGGCGGGTGCGGGAAGTCTGTGGCTGGTCGCGCAGTTCCCCGCGCCCCTGGGTGAGCTGGTGTCGAGGCGGACTGGTCGTCGCGGCGGTCCCAGGGCGCCCCGTAAGGGGCGCGGGGAACTGCGCGATCAGCCCCCACGGGCCCGCGGACGACCGACGGTGGCAGCGGCAGCCGCCTCCGTCGCTGAGCGTCAGCGGGCCATCGGTTCCACCAGTACGCTGCCCGATGTGCGGGCCACCACGAACGACTCGCCTTTCACCGCCTTCGCATCCAGCGCGATCCGATGCCGACCCGCCTCCAGGACACCGTCGAACACCTCGTGGGCGTGGGTGCGGTAGAGGCGGTCGAGCCGGTACGCCGTCAGCCGGACCCGGCAGGGCGAGGTGACCTCGACCCCCGCCTCCCCGTCGGCGGCCACGAGGCGGGTCAGGCGGCGCTGTTCGACGGGGCTGCGGTCCAGGGCGTGTTCGATCTGTGCGACGAGCAGCGGCACGATCGGCGCGAGACCGTCGACGTACGCCACCTCCACCCCGGCGTCGGCGAAGGCGCGGCGCACCGCGGCGCGCTGTTCCGTGCCGATCCCGCGGCCGAAGGCGACGGCACCGTAGGCGCGCAGTTCGTCGGCGGGGACGCCGCCGAGGTCATGGGTGATGTCGGCGCCGATACCGATGGTGCGCAGAGCGGCGGCGAGCTTGGCGAG
The DNA here is from genome assembly GCF_042657965.1 of Streptomyces coerulescens. Lineage (NCBI taxonomy): Bacteria > Bacillati > Actinomycetota > Actinomycetes > Kitasatosporales > Streptomycetaceae > Streptomyces > Streptomyces coerulescens. The sequence continues at coordinate 344,408 of NZ_JBHSKM010000002.1, forward strand.
GACGGCGACGCGGGCGCCGATCAGGAGCACCCGGCGGCGGGGTGACTCGGCACTCTGGTCGAGCAGGGCACCCAGGGCCGCACGGTACTCGGTGCCCTGGAAACGGAAGGGCCCGATGCCGTGGTAGCCGTTGAGCTCCAGGTCTGCGTGTTCGTCGGTCTGCCAGGCGAAGTCCTGCCAGATGTAGTCGTCGTCCTCCTTGTCGATGGCCGCGGTGACGGCGCCGCAGGCGAGGTCCGCGCATTCGGGGCAGCCGTAGATGACGTACCGCCCGCCCGGAAGCGGGGGTTCCGCCTCCAGCAGCAGGCTGCGGACGTGTGCGGTGAAGATGGCGGGCGGGACGTCGGAGGCGAGCGGGGAGACGGCGTCTAGGTCGGAGAGCTGGAACAGCAGCGGGCGTCCGTCGACGATGAAGTCCACGAAGTCCCGGTGCACCTGGAAGTCACCGTTGGCGAGGACGCCACCGGCACGCATCGCCGGTGCCAGGCCGAAGGTCGCGTACTCGGCAGACATGCTGTGAGTATCCCCAGAGCGAGACCGGTATGAGCGCGGCATGACATATTCCGCTACGTCCCGGCATGCGAAACAGACAGGTGGCCGAGGTTGTCCCAGTAAAGAGGGGGCGTGAAGGCGCGGGGGCGGAGGCGTTCCCACTCGCCTCCGCCCCGCGCGTGCGCGTCACTCAGACGTGGTCGTGCCCCAGGGGGTCGCCCTCCGCCCCGGTGCCCGCGCCCGGGCCGATCTTGATCTCGAACTCGCCGTCGTACTCCTTGTGACCCGCGATCACCGCGAGTTCGACGGCCTCGGAGCCCATCTCGCCGCGCACGATGACCGGGTCCCGGCGCAGATCGCGCATGAGGGCGAAGCACATGCCGATCATCACGAGGACGAACGGCGCGGCGGCCAGGATGGTGAGGTTCTGCAGGCCGGTGAGCGCGTCGCCCTGGCCGCTGCCGACGAGCAGCATGATGGCGGCGACGGCACCGGTCACCACACCCCAGAACACCACGACGAACCGGCCGGGTTCGAGAGCGCCCTTCTGGGAGAGCGTGCCCATCACGATGGAGGCGGCGTCGGCCCCCGAGACGAAGAAGATGCCGACGAGGATCATCACGAGCAGGCTGGTGACGGTGGCGATGGGGAACTCCTGGAGCAGGCCGAAGAGTTGGCCTTCGGGCGTGCTCTCGCCGCCGAGCCCGCCGCCCTCCTTCACCTTCATGGCCGTACCGCCGAAGATCGCGAACCAGATGAGGCTGACGGTGCTGGGCACGAGGATCACGCCGCCGACGAACTGGCGGATGGTGCGGCCACGGCTGATGCGGGCGATGAACATGCCGACGAAGGGCGTCCAGGAGATCCACCAGGCCCAGTAGAAGACGGTCCAGCTGCCCAGCCAGTCGGCCACGCCCTCGCCGCCGCTGGCCTCGGTGCGCCCGGCGAGCTGGGGCAGGTCACCGAGGTAGGAGAAGATCGACGTCGGCACCAGGTCGAGCACGATGATCGTGGGGCCCGCGATGAACACGAAGACCGCGAGGATCAGCGCCAGCACCATGTTGATGTTGGACAGCCACTGGATGCCCCGCTCGATGCCGGAGATGGCCGAGGCGACGAACGCCAGGGTGAGCACGGCGATGATCGCGACGAGCAGTCCGGTGCTCACGTCGTCCATCCAGTCCAGCTCCCGGAAGCCGGAGCCGATCTGGAGCGCGCCGAGGCCGAGCGAGGCCGCGGAGCCGAAGACGGTGGCGATGATCGCGAGGATGTCGATCACCCGTCCCCCGGAGCCGTTCGCGTGCTTCTCACCGATCAGCGGGGTGAACACCGCGCTGATGGTCTGGCGGCGGCGTTTGCGGAAGGTGCTGTAGGCGATGGCCAGTCCCACCACCGCGTAGATCGCCCAGGGATGCAGCGTCCAGTGGAAGAGGGTGGTGGCCATCGCCGTCTCCATGCGTTCGCCGGAGTTGGCGGGATCGGTGCCCGGCGGCGGGGTCGTGTAGTGCGCGAGCGGCTCACTGACGCCGTAGAACATCAGGCCGATACCCATGCCGGCGCTGAACATCATCGCGACCCACGACACGGTGCGGAACTCGGGTTCCTCCCCCTCTGCGCCCAGGTGGATACGGCCGTAGCGGCTGATGGCGAGCCACAGTGCGAAGACCACGAAACCGGAGGCGGCCAGCATGAAGGCCCAGCCGCCGTTGTGGATCAGGCCGTCGAGCATCTTCGTGGACGCGCTCTCCAGCGAGTCCGTGCCTGCCCAGCCCCAGATCACGAACGCCAGCGTGATGGCGGCCGTGACCCCGAACACCACTTGATCGGTGTGGCGCCCGGAAGCGTCGGTATGACCTTCCGGGCCGCCACCCCTCTTCTTCAGATCGTCAGTCATCAGCGGCACCTTCCCCTGGAACCCGTGGATACGCCGGTTTCCACGTCGTTTCCCAGGACCTACCACAGATCCCGCCGATCACAGCAGCTCAGCAGTCGGTGTCGGGCTCACCGGCCGTGAGGTGATACGGGGCGCGCTCGTCGAGGAGCAGCGGGACGAGGGCGCGCAGGGACTGGCGGAGCGGGACGTAGGTGCCGCGGGTCCTCACCCCGTGCAGGGCCAGTTCGTCCTTCACCTGGGCGTACTGGTCGTCGGTGAGCCGGTAGCCGCAGGGCGGGTCCTGGATCACCTCGCTGGTCTCGTGTGGGTCGTTGTCGGCTCCGCCCACGTACACGGGCCCGGTGTCGGCGTAGCCGGTCAGGCGGGCCAGGCCCGTCGCCGCCTCGATCCGGCCGCGCCGGTCGTCGGTGAAGTCCAACAGGCCGCCCAGTGCGGCGAGTTGGGAGTGCACCCGGCGCCGGTTGTTCAGGGCCTCGTCGGCCTTCTCCGCCTCGGTGAGCGGATCGACGCGGCTCTCGATGAGCAGGCCGACGGAGTGCTTGACGCCGGACATGTTCCGCAGGATGCGTTCCTGACCGTCACCGGCGACCTGCCGGATCGGCTCGCCCGTCTCGGGGTCCGTCCAGATGCCGTACGTTCCCGTCGAGTAGCCGCCGTCGCCCGCGGCCGGGCGCACATAGGACTCGGACAGGGTCCGCGCCGCGTCGTGGACGTCGTCGTCCGTGTTGAGGTTGCGCGGCCACAGGTCGAACAGGTCCTTGTCGTAGTACGGGGGTGTGGCGCCGTACTCGTGCAGGTCGTAGATGACGTCGGGGCGCCGGTCGCGGACGACCGCGGCCATGGCACGCCCCTCGGCCGTCGCCAGTGCCAGGTGGTCACGGTTGATGTCCACCCCGTCGCTGTTGCCGCGCGTGTCGGCGGCCCGGCCGTCGGGGTTGGCGGTGGGCACGACGAGCAGGGTGGTGCGCTCCAGGAAGCGCCGGGTCTGCCGGTCCTTGGCGTAGGCCAGGTCACGGATGGTGGACAGACACGCCTCGCGGCCGGAGGGTTCGTCGCCGTGCTGGCTGCACACGAGCAGCACCTTGTTCGCCGCGGGGCGTTCGCCGATCCGTACCAGCTGCAGCGGCCTGCCCTGCTTCGTGGTCCCGATACGTTCGACGGAGACCCTCTCGCTCGCCCGGTCGACGGCGGCGAGGAAGTCCTGTTCCTCGGGCTGGCTGGTCCAGCGGGCCCCGTCCGACTGCTCGAATCCGGTGCGGGGCGGGGAGTCGGCGGCCTGGGCGGGCACCGCCACGAGGGACGCGGCGAGGGCCGCCGCGGTCAGGGTCAGGGCTCGGACGCGGTTCACCGGGCTCCCTCCGGGATGCGGTGGGTGGGGCGGGGCGCGCCCGTCACGCCGTCAAGGAGCTTGGGCGCGGGGGCGGCTGACGGCGCGTCGGCGGTGGCGCGGGCGAAGGCGCCGGCGCCACCGACCAGCGGGATACGGGCCTTGGTGCGGGGCAGGTCGAGCGTGAGGGTCGGCCTGGTCGACGGAGGGTCGATCAGGTCCTTGTCGGTGCCCGCGACGATCAGGGCCAGGCGGTGGCCGGCCGGGACGACGTGGTCGGTGGCGGCGAGGTCGAGGGTGATCGTGTACGCCTTGCCCGGGGTGAGCGGGCTGCCTTCCAGGTCGGAGGCATGGTTGCCGAGGTCGGCCCAGCCGCGGCTGACGACGGTGTGGTCGACGTCGGCGGTCTTGGCCTTCGTCTCCTTGAAGCAGGCGCTGTCGCCCGTGGTGCTCGCGCCCCAGCAGGTGCGGTCGGTGAGCGTGCTGATGCCCTCGCCGCTCGCCGCGTAGTCCCGGATGCTGTCGGGTCCGAGGTCGACCAGGACGGCGGAGAGGTGGGCCGTCGAGGTGCTCGGGGTGGCGGTGACGGTGACCTCGGAGGAGCCGGACAGACGCAGGTCGCGGGTGAGCGGGGCGGTCGTGAAGCCCGCCTTGTCCGGGGTGGACACGTCGATGTGCGTGGCCCAGTCGGTCTCGCTGTGCTGCGGGTCGTCGGTGAAGGTCTCGGTGCCCCTGCCCTTGCGCAGGCCGAGGGTGCCGACGCCCGGCTCGGTGCCCTTGGCGGGCCGCAGGGTGGCGGTGTCGGTGCCGCGCGGCGGCCAGACCTTGGAGGTGACCCACTGGTCGGGGTGGCGCTCGATGTCGGCCATCGGCTCACGGTCGACGCCGTTGTCGTAGCCGAGGAGTTCGTGGTCGAACCAGCGGTGCAGGGTTTTCACCCAGTCGGCGCGGCGGAAGTCGAAGGGGTCGACGTGGCCGGTCTGGGAGAGCCAGATCTTGCGCTCGACCCCGTTCTTGGCGAGGGCGTCCCACCACTGGCCGAGGTGCTTCATACGGACGTTGAGGTCCTGCATGCCGTGGATCGCGAAGACGCTGGCGCGCACCTTTCGGGCGTCCTTGACGTAGTCGCGCTCGCTCCACAGCGGCGTCCAGTCGCCGGTGCGCGGGGCGCCTTCGACGAGCGTCTGCTGGACGGCGGCGCACTTGGCGCGGGCGTCGGCGCTCTCGACGTAGTCGGAGAGCCAGTCGGGACCGGAGTCGTAGAGCGGGGCGCCCTGCTGGAAGTAGTAGTCGTACCAGGAGGAGATGGCGCTGATCGGGACGACGGTCTTCAGGCCCTTGACGCCGGTCGCGGCGACACCGCTGGCGATGGTGCCGTCCCAGCTCTTGCCGATCATGCCGGTACGGCCGTTGGTCCAGGTCGCCTTGGCGGTGGTGGCGCCGGTACGGGTCGTGTACGCCTTCGCGCGGCCGTTCAGCCAGTCGACGACGGCCTTCGCGGAGAGGACGTCGGAGCGGCCTCCGACATCCACGCAGCCGTCGGAGCGGTTGGTGCCGGCGAGGTCGACGCCGACGAACGCGTAGCTGCGGGGCACGAAGTAGTTGTCGTAGAACAGCGGCGCCTGGACCAGGTTGCCGCTCGCGTCGTACGTCTTCTTCTGGCTCTCGTTGCCGCGCCCACAGCAGGAGTAGTAGGGGCTGGCGTCCATGATGACGGGCACCTTGCGGCCCTCGGCGGCCGCCTCGCGGGGCCGGACGATGTCGACGGCGACCCGGTCGTGCCTGCCGTCGCGGTCGAGGTCGAGTCGGGTGTCCACCCAGACGGCCTCGCGGATGGCGTTGTCGTAGGAGTAGACGGGGGTGCTCTCCCGCGGACCGCTCGCCCCGGGCCCGGCTTGTGCCGTCGTGGGCACGAGGAACATGGCCATCAGGGCGGCCGCGGCCGCCGTCGCGAGCGTTCTCCAGATCGTGAAGCGCGTGCGTTTCGGCATGCGCGGACGGTACATCGGTCAACTCCTGTGCAGAAGAGGGCGGCTGACGTCGTATGAGGCCACGGATGGCCGATAAACACCCTTGTGGCGGATCCGCTCATGTCGGCCGAATGGCGATCGTGTGACACGGGTGGTCATGGACACGCAGGGGGCACAGGTACTCAATAGGCTCCGGACAGACTCCACCCCCTACGACTTGGAGCTTTCGTGCACCGCAGAATCATGGCGCCGGGCGCACTGGCGGCTGCCTCGCTGATGCTGGCGATCCCGGCGTCGGCGGCGAGCCTCTCCCCCGGAGCCCCGGGCATCGGCGACCCCTACTACCCGGCCTACGGCAACGGCGGCTACGACGTCTCCCACTACGACCTCCGGCTGAAGTACCAGCCGGCCACGGACGAGCTGGCGGGCACGGCGACCCTGCTGGCGAAGACCACGCAGGACCTGTCCCGGTTCAATCTGGACTTCCTGCTGGACGTCAGCGAGGTGCGGGTGAACGGCGCGAAGGCGTCGTTCGCGACCTCCGGCGAGCACGAGCTGGAGATCACGCCGAAGAAGGCGCTGGCCAAGGGCACGCCCCTCACCGTCGTCGTGCGTTACCGCGGGGTGCCGTCGACGAAGGAGGCGTACGGCTTCAACGCCTGGCTGCGCACCTCGGACGGCGGTGTCGCCGCAGGTGAGCCCGAGGGGGCCTGGTGGTGGTTCCCGAGCAACGACCACCCGCTCGACAAGGCGACCTACGACGTGTCGGTGCAGGTGCCCGACGGCACGCAGTTCATCTCCAACGGGACGCTCCAGTCGACGAGTTCACGGGCCGGCTGGACCCGCTACAACTGGCGTTCCAACAAGCCGCAGGCCACATATCTGGCCACGTTCGCGGCGGGCCGCTTCGACGTCACCACGGGGACGTCCGAGAGTGGAATTCCGGTCATCAACGCCTACAGCAAGGATCTCGGCGACCGCGCGGGGGCGGCGCGGGCGAGCATCGAGCGGACCGGGGAGATCGCCGACTGGCTGAGCGAGTACTTCGGGCCGTATCCGTACAACGCGCTCGGCGGGTATGTGCCGAACACGAACACCGGGTACGCGCTGGAGACACAGACCCGGCCGTTCTACAGCCCCTCCAACTTCGCGAACGGGTCCAACACCTCCGTCGTCGTGCATGAGTTGGCCCATCAGTGGTGGGGCGACCTGGTGTCCGTGAAGAAGTGGAAGGACATCTGGATCAACGAGGGCTTCGCGCGGTACGCGCAGTGGCTGTGGTCGGAGCGCGAGGGCGAGGGGACGGCGCAGGAGATCGCCGACTACGTGTACGCCTCGCGGTCCGCCGACGACGCGTTCTGGACGGTGAAGCCCGGGGATCCGGGGCCGGAGAACCAGTTCCACATCGCCGTCTACGACCGAGGGGCGCTGGCCCTTCAGGCGCTGCGCAACGAGATCGGGGACGACGCGTTCTTCGCGATTCTGAAGGGGTGGCCGGCCAAGTACGCCTATGGCAACGCCTCGGTGGCCGACTTCGTGCGGTACGCCGAGGAGGTGTCCGGCAAGCCGCTGGCTGCGCTGTTCGACACGTGGCTGTTCCAGCCGTCGAAGCCGGGTGCGCCTGCGGCGCGTAGTGCCTCGATCGCCAAGTCGGCCGTGGAGCAGCCGAAGTCGTGGAAGAAGATCGCCGCGACCAATGAGGTGCACGGGCACTGAGTTCGCCACCGGGGGTGCCGCGTCGGGTTGTCGGGCGGCTGCTGGTGCTCGGTGGCTTGTCGCGCAGTTCCCCGCGCCCCTTAAGGGGTTGCAGTGAGCCGGAGTAGTTCGTCCAGCCTTATTGCGGTCGTGTCCGTTGCCGGGATCGTGCAGGCGTGGGCTCCCGCGATCGTGCCGTACTGGGCGCTGCGGGCCGGGGTCTCTCGGTTGAGCCAGGCGTAGAGGAACGCGGCGGCGAAGGCATCGCCCGCGCCGTTGGAGTCCACCACCAGTGCGGGCGGCGTCGCGGCGGGTACATGGGTCAGCTCGTCGTCGGCCAGTACGTACGCACCCTTGGCGCCTGCCGTGGCCACGACCACCTCGGCCCGGCCCCGGTCGGCGATGCGGCGCATGGTGCGCTCGGGGTCGGCCAGGGCGGCGGCGGACAGGAAGACGACGTCCGCCGCGTGCGCGAACGGCTCGTGGTACGGGTTCTCGCCGTCCCAGTCGTGCAGGTCGGTGGAGAGCGTCGCGCCCGACTCGCGCAGCAGGGGCAGGGCCTCGGCGCAGGGCGGGGTGATGGCGACGTGGACGTGGCGGCTCGCCTCGGCGAGGGCACGCACCGTGGCCTCGGGGAGGCGGTCGTCGGCGTGGCCGCGGCTGGTGTCGTACAGCGAGAGTCGTCTGCCGTCGGGGCCCACGAGGTTGACGGCGCGCTTCGTGCCCGCGGGCTGCGGGATCGCTGTGAGCGCGATGCCCTTCTCGCGGTGCAGGGCACGGACCAGGTCGCCTTCGGGGTCGTCGCCGAGCAGGTCCAGGTGGTGGACCCGCAGGCCGAGGGCGGCGAGGCCCAGGACGACGAAGTCGCCGGTCTGCCCGGCGCGGGTACGGATACCTGAATCGATCATGTAGCTGTCGGCGTACGGCAGCGGCAGTTCCGGCACGTACACGATGGTGTCGACGCCCGCCCCGCCCAGCACGAGCACATCGATGTCACGACTCAACTCCGGCCCTCCCCATGGTCGTAGACCGTCACGGCGATCCCCCGCCGAACCAGCCGATCGGCGATCAGCGGCTCGACCCGGGACCACTTGCCGCCGGCCAACCCGCACCCTATCCGGGGCATGTGGACAGACGCGCCGAGGTCGGCGGCCTTCTGGGCCAGGCTCTCCAGGGCGGCGTCGATCGCCTCGTAGCGGACGGGAACGCCCTTGCTGCCCATGGGGGTCCCCCCGCGCGAGCGAATTCGAGCGTGGGGGATGATGCCGCGCTGTCCGACCATGTTGGCCACCCAGACGTACGGCTCGACCTGGACGAGTTGCACCGCGCCCAAGCCGAAGTCGTTCGACGAGCGCTCGCGGTGCCAGGCCCGGTAGGACTTCTCCGGCTCCGGCCAGCGGCGCGATATGGCGAGGACGAAGCCCTTCCCCCATCCCCCGATGTCGTTGCAGACATGGGCGATCACCTTGACGCCCTTCACCGACGGAACGGTGGCGTCACCCCGGACGTAAGTGATCTCCGACATGACGCCACCGTAGAGGCCGCCACTGACAACGGCCTCGGGATTACTTCGTGAGCTCGGCCAGCTCCTGGTCCTCCGTGCGGTCGACGCGGCGACGGACGGCGTACCAGCCGCCGACCAGCATCACGGCGATCACCGGGATGAGGAGCAGGGTCTTGCGGCCGACCTCGGGGTCGTTCCACATCATGCCGAGGCAGGCGAGCAGGAAGACGACCGTGGCGATCTCGGTGACCGGGCTGCCCGGGAGACGGAACGAGGGGCGCTCCACCAATCCCGCCTTGGCCCGGCGGACGAAGATCAGGTGGCAGACCATGATGATCACCCAGGTCGAGATGATACCGAGGGAAGCGACGTTCAGCACGATCTCGAAGGCCTGGCTGGGCATGAGGAAGTTCAGGCCGACGCCGAGCACGCACACCGCGCAGGTGAGCAGGATGCCGCCGTAGGGCACCTGGCTGCGGTTCATCCGGGCCGTGAACTTCGGGGCCGAGCCGGCCATCGCCATGGAGCGCAGGATGCGGCCCGTGGAGTAGAGGCCGGAGTTGAGGGAGGACATGGCGGCCGTGAGGACCACCAGGTTCATCACGTCACCGGCCGCGGGGACGCCGATCTTCGACAGGACCGTGACGAAGGGGCTCTCGTCGGCGGAGTAGACCGAGCCGGGGAGGAGCAGCGCGAGCAGGACGACCGAGCCGACGTAGAACAGGCCGACCCGCCACATGATCGAGTTCACCGCGCGCGGGACGATCTTCTCCGGCTCCGCGGTCTCACCCGCGGCGACGCCGACCAGCTCCAGTGCGGCGTACGCGAAGATCACGCCCTGCATGACCAGGACGACGGGCATCAGGCCGTGCGGGAAGACGCCGCCGTTGTCGGAGATCACGCTCAGACCGGGCGTCGTGCCGCCCACCTCGTGCTGAGTGGCGAGCAGGAAGATGCCGACGAACATGAAGCCGACAAGCGTGGCGACCTTGATGATCGCGAACCAGAACTCCATCTCGCCGAAGATCTTCACCGAGATCAGGTTCACCGCCAGCACGACCGCCAGCGCGATCAGGGCCAGTAGCCACTGCGGGATGTCGGTGAACAGGCTCCAGTAGTGCGTGTAGAGCGCGATCGCGGTGATGTCGGCGATGCCGGTGGTCGACCAGTTCAGGAAGTACATCCAGCCGGCGACGTAGGCGCCCTTCTCCCCGAGGAACTCACGCGCGTACGACACGAACGAGCCGGACGAGGGGCGGTAGAGCACGAGCTCGCCGAGGGCCCTGACCACGAAGAAGGCGAAGATGCCGCAGACCAGGTAGGCGATCGCCAGCGCCGGGCCCGCGTTGTGGAGGCGACCGCCGGCGCCGAGGAAGAGGCCGGTGCCGATGGCCCCGCCGATGGCGATCATGTTGACGTGGCGGGCCTTGAGGTCCTTGCTGTAACCGGCGTCGCCCGCGTCCGCGGGCACCTGGGCCGCGTCGGTGCGGGATGCGGCCACTGCCGTGTTCACGGCGTCCTTGCTCACGGGTGGTACCAATCTCTGGTGCGCCCGAGCGGGTCGCGCTCGGGTGTCCGGACGAACGTATGGCCTGCGCCCTTCCGTAAAAGGCACAGACCAAGGGCTCACCTTCCCCCACCGAGCGCACCTCATGCGGTGGCGCACGTCACAGAGCGTTACTTCTCACACGGTCGTCCCGATGGTCCCGGCAGGTGTCACAGCAGTGGTGAGACAGCGATACTGCTGCACATGACGACCGGCACCGAGGAACCGACCCAGCCCACCCTCACGATCGACGAACTGGCCGCGCGCGCCGGGATGACGGTCCGCACGGTGCGGTTCTACGGCACCAAGGGTCTGCTGCCGCCCCCGGTGATCGGTCCGCGCAGAGTGGGCCACTACGGGCGCGAGCATCTGGCCCGGCTGGCGCTCATCGAGGAGCTTCAGCAGCAGGGCATGACGCTGGCGGCGATCGAGCGGTATCTCCAGCAGCTGCCACCGGACCTGGACGCCCACGACCTCGCCCTGCACCGGTCCGTGGTGGCCTCCTGGGCGCCGGAGACCGTGGAGACGGTGTCGCGGAAGGAGCTGGTGCGGCGGGCCGGACGCGATCTGGACGACGACGACCTGGAGCGGCTGGCCGCGATGGGTGTGCTCGAGGCCGGTCAGGGTGACGGTGACTACCGTGTCGACCTGGGGCTGCTGCGGCTCGGCGTCGGGCTGCTGGACGTACCGCTCTCCCAGGACGCGATCCTCGCCTCGCGCGCGGTCCTCATCGAGCACTCGCGGGCCGCGGCGCACGAGTTGTCGCGGCTCTTCCGCGACGAGGTGTCGGAACGCACCGCGCAGGACGTGAAGTCGCTGTCCGCCTATATGCAACCCGTGGTCGTGCAGGCCCTGTTGACGACCTTTCAGCGATCCCTGCGCGAGGAGCTGCGGCAGTGGCTGGGCGGCGACTCGGAGAAACGCGGATCCGCCTGACACGTGCAGCGTCTGCCCGGTGAGGAAACCGCTGCGGGGCGGAATCCCATGGGGGCTCCTCGGGGAAGGGGACCGGTGCGGGAGGACGGTTCGTCCGCCGGCTTGGGTGCCCCGTTCCCCGGGAGCAAGGTCGGCGTATCGCTCAGCGGTATGCGGCGATCGCGGTGTCAGTCGCCGAAGGTCTCCCCCTTCTCGGCCTTCTCCACCAGCAGGGCGGGCGGCGTGAACCGCTCTCCGTACGTCTGGGCCAGCTCACGCGCGCGTGCCGTGAAGCCGGCGACTCCACCCTCGTAGCCGTTGATGTACTGCAGGACACCGCCCGTCCAGCCGGGGAAGCCGATGCCGAAGATGGAGCCGATGTTGGCGTCGGCGACGGAGGTGAGCACTCCCTCCTCCAGCAGCCGGACCGTGTCCAGGGCCTCGGAGAAGAGCATGCGTTCCTGCATGTCCCGGAAGGGGATCCGAGCGCCGTCGCGGGTGAAGTGCTCGCGCAGGCCCGGCCACAGGGCGGCCCGCTTGCCGTTCTCGTCGTAGTCGTAGAAGCCGGCTCCGCCGCTGCGCCCGGGGCGCTCGAACTCGTCGACCATGCGGTCGATGACGGCCTCGGCGGGGTGCGCGGTCCAGGTGCCGCCCGACTCCTCCACGGCCCGCTTGGACTCGTTGCGGATCTTGCGGGGCAGCGTGAGCGTCAGTTCGTCCATCAGGGACAGGACCTTGGCGGGGTAGCCGACCTGGGCCGCCGCCTGCTCGACGGACGCGGGCTCGATGCCCTCGCCGACCATCGCCACGCCCTCGTTGATGAAGTGGCCGATGACCCGGGAGGTGAAGAAGCCGCGGGAGTCGTTGACGACGATCGGCGTCTTGTTGATCTGCCGGACCAGGTCGAACGCGCGGGCCAGCGCCTCGTCGCCGGTCCGCTCGCCCTTGATGATCTCGACGAGCGGCATCTTGTCGACGGGTGAGAAGAAGTGGAGTCCGATGAAGTCCGCCTGGCGCTCGACGCCTTCGGCGAGGACGGTGATCGGCAGCGTCGAGGTGTTGGAGCACAGCAGCGCGTCCGGCTCGACGATCCCCTGGATCTCCTGGAAGACCTTGTGCTTGAGCTCCGGGTTCTCGAAGACGGCCTCGATGACCGCGTCGCAGCCGGCCACGTCCTGCGGGTCGCCGGTGGGCGTGATGCGGGCGAGCAGCGCGTCGGCCTTCTCCTGCGTCGTACGGCCCCGTGAGACCGCCTTGGCGCACAGCTTCTCCGAGTACCCCTTGCCCTTGACCGCGGCTTCCGGCGACACGTCCTTCAGGACGACGTCGATGCCCGCGCGGGCGCAGGAGTAGGCGATGCCGGCGCCCATCATCCCGGCGCCCAGGACGGCGACCTTGCGGACCTTGCGGGGCTCGATGCCCTTGGGCCGGTTGGCGCCGGAGTTGACGGCCTGGAGGTCGAAGAAGAACGCCTGGATCATGTTCTTGGAGGTCTGGCCCGCCGCCAGTTCCACGAAGTAGCGCGCCTCGATGACCTGCGCGGTCTCGAAGTCGACCTGGGAGCCCTCGACGGCCGCCGCGAGGATGTTGCGCGGGGCGGGGTAGGGCGCGCCGCCCGTCTGCTTGCGCAGATTGGCCGGGAAGGCGGGGAGGTTCGCCGCGAACTTGGGGTTGGCGGGCGTGCCGCCGGGGATGCGGTAGCCCGGCTTGTCCCAGGGCTGCTGCGACTCGGGGTGGGCCTCGATGAACGCGCGGGCCTTGGCGAGCAGTTCGTCCTGCGTGGTGGCCACGTCGTCGATCAGGCCGTTCTGCAGGGCGCGCTGCGGGTTGTACTGGGTGCCCTGGAGGAGGACCTTCAGCAGGGCGTCGGCGATGCCGAGCAGCCGGACGGTGCGGACCACGCCCCCTCCGCCGGGCAGCAGGCCGAGGGTGACCTCGGGGCAGCCGATCTTGGAGCCGGGCGCGTCGAGGGCGATGCGGTGGTGGCAGGCGAGGGCGATCTCGTAGCCGCCGCCCAGGGCCGCGCCGTTCAGCGCGGCGACGACCGGCTTGCCCAGGGTCTCGATTCGGCGCAGCTGGCGCTTGATCGCCATGCCGCCCTCGAAGAGGTCCTGTGCGGTCTCGGGGGTGACCCTGATGAGGTCGCGCAGGTCGCCGCCGGCGAAGAAGGTCTTCTTGGCGGAGGTGATGATGACACCGCGGATGGTGTCCTTCTCCGCCTCCAGGCGGTCCACGATGACGGCGAGGGAGTCGCGGAACGCCTGGTTCATCGTGTTCGCGGACTGGTTGGGGTCGTCCAGGACGAGGGTGACGACACCCTCGCGGTCCTGCTCCCAGCGGATGGTGGTGGATTCAGTGCTCATGAGGAAGTGCTCCGTGTGATCCGTCGTATCCGTCGGGAGGGGGTCAGATGCGCTCGACGATGGTGGCGATGCCCATGCCGCCGCCGACGCAGAGCGTGGCCAGGCCGTACCGCTTGTCCTGGCGCTCCAGTTCGTCGACGAGCGAGCCGAGGATCATGGCGCCGGTCGCGCCGAGCGGGTGGCCGAGGGCGATGGCGCCGCCGTTGACGTTGACCTTGTCCAGGGAAAGTCCCATGTCCTTGACGAAGCGCAGAACGACCGCCGCGAACGCCTCGTTGATCTCGACGAGGTCGATGTCGTCGATGGTCAGGCCCGCCTTCTTCAGGGCCTTGCGGGTGGCGGGCGCGGGGCCGGTGAGCATGATGGTGGGCTCGGAGCCGGAGACGGCGGCGGAGACGATCCGCGCGCGCGGCGTGAGGCCGCCTCGCTCGCCGACCTCCTTGTTGCCGATGGCGACCAGCGAGGCGCCGTCGACGATGCCGGAGGAGTTGCCCGCGTGGTGGACGTGGTCGATCTTCTCGACCCAGTGGTACTTCTGCAGCGCGACGGCGTCGAAGCCGCCGAGGTCACCGATGTCCGCGAAGGACGCCTTCAGCTTGGCGAGGGAGTCGGCGGTGGTGCCGGGGCGCATGTGCTCGTCGTGGTCGAGGACGACCAGGCCGCTGCGGTCCTTCACCGGGACGACGGAACGGTCGAAGCGGCCCTCCTTCCAGGCAGTGGCCGCCCGCTCCTGGGAGAGCGCCGCGTACTCGTCGACGTCACGGCGGGAGAAGCCCTCGATGGTGGCGATGAGGTCGGCGCCGATGCCCTGCGGCACGAAGTTGACGGAGAGGTTGGTCATCGGGTCGTTGAACCAGGCGCCGCCGTCGGAGGCCATCGGCACCCGGGACATGGACTCGACGCCACCCGCGAGGACGAGGTCCTCGAAGCCCGAACGGACCTTGGCGGCGGCCATGTTGACGGCCTCCAGACCGGAGGCACAGAAGCGGTTCTCCTGGACGCCCGCGACCGTGTCCGGCAGTCCGGCCGCGATGGCGGCGATACGGGCGATGTCGGAGCCCTGGTCGCCGACCGGGCCGACGACGCCGAGCACGATGTCGTCGATGTCCGCCGGGTCCAGGCCGGGGAAGCGGTCGCGGATCTCGTGGATGAGTCCTACGACCAGGTCGATGGGCTTGGTGCCGTGCAAGGAGCCGTTCGCCTTGCCGCGGCCGCGCGGGGTGCGGATCGCGTCGTACACATACGCTTCGGTGCTCACTGGAAAGCCTTTCAACGAGGGTTAGCCGAGCAGGGAACGACCGATGATCTCCTTCATGATCTCGGTCGTCCCGCCGTAGATGGTCTGGATGCGGCCGTCGGTGAAGGCCCGGGCGACGGGGTACTCGCTCATGTAGCCGTAGCCGCCGTGCAGTTGCAGACAGCGGTCGGCGACGCGCTTCTGGAGCTCGGTCGCCCACCACTTGGCCATGGAGGCGTGGACGGCGTCGAGCTCGCCGTTCGCGTGGTCCTCGATGCAGCGGTCGAGGAAGGTGCGGGTGACGGCGCACTCGGTGGCCATCTCGGCCACCTCGAAGCGGATGTGCTGCTTGGTCGCCAGCGGCCGGCCGAACGCCTCGCGTTCCTTGACGTAGTCGGTGGTGATCTCCAGCAGGTGCTCGGCGGCGGCGATCGCGGCGACGGCGATGCTCAGGCGCTCCTGCGCGAGGTTCGTCATCAGGTGTACGAAGGCGCCGTTGAGGTCGCCCAGGAGGTTCTCCTTCGGCACCCGGACGTCGTTGAAGAACAACTCTGCCGTGTCCTGCGACTTCTGGCCGATCTTGTCGAGGTTGCGGCCGCGTTCGAAGCCTTCCATGCCCCGTTCGACGACGAGCAGCGAAAGTCCGTGCGCACCGCCCTCGGGTGTCGTCTTCGCGACGACGATCACCAGGTCGGCGAGGATGCCGTTGGAGATGAACGTCTTGGAGCCGCTGAGCACCCAGTGGTCGCCGCGGTCCTCGGCGTGGGTGCGGATGCCCTGGAGGTCGGAGCCGGCGCCGGGTTCGGTCATGGCGATGGCGGTGATGATCGAGCCGTCGCAGAAGCCGGGCAGCCAGCGCCGTTTCTGTTCCTCGGTGGCCAGGGAGGTCAGGTACGGGCCGATGATGTCGTTGTGCAGGCCGAGGGCGAGGCCCGGGGCGCCCGCGCGGGTGAACTCCTCGGCGAGGACCGCGCTGTAGCGGAAGTCGTCGGTGCCGCCGCCTCCGTACTCCTCGGGGACGGCGAAGCCGAGCAGGCCCTGCTTGCCGGCCGCGCGCCAGGCGTCGCGGGAGACGATGCCGTCCTTCTCCCACTGCTCGTAGTGCGGCAGCACCTCCCGGTCCAGGAAGCTGCGCACGGTCGCGCGGAACGCGTCGTGCTCGGGGGCGAAGATCTGCCGCTTCATTCGAGGCCCTTCGTGGGTTCCTGGTGCTTCAGAAGGTCGGGTACGTCCCAGTCGCGCGCCACGTCCGCGGTGTCCGCGCCGGGCTGGGCCGGGCCCGTCCGGACGGCCGTCGGGGTCGCGGAGAAGCGGGGCGCCGGGGCGGGCTGGGTGATGCCGTCGTGGTCGGTGAAGGTGCCGCGGGCGGCGAGGTGGGGATGGTGCGGGGCCTCGCGCAGGGACAGGACGGGGGCGACGCAGGCGTCGGAGCCTTCGAAGACGGCCGTCCACTCGTCCCTCGTACGGGACTTGAAGCGGGCGGCGACCGCGTCGCGCAGCTCGCTCCAGCGGGACCAGTCCTTGCGGGCTTCGGCGAAGTCCGCGACGCCGAGGAGGTGGAGGAACTCGTCGTAGAACTGGGGTTCCAGGGCGCCGACCGCCATGTACCGGCCGTCGGCGGTCTCGTAGGTGCCGTAGTACGGGCAGCCGCCGTCCAGGAGGTTGGCGCCGCGCCGGTCCTGCCAGCCGCCGGCCGCGAGCATGCCGTGGATCATCGCGGAGAGGTGGGAGGTGCCGTCGACGATCGCGGCGTCCACGACCTGTCCGGCGCCGGTGGCGCGGGCGTGGTGCAGCGCGGCGAGGACGCCGACGACGAGGTAGAGGGAGCCGCCCGCGTAGTCGCCGACGAGGTTGGCGGGGACGGCGGGTGGTTCGTCGGGGTTGCCGATCATGCCGAGGGTGCCGGTGACGGCGATGTACGCGATGTCGTGGCCGGCGCGCTGGGCGAGGGGCCCGTCCTGGCCCCAGCCGGTCATCCGGCCGTAGACCAGGGCGGGGTTGCGGGCGTGGCAGTCCTCGGGGCCGACGCCGAGGCGCTCGGCGACCCCGGGGCGGTAGCCCTCGATGAGGATGTCGGCGCGGGCGGCGAGGTCCAGGACGCGCGCGGGGCCGTCGGGGGACTTCAGGTCGACGATCACCGAGCGCTTGTTGCGGTTGGTGATGTCGCACTCGGTGTCGATGGCCAGCCCGGTGCCGCCGGGCCGGTCGACGCGGACGACGTCGGCGCCGAGGTCGGCGAGGAGCATCGCGGCGAACGGGCCCGGCCCGATGCCGGCCAGCTCGACCACGCGCACGCCGGTGAGCGGGCCCTGTCCTGGCGTCGTCGCCATCCTGCCCCCAGGGGTTTGACACTACTGCTGTAACACCAGCGATGCTAAGAAAGTGTCCCGGCGGACACAAGAGCAAGCGCTTAGGAAGTTACCCGCCGGAAGCCTGGCCGCGAAGCCACCCCGCGCAATCAGCGCGCGTCGAGCTCCGCTATCAGCCGCTTCGGCGCGATGGTGCGGTAGCTCTCCTCCACCCAGTCGCACAGCAGTTCCGCGGCCGGGGCGCCCTTCTGCTCCAGCGGGATGCTGACCCAGCCGGCCTTGCCCAGGCCGTAGCCGGCGGGCTCCGCGCCCGGGCAGGTCAGGGCGTGGGCGTGGGCCGCCTCGTCCTTGAGCTTCACGGTGACGCCCATCGGATAGCCGCCGTCGGAGACGCCGAGGAACACGAACACCTTCTTGTTGACCTTCGCGACCGTCTCGCCCCAGGGGAACTCCTCGACGGCGCCGGGCATGCCGAGCGCGAACTCACGCACTTTTTCCCACTTCTTCAGGGCAGACCTGGACACGGCCACCGCATACCTCCGGGCTCGTCGTCGGGCTCCGCACACCTCACGCTAGCCTCGGCCACCGACAACGGCGCGTGGTGCGGGACCGAGGGGTGTCATGAGCAGGCTGAGCAGGACGGATCGTCCGTACGACATCGTGCTCTTCGGAGCGACGGGCTTCGTCGGGGTACTCACCGCGGAGTACCTCGCGGAGAACGCGCCCGAGGGCCTGCGCTGGGCGATCGCCGGGCGCAGCGCCGAGAAGCTGGAGCGGCTGCGCGACTCGCTGCCGGGCGGTGAGGGGGTCGGGGTGCTGGAGGCGGACGTCGCCGATCCGGCCTCGATGCGCCGGCTCGCCGAGCACGCACGCGTGGTGGCCTCGACGGTGGGCCCCTACGTGAAGTACGGCGAGGATCTCGTCGCCGCCTGCGCGGACACCGGCGCCGACTATCTCGACCTCTGCGGTGAGCCGGAGTTCGTGGACCTGACGTACGTCCGGCACGACGCACGCGCGCGTGAGACGGGGGCGCGGCTGGTGCACGCCTGTGGCTTCGACTCGATCCCGCACGACCTGGGCGCGTACTTCACCGTGCAGCAACTGCCGCAGGACGTGCCGCTCGCGGTGGACGGGTTCGTGACGGTCGACGCCACCTTCTCGGGCGGTACGTTCGCCTCGGCGCTCAACCAGTTCGCTCGCGGGCGCCAGATGATCGCCGCGGCTCGTGACCGGGCCCGGCACGAGCCGCGGCTGATGGGGCGCCGGGCGCTGGCGCCGACGGGGGTGCCCCGGTTCGTGGGGGAGGTCGGGGCCTGGGCGCTGCCGCTGCCGACGATCGACCCGCAGATCGTGCAGCGCTCCGCGCGCGGCCTCGACCGCTACGGCCCCGACTTCCGCTACCGCCACTACGCCGCCGTACGGCACCTTCCGGTCGCGGTCGGCGGGATCGCGGCGATGGGCGCGCTCTTTTCTGCCGCCCAGCTGCCGCCGGCCCGGCGCTGGTTGTCCGACCGGCTCAAGCCCGGCGAGGGACCGGATCCGGAGAAGCGCGCCAAGAGCTGGTTCTCGGTCCGCTTCGTCGGCGAGGGCGGCGGCCTGCGCGTCTTCACCGAGGTCTCCGGAGGCGACCCCGGCTACGGCGAGACGGCGAAGATGTTCGCCGAGTCGGCCCTCTGCCTCGCCTTCGACGACCTGCCGCCGACAGCCGGCCAGGTCACCACGGCGGTCGCGATGGGCAACACCCTGATCGAACGCCTGCGCACGGCAGGCATCACCTTCAGAGTGGCCGCCACCCGCTGACCCCCGAGCCCTACAGCGGCCACCCCGCGATGGTGTAGATCATCCCGACGATCCACCCCAGCCCGGCCAACGTGGCCAACACCAGAGCAGCCGTCACGGCACGCTCAACGGGACGGTCGGGGTCGGCGAGGGGCTTCGGGGAGCGGTGCGTCGTCATGGGGTTCAGCCTGCCGATCGGGACGGGCGCCGGCATCCGTACGGGTACTCAGTCCCGGTACTCAGATCGTGCGGTGCCGCCCCGTCAGAGGGCCGCCTCCTTCAGTGCCTCGCGGCACAGCGAGTCCGCTCTGCGGGTCGTCTCCGGCAGGCGGTACTCGGGGGTCAACGCCAGTGTGTGGGCGCAGGCGTTCTCCAGGGTCACCCGGTGGCCCACCGAGACGAAGACCGGTTTGACCTTGTCACGGGTGCGTAGGGCTCGGCCGAGTTCCTCGTCGGCCGCCAGGAGGGGCGTCCAGGAGCCGCGGGGCGTGGCCGGGGCGTCGTAGGTGAAGGTGAACGGGTTCTTGGCGACGCCGATCGTGGGCAGGTCGGTGAGGACGCCGAGGTGGCTGGCGAGGCCGAAGCGGCGGGGGTGGGCTCGACCGTAGCCGTCGCAGACGACCAGGCCGGGCGGGCAGGGCAGGGCGTCGAGGGCGGCCAGCACCGTGGGGATCTCGCGGAAGGCGAGCAGGCCGGGGACGTAGGGGAACGAGATCCGGCCCACGGCCGTGGCCTCGGCGACGACGTCGAGGGTCGCCGCGTCGAGGACGACCGCCGCCGCCGCGACCACGTCGTGCTCGTCGTCGTAGGCCACGTCCACGCCGGTCACGTGTCCGGAACCGGGCGCCGGCCCCGGCTCGTCGAGCACCACCCGCGCCCGCAGCTCGTCCTGGACGGCGCGGGCCTCCTCCTCGGTCGCGGGCCAGCCCGCCGGAATACGTACGGTCGTCATGGTGGGCACGAGCGTACGGGCCCGGTTGTAGGCTCGCGATCATGTTCGTGATGGAGCTGGAATACACCGCACCGATCGAGGCCGTCGACGCCGTACTGGAGGCGCACAGGGCGTGGCTCGACGAGCACTACGAGAAGGGGATCTTCCTCGCGTCCGGGCGCAAGAACCCCCGCGACGGTGGGGTGATCCTCGCCGTCGCACCCGACCGCGCGCGGATCGAGGAGCTCGCCGCGACCGACCCGTTCGTCGGCGCCGGGGTGTGCGTCTACCGCATCACCGAGTTCGTCGCCACGAAGACCGCGCCGGCGCTGGAGCAGTACCGCGAGACCCTCGACTGAGGGACGGAGCCGTCACTTCCCCAGTGCCCGCTTGAGCTGGCCCTTGTTCATGTCCGAACGCCCGTGGATATTGCGTTGCTTGGCCTCCTCGTACAGCTGGTCGTAGGTGGGACCCTGCGAGCCCTTCCCGGACCGCTGCCCGCCGCGCCTGCCGGAGGACATGTCCTCGGTGGACGTACGGCTCGCGGTCCTCGACTCGCCGGACCGGGCGCGTTCCTTGTTCACCGTCCGCGCGGCGATCTCCTCGGCGCGCGAGGTGCTCTCGCCACGGTCCTGGGCGCTCTTCTTGATGTGCTCGTACTGGCGTTCCCGCTTCGAGTTCGAACCGGCCGGCATGGGGGTCACTCCTTTCGCCGTCGGCGTCCGAGTACCCACATTCCGGATCAGCTCTCCAGCCGCGCGACCCGCCCCTTCTCCCCCGCGGCCCAGCAGCCCAGGTCGGGTGTGCAGTCCACGGTGTCGTACGAGCCGCCGTCCACGGTCCGCCAGGTCCGGCCGCCGTCGGTCGTCAGGTCAGTGCCGGTGGGACCGACCGCGAGGGCGGCGCGTCGGCTGTGCGGCAGCCAGGCCACGCCGGAGCGGTAGGCGGGCACCGGCGTCACGGCGGGCCGCCAGTCGGCGCCCCCGTCGCCGGTACGGGCCGCGGCCTGCACGGATGCCTGGTCGGGGCGGTAGTCGCCGCCGACCGCGAGGCCGTGCGTGCGGTCGCGGAAGGCGAGCCCGAAGACACCGCGGGCCGGGTCACCCGCCGGGATCGGCGTGTCGGCGGCCGTCCACGTCAGCCCCCGGTCGGCGGAGTGCAGCACACGCGCGCGTGCCGCCCCGCCGGTGGCGAGCCAGACGTCCTTCGGCCCGGAGGAGACCAGACACTGCCCGCTCGCCGCGAACCCGGCCTCCCCCTCCTGCGCGGCGGGCATCCCGTCGTTCGGGAGCACCTTCCAGGTACGGCCGCCGTCGCCGGTCGACAGAAGCCGGAACCGGCCGTCGACCGGGTCGCTCATCGCCAGGCCGTGACGGCGGTCGAAGAAGGTGAGGCAGTCGTAGAAGGCCCGCGGGTCGGTGTTGCGGAAGGACTCGGTCCAGGTCGCGCCGCCGTCGTCCGTGCGGTACACCCGGGACGCCTCGCCCTCCCCGATGGCCAGCGCCACGGCCCGCCGCGCGTCGAACGCCTCGATGTCCCGGAACTGGAGGTCGGCCGCGCCGGGCGGCGAGACGTTCCGCCAGCTCGCGCCGCCGTCGGTGGTGCGCAGCACGGTGCCCGCGGTCCCGGCCAGCCACGCCGTGTGCCGGCTCACCGCGGACAGGCCGCGGTAGCGCACCTCGGGCGTTCCGCTGTCCTTGAGCTCCCAGTGCGGCGCGTGCCGCCGCGGCTCGTGCGCCTGCGCCGGTCCGGCGGTCAGCGCGGCGAGGGCCGCCCCGCACGCCACCCCCGCGGCCACTGTCCGAAACGTACGCCCCACCGGTCGCGTGCTCCCCGAACGCCTCATGGCGGGCGAAGCTAGTCGACCGCCCCGTCGCCGTCCAGATGGCCACACCGGCCACAGCCGACCTTCCGGTCACGCGAGGACGAAGGACCCACTCCCGTGCATGAAGGCGGTGACAGAGGTCACTCGGCATCGGGGTGCACGGATTCGCCGATTCCGTCGTCTCTATCTATGCCCGGTCTCGTCCACCCGGATGTTCGTCCAGCCGTCACAAGGGAGCAAGGCGTTGTCCACCGTAATCGAGCAGCCCGTTGAGGCCCGTCTCGTCGCCGCCGCGCCGCGGATGCCGAGCATTCCAGCCACTTTGCACTACGACCGGCGCGACCCGTTCGCCGTCCGTATGACCTTCCCCGCCCCGGCCACCCTGGAGGGTGTCGAGGTCTGCTGGACCTTCAGCCGGGAGCTGCTGGTGGCCGGCCTGGAAGGCCCCGAGGGCCACGGCGACGTCCGGGTGCGGCCGTACGGCTTCGACCGGACCGTCCTGGAGTTCCACGCCCCCGAGGGCACCGCGGTCGTGCACATCCGCAGCGGTGAGGTGCGCCGCTTCCTCAAGTCGACGAGCGACCTGGTGCCGCTCGGCCTGGAGCACCTCCAGCTCGACCTGGACCGCGACCTGGCGGAACTGATGCGGGACGCGTGCTGAGCCACCTCCCCGATTAATCACGTTGACACCGTCGGAGCTCCCTCCTACGGTGTAAAAGGTCCTGTTGCCGTCGATTGGAGAAGGACGTTGCTCGTCTGAGGTCTGAGACACCGCGTCACACCTGAAGTGTGTGTACGCCGCGTGCGACCTCGGCGTTCGAGCCGTCCAGCCGTCTCCACGGAACAGGGCTTTTCTCATGCCCAGGGCTTCTCACCGCCTGCTGGTCGCCGGTGTCTCGATACGCGTTTGCCCCCTTGATCACTGCGAGCAACCGCGGAGGCGCCCTTATGCCTACTTCCATCAGCTGTACCTCCCTCTCCTTCGCCTGGCCCGACGGCACCGCCGTCTTCGACGGCCTGGACGTCGCGTTCGGTCCCGGCCGGACCGGGCTCGTCGGCGTCAACGGATCGGGAAAATCGACCCTGTTGAAGCTCGTCGCCGGTGAGCTCACCCCGGCCGACGGAGTCGTGCGCGTCGCGGGCGAGGTCGGCTGTCTCCCGCAGAACGTCACGCTCGACACCGCGTTGAGGGTCGACGAGGCCCTCGGTATCGCCGCCAAGCGGGCCGCGCTGCACGCCATCGAGGCGGGCGACGTGGCCGAGGAGCACTTCGAGACCATCGGCGACGACTGGGACGTGGAGGAGCGCGCGATCGCCACGCTGGGCGAACTCGGGCTCGGTCACGTCGAGTTGGACCGCACGATCGGTGAGGTGTCGGGCGGCGAGTCGGTGCTGCTGCGGCTGGCCGCGCTGCTGCTGCGCCGCCCGGACGTCCTGCTGCTCGACGAGCCCACCAACAACCTCGACCTGTACGCCCGCAGGCGGCTGTACGCGGCCGTCGAGTCCTGGCCGGGGGTGATGGTGGTGGTCAGTCACGACCGTGAACTCCTGGACCTGGTCGACCAGATCGCCGATCTGCGCTCCGGGGAGATCACCTGGTACGGCGGCAACTACTCGGCGTACGAGGAGGCACTCGCCACCGAACAGGAGGCAGCCGAGCGCATGGTGCGGGTCGCCGAGGCCGACCTGAAGAAGCAGAAGCGCGAACTGGTCGATGCCCAGGTCAAGTTGGCCCGCCGCAAGCGGTACGGCCAGAAGATGTGGGATCAGAAGCGCGAGCCGAAGATCGTCATGGGTGCGCGCAAGCGGGCGGCGCAGGAGTCCGCCGGCAAGCACCGGATCATGCACGAGGAGAAGCTCGCCGAGGCCAAGGAACGGCTCGACGACGCGGTGGACGCCGTACGGGACGACGACGAGATCCGCGTCGACCTGCCGTACACGGCGGTACCGCCGGGCCGTGGCGTGCTCACGCTGCGCGACCTGGAGCTCGTGTACGGGGCGCGCGTGGCCGGTGGGTTCGATCTGCACGGTCCGGAGCGGATCGCGCTGATCGGGCGCAACGGCTCGGGCAAGACGACGCTGCTGCGGACGATCGCCGGTGAGCTGGCGCCGGTGGCGGGCGAGGCGACGGCGCATGTTCCACTCCGTTTCCTGCCTCAGCGGCTGGACGTCCTTGACGGTGAGCTGACGGTCGCCGAGAACGTGGCCCGGTTCGCGCCGGGCGCCACGAACAACCGGATCCGGGCGCGGCTTGCCCGCTTCCTGTTCCGGGGTGCCCGCGCCGACCAGCGGGCGTCGACGCTCTCGGGCGGCGAGCGCTTCCGTGCGGCCCTGGCCGCGCTGATGCTGGCCGAGCCCGCGCCGCAGCTGCTGATGCTGGACGAGCCGACGAACAACCTGGACATGGCGAGCGTGCGGCAGCTCACCACGGCCCTGGAGTCCTACGAGGGGGCGCTGATCGTGGCCAGCCACGACCTGCCGTTCCTGGAGTCGATCGGCATCACGCGCTGGCTGATGGTGGAGGACGGAGAACTGAAAGAAATCACGCCAGAAGCTGTCGGGTATCCCGCCTAGCTTCGGGGGCATGCCCGATCTCGCGAGCGATCTCATGCCCCTGTCCACGCCCCGGTTCATCACCATCACCGGAGCGAGCGAGAACAACCTCAAGGACGTCACCCTCCGCATCCCGAAAGGCCGGCTGACCGTGTTCACCGGCGTTTCGGGATCGGGGAAGTCGTCCGTCGTCTTCGACACGATCGCGGTGGAGTCGCAGCGCCAGCTGAACGAGACCTTCACCTGGTTCGTCCGCAACCGGCTGCCCAAGTACGAGCGCCCGCACGCGGAGGCACTGGAGGACCTCTCCCCCGCGATCGTCGTCGACCAGCGCCCGATCGGGGGCCACTCCCGGTCCACGGTCGGCACGATGACCGACATCTACTCGGTGATGCGGGTGCTGTTCTCCCGGCACGGCACCCCGAGCGCCGGACCGGCGACCGCGTACTCGTTCAACGACCCCTCCGGCATGTGCCCCGAGTGCGACGGTCTCGGCCGGACGGTACGGCCCGACTGGGACCGCATCCTCGACCCGGGCCGCTCGCTCGCCGACGGCGCGGTCCGCTTCCCCCCGTTCGCCGCGGGCACCTGGCAGGGGCAGGCGTACACCAACAGCACCGACCTGGACCCGCACAAGCCCGTCGGCGACTTCACCGCGGCCGAGCGGGAGTTCCTGCTGCGCGGCCGGCCCGGCAGCAAGGTCACCGTCAACGGCAGCGGCGGCACCTGGACCACCGACTACGAGGGCCTCGCCACCCGCTTCGAGCGGCTGTATCTGAAGCGGGACCTGTCGGCGATGAGCCAGAAGACCCGTGACCTGGTGCGCGAGTACCTCGTGGAGGGCGCCTGCCCGGCCTGCGACGGGGCACGGCTGAACGCGGCGGCACTGGCGACCCGGATCAACGGCCTCGGCATCGCCGACTGCACGCGTATGCAGATCACCGACCTGATCACCGCGCTCGCGCACATCGACGACCCGGTCGCCGGACCCATCGCCCGCGCCGCCGTCACCGCCCTCGAACGCATCGACGCCATCGGCCTCGGCTATCTCAGCCTCGACCGTGAGACGGCCACCCTGTCCGGCGGCGAGGGACAGCGTCTGAAGACCGTGCGGCACCTGGGCTCCAGCCTCACCGGCATGACGTACATCTTCGACGAGCCCAGCGTCGGACTGCACCCCCGCGACGTCGGCCGGCTCGGCGACCTGCTGCTGCGGCTGCGCGAAAAGGGCAACACCGTGCTGGTGGTCGAGCACGACCCGGACGTCATCGCGCTCGCCGATCACGTCGTCGACATGGGGCCGGCGGCCGGCGCGGACGGCGGACGGGTCGTGTTCGAGGGCACGCCGGCCGGACTCGCCGGATCCGGCACGGTGACCGGGCGATGCCTGCGGCGCCGTACGACGCTCAAGGAGAAGGTGCGGCCGGCGCGGGGCGGGCTGTGGGTGAAAGGCGCCGACCGGCACAACCTGCGCGATGTGACGGTCGAGTTCCCGACCGGCGTGCTCACGGTGGTGACCGGGGTCGCCGGGTCCGGAAAGAGCACGCTGGTCAGGGAGTTCACCGCCGCCCACGCCGACGCGGTGGTCGTGGACCAGTCGTCGATCGGGATCTCCGGGCGGTCGACCCCGGCGACGTACCTGGGGATCATGGACACGGTGCGGAAGATCTTCGCGCGCGGGACGGGCGCCGAGGCGGGACTGTTCAGCTTCAACTCCGCCGGCGCCTGCGGCACCTGCGAGGGCCGCGGGATCATCTACACCGACCTCGCCTTCATGGATCCGGTGACGACGACCTGCCACGACTGCGAGGGGCGGCGTTTCAAGGACGAGGTGCTGCGGCTGACCGTGGACGGCAACTCCATCGCCGATGTCCTGGCGATGACGGCCGATCAGGCGCTGGAGGCATTCCAGGACGAGGGCGTCCGACGCCGGCTGCGCGCGCTGCGGGACGTGGGGCTGACCTACCTCACGCTCGGGCAGCCGCTGTCCACACTCTCCGGCGGCGAGCGCCAGCGCATCAAGCTGGCGACGCGGCTGCACCGCACCGGGGCGGTGTACGTCCTCGACGAGCCGACGACCGGGCTGCACATGTCGGACGTCGAGGGACTGCTCGGTCTGCTGGACCGGCTGGTCGACGCCGGCAACACGGTGGTGGTCGTCGAGCACAACCTGGACGTCGTGGCGCACGCCGACCGGATCATCGACCTGGGTCCGGACGGCGGCCGTGACGGCGGCCGGGTGATCTTCGAGGGAACGCCACGAGAGCTCCTCGAAGTCCGCGACTCCTTCACGTCGGCGCATCTCAGGAGGGCTACAGCCTGACCCCGAGGGTTTTGTACGGGCGGGTAGGCCCTGCATCATGGCGGTTCGGTGCCCCGTGCGTCATGGGCGCCGAACCCCTGCCACCGATCCGGAGATCCCGTCGTGCCCAGCAAGAAGGCCCTCGTCCGCCGCCCCAGCCCGCGCCTCGCCGAAGGGCTGCTCACGCACATCGAGCGGGAGAAGGTCGACGTCGACCTCGCGGTCGAACAGTGGGAGGCGTACACGGAGGCCCTGCGCACGCACGGCTGGGAGACGATCGAGGTGGACCCGGCCGACGACTGCCCCGACTCGGTGTTCGTCGAGGACACCGTTGTCATGTACCGCAATGTCGCGCTGATCGCCCGGCCCGGCGCCGAGTCCCGGCGCGGCGAGACCGAGGGCGTCGAGGAGGCCGTCGCCTCGCTCGGCTGCTCCGTGAACTGGATCTGGGAGCCGGGCACGCTGGACGGCGGCGACGTCCTGAAGGTCGGCGACACGATCTACGTCGGCCGGGGCGGACGCACCAACGCGGCCGGCGTGCAGCAGCTGCGGGCCGTGTTCGAGCCGCTGGGGGCTCGGGTGGTCGCCGTGCCCGTGAGCAAGGTGCTGCATCTGAAGTCGGCGATCACGGCACTGCCCGACGGAACGATTCTGGGCCGCATCCCGCAGCTGGACGCCCCCTCCCTGTTCCCGCGTTTCCTGCCGGTGCCGGAGGAGTCCGGGGCGCATGTGGTGCTGCTCGGCGGGGACAAGCTGCTCATCGCCGCGAGCGCGCCGAAGACCGCGGAGCTGCTGGCCGACCTCGGCCACGAGACCGTGCCGGTCGACATCAGCGAGTTCGAGAAGCTCGAAGGATGTGTGACTTGCCTCTCGGTCCGCCTGCGGGAGCTGTACGTCTGACCGGTTGAGCGGGTCGCCCTTTCGACCCTGGGACCTGCGGGTCCTGGGGCTGCGCGCGCCCCCTTGAACTTCCGGTGACAGGGCAGCTGATCAGCGGTCTTTACATCGCTCTTAACCTACGGCTTCGTAACCTACGGGTTCGTAGCCTACGATCCCGTAGGTTCCGGCAACCGCTCGCCGGTCATCTTCCCTGTGTTGCGCGTCCCCATGGAGTTCCCGTGACGATCACTTCCCCTCACCTCGGCAGCTCTGCCGGCTGGACCGATGCCCGCCTGCTGTACGCGCTGGAGGAAGTGGTCGAGACGGAGCTCAACCGGCATCTGAAGGTCGCGAAGGACTGGATGCCGCACGAGTACGTCCCGTGGTCGGACGCCCGCAACTTCCCGGGCCTCTTCGAGGACGGCGAGGCCTGGGACAAGGAGCAGTCCAAGGTCACCGAGATCGGGCGGATCGCCCTGGTGGTGAACCTGCTCACCGAGGACAACCTGCCGAGCTACCACCACGAGATCGCCTCGCTCTTCGGCCGTGACGGCGCCTGGGGCACCTGGGTGCACCGCTGGACGGCCGAGGAGGGCCGGCACGGCATCGTGATGCGCGACTACCTGCTCGCCTCGCGCGCGGTGGACCCGGACAAGCTGGAGCAGTTCCGCATGGCCCACATGAGCGAGGGCTTCGAGTCGGACAACAGTCACTCCATGCTGCACTCGGTCGCCTACGTCTCCTTCCAGGAGCTCGCGACCCGCATCTCGCACCGCAACACCGGGCACCAGTCCGGCGACCCGGTCTGCGACCGCATGCTGGCGCGTATCGCGACCGACGAGAACCTCCACATGGTCTTCTACCGGAACCTGTTGAAGGCCGCGTTCGAGATCGCCCCCGACCTCACCATGCAGGCCGTGCGCGACGTCGTGGTCAACTTCCGTATGCCCGGCCACGGCATCCCGGGCTTCGAGCGCGCCGCCGCCCAGATGGCCATCGGCGAGGTCTACAACCTGCGCATCCACCACGACGACGTCCTCGAGCCGGTCCTGCGCTTCCTGAAGATCATGGAGATCGACGGCCTCGGCCCCGAGGGCCAGAAGGCCCAGGAGGAGCTGGGGCTGTTCATGGGCGGACTGAACGCCGAGGCCCTGAAGTTCGACGAGAAGCTCGCCGCGCGCAAGGCCCGTATGGCGGCCCGCGCGGCCGGCTGACCGCCGCCTCGCACGGTCACCGACGGCCGGCCCGCCGCTCGCGGGCCGGCCGTCGCTTTTTCCTGTGCGCGTCGGCCCTGGCCTGCGGCATCATGCACGCCATGCGTGAGAACAGCAGGGTGGAGCAGGCCGTCGGCTTCCTGCTCGACCTGGTCGAAGCGGAGCCCGCCGAGAAGGTCCGGGCGCGCACCGGGCTGCCCGGTCCCGAGGACCCTGCGGCGACCCGGCGCCGGCTGGCGCGCGCGTGGACGTGGGCGCGGCGCATGCCGTCCTCCGTGGCGCTGTGGATCCTGGAGAACGACGATCCGGGTCTGAACGGCATGGTGTGGCACCACATCGCCACCGACGCGGGACTGCGCCGGGCGGTCGCCCGTGGCGTGCCCTTCGGAGCGGGCCGCACCGACCCGCTGCCCGTCGACCGGGTTCTGCGGGAGCAGGAGCCCGAGATCCCCGACAGCTACGTCCGCCACGGTCTCGTGGGCGCGCTGCGCGCCGTCACGTCGATGGGCCAGGGACGCGCCGCCGCGTCCATGGTGCTGACGGCCGACGACTGGTGGACGGTCGCGGAGGCGGACCTCGACCGCCCGCTGCCCGGCTACGCCCGCTGGGCGCTCGCCGTGCGCCCGGACTGCCCGCCCCTGGTGCGCGAAGGGTTCGGCTCCCACGCCAAGTTCACGCATCGCCTGCGGCAGGCCGGCGTCATCGACTCTCCGGCCGAGTACGCGACGGCCCACGGACCCGCCGTCGACGTCCTGGAGATCCTGGCGTTGGGGCACGCGCTGTTCCCCACCCGCGTCCACGAGGCGCGGGACGCCCTGCGCCCGCTGGTGCGGGACCACTTGGGCGAGCGCGAGGAGGCATGGGCGGTGCTGGCGCAGCTCATGGAGACGTTCCACGGGAGGACGCCGGAGCTGGTGATGACGGCGGGTGCGATCGCCTGACGGCGCTCGGGTCCCGCGAGGAGCGGGGGCGAGGCACCTGGAGGAGGGCGGGGGCGGCTGGAAGGGGGGCGGGGCGGCTGGATTCGAACCAGCGTGCTCTGGTTTTGGAGACCGGTGCGCCTGCCTCTGCGCTACGACCCCGCCCTTGATCCCCGAGCGTAATGCGTTGGCCCGTTGTCAGTGGGCGCTGCTACCAATGAGGTCCGGGGGAAATTCGGTACGGGGGGGCTCGGCATGGCGTACGGAGAGCAGGGGCGGCGTGCCCCGGTGGTCGACCTCGCCGACCGCCGGGCGCTGGAGCGGTACCGGCCGGCGGACCCGGCCGTCGTCGAGGAGGCCCGCCGGCTCAAGGAGGCCGCGCTGCTGGACTTCGGTCTGACGGAGTCGGCGGTGGCGTCCTGGCTGTACGCGAAATGCCACCACCAGATCCCGACGACGGCGGTGGACACGGCGGCCGTGGTGGCCTCCGGCGACGGCACCTGCCTGCTGCTCTACAACCCCTCCTTCTTCGTCCGGCTCGGCCTGGACGGCGTGAAGTTCGTGCTGTTCCACGAGGCCCGCCATCTGGTGCACCGGCATCTGTTCACCGACCCGGAGCTGCGCGCGGACCCGGTGTTCGAGCTGGCCTGCGAGGTCTCCATCAACCACGTGGCCCTGATCCGGCTCGGCAGAGAGCAGTTGCCGCTGCTGGAGGGCCGTCCGACGGGAGTCGATCCGCGCGAGGTGTACGCCGCCTATCGCGCGGACCTGACGGCGCACGGCCTGGAGCCGGTGCCGTACGAGACGTTCACCGAGACGGACATGCGAGTGTACGGCGAGCTGAAGCGCATGCACCGCCCGCCGGTGCCGGCACGGCGGCTGTGCGTGCACCTGCTGGACGGAGCTGTTCCGGCCGATCAGGAGACTGTGGACGGGGCGGCTTCCTCGACGCTGCTCAACACCCTGCTCGCCGCCCGGCGCGGACACGCGGGCGCGGAGCGGGAGTTGCTGGAGCTGATGGGCCGCAGCGAGGAGGGCAATCCCCGGGCCGCCAAGCTCTGGGGGGACCTGGGCGCGGGCGCCCTGCGCGGCGAGACCACGCGCACCCGCACGGTCGACTGGTGGCAGCGCTGGCTGGTCGACGTGCTCGGCTCGAAACTGCGCGACGGCGAGCGGCTGGTCTATCCGAAGAAGCGCGGCGCCCTGCTCGCGGCGCTCGGTCAGGACCCGATGCTCGCGCGGCGCGGCCCGGTGCGGGACAAGGTGCTCGTCATCGCGTACGACACCTCGGGCTCGATGCCGGCCCGCGTGATCACCTGGCTCACCGAACTGGTGGGCCGTATCGACGGCGTGGAGGCGCACTGGCTGTCCTTCGACGCCGTGGTGATGCCCTTCGTACCGGGCGAGCGCGTCTACGGCGGAGGCGGCACGAGCTTCCAGGCCGTCGCCGACTACGTGGAGGGACGCACGGAGGTGAACGGACGGCGGTCGGACGTCGTTCCGGACGCGGTCGTCGTCCTCACCGACGGATACGCGCCGCCGATCACACCCGCCGAACCGGAGAAATGGATCTGGCTGATCACCGAGGGCGGCAGCGAGTGGCCCGAGACGCACAACCCGGCGATGGACTGCCATCGCGTCACGACAGGATCGCGGTAGATGACCACGCAAGCACGGCAGACGGACGTGTCCGGGCAGGACCCCACCCAGGGTGGGGGCCCTCCAGCCACCCTGTCCCGCCTGGAGTCCTTCATCGACGCGATGATCGACATGGGGCAGACCGGGCAGATCTTCGGTGAGCACGGCATCGGCAAGACGGCGACGTTCTTCACGCACATCGCCCGCGCCTACGAGGACACCGAGCTGGTGTACGTCCCGGCGGCGAACCTGACGCCGGACGACCTGCTCGTCAACGCGCCGGTGCGTGACGCGGACACCGGTGAACTCGTGCTGCGCCAGCTGGTGATGAGCCGGCTCAAGCCGGGCAGGCCGTTCGTGCTGCTGATCGACGACTCGCTGCAGGCGGGCGACACCATCCAGTCGCAGCTGATGCAGATCGCCTGCAACTGGACGCTGGGCGAGCACGATCTGCGGGCCCTGGGCTGCGTGGGCGTCTTCCTCACCGACAACGAGTCGCAGGCCGAGACGTCGGCACGGCGCAGCGACCTCGCGCTGCTTGACCGCATGGTCACGATGCGGATCACGGCGAACGACACATCCTGGCGACGGCACCTGGCCGCCAAGTACCGCCCGTGGGACCTGCGCCCGGTGTTCTCGCTCTGGGCGTCCCTCTCCCCGGCCCTGCGCGAACTGCTGTCCCCGCGCACTCTGGACCACGTCCTGGCCAACGCCAAGGAGGGCTTCCCGCTGCGCTGGGGCCTGCCCCTGGTGGACGGCGAGCGGCTGCGGCTGACGGAGTCGGGCGCGGACGGCAGACCGGGCCAGAACCGCACGGCGGAGATCCTGGACCGCATCGCCGCGTCCCTGGGCGTGCCCAACCCGCCGACAATCCCCGACCCCGTCCGTCAAGTGGTCCGCGCGGCCCTGCGCAACCGCTGGACCGTGCTGCTGCAGGGCCCTCCCGGCTGCGGCAAGACGGAGGTGGTGCGGGAGACGGTGCGCGAGGGCCTGGGCCGGGACGCGCTGTACTTCTCGCTGCCGGTGACGAACGTCGAGGACCTGTGCGCGCCGATCCCGTCGGCCGACGGGACGCTGGAGAACCTGCTGGCGGCGAAGTTCACCGGGCCGGAGCCCAAGGCGATCGTGTGGGACGAGTACAACCGCCCCAAGGACAAGGCCGCGTTCGCCAAGCTCATGGAGATCACCCAGGAGTGGTCGCTGGCGGGCCGGCGCATAGCGAACCTGCGGGCCCAGATCGCGGTGCAGAACCCGCCGTATCACCTCGGCCGCAAGCTGCTGGTCTCCCGGAACAACATCGCCCAGGCGACCCGGTTCACGGCGTCCCTGGAGGTGCGGCCCGAGGACATCCCGGCGAACGAGTGGCTGCTCGCGCACTACGGCCGGGACGCCGAGACGGTGCTGGAGTGGTGGAAGCACGACATCGACGACGACGGCCGCGCCTGGATCACCAAGCGCACGCTGGAGCGACTCATCAAGCTGCACCGACGCGGCCTCCCCCTGGAGATGGCCACGGTCTACCTGGGCGACGGCGAATACGCCCCGGTACCACTGACGGCTCTCATGGACCGTCTCAAGGGCCGCCCGGTCACGGGCCTGCGCGAGCTGGCCCGTGAGGCAGATGCCTGGGAGTCCCGGCTGCGCCGCGCCGCCGAGGCCTCGGACGAGGGAGCCGACGACACGGACGTCGTCCACCAGATCCTGGCCAACGCGGAGCTGTCCCAACTCAAGAAGCACCGAGCGGTCGTGACCCGCCTGGTGACCCTGCTGCCACCGAAGCTGCGGGCCACGTATCTGGTGGGTGCGTCGGAGCGACAGCAGCGCTTCTGGACGGAGGTGTTCGTGGGGTTGCGGCGGTGAGCTTTCAGCCGGTGCGGCGTTTGTGGACGAGCCGGTCCGCACCCAGCCAGCCCGTCCGGCGTTCGAGGACGAGGCCGTTCAGGCCGGAGCCGTCCGATGCACGCTGCGCACCGCGGCCACGTCGGCCGGAACCACCGGCAGGGGAATGTGCGCGCTCAGCGCGTCCAGCCGCCGCTTGATGCTCGCGGCGATCCCCTGCCCCAACACGAACCGGGTGGCCGAGACGGCGCCCGGCGCGGTGTCGAGCAGCCGATGAGCC
This sequence comes from Streptomyces coerulescens, assembly GCF_042657965.1. NCBI lineage: Bacteria > Bacillati > Actinomycetota > Actinomycetes > Kitasatosporales > Streptomycetaceae > Streptomyces > Streptomyces coerulescens. Next base: position 377,820 of record NZ_JBHSKM010000002.1, read on the forward strand.
TCCCGGCTGCGCATACCGGTATGGGTCAGCACCAGGTGGGACAGCCGGTGCTCCTGCCCCGCGAGCACCTCCGCCATCGCCCCGGCGGCAGCGAGGTCGACCCGGTTGTCCACCGCCCCGAGCACCGCCGCGGCCCGCACCCGCCCAAGATCCAGCAACGTCACACCGGCAGCGGCGGCGGCCGTCACCAGCCGGGCCGCGGACTGCGGCCCGATGCCGTTGCCGGCGAGGGACAGCCGGGCGAGCCGGCCGTGCGGCGCCCGCTCCAGGGCCTCGGCGAGGCACAGCGCCCCCGCGTCCCCCGGCCGCGCAGCGGACACGTACAGTTCATCGACCGCACCCGCCTCCACCACCGCGGCCAGCGCCCGCGCTCCGCCCTCCCCCAGCGGATTTCCGCCGGCGAAGAGCCGCTCGATCCGCCGCCCGTTCCCGGCGGCGGCCAGCACCGCGTCGGCCAGGACGGTGACGGCGCCCGCGTCGAGCCCGGTCTGCACGAGGTCGAGCGTGCGCAACGACCGTGCGGATGCCACGAGTTCGGCGGCGGCCCACCCTCCCCCGCCGCCCAGCGGATTCCGCTTGAGCCAGACACCGGTCACCACCTGCGGCGACGCCCGCAGTTGGTCGGCGATCCGGCAGGCTCCGCCCGCGGTGATCCCGTTGCAGCCGAGGTACAGCGTCTCGACGTCCGTGGCGGTTCCGGCGACCGCGGCGGCCCCTTCGTCGCCCAGGCCGTCGGTGCCGAGCAGCAGATGCCGTACCGGGGAAGGCCCCTCGGCCAGCGCGTCGGCGACGAGCGCGGCACCCTGCGCGCCCAGCCCCTGCTTGCACAGGTCGAGCCGCCCGTCGGGCAGCGCGGTGCCCGTGGCGAAGTCCAGCCGTTCCCCGGCGGGGCGCCCGGCGCGCAGCCACTCCAGCAGCGGCCCGAGTTCCGCGGTCGGGCGCGGCACGACGGACGGCACACCGGCAAAGCCGGCCTGCCCCTCGGCCTCTTCTCCTGCGACCGCCCGACGACCCTCGCCGTCCGCCTCGTCACCCCCGGCCGTCCAACGACCCTCGCCGTCCGCCACTTCACCCCCCGCCGTCCAACGACCCTCGCCGTCCGCCACTTCACCCCCCGCCGCCCGACGACCCTCGCCGTTCACCACGCCGCCTCCCGGTAGTCCTTCAGGAACACCCCGGACACCGGATCCCCCGCCTCGCCCCGCACGATCGGGTCGTACACCCGCGCCGCCCCGTCCACGATGTCCAGCGGCGTACGGAAACCGGCCCCGGCCATGCGGGCCTTCTTCGGTGCGGGGTTCTCGTCGGTGATCCAGCCGGTGTCGACGGCGCACATGTGCACGCCCTGCTCGGCGAGTTCGGCGGCGCTGGTGCGGGTGAGCATGTTGAGGGCGGCCTTGGCCATATTGGTGTGCGGATGGCCCGCCATCTTGTTGCGTACGGCGAAACGGCCCTCCACCGCGGTCACGTTGACGACGTAGCGCCGCGGGTGCGGTGCGGCCAGCAGCAGCGGCAGCAGCCGGTCACACAGCAGCGCGGGCGCGAGGGCGTTGACCAGTTGGGTCTCCAGCACCTCGGCCGGGTCGAGGTCGCCGAGCCGCGCCGACCAGGAGTTCTCCGGGGACGGGTCGGGCAGCAGTCCGGCCTCGTCGGCCTCGCGCAGGGCGACCGGCAGTGACGCGGCACCGCTCTCCAGCATCCGCATCGGCGTGAATCCGGGCGCCCGCCGAGCGCCCTCGGGCAGCGCGTCGTACTCGCCGGCCGCCAGCAGGGCGTAGGACTCCACGGGCCGCCGTACCGTCTGCGCGGCGTTGTTGACGAGGATGTCCAGTGGCTCGCCCTCCTGTCGCAACTCCTCGCAGAACCCGAGTACTTGGCGCGGGTCGCGCAGGTCGACGGCGACGACGGTGAGCCGGTCCAGCCACTTCTCGCTGCCGGGGGCCTCCCGGAAGCGGCGCACGGTGTCGTGCGGGAAGCGGCTGGTCACCAGCAGCTCGGCGCCGTCCCGCAGCATCATCAGCGCCAGTTGGAACCCGATCTTCACCCGGCCGCCGGTGAGCAGCGCCCGGCGCCCGCTCAGGTCGGTGCTCAGAGCGCGCCGGGAAGTGTTGTCGGCGGCGCACCGTGGGCACAGCCGATGGTAGAAGGAGTCGACCTGTCGATAGGGCGACTTGCAGATGTAGCAGCCGCGCGGCTTGCGATAGACAGCCGCCGCGGCACCGGCCGTGTCCTGGGCGGGGGCCAGCGGCGCGTCCTCGCGCCGGTCCACGGCGCCCGTCGAGGTCGCGGCCATCGTCGCCGCGTCCGCCGCCGACGCCTGTGCGTCCCGCACCTTGCGCCGCCGCAGTCGTCCGTCGCGGGCGAAGGAGGCGGCGACCTGCTCGGCGCGCAGCCGTACCGGGTCGTCGGCGGGCAGCGCCCGCAGCCGTCCGACCGCACGGTGAAAGGCGTCGAGCTCCTCCTGACCGATGCCGGTGCCGCTCGCGTCGCCCATCATCCCCGCCCGTGCCGTGAGCCCCGTGTGTCCGTGTGGGGCCCCGGCCGGATTCGAACCGGCGTATCCGCCTTGAGAGGGCGGCGAGTCTGCCTCTGCTCTACAGGGCCCGCGCACGCAGCCCGGGGATCGGATTCGAACCGATGTCTTTCGCCTGGGCAAGGCGAGTGCGCCTGCCTCTGCGCTACCCCGGGCGCGCCCCCGGATCCTAACCGCCGTCCGGCCCCCGTCCACACCGGATTTCGCGCTCGACACGACGTACGCGCACTTCGCCGGAAGGCGGCCGGGACCCGGCGGTCAGCGAGACGTGCGCCTGAGCTCCAGGCGCTCCTTCTCGGACAGGCCGCCCCAGACGCCGAAGCGTTCGTCGTTGTCGAGGGCGTATTCGAGACAGGCGGAGCGGATCGGGCACATGCCGCAGATCCGCTTCGCCTCCCGGACGGAGCTTCCTGGTTCGGGGAAGAAGAAGTCCGCCCCGGTCTGTGCGCACAACGCCTCCTCCTGCCAGGCCAGGTCGGGCGAGGTGATCATCGCGATCGTGTCGATGTGCATGCGCAGGATCGTGCCGGGCGGCGAAAAACGTTCGATCAACGCGGGATCAACGCCGCGTCGCAGGGCCCCCGGCCGACTCGATGGTGCCCTTCGGCGCGGCTCGGCGCACGGCGGCGCGCGGAGCCGGAGAAGAACAAGGAGATGCTTGACCATCACTGACAGTGATCGCCGTGGTGGCCCGGCAGACGGCGGTGTTCCGGCAGCGATTGTCAGTGGGCGGTGCAAGACTCGGCAGTGCAGACAGCGGGACCCTTCCGAGGAGGGCGATGATGCTCACCACCCGTTTCGTCACCGGCGCGCCGAACTGGCTCGACCTCGGCACACCCGACATCGAGGGCGCCGGTTCCTTCTACGGCGGGCTGTTCGGCTGGCGATTCCAGCCGGGCGGGCCCGAGACCGGCGGCTACGGCCTCTTCCAGCTCGACGGGAAGACGGTGGCCGGCGGTATGCAGACCACCGAGGAGCAGGGTCCGCCGTCCTGGACGGTGTATTTCCAGACGCCGGACGCGGATGCCACCGCGAAGGCGGCGGAGCAGGCGCACGGCTCGGTGCTGGTGCAGCCGATGGACGTGATGGACCTGGGCCGTATGGTCATCCTCGCCGACAAGGCGGGTGTGTCCTTCGGCCTGTGGCAGCCCGGTACCAACAAGGGCCTCGACCTCGTCCAGGAGCCCGGTTCGCTGTGCTGGTTGGAGTTGTACACGCCGGACGTGCCGGCCGCGGCGGGCTTCTACAACGCGACGCTGGGCATGGAGACCTTCGCCCTCGACTTCTACGGCGGCACGTACACGACGTTCAGCCCCGGCGGTCAGGGGGAGGACGCCATGTTCGGCGGGGTCGTCGACAAGGCGGACGACCCGGCGGAGGCGCAGGGCCCGCCGTACTGGCTGCCGTACTTCGAGGTCACCGACACGGACGCCACGGTCGCCAAGGCCCAGGAGCTGGGCGGCACGGTCCGTATGCCCGCCACGGACCTGCCGGACGTCGGCCGAATCGCCAAGCTCACCGACCCCTACGGCGCCCGCTTCGCGGTGATCAAGAGCGCGCCCGCGCAGAGCTGACGGGGCCACACCGGCCCGTGCACAGCTGACGGGGCCCGCACCGCCGCGGAGGACAGCAGGCTGCCCGCGGGCAGACCCTCCGGATCGGGCACGACGACCCCGGCCGGCCGGTGCACCGGAGCCCGGCCCACGCCTACGCGGACGCGCGCCGTATCAGGCCGGGCCTACGCGGACGCTCCGTATCAGGCCGGGGCCTAGGCAGACGCGCGCCGTATCAGGCGGGGGCCTACGCGGACGCGCGCCGTATCAGTGTGGTCGGCAGCACCACACTGGACGGCGCCCCCGCGATGCCCTCGTCGGTGGTGTTGCGTTCGAGGCCGCGCAGCAGCAGCCGGGCCATCAGCCGGCCCATCTCCTCGATGTCCTGACGGATCGTCGTGAGCGGTGGATCGGTCTGCTCCGTCACCGGCAGCATGTCGTCGAAGCCCACGACGGCGACATCGTCCGGCACCCGCCGCCCCGACTCCCGCAGCACCCGCAGCGCGCCGGCCGCGGTGAGGTCGTTGGCCGCGAACACGGCGTCCAGGTCGGGGCAGCGCGCCAGCAGCTCGCGCATCGCCCGTTCCCCGCCGGCAGGCGTGAAGTCGCTCTCGACGATCAGCTGCGGATCGGCGTCGACCATGACGTCGCGGTATCCGTCGAGCCGGTCCACCGCCGAGGTCTGGTCGAGGGCGCCGGTGATGTGCGCGATCCGGGTGCGGCCCAGGCCGGCGAGGTGCCGTACGGCGTCGCGGGCGCCGCCGCGGTTGTCCACGTCGACGTAGACGACACCGCGCCGGTCGCCGCTCCAGCCGGGCCGTCCGCCGAACACGGTGGGCACTCCGGCGCGCTGGATCAGTTCGGGCAGGGGGTCGTCGAGGTGCAGGGAAAAGACGAGCGCCCCGTCGACATGGCCGCCGGCGAGGTAGCGGCCGACGCGGGCGTGGTCGTCCCGCCCTTCCGTGAGCAGCAGCACGAGCTGGTTGTCGTAGGCCGTCAACTCCTTGCTGATGCCCCGCAGTTGCAGGGCGAAGAAGGGGTCGGCGAAGACGCGGGTCTCGGGTTCGGCGACGACGACCGCGATGGCGTCGTGGCGCCGGGTCACCAGACTGCGGGCGGCCTGGTTCGGCACGTAGCCGAGCTCTTCCACGGCCTTGCGGACCCGCTCGACGAGCGGCTCCCTGACTCCGTCCCCGCCGTTGACCACGCGCGACACGGTGGCCCGCGAGACCCCGGCCCGCGCGGCGACGGCCTCGAGGGTGGGGCGCGGGGCTGTGTCGGTCACTGCGCGGCTCCTCATCGACGGTTGCGGATCAGGATAGCCCCGCCGTGAGCTGCACGTGAGAGCGCTCTCGCCTCGAGGGTGTTCCTTTGCGCCCCGTGCCGGTGTGGATCTTCGCAACCAGGACGGCGCACCGGCGTTCACGCCAGCAGGTCCACCCGCCGCCCGACACCCTCCCGCTCCGCCGCCCGGTAGGCCGGCCACGCCAGCGCCAGGTCCTGCCAGGGCAGCCCGACCGGCGCGTAGACGCTACGGCCCGCGGCGCTGACACGCCCCGGGTGATCGCCCCGCAGGACATCCCCCAGCTCGGCGTCGGCGGCGGTCGCCGGCAGGCCGGCCGCCGCCAAGGCGCCCGTGCTCGCGGCGAGTTCACGGTCGTCCACGACGAGCAGTGCGGCGCGCAGCAGATCGGCGGCGAGCTCCTGCTTGCCGGGTTCGTCCGCGCCCAGGCTGGTGAAGTGCCCACCGTCCCGGGTGTCCGACAGCCGCAGCAGCGGCTCCCGGGACCAGGTGGCCAGCAGCACGGTGTCGGCGACCGCCGCGACCTCCTGGGCCGAGGCCGCCGTCCGGCCGGCGTGCCGTGCGGCGAACTCCTCGGCCCGCCCGGGGTCCGTGTCATGGACGACGAGATCGCCCCAGGGCCGTAGTTCCGCGAGCCCGCGCAGGGTCAGCTCGGCCTGGGCCCCCGCGCCGACCACCCCGAGGACCTCCCCCGGGCCGGCCAGCGCATGCGTGCCCAGGGCTGCCGCGAGCCCCGTGCGCCAGGCCGTCACCGTGGCCGAGTCCAGCAGCGCGAGCAGTTCCCCGTCCTGTCCGCTGTGCAGGCAGATCACGCCGCGCAGTGCGGGCCGGGCGCCGGGGAACTTGGCGTTGACCTTCACCGTGTACGCCTCGATGCCCGGCAGGACGCCGGGGAACAGAGCGGTGGCCGTGCCGGGGAACGGCAGGTCGGTGCGCACCCGCTGCCCGGCGACCGTGGCGTCCCGTGCGCGCAGGAAGCCGTCGCGCAGCGCCTCCAGACAGGTCCGGGGTGCCAGCACCGCTTCCAGATCACCGCGTGTCAGAACAAGAGTCACCCGTCCATGATCCGTCAGTGCTCGTGCGTGGATCCGGAGGCCGCCTCGTGACCGTGTTCGTGCGGCTCGTACCCGGGAATCGTGCCGTCCGTCTTCTTGACCAGGAAGAGCCCCACCATCCCCATGTCGGAGTGGCTCTGCACATGGCAGTGATACATCCACGCGCCGGCTCCGACCCCCTCGCCGGCGATCACCTGGAAGCCGAAGGAGTCCGCGGGGCCGACGATCTTGTTGTCGATGACCTGGCTTGGGTCGTCGGGGCCGGTGAGCATGCCCGTGCGGTTGTCCGCCCAGCGGTGACCGTGCATGTGGAAGGTGTGGTAGTACTCGCCGTGCGTGATCATCACGATCTCGACGCGATCGCCCACCGTGGCCTCGAAGTTGGGGCCGCTGTGCGCGGGCTTGTTGTTGATGAGCATGTCGTTGAAGACGATCGTGTGGGTCGCGTCCGGGAGGATGTCGCCCTTGCGCCGCACGATCACCGGCCCGTACAGGCCCTTGCGGATGCCGACGGTGCCGTGCTCGGTGCCGACGACATGGTCGTGGTAGTGCCAGTAACCGGCGCTGCCCGCCCGCCAGGTGCCGTCCTTGCGGCGGCCGGGGGCGTGGGTGCGCCAGGTGTAGGTGCGGGTGCCGCCGGGCTCGACGTCGCTCTTGTTCAGCTTGGTTCCGTCGCTGGTGATCTCGTAGTCGAGGCCGTGGACATGCAGGCTCACCGGTACGTCCATCGTGTTCTCGAACTCGACGTGCAGGGTGTCGCCCTCGTTGAGCTCGATCAGCGGGCCGGGGACGGTCGCCTTGCCCTTCTCCAGGCCGTAGCCCATCTGCCCGTCGGCCAGTTTCTCGGCGTACAGCTTCAGATGTCTGACCTCACCTCCGGCCGGGGCGGTCCTCGGGGGTGTGTCAGCGCCGACGGCCTCGGGTACCGATGCCAGCGACAACGATGTCGCGACGGTGGCGCCGCCCAGCAGTACGCGTCTGTTGAAGCTACGTCGGTCAAAGCTGCGTCTGTCCATGCCGAACTCCCCACGGCGGTACGGAAATTACGGGGATGAACCGGTGAGACGGTACCGGCCACTCCCACGTTTATCCACACCCAGGACAAAGTTCGTCTCAGTGCGGTCATAGGTATTGGCCTGTCGGTCAAAGGGGTCTAGCTTCCTTCTCGCTGTTGCTGTGACCGTGGAGGTGCCCATGCACTTACGAGGGTTGAGCACGAGAAGACAGACCTGGGTGGCCGCCGTGACGGCAGGGATCGCCGCCGCCGGGCTGATGGCAGCCCCGGCGGCGGACGCGCGCCCTGCCCCGGAACCGCCCCTGACAACGATGTCCATCAAGTCGCCTCCCGGCGGCGCCAATGTACGAGTGCTCATCTTCTACGGGTCCGCGGCGGCCGGCGAGGAGTCGCCCCTGGTGAACGCCGGCATCGAGGCGATCGAGAAGATCGGCCTGTCGGGCCCGGCCGAGCAGCGTTTCAAGACCGAGGCCACCAACGACGCCTCGGTGTTCACCAATGGGACCAGGCTGAGCCGTTTCAACTCCATCGTGTTCCTGACCGGGGGCGGCGACGTCCTCGACCCGGAGCAGGAGGCGGGCCTGGAGGCCTACATGGAGGCGGGCGGCGGATTCGTCGGCATTCATGACGCGGCCCGCGCCGAGCCGTACTCGGACTGGTTCACCGGCCTGGTCGGTGCCCGCCCGGCGGCCGGCGGCCCGACGAACGCGCAGCGCGCGGTCGTCGAGGTCGGCGACCGGCGGCATCCGGCCACCAAGGACCTGCCGGTGCAGTGGAAACGGCCGGACAAGTGGCTGAACTGGGCCAAGAACCCCTCGGGTTCGGTACACACGGTCGCCCGGGTGCGGGAGTCCAGCTATCAGCCGGGGTCGAGCGCCAACGGCTGGGACCACCCGGTGAGCTGGTGCCGTGACTACGACGGCGGCCGCTCCTTCTACACGGGCATGGGCGGCACGGTGTCGTCGTACGACGAGACCGACTTCCGCGCGCATCTGCGCGGCGCCCTGCAGTGGACCACCCGGCTCTCCCAGGCCGACTGCAAGGCCACCATCACGGGCAACTACAAGGCCGAGCGTCTCACCCAGCCCAACCAGGCCGGCCAGAACGACCAGATCGGCGAACCGCACGGCCTGGTCACGGCCCCCGACGGCCGTGTCCTGTACATCGGCCGGGGCGGCGCCGACTCCTCCCAGCCGGTGGTCACCGACTGGAACAACCCGGACATCGGCAAGGGCAAGGGCGAGATCCACGTCTACGACCCGAAGACCAAGAAGGTCACCCTGGCCGGGGCGCTGACGGTGTTCGGCAACAAGGGCGGCGGAGATGAGCTGATCAAGGTCGAGGAAGGACTTCTCGGCATCGAGCTCGACCCGCGCTTCGAGGAGAACGGGTGGGTGTATCTGCACTACACCCCGCACGCGCAGATCAACCGCGACACGCGGATGGCCGAGCGGCGCGTCTCCCGCTTCACGCTGGACCTCGCCACCAACAAGCTGGACCTGAGCAGCGAGAAGGTGCTGCTCAAGTGGCCGGTGCAGATCCACAGTTGCTGCCACGCGGGCGGCGGGATGACCTGGGACTCCAAGGGCAACCTGTACATCGCGACCGGCGACAACAACTCCAGCCGCTTCAGCGACGGTTACTCGGGCAACAACCCCGAGCCCAACTACAAGGGCGTCTCCTTCGCCGACGCGCGCCGCACCGCCGGCAACACCAACAACCTCAACGGCAAGATCCTGCGCATCCACCCGGAGCCGGACGGCACGTACACACTGCCGGCGGGCAATCTCTTCACCGGCAAGGAGCCGGACGAGGGCGGCGGGAAGACGCGCGGCGAGATCTACGTGATGGGCGTCCGGAACCCGGCGCGCATCTTCGTCGACCAGCAGACCGACACCCTGTACGCGGGCTGGGTCGGCCCGGACGCCGGTGCGCCCTCGACGACCTGGGGTCCGGCCAAGTACGACACGTTCGCCGTCATCACCAAGGCGAGCAACCGGGGCTGGCCGTACTGCATGGGCAACAAGCAGCCCTACCGGGACCGCAATCTGCCCGATCCGACCAAGCCGCTGGGCTGGTACGACTGCAACGCCCCGAAGAACGAGTCGCCCAACAACGACGGCTTGGTCAACCTCCCGCCGGTCACCGGCAACAACATCTGGTACTCGCCCCAGGGCGGCGCCCCGGACTTCCCGCGCAACGCCAACGGCGTGCCGTCGTACAAGCAGGAGGAGGCCACCTACGGGCTGCCGTGGCTCAAGGGCGGTGGCCAGGCCGCGATGAACGGGCCGGTCTACCGGTACGACACGGCGAGCACCAGCGACACCAAGTGGCCGGCCTACTGGGACGGCAAGTGGTTCGTCGGTGACTTCTACGACGCCGACCAGCCGCGCAACGCGGTGCTCACCGACCCCAGGACGCACGGGGACGGCGGTCTGCCGGTGCACTCGGAGTCGCTGAAGAAGATCGTGCCGATCGGCAACGACGGCATCAAGAACCTCATGGACTGGAAGTTCGGTCCGGACGGCGCGCTCTACGTGCTCGACTACGGCCGGGGCTTCTTCACCTCGGACGCCAAGTCGGCGCTGTGGCGGGTCACCTACACGGGCGGCGGGCCGACGCCGGCCGCCGACCGGCTGGCGAGGGGGGCGCAGTGACCCGGCAACGAAGAATGTGGGCGGCCCTGTTGGCCGCATTGATGGTGGTGCTCGGACTGCAGGCACTGCCCGCGACCGGAGCGCCGCAACCGCAGCCCGAGGCGGCCGCCGCCGCACAGGTCCTCACCTGGACGGCCGGTGACGACATCACGAAGTACGGCTCGGCGCCGACGACGGCGGTGGCGGGTGCGACGACGATCGTCTTCGAGAACAGCGCGGCGACCGGGAACACCACCGGGATGCCGCACACGCTGACGTTCGACACCTCGGACCCCGAGTTCAACAACGACGTCCAGTTGAACATCCTCGCCAACCCGAACGACGACCAGGGCGGCAAGCACACCGCCGAGGTCACGCTCACCCCCGGCCGCTACCGCTACTACTGCACGATCCCCGGTCACGGGCAGATGCAGGGCATCCTGGTGGTGACCGAGGGCAGCGGTGAGGACACGACGGCACCCGAGGCGTCGGCGCACGTCAGCGGGACGCAGAACGCGCAGGGGCAGTACGTCGGTTCGGCGAGCGTGGCGCTGCACGCCACCGACAACGAGGGCGGCTCCGGCGTCGACCGCGTCGAGTACGCGGTCGGGGACGAGGGCGCCTGGACGCCGTACACCACCCCGGTCGTGGTCGACCAGGTCGGCGATCACAAGATCCGCTACCGCGCGCTCGACAAGGCGGGGAACGTCTCGGCGGAGAAGAACGTCACCTTCACGGTAGTGGCTCCGCAGAGCGACGACACGACCCCGCCGGAGACATCGGCGACGGTCAGCGGCGAGCAGAACCCCGACGGGACGTATGTCGCCATGGCGACCGTCACCGTCTCCGCGTCCGACACCGGTACCGGCGTCAACACCATCGAGTACGCGCTCGGTTCCGGCGCCTGGCAGCCGTACACGGCGCCCGTGATGGTGCACGAGGTCGGCAGCCATACGGTGCGCTACCGTGCCACCGACAAGGCGGGGAACGTCGCGGCGGAGAAGAACGTGCAGTTCACGGTCGTGGCGGCGCCCCAGCCCGACACGACCGCGCCGGTGACCGGTGTGACCGTCGAGGGCACGAAGAACTCGTCCGGGGCGTACATCGGCAACGCCAAGGTGACCGTCACGGCGACCGACGAGCACCACGGTTCGGGTGTCGACCGGATCGAGTACTCCATCGACGGCGGGCCGTATCTCGCGTACGGCGCCCCGGTGGTCGTCGACCGCGTGGGCACCCACACCCTGGCCTACCGGGCCACCGACAAGGCGGGCAACACCTCCGCCGCCCGTACGGTCACCTTCACCGTGGTGTCCGGGCAGGTGCCGGCGCCCAACTGCCCGGAGTTCGACGAGCGGTTGACGGTGATCGTCGGCACGGTCGACTCGGGTGTCCCGAACCGGCTGACCAACAGCCGGTGCCGCATCAACGAGCTGATCGAGGACGAGAAGGAGTGGACGTCCCACGCGCTGTTCCTCAAGCACGTGACGACGGTCCTGGACAAGCTCCTCAAGGAAGGCGTCGTCGACCAGCGCGAGTACAACGCCGTGCGCAAGGCGGCCCGCCAGTCCGGGATCGGCAAGCCCGGGCAGACCGAGGGCTATCGCACGATCCTCGACGGCAGCGCCGAGTCGTTCGCCAAGTGGCAGCAGGTGGGCGGTGGTTCGTTCGCACCGAACGGCGACGGCTCGATCACCTCGGGGACGACGAAGGCGGGCCTCGGCATGCTGTGGTTCCCCGAGCGGAAGTACGGCGACTTCTCGCTCAAGCTCCAGTGGCGTGACGACGCCCCGGGCACCGGCAACGCCAACTCCGGTGTGTTCGTGCGCTTCCCGTGGGTCCATGACCACCCCGAGGAGTCACGGCCGGAGTGGGTCGCCATCAAGTACGGACACGAGGTGCAGGTGCTCGACCGGCCCGACGGCGACATGTACAAGACCGGTTCGGTCTACGGCTTCGACCGGGTGGGGCTCGCCGGTGCCGGCGTCACCCAGAAGGGCACGTGGAACGACTACGAGATCCGGGTGGTCGACCAGCACTACTCGGTCTTCCGCAACGGTGTGCTGATCAACGAGTTCGACAACACCGGTGGCCAGGACTTCGTCCCGCCGCGCTCGGACGACCCGGGCACGGACGGGCGGCGGTTCGCCTCCGGCTACGTCGGGCTCCAGGTGCACGGCACGACGGACGTGGTCTCGTACCGGGACGTGCGGATCAAGGAGCTGTAGGTTCCGAGGGAGGCGCCTCCGACGGGGGCGCCTCCTTCTTCGGCGCCGCCTTCTTCGCCGCCGCCTTCTTCGCCCGGCTCGGCTGCACCCGCTTCGGCTCGCCCGGCATCTTCGGGTACTCCGGCGGATAGGGCAGATCGCCCAGCCCGTGTTCCTCCTCGTCGCGGCGCGCGAGGTCGAGCAGGGCCTCCAACGAGTAGCGGTGATCGTCCATGTCGGCGTGCACATCGCCGAGTTCGGCGAAGCGGGCGGGCATGGTGGTGATGTCGAAGTCCTGGGGGTGGGCATCGCCGACCTCGTCCCAGCGCAGCGGTGCGGAGACCGGGGCGTGCGGGCGGGGCCGTACGGAGTAGGCGGAGGCGATCGTGCGGTCGCGGGCCGTCTGGTTGTAGTCGACGAAGATGCGCTCGCCGCGCTCCTCCTTCCACCACTTGATCGTCACCTGGTCCGGCATCCGGCGCTCCAGCTCCCGGCCGACGGCGATCGCGGCGCGCCGGACCTGGGTGAAGGTCCAGCGTGGCTCGATGGGCACGAAGACGTGCAGGCCGCGGCCGCCGGAGGTCTTGGGGAAGCCGCGCAGGCCGCCGAACTCGTCGAGGACGGCGCGCAGTTCATGGGCGGCACGCACGGCGTCGTCGAAGTCGGTGCCGGGCTGCGGATCGAGGTCGATGCGCAGTTCGTCGGGGCGGTCCACGTCGTCGCGGCGGACCGGCCAGGGGTGGAAGGTGAGGGTGCCGTACTGGGCGGCCCACAGGACCGCGGCCTCCTCGGTGGGGCACATCTCGTCGGCGCTGCGGCCGCTGGGGAAGGTGATGTGGGCGGTGGGGATCCAGTCGGGCATGTTCTTGGGCGCCCGCTTCTGGTAGAACCACTCACCGTTCAGGCCGTCCGGATAGCGCTCCAGGGTGGTGGGACGGTTGCGCAGGGCGCGCAGGATGCCGGGGCCGACGGCGATGTAGTAGCGGGCGAGGTCCAGCTTGGTGTAGCCGCGGTCCGGGAAGAAGATCTTTCCCGGGTTGGACAGGCGCACGGTCCGCCCACCCGCCTCGAGTTCCACCGCTTCGCCCATGCGAGCCACGGTAGGCGCACGGCGCATCGCTCGCACACCGGGCGGCGGCAGCCGGATGCGAGCAGAATCGACGGCATGGACCTGCCGGTGATGCCGCCCGTGAAGCCGATGCTCGCCAAGCCGGTGGCGAAGATCCCGCCGGGCATGCAGTACGAGGCGAAGTGGGACGGGTTCCGGGCGATCGTGTTCCGCGACCGGGACGAGGTCGAGCTGGGCAGCCGTACCACGAAGTCGCTGACCAGGTACTTTCCCGAGCTGGTCGCAGGGCTGAAGGAGCAGTTGCCGGAGCGGTGCGTGCTGGACGGGGAGATCGTGATCGCCCGGGAAGGGCGGCTGGACTTCGACGCCCTCACCGAGCGCATCCACCCGGCGGACTCGCGGGTGCGGATGCTGGCCGAGCGGACCCCGGCGTCGTTCGTGGCCTTCGACCTGCTCGCGCTGGCGGACGAGCCCCTGCTCCAGACTCCGCTGGCGGACCGGCGGGCGCTGCTGACGATGGCGTTGTCAGGGGTGGCGGCGCCGGTTCATGTGGCGCCGGCGACGACCGACGTCGAGACGGCCAAGGGGTGGTTCGAGCAGTACGAGGGCGCGGGTCTTGACGGGGTGATCGCCAAGCCGCTGACACTGCGCTACCTGCCGGACGAGCGGGCCATGTTCAAGATCAAGCACGAGCGTACGGCGGATGTCGTCGTGGCGGGCTACCGGCTGCACAAGAGCGGACCGATCGTGGGTTCCCTGCTGCTCGGTCTCTACGACGAGCACGGCGCCCTCCAGCACGTGGGCGTGTCGGCCGCGTTCCCGATGAAGCGGCGGGCCGAGCTGATCGAGGAGCTGGAGCCGCTGCGGATGGCGGACGCCGCGGGGCATCCCTGGGCGGCGTGGGCCGAGGAGGCGGCGCACGAGTCGGCCCGGCTGCCGGGCGCGCCGAGCCGCTGGTCGGGCAAGAAGGACCTGTCCTGGGTCCCGCTGCGGCCGGAGTGGGTGGCCGAGGTGGCGTACGACCACATGGAGAACGGCGTGCGCTTCCGGCACACGGCCCGATTCCGCCGCTGGCGCCCGGACCGCACACCGGAGAGCTGCACGTACGCCCAGCTGGAGGAGCCGGTCCGCTACGACCTGGCGGCGATCTTCGGCCCGCAGGCCTGACCGCGCGGACCCGTCAGGGCCTCATGAGCACCTTCACCGCGCCGTCCTGCTTCTGCTGGAACATCTCGTAGGCGTGCGGTGCCTCGCTCAGCGGTACGCGGTGGGTGGCGAAGTCGTCCACGCCGAGGGGGTCCTCGTCCGTGAGGTACGGCAGGATGTCGTCGGTCCAGCGGCGCACGTTGGCCTGGCCCATCCGCATCTGGATCTGCTTGTCGAACAGCGTGAGCAGCGGAATCGGATCCGCCATGCCGCCGTACACACCGGACAGCGAGATCGTGCCGCCGCGCCGCACCAGGTCGATCGCGGTGTACAGGGCGGCCAGCCGGTCCACGCTGAAGCGCTCGGCGAGCGGTGCGCCCAGCTTGCGGGGCAGCAGTGCCGAGGCCTGCTGGGCCAGCCGGGCCGCGGCGCTGCCGTGGGCCTCGGTGCCGACCGCGTCGATGACGGCGTCGGGCCCGCGGCCGTCCGTCCGGTCGCGGATGGCCGCGACGAGTTCCTTCTCGTCGTCGAAGCTCCTGAGGTCGAACGTCTCCGCGCCCCGCTCTCGCGCCCGCCGTAGCCGCTCGGGTACCAGGTCCACGCCGAACACCTGCCCGGCGCCCATCACCTGGGCGACGCGGCAGGCCATGTCGCCGATGGGGCCGAGGCCGAGCACCGCGACGCTTCCGCCCTTGGGGATGCCCGCGTACCGGACCGCCTGCCAGGCGGTGGGCAGCACGTCGGAGAGGTAGACGAACCGGTCGTCGGGCGGCCCGTCCGGGATCTTGATCGGGCCGTACTGCGCCTGCGGGACCCGCAGGTACTCGGCCTGGGCGCCCGGCACCGCGCCGTACAGGCGGGTGTAGCCGAACAGGGCGGCGCCCATGCCCTCGCCGGTGACCTGGGTGGTCTCGCACTGGGTGGGCAGCCCGGTCAGGCACATCCAGCAGTTGCCGCAGGCGATCTGGAACGGCACCACGACCCGGTCCCCCGCCTGGAGGTCCGGTACTGCGGCGCCGACCTCCTCGACGACCCCCATGGGTTCGTGGCCGAGGATGTCCCCCGGCGTCATGAACGGCGTGAGCACCTCGTACAGATGCAGATCGGAGCCGCACAGCCCGCTGGAGGTGATGCGGACGATCGCGTCCGTCGGCTCCTGGATCCCGGGATCGGGCACGGTCTCCACCCGCACGTCCCGCTTGCCCTGCCAGGTCACTGCCCTCATCGCCCGCGCTCCCTCCGGTCGTCCGCGCTCGGCGCTCGTACGGTGGGCGACCCGGGTACCCCCGCGCTCCCGAACCGAATCTGGTGTGGCGTGTGGGCCGACCGGCCGTCGCCGTCAGGCCCGATCGACGGAATTGCGAGAAGCGACGACCCCAACCGGGTATGGCTACCTATGGACAGAAAAGCGCACAATTAATGACATGAACCGGACGGGTGGCTTCGGGTGACGACAGTGGGCAGGCAACGACCGGCGCGCGCAAGACGTGCCACGACCATGACCGGACTGCTGGCCGCCGCCGTGGCGGCCTCCCTGGCCGCGGGCTGCACGACGTCCGACGGCCCGCGCGACGACGGCCGCGGCCAGAGCCGTTCCTCGGCAGGCGACGGCGAGAGCCGGGCGAAGGGCCGCTCGGTACTGGCCGTGAAGATCGACAACTCGGTCAAGGCACGGCCCCACTCCGGCCTCAACGAGGCGGACATCGTGTACGTCGAGCAGGTCGAGAGCGGACTCAGCCGTCTGATGGCGGTGTACGCGCAGAAGCTGCCGAAGGCCATCGGGCCGGTGCGCAGCGCCCGGGAGACCGATCTGGAGCTGCTGCGCCAGTTCGACCGGCCGACACTCGCCTTCTCCGGCGCCCAGAGCAAGCTCCTGCCGAAGATCGACCAGGCCCCGCTCAAGGCCGAGCCGCCCGGCAAGGCGTCCGACGCGTACTTCCGCAGCAAGATGCGGACCTCCCCGCACAACCTCTACCTCCGGCCCCACCGGCTGATGGCCAAGCCACCGGGTACGTCCGTGCTCACCACCGGCTTCCGCTTCGGCTCTGCCCCCGCGGGCGGCAAGCGCATCACTTCCCAGACGGTGCGCTACGACCTCGCCCGGTACACGTTCACCTGGTCCAAGAGCCAGGACCGCTGGCTGGTCGGCATGGACGGCAAGGCCGCCGGCACGACGGACGGCAAGCGGGTCATGGCCGGCACGGTGGTCATCCAGTACGTGAAGGTGCACAAGTCGCCGTTCCACGACCGGCTCGGCAACCACTCGCCGTACACCGAGACGGTGGGCTCCGGGAAGGCGCGGGTGCTGCGTGACGGGCGGGCCTACGACGTCAAGTGGAAGCGGCCCAAGGCGTCGGACGGCACGACGTTCACGACGAAGAGCGGCAAGCGGATGACCTTCCAGCACGGCCAGGTGTGGGTGGTGTTCGCGAACGCGTCCTGAGAGGCCGGCCCACGCACGCCGGGGCCGGGATCAGGGCTGGACGACGAGGGGCTCCGCCGGATGGCGCAGCCCCTCGGCCGCGTCCGCCACCCGCCGGATCAGATCGAAGAACAGCGTCTGCTCCTCGGCGGAGAGCGGGGCCAGGAAGACCTGGTTCATCCGGGCCGTGCGCAAGGTCAGCTTCTTGTGGGTACGCAGGCCCTCGTCCGTGAGGCGCAACAGGAAGCGGCGGCCGTCCTGGGGATCGCGCACCTTGTCGAGCAGCCCGCGCCGGCCGAGCCGGCTGATCACCTCGGCGATGGTCGACCGGTCGAGCCCGACCCGCTCCCCCACCGTCCGCTGGTCCAGGCCCGGCTCGGCGACGAGGGTGTTGAGCACGGCGAACTGGGGCGAGGTGATCTCCTCGGAGACCATCGTGTTCCACAGCAGGTAGTGCGCCTGCTGGAGCCGCCGGGCCAGATGCCCGGGGTGGGTGGTGAGGTCCGCGGCGGCCATGCGCGCTCCCTGGTCGTTTTCGTCGGTGCACTGAACAATACCCGGCCAAGTCATCACTGTCTGCGGCTCAGTCGCCCGGCGAGCTTCATGTTTGCCAAGGTCTTGACGACTTACCGCTCCGATGGCAGCGTGAGGGACGACCTTGAATAAATAATCAGTGCCCTGACTAATTCGGGTGCTGGGAGCTCGGAAGAGATGGGGCTTCTCGGATGGACAAGGTGGTCGCCACGGCCGTCGCGGCGGTGGCCGATGTCGGCGACGGCGCGTCGCTGGCGGTGGGCGGTTTCGGGCTGAGCGGTGTGCCGAACGTACTGATCCAGGCCCTGCACGAGCGAGGTGTGTCCGGACTGTCGGTGGTCTCCAACAACTGCGGCGCGATGGAGTCGGGCCTCGCGGTGCTGCTGGCCGCCGGGCGGATCGCCCGCGTGACCGGTTCCTACATCGGCGCGAACAAGGAGTTCGCCCGGCAGTACCTGGCCGGTGAGCTGGAGGTCGAGATGATCCCCCAGGGCACGCTGGCCGAGCGGCTGCGGGCGGGCGGGGCCGGCATCCCCGCGTTCTACACACCGGCCGGGGTGGGCACGCAGGTCGCCGAGGGCGGGCTGCCCTGGCGCTACGACGGTTCCGGCGGGGTCGCGCTCGCCTCCCCGCCGAAGGAGGTGCGGGAGTTCGACGGTACCGAGTACGTGCTGGAGCGCGGCATCCGGACCGACTTCGCGCTGGTGCGGGCCGCCAAGGGCGACCGGCACGGGAACCTGGTCTTCAACAAGTCCACCCGCAACTTCAACCCGCTGGCCGCGATGGCCGGGCGGGTGACGATCGCCGAGGTCGAGGAACTCGTGGAGCCGGGCGCGATCGATCCGGACGCGGTGCATCTGCCGGGGATCTTCGTGCAGCGGGTCGTGGCGCTCACCCCGGAGCAGGCCGCGGACAAGGGCATCGAGCAGCGCACGGTTTCCGTGCCCCAGGCACGAGGAACGGAGAACTGATCATGGCGTGGACGCGGGAAGAGATGGCCGCGCGGGCCGCACGCGAGCTGGCCGACGGCCAGTACGTCAATCTCGGCATCGGCCTGCCGACCCTGATCCCGAACTACCTCCCGGAGGGCGTGGAGGTGGTCCTGGAGTCCGAGAACGGCATCCTGGGCACCGGCCCCTACCCCACCGAGGACGAGGTCGACCCCGACCTGATCAACGCCGGCAAGGAGACCGTGACGGTCCTGCCCGGCGCCTCCTTCTTCGACTCGGCACTGTCGTTCTCGATGATCCGCGGCGGGCACATCGATGTCGCCGTGCTCGGCGCCATGCAGGTGTCCCAGAACGGTGACCTGGCGAACTGGGCCATCCCCGGCAAGCTGATCACCGGCATCGGCGGGGCGATGGACCTGGTGCACGGTGCCCGCACGGTCATCGTGGTGATGACCCACACCGCCAAGGACGGCTCACCGAAGATCCTCACCGAGTGCGCGCTGCCGCTCACCGGCAAGGCGTGTGTGAACCGGATCATCACCGACCTCGGGGTCCTGGACGTCACCGAGGACGGGCTGCTGCTCGTGGAGACGGCACCCGGCGTGAGCGCCGACGAGATCATCGCGAGGACCGACGCCAAGCTCACCGTCGCGGAGGGCCTGCTGTGAAGACCGTCTACCTCGTGGACGCGGTCCGCACCCCCATCGGCCGCTACAACGGGAGCCTGGCGAGTGCGCGCCCGGACGACCTGGCCGCCCACGCGATCCGTGAACTGATGGGTCGTACGCCCGACTTGGACCCCTCCCGGGTCGAGGACGTCTACTTCGGCAACGCCAACGGCGCCGGCGAGGAGAACCGCAACGTCGGCCGTATGGCCGCCCTTCTCGCCGGGCTGCCCACCTCCGTGCCGGGCGTCACCGTCAACCGGCTGTGCGCCTCCGGCCTAGAAGCGGTCATCCAGGCCGCCCGCGCCATCGCCGCCGGGGACGCCTCCATCGCCGTCGCCGGTGGCGTGGAGTCCATGACGAGAGCGCCGTACGTACTGCCCAAGTCCGACCGGCCCTTCCCTGCCGGGCACACGGAGCTGTACTCCACCACCCTGGGCTGGCGCATGGTCAACCCGCGGATGGAACCGCAGTGGACCATCCCGCTCGGCGAGTCGGCCGAGCTGATCGCGGACAAGCACAAGATCGGACGGGAGCAGCAGGACGAGTACGCGCTGGCCTCGCACCTGAAGGCCGCACAGGCCCGGCGGGCCGGTCTGTTCGACGTCGAGCTCGCGCCCGTGCCGATCCCGCAGCGCAAGGGCGACCCCGTCGTCTTCGCGGCAGACGAGTGCGTACGGCCCGACGCCTCCCTGGCCGCCATGGCCAAGCTGAAGCCGTCGTTCCGTACCCCCGACGGGACCGTCACCGCGGGCAACGCCTCGCCGCTGAACGACGGTGCCGCCGCCCTGCTGCTGACCGACGAAAAGGGCCTCAAGGCCACCGGCCGCGAGCCGCTCGCCCGGATCTCCGCCACCGGCGTCAACGCGCTCGACCCGCACTACTTCGGCCTCGCCCCCGTCGAGGCCGTCAACCGTGCCCTCGCCAAGGCGGGCAAGGGCTTCGGCGACCTGGACGTGCTGGAGCTGAACGAGGCGTTCGCCGCCCAGGTCCTGGGCTGCGTCGCCGAATGGCCCGAGTTCGACCCGGCGATCCTCAACCCGCAGGGCGGCGCCATCGCCCTCGGTCACCCGCTCGGCGCCTCCGGTGCCCGGCTCGCCGGCACCGTCGCCCACCAACTCGCCCGCAAGGGCGGCGGCGTCGGCGTCGCCACCCTCTGCATCGGCGTCGGCCAGGGCCTCGCCCTCGTCCTGGAGCGTTAGGAACCCGAGGAACTCCCATGACTCTCACCCAGCACGACATCGACCAGGAGATCGCGGCCGAGCACGCCGCGTACGAGAAGCGGGTCGCCGACGGCGCCCCCGTCGAGCACCATCCGCGGCGCGGCTACGCCCCGTACCGCTCCTCCGCCCTGCGCCACCCGAAGCAGCCGCCGATCTCCATCGACACAAGCAAGGACCCGGAGCTGGTGGAGCTGCACTCCCCCGCCTTCGGCGAGCGTGACATCACCGAGATCGACAACGACCTCACCCGGCAGCACACCGGTGAGCCGATCGGCGAGCGCATCACCGTCGAGGGCCGCCTCCTCGACCGCGACGGCCGCCCGATCCGCGGCCAGCTGATCGAGATCTGGCAGGCGAACTCGGCCGGCCGCTACGCCCATCAGCGCGAGCAGCACGACGCCCCGCTGGACCCCAACTTCACGGGCGTCGGCCGCACCCTGACCGACGACAGCGGCTTCTACCGCTTCACGACCGTCCAGCCGGGCCCGTACCCCTGGCGGCAGCACGAGAACGCCTGGCGGCCGGCCCACATCCACTTCTCGCTGTTCGGGACGGCGTTCACGCAGCGGCTCGTGACCCAGATGTACTTCCCGAGCGACCCGCTGTTCCCGTACGACCCGATCATCCAGTCGGTGACGGACGACGCGGCCCGGCAGCGGCTGGTGGCAACGTACGACCACAGCCTTTCCGTGCCGGAGTTCTCGATGGGCTACCACTGGGACATCGTGCTCGACGGGCCCGCCGCCACCTGGATCGAAGAAGGGCGCTGACCTGCCATGACGAAGATCGACACGAGCCGCCCGGAGACGGTGCTCCCCACTCCGTCGCACACGGTCGGCCCCTTCTACGGCCACGCGCTGCCCTTCCCCGGCGGCGGCGACATCGCTCCCGTAGGCCATCCGGCCACGATCACCCTCCAGGGGTACGTCCTCGACGGCGCGGGCAAGCCGCTCCCGGACGCCTTCGTGGAGCTGTGGGGCGCCGACCCGGACGGCCGGATCTCGCAGGTCGACGGCTCGATGCGGCGGGACCCGGCGAACGGCGGCTTCCTGGGCCGCAACGGCGTGGAGTTCACCGGCTGGGGGCGCGTGCAGACGGACGCGGCCGGCCACTGGACGGCCCGTACCCTGCGGCCGGGGGCGCGTGGACGGAGCGCGCCGTACCTCAGCGTGTGCGTGTTCGCACGCGGGCTGCTGATGCACCTGTTCACCCGCATCTATCTGCCGGGCGACACCGCGGCGCTGGCCGCCGACCCGCTGCTCGCCGGGCTGGAGGAGGCCCGACGCGACACGCTGATCGCCGAGGAGCAGGGCCGGGACGCATACCGTTTCGACATCCGCCTTCAGGGCGAGGGCGAGACGGTCTTCCTGGAGTTCCAGTGACTTCTGCCGACGGCGACGACACCGGCCTGCTCGCCCCCGGGCGGGCAGGCTCCCCCGCGGCCTGCGCGACCGGCGACACGGCCTGGCTGCAGGCCCTGCTCGACGCGGAGGCCGCCCTAACCCGGGCCCAGGCCGCCCTCGGCCTCGCCCCGGCGGGGGCCGCGCAGGCGGTGACGCGGGCGGCGGACGCCGGGCGGTTCGACGTACGGTCCCTCGCCGAGCGCGCCCGCGCCGGCGGCAACCCGGTCATCCCCCTGGCCGGCGACCTGACGAAGGCCGTCGGCGAAGAGTACGGCGAGGAGTACGGCACCTACGTCCACCGGGGCGCGACCAGCCAGGACATCATGGACACGGCGACGATGCTGGTCGCCGCGCGCACGCTCGACCCGGTCCTCGGCGACCTGGACCGCACGGCGGCGGCGCTCGCCCGGCTGTCCGCCGAGCACCGTGACACCGCGATGCCGGGGCGCACGCTGACCCAGCACGCCGTGCCGACCACGTTCGGGCTGAAGGCGGCCGGGTGGCGGTCTCTGGTGCTCGACGCACGGGACCGGGTACGCGCGGTGCGGGACTCCCTGCCCGCCCAACTCGGCGGCGCGGCGGGGACGTTGGCGGCGATCGGGGCGTACGGCGCGAGCGATCCGACCGCGCTGCCGGCCGCCTACGCCCGTGAACTCGGCCTCCGGGCGCCCGACCTGCCCTGGCACACCCTGCGCACGCCCGTGGCCGACCTGGCCGGATGTCTGGCCTTCACGGCGGGCGCCCTCGGCAAGGTCGCCGTGGACGTGCTCACTCTCTCCCGCACCGAGATCGCCGAGGTCGCGGAGGGCAGCGGCGGCGGCTCCTCCGCGATGCCGCACAAGTCCAACCCCGTACGGTCCACCCTCATCGCCTCCGCCGCCCGGCGGGCACCGCAGCTCGCGGCCACGCTGTACGGGTCGCTGGCGGCGGAGGACGAGCGGCCGGCCGGCGCCTGGCACGCCGAGTGGGAGCCGCTGAGGGATCTGCTTCGGCTGGTCGGCGGGGCCGCCCGGGACGCCGTGGAACTCGCCGAGGGACTGCGGACCAGGCCCGAGGCCATGCGCGAACACCTCGATCTCACCCAGGGGTTGATCGTCTCCGAGCGGCTGTCCGCCGAGCTGGCCCCGGTGCTGGGCCGGGCCCGCGCCAAGGAACTGCTCACCCGGCTGGCCGCCGAGGGACGTCCGCTCGCCGAAGCACCCGAGCTGGCGGACGTCGACCTCGACCCCACCCACTACACCGGCTCCGCCGGAGCCCTCACCGACCGCGCCCTGGAGCGACGTTGAAACTCCTCGACCACCGTGCCGAAGGGCCCACCTCGGCACCGCCGCTGCTGCTCGGACCCTCGCTCGGCACGTCGTCCGCCCTGTGGGACAAGGTCGCGCCGGAGCTGTCGATCAGCCATCGGGTGGTCCGCTGGGAACTGCCGGGGCACGGCGGTTCGGCCGCCGATCTCATCGGGGCGGGCGCGACGATCGGTGACCTCGCCGCACTGGTGCTGGCGCTCGCCGACGCGCTCGGCATCGAGCGGTTCGCGTACGCGGGCGTGTCGCTCGGCGGTGCGGTGGGACTGCATCTCGCCGTGCACCACCCCGAGCGGGTCGACTCGCTGGCCGTGATCTGTGCGTCGGCGCACTTCAACGGCTCGAAGCCGTGGGAGGAGCGGGCCGCACTCGTGCGCCGCGAGGGGCTCGCCGGGCTCGCCGAGAGCGCGAACGCCCGCTGGTTCACCCCCGGGTTCACCGTGCCGGAGCTGGTGCGGGACCAACGGGACGCCGATCCGGCCGCGTACGCCGCCTGCTGTGACGCCCTCGCCGCGTTCGACCTGCGCGACCGGCTGGCCGAGATCTCCACCCCGACGCTGCTGATCGCCGGGCGCGAGGACCCCGCGACCCCGCCGGTCCATCTGCGGGAGATCGCGGACGCGGTGCCGAACGCCGCGCTCGTCGAGATCCCGGGCGCCTCGCACCTGGCGCCCGCCCAGTGCCCGGAGGCCGTGCTCACCGCGCTGCGGGCGCACTTCGAC
The DNA here is from genome assembly GCF_042657965.1 of Streptomyces coerulescens. Classification (NCBI taxonomy): domain Bacteria; kingdom Bacillati; phylum Actinomycetota; class Actinomycetes; order Kitasatosporales; family Streptomycetaceae; genus Streptomyces; species Streptomyces coerulescens. The sequence goes on from NZ_JBHSKM010000002.1 coordinate 401,560, forward strand.
GGGGCGTCCGGGCGCGGCATGGAGGTGCGGCGCGAGGTGCTCGGCGACACCCACGTGGACCGGGCGCAGGCCCGGCAGACCCCGTTCACCGCACGCTTCCAGGACTTCATCTCGCGCTACGCCTGGGGCGAGATCTGGACCGACCCGACGCTCACCCGCCGCGAACGCAGCATGATCACCCTGACGGCGCTGGTCGCGCACGGCCACTACGACGAGCTGGCCATGCACGTCCGGGCGGCCCGACGGAACGGTCTGACGCCGGAGGAGATCGGCGCCGTACTGCTCCAGACGGCCGTGTACTGCGGGGTCCCGGCGGCGAACTCGGCGTTCGCGACCGCCCAGCGGGTGCTCGCGGAAGAGGAAGGGTGACCCTGCCGGTCGTAGCCTCAGCAGCACCTCGCACATGCCCCCGCCCGCGCCTACGGTGGGGGCATGTCCACGATTCTGATCACCGGCGCCACCTCCGGTCTCGGCCGCTACGTGGCCTTCGAGCTGGTCCGCTCCGGGCACAGCGTCCTGGCCCACGGACGGGACGCGGGCCGTGTCGAGCGGCTCGCCGAGGAGCTGCGGGCCGAGGGCGAGGCCGAGGGATTCGTGGCGGACCTCGCCTCACTGGATCAGGTACGGCAGCTGGCGGCGCATGTCGCCGGGGAGCATCCCGAGCTCGACGTGCTGATCAACAACGCGGGGGTGGGTTTCGGCTCGCCCGGCTCGGGCCGTGAACTCAGCGTCGACGGGCATGAACTGCGGCTGGCGGTGAACTACTTGGCGCCGGTCGCGCTGACCCGCGCCCTGCTGCCCGTGCTGCGCGCGAACGCGCCCGCGCGGATCGTCAACGTGGGTTCGGCGGGCCAGGAGCCGATCGACCTCGACGACCCGGAGCTGACCCGCGGCTACGACGGCCGCTCGGCGTACGGGCGCAGCAAGTTCGCGCTCGCGGCCCATACGTTCACCCTCGCGGAGGAGCTGGCCGGCACCGGCGTCTCCGTCAACGTGCTGCACCCGGCGACGTTCATGGACACGGGCATGGTCCGCGAGGGCGGCATCACGCCCTGGTCCACGGTCGCCGACGGCGCGCCGGGCGTCGTAGCCCTGGCGACCGGGGACATGGGAACGGGCGGCTACTTCGACGGCACGTCGCGGGCACGGGCACACGAAAAGACCTACGACGCGAGCGTCCAGCGACGACTGACCGCCGTCACAGATCAACTCCTCAAGCTCTGACGCGCCCCGACAGGGGCGCGGGGAACTGCGCGACCAGCCCCAACGGCGCCGCAGCCGAATCCGCCCCCGCCCCCCTAGCGGAGCGCCACCGCCTCGCCCTGGAGCACCAGCCCGTCCGCCCCGCACGACTGCGCGAGCGTGATCCCCCGCCGCAACTCCGTGGCGGAGCGCGCGGCGATGCCGTACTCGACACGGGCGGCGGCGTGTTCGTACTGACACGGTGAGGCTTCCAGATAGGTGACCGCCTGCTCGGCCAGACGCACCGCACGCTGCCCCGTCTCCAGCGCGGCAGCGCACCGCAGCGCCTCCCCGATGGCGGTGTCGGTGCCCAGGCGTTCGGCGCTGCGGCGGACCTCGGTGGCCAGGCGGGCGGCCCGCTCCGGGTCCTCGCTCGCCAGGGCCCGGGTGAGGTCGACGGCCCAGGGGGCGAGCACCGGGTTGTGGTGGCCGCGTGCTTCGGCCGCTTTCTCCGCCGCCTCCAGTTCGTTGATGCCGTCCTTGGTGCGGCCGACGGCCAGCAGCAGCCGGCCCCGGACGGAGCGCGGGTCCGGCAGGACGATGGTGGACGGGTAGGGCGGGGCGAAGCCGTACTGGTCGGCGATGTCCCAGGCCTCCTGGACATGGCCGCGGGCGAGCAGTGTGTCGACGAGGTTGCAGGTGGCGGACCAGTGCAGGGGCAGCCGCCGGCCGACGCGCTCGGCGAGCGCCAGCGACTTGCGCAGGGACGCCTCCGCCTCACGCAGCCGGCCGCGTCGGCGCAGCCCGAGTCCGACGTAGGCGTGGGCCAGGGAGAGGTGGCCGCCGCTCCAGCCGGCGGACTCGTAGGCGCGCAGCGCCTCGTTGTAGAGGGCCTCCGCGCGGTCGAGCCGGTCCGTGTAGGCGTAGGCGCTGGCCGGCATCATCGGCAGTTCGATGCCCCATTCGGGGTCGGTCCAGCCGAGTCCGGGGGCGAGACGGCCGTTGACGAGGGCGCGGTCGCACAGTTCGACGACCTCCTCGGCGTTCTCGCCGCGGGCCATGGCGTCGAAGCCGCGCAGTATGAGCAGGGCGCGCTCGGGGTTGTCGCGGCCTGTGCAGGTCCGGGCGAGTTCGGCGAGGCGGGTGGAGCGCCCGGGTGAGGTCGTCTCGCCCGCGTGGATGCCCTCCCACATGAACTGCACGGCCTGGAGGCGCAGCCTGGCCGGTCCGGCCGGGTGCCGGGCGGCCTCGGCCTCGACCGTGCGGACGGCCTCCTCCAGCTGGTCGTTGTGGAGGAGGGCCTGGGAGAGGCGGTAGACGGCGTCGACGCGTTCGTCGCCGTCGAGGCCGGGCATGGCGAGGGCGGTCTGGAGGTGGTCGATGGTCTTGGCGGGCGCGGTCAGCAGGGTGGCGCAGCCGAGTTCGTGGAGCACGCGCGCGTGGACCGCGGGCAGCGGCGGCTCCAGCAGGGCGCGCTCCAGACGGCGGCGGGCCGCGTCGGGGGCGCCGACGGCGAGGTGCTCGCGGGCGGCCTCGCGCAGCTGCTCGACCAGTTCCTCGTCGTCGTCCGGGTGGACTTCGAGGAGGTGGCGGGCGGCGACGGCTGCGCCCTGGCCGTTGTCGGTGACGACGCGGGCGGCGATGCCGTGCATCGCGGTGCGCAGGGCGTCCGGGATGGAGTTGTAGACGGCGGTGGCGATCAGCGGATGCACGAACTGCAGGTCGCCGTCGTCGGGTTGGACGCCCGCCGGGTCGGCCTCGGTGAGGATGCGGGCGGTGCGCAGCTTCTCGGCGCAGCGCACGGCCTCGTCCAGGTTCATGGTGGCGAGTTCGGCGACCAGGTCGACGGAGATGCCGGTGCCGAGTATCGCGGCCGCCCAGGCGAACCGGGTGGACTCGATGCCGAGGGTCTCCAGACGGGCGACGAGGCCGCCGCCGCGGGCAGCGCGGTTCAGGGCGCGCAGCTCGTCGGCCGCGGACTCGGTCGGCTCGAGTTCGCTGTCCTGGACCTTGGCGAGGAGTTCGACGGTCTCGTACGGGTTGCCGCCGGTGACCGCCCAGACCTCGCGGCAGAACGGGGCGTCGGCGTGCGCGCCCAGGGTGGCGCGGGTCAGGCCGGTGGTGGCGTCCGGGGTGAGGGCGCTCAGGGTGGCGACGGACGAGCCCGCGGCGGCGATCGTGTCCAGGTGGCGCGCGCTGTCGCCGCTGGTCTCGCCGGGGCGGCGGGCCACGACGACCAGGACGTTCTGTTCGCCGACGTGCTCGGCGAACGCGGCGAGCCAGCGCAGGGTCTCCTGGTCGGCCCAGTGCGCGTCGTCGATCAGCAGGACCAGCGGCCAGTCGCGCCGGGCCAGCCTGCGTACGGCGGCGACCAGGCCGTCGCACACGCCCTGCGGGTCGGCCTGGCGGTCGCCGGGGTCCGTTATCCCGAGGGCGGGTCCGGCGATGTCGTACCAGTCGCCGAGGTACTCGCGCGCCTCCTCCGGCATCAGCGACAGCAGCGCGGGCTGGAGCAGCTGCCGTACGACGTTGAAGGGGACGGAGCTCAGGGTCTCGCTGCCGCGGGCGGACCAGACCGTACAGCCGCGGGTCTCGGCGATCCGACGGGTTTCGGCCAGCAGCGCCGTCTTGCCGAGTCCCGCCTCGCCCCGGAGCACCAGGAGGCTGCCCGACGAGGAGTTGTCCGCGCACAGCGTGTCGAGGGCCTCCTCGACCGCGGCGAGTTCCTCGTCGCGCTCCCAAAGGGGAGCCGAGGCGGCCGGCGTGGGCCGTACCTGAGTCATCCCGCTACCTCCCCGAAGTCGCCCTGACGACGTACCGACCTCGAGCGTAGCCGTACGGGTGACTGAGTGGAGGCCGGTCCGGGCAGCTGTTGCCGTGATGGGTGACGGTGGGTGCGGGCGGGCGACGCGAAGGGCGCGCGACCTGCCCCGGAAAACCTAAAAGGCAGTCAAAAACCGACGGCCGAACCGGCGTTCAGTCGGCATCCGCTCGACGCCGCGTTCGACCCTCGGGCGACTTACGAAGGCGCGGGGATGACGTTGGCTTTCCACGAGCGAGGCACGGTCCGGTCCCGCAAGGCCCTGGTCGCGGGGTCGGTGGGCAACTTCATCGAGTGGTACGAGTTCGGTGTCTACGGCTACTTCGCGACGATCATCGCTGCGCGCTTCTTCACCCCGGAGGGCGGCAGTGAGGTCGAGGCGCTGGTCAAGACGTACGCCTCGTTCGCGCTCGCGTTCTTCTTCCGGCCCGTCGGAGCGGCGCTGTTCGGCCGGCTCGGGGACCGGATCGGGCGGCGTCCGGTGCTGATCCTGGTGATCACGCTGATGACCGGGGCGACGACCCTGATCGGCGCCCTGCCGACGTACGCCACCGTCGGCGCGCTCGCGCCGTGGCTGCTGACGTTCCTGCGGGTGCTGCAAGGGCTCTCGGCGGGCGGCGAGTTCGGTGGCGCGGTGTCGGTGATGACCGAATTCGCGCCACCCGGGCGGCGCGGGCTGTACGGGTCGTGGCAGTCGTTCACGGTCGCGCTGGGGCTGCTGGGCGGCGCGGGGGTGGCGGCGCTGCTCGCCACCGTGCTGACCGAGGCGCAACTGGGCGACTGGGGCTGGCGGTTGCCGTTCCTGCTGACCTTGCCGCTGGGTCTCGGTGCGCTGTGGTTGCGGCTGCGGCTGGACGAGACGCCGGCGTTCCAGCAGGAGCGGCGGACCGAACGGCCGCCCGCGCGGGAGGTCGCCGGGGCGATCGCGCTGGGGGCCGGGCGGATCATGGGGTGGGCGGCGGCCGGCTACACCTTCCTGGTGGTGCTGCCGTCGTATCTCCAGTCCACGCTGGACGCGTCCTTCCAGCAGGCGCTGATCGCAACGGTGCTGGCGAACTTCGGCTTCGCGGTGACGATCGTGCCGGCGGGATGGCTCAGCGACCGGCTCGGACGGCGGCCGGTGATGCTGACGGGAGCGGTGCTCGTGGTGCTGCTCGCGGTACCGCTGCTCAACCTTCTTCAGGCCCCGGGCGTTTCCCTCACCGTGAAGGGTGCGGCAGTGTGGGGCGCGGGAGCCGTGGTGGGGCTGATGGCGGGACCGGGACCTGCGATGCTCGCGGAACTGTTCCCGACGAAGGTGCGCTACACGGGGCTGGGGCTCGCCTACGCCTTGTCCAATGCGGTGTTCTCGGGGTGCGCCGGCCTCATCATCACGGAGACGATCGAACGGACGGGAAGCGTGGACATCCCCGCGTACTACGCGGCGGCCACGTGCGCGGTGAGCGCTCTGGCGCTGGCGTGGACGCCGAGGGCGGGCGCCGGGGCCGGGGCTGCGAAGGTTCCGGTGGCGGAGGACACGAAGGGAAAGGCGAGTTGATCGGATGCGGGTGATCGGCCTGATGTCGGGCACGTCGTACGACGCCATCGACGCCGGCGCCGCCGACCTGAGCCTCGACGGCGACAGCCTCGCCCTGAAGCCGCTGGGTCTGGTGAGCGAGGCGTACGACGAGACGCTGCGGGACGCGCTCGCGGCTTCGCTGCCGCCGGGGGCGACCTCGATGGCCGAGGTGTGCCGGCTCGACACCCGCATCGGGCAGGCCTTCGCCGCGACGGCGGTCCGCGCGGTGCGTGAACTGTGCGACGGACGGGCGGAGTTGATCGCCTCGCACGGGCAGACCGTGTACCACTGGGCCGAGGACGGCCGGGTGCACGGCACGCTCCAGCTCGGACGGCCCGCGTGGATCGCCGAGGCGACCGGGCTGCCGGTGGTCGCCGACTTCCGCTCGCGCGACATCGCCGCCGGCGGCCAGGGAGCACCGCTGGTCAGCCTGGTCGACCTGCTGTGGCTGCGCGGCCGCCCGGGCACGCCCGTCGCGCTCAACATCGGCGGCATCGCCAACCTCACCGCGCCCGACGGCACCGCCTTCGACACCGGGCCCGGCTGCGCGCTGATCGACGCGGCGGCGCGGGGGTTCAGCGGCGGACGGCTGTCGTACGACGTCGACGGGGCGCTGGCCGGTCGCGGCACCGTCCATGAGCCCCTGCTGCGCCGGCTGCTGGAAGAGCCGTACTACGCGCTGCCCGCGCCGAAGACGACCGGCAAGGAGCTGTTCCACCTGGGTCATCTGCGGGACGCGCTGTCCGGTGTCGGCACCCTGCCCGCCGAGGACGTCGTCGCCACGCTGACCATGCTTACGGCGCGGACGGTCGCCGATGCCGTGGGCTCGCTGGGCGCGACCGAGGTCGTCGTCTCGGGGGGCGGGACGCGCAACCCCGTGCTGATGCGGATGCTCGGGCAGCGGCTGCCCGGGGTGGCGCTGCGCACCTCCGACGAGCTGGGGCTGCCGTCGGCCGCGAAGGAGGCGTACGCCTTCGCGGTGCTGGGCTTCCTGACCGCGCACGGCCTGCCCGGCGCCGTGCCGTCGGCCACCGGCGCCCGGCACGCGCGCGTGCTGGGTTCGATCACGCCGGGGCGGGACGGACTGCGGCTTCCACCGCCGGCCGGGCAGCGGCCCGTGCGGCTCGTCGTGGAGTGACGCCGGGCGATATGCCGTGGTCCCGCCGGCGGGAATCAGCACCGACCGGGCCGACATTCCGGAATCCGGACCGGGTCCTCTCATCCCGCTTTCACCGACGCCTCATACGGTGTGCACATGACGCAGGTGACTCCTCCCGGCTGGTACCCCGACCCCGGCCGGAAAAGTGACGGTCCGCCCACCGAGCGCTGGTGGGACGGCAAGGCATGGACGGACCAGGTCCGGCCCGCGGGGTCGACCGGCGGCTGGAGTCCGCCGGAGCAGCCGCGGGCCGACGCGGTGCCCTCGGCGCAGCCGGAGCAGCCGCCGACCGCGGGCGAGCCCTCGGCGTATCCGGCCCACCCGCAGCAGCCGGCCCATCCGGCGTACCCGGGCTACCCCGTGCACCCCGGCTATCCCGGCCAGGTGCAGTCGGGCGGCCGGCGTGGTCTGCGCACGGGCATAGCCGTGGGGGTGGCCGCGGTCGTTCTCGCGAGCATCGGCGTCGGTGTGTACGCGCTGGCCGCGAACGACGGCTCGGGCGGCGGCTCCAACTCCCAGCAGCGCCCGGGAGGACAGGGCGGGCAGGACGGCGGTGGCGGTCCCGGTGGCGGGCAGGGCGGCCCCTTCGGGGACTCCGGCGGCGGCTCCGGTGGGCGGTCGCCCGCGCCGGAGGGGTCCGAGGCACCGCGGATCGAGAGCGGTTCGGTGTCCGACCCGGTGAACGGGATCAGCATCCCCGTGCCGGAGGGATGGTACGGCCAGGAGATCACCGCGGGGGCCCAGGTGTCGTCCAAGGAGACGTACAAGTGCCCCGCCGACACCTCCGAGACCTGCATGAAGGGCGGTGCCTACTCGGTCCCCGCGCTGGCGCTCGGCACCAAGGGCGAGACCGCCGAGGAGATCGCCAAGGCGGACATCGCGGCGAATGCCGAGGACTCCTACGGCAAGGGGTACGGCGAGATCACCTCGCACGAGGTGCTGGCCTCCAAGGCGGTGACCGTGGCCGGGCAGAAGGGCTATCTGGTCCGCTGGAAGGCGGTCACGAGCAAGGGCGCCGACGGCTACGTCGAGTCGCTCGTCTTCCCCTCCCCCGCGAATGAGCGGCAGATGGTCGTGGTCCGGTTCGGCGTCGACGTCGGCGAGAAGCAGTCGGTGATCGACGAGATCACCAAGGGCATCAAGGTGTCCACCGGCGGGGGCAACGGCCAGGACGTCTGATCCCCCATCGCCCCGCCCCGCCTCCCTGCGGCCCCGGACAAGAGGCGGCCGGGTGGGACTCCTCTCCGCTCAAGAGGAACCCCACCCGGCCGGGGGGTGCGCGCCGCCCCCGTCCCCACGGTGCGGCGCGGAACAGGTCACCGTCCAGTCATCCCGTGGACGGCGGCCTGGGTCCTATGTGAGTCCGAGCGTCGGCAGCACGGCGGCTTCCACGAATCGGACGATGTACTCCGGGTCGGCGTCCTCGCCCTCCAGTACGGGCCGGGCACGCAGCACGCCGAAGATCTGGGCGGGGATGTACTCCAGCGCCGGATTGTCGGCAGCGACCTCTCCCCGCTCGACGCCGCGCCTGAGGATCTGCCGCAGTGCGTCGATCTCCGGGTCGATGAGCGCCTCCCGCAGCGCCTTCTTGAGCTCCGGATCCTCCATGACCGCGTGGCCGAGGGCCTGCAACAGCCGGGTGTCCTTCGCCGACCAGGTCCCCGCGGCCCGTGCGGCCTCCCGCAGGTCGTCCGCGAGCGTGCCGGTGTCGATGCCGTCGAAACGGGTCAGCCGGCTGGCGCGCAGGGCGGCCGCGACGAACTGCGGCTTCGTCTTCCACTGCCGGTAGAGCGTGGCCTTGCTGCACCGCGTGCTGGCTGCCACACCCTCCATGGTGACGGAGTCGTAGCCGCAGGCCCGGACTTGTTCGAGCACGGCGTCGAAGAACTCCTGCTCACGCTCGGGCGTGATCTTGGAGCGGCGCGAGGCGGCGACCGTCTCCGGTCCGTCCGCGGCCTGCGACGTCATCTGCTCGTCTCCTCGCTCGGGTGCCACGCCCCGCCCTGTCCGGGGGCCTGTCTTCCAGTGTGTCGCACGTCTATCGAAACGTCACTGTACCGGAACGTCGGCGTATCGGTACAGTGTCGTATCGGTACAGGCACGTTTCGGTACGTGGCCGTATCGATGAGTTCGCCGAACCCGCGGAGTCATCAGCTCGACAGCACAGCCAGCACCACCCACGTCAGCGAAAGGGCCGGGGGAATGAATGCCCGCACCGAGCCTTCAGAAGCGGAGACCGCGATAGCGCGGCCTCCGCTCGTCCGGGAGCTCCTGCTCGTCGCAGGGCTCTTCCTCGTCTACAAGTTCGGCCGCCAGTTGGCCACGGGCCACACCGCGGAGGCCTTCCGCAACGCGGACCGTGTGTGGGACCTGGAACGGGCCGTCCGTCTGCCCGGCGAGGGCTCGGTGCAGAACCTGCTGCTGCACGGCGACACGCTCATACACCTCGCGAACACCTACTACGCCACCGTGCACTTCCCGGCCACCCTGGCGTTCCTGGTCTGGCTGTATCTGCGGCGCCCCGCGCACTACGTCTGGGCGCGCCGCGTCCTCGCAGCCGTCACCGCCGCCGCCCTGGTGGTGCATCTGACGTTCCCGCTCGCCCCGCCGCGCATGCTCGCCGCGACCGGACTGCTCGACACCGCGGAGATCTACGGCCCCTCCGTGTACGGCTCCCCGCAGACCGACCACCTCTCAAACCAGTTCGCGGCGATGCCGTCGCTGCACTTCGGCTGGGCCCTGATGGTCGCGATCGGCCTGATCGTGGCGACCCGCTCGCGCTGGCGCGGGCTGTGGCTGCTGCATCCGCTGCTGACCCTGGTGGTCATCGTTGGCACGGCGAACCACTACTGGCTCGACGCGATCGTGGCGGCGGCCATGCTCGGTGCCGCCCTCGCGGTCATCCACCTGCCCGCACGCACCCCGGTGACCGCAGGGAAGCCCCTCCCGGGTGCCCGTGACAAGGAACCTGACAAGCAACGCGACAAGGAAACCGTCGACGAGGACTCCGTACTCGTGGGAGCGGCCCGATGAACGCCACCGTGCTCGCCATCGTCCTGTCCCTGTTCTCCGCCGTCGCCTACGCCGCCGCGGCCGTCGCCCAGGAGCGGCTGGCCTCCCGCGCCGCGGGCTCGGGCGTGCTGCGCCTGCTGGGCTCCGGCGCCTGGTGGGGCTCGGTCCTGCTCAACGGCTCGGGCGCGCTGCTGCACGTCGTGGCCCTGAAGTACGGTCCGCTGACCGTGGTGCAGCCGCTCGGCGCGCTGACACTCGTGGCCGCGGTGCCGCTGGGCGCGCGCCTGGCGGGGCGGCGGGTCAGCGGGGTCGAATGGCGCGGTACGGCGCTGACGCTGGCCGGCCTGGGCGCGATCCTCGTCACGGCGTCCGGGCCCGCGCCCGACGAGGTGCTGAGCACCTCGGAGGCGCTGGCCGTGGCGGCGGTGACGGTGGCCCTGATCGGCATGCTGTCGCGGCCGGGCGCCCGCCCGGGACTGCGGCACGCGACCGCGTCCGGGTTCGCCTCCGGTGTCGCCTCGGCACTCACGCAGACCGTGACGGTGGCGGCGACGGACCACTCGGCCCCGCCGCTCAGCCTCCAGGTGACCGGGGTGGCGCTGCTGGTCGCGGCCCTCGCGGCGAGCGGGCTGCTGCTGTCGCAGACCGCCTACCGGGGCGGCCTCGGCGCCCCGCTCGCGATGGTGACGCTGACGAACCCGCTGGCGGCCGCGGTGATCGGGCTCGTGCTGCTGGGCGAGCGGTTGCAGGGCGGCGCGGAGGGCGTGCTCCTCGCGCTGGCCGGAGCGGGGCTGGCGTCATGGGGGGTGGTCCTGCTCAGCCGGGCGACACCCGAACCCGGTGTCTCACAACCCCCGAGCACGGCCGCGCAGCACAAGGGGCGCGGGGCTGTTCTGCATGTGCGGCTACCGCCGCGTGGGCGCGACCAACCACAACGCACCCGCGGACGACGAACAATCCGACGCGGCACCCCCGTGGTCGCACCCGCCCAGGACCCGGTGTTGGTGCCCCGGCAGCCGGAGCCGGGGCACCTCACACCACTATGAACAGAGCCGTGCTCCGGGCTACTCCGAGATGATCGCCGGGTCGCTCACGCCCGGCCGCCCGTTCTCGACGTGCCCGGCGAAGCGCCGCAGGAACGCCGGGTCGGACTCGGAGGTGACGGTCAGGTCGTACCAGCGCCGGCTCGACGCGAGGTCGACCGTGCGGCACACCTTGGCGCCGGGGCGCACGGTCACCGTCGAGGGGCGGCCGCCGTACCCGTTGGCGATCTTGAGGCGGACGCTGCTCGTGCCCTTGTTGGTGAAGGTCAGCTCGATGTCGTCGCCCTGGTGGCGGGCGGTGACCTCGGGTCCTGCGAGCTTGTTCGAGCCCTTGAAGTAGCGCACGAACCCGGCCGGGCCGTGCACGGTCAGGTCGTACGAGCCGTTCGAGTACGCCGAGTTCCAGGTGTCCGCGATGCCCTTGCCGGCCTCGGTGGTGTACATCCACGGGCCGTCCGTGCGGTTGCCGGAGGTGATGTGGAAGGAGGCACCGGCCTTGGCGCCGGAGGCGAAGGACAGCGTGAACTTGCCGGCCGCCGCGTCCACCGAACCGTCGACGTACGGGGCGTACTTCAGCGGGCGCGCGGGACGCAGACCGCGCTCCTGCTTCGGCATGTCGCCGGCGGCCGGCGGAGTCGGCTTGTAGTCGGGGTGACGCTCGCGGTCCTGCGGCTCGTACTCGTCCGTCTCCGGCAGGGCGGCCGGTCGGCTGTCCTTGCGGGAGAAGTCGAAGGCGGAGGTCAGGTCGCCGCAGATGGCCCGGCGCCAGGGGGAGATATTGGTCTCCTTGACGCCGAAGCGGGCCTCCATGAAGCGCAGGATGGAGGTGTGGTCGAGCGTCTCGGAGCAGACGTAACCGCCCTTGCTCCACGGTGAGACGACCAGCATCGGCACCCGCGGACCGAGGCCGTAGGGGCCGGCCGGGCGCTTGCTGTCGCCCTTGTAGAGGTCGAGCGAGACGTCGACGGTGGACCTGCCCTGGGAGGCGTCCTTCGGCGGCAGCGGCGGCACGACGTGGTCGAAGAAGCCGTCGTTCTCGTCGAAGGTGATGAACAGGGCCGTCTTGGACCAGACCTCCGGGTTGGCGGTGAGGGCGTCCAGGACCTGGGCGATGTACCAGGCGCCGTAGTTCGAGGGCCAGTTGGAGTGCTCGGAGAACGCCTCGGGCGCGGCGATCCAGGAGATCTTCGGCAGCTGGCCGGCCTTGACGTCGGCCTTCAGCCGGTCGAAGTAGCCTTCGCCGCTCTTGGCGTCGGTGCCGGTGCGGGCCTTGTCGAACCAGGGGTCCCCGGGCTTGGCGTCCCGGTACTTGTTGAAGTACAGCAGCGAGTTGTCGCCGTAGTTGCCGCGGTAGGCGTCCTCGATCCAGCCCCAGGAGCCGGCCGCGTCCAGGCCGTCGCCGATGTCCTGGTAGATCTTCCAGGAGATACCGGCCTGCTCCAGACGCTCGGGGTAGGTCGTCCAGCCGTAGCCGAGCTCGTCGTTGCCGAGGACCGGGCCGCCGCCGCTGCCGTCGTTGCCCGTGTATCCCGTCCACATGTAGTAGCGGTTCGGGTCGGTGGAGCCGATGAACGAGCAGTGGTAGGCGTCGCAGACCGTGAAGGCGTCGGCGAGGGCGTAGTGGAAGGGGATGTCCTCACGGGTCAGGTACGCCATGGTCGTGGTGCCCTTGGCGGGGATCCACTTGTCGTACTTGCCGCGGTTGTAGGCCTGCTGGCCGTCGTTCCAGCCGTGCGGGAGGCCCTCCAGGAACTGCATCCCGAGGTCGTCGGCGTCCGGGTGGAACGGCAGGATGTCCTTGGTGCCGTTCGACTGGTGCCAGATCGACTTGCCGTTGTCGTGGGCCACCGGGCGCGGGTCGCCGAAGCCGCGGACGCCGCGCAGCGCGCCGAAGTAGTGGTCGAAGGAACGGTTCTCCTGCATCAGGACGACGATGTGCTCGACATCCTCGATGGACCCGGTGCGGTGGTTCGCCGGAAGGGCGGCGGCCCGCTGGATGCTGCTCGACAGAGCCGTGAACGCCGTGGTCGCGCCCGCGATTTGAAGGAAACTGCGGCGATTGACTTCGGGCATGAGTGAGGGACCTCTTCCCCTAGAGGGTGATGTGACCGAACGGCATGTGACGGAATGCGCGCGGAAGGAGTGTTCCAGGAGCACCAAACGTCAGGGAAGGGTCCGGTGGCGCTCGTGTGAAAGTCGCGGGTACGTGAGGTGTGCCGGAGCCGGGGCACGGGGATGGTCGCGATCATGACAGAGATGACGCGCACGGATTCTCTGCCGAGCTCCCGGCCCGTACGCCAGCTCCTCGCCGCCTCGGTCGGCAACGCCGTGGAGTGGTACGACGGGTACGCCTACACTTTCCTCGCCACCTACATCGCGGCCGAGGTCTTCCCCCAAGAGCACCCGCCTTCTCCAAGGCCGGCCCGTGGGCGGCGAGTTCGCGCTCGCCGGCCTTCTTCGGTCTGCTCCAGCCGCTCGGCGGTCTGCTCTCGGACCTCCCCCACTCTCGAATCGAGCTCGCGCGGGGGGACCCCACCGGCCGCCGCCCGCTGCTTGTCTTCTTCGGCCTCGGCTTCGCCCTGCTCACCGTCCCGCTGCTGCACTCCCTTCGCGACCCGTTCGCGGTGCTGCTGCTGGTGCAGTGCGCGGGCGTGGTGCTGCTGACCGGCTTCACGTCGATCAGCGCGGCCGTCAACGCCGGGGTGTTCCCGCCCCGGGTGCGGACGGCGGGCATCGGGTTCCCGTACTCCCTGACGGTCGCGATGTTCGGCGGCACGCCGCTGGAGCGATGCGCCTGGCAGGATGCCCGTGTGGCGAACACCCAGGCGATTACCTATGTACGGATGGCCGAAGTCCTCACCGACCTCGGAATGATCACCGCGGACACGGCCCGGAGCGTCCTGGAGGGGGCCGCCTCCTACGCGACCGAGCCGATCAAGAGACGTCACGAAGTCGCCGACGCCCTCGAATCGTTCGGTGTCGCCGTGTCCATCCACTCCAAGGACGTCGACTTCGCCGACGAGCACTACGACTGGCTCCTGGCCGAGGCCGCGAGGCTCACCGGCGGCAAGGTCACGGTCTCCGACTACCGCTTCGAGAAGTCCTATCCGGACGACGAGGACTGCGGCCTGGGCACGATGCACTTCTCGTGCAACGGCAAGCCGCTCTCCTTCGACGTCGAGCAGGAGTCGAACGACTATCTCGACATGGGAGCGGCGCGGATGGCGATCGAGTCGCTCAGCCCCGACGACGACCCCCGGGACTTCCGCTGTGTCGAGCAGGAAGGCCCGCACTTCGACGACGACTTCATGGTCCTGGCCACGGCCGAGCAGCGGGAAGGTCTCCTTAGGCACCTGGGCATCACGTTCGAGCCGCCTCTGGGCTGAGCCGGACGCGGCGGCGACCGGTGGTGCGTCCCGGGTCCCGGGTCAGCCCTCGCGCGGCCGGGCGAGGGAGCCGGCCCTGACCGGACGGCCGCGGAGGCACTCCGAGCCCCGCCTGACCGGGCGGCGGTGGCGCGCGTGGCCGGCGTGTGCCGTCCCGTGGCGGAGGATGCGCGGGCGACGCATTCTGAGGGGTGGGAGCGGGTCCGTGCGGCCGGCCACGGGTGGAATCGCGCGGTGCCCGGTGCTGCAGGGCCTGCCCGGCGCCCGTGCGGGCGGTTGGAGGGATTGCCATGGGGTGTGTCACGGGCCCTCTGCTCTACGGGGCCGCCGCCGGCGCCGCGGGTACGACGGCGCTCAACGGGGTCTCCTACGGCGACATGGTGGTGCGCGGCCGGCCGGCCAGTTCCACCCCCGAGACGACCGTGCGCAAGCTCGCGCAGCGGCTTCACCTGCGCATCCCCGGCGAGGGCCAGGCCGAGGAGAGTCGTGTGGAGGCGCTGGGCGCGCTGACGGGTCTGGCGGCCGGGACCGGGATGGGCGTGCTGCTGGGGCTGGTCCACGCGGCCGGTTGGCGGCCGGCTCGATGCAGTCAGTACGCGGTGGCCGTGGTGGGGGCGCTGGTCGCCACGAACGGTCCCATGACGGTACTGGGGGTGACCGACCCCCGGACCTGGGCCGCCTCCGACTGGGTCTCCGACATCGTTCCCCACCTCGCGTACGCGGTGGTGACGGTGAGCGTGTTCAACCGGATGCCCGGCGGTGCAGCGGCCGGGCCCTGACCCTCAGGAGGACGTCACATCATGGCCGAAACGGTCTCCGACCTCATCGTTTCCATGCTCAAGGCGTCCGGGGTGCGACGGGTGTACGGCCTGCCCGGCGACTCCCTCAACGGCTTCACCGACGCTCTGCGCCGTGACGGCGGTCTCGCCTGGGGGCATGTCCGGCACGAGGAGGCCGCAGCGTTCGCCGCCGCTGCCGAGGCGGGTGTGACGGGGCGTCTCGCGGTCGCGGCCGGCAGTTGCGGGCCGGGAAACCTGCACCTGATCAACGGACTGTTCGACGCACAGCGCAGCCGGGTCCCGGTGCTCGCGGTGGCCGCGCACATTCCGCAGGAGCAGATCGGCAGCGAGTACTTCCAGGAGACTCATCCGGAGCTGCTGTTCCGCGAGTGCAGCGTGTACTGCGAACTGGCGAGCATGCCGGAGCAGGTGCCCTGGCTCCTGGGGATGGCCGTCCGCGCCGCGCTTGAGCGCAGCGGAGTGGCGGTGCTGGTCGTCCCCGGCGAACTGTTCCTGGCGCCGGCGCCCGACAGGCCGGCACAGCACCCGGTGCTCAAGACCTCGTCCCACATCCGGCCGGACGACACCGCGCTGGCCCGCGCCGCACGGGTCCTGAACTCGGCCGGGCGGGTGACGATCCTGGCCGGTGCCGGCTGCGACGGCGCCCACGACGAGGCCGTCGCACTGGCCGAGGCGCTGCGGGCGCCCATGGTGCACTCGCTGCGCGGCAAGGAGTTCCTGGAGCACGACAACCCCTACGACGTGGGGCTGACCGGACTGATCGGCCACAGCTCCGGCTACCGGGCGATGGAGCACTGCGACGCCCTGCTGATGCTGGGCACCGACTTCCCGTACCGCTCGTTCTATCCGCCGAAGGCGTCCGTCGTGCAGGTCGACGTGCGCGGTGAGCACATCGGCCGTCGTACGCCGGTGGAGGTCCCACTGGTCGGGACCGTCAAGGACACCGCCCAGGCGCTCCTCCCCCTCCTCGACCGTCGGGACGACGACAGCTTCCTGGGGACGATGCGCCGTCACTACGCGCGGGTGCGGACCCGCCTGGACCGGCTGGCCGAAGCCAGGCCCACCGACTCTCCGCTGCACCCGCAGCACGTCGCGGCGACCGTCGACCGGCTGGCGGCGCGTGACGCGGCCTTCACCGCCGACGTCGGCACACCGACCGTGTGGGCGGCGCGCTATCTGCGGATGAACGGCGAGCGGCGACTCATCGGTTCCTTCAACCACGGTTCGATGGCCAATGCCCTGCCGCACGCGATCGGCATTCAGGCCAGTCATCCCGGCCGCCAGGTGATCGCGTTGGCGGGCGACGGCGGCCTCGCGATGCTGCTCGGCGAACTGATCACGCTGCGGCAGCTGGACCTCCCCGTGAAAGTCGTCGTCTTCAACAACTCCGCATTGGCTTTCGTCGAGTTGGAGATGAAGGCCGCAGGTGTGGTCACCTACGGCACCGGCCTGGAGAATCCCGATTTCGGCGCCCAGGCCCGCGCGGCCGGCCTGCACGCGTCCCGCGTCCGGCGCGCCGACGAGCTGGAGGACGCGCTGCAGGCGGCCTTCGCCCACGACGGGCCCGCACTGGTCGACGTACACACCGAGCGCCAGGAACTGTCGCTGCCCCCCAAGCTCACTCTTGAGCAGATCAAGGGTTTCACCCTGTTCGCCACCCGCACCATCCTCTCCGGACGAGGTGACGAGATCGTCGAGCTCACGAAGACCAACATGCGTCAGCTCAGCCTTGAGTAGGGTCGCCGGCCGGACTGGAGCACGCCCATGCCCGATCTCTCGCGCCACGTCCGTCAGCCGCGTGAACTCGCTGACGCTCTCGACGCACAATCCGACCTCACCGACCTCGCCATAGCGCTCGACTCATTCCCGCGCACCAAGGGCTACCCGCCCGACCTCGCCCCGTCCAAGGCAGCGGAACGGTGCTCGCTCGGCTGACGCGGCTTCAGTACGCTGCGGGGAGTCTGCGACCAGCCTCCTCGTTGTCGATTGCATTGTGCGCTGCGTCGAGCATCACTCGGTGGCCGTGGCCCTCGGGCCGCCCGTCCCGGCCCTTCAGCCAAGCTGGAACCGGCAGCACCGCACGGATGAACTGCCGTTCCGCCTCCGCTGGCAATTCGACGGGTGTCGCCGGTTCCTGCGGCCGGTCCTGACGTGCAAGCCGTTCCTGATATCGCAAGGCGGCGAGCTGCATCCGACGAACGTCGCCTTCGTCTGTGTCTTCCAGTGCCTTCTCGATCTCACGGAAGAGAATGCGGGCCCGATCTCCGATGACACCATCGGCGTGATGGCGCAGGAAGCCCCGTACGCGCCGGGTGACGCGGTCTCGCTGCTGAGCGTCGTCCTCAACGGTCCGGGCGTCCCGGTCGCCGCGGCAGCCGCCCGCCACTACGCCGAGCACGTCATCGGCCTCGAATGCGAGACCACGGCCAAGCTCACCCCGCGCAATGAGATCTTCCGGCTCCTCGACGACAACACTGGGTTCGATGGCCAGGCGGACGCCATGCGCCCACGGGCCGACGGAGAGGACGAACTTGGAGTGGATGAAGGACCGCCGACCGACCGAGCGCTTACGGAGTCGCGACGACGCATCGTTGCCGGACTTGTCGCTGTTCAGCAAGACCACGCACGGTGGTTTGATTTCGTCCCGCCCTCGGGCCAGGAAGACCAAATACGGGGTGCGCCTGCCGATCCAGCAGACACGATCGTGAGCTCATTTGCGAGTGCGTCACATAGATGACCTGCCCACCCGGCGAGCACGTCGGGGAACCGCACTTGCAGGGCCGACCCGGCGTGCGCAGCTGTGTGGCGTCCTGATCCATCTGACGGCAACGCCCAGCGGGGAGATCGACGCGGAGGCGGTGAGCCGCACCTCACCGCCAGCGCGTCGAATCCGCCGATGTCCGGCCTATGGCACCGCCGCCGGCTCCCTACCTGAACGGGAGCGCGTCACCGAGGAGTTGGCCGCCGTCGATCACCATCGTCCCGCCGGTGATCCAACTCGCGGCGTCCGAGACGAGAAAGGCGACCGCCGAGGCTATGTCGTCAGGCTCCCCGATGCGCCCGAGTGCCGTAGCGGCGGATACGGCCTGCTCGTGCTCCTTCCACAGAGCCTCGGCCAGTTTCGTGCGCACCACACCTGGTGCCACCGCGTTGACCCGAACCTTGGGCGAGAGTTCCAGGGCCAGTTGCTTCGTGAGGTGGATCAGCGCGGCCTTCGACGCGTTGTACAACCCGATGTTCGCCTCGAAGGCCATGCCCCCGACCGACGCGGTGTTGACGACGGCGCCACCGTGCTCGCCCATCCAGGCCCGCGTGGCGAGCCCCGTCCACAGGACGGGAGCCCACAGGTTCACGTCGAAGGTCTTGGCGAACCGGCCGTGGTCCTGGTCGATGACGGGCCCGAAAGCCGGGTTGGTCCCCGCGTTGTTGACGAGGATGTCCAGGCTTCCGAAGCGATCGAGCGTCAGATCGACACAGCGCTGGGCCGCTTCTTCGTCGACCGAGTGCGCACCGACGCCGACCGCCGCGCCCCCGACCTGGGCGGCCGCGGCGTCCGCCGCCTCCTGGGACCGGGATGTGAGGACGACGTTTCCGCCTGCGGCGGCGACGGCCTGGGCGATCGCCAGCCCGATACCGCGCGAGGCACCCGTGACGACAGCGGTGCGACCGGTGAGATCGAGCCCCTTCATCTCAGTTCACCTGCGCCTTGTGGCCGCCGGGGGTGCCCGTGCCGCTCGCCGTCGCGGTGTCCGCGTCGCGGTACTGCCGCAGTTCGTGCCTGGCGATGGCCCGCTTGTGGACCTCGTCGGGGCCGTCCGCCAGCCGCAGTGTCCGCAGCCCCGCGTACATCATCGCCAAGGGGAAGTCCTCGGTCACTCCTGCTGCCCCATGCACCTGGATCGCGCGGTCGACGATTTTCAACGCGATGTTCGGGGCGGCCACCTTGATGGCCGCGATCTCCGTGCGTGCTTCCTTGTTCCCGACCGTGTCCATCAGATACGCGGCCTTGAGCGTCAGCAGACGGATCATCTCGATGTCGATACGCGCTTCCGCGATCCAGTCCTGGATGTTGGACCGTTCGGCAACCGGACTGCCGAAGGTCACCCGTGACTGCGCCCGACGGCACATCAGCTCCAGCGCCCGCTCAGCCGCACCGATGGACCGCATGCAGTGGTGGATACGACCGGGACCGAGCCGGGCCTGGCTGATCGCGAACCCCTCGCCCTCGCCCTTGAGGACGTCCTTGGCAGGCACCCGCACATCGGTGAAGTCGATCTCGGCGTGCCCCTCACGGTCCTGGTAGCCGAAGACCGGCAGACCGCGCATCACCGTGATCCCGGGGGCGTCGATCGGGACGACCATCATCGACTGCTGCCGGTGCGGGGCAGCGGTGGGGTCCGTCTTCCCCATGACGATGAGCACCTTGCAGTTGCGGTGCAGCGCATTGGAGGCGAACCACTTGCGGCCGTTGAGCACGTACTCGTCGCCGTCGCGCTCCATCCGCAACTCGATGTTGGTGGCGTCGGAGCTGGCGACCCGCGGCTCGGTCATCGCGAAGGCCGAGGCCATCGTCCCGTCGAGCAGGGGCTTGAGGTACTTCTCCTTGTGCTCGTCGCTGCCGAACAGCGTGAGCACCTCCATGTTGCCGGTGTCGGGAGCGTTGCAGTTGCACGCTTCGGAGGCGATGTGACTGCGCCCCATGATCTCCGCCAGCGGCGCGTATTCGAGGTTGGTCAGCCCCGGCCCCCAATCCGGGTGCGGGTGGAAGAGGTTCCACAGTCCACGCCGCCGCGCCTCCGCCTTGAGCTCTTCGAGGATCGGGGGTTGGAAGTGGGGGTCACCGGACGCGAGCATCTGCTCGTGGTACACCGACTCGGCGGGGTAGATGTGCGAGTCCATGAACTCCAGCAGATCCGCCTGGTACTTCTTGGCACGGTCCGATGTCTCAAACAGGGACATCTGCACTCCTGACAGGGGGTAGGGAGGGAAAATTCGGTGGTCGTTTTTCGAGGTGGGCGGCCACGCCTTCCACGACATCGGCCCCACGGAAGGCCTGGAGCATGAGGCTCTCCGCCCGGGCCACGGAGTCGGCGTAGGTGCCGCCCGCGTCGGTGTGCAGTTGGCCCTTGATGGTGGCCATGGACCCCGGAGAGCAGCGCGTCGCCAGGTCGGCGGCGTAGGCGACAGCGGCATCGACCACGTTGCCGGTGGGGACCAGGTGGTCAAGAAGTCCGATACGGAGGGCCTCCTCGGCGTCCACCATGCGACCCGACAGCAGCAGGTCCGTGGCCCGGCTGTGCCCCACCAGCCGGGGCAACAGCCAGGAGATCCCGTACTCGGCGATGAGCCCACGCTGCGCCAACGCCGTGGTGAACCGGGCCGAGGTGGAGCCGAAGCGGACGTCGCAGTAGAGCGCCTCCACCATGCCCAGGCCCGCGGCCACGCCGTTGACCGCGCCGATCAGCGGTTTACGCAGGGTCAGCGGCATGTCGCGCGGGCGGCGGCGCGCCCGGTCCGCCGCGAGGGCCTCGTCCATCTCACCGACCGCCTTCAGCTGCTGGAGGTCGGCGCCGGCGCAGAATCCGCGCCCCGCGCCGGTGACCACGACAGCGCGTACGTCCGGGTCGTCCTCGGCGTCGTCGAGGAGCGCGAAGTAGCGGTCTTCGAGTTCATCGGTCCAGGCGTTCAGCTTGGCGGGCCGGTTGAACGTCAGCACCAGTACAGGACCACGATGTTCGGCGACGACGAGCTCGTCCGGTGTGCCGGTCATGCCTGCTCCAGCAAGGAGCTCTGGTAGCGGCGCATCCCGCGCAGCCACCGGTCGTAGTCCGCGCCCTTCTGCCGGTACATGTCCAGCACCTCTCGGTGCGGCAGGATCAGGAAGCGCTCGTCCGCGACCGCGGCGAGGACGGCGTCGGCGACGTCGTCCGGCTCCAGGACGTCGCCCGCGTTCATGACGGCTTGCGTGGCCGCTCGGCCCAGCGCGTCCCCGGAATCCTTCCCGGCGGACAGCATCGGGGTGTTCACCCCCATCGGGCACAGACAGCTGACCCGCACCCCGCGATCGCCGTACGTCACACTCAGCCATTCGGCGAAGCCGACGGCGGCGTGCTTGGTGACGGCGTACGTGGCGGAGCCGATCTGTGTGAGCAGCCCGGCCGCCGAGGCGGTGCTGACGAAGTAGCCCTCCCCGCGCTTGAGCCACCGCGGCAGCAGCAGCCTTGCCGCACGGATGTGAGCACGCAGGTTGACGTCGATGGAGAGGTCCCAGTCCCGCTCGCTCGCGTCGAGAGCGGGCGCACCCGCGATACCCGCGTTTGCGAAGTAGAGGTCGACGGGGCCGAAACTGCTCTCCGCCAGGGCGATCAGCTGCTGGATCTGCACGGTGTCGGACACGTCCGCGCCGGCGCTGACGGTGCTGCCCGGATGGTCGGCGTTGCCCCTCTCCGACACCGCCCGCGCGCTGTCCGCGTCAAGGTCCGCGACGACGACCCGCGCACCCTCGCGAGCGAGCCGCGCGACCAGCGCGCTGCCGATGCCGCCACCACCGCCGGTGACGATGGCGACTCGTTGTTCAACGTTCACAGCGAACCCTCTCTGCGGCGGGGTCGTGCTCCTTCCGGCCTGTATAATTGAATCCGACGTCAAGTTCAATATCTGGAGGCGCAGAGCCCGTACTGAACTGCGGACGGAGAAGCGGACGGAGCATTCGAGAAGTACCCGGCGAACGATGGCCTTGTCTCGGCCCGACCCGATGTGGCCGCTTCGGACACTACAGACGGCCGCTGACTCCTCGGGCTGACGGACGGCGACAGCGCACCGTCGTCCTTGGCGCGGCCCGGCGAAGGCGCCGGCTTCAAGCGATGCCGCTCGGCGCCGCAACGGATATCACCGCGCTCGCGGACTTCCCGCCCGCGCACTGGAAGATGATCTGGTCCACGAAGCCGCTGGAGATCCGTCACCGCACCGGCCGTCGCCGGCCCCGTACGACGGCAAGATCCGCCCCCGGGAGCCGTGAAGCCCATCCCTGAGAAGGGTCGTTTCTGCACGTCAGAGGCCTGTCTTACTCGGGCGAGGGATCCCCAACAGGAAGGAGCCGCGGTTGGATCAAAGACGCTGCGGGCGACAACCCGTGGCCTTCAGAGGAAGGGGCACCTCTCGATGACCCTGCCGATTCGACAGCACATCCTCGTCGGACAGCGCATCCTGGCCCTCTGCGCCGCACTCGCGGCGCTGATCGGCCTCGCGCTCAGCACTCCCGCCCAGGCAGCACCCGCCGCTCCCTGAGGGCCCGTGGTGGACCCGTACAGCGCAGGGCGAGACGGTCTACGAGTGGACGATCACCACCACCGGCAACTGCGCGGAGGTCCGAGGCGACGCCGGCACGTTCGTCCACCTGGGCCCTGGTGCCCTACCTCAACGAGGACCTCGCCGTCACGGCCACCTACGGCGACGACAATGTTGCGCCCCTACGGGAGATGCCCGGCGGACACGCAACCACATCCCAACTGTGGTTCCTGACCGGCTGACATATCCCCGTCTCACTCCAGATCTGCTGCGTCGGCCTCAATGAGCTCTGCAGGATGCGCTCGCACAGCACCCTGAGACTCAAGCAGCCGCATCACGTCGGACTGGGACAAGGCACCCTCCGCCGGATCAGGCCGCCGAATCAGCCGTGGCCGGGGAACCGCAGGGCGTTCGCCCAGAGACGGGTCACCGTGGACACGAGTTCCTCGAAGTCCACCGGCGTGCCTTCTTCCTGCTGCTCGCCGAGCACGAAGGCGTTGTAGGCCATGACGCTGACCATGCCCGACAGCGCACGTGAGGCCAGCATCGGATCGACGGCACGGTCTGCGACACCCCTCGCCTGCAGGTCGGCGATTCCGCGGGCATTGCGGCGGATGAACGCGTCGGCACGCAGGCTTCGGAACGCACGGAACTCCGGCTCCACTTGCGCGACCTGCTCAAGCAGTGCCATCAGCTTCGCATTGCGCTTGTACGCCTGGAGATACGCGCGATTGCTCGCCTCAAGCACCGCATACGGATCGTCGGTACCCGCCACCCGGGCCATGCCGGGATGCAGCATGTCCTCCTGCGCCTCCAGGAGGACGGCGGCAAGCACCTCTTCCTTGTTGGCGAAGTAGGTGTAGAACGATCCCGCCGCGCACTGCGCCTCTTTGGTGATGTCGGTCAGGCGGGTGTCGAGGTAGCCGTCCCGTTCGAACACCTTTCGCGCGGCCTTCACCAGAGCGGCCCGGGTCCGCGCTCCGCGCTTCGTCGTGGGCGGCTCGCGAAGGTGCGAGAGAGGCGCCATGGGGGGTGCCTTCTCGCCGTCGATCTCCTCGGGCGCGGTGGTGTCCATCGCGGAAACTGTACTTGAGTCCGACGCCATGGTCACAAACTGCGTCCGGCGGAGAAGGGTTGTTCAGCAGGGGGTGCGACCTCGCCGGACGTGCTGTCGCGGGTCAGACCGGTGCGGTCGATGGACCGCTTGAGGATCTTCCCGGTCGGGCCCTTGGGCAACGCGTCGACGAACCGGACGATGCGCGGGATCTTGTAGGCGGACAGCCGCTCTCGCGCCCACCCCGACACCTCGGCTGCCGCGAGCTCGGCCCCGGGCCGGATGGCGACGAGCGCGGCGACCTCCTCGCCGTAGTGCTCGTCGGGCACGCCGATCACGGCTGCCTCGACGATGTCCGGATGCTCGTAGAGGACTTCCTCGACCTCACCTGGATAGACGTTGTAACCGCCGCGGATGATCAGGTCCTTGATGCGGTCGACGATGCGCAGGTCGCCGTCCGTGTCGGTTTCACCGAGGTCGCCGGTGCGGAACCAGCCGTCGGAGGAGAGGACCGCGGCGGTGTCCGCGGGGCGGTTCCAGTAGCCGCGCATCACTGTGGGCCCCTTGATGTGGACCTCGCCCACGGCACCCGGCGGGCACTCGTCGCCGTTGTCGTCACGCACCCGGACCTGTACCAGTGGGACCGCCCTGCCGGTGTACCCGGTCTTGCCGCCGCACTCGATGTCGTTGAAGGTGCCGAACGCGGTGGTCTCGGTGAGCCCGTACCCTTCGAGGATCGTGCAGCCGAAGCGGGCCTCGAAGGCCCGGGCGATCTCCCCGGGCAGCGAAGCGCCGCCGGACACGGCGACACGGAGTTGGGCGAAGTCCGCAGGGTTCGCATCGCCCGCCGAGTGCAGCAGCGCGTTCCACATGGTCGGTACGCCGGCCATGATCGTGAGCCTGTCGCGGCGCAGCATCTCCAGCATCGACGCCGGATCGAAGCGGGCCAGCAACGACATCGAGGCGCCCACCGTCAGGGCAGCCATCATGACCGATGCCTGGCCGAACACATGGAACAGCGGGAGTCCGGTGCCGATGCGGTCGGCGCCCGTCGCCCGACTGCACTGGGCGCCGATCTCCCCGGCGGACAGCAGGTTCCCGATGGTGAGTTGGGCCCCCTTCGGCCGCCCCGTGGTGCCCGAGGTGTACAGGATGGCCGCGGTCTCGTCGCGGTCCCGGTCGACCACACGGGCCGGGGCCGCATCGGTGACCGACGCGCCCGGGGTCAGCGTCCAGAAGGGCACGGCAAGTGCCGCGGCCGCGTCCGCGGCGGCCGGGCCGAGGGTGTGCCATGCGATCGCCAGTGAGCACCCGGCGTCGCCGAGTACGTACTCGACCTCGGCCCGGGTGGACATCGTGTTGACCGGCACCACGACGCAGCCCGCGGCCTGGATCCCGAGGTAGGCCACCACGAACTCGGGCACCGACGGCGCTGCGAGCAGCACCCGGTCCCCGGGTGAGAGCCCCGCGGCGGCCAAGGCGCCCGCGTACCGCACGCTCGCCTCGCGCAGCCGAAGGTAGGTCCACTCATCCTCGGCGCCGCGCAGCGCGAGGTGGTCGGGTGTGGTGGCCGCGTGACGGCACACTGGATCGAAAGCGCTGGTCATGGGCGGTACCTTCCGGGATATGTGCAGGTGACGGTGCGGTTGTTCTCCTCGCCGGGTCGGTTGGCTCGGTCGATCGGTCAGGCGCTGATTCCGAAGCGTTCGGCGAGTTGGCGGCGGGTGTCGGCGGCGCTGGTGTGCAGTACGCCGTCGATTCCGATGCGCGCCGCTCCGTCGAGGTTCTGCTGAAGGTCGTCGATCATGACTGCCTCCTCGGGGGCGACACCGAGCCGTTCGCATGCGATCGCGTAGATCCGTCGGGAGGGCTTGCGGATCCCTACCAGGGAGGAGATGACGACCACGTCGGCGAGGGCGGCGAGATCGACACCGTCGTAGGTGCCGGTGCCGAACGAATTGGACACCAGCGCGACGGGATGGCCCGCGGCTCGAAGATCACCGAGCAGGGCAAGCATGTTCTTGTCGATCGACATGCCCGCCTGCATCCGCGCCGTGAGCCCCTCGGCCGGTACGTCGGCGCCATGGACGCGGAGCCGCTCGGCGAATCCTCGCTCGAAGGCATCGGCGTCGATCCGGCCGCACTCGTGGTCGGCCAGGAGCGTGCGTGACGGCTGGTCCCGGCCGAGGAGGTCCAGCGGCAGGCGCGGGTCGCCGCCGAGGGAGGCGCCGAAGTCGGTGAACGCCTGCAGCACACTCGACGTGATGACCCCGCCGAAGTCCACCAGGACGGCGGTTCGGGTCTTTTCCACTGCGTTCGACACGATGTCCGCGCCTCTCTCGTAGTTGGCTTGAATCCGGAAGAGACGCCGAGCTCAGGCGACCTCGAACAGTCCGGCAGCGCCCATTCCGCCGCCGACGCACATCGAGATGACCACATAACGCACGCCCCGGCGCTTGCCCTCGATGAGGGCATGTCCCACCAGCCGGGCACCGGTCATTCCGTAGGGATGACCGACCGAGATCGCGCCGCCGTTGACGTTGAACCGCTCCGGGTCGATGTGCAGTTCGTCGCGGCAGTACAAGGCTTGGGAGGCGAACGCCTCGTTGAGTTCCCACAGACCGATGTCGTCGATGGTGAGGTTGTGCTGCTTGAGCAGCTTCGGAATGGCGAACACCGGCCCGATGCCCATCTCGTCGGGCCCGCAACCGGCGACCGCCATGCCCCGGTAGACGCCCAGCGGTTCCAGTCCGCGGCGCTCGGCCTCCCCCGACTCCATCAACACCGACGCCGAAGCCCCGTCCGACAGCTGAGAGGAGTTGCCCGCCGTCACGCTGGAATGGGCGCTCACCTGGCCGTCGGGCAGCACCGGCGCCAGTCCGGCCAGGCCTTCGAGCGTGGTCGAGGCGCGGTTGCCCTCGTCCCGGGTCAGCGTGACCTTCTCGTCCCGGACCTCCCCGGACTGCTTGTCGAGGACCTTCTTGACGCTGTCGAGCGCGACGATCTCCCGGTCGAACCGGCCGGCCTCCTGCGCCGCCGCGGTGCGCTGCTGTGACAGCAGAGCGAACTCATCCTGGCGTTCCCGGCTCACGCCATAGCGTTCGGCGACGATCTCCGCCGTCTGCAGCATCGGCAGGTAGATGCTCGGCTTGTGCTCGACCAGCCAGGGGTCTGTCATCCGGTGGGTGTTCATCTGTTCGTTCTGCACTAGGGAGATCGACTCGACGCCGCCGCCGACCGCGACCTGCATGCTGTCCGCGACGATCTGCTTGGCGGCCGTCGCGATGGCCATCAGGCCCGACGAGCACTGCCGGTCGATCGTCATCCCCGACACGGTGTCCGGAAGTCCGGCACGGAGCGCGGCCTGACGCGCGACGTTGAAACCGGACGCCCCCTGCTGCACGGCGCAGCCGAAGATCACGTCCTCGACCTCGCCTCCCTCCAGCCCGGCGCGCTGTACGGCGTGAGAAAGGGCATGGGCGGCGAGTTCCTGCGTCTGGGTGTCGTTGAACGCGCCGCGGTAGGCCTTCCCGATCGGCGTGCGTGCCGTCGAAACGATGACTGCTTCCCTCATGTCGCCTCACTGTCTCCTGTTGGTGCGGTCCATCCCGGGCCAACTACGGCGCGGTGAGGGCTCGTTGGCCGTCTCCCCTGTGACCGATGACATGAGCCACGGCCGCAGGGAGTACGGGCGCTGTCCTCCGGACCCCTGGTTATAGTTGAATCCGGCGTCATGTTCAACCAATCTCTCTCCCGGACGCCCGGGGCAACGCGAGGGCCGGCTCGCTCGCGGTCTTGACATCGCGTTCGCCCACTTGAAGGCTACCGACCAGTTGGTATGGAGAGGTGGATCGTGACCGAGCTGAGCATCTCCACCGGTACGGGCGTGTTCGACGCGATCGTGGCGGGTCCGCCCGAGGGCCGCCCGGTGCTGCTGCTGCACGGCTTCCCGCAGACGGGACTGGTGTGGCAACGGCAGATCGCCGCATTGGCCGAGCAGGGCTACCGAGTGGTGGCCCCCGACCAGCGTGGGTACTCCCCCGGCGCCCGCCCCCGGCGGCCCGAGGACTATCGCATGAGTCTTCTCGTCGACGACGTGGTCGCGATCACGGAGGAGCTGGGCTGGGCGGCGTTCGACCTGGTCGGCCACGACTGGGGAGGTGCGGTGGCCTGGTGGACCGCTGACGCCCACCCCGGCCGCGTACGCACCCTGACGGTTGTCTCGACACCGCATCCCGCCGCTCTGGCCACCGCCCTGCGCACCGACGAGGACCAGCGCAGCCGCTCGCACTACATGATCGACTGGCGCGAGACACCCGCGACCGAGGAGCGCATGCTGGCCAACGATGCCCAGCTCCTTCGCGCCCTCTACGCCGGAAAGGTCCCGAAGGACAGCGCCGAGGCGTATGTACGGCACCTGTCCCGGCCGGGCGCTCTCACCGCCGCGCTGAACTGGTATCGGGCCGGCCGCCCCGACGGCAAGATCGGAAGCATCGACGTGCCCACGCTGTACATCTGGAGCACGAACGACAGCGCCTTCGGCCCGGCGCCCGCGCAGGGGACCGAGCGGTGGGTCAGCGGGCCGTACCGCTTCGAGACCCTCCAGAACGTCAGCCACTGGGTCCCCGACGAGGCGCCCGAAACCCTGGGCCGCCTGCTGCTCGAACACCTGCGAGCGCACGGCTAGTGCGGAACCGCAGCGCATACCCCGTTCGCCGACTCTCCGAAGAGGTGACCCATGAAGGCAGCGCGCGCGGCCTGGCGCGGGCTTGAGCCCCTGCACGGCATGATCTACTTCGTCCCCGAAGCGAGGCGGAGGTACGCGGACCTCGGGCTGAGCGGACGCGCCGGATACTTCGCCTCCCGTGGCGCCGCGTTCGGCCAGGCATCCCCCGAGCTGGTCATCGCCACGTTCTACAACTTCAACCCCGATCTCGTACGGCAGGCGCTCGACGGGGCCTGGGACGTGACGACGCCGCAGCAGGTGCTGGACGCGCGGTACGCCGCGGTCGGCGAAGCCCTGCGGCGCGCGGGAATTCACAAGTTGCCCGACCTGGACGAGGTACTGGCGCTGACCCGCCGGGCCGCCGAGGCGGCCTGCGAACACGCGCAGGGCCGCCCGCTGTTCGCCGCGCATGCCGCACTGCCTTGGCCGGAGGATCCGGTACTGCGGCTGTGGCATGCCCAGACACTGCTCCGGGAGTTCCGTGGGGACGGCCATGTCGCGTGCCTGCTGAGCGAGGGCGTCGGTGGCCTGGAGGCCCTGGTTCTGCATGCCGCGACCGGTGACGTTCCCGTCAAATTCCTCAAGGCGAGCCGTGCGTGGCCCGAGGAGGAGTGGGCCGACACCCAGGAGCGTCTGGCCAAGCGGGGTCTCCTCGACGGCGGCTCCCTCAGCCCGCAAGGCGTACTCCTGCGTCGGCACATCGAGGACCGCACCGACCGCCTGGCCCTTCCCGCCTACGCCGCCCTGGGTGACGCCGATTGCGAACGCCTCGCCGAACTCGCCGGCCCCTTCGGCCGAGCCGTCGTCGAAGCCGGCCTTCTCACCCTCGACTGACCGGCCTCTCCGTCCCTACGGCGGAGGTCGCCACTGCCGCGCCGGCTACGCCCGTTCCACTTGCACTTTCATGGCGCTCTGAAGGACAGCAGGCCGAGCATGGGTGGATCCGCCATCTCGGCGACCGGTCGGATGTCCGGAAGTCTGTGTGCTGCGGCCCGCAAGGCCACCGCCTCCTCCGTGCGCGCCGGGGATGCACCCGGGCAGCGGTGGCGGCCGACGCCGAAAGCCAGGTGGTGGCGGGACCTCCATCCAGGGCGAGGGACCACCCCCCGGCGGCAACAACGCTCAAACGGGCAACAGGGCCATCGTGCACTACTCGTGGTTGAACTGGGCGTCACCAAAGAGAGCTACGCGGTGGCCCGCCTCCTGTTCAGGGAGCGGTACTCACCCTTGGGGGTGCGCGACGAGGGACACCATCGACCACGAAAGCCAAGCCGCCGAAGGGAACTTCCAACCGGCTGCAGGTAACGCCTGAGGCGAGGCGCACGAGCATCCGCAGACCTCGGGATCCCAAAGTATGGCTTGGCCGGCTGAGGAAGATCTCACGCGACGCCTCAGCGTGCCAGGGGCTGTCCTGCGCCTCGTAAGAGGTCAGTTCAACGTCGGACGCGGACAGCCGCTCGACGTAGATCGAGACGCCCGAGGAGTGCAGCTTGAAGTCCATACCGGCCACGCTGCACTCGATCCCATCTCCATATGTGCCATAGACAGGCACCGCGGCGGGTCATAGAGGCGCAGCACCCAGCCTGAGGCGTGCCAGGGCCTGACCGCCTCAACTTGCCTGTCCCGCTGCCCCACCCACTTCTGAGACGACACCAGCAGCCGTTCCATGCAGGCGTCCACTTCTCCCCACGCGGACTGATCCATGAACCGGCAAGGAATTGGAGCGTTCACCAACAAATGCTTGCCATTCAGACATTCGTGGCGGCGCCGCGATCACACGTGTTCGCCGCATCCATCAGCGGACGCCTCAGGAGTGATCCACACAGCGGGGTGGTCCGCAGCCCCTGCCAGTGACAAGCAGGACGCACGACAAGGCCCTGACCAGCTCTTTCGCAGCGACGCTTCCGTCTGACAGAAGTCGCCTTGCGCGACAGCCACAGCCGTCAGGACGCTGGGTGCAACCACGGCACGCGGGGCGACGAGGCCCCGCTCTCAGGGACGGGAACGCCATGCCTCACACCACCGCCTTCGCCAGGAACCAGTGGTACGTCGCCGCCTACAGCCATGAGGTCGGGCGGGAGTTGCTCGGTCGGACGATTCTCGGTGAGACGCTCGTGCTGTATCGGACCGAGGAGGAGGGGACGCCGGTCGTGCTGCACGACCGGTGTGTGCACCGCCGCTACCCGCTGTCCGAGGCGCCGACCCGGCTGGACGGTGACCGGATCGTGTGCGGGTATCACGGGTTCACGTACGACACGACGGGGACGTGCGTGTACGTGCCGGGGCAGAAGCGTGTTCCGCGCACGGCGCGCGTCGCCTCGTACCCGGTCGTCGAGCAGGACTCCCTGATCTGGGTCTGGATCGGCGACCCGGCGCTCGCCGACCCGCAGACCATCCCGCGGGCCCGGCACCTGGACTCCCCCGGCTGGGTCACCGTCCGCGGCATGGAGCCCATCGACTGCGACTACGGCCTCCTCGTCGACAACCTCCTCGACCTCTCCCACGAGACCTATCTCCACGGCGGCTACATCGGCACCCCCGAGGTCGCCGAGACACCGATCACCACGGAGGTCGACGAGGGCGCCGGGCTCGTGCGGGTGAGCCGGCACATGGACGACGCCGAGTGCCCGCCGTTCTACGCCAGTTCGACCGGTATCGAGGGCCGGATCACCCGCTGGCAGGACATCGAGTACCACGCGCCCTGTCTGTATCTGCTGCACAGCCGTGTCGCGCCGGTCGGTGTGGTGCCCGAGCCGGACGGCAGCGACCCGGGCGGCTTCCACACCGAGGTCACCTACGCCATCACGCCCTCCGGCGACGGCAAGGTGTACGACTTCTGGGCGGTCTCGAGGGACTGGGCGACGGACGACGACGAGGTCACCGAGTTCCTGCGCGCCAACAACCACACCGTGGTCATGCAGGACGTCAACGCCCTGAACCTGCTTCAGCGGACCCTCGGCACCGAGCGGCACGGCTACCAGGAGCTGAGCATCAACATCGACACCGGCGGCCTGGCCGCCCGCCGTATCCTCGCCCGGCTGGTCGAGGAGGGCGACAAGCCCGTGGAGAAGGTCCTGTGAGCACCGGACCGACCCGCGAGGTCTACCGCATCGACTGGCTGCCGGGCACCGACATCCTGCACGGCACCTGCCACTGCGGTCGTGAGCACACCGCGCAGGACCCGGTCGAGATGTGGGAGTGGATGCTCGCCCACCCACAAGGACACGAGCCGCGAGGAACCGACTCATGAATGTCGTGTACGAAGCCGAACTCGTCGTCAGCAGCAGGGAGTTCGCCGCCGACGGCGTCCTCGCCCTCACCCTCCGTCACCCGCTCGGCGGGCAGCTCCCCGCCTGGGAGCCCGGCGCCCACATCGACGTCGTCCTCGGGCCGGAGCTGGAGCGGCAGTACTCGCTGTGCGGTGACCCGGCGGACCGCGGCGCCTGGCGGATCGCCGTGCTGCGGGAGCCGGCCGGGCGCGGCGGATCCGCCCACGTGCACGGGCAGTTGGGGCACGGCGACAAGGTGCGGGTACGCGGGCCGCGCAATCACTTCCGGCTGGAGCCCGCTCCCCGTTACCGCTTCATCGCGGGCGGCATCGGCATCACCCCGATCCTGCCGATGCTGGCGGCGGCCGAGGCGGCGCGCGCCGAATGGACCCTGCTGTACGGCGGGCGAACGCGCCGGTCCATGGCGTTCAGGGGGGAGTTGGAGCGGTACGGCGACCGGGTCACCGTCGTCCCGCAGGACGAGTCCGGGCTGCTGGACCTCGCCCCGGTGCTCGACGACCTCCCCGACGGCACGCTCGTCTACTGCTGCGGTCCCGGTCCGCTGCTCGACGCCGTCGAGGAGCGCTGCCCGGCCGGGATACTGCACGTCGAACGGTTTCAGCCGAAGGGTCGACCCGCTGACCAACAGGCCGAGTTCGAGGTCGAGCTCACCCAGAGCGGGCGCACGCTCACGGTCGCGCCCGGGGTCTCCGTGCTGGACACCGTGCGGGCGGCGGGCATCGAGGTGCTCTACTCCTGCACCGAGGGCACCTGCGGGACCTGCGAGACCGACGTGCTCGACGGCACCCCGGACCACCGGGACTCCGTGCTCACGCGGGAGGAGCAGGAGAGGGGCGAGACGATGATGATCTGCGTGTCCCGCTGCCGGGGGAAGCGGCTGGTCCTGGATCTGTGATCCGCAGGTCGGCCTCGATGCGGGCGACGGTCTCCAGAAGCGGCGGCAGCAGGTCACGGCGTACGGAGTCGACCGTGTTGCGGCCGGCGTGCACCGCGATGTTGACGGCCGCGACCACCTCGCCGCCCCGGTCCCGCACCGGGGCGGCGACCGACCTCAGTCCCTCCTCCAGTTCCTGGTCGACGAGGGCGTAGCCCTGCCGGCGGACGCGGCGCAGCTCCGCCCGCAGGGCGTCCGGCGTGGTGAGGGTGCGCGCGGTCAGCGGCTTCAACTCGGCCCGCCCCAGCCGCACTTCGACCTCCTCCTCCGGCCGGTGCGCCAGGATCACCCGGCCCACCGAGGTCACATACGCCGGGAAGCGGGTGCCGACCGTGATGGACGCCGTCATGATGCGGCGGGTCGCCACCCGGGCGACGTACACGATGTCGTCGCCGTCGAGGACGCACAGCGACGACGACTCCCTCACCTGTGCGACGAGTTGTTCCAGATGCGGCTCGGCGATCTGGGGCAGGGTGTATCCGGCCAGGTAGGAATAGCCGAGTTCCAGCACGCGTGGGGTGAGGCGGAAGAGGCGGCCGTCCTGGTGGACATAGCCGAGGTCCGCGAGGGTCAGCAGCAGTCGGCGCGCGGCGGCGCGGGTCAGGTCACAGGTGTGGGCGACCTCGCTGAGGGTGCGCGCGGGATGGTCGGCGTCGAAGCAGCGGATGACGGCGAGGCCACGCTCGAAGGACTTCACGAAGTGCGGTGCGCGGGCTTCGTCGGACATCGCCACCTCCAGAAAGAGAAAAGTGTCAACAATGTTGTCACCGAACCTTGGTGAACCCATTGACCGGATGCGTTTGAGGCTTCTACCTTCCCGCTGAGCAACCTCGCGCACTACTGTGCGCCTTGCGCACAACCTGTCGGAACACCGTTGCACGTTGTCTGTACAGGAGGAGCCATGCGTCGTCTGTCCGCCGGTCTCGCCACCGGCGCCCTGCTGCTCGCCGCGACGGCCTGTGGCTCGTCCGACAGCGGTTCGTCGGATGCGGAGGCGTCGTCCGGAGGGGTCACCACCGTCAAGGTCGGGCTGATTCCGATCGTCGATGTCGCGCCGCTGTACCTCGGCCAGAAGAAGGGCTTCTTCGAGAAGCAGGGCCTGAAGCTGGAGTTCAGCATCGCCCAGGGCGGTGCGGCGATCGTGCCCGGGGTGGCGAGCGGTCAGTTCCAGTTCGGGTTCAGCAATGTGACGTCCCTGATGGTGGCCCAGTCCAACGGCGTCCCCGTGAAGGCGGTCGCCAACGGCATCGCCTCGACCGGCGAGGCGGGCAAGGACTTCGGCGCCCTCATGGTCAAGAAGGGCAGCCCCCTCAAGTCCCCCGAGGCTCTGGAGGGCAAGAAGGTCGCCATCAACACGCTGAAGAACATCAACGAGACCGCCGTCCGCGAGTCGGTGCGCAAGGCCGGGGGCGACCCGGACAAGGTGAACTTCGTCGAGCTGGCCTTCGACCAGATGCCCGCCGCCCTCGACCAGGGCCAGATCGACGCCGCCATGGTGGTGGAGCCGGCGACCGCCACCATCAAGAGCCAGGGCGGCGTGGAGATCTCCTCGCCCCTGGTGGAGGTCGCGCCGGACCTCACCGTGGCGATGTACTTCGCCTCCACGCAGTACGCGCAGCAGAACCCGGAGGTGGTGAAGAATTTCCAGGACGCCACCGCCGAGTCCCTCGCCTACGCCGAGGCCCATCCCGACGAGGCCCGGCAGATCATCACGACCTACACGAAGATCCCGGCGGACGTGCTGGCGAAGGTCACCCTGCCGAAGTGGCCGGCCGAGCCGAACCGCCCCTCCATCGAGGCCCTGATGAAGCTCGGCGAGACGGACGGCCTCTTCAAGAAGACGCCCGACCTGGACGCGCTGCTGCCGTGAAGGGCGTGAACGCCGCACTCGGTGCCGCCGGGCTCGCGGCCTTCCTCGCCCTGGGCGAGGCGGTGCCGCGGCTCGGTCTGGTCAAGGAGGCGTACTTCCCGCCGACCAGCCGTATCGCCTCGGCCCTCGGCGACGAACTCTCCGACACCGCGTTCTGGCAGGCCCTCGGCGACACCCTCACCGGCTGGGCACTGGGCCTCGCCATCGCGGTGTGCGCCGGCGTCGTCGCGGGGGTCCTCGTCTCCGTCGTGCCGTACCTCCGCGCGGTGACGGCTTCCACGATCGAGTTCCTGCGCCCGATCCCGTCGGTCGCGCTGATCCCCCTGGCAGTGCTGCTGTACGGCACCGAACTGCGCTCGGTCCTCCTCCTCGTGGTCTACGCCTCCTTCTGGCAGGTGCTGATCCAGACCCTGTACGGCGTCCAGGACGTCGACCCGGTCGCCGAGGAGACGGCACGCTCATACGGCCTCGGCACCTGGGCGCGCGTCCGCCATGTGCTGTGGCCGACCGCGCTGCCGTACGTCATGACCGGTGTGCGGCTGGCCGCCGCGGTGGCGCTGATCCTCGCCATCACCGCCGAACTCGTCATCGGCGCACCGGGGTTGGGCCGACAGATCGCGGTGGCGCAGACCTCGCAGGCGGTGCCGGAGATGTACGCCCTCATCGTGGTCGCGGGGCTGCTCGGGCTGATCATCAACGTCGGCGCGCGCACGGTGGAGCGGTGGGCGCTTGCGTGGCATCAGTCGGTGCGTGGGGAGGTGGCGGTGTGATCGGGCGTCTGCTGCTCAGGGCGCTGTTCGTCGTCGCGCTGCCCCTGGTGCTGGTCGCCGTGTGGTGGGCGGCGTCGGCCGGGAGCACCGACCCCTTCTGGCCTCCGCTGCGGACGATCCTCGACACCTTCCCGGACGTCTGGACCGCCGACCGGCTGCGCACGGACGTCGTCCCGAGCCTGCTGCGCCTCCTGGCCGGCTATGCGCTCGCCGCCGTGGTCGGCGTCGCGCTCGGCACGGTGATCGGCTCCTACCGGTCCGTGCGCGCGGTGTGCGAGCCGGTGCTCGAGTTCCTGCGGGCGGTGCCGCCGCCCGTGCTGGTGCCGGTCATCATGCTGTTCGCGGGCATCGGCGACACCATGAAGATCGTCGTGATCGCGAGCGGCTGCGTGTGGCCCATCCTGCTCAACACCGTGGAGGGTGTGCGCGCGGTCGACTCGGTGATGCTGGAGACGGCCCGTTCGTACGGAGTCACGGGCGTGGCCCGGCTGCGCCATCTGGTGCTGCCCTCCGCCGGTCCGCAGATCTTCGCCGGGCTGCGCCAGGCGCTGTCGATCGGCATCATCCTGATGGTCATCAGCGAGATGTTCGCCGCGAACAACGGCATCGGCTTCACCGTGGTCCAGTTCCAGCGCAGTTTCGCCGTCCCCGACATGTGGACCGGGATCCTCGTCCTCGGTCTGCTCGGCTTCCTGCTCTCCGTCGTGTTCCAGCTGGTCGAGCGCCGGGTGCTCGGCTGGTACCACGGACTGCGCGCGACCACCCGGCGGTCCTGAGTGAACACCATGAAGGGGAGGGTCATGCTCGACGTACGCGGCCTGCGGAAGGTCTACGAGGGTTCCGGACGGCGCGTGGAGGCGGTGCGCGACCTCACCTTCACCGTGGACGCCGGGGAACTGGTCTGTCTGGTCGGGCCCTCGGGCTGCGGCAAGACGACGCTGCTGAAGTGCATGGGCGGCCTGCTCACGCCGACGAGCGGCGAAGTGCTCCTGGAGGGACGGAGGGTGAGCGGTCCGCCGCCCGGCATGGCGTTCGTCTTCCAGGAGTACGGGCGCAGCCTCTTCCCCTGGATGCGTGTCGGGGAGAACGTCGAACTCCCCCTGAAACAAAAGAACTTGGGTAAGGCGCGGCGTCGGGAGCTGGTACGTGACGCGCTGGAGTCGGTGGGGCTGGCGGACGCCGCGGGGGCGTACCCCTGGCAGCTGTCCGGCGGCATGCAGCAGCGCGTCGCCATCGCCCGCGCACTCGCCTACGAGCCGAGTGTGCTGCTGATGGACGAACCGTTCGCGGCGGTGGACGCGCAGACCCGCGCCGACCTGGAGGATCTGGTTCGAGGGCTGTGGCGGCAGCGCGGCATCACCATCCTGTTCGTCACCCATGACATCGACGAGGCCGTGTACCTGGGCGAGCGGGTGATCGTGCTGTCCGCCTCCCCCACCGTCGTACAGGAGCAGCTGAAGGTCGAACTGCCCGCCGAACGGGACCAGTTGCACACCCGCGTGGACCCGCGCTTCGCCGAGCTGCGCACCCATGTGTACCAGCAGATACAGGCGGCGAAGCGCGGGGTTCCGCAGGACGCGGTCACGAAGTCAGATACGCCTCCACCTCACTGAACTGGCCCGCCGGCCAGCCGGTGTTGGCGCTGACCGACAGCCGCAGGTACCGCAGGTCGGTGCCGGCGGGCAGGGCGACGGTGGCCGTGTTGCCGGTGGCCGGGTCGAAGCGGTAGCCGGTGGCGCCGACGACCGTGGTGTAGTTCGAGCCGTCGGTGCTGCCCAGCACCGTGATGGTCTGGGTGCGGGCGCCCCA
Source organism: Streptomyces coerulescens (assembly GCF_042657965.1). NCBI lineage: Bacteria > Bacillati > Actinomycetota > Actinomycetes > Kitasatosporales > Streptomycetaceae > Streptomyces > Streptomyces coerulescens. The sequence goes on from NZ_JBHSKM010000002.1 coordinate 438,261, forward strand.
CGCCGAGGACGGCGGCAGCTTGAGCACCAGACGGCGGACCGCCTCGCGGGAGCCGAGGTCGACCGTCAGGGACTGCGGGAAGGCGTTGTTGCTGGACTCCCAGTACGTGTTCGCGTCACCGTCGACCGCCTTGCCGGGCGTGTAGACGTCCTGTGAGCCGGTGGCGGTGGCCGAGCGGCCCTTGGCGAGGTTGCGGTCCGGATCCGGGTCGGGGTTGCCCTGGCCGGGCTGCGGCCAGGTCGAGCAGTCGGACCAGGTGCTGGACCATCCGGAGTTGCCGCCGCCGTCGGTGAGGGTGAAGGTCCCGGAGTTGGCGGGGTAGGGGCAGTTGTAGACACCCGCGGCGCCCACGCCGGTGGCCGTGACGTTGCGGAAGGTGGCGGCACCCTGGGCCTCGGCCTGCACGACGACCGTCCCGGTGTTGCGGACGGTGGCGCCGTCGACGGTGATGTTCTTGGCCGCGTAGCCGCGCCCGCCGCCCGAGACGAACTCGAAGGCACTGTAGGGGCTGTCGGTGATCGTCGTGTTGGTGATCTTCACCTGCGCCTCGATGGCGCTGTCGTAGGAGTCGACGCGCAGGGCGCCCATCGGGTGGTTCCAGTTGGGGTTCATCGCGCCGGTGCGGACCAGGGTGTTGCCGTCGACGGTGATGGTGCCGGACAGCGGGTGGAAGGGGTCGAGGAACTTCTGGTTGGAGATGGCGATGCCGCTGCCGAGGGCGTTGGTGTCGGAGATCAGGTTGTCCTTGACGGTGATGTCGGTGCCGCCGTAGATCGCGATGCCGTTGGCCAGGTTCGGCTGGGTGATGGTGTTGTTCTCGAAGCTGCTGTTCGTGTCCGGCGCGTACAGCGACCACATGGCGAGCGCGTCGTCGCCCTGGTTGCGCAGGAAGTTGTGACGGACCTTCACCCCGCGCGCGTTGCCGTTGAGGTTGAGGCCGTCGGCGGTCATGTCGAGGAAGCGGTTGTTCTCGACGACGAGGTTGTCGTTGTTGCCCATCAGCCAGAGGCCGACCTTGAGGTGCTGGAGCCACATCCCGGAGACGGAACTGTTCGGCCCCAGCGAGCCGTTGACGAAGTTGTCGGGATTGGAGTCCACCCGCTCGGTGACCTCGCCGATGACCGCGAAGTCCTTGATGTGGACGCCGCCGGACGAGCTCGACTGGTCGATGAACCGCGAGGTACGCACGACCGAGTGCCAGCTGCCCGCGCCCTGTAGGGTGACGTTCTGGACCCCGCTGAGGGAGGACGTCAGCTTGTACTCGCCCGGCGGGATCCACACGACGCCGCCCTGCGCCGAGGCGATGGCGTCCCGGAAGGCCTGCGTGGAGTCGCCCTGGCCGGTGGGGTCGGCGCCCTTGGACGTCACCGACACCGACCCGGCGGGCTGGCTCGCCGCGCCCGCGACCTGCTCGAAGTCGGCGACGTCGACCGTGACCTGGGCGTTCGCCGCCTCCAGGGCCACCTTGTCGCCGGCCTGGATGTTCTGCCCGAGCAGGAGACGGGCGTTGTCGTAGAAGTGGTGGGTCTTGGCGCCCGGGATCCAGCCGGTGTCGACGTAGGAGTACTTGGAGGTGACGGAGATGGTCTTGGCGAGCTTGGTGCCGTTGACGTACACGTTCAGCGAGCCGGTCTGGCCGTCCGGGACGCTGTAGGCAACGTTGAGGGCGTTGGCCGCGCGCGGCGCGGTGAACTCGACGCGCCGGCCGGAGGTGAGGCGTACGGCCTGACGTCCGGAGGCCTCCGAGGCGAGGGTGCCCTGTGTGTAGTCGGGGCCGATCTTCGCGCCGGTCGTGGTCGCGGACTCGGCCTCGACCGAGGTGAAGGGGAGGTCGGCGCCGGCTGCCGCGTGGGCGGCGGGGACCGTGGCGGTGAGGAGGCCGGCGGCGAGGGCGACGGTGATTGCCGTTGGCATGATCCTGACAGATCTGCGCGTGTACTGCATGTGCTGATCCCTTCGTGGTGGGGGTGCGGGGATAGCGGTCCGCGGTCAGGCGCGCAGCCAGGCCGCGGTGTCCTTCGGCAGCCGCCCGTCGGGGTCCAGGGGGCCGCTGGTGAGGAGGAGTTCGGTGTGGTCGGGCAGGTCGGCGGGTGCGTCGGCGAGGTTCACCACGCAGGTGACACCCGCCGTGAGAGTGAAGGCCAGCGCGCCTTCAGGTGCCGGCAGCCAGGTCAGCGGGCCGTCGCCGAACTCCGGGCGCAACGCGATCGCCCGGCGATACAGGGCGAGCATCGAGTGCGGGTCGGCGGCCTGCCGGTCGGCGGCGTACGCGGCCCAGCCGGCGGGCTGCGGGAGCCACGGCTCCTCGTGCGCGCCGAAACCGGCGTACGGCGCCTCGGCCGCCCAGGGCAACGGCACCCGGCAGCCGTCCCGGCCCGGGTCGGTGCCGCCGGAGCGGGCGTGCATCGGGTCCTCGATGCGGTCGAGGGGGATGTCGGCCTCGGGCAGGCCGAGTTCCTCGCCCTGGTAGAGGTAGACGGCCCCGGGCAGCGCGAGCGAGAGCAGGGCGGCCGCGCGGGCCCGCCGGGTGCCGAGGGCGAGGTCGGTCGGGGTGCCGAAGGCCTTGGCGGCGAAGTCGAAGCCGGTGTCGGCGCGGCCGTAGCGGGTGACCGTGCGAGTGACGTCGTGGTTGCACAGCACCCAGGTGGCGGGAGCGCCGACGGGCGCGTGCTCGGCGAGGGTGGTGTCGATGGACGCGCGCAGCCGCCCGGCGTCCCAGGGGCAGGACAGAAAGGCGAAGTTGAAGGCGGTGTGCAGCTCGTCCGGGCGCAGATAGCGGGCGAAGCGCTCGGGGTCGGGGAGCCAGACCTCGCCGACGAAGACACCGTCGTAGTCGTCGGCGACGGTCCGCCAGGAGCGGTAGATGTCGTGGAGTTCGTCGCGGTCCACGAAAGGGTGCGGGTCGGGTGTGTCGGCGAGGTCGGTGAGCGCCGGGTCCTTGGCGAGCAGCGCGGCCGAGTCGATACGTACGCCGGCCACGCCCCGCTCGAACCAGAAGCGCAGGATGTCCTCGTGTTCCTGACGGACGGCGGGGTGGGCCCAGTTGAGGTCGGGCTGCTCGGGGGTGAACAGATGGAGGTACCACTCGCCGTCCGGCAGCCGGGTCCACACGGGCTCGGTGGAGCCGACGAACTGTGACGGCCAGTCGTTGGGCGGGAGGTCGCCGTCCGGGCCGCGTCCGGGCCGGAAGTGGAACAGCTCGCGCTCGGGGCTGCCGGGACCGGCGGCCAGCGCGGCCCGGAACCACGGGTGCTGGTCGGAGACGTGGTTGGGCACGATGTCTACGATCGTGCGGATGCCCAGCTCACGTGCCTCGGCGATGAGCTTCTCCGCCTCGGCGAGGGTGCCGAACGCCGGGTCGATAGCGCGGTAGTCGGCGACGTCGTAGCCGCCGTCCTTGAGCGGTGAGACGTACCAGGGCGTGAACCACAGGGCGTCCACGCCGAGTTCGGCGAGATACGGCAGCCGGGCGCGGACGCCCGCGAGGTCGCCGGTGCCGTCGCCGTCGCCGTCCGCGAAGCTGCGGACGTAGACCTGGTAGATGACGGCGGAGCGCCACCACTGTGCGGCGGCATGACGGGGCTCTGCCACGGTGTGGCCCCTTCTGTGAGAACGAGAACGAGTAGGACGTCAGCCCTTGGTGCTGCCCGCACCGATCCCCGCGATGATGTGCCGCTGGAAGACCAGGAACATCGCGACCATGGGGATGCTCGCGATCACCATCGCGGCGATGAGCACGGTCAGCGGGATGTTCTGCGACAGCTGGACGAGCGCCACACTGATCGGCTGTTTGTCGGTGTCGGAGAAGACCATCAGCGGCCAGAGGAAGTCCTGCCAGACGGCCACCAGGGCGAAGATCGAGACCACGCCGAGGACCGGCCGGGACATCGGCAGCACGATCGACCACAGGGTGCGAAGCTTCCCGGCGCCGTCGATCTCGGCGGCCTGAAGGACATCGCGCGGGAGCTGGTCGAAGAACCGCTTCAGCAGATAGAGGTTGAAGGCGTTGGCGACGGCCGGCAGCCAGATGGCGAGCGGGTCGTTGAGCAGCCCGAGGTCGGCCACGGTCAGGTACTTCGGTACGACGAGCGCCTGGGCCGGGACCATCAGCGTGGCGAGGATGCCGCCGAGGACCACCTTGCCGAAGACGGGCCGCAGTTTGGACAGGGCGTAGGCGGCGGCCGTGCAGAACACGATCTGGAACAGCCAGGCGCCGGCGGCCTGGACGACCGTGTTCCCCAGGTGGCTGGGCAGCTGCATCAGGTCCCAGGCGTCGGTGTAGCCGCTGAGGTGCCACTGCTCCGGCACGAGGGTGGGCGGGGTGCGTGCCACCTCGTCCGGCGACTTCATCGCGCCGGTCACCATCCAGTACACGGGGAAGAGGAAGGCGAGCGTGAACAGCAGGACGGTGCCGGTGAAGACGGTCCAGTAGACGGCCTTGCCGCGCGGCCGGGCCAGGGCCGCCGGGGAGAGCAGGGTCCGGGTGGTCATGCGTCCTCCCCTTCGGTGCGCGTCAGACGCAGATATACGGCGGAGAAGGCGCCGAGGAGCACGAGGAGCATGACGCTGAGAGCGCAGGCGCCGCCGAAGTCGTTGTAGAGGAAGGCGTACTTGTAGATCAGGTACAGGACGGTGACCGTGGCGTTCTCCGGGCCGCCGCCCGTGATCACGAACGGTTCGGTGAAGACCTGCATCGTGGCGATGATCTGAAGGAGCATCAGCATCAGGATCACGAACCGGGTCTGCGGGACGGTGACGTGCCGGATGCGCTGCAGCAGGTTCGCCCCGTCGAGCTCGGCCGCCTCGTACAGCTCGCCCGGGATGGACTGGAGGGCGGCGAGGTAGATGAGGACCGTGCCGCCCATGTTGGCCCAGGTGGCGACGATGACCAGGGAGACGAGTGCGGTGTCGGCGCCGTTGGACCAGTTCGAGGTGGGCAGGTGCAGGAAGCGCAGCACCTCGTTGGCCAGACCGGTGCCGGGGTCGTAGAACCACTTCCACAGCAGGGCGCTGACGACCGGCGGGATCATCACCGGGAGGTAGACGACCACCCGGAAGACGGCATTGGCGTGCCGCAACTCGTTCAGCACCAGGGCGAGTACGAAGGGGATCGCGAAGCCGATCAGCAGGGCGAGCAGCGTGAAGGTGAGGGTGTTGCGCCAGGCCGCCGCGAACTCCGGGTCGGAGAAGACACGGGTGAAGTTGGCGGTGCCGACCCACTCGGGGTCGCTGCCCGGCGTGTACTTCTGGAAGGCGATCACGACGGCGCGGATCGCCGGGTACCAGGAGAACAGGGCGAAGCAGACGAGGCCGCCGAGGAGGAAGCCGTAGGCGCGGGCCTGGTCGGCGAGGCGGCGCCGCCTCCGGTCCCCTGCCGGGGGCGGCGCCTGCATGGGGTGGACCGACGGGGTTGCCGCGACCTTCGCGACAGTCCGTCGCTGAGCCGTCTTGGTCATGGGCCGTCAGCTCCGGGCCAGAATGCTGTCGATCTTCCCGGACGCGTCCTTCAGAAGCTGGTCGATGTCGGCGTCCTTCTTGGTGAGGACGGCGGAGACCACACCGTCGAGGACGGAGTAGATCTGCTGGGCGCTGGGCGGCTCGATCTTCATGTCGAGGCTCTGGTTGCCGTCGAGGAAGGCCTGGTAGTTCTCCACCGGGACGTTGGCGTTGGCCTCCTTGACCTGCTGGTCCTTTGCGTCGGCGGCGCCGGTGAACAGCCGGGGCTCGGGCAGTCCGACGGGGGCGTCGTTCTTCTTGGCGCGGGCGTAGTCGCCGAGGAAGCCGTCGCCGGGCGTGAGGAACATGTGGTCCAGCCACTTCAGGCCGGCGCGGATCTGCTCGGGGCTCGCCTTCTTGTTGAACATGTAGCCGTCGCCGCCGATGAGCGTGCCCTCTCCGCCGGGCATGGGGGCGAGCGCGAGGTCCTTGTAGTCGCCGCCCTTCTCCTTGACCAGGATCGGGATGTTGTCGGGGGCGGAGAGGTACATGCCGAGCTTGCCCGAGCCCATCATCTGCTGGACGTCGTTGATGACCAGGAGCTGCTTGCTGCCCATGGAGTTGTCGGTCCAGCGCATGTCGTGCAGGTTCTGCAGCACGGCGTGGCCCTCGGGGGTGTCGACGGTGGCCTTCTTGCCGTCCGCGCTCACCACGTCCCCGCCCTGGGAGTACAGCTCGGCGGTGAAGTGCCAGCCGCCCTGGTTCTGGGCGCTGTAGTCGGCGTAGCCGATGGTGCCGTTGCCGAGGCCGGCGATCCTCTTGGCGGCGGCACGCAGTTCGTCCCAGGTGGCCGGGGGCTTCTCGGCGTCGAGGCCGGCCTTCTCGAAGAGCGCCCTGTTGTAGATGAGACCCATCGAGTAGCCGGTGCGCGGGATGCCGTAGATCTTGCCGTCGACGGTGTAGATGTCGCGCAGCTGCTGCTGGATGGTGCCGTAGCTCTTCAGTTCCTTGACGTACGGGGTGAGATCGGCGGCCTGGTTGATGTCGACGACGTGCCGGGCGTCGGTGAAGTACGTGTAGAAGACGTCCTCCATCTGCCCGCCGGCGAGTTTGGCGTCGAAGGTCTTCGGGTCCTGACAGGGGAACGCGTCATGGGCCACGACGTCGATGTCCGGGTTGGCCTTCTCGAAGGACGCGATGTCCTGCTCGAAGAACTGGCGGTCGACCTTGGCGCTCTTGGGCGGCATGCAGTTGACCGTGATGCGGGTCTTGCCACTCGCCGAGTCGTCGTCGCCCGACCCGCAGGCGGAGACGGCCAGGGCGAGGGAGCAGACGCTCAGCGTGGCAAAGGAACGGCGGAACCCGGTGCTTCTCATCGGTGGACCCCTTTGGGCAGGAGCGGTGGGCGCCGCACACTCAAGCACCGGCAACATCTGAACGCAAGATGTCGCGCGAGATTTGAAATTTTTTAACAGTCGGATGGATCTCCGGGACGAAGGGACGAGGAGCGGATCGGGCGTCAGACGCGGGGCGCCTGTGCCGTGGAACCGCGCACCACCAGTTCCGGCTCGAACAGCAGCTCTTCCGCAGGTACGGCACTGCCGCCGATCTGCGCGCTCAGCAGTTCCACGGCCGCCCTGCCCATGGCCTCGATGGGCTGGCGGACGGTGGTGAGCGGGGGTTCCGTGCAGTTCATGAACGCCGAGTCGTCGTAGCCGACGACGGAGATCTGCGCCGGGACGCCGAGTCCCTTGCGGCGGGCGGCCCTGATCGCGCCGAGCGCCAGCGGGTCGCTCGCGCAGATGATGCCGGTGACCCCCCGGTCGATCAGCCGGGAGGCGGCGGCGTGACCGCCCTCGATCGAGAAGATGGCCCGCGCCACGCGCTCCTCGGGCAACTCCCCCGCGACACTTCGCGAGGCGGCCAGCTTGCGCGCCGACGGCATGTGGTCGGCCGGCCCGAGCACCAGCCCGATGCGCTCGTGGCCGAGAGAGGCCAGATGCCGCCAGGCCTGTTCGACGGCCACGGCGTCGTCGCAGGACACGGCCGGGAAGCCCAGGTGCTCGATGGCCGCGTTGACGAGCACGACCGGGATGTTGCGGTCGGCGAGCTCCTTGTAGTGATCGTGCGGCGCGTCGGCCTGCGCGTACAGCCCGCCGGCGAACACCACCCCGGAGACCTGCTGTTGCAGCAGCAGCGCGACATAGTCGGCCTCGGACACCCCGCCCTTGGTCTGCGTACACAGCACCGGCGTCAGCCCGAGCTGGGCGAGCGCGCCACCGATCACCTCGGCGAACGCCGGGAAGATGGGGTTCTGCAGCTCGGGCAGCACCAGCCCGACGAGCCGGGCACGTTCGCCGCGCAACTGCGTGGGCCGCTCGTAGCCGAGGACGTCCAGCGCCGACAGCACCGCCTGCCGGGTGGCCTCGGAGACACCGGGTTTGTCATTGAGCACCCGGCTGACCGTGGCCTCGCTGACCCCGACCTTCTTCGCCACTTCAGCAAGTCGTCGCGTCATGAACGCAAGAATAGCGCAAGAAACGCAAACGGCTTGCGTTCGGGGTTTCGATCGAACTCCGTGACCCTGCTACTTCGCCGCCCACAGCCCCCGGACATGCCCGAGATGGCGGGTCATGACCTCGCGTACGGACTTCTCGTCGCGGGCGAGCAGTGCGTCGAGGAGTTCGAGGTGTTCCTCGGCCGAGGCCAGGAGACGGCCGGCCTCGACGAGGGCGGTGAGGCCGTAGAGGCGGGAGCGCTTGCGGAGATCGCCGACGACCTCGACGAGGTGGGCGTTGCCGGCGAGGGCGAGCAGGCCGAGGTGGAAGCGGGTGTCGGCCTCGACGTACGCGATGAGGTCACCGGCGACGGCGGCCTGGACGATCTCCCGGGCGGCGGGGCGCAGCGCCTCCAGGGAGACCTTGTCGGCGGTGCGGGCCAACTCCACCACCGTCGGGATCTCGATGAGCGCCCGGACGTGGGTGTACTCGTCGAGCTGCTTCTCGGAGACCGCGGTGACCCGGAATCCCTTGTTGGGGACGGTGTCGACCAGGCCCTCCTTGACCAGGTCCAGCATGGCCTCGCGCACCGGGGTCGCCGAGACTCCGAAGCGGGCGGCGAGCGCGGGCGCCGAGTACACCTCGCCCGGGAGCAGTTCCCCGGCGATCAGCGCGGCCCGCAGGGCGTCGGCGACCCGCTCCCGGTAGCTGCTCTTCCGGCCGCCCAGGCTGGGCAGCGCCGGGGCGGCTGCGGTGGACGGGGCGGCGCCGGTGCGCTGGGCGGCCATGCGATGTCTCCTACCTGGTGCAATGTCACGCGCTACCGTCACGCGGTACCGGCCATTATGACCGGCGCCCGTGCTCAGCCGGGCCGCTTCCCTACAGCACGAACCCGGCCGGGAAGGGGTCCGAGGGGTCGAGCAGGTACTGCGCGGTCCCGGTGATCCACGCGCGCCCGGTGAAGCTGGGCAGCACGGCGGGGCGGCCCGCGACCTCGGTGGTGCCGAGGAGGCGGCCTGTGAAGCGGGTGCCGATGAAGGACTCGTTCACGAACTCGGTGTGCAGCGGGAGTTCACCCCGCGCGTGCAGCTGTGCCATGCGTGCGCTGGTGCCGGTGCCGCAGGGCGAGCGGTCGAACCAGCCGGGGTGGATGGCCATCGCGTGCCGGGAGTGCCGGGCGGTGGCGCCGGGGGCGATCAGGTGGACGTGGTGGCAGCCCCGGATGGACGGGTCCTCCGGGTGGACGGGCTCCTCGTCGGCGTTGATCGCCGCCATCAACGACAGCCCCGCCTTGAGGATGTCGTCCTTGCGGGAGCGGTCGAAGGGCAGTCCGAACTGCTCCAGCGGCAGGATGGCATAGAAGTTGCCGCCGTATGCCATGTCGTATGTCACCGTGCGCCCGTCGGGGAGTGTGATCTTGCGGTCGAGCGCGACGGAGAAGGACGGCACATTCCGCAGGGTGACCGCCTTCGCGGCGCCGTCCTCCACCTCCACCTCGGCGACCACCAGGCCCGCCGGGGTGTCCAGCCGGATCGTGGTGACCGGCTCGACGACCTCGACCATGCCGGTCTCGACCAGCACGGTCGCGACCCCGATCGTGCCGTGCCCGCACATCGGCAGATAGCCGGAGACCTCGATGTAGAGGACACCCCAGTCGCAGTCGGGGCGGGTCGGCGGCTGGAGGATGGCACCGCTCATGGCCGAGTGGCCGCGCGGCTCGTTCATCAGGAGCTGCTTGATGTCGTCGCGGTGCTCACGGAAGTACAGCCGCCGCTCGTTCATGGTCGCGCCGGGGACGGTCCCGATCCCGCCGGTGATGACGCGGGTCGGCATGCCCTCGGTGTGCGAGTCGACGGCGTGCAGGACGAGTTTGCTGCGCATGGGTCCAGCCTCCCTGGTGACTAGGCGAGTCCCGCGGCCACGGCCTGCTCCGTGGCGGCGCGGATCGCGGCCTCCTGCTCCGGCAGCAGCGGCACCCGCGGTGGACGGCAGCGTCCCCCGGGCCGGCCCACGATGTCCATGGAGAGCTTGATCGCCTGTACGAACTCGACCTTGGAGTCCCAGCGCAGCAGCGGGTGCAATTGCGTGTAGAGCTTCTTGGCGGTGTCGAGGTCGCCGCCGACGGCCGCGCCGTACAGCTCGACGGTGGACCGGGGCAGCGCGTTCGGGTAGCCGGCCACCCAGCCCTTCGCGCCCGCGAGCGCAAGCTCCAGCAGGACGTCGTCGGCACCGATCAACAGGTCCAGTTCCGGGACGAGTTCGGCGAGCTGGTAGGCGCGCCGGACATCGCCGGAGAACTCCTTCACCGCCTGGATGTACCCCTCACCGTGCAGCCTGGCGAGCAGTTCGGGGACGAGGTCGACCTTGGTGTCGATGGGGTTGTTGTACGCCACGACCGGGATGCCCGCCCCGGCGACCTCCTCGTAGTGGGCGAGGACGGAGCGCTCGTCGGCGCGGTAGGCGTTCGGCGGCAGCAGCATCACGGACGCGCAGCCCGCGTCCCGGGCCTGCTCGGCCCAGCGCCGGGACTCGGCCGAACCGTACGCGGCCACACCGGGCATGACCCGCGACCCGCCGATCGCGGCGACAGCCGTCTCCACGACCTTCGCCCGCTCCTCGGGGGTGAGGACCTGATACTCCCCGAGGCTCCCGTTCGGTACGACACCGTCGCAGCCGTTCTCGACGAGCCAGGAACAGTGCTCGGCGTACCTGCCGTGGTCGACACGGAGGTTGTCGTCGAGCGGCAGCGCCGTGGCGACCAGGACGCCACGCCAGGGACGGTGTTCGGTGATGGCCATCTCGGATTCCCTCTCAGTGGAGTGTGACATTGCATTGTTCTCGTACCGACTGACCGACTGACCGGCGGCCCGGCGCGACCCGGCGACCTCGTCGCGCTCAGCCGTCCTCGCTCTCCCCCGCCCGCGCCAGCACGCCGAGCGGCACGGGCCGGGCGAAGGGCCTGCGCGCAGGGGTCAGTTCGCACCCGGCGAGACCCGCGACCGCCGGCCCGCACACCCGCCCCTGACACCATCCCATCCCGGCCCGGGTCAGCAGCTTCACGGTCCTCGCGTCCCCGGCACCCAACTCCACCACCGCCGCCCGGATCGCACCGCCGGTGACCTCCTCGCACCGGCAGACGACGGTGTCGTCGGTGATCCGCTCGGCCCAGCGCGCCGGCGGAGCGTACACGGAGTCAAGTACGGCGAAGTAGGCGCGCAGCCGGCCACGGGCCTTGGCGGCTGCCGCCCACCGGGCCGGGTCGGGCCGCGCACCGCGCAGCCGGGCGGCAGCCGATCGCCCGGCGATGTGCCCCTCGGCGAGCGAGAGCGCCGCCCCTCCGATGCCGGTCGTCTCCCCCGCGGCCCAGACTCCGGGCACATCGGTGCGCTGCTCGTCGTCGACCCGTACGGCGAGTCCGTCGAGGCCGCAGCCGAGGGTCTCGGCGAGGTCGGTGTGCGGGATCATGCCGTGGCCGACGGCGAGGGTCTCGCAGGGGATACGACGCCCGGTGCCGGGCCTGACCCGCCCGTCGGCGTCGAGTGCGGCGACGGTGACGGCCTCCAACCGGTCGGCACCGTGCGCCTCGACGACGGTGTGCCGTGCGAGCAGCCGCACTCGGTGACGCAGCAGCCGAAGCCCGTACTGCGCGCCCTCGGCGACCTTGTGGGGCTGGGCCGCCAGCGCGTGGGCACGGCGTACGAACGCCCTCGGATCGGCGGATTCCACCAGCGCGGCCACCTGGACGCCGGCCGCGGCGAGCCCGGTCGCCACGGGGAGCAGCAGCGGCCCGGTCCCGGCGACGACCGCGGTGCGCCCGGAGATCGCGAGGCTGCCCTTGAGCATGGCCTGGGCCCCGCCCGCCGTGACGACCCCGGGCAGGGTCCAGCCCGGGAAGGGCAGCACCTTCTCGTAGCCGCCGGTGGCGAGGAGCACGGCGTCGGCGCGCACCTCGGCCGGCTCTTGCTGTGCGGGGCCGAGCAGGGCGTGGACGGTGAATCCGCCGTCGGACAGGCGCTGGACGAACCAGACATGATGATCCGTCAGATGCCGTACGCGGTCCGCCTCCACATGTGCGGCCAACCCGTCCCGCAGCCGTTGCCACGCCCGCCACTGGTGGTGCAGGGCCTGCGGGCTGCCGGCCCGCAGCCCGGCGGCCGGCTGTCGGTAGAACTGACCGCCCGCGTCCGTCGCCGAGTCGATCAGGGTGACCCGAACGCCTCGGGCCGCGGCGGCGATCGTCGCGGCGAGTCCGGCGGGCCCCGCGCCGATCACGACGAGCTGCGGCTCCCGCGGTGCGAGGTCGCGCTCACTCATCGTGCCCCGTCCCCTCCTGCGTCCGGATGGCGTCGCCCGGGTGCAATGGCACCAGACAGGCCCGCTGGTTCGGGCGGTCATTGACGGTGATCAGGCAGTCGAAGCAGACACCGATGCCGCAGAAGACACCACGGCTGCGGCCCCCGCCCCGGGTGGTACGCCAGGACGTGACCCCGGCCGCCCACAGCGCGGCGGCGACCGTCTGGCCGGGCAGGGCCCGGATCTCACGGCCGTCCAGGGTGACCGTGAAGGCCGGGCCCGGGTCGGCGCCGGCGAGCTCCACAGGGGTGCTCATACGGCCTCCTCGGCGAAGCGGTCGGGGCGGAACGGCGTCAGATCCAGGTCGGACGTCTTCTCGGTCAGGGCCTGTGCGATCAAGTGGCCGGTGCCGGTGGCCAGTCCGATGCCGGCGCCCTCGTGACCGCAGGCGTGATGCAGACCGGGCGCGCGGGGGTCGGGGCCGATGGCGGGCAGGTGGTCCGGCATGTACGGGCGGAAGCCGAGGTAGGCGCGCATCGCGTGGACGTCCGTCAGGAACGGGAACAGCCGCGTGGCGTCCGCCGCCAGCGCCCGCAGGACGGGCAGCGAGAAGGTCCGGTCGAAGCCGACGCGTTCGCGGCTCGCGCCGATGAGGATCGGGCCCGCCGCGGTGCCCTCGACGACCGGGGAGGTCTGGAGCGCGGCCGAGTCGCTGGCCACGTCGGCCACGTAGTCGGCGGCGTAGACCTTGTGGCGGACCTTGCGCGGGAGGGGTTCGGTGACCAGGACGAAACCCCGGCGCGGGAGGACGGGGAGCGGGGCGCCCGCGAGCGCGGCGAGTTCACCGCCCCAGGTGCCGGCGGCGTTGACGACCGCCGGGGCGTGGATGTCGCCGCTGTCGGTGCGGACCCCGCGCACCACGCCGGCCCGCGTGCGCAGTACGTCGGTCACCGTACGGCCGGTGAACAGTTGGGCGCCCGAGCCGCGGGCGAGGTGGGCTGCGGCCAGGGCGGGCATGACCTGGCAGTCCTGGGGGTAGTGGACGCCGCCCGGCAGGCCCGGTGCGAGGTGGGGTTCGAGGGCGTACAGGGCGTCGACCGCGACCGGTTCGGCGATGACCCCGGCGGCGCGCTGGTCGTCGGCGAACCGCTCCAGCGCCGTGAGCCCGTCCGGGGACGAGGCGACGACGACACCGCCCTTCGCCTCGTACTCGACGGCCGTGCCGAACTCCCCCGCCAGTTCGCCCCACAGCCGGCCGGACAGCAGCGCGAGGTCCAGTTCGGGTCCCGGTTCCTTGTCGGAGACGAGGAGGTTGCCCTCACCGGCGCCGGTGGTGCCGCCGGCCACCGGGCCGCGGTCGACGAGGATCACGTCCAGGCCCGCCCGGGCCGCGTACAGCGCGCAGGCCGCGCCCACCATGCCGGCTCCGACGACCACGACGTCGCAGGTCAGTCGCTCGCTCACGGCAGTACTATGTCACACACCACCCTAGGACGGAATGGTGCGCCCGTTCGTCCCACGAAACAAACTCCCCGCGTGCTGACGGGGCGCCGTCGGCGACCTGAACGCCGACGGTGCCCCGTTCAGTCCTCGGTGGCGGGCACGACACGCAGATGGGCCGCCCCGCGGCGTGGCACTCGCGTCCGGGTCCGCTCGCGGCGCAGCTCGCGCAGCACCAGGGTCAGCCGGGTGTAGCCCATCTCCTCAAGGGTCCTGGGCGTCTCGTCCACGACCCGACACTCGGTCGCGCCCCAGCGCGGGTCCGGGTGCAGCAGCGGCCGTACGGCACCGTCCCGGGCGACGGCCTGCTCACCGACCGCGCGGATCCAGTGCGGCAGACCCTGCCGGTAGGCGGCCTCCATGATCGGGTCCTGGGCGATGTCACGGCGGATGGCCTGTAACCCGTGGTCATGGCCGTGCCGTTCCACGGCGGCGGCGAAGTGGGCCAGCATCGGCAGGCACCAGCTGGACTCGTGCTCGCCGAGGACCGTGCTCGCGTCCGGGTGGAAGAGCACGAATCTGAGGAAGTTCTCACCGGGCATCGCCGTCGGATGCGGACCCACACCGCGGAAAAGTGACGCGAAAGCGGTGTTCGTCAGAACGACGTCCCAGCGGTGGTCGAACACGACGGACGGAAAGGGCACGGCCTCCACGAGAGCGGCGTAGTCCCGCAGATACGCCTGGGCCTCCGGCGTCTCGAGGACGGGGCGCGGCACGGACCGCTCCCCACCTGCCTGGTATGCCATCGGGAGGTCACCCCTCTTGCCTATGCGGCCTTCACGCGGCGCCCCGATCCTGATGCCCGGGCCAGAGCCGTGTCAACTATCGTGGCATTTCATGTCTGTTGACGGCTGAAATTGGCCACAGTTGTGGCGAGACCTGGATGTGAGTTCGAACTACCCGGTAATCTCCGTCGAGTTCACGGGAAGGGCTTGTGAGGAGCCTGTGAGAGACGTAGGAGATCTGCCGGTGACGGATGGCTTCGAGGGTTCGGGCGCCACGCCGACGGTAGCGCTGCCGGCCGTCGTCGCCCGTGTCACCGCGCTCGCCGACCGGCTCGGCGTGTCGCACGCGGAGGTCTGCGACACCGGGCGGCTGTCCGTCGCCTCCGGCGTCCCCGAGCCGGTCGTGAAGGCCCTGCTGAGCGGCCGCCCCGCGGGTGAGCCGGATGTGCAGGCGCGTTTCCTCCAGCGGCTCGACCTGTTGCGGCGCACCCGGCTGAAGCCGAACGGCCGCAAGTACACCCAGCAGGAGATCGCCGACGGTGCGGGCATGTCCCGTCAGCAGGCCGGCGCCCTGATCAACGGCGACCGACGGCCCACCATGGAGCACTGCGACGCCATCCAGCGCTTCTTCCGGGTGCATGCCGGATTCCTCACGGCCGAGGACCCCGAGGCGCTCGCCGGCTCCCTCCAGCGCACCGAGCAGGACCTCCTCCAGAAGCTCGCGGAGCGCGAGGCGGCCCAGGCCGCCGAGGACCCGCTGGAGAGACTCCTCCAGGACCACGGCGTGCGCGGCATAGCGTGGCGTGCCGCCCAACTGCCCACCGACCAGCACCGCGACAAGGTCGCGGAGTGGCTGGACATGCTCCTGGAGAGCGTCAAGCGACCCGAGTCGTGATCCGGGGAGAACGGGAGATCAGTGGGCATCGGTAGGGAAATGCGCCGCCTGTGCGGCGAGTTGATCGCGGAGCTGGAGCTCCCCGCTCCCGCGGCACCGGGCGTGCTCTACGGCGCGCTGTGCGACGCCATGAGCAGACGCCGCGGCCGTCCCGTCCACTTCCGTACGGCCGCCTTCCCGGCCGGCACCGCCAGCGGGCTGTGGCTCGACATGGCCGACCAGGACCTGGTCGTGATCGAGGAACGCACCGCGCCGGACCACCAGTTGGTGATCCTCGGCCATGAGCTGTGGCACATGAAGGCCGGTCACTGTTCCCACAGCATCGAGGGCGCGACCGTCGCGGCCCGGCTGCTCTGCGACGACGCCGATCTGCGCTCCACGGTGCTGAAGGTCGCCGCCCGCAGCCGCTTCGACGAGGCCGACGAGCAGGAGGCGGAGAGCTTCGGCCTGCTGCTGGCCAGCAAGTGCCGCACCTGGCTGGCGGACTCGTCGGTGCGGGGGCAGCGGGACCATCTGGCCGGTCGTATCGAGGCCTCGCTCGGCTATCTGGGGCCGCAGGGCTGACCAGGGCCACATCCCCGGTCGGGTGCCGCGTCACGGCTCAGGTCGCGCTGCGCTCGCTCGCCTCCCGCAGTTCGCGTTCCACCGCCCGGGAACGGTCGGTGTCCGGCTGTCCCGCCGCCGTGCCGGGCCGCCCCGCCCGCAGCATCTCGCGCCAGTTCTCGCGGCTCCAGTCGGCGGCGGCCGTACTGCCGGTGAACTCCTCGACCAGCGCCACGAAGCGGTCCGGGTCGGTGTGGAACGGGAAGTGGCCCGCCCCCTCGAAGATCTCCAGCCTGCTGCCGGGCATCGCCTCGTGCGCGCCGTAGGCGTGCCGCACCGGCACCACGCTGTCCCGGTCGCCCCACAGAAGCATGGTCGGCATGCCCTCGGTCAGATAGCAGCGGTCCAGCATGGTGACCACCTGCCCGCGCCAGTCGACCACCGCCCGCAGGGTACGGATGAAGGCGTTGCGCGAGGTCTCGTCGGGCAGGGCGTCGACGAGGGTCAGCAGCTCCGGCGCGTCCTGCCCGAGGTCGGTGTCGAGGAACCTCATCAGCCGTACCGCCTGCCCCACTTGCAGCCGCATCCCCGGCAGCCGCAGCGCGGACAGCATCAGATGGGCGCCCGGCAGCGAGACCAGCCGCAGCACCGGATTGACCTCGCGGCCCACGCCGCCCGCGCTGACCAGGATCAGCCGCTGCGTGCGCTCGGGGAACTGGTAGGCGAACTGCATGGCCACTCCCCCGCCCAGCGAGTGCCCGACCAGCGTCGCGGACTCGATGCCGAGCGTGGTGAGCAGATCCCGCACGCCGTTGGCGTAGGCGGCGACCGAGTAGTCGGCGCGCGGTTTGTCGGAGGCGCCGTGGCCGAGCAGGTCCGGGGCGATCACGGTGTGCGTGCGGGCGAGGTCGGGGATCAGCTCGGCCCAGGTGTCGGAGGAGTCCCCGATGCCGTGGATCAGCACCAGCACCGGCCCCTCGCCGGCCATGCGGAAGGCGCGCCGGTAGCCGTGCACGACGCGGTACTGCAACGCGAGTTCTCCGTCGCCGACCGGACGCAGCCGTACGGCGCGCACCGGGCGTCGGCCATGGGCATCGGCCACTCGCCCACCTCCGTTCCTGCCGCTCTCCCGACCGCGGGCGTGCGGCCGAAAGCCGTTGCCCAAAGCGTAGGGACACCTTTCCCACCAGGGATTTCGAGGAGGTTTCGCCTCCGCTAAGCGGGCGAACGGACGTGGGGCCGGACCCGATTGTCAGTGGTGGACGGCAAGCTGGTGGTGCGCCCTCATGTGCGGGGCGTGACGCGACGACGCCGACTTGGGGAGAGCCGACCGATGCCCACTGCCGTACTGACCGATCGCGAGCGCACCGCCGTCCAGGCCTACCTGCGGCTTTTGCACACCGTACGAGCCGCGTTCGACGGTCCTCCCGGGAAGGGCCGACCACCGCTGGTGCCGCCGGCCGTGCTCGCCGAGGCGGAACAGGCCCTGGCGGCCGCGGGTCTGACGGGCAACGAGGAGGCGTTCTTCCGGCTGCTGACGAGCTGGTGCCCGGCGGAGCCCTAGCGGGGCGAGCGGCGCCGGCCGGGGCTCAGGTGTGCGGCACGCCCACCGCGGTCGCCACCAGGCCCCGCTGGACGGTCCACCGGCCCTCGAAGACGTCGATCCGGCGCCCGCCCACGAGCGGGCCGGGCACGAGGAGCCGGGCGCGCAGGCCGCCGCTGTGCCGTTCGCCGGGGTCGGCGAAGACGTCGATGTCGGCCTCGGTGAAGTCCAGCCACTTTCCCGTGAGGGGGAACCACGCCTTGTAGACGGACTCCTTGGCGCTGAACAGGAGCCGGTCCCAGTGGACTTCGGGGTGATCGCCGGCCAGCCGGCGCAGCCGGTCCGCCTCGGCGGGCAGCGCGACGGCGGGCAGTACGCCCTCCGGGAGGGTCTTGTGGGGTTCGGCGTCGATGCCGAGGGAGGCCAGATCGACGGCGCGGACCAGCGCGGCGGCGCCGTAGCCGTCGCAGTGGGTCATGCTGCCGACCAGACCGGCAGGCCAGCCGGGAGCCCCGCGCTCACCGGGCAGGATCGGCTGCGGGGGCACGCCGAGCTTCTCCATGGCGCGACGCGCGCAGGAGCGCACGACGGCGAACTCCCGGCGGCGCTTGTCGACCGCCTTGGCGACGACGGCCTCCTCCTCGGGGTACAGGGCCGCGCCCGCGTGTTCGTCGTTGCCGTACGCCTCGACGGTGACCACCGGGTCCGGCAGCAGTTCCTCGATCAACGGGCCATGCCCTCCTTCGGCAGAATGCGGCGCAGACGGCCCGGCGGGTCCGGTCGTTTGCGCCACTCGCGCGGGTAGCCCACCGAGACCTCCTCGAAGCGGACGCCCTCGTGCCAGGTGGTCCGCGGGATGTGGAGGTGGCCGTAGACCATGGTCTCGACGCGGAATCTGCGGTGCCAGTCCGCGGTCAGCCGGGTGCCGCACCACATGGCGAACTCGGGGTACCACAGCACGTTCGTAGGGTGCCGGTCCAGCGGATAGTGGTTGACGAGGACGGTGGGCAGGTCCTCGGGCAGTGCGGCGAGCCGCCGTTCGGTCTCGGCGACGCGCGCCTCGCACCAGTCCTCGCGGGACGGGTAGGGGTCGGGGTGCAGCAGGTACTCGTCGTTGCACACGATCCCGGTGCCGTGCGCGTACTTCAGCCCCTCCTCCTTGGTGGTGCAGCCGGAGGGCAGGAAGGAGTAGTCGTACAGCAGGAACAGGGGCGCCACCACGACCGGGCCGGCGGGTCCCTCCCAGACGGGGTAGGGGTCCTCGGGGGTCGTCACGCCTAGTTCCCGGCACACCTCTACCAGATGCTCGTAGCGCTCGACGCCGCGCAGGGTGACCGAGTCCTTCGGGTGGGTCCACAGCTCGTGGTTGCCGGGCACCCAGACGACCTTGGCGAAGCGTCCGGCCAGCGTCTTCAGGGCCCAGCGGATGTCGGCGACGGTCTCCGCCACATCGCCGGCGACGAGCAGCCAGTCGTCGTCCGAGTCGGGGCGCATCTTCTCGACGAGAGCGCGGTTCTCGTCGTATCCGATGTGCAGGTCGCTGATGGCCAGCAGCTGTCCGGCACCGCCGGCCCTCGACGTCACCCTTTTGCCCCTTCCGATCACACGGAACCATTTCCGATCACACGGAACGATCACACGAACAGGACCACGAGAACACACAGTCCTCCCCCGGTACAAGGCCGGATCGCGTCGTCACCGGGAGGGAGTAGCGAAGGCGCTCCGGACGGTCAGGAAGCATCCGCAATTCCGTAACACGTACGTTGCACGCGGCACCCCTTGAAACCCGTATGATCGCCCCAACACCACCGCCGTGAACGTCCCTTCGCAAGGGCGGTTCGGTGTCCCTCCAAACTCCCTGCCCGGGTACGGGCCTGCTTCGCCCTGCCCGCACACCCGAAAGGACGGCCCTGCATGGTCTCTCGCGTACGCGTCTGGCTCAACCGCACGTACGCGGAGAACGTGTTCTTCATGGATCAGCTGCGACGAAATCCCAGCGATCGGGCCGTGGAGATCCATGCGACGCACGGGGACGCGGACTCGCCCGTCCTCGCCGCCGCCGACACCGCCGAACTGGAGCCGGAGGGCCTGTCCCCGGCCGGGTACGTGGAGTACGCCCTCGCCCAGTGCGGGCGCCGCGGCATCGACGTGTTCGTGCCCCGGATGCACCAGTCGGCGATCGTGGCGCACCGCGCGGAGTTCGAGGCGGTCGGTACGGCGCTGCTGGCGCCGCCCCCGGAGGCCGTGGCCGTCTTCCAGGACAAGGTGATCGCGTACGAGGCCGTGCAGGCCGTCGGGGTGCCGGTGCCGCCGTGGTGGCGGGTGCGCGACGCCGATGAACTCGTCGCCGCCGTCGAGGAGTTGGAAGAGGCCGGGCACAAGGCCTGCTTCAAGCCGGCGTCCGGTGCGGGCGGGGTGGGCTTCCGGGTGATCACGCGCTCCCCCTTCTCCCTGATGCACCTCAGCGGCTTCCCGACGCCCTATGTGCAGCTGGATCTGGTGGTGGACGCCCTGCGGCGGACCGACGAGCCGGTGGACTGGCTGGTGATGCCGCGGCTGGAGCAGCCGGAGGTGTCGGTGGACTGCCTGACCGGGCCGGACAACCGGGTGCGGCTGGCGATCGGGCGCAGCAAGAGCGGGCGCCGGCGCGGGTTCACGCTCCAGGAGCAGTGGCTGGAGCCGGCGCGGCTGATCGCGGAAGGGTTCGGGCTGCACTACCTCTCCAACATCCAGTTCCGGATGTTCGGGGACACCCCGGTGCTGATGGATGTCAACACGCGCCCCGCGGGCGGGTTGCACCAGCTGTCGCTGTGCGGGGTCAATGTGCCGTGGCTGGCCGTGCAGCTGGCGCTCGGCGAGGACCCGGGCGAGGTCGTCCCGCCGTTCCTGGGGCAGGACTACACGGTCGTCTCGGGGCCGCGGCAGCTGAGGCCGGTGTCCATTCCGCAGCAGCGGGCGGCCGAGGAGACGGAGCCGCTGCTCCCGGCCGTGCCGTCCCCGGCACCGGTTGACGCGTTCGAGAGCGGGACGGCTCAGGTCCTGCCGCTCTAGGTCGTTCGCCGGGTGCGGGTCGTGCGTGGTTGATCGCGCAGTTCCCCGCGCCCCTTGAAGCGTTCCATCACCCTTGGTATGGACCAATCTCGGCGCCGGCACTTGACACCGGAATTGGTCCATACCAACTTGGTCTGCGCACACTTCTCCGCACATCTCTGCACCTGTGCACTCCCGAACACCCCACTTTTCCCAGGGAGATCACGTGCGCAACCAACCCCTCAGACGTCTGAGACGTCGACTTCTCGCTCTGCTCGGCTGCACCGCTCTGGCGCTCGCCGGAGCCGTCGCCCTTCCCGGTACGGCCCAAGCGGCCAACGTCCTGTCCAACGCCGGCTTCGAGTCGGGCGGGCTCTCCCCGTGGAGCTGCACCGGCAATCTCGGGTCGGTCGTCTCCTCACCCGTGCACGGTGGCTCCAAGGCCCTTGCCGGGGCGGCCAGTTCGAGCGACAACGCCAAGTGCGGCCAGACCGTCGCGGTGCAGCCGAACACCACGTACAGCCTCAGCGGCTGGGTGCGCGGGTCCTACGTCTACCTCGGTGTGGACGGCGGTACCTCCACCTGGACGTCGTCGCCGTCGGAGTACAGCCGGCTGTCGCTGTCCTTCACCACCGGTCCCTCCCAGACCAGCGCCCAGGTCTATGTGCACGGCTGGTACGCCCAGGGCACCTACTACGCCGACGACATCAGCCTCGACGGGCCCGGTGGCGGGTCGGACAGCCAGGCGCCGAGCGTGCCGGGCGGCCTGCGGTCCACCGGCAAGACCTCGTCGAGCGTGTCGCTGGCGTGGAACGCCGCGACGGACAACGTCGGGGTGACCGCGTACGACGTCTTCCGCGGATCCACCCAGGTGCTCAGCGTCTCCGGTACGAGCGCCACGGTCAGCGGGCTGTCGCCCAGCACGGGCTACACCTTCACGGTGAAGGCACGGGACGCGGCGGGGAATGTGTCGGCCGCCTCCAACGCCGTCACCGTCACGACGGACGCGGGCGGCGGTGGCGGTACCGGCTTCAAGCAGGCCGCGCCCTATCTGTACCTGGGCTGGGGCGATCCGCCGAGCGCGACCTCGGTGATGAGCTCGACCGGGATCAAGTGGTACACGATGGCGTTCATCCTCTCGTCCGGCGGCTGCAACCCCGCCTGGGACGGGTCGCGTCCGCTGACCGGCGGGAACGACCAGAGCGTCATCAACTCCATCCGGTCCGCGGGCGGGGACATCGTCCCGTCCATCGGCGGCTGGAGCGGCAACAAGCTCGGCCCGAACTGCTCCAGCGCCGAGGCACTGGCGGGGGCGTACCAGAAGGTCATCGACGCCTACGGGCTGAAGGCGATCGACGTCGACATCGAGAACACGGACGAGTTCGAGAACGCGACCGTGCAGGACCGGATCCTGAACGCCCTGAAGATCGTCAAGGCGAACAACCCGGGTCTGCGGACCGTGCTCACCTTCGGCACCTCCACGACCGGCCCGACGTACTGGGGCAACCGCCTCATCGAGCAGGCCAAGGCGCTGAACGCGGACATCGACGTCTTCACGATCATGCCGTTCGACTTCGGCGGCGGCGCCGACATGTACGGCAACACCGTGAACGCCTCGGAGGGGCTGAAGAACAAGCTGAAGTCCACCTTCGGGTGGGACGACGCCACGGCCTACGCCCACATCGGCATCTCCGGCATGAACGGCCTGTCCGATCAGCAGGAGCTCACCTCGCCCGCGACCTGGACCCAGATCCGGGACTGGGCGAACTCCCATCACATCGCCCGTCTCGCGTTCTGGTCGGTCAACCGTGACCGGCCCTGCCCGGGCGGCGGCGTGACGAGCAACTGCTCCGGGATCAGCCAGAGCAACTGGCAGTTCACGTCGATCACGGCCGGGTTCACCGGCTGACTCCACCGGCCCACGGCCCCCGGTCACCCTCCCGGAAGATTTTTTCCCGGGAGGGTGTATCAGGGGGCCGTCGGCGCGCTCATAAGAGTGAAAGGCAACGGGGGACCGAGGAAACACCGGGGGAAGCACCACCACGGGGGAAGTACGGGGGATTCGGGCCGGCCGACCGCTGTCACGGGGGCGGCGGCCGACCGGCCCGAAGGGAACCGCCGGGTGGTGGGTCAGAAGCGGCCCGAGCCCCGATAGAGCTCCAGCTCCCCCTCCAGCTCGACCGCGAGCACCGTGGCATGCGGGTCGAGGTCCGCCGCGGTGGGCGGCTCGATCCAGAGCACCCCGGGCGTCTCGTGCAGACCGCCGGTGATCCGGTGGGCCAGCTCCCGACCGCTGCCGAGCACCGTCACCCGCCGCACCCCGCCGAGCAGCCCGCGCACGTTGATCTCGGCACGCGGGGCGTCGAACAGCGTCAGATACAGGGTGCGTCGGTCCTTGGAAAGGGTGCTCGGACCGTAGTGATGCCCGGCCGGAAGGCCGCGTTCGGTGCCGTACACCGCTTCCGCGTGCCGGGCGATCCAGTCGCCGAGGCCTTCCAGCCGTTCGGTCTGTTCCGCCGGGATCGTGCCGTCCTCCCGCGGACCCACGCTCAGCAGCAGGTTGCCGCCTCCCCCGATGGTCTCGGTGAAGTAGCGGATCAGCTGGTCGACCGACTTGTGGTTGTGGTCGTGGTGCTGATGGCCCCAGGAGTCGTTGATCGTCAGGCACAGCTCCCAGGGCCCGTCGGGCGGGACGACCGGGGCGCCCTGCTCCGGCGTGGCGTAGTCGCCCTCGCCGAGCATGCGGGCGTTGAAGACGACCTGCGGTACATACGACCGGATGAGCGCGGCGAGTTCGGGGATGCGCCACTGCTCCTCGCTGCGGTCCCACTCGCCGTCGAACCACATCAGGTCCGGCCGGTAGCGGGAGGCCAGTTCGCGGATCTGGCCGTCCCGGTAGGCGATGAACCGCTCCCAGGCCGCCAGGTCCTCGTCCTCGGCGGCGACCTCCGAGTACCGGTTGTCCTCCAGCTCCGGCGGGCGGCCCGGCTTGCGGGTGGAGGCGTAGTCGGGGTGGCTCCAGTCCGAGTGGGAGTAGTACAGGCCGACCTTGAGCCCCTGCTCGCGCAGGGCGTCGGCGTAGCCGCCGATCAGGTCACGGCCCACGTTCAGATCGCCGTGGGCCGTGTCCCACAGGGCCACGCCGTCGTGGTGGCGGCTGGTCAGCACGGCGTACCTGGCGCCGGCCCGGGCGAAGAGCTTCGCCCAGTCGCGCGGTGCGTAGCGGGACGCCGTGAACCGGTCGAACTGGGACATGTACCGGTCGTACGGGACGATGTCGTCGTAGAACGACCATGACTCCTGCACGCCGTCCACCGCGTAGATGCCCCAGTGGATGAAGATCCCCAACTTGGCGTCGGTGAACCAGGGTTGGATCGCCATCACTGAGCTCCGGCGCGCTGGAGGCGGAGGGTCAGGACCTGGAACGGGCGCAGCGAGACCGCGACACCGCCGTCGATCTCGACGGTTTCCAGCGGGCGCTCCAGCAGGTCGGTGATCTGGGCGCCGGCCATCGGGAAGCCGGTGCGCACGACGCCCTGGGCCCGGCCGCCCCGGGACTCGTAGAGCCGTACCACCACGTCGCCGGACTCGTCGTCGGCCAGCTTGACCGCCTCGACGGTCACGCCGCCGCCGTCGACGGAGACGACCGGCTCGGGCGCGCCCGCCGCGTCCGCCACCCGCAGGGGCAGGTTGAGGGCGTAGCCCTCGGCGACGGCGTCCTCGATGCTCGCACCGGGGAGCAGGGAGTAGGTGAGACGGTGCATGCCCTGGTCGGCCTCGGGGTCGGGGACGCGTGGGGCGCGCACCAGGCTGAGGCTGACCCGGGTCGTCGTACCGCCGTCCTCGCGGACCGTGCGGGTCACGTCGTGGCCGTACGTCGAGTCGTTGATGACCGCGACGCCGTAGCCGGGCTCGGCGATGTGCACCCAGCGGTGGCCGGAGACCTCGAAGCGTGCCGCCTCCCAGCTGGTGTTGGTGTGGGTGGGGCGCTGGATGTGGCCGAACTGGATCTCCGCGGAGGAGTGCGGGGCGCGGATGTCGACCGGGAAGCCCGCCTTGAGGATCTTCTCGGCCTCGTGCCAGTCGATCTCGGTCTCGAAGTCGATCCGGGGGCTCCCGGCCCGCAGGGTGATCGTCTGGGTGACCTTGGAGCCCTTGCCGAAGGGGCGCGTGACCCGGATCGCGCCGAGGAGGGGGTCCTCCTCGACGACGGTGACCGCCTCCGGCTCCAGCAGGTCCTTGTAGCGGTTGCGGTAGTGCTTGTCGATGTCCCAGGCGTCCCAGTAGTTGGGCAGATCGGTGTGCAGGCGCAGCAGGTTGCCCTTGTCGGCCAACACCTCACGGCTCGCGCGGAGGTCGTACACGGAGGAAAGGGTGCCGTCCTCGGCGACCTCGACCCGGACCAGGCCGTTGTCGAGGACCCGGCCGGAGACGGACACGGGCTGCGGGGGACGCGACGCGGCGGCGAGGGGCGCGCTGCCGCTCGCGGGCACCGTGACGTACACCGGTGCGCCCTCGGACGTACGGACCACCTCGGCGCGCTCGAACGGGCTCGTGTTGAAGACCCGGGTCTCGCCGCCGCCCAGCGCGGCGATCGCCTCCGCCGTCAGCGCCTCCAACTCGCCCGCGACCCGGGCGTATTCGGCCTCCGCCTCGCGGTGCACCCAGGCGATGGAGGAGCCCGGCAGGATGTCGTGGAACTGGTGCAGCAGGACCGTCTTCCAGAGCCGGTCCAGCTTCTCGTACGGGTAGGCGTAGCCCGGCGCGTGCAGCGCGGCCGTCGTCGCCCACAACTCGGCCTCGCGGAGCTTGTGTTCGCTGCGCCGGTTGCCCTGCTTGGTGCGGGCCTGGGAGGTGTAGGTGGCGCGGTGCAGCTCCAGGTAGAGCTCGCCGTTCCAGACCGGGGCGTCCTCGTACTCGGCACGGGCCTTGGCGAAGAACTCGTCCGGGTGTTCCACGACGACCTTGGGCGAGCCCTCCAGGTCGGCGAGGCGGCGCGCCCGCTCCATGATCTCGCGGGTGGGGCCGCCACCGCCGTCGCCCCAGCCGAAGGGGGCCAGTGAGCGTGAACCGCCGCCCTTCTCCTGGTAGTTGCGGACCGCGCGGTCCATCTCCTCGCCGCTGAAGCGGGCGTTGTAGGTGTCGACGGGCGGGAAGTGGGTGAAGATGCGGGTGCCGTCGATGCCCTCCCACCAGAAGGTGTGGTGGGGGAACTTGTTGGTCTGGTTCCAGGAGATCTTCTGGGTCAGGAACCATTCGTTGCCGGCGAGCTTGGCGAGCTGCGGGTAGGCGGCGGTGTATCCGAAGGAGTCGGGCAGCCAGACGCCCTTGGTCTCGACGCCGAAGTGCTCGATGAAGAACCGCTTGCCGTGGATCAGCTGGCGGGCGATGGCCTCGCCGCCGGGCAGGTTGCCGTCGGCCTCGACCCACATGCCGCCGACCGGCGCCCACTGGCCCTTCTTCACGGACTCCTGGATCCGGGACCAGACGTGGGGGTAGTTGTCGCGCACCCACTCGTACTGCTGGGCCTGCGAGCAGGCGAAGATGAAGTCGTCGTACTCGTCCGCCAGGGACGTGACGTTCGAGAACGTGCGGGACGTCTTGCGCTTGGTCTCCCGGATCGGCCACAGCCAGGCCGAGTCGATGTGGGCGTGGCCGACACCGGAGATCGTGTGGGCGCTGGCGTGGGCGGGCTTGGCGAGGACGGGCGCCAGGACCTCGCGTACGGCCGTCGCGCTGCCGGAGATGTCGTCCAGGTCGAGGACGTCCATGGCCCGGTCGAGGGCGTGCATGATCTCGTGCCGGCGGGGCTCGTGCTCGCCGAGGTGGACCATCAGTTCGCGCAGCACCTGGAGGTCCAGGTCGAGGTGCCAGACCTCCTCGTCCAGGACGGCGATGTCGGCGCGCTTGAAGGTGTAGAGCGGCTTGTCGCCCGCGGTGAGGACGTCGCCGAGGGGGGTCGGGGCCGCGAAGTCGTTGGCCAGGATGTCGGGGTTGGAGGCGGCCTCGACGAGGTAGTCGATCTCCTCGCCGCCCGCGACCGGGTTGCCGATCGACACGTACTGGTTGAGCGGGTTGACCGCCTTCAGCGGGCGGCCGTCGGCGAGGTGGACCAGGGCCTCGGCCTGGTTGCCGGGCCAGTCCCCCACGAAGCCGAGGTCGATGACCGCCTCGACCCGCCGTCCGGCCCACTCGGCGGGCACCTGTCCGCGCATCCGGAACCAGGTCGTGCCCCAGGGCGGGCCCCACGGCGTGTCCATCGCGAAGGGCGTGTACCGGGCGGCCGCCGCCTCCTCGAAGGAGACCGGCTCACCCGACGCCTGCCAGGCCTCGACCTCGAAGGGGACGGTGGCCGAGTAGATCGCGGGCTTGATGCGCTGGTTGTGGACGCGCTCGACGCGTTCCTCGATCCGGCGGCGTTCGTCGTGCATCAGGGTCTCCAGGGAGGGAGAGAGGAGAGAACGGAGGGGGAAGCGAGGGGTTGGATCATCGAAAGCCGTCGACAGCCGCCGAAAGCGCTTTCCGCAGTCGGCGCTACTTAAGGTACGCCAGTCCCGGATGGACGGAGGAGTACCCCTCGACCAGCCTGCGGGCGACGTTCACGGAGTCGACCAGCGGATGCAGCGCGAACGCCTTCACCGCCGTGGAGCGGGACCCGGACTCGGCGGCGGCCAGCACCTCCCGCTCGACCGCCTTGACCGAGCAGACGAGTCCGGTGGCGTGGTCGGGCAGGGGGGCGACGGCGACCGGGTGGGCGCCGTTGGCGTCGACCAGGCAGGGCACCTCGATCACGGCGTCGGAGTCGAGGACCGACAGCGTGCTCTGGTTGCGGACGTTGAGGATCAGGGTCGTGCGCTCGTCGCGGGCGATGGCCCGCATCAGTGCGAGGGCCACCTTCTCGTAGCCGCCGGAGAGGTCGTCGGCCTCGCGCTCGCCGGCGCCGGCCGTCTCCCGGTTCTCCGACATGTAGGTGGCCTCGCGCTCGGCGCGGGTGCGGTCCCAGACGTCCAGGGCGGAGGCGTTCGAGCGCTCGACCTCCCGGTAGAAGTGCGCCTGCTGATCGGCCAGGAAGGCGCCGCGCGTCTTGTCGGCCTCCTGGTAGGAGCGGACGGCCTCGCGGTTGAAGTAGTAGTAGTGCAGGTATTCGTTGGGGATGGCGCCGAGAGACTGCAGCCAGTCGACGCCGAAGAGCTTGCCCTCCTCGAAGGAGCCGAGCAGATCGGGGTCGGCGAGGAGGCGCGGGAGTTCGTCACGGCCTGCGACACGCAGGCCGCGCACCCAGCCGAGGTGGTTGAGGCCGACGTAGTCGATCCACGCCTCGCCGGGGTTCTTGACGCCGAGGACGCGGGCGATACGGCGGCCGAGGCCGACCGGTGAGTCGCAGATGCCGATGACGCGGCCGCCGAGGTGGCGGGACATGGCCTCGGTGACCAGGCCCGCGGGGTTGGTGAAGTTGATGACCCAGGCGTCCGGCGCGAGACGGGCGACGCGCTGCGCGATGTCTACGGCGACGGGGACGGTGCGCAGGCCGTAGGCGATGCCGCCCGCGCCTACCGTCTCCTGGCCGAGGACGCCCTGGTCGAGCGCGACCCGTTCGTCGTTGGCCCGGCCTTCGAGGCCGCCGACGCGGATCGCGGAGAAGACGAAGTCGGCGCCGCGCAGGGCCTCGTCCAGGTCGGTGGTGGCGGTGACCCGGGGTGCGTCGGGCACGGCGGCCGCCTGTTCGGCGAGTACGCGGGTCACGGCGGACAGTCTGCGCGCGTCCAGGTCGTGCAGGACGACGTGGGTGACCCGGCCCTCGGCGCGGTCCGTCAGGAGGGCCCCGTACACGAGCGGCACACGGAATCCTCCGCCGCCGAGAATCGTGAGCTTCACGTCTGCACCTTTCCCGCCACGACGACCTCGACGCCCGCCTCCTGCAAGGAGGACCGTGTCACCGGGTCGACCGGCTCGTTCGTCACCACCACGTCCAGGTCCTCGGGACCGCACACCTTGGCCATGCCGTGCCCGGGGAACTTCGCCGCGTCGGCGAGCAGGACGACCTTGTCACCGGCCTTGATCATGGCCCGCTTGACCGGCACCTCGACGACCGTCGTGTCCATCACCTGCCCGCCCGGCCGCACTCCACTGGTGCCCAGGAACAGCCAGTCGGCATGCAGCTGGCGCAGATTGTCCTCGGTGAGGAAGCCGACCAGGGAGCGGTACTCGCGGCGGAGCATGCCGCCGAGCAGCACCAGCTCGATGCCCTCGTCGTCGGCGAGCTCCTCGTAGACCACCAGATTGCTGGTGATCACGGTGAGCCGGCGGCCGTGCAGCTGACGGGCCAGGCGGTAGGCGGTGGTGCCGATGTCGAGCAGCACGGACTGGCCGTCCTCGACCATGGCGGCCGCGTGCGCGGCTATGGCGTCCTTCTCGGCCACGCGCACCTCGGCGACCTCGGCGAAGGGCTGGTCGCCCTCCTCCACCACGGCGCCGCCGTGCACCCGTGTCAGTAGGCCGTCCTCCTCCAGTTTGAGCAGGTCACGCCTGATCGTGGCGGGGCTCACGCCCAGCTGCTCGGAGAGATCGGTCACGGCCGCGGGGCCGCCCGAGCGCAGGGCCCGCAGGATGAGTTGGTGTCGTCGTTCTGCCAGCACAGCGTGAACCCTACTCGTCATTTTCAATCATCGCCATGCTCATTTCTGCTCGGGTATTGACCAATCTCCCGGAGCGGCGCAC
The DNA here is from genome assembly GCF_042657965.1 of Streptomyces coerulescens. Taxonomy (NCBI): domain Bacteria; kingdom Bacillati; phylum Actinomycetota; class Actinomycetes; order Kitasatosporales; family Streptomycetaceae; genus Streptomyces; species Streptomyces coerulescens. The sequence continues at coordinate 467,442 of NZ_JBHSKM010000002.1, forward strand.
GATTCCCGTCATCGAAAATGACGAGTTTTGACGAGAGGGTGTGCGGGTGGACGACGACAGGCCCGACGTGCTCCTGACCGGGCTGCTCTTCTACGACCTCGTCCTCACGGGCCTCGGCAAGCCGCCGACGCCGGGCGAGGAGATCTGGACCGACGGCATGGGCTGCGGTCCCGGCGGCATCGCGAACCTCGCGGTGGCCGCGTCCCGGTTCGGCCTGCGCACCTCGCTGGCCACGGTCTTCGGCGACGACCTCTACGGCCAGTGCTGCCGGGACATCCTGCGCGACCAGGAGAACATCGACCTCTCCCTCTCCCGCACCGCGGACGGCCGGCCCACCCCGGTCACCGTCTCCCTGGCCTACGGCGGGGACCGGGCGCTCGTCACCCACGGCCAGGAGCCCCCGTACTCGCAGGACGCGCTGATGGGCGACCCGCCCGAGGCTCGCACCGCCCTCGTGCACATCGAGGCGGAACCGCGCGAGTGGCTCGCCAAGGCAGCCGCGAACGGCACCCACATCTACGCCGACGTCGGCTGGGACCCCACCCAGCAGTGGTCGACGGACCTCCTCGACCAGCTCACGCTGTGCCATGCCTTCCTCCCCAACGAGGGCGAGGCCATGGCGTACACCCGCACCGACAGCGCGGTCGCGGCCCTCGGCACGCTCAGCGAGCTGGTGCCGGTGGCCGTGGTGACGCGCGGCGGGGACGGGGCCGTGGCCGTCGATCAGATCACCGGCGAGTACGCGGAGGTCCCGGCCCTGCCCGTCGACGTCCTCGACCCGACCGGCGCCGGGGACGTGTTCGGCGCGAGTTTCGTCGCGGCCTCTCTGGGCGGCTGGCCGCTGGAGGAGCGACTGCGGTTCGCCGTCCTCTCCGCCGGTCTGTCGGTCGGCCGGCACGGCGGTGCCCTGGCCGCCCCCGGCTGGTACGGCGTCGACCGCTGGTGGCGCTCCCTGACCGATCCCGAGCTGAGGCGGACATACGGCTTCCTGGCGGACCGGCTCCCGGACGATCCGGGGCCGCCCGTCGCCTACGCCCCCGTGACCCCGCCGGCACGGCAGATCTGACACCTCCCCCCAACTACGTATCCAGAAAAGATCCGAAAGGCGGTGGGAGCTGTGCGGCTCTCACGAAGAGGCCTGCTCCGCGCGGGCCTGGCCGGTACGGCCGCCACGGCGCTCGGCGGCCTGACGTCCGGCTGCGCCGTACCGACCGGCTCGACCGGCCGGAACATGGTCCTGTGGTACTGGAGCGGCGGCCTGAGCGACACGGTCGTCAAGAACGCCAAGGCGCGTTACGGCGGCTCCGTGGAGCTCGACGCCATCCAGATCGGCGGCCAGTACCGCTCGAAGCTCATCACCACCATCACCGGCCGGGCCCACATCCCCGACATCGCGGGGCTCAAGGGCGAGGACATGGCCGCCTACCTGCCGAACGCGGACCAGTTCATCGATCTGCGGACGCTGGGAGCCGAGAAGTACAAGAGCCGGTACCTGTCCTGGAAGTGGGACCAGGGCATCGCCGACGACGGCACGATGGTCGGCTTCCCGATCGACTGCGGGCCGGTCGCGCACTACTACCAGTACGAGGTCTTCCGCAGGGCGGGGCTGCCGTACGAGCCCGACGACGTGTCGAGCGAACTGAACACCTGGGAGAAGTTCTTCGACGCGGGCGTGCAGCTCGGCAGGCGTGTCCCGGGGGCCAAGCTGCTCACCGACATCGTCTCCGTCTTCGGGAACGTCGTGGAGCAGGGCGCGCAGCGGTACGTCGACAAGGACCGCCACTTCATCGGCGACCAGGAACATGTGCGGCGGGCCTGGGCCCTCGCGGTGGAGGCCAAGCAGCGGAAGATCGTCTCGAATCTGGTCAGCGGTACTCCGGACCAGCTGTCGGCCATCCAGGACGGCAAGCTGCCCAGCCAGCTGAACGCCTCCTGGGCCAGCTTCGACATCAAGAACGGCGTGCCGAAGACCAAGGGCAGATGGCGGGTGGCGCAGATGCCCGTGCGGCCCTCCAACAACGGCGGCTCGTTCCTGTCGATCACCAAGGCGTGCCGGGAGCCCGAGCAGGCCTTCGAGATCATCACCTGGATGCTCGACGCGGCCAACCAGGCGCAGGGTTACGTCGACGCGGGCCTCTTCCCCTCCACCCCCGCCGCCTACGACCTCAAGCAGATGCGGGAGCCCGACCCCTTCTTCGGCGGCCAGGTCACGACCGACGTCTTCGGTCCCGCCGCTCAGAAGATCGCGGTCGCCTACAACAGCCCGTACGACGTCGCGCTCGGGCAGCCCATCAAGGACGAGATCAGGAACGTCGACGTCCTCGGCAAGGACCCCGAGAAGGCCTGGAGTGACGCCATGAGCAAGTGCCGTCGCATCGCGAAGCACCTGGGGGTGAGCTACTGATGGCCGTCCTCGAGCAGACCCCGCCCGCGGTGGCACAGCCGTCAACGACCAAGCCTCGGACGGGCTTGCGCAAGTACTGGCATCTCTACGCCGCCATCTCCCCCTTCTACCTGATCTTCCTCGGCTTCGGCCTGTTCCCGGTCGGCTTCTCGCTCTATCTGTCCCTGCACCGCTGGGACGGCCTCGGATCGATGGAGTGGGCCGGGCTCTCGCAGTACCAGTACCTGCTGAGCGACAGCGACTTCTGGAACTCGATCGGCAACACGATCGTCATCTGGGCGCTGGCCACGTTCCCCATGATCTTCCTGGCGATGGTCACGGCCGTGATGCTCAACTCGGCGGTCCGGTTCAAGGGCCTGTACCGAGTCGCGTACTTCCTGCCGAACGTCACCTCGGTCGTCGCGATCGCCATCGTCTTCGGCTCGATCTTCTCGACCAACTCCGGCCTGGTGAACGCCGTCTTCAACGCGGTGGGGCTCGACCAGGTGGCCTGGCTGAACACACCGTGGGGCATCAAGGTCACCATCGCGGCGCTGATGACCTGGCAGTGGACCGGCTACAACGCCATCATCTTCCTCGCCGGACTCCAGACCGTCCCGAGCGACCTGTACGAGGCGGCGCGCATGGACGGGGCAGGGCCGATCCAGACCTTCTTCCGGATCACGCTGCCGCTGCTGCGCCCCACCCTGCTGTTCGTGCTCGTCGTCTCCACGGTCACCGGTCTGCAGAGCTTCTCCGAACCGCAGGTCCTGCTCCAGACCTCGTCCAACGACTCGACGTTCGCGGGCGGTCCGGGCCACTCGGGTCAGACGATGGTCCTCTACTTCTTCCAGCAGACCTTCGACAACAACGACTTCGGGTACGGAGCCGCGGTGGCCTGGGGCATCTTCCTGGTCGTCGTGCTCTTCTCGATCATCAACTGGCGCCTCGTGCAGCGCCGGGGCGAGTAGGAGGGGCGCATCATGTCTTCCATCAAGGGGTCCCGCCGCAGAGGGATCGCGCTGCACCTCCCGCTGGTCATCGGCACGCTGTTCTCGGCCTTCCCGTTCTACTGGGCCGTGATCATGTCGACGCACAGTTCGTCGGAGATCTTCTCGTACCCGCCGAAACTGCTGCCCGGCACGCACTTCCTGGAGAACCTCCGAGGCCTCTTCGACGCCGTCGACTTCTTCGGGTCGATGTGGAACTCGCTGCTGGTCGCCGTGTCGGTGACCTTCCTGGTCCTGCTCTTCGACTCCCTCGCCGCCTTCGTCTTCGCCAAGTTCGAGTTCCCGGGCAAGAACGTGCTGTTCGGGCTGCTCATGGTCATCTTCATGGTGCCGGCGCAGCTGTCGGTCATCCCGCAGTTCGTCCTCATGGCGAAGATCGGCTGGATCGGCTCGATGACCGCGCTGATCGTGCCGGCCGCGGCCAACGCCTTCGGCATCTTCTGGATGCGCCAGTACATGAAGACGGCCATCCACGACGAACTGCTCGACGCCTCCAAGCTCGACGGCGCGAACTTCCTGCGCCAGTACTGGCACGTGGCGCTGCCGGTGGTCCGGCCCGGTCTCGCCTTCCTCGGCATCTTCACCTTCATGGGCCAGTGGAACGACTTCGCCTGGCCCCTGATCGCCCTGACCAACCCGGACAACGTGACCCTCCAGGTCGCGCTGTCGCAGCTCAACGGCACCCACGGCACGACCGACTACGGCATCGTGATGACCGGCGCTCTGCTCGCCCTCATCCCCCTGCTGATCGTGTTCGCGGTCGGCGCCAGGCAGATCATCGGCGATCTCGCGAAGGGAGCCGTACGCGGATGAACCCGCTGTTGGCTCTCCGCCCCTGGGAGGCACCCGAGGTGACCTCCTGGGGGCGGCTGCCCATGAACGCCGTCGACCGGCGCTCCGGAGCACTCCCCCTCGACGGCGACTGGCGCTTCCAGCTGCTGTCGGCTCCTGACGCGCCGGTCGGCGGTACCTGGTCGTCGTCGTACGTCCCCGGCGTCTGGACCATGCAGGGCACGGACGACCTGCCGCGGTACACCAACGTCCGTATGCCGTTCCCCGAGTTCCCGCCCGGCTCGCCCCAGGTGAATCCGACGGGTGTGTACGAGCGTGAGGTGGACGTCCCCGCCGACTGGGCCGGGCGCCGGATCGTGCTCCAGGTCGGGGCCGCCGAGAGCGTGCTGCTGGTGCAGGTGGACGGGCGGCCGGTCGGTGTCTCCAAGGACTCGCACCTGGCGGCCGAGTTCGACCTGACGGCACTGGTGCGTCCCGGTGCGCGGGTCACCGTACGGCTGACCGTGGTGAAGTGGTCCGACGCCTCGCACATCGAGGACCAGGACCAGTGGTGGCACGGTGGGATCACCCGCTCGGTGCTGCTGTACGCGACGGACCCGCTGCACCTCGCGGACGTCACCGTGCGGGCCGGGTACGGTGGCGATCTGCGCGTGGACTGCAGGGTGCGGGACGCTGGCGGGGCGCTGCCCGAGGGGTGGTATCTCACCGGCGAGCTGGACGGCGCGCCGCTCGCGCAGGACGCCGAGTTCGACCGTGCGAATGCGGACGACGAGCGGGTCTCCGACTTCCTCGGCGAGGCCCGGCTGCTGGCCACGGTCGCCGAGGTGCGCACCTGGAACGCGGAGACGCCCGAGCTGTACGACCTCACCGTGCGCCTGCACCGCGCGGACGGCACGGTCGCCGACACCTCCCGGCACCGGGTCGGCTTCCGGGACGTCGAGATCGTCGGCCGGGATCTGCTGGTCAACGGGGAGCGGGTGTTCATCAGGGGCGTCAACCGGCACGACTTCCACCCCCTGACGGGGCGGACGGTGTCGTACGACGACCTGCGCGCGGACCTCGTCCTGCTCAAGCGCTTCGGCTTCAACGCCGTGCGCACCGCCCACTATCCGAACGACCCCGCCCTGTACGACCTCGCCGACGAGCTCGGCCTCTACGTCGTCGACGAGGCGGACATCGAGTCCCACGACCACGCCCACGAGATCGCCGACGACCCGCGCTGTCTGAACGCCTTCGTGGACCGAGTCTCACGCATGGTGCTCCGCGACAAGAACCATCCGTCGGTGATCATCTGGTCGCTGGGCAACGAGTCCGACTACGGCGCGAATCATGACGCGGCGGCCGGCTGGGTGCGCCGGCACGACCCGACGCGGCCGATCCAGTACGAGGGTGCGGCCAAGCTCGACTGGGCGGCGACGGACGACGCCTCCGACATCGCCTGCCCCATGTACGCGCCCATCGAGGACTGCGTCGCGCACGCGCTCTCCGGCGAGCAGACCAGGCCGCTCATCCAGTGCGAGTACTCGCACGCCATGGGCAACAGCAACGGCACGCTCGCCGACCACTGGGCTGCCATCGAGGCCACCCCGGGTCTTCAGGGCGGGTTCATCTGGGAGTTCTGGGACCACGGAATTCTTCAGCGCGTGAGCGACGGAAGACCGGTCGGGCGTGGGGGCGCCGGCCTCTACGACAACGGTGTCACCGCGCCCGGGTACCGCTGGGCCTACGGCGGTGACTTCGGCGAGACGATCCACGACGGCGCGTTCATCGCGGACGGCGTGGTATTCCCCGACCGTACGCCCAAGCCGGCGATGTACGAGCACCGGGAGATCGCGGCGCCGGTACGCATCGAGCGCTACCGGCACGAGGGCATCGTCCTGACCAACCACCAGCACTTCCGCGGCTTCGACTGGCTGACCGCCGTGTGGGAGCTGTCGCTGGCGGACGGCCGCACCCTGACCGCACCGGCCGAACTGCCGGAGCTGTGCCCGGGTGAGACGGCGGCGGTGCCGCTGCCGTTCGCGCTGCCGGAGGACGGCGGCGAGGCCTGGCTGACGCTGCGGGTGAGCGTGGCCGAGGACCAGCCGTGGGCGCCGCGGGGCACCGAGGTGTGCGTGCCGCAGGTGCGCCTGCGCGGCCCCGCCGCCGCCGAGGTCGCTCCCGTGGCCCGGCAGGTGGAGGTGGACGGCGAGGCTCTCCTCGTCCATCCGCTGCTGACGGCCGCGCCGACGCTCTCGCTGTGGCGGGCGCCCACCGACAACGACGAGCTCGGCGGCATGGCCACGCGCTGGCGGAGCTGGGGGCTCGACGCGCTGGTGCGCAAGGTCGTGTCGGTGCGCAAGGACTCCGGCCGGGTGACCGTGGAGGCCGAGTACGCGGGCACGACCGGTGTCGTACGGCACCGGCAGGTGCTCACGCCCGTCGAGGGCGGCGTCCGGGTCGAGGAGGAGGCCGAGCTGCCGGAGGCGTTCGACGACGTGGCCCGGGTCGGCACGGTCTTCGAGACGGTCGCCGAACTCGACCTGCTGGACTGGTTCGGGCAGGGCCCGTGGGAGTCGTACCCCGACCGCTGTGCGGGCGCGCCCGTCGGCCATCACTCGGTCCCCGTCGAGGAGTTGTTCACCCCGTATCTGCGGCCGCAGGAGAGCGGCGGACGGCATGGCGTACGGCGGTTCATGCTGTCGGCGCCGGACGCCACCGGCCTCTCCGTCGCCCTGGACGAACCCCGGCAGATCTCGGTGACCCGCTACCGGGCGCAGGACCTCGCCTCCGCCGGCCATCACGACGAGCTGGTCCCGCGGCCCGGCTGCGTGGTGCACATCGACGCCGCGCACCGCGGCCTGGGCACCGCCTCCTGCGGGCCCGACACCTCACCCCCGTATCTCGTCGCCCCGGGCGTCCATCGCTGGAGCTGGACCCTGCGCGCGCTCTGACCCCCCACGCCCTTCACCGTCACCCCTCACGGATCTTCCACGGATCTACTTACGGAGCACACGTGTGTACTTCGCATGACCAGGAACAGGGCGAGGCCCCTCAGGCCGGTGCCGGCAGACGCGGTTTCCTGCGCGCCACCGCGCTGCTCGGCGCCGCGGCCACGGCGGGGGTCGCCCTGCCGGGCGTGGCCGAGGCGTCCCCGGCGACGGCGACGGCCGGTTGGCGTCCCGATGCCGACAGCCGTCGCTTCACGCTCGCGGTGATGCCCGACACCCAGTACCTCTTCGACGGGCCGAGCATCAACCCCGCGCCCGTCGAGGCGTCCCTGCGCTATCTCCTGGAGCACGGCCGGGAGGACAACATCGTCTTCCTGTCCCACCTCGGCGACCTCACCGAGAACGGGGCGAGGGAGGAGTTCGCGGCGATCGGCGAGGCGTTCGAGCTGCTCGACCGGCGCGGCGTCGGCTACAGCGTCCTCGCCGGTAACCACGACGTGAGGTCGTCCACGAACGACCAGCGTGGCCCGACGCCGTACCTGGACGCGTTCGGACCGCGCCGCTTCCAGGGCAAGTCCTCCTTCGGCGGCGCCTCTTCGGACGGCTACAACACCTACCACCTGTTCGAGGCGGCCGGCCGCGAGTGGATGGTGCTCGCGCTGGACTGGCGGCTGTCGGAGAAGGGGTACGCCTGGGCGAAGGACGTGCTCGCCCGGCACCCGAAGACACCGGTCATCCTCACCACCCACGAACTGGTCGTCGGCGACGACCAGTTGTCGTCCTACGGCCAGCAGCTGTGGGACCAGCTGGTCAAGGACCAGGACCAGATCTTCCTCACCCTCAACGGGCACTACTGGCCCGCGGGCCGGGCCACCCGCAAGAACGCGGCGGGCAACGACGTCCACCTGCACCTGACGAACTACCAGAACCGCTACTTCGGCGGCGCGGCGATGATCCGCCTCTACCACTTCGACCTGGACCGTGACGTCATCGACGTCGAGACGGTCTCCCCGTGGATCCTCGGCCGTGCCGCGAAGGGCCTCAACGAGCTGGAGCGGCAGGAGATCGAGCTCAGCGGCGACGCCGACCGGTTCTCCGTCGGCATCGCCTTCGCGGACCGCTTCTCCGGCTTCGACCCGGTGCCGGCCCGCCCGGCGCGCCCCGCGTCGAAGATGCTGATCCGGGGCACGGCCGCCTACTGGCGCTTCGACTCCCCCGTCTCCGGCACCGTCCGTGACCTGTCCGGCCGCGGCAATGACCTCACCGTGGTCTCGGTCGGCGGCGGCACACTCGGCTGGTCCGCAGACCACCACCCCGACCAGCCCGCTCACGGCAGCCTGGAGTTCACCGGCTTCAAGTCCCCGCTGAGGGGCGCGTATCTGCGCACGGTCGACGGCGCCCCGCTGAACCAGGCCACCTTCCGGGGCGGCTACACCATCGAGGCGTTCTACCGCGTGCCCGCCGACTGGGACGCCTCGCACCACGCCTGGGCCGGCCTGGTCAGCCGTACCGGAACGGGCGGCGCCGCGGGCAGGACCGAGGGCGACCCCGACGAGCCGCTCGCCACCCTCTCCCTGTCCGACGGGCCCGGCCCGCAGTGGGCGGTCCGGCCGCTCAACCAGCAGGGCATCGCCACCAACTGGGGCGACGAGACCGCGCGGGAGAGATGGTGGCACGTCGCCGTCGTCAACGACGGCCGGCACACCACGATGTACGTCCAGGGCTCCCCGGTGGCCCGCAACCCGCACGCCACCGCGATCGGCCTCACCACGGTCGGCCTTCCCTGGCTGCTCGGCGGCTACGAGTACGGCGGCAAGATCGACCAGATCCTGTACGGCCGCCTCGGCGACGTCCGGATCGTCGAACGGGCGCTGCCCGTCACGTCCTTCATGACCCACTGACGCCCTTTCGAGGATCACCATGACCGAGCAGCAACTGCCCACCTGGGCCGACCCGTCCGTCTCCGCCGCCGACCTCGACCCGCAGGGCGTGTCCCGGCGGGGGCTCATGCGCCGCGCGGGCCTCTTCGGCGCCGCCTTCGCCCTGGGGACCGCCACCCCGGCACTGGCGGCCGGCAACCGGCACCTCGGCGGCGACGACCCGCGCCTCGCCTACCTCGTCGGCGACCACCACATCCACACCGTGTACAGCCACGACGCGAAGTACACCTTCTCCCAACTGGCCGCCGCGGGCGCCGGGTACGGCCTGGACTGGATGGTGTTCACCGAGCACTCCAACTTCGGCCACGCCAAGTACGGCGCCGCCCTGGAGCACCGGGAGATCCTCCGGGCCCGCGCCGAGAACCCCCGTCAGCTGATCTTCCAGGGCCTGGAGTGGTACATCCCGGCAGCCGAGCACTGCACGGTCTTCACCGCGCCCGGCCGCCACGAGGTCGACCTGCTCACCCGGTTCGAGAGCGCCTACGACGGCAAGCTGCTCGGCTACACCGAGGGAGCCCCGGGGGCGGCGGACACGGCCCGCAATGAGGCTCACGCGGTCAAGGCCGTCAAGTGGCTGGCCGCGCAGCGCCGCAAGGGCTACGTCGACGACGTCCTCGTCCTCGCCAACCACCCGCTGCGCCTCGGCATCGACTCCCCGCACGAGATGCGCAACTGGCGGGACGCGGCCCCCGAGATCATGATCGGCATGGAGGGTGCGCCGGGAGCCCAGGGCGCGGCGATCCCCGGCCGGCGCGGGGCGACGTCGATGCGCGGCGAGTACGAGAACAAGCCGTCGGCGCAGTCCTGGCCGGGCTATCCGGCGGAGGCGTTCCTGACGTACGGCGGCTTCGACTGGGCGACGGCGACGGTCGGCGGCCTGTGGGACTCGATGCTGGCCGAGGGGAAGCTGTTCTCCATCACCACCAACTCCGACGCCCACCGCATCGTCTTCGACACCTGGAAGAACGGCGACTGGCCGGCCGGGCAGAACTTCGACAACACCGGCAAGCTGCCCGACCCGGTGAACACCACCACCCCGCAGCCGGGCAGCGACTTCTGGCCGGGCCAGTTCAGCCGCACCCACGTCGGCGTGACCCGCTACGGCTACCGCGCGGTGATGGCGGGCCTGCGCGCGGGACGGGTCTGGCTGGACCACGGCCACCTGCTGGACGGCCTCGACGTCCGCCTCAAGCGCGACTGCGACCACGGCCGCGGCGTGACTCTGGGCGGCCGCCTACGCGTCCGAAAGGGCGAGAAGCTCACCCTGAACGTGACGGTGACGACGGCTTCCCGCCCCAACCCGCAGGGAATCCTGCCTGAGTTGGCGCACGTCGACGTCATCCGCGGGGCGGTCCACGGCCCGGTGGCGGACCGCGACGTCTGGCGCGCGCCTGACACCAAGGTCGTGGCGACGAAGGACGTACAGGGCCGCAAGGGCACGTACACCCTCCGGATCCCTCTCACCGCCGGGACCGAGCCCTTCTACGTCCGCCTGCGCGGCAGCGACGGCAACCGCAACGGCACCGGCTACCTCGGCGCCGCGATCGACCCACACGGCCCGATCCCGCACGCGCCCGGGGACGGGGACCCGTGGACGGACACGTGGTTCTACTCGAATCCTGTATTCGTCGATGTGGTGGGGGGCTGAGGCTCGCGTACCGAACCGACAAGTCCCCGCCACCTCTCGGTCATTGCCCTGCCAGAAGCCGGAAACAACCGCACTTCGGGATGATCTGGGGCACGATGGGGAATGGCCGTTGCACGACCACATGGCATGCCGCAGCGGGCGGGGGCTTCGGAAGGGGGCCGCGCATGCTCAAAGACGTATTCACGGGGGACGGGCGCCGATTAGCCGTCGAGATCAGCGGAGATCCCGGCGGCTCACCTGTGTTCCTGCTGCACGGCACCCCCGGAAGCCGGCTGGGTCCGGCACCCCGGTCGATGCTCCTGTACCACCAGCGGGTCCGCCTCATCACCTACGACCGCCCCGGCTACGGCCCCTCCGACCGGCTCCCCGGCCGCCAGGTGGCCCATGTCTCCGCAGATGTGGCCGCCATCGCGAACGCCCTCGGCGTCGAGCGGTTCGCCGTGGTCGGCCGCTCCGGCGGCGGCCCGCACGCGCTCGCCTGCGCCGCCCTGCTGCCGGACCGGGTCACCCGGGCCGCCGTCCTGGTCGGCCTCGCCCCTCGGGACGCGGACGGACTGGACTGGTTCGCGGGGATGACGGCCTCCAACGTCAATGAGTACACCAAGGCCCTGGACGGACCCGAACAGCTCGCGGACAGTCTGCGAAAACGTTCCGTCACCATTCAGTCCGATCCGCGCAAGTTACTGGATCAACTGCACTGGGAGCTGACCGAGTCCGATCTGCGGGTGGTCGCCAACGCGGTCATCCGCACGATGCTGCTGCGCAACTACCAGGAGGCGCTGAGCGTGTCCGCCGACGGCTGGGTGGACGACGCCCTGTCCTTCTGCGGCCCCTGGGGGTTCTCACCGGCCGACATCTCCGTACCCGTCCTGCTGTGGCACGGCGAACGGGACGGGTTCTCACCGGCCAGCCACACCCGATGGCTGGCCGAACGCATTCCCGGGGGCCGGGCCATCGTGCACCCCGAGGAGGCGCACTTCGCAGCGCTGCGGGTGCTGCCGGACGTCTTCACCTGGCTGCTGGGAGGACGCCTGCGGCTGACGGCCGACCACTCCTGATCCGACTCGGTCACACGGCCGGCGGCTCCAGGTCCCGGTGGATGCGATTGCCCTCGCGGACGCTCACCGTGTGCGGATGGCTCTCCCCGAGCATCCGGGCGAACTCCGTGTGGCTGCTCTCCTGGAGCTGCTCGGCCTCAGGTATGCGACCCAGGGACTTCAGAGTCACCCCGAGGTTGGCACGCGAGACGATGGTGTCCGGGTGCTCATGGCCGAGGGTCGGCTGGAAGCCGGCCACCGCCAGCCGCTCCAGCTCCTCCGCCTCGCGCAGCTCGTTCAGCTCCGCCAGCACGTTGGCGAGGTTGACCGCACAGGCCAGCGTGTAGGGGTGGCGGTCGCCGAGTACCTCCCGCAGGGTGCCGAAGTTCTTCTCCAGCAGCGCCCGCGCCCTGCTCACCTCTCTGGAGCCGCGCAGGAAAATGCCGAGATTGTTGACGCCGGCCAGCGTCGCCGGATGCCGCTCTCCGGGTGCCGAGCGGTACTGCCGCACGGTGTCCTGCGCCAGTTTCAGTGCCTCCTCACGCGCCCCGGTGGCGTACAGGTCGGTCGCGTAGTTCAGATTGCAGTCCAGCACGTCGGGGGTGGACGCGGGCGTGCCACGCAGCCGGTAGTGCTCCTGGGTCTGCAGGGTGAGAGCCCGCGCCTCATCCACCCGGCCCGCCTTGCGCAGCGACACGGCGAGGCTCTTCGCGCTGCGCAGGGTCTCCGGGTAGACCTCGCCGAACTGGCGCTTGTACGACTCGTAACTGCTGCTCAGGAGCGAGATGGAGCGCTCGTACTGGCCCATCTCGCGCAGGTCGCGGCCCAGGTTGGTGATACTGATCAGGGTGTGCGGATGCTCGGCACCGACGTCATTGCGACGCAGGTCGTAGATCTCCTGGTCGACTTCCAGAGCCTCGGCGTAGCGGCCGAGAAGTCTCAGGCACACCGCACGGTTGTTGTTGGCGCTCAGGGTGCGTCGGTAGTCCTCGCCGTAGTGCTCCTTGAAGCCGTCGTATGCCTCGGTCGCCAGCTCCAGGGCGGCCTCGAACCGGCCGATGCTGCCCAAGTCGGTGGCGAGGCCACTGGCCGTCATCAGGATGTGCGGATGGCCCGCCTTCAGCAGGACGCGCTGCTGGCGGAGCGTGTCGGAGCCCAGCTCCTCCGCCTCCACGTACTTGCCCAGCGAGCGCAGCACGTTGGCGATGTGGAACCTCAGGTGCAGCAGCTGAGTCTGGAGTTCCGTGGCGTACCGCTTCTCCTCGACGAGCGTGCGCGGGGCCTGCGGATCGGCCGTCCCGTTCGGCTCGCCCACCGGTGTCTGCTCGGCCGGCTCCTGCTTCTCCAGACCGGCGATCCGGGAGCGGCTCTCGGTCAGCTGGCCCTCCCACAACTCCTTCAGTTCGCCGCCGAAGGAGTGGGCGTCGTTCAGGTAGCCGAACTTCCACAGATAGCGGACGCGGTCGATGAGCAGCTGCCGGGTCTTCGGCTCGTCGCAGGTATGGGCCTTGGATGCCTCCAGATGGGGCCAGATCGCGGCGAAGGCGGGCTGGTTCTTCGGGTCGTCGATGGGCTCGTCGCCGGACGGGCGGGCGCCGGCCAGGATGCGGTGCACGACGTGCTGGGCGTCCTCCTGATCCCGGGCGGAGAGCTGGGACCGGATCACCGACTGCACCAGCCGGTGCACCTGGATCGATTCGGTGCGCCGGTCCACCTTTGCGAGGGCGAACCGGCCGATCTCCCTGATCACCCGGCCGAGGACCATCTTCTCCTGGAGTGAGGGGTCCAGCTCGGACAGGGCGCTCATCATCTCGTCGCCGTAGAGCAACTCCGCGGAGATCGGTTCGGCGGCGAAGAAGGCGCACAGTTGGAGCAGGCGTACGGCGGCCGGGGATCGTTCGTTGAGCCGCTGGATGGAGACGTTCCAGGTGGCACCGACCGGCTCCGGGTAGATCGCGGGCTGGCTGAGCGACAGTACCCGCGCCGCCTGGTGCTCCAGTTCGGTGAGATACGCGTCCACGGGCGTTCCGGTCTCGGCCAGCCAGGCACCGGCCTGGTCGAGCGCGAGCGGCAGGTCGCCCACAGCGGCTGCGACCCGGTCGGCGTCCTCTGTGGCGAGGCCGGCGGCCCGGCGCAGCAGATGCTCGATGCTCTCCTCGCGACGGAACGGGTCGATCTCCAGTACCTCCCCGAACTGCAACCAGGTCTGGTTGCGGGAGGTGACCAGCACATGGCCGGCGCCACCGGGGAAGTGTTTCTCCACCTCCTTGGGCTCGTCGGCGTTGTCGAACACCAGCAGCCAGCGCAGCGCCGAGGACGACTGGCGCAGATGGTCGCGGACCTCCTGGGCGTTCTGGGCGGCGTCGTCGCCGACCCGCAGGTTCAGCTTGCGCGCGAGGTCGTTGAGGGAGGAGACCACGAGCTCGTTCTGCTCGGAGGGTATCCACCACACCAGGTCGTAGTCGGCTGCGAAGCGATGCACGTACTCGAGCGCGATCTGCGTCTTGCCGACACCTGCCAGCCCGTACAGGGCGTGTGGCGCGGAGGAGCCGCCCGAGTTGCTGCTGCCGAGTCCGTCGCGGAGTTTCTCCAGCAGGGCGCTGCGGCCGGTGAAGGATGAGTTGCGGGGCGAGACGTTCCAGAACTTGGGCACCGTGTCCGGGAAGCGAGCGTCCCTGAGCGCGGCCTCATCGGTCAGATCGGCGGGCAGCGGCGGCTTGCCGAGGGCCCGCAGCAGGGCGGAGGCGGCGCTCTTCTCGTTGGTGCGCACCAGGTCGACCGAGGGCCGTTCGCCGAACGTGGGCGCCGGGCGCAGGTCACCGACCCGGACGGCGACCACTTGGCGGCGGCCCGAAAGATCGCCCCTGAGCGCCGCGTCCCACACCTGCCGGGCCCGCGCCGAGCGCTGGAAGGCCGGCGAGAGGACGAAGACGGTCCGGTCGGCGGGCTTCTCGGCGCCGTCCCCCTCACAACCCACGTACCTGCGCGACACTTTGAAGCCGGCCCGGGACAGCAGGAAGGTGATCCAGTCGGCCCACATGCGGTCCTCGGACACATAGCTGAGGTGCAGGTCGGCCGGGAGCGCGAGCCGGGGGCGGGTGAACTTCGCCGTGACCCCCTCGCGCACCTCTTCGGGCATGCGCGGCAGGCCGATGACGGCCCGGTCGCTGATCACGCCGGTGAGCCGCTCGAAGGCGGCCAGCAGGGACGTCGCGTTGCCGGCCTCGTCGCCGAACGTGGCCAGCGTCTCCTCGTAGGCGTAGTACGGCCGGTAGGGGACCTCCACAGACCCCCAGTAGCGGGTGAGTTCGTCCTCGGTCATACCGGAGGGGAACCCGTTGAACTTGGCGCGAGCCAGCGCCCGCCCGGCGTCCGCCTTCTCCTTCTCGCCCTCGTCGATACGCATGGGGACGGGCAGGATGCGGATCCGGCGACGTCGGTACCGGTCACGGATGTCGTGGGCTACGGCCGCGGCGCCGTCGATGCTCTGGTCGCTGAGGGTGAAGCAGTCGACCAGGACGTCGGGAAGATGGGCGGTACAGACGTCGGCGATGTCGGACAGGCCGGTTCGGCTGTCGATGAGGACGTAGTCGTAGTTCTGGCGCATGTCCTCGCGCAGCGCGTCGAAGAAGAGTCCGCCGTCGAGCTCGTCGTAGAAGTGGTCCCAGTCGAAGGTGCTCACCGTCGCCGAGTACTTACGGTCCTGCCGGCCCGCCGACACCAGATCGAGGGTGCCGGGTTCGGGGAACGCCCAGTCCAGGGAGACCGCGTGGCGCTGGATGCGGGCATGGTCCAGACGCACTTCCTCCGACCGCTCCTCGGGGTCTGCGTCTCTCGTGACCGCCCAGGTGTACTTCTGGAGCATGTCGATGACACCGGTCGTGGCACTGACCGTGGCCGGATCGAGGAACGGGTGGAAGAAGCGGTGCAGGCCCGGCGCCTCTAGGTCCCAGTCCACGGCCAGGACGCGTTTGCCATTGGCGGCCAGGATCCACGCCGCGTTGGCGAGGGCCATCGTCCGGCCGGTGCCGCCCTTGTACGAGTAGAACGTGACGATGCGGCCGGCCCGGCCGTCCTGTTCATCAGGGCTGCTCATCGCGGTCTTCCTCCTCGGCGTTCCGGCGGTGTCCCTGGGGTCGGCTGTCCTGGCTGTCGGTCCCGCACAGCCGGAAGCGCTCGATGCGCTCTCCGGCCGGCGGTCGGGGGCGGGCCCGTTTGCGGTACTCGCCCTCCGCCCACTGCACAACGTTGGGGAGGATCCTGTCGAAGGTCGCCTGGTCCGGAACGCCTCGCACCGCGGGTCTGCACGCTTGCCGGCCCAGCGGAATACGGCGCGGCAGAGTGGCCTCGGCCTCCGAGGCGAGTGTGTACTCGACCTCGTCGCTGTCGGGATCCTCCGCGTTCCAGGCCACCACCAGTCCGGTCGGCGGCAGATCGCTCTCGTCGAACTCGGCGAGGGCGACCCGGCGTTCGGGATCGCGCAGGACCCACCGGTCGAGGAGCACGACCTCCGGCCCGTCGGCGGGCCCCGACGTGTGGTCGAACTCTCGTACATCGGGCCGGAAGTCCATGGCGACGGCGATGTCCGCGGCGGCCTGGGCGAGAGGTTGACGGGACTTGGGCTGGTACGGGTTCCAGTCGAGGGCCGAGGGACCGTAGTAGTCCGCGCTGCGTCCCTCGGGCAGCCTGGTGGTGGAAGGTGCCGCCACGCTGATCCGCAGAGTGCGTCCGGTGGTCGATACCGTCGCGGGGGTGGCCGCGAAGGCGTCGGGGGCCGCGTCCAGTTGGACACGGTTGGCGTGCTCGACGACGACGTTCTCGCCCACGTCGACGATGCGCCGGGCCAGATGCAGGACGGCCTTCTCGTAGTCGCTGCGAAACGCTTTCAGCTTGGCCAGCCCGTACAGCCCGAACGTGCTGTAGCGCTGACCGAACTCGGGTTGCGTGTACTGCACTTCCTTCACGCATTCGGGAAGTCGGTGATCGGGCACCGGTGCCCACAGCGCGGGCACCACCGCGTTGGCGACGCCCGGTTGTCCCGCCTCGCGGTGTCGCACCTCCCGAGTGGCGAAAGCGCCCCACTCCCTGCCGCACCAGGAGCTGATGAAGTACCTCGGCGAGTACAGCGGCACGAATACCCGGCAGCGCGCCAGTGAGCCGCCGAGCTCACTGCTCCAGTACTCTCCGGCGCGCATCGATCCGTCCATGAATCCCGCCGCTCCCGGATGGGCGGTCATGTGCTTGATGTGTTCGCATAGTTGGTCGAAGAGGCGGTGGACCCACAGATCCGGGTTGGTCGAACCGGGTCCGTCCTGCGGCAGTCGGGCGTAACTGAGAAAGAAATAAGGGGCAGTGGCGTCCCCCCATGGTCCCGTCGGCTCCACGCGATCCCCCGATCCCGTCCCCCGCCCCCCGATCCCCGGCACCCGCGGGGGTGGACACTCAGTGTAGGAACCCCGCAGCGATTTGTGACGGGTCCGCGAAAAGGCGACGGGATCGATTTCCGGTCAGCCATGCGGTCGCGAAGTCCACGGCCTCGTCGAGCGGGAAGATCCGGGCGTGCGTGTCCCCGACCCGCCCGCCGCGCACGGTCGGATCGGGCCGTGCTGCGTCGGCTTTTTCGAAGTCGGCGCCCAGCGCGCCGAAGTCACTGTCGTCCAGGTCGACATCCTTGTACGCGGTCCAGCGGCCCACGCCGCCGCGCAGCACCACGCAGCGATACGTCCGCCGGGGCGGTTCGGGGACCCGGTACTCGGCGAGGTGGAAGGCGCTGCACACCTCGAAGCCGACGCCCAGGAGCAGCACTTGGGCGCCGGCCTCGTAGAGCCGGCCCAGCGGTGACCTCTCGCCCAGGTGGCAGTCCCCGTCATGCCCGGCCAGCAGCTCCTCGGCCCGGGCGCCGACGGCGGCGAACGAGGTCTGCGGATGAGTGCTGCGCACACGCCCCTCGGCGCAGCGCACGGCCTCTGCCAGCTGCCCCATGCCCTCGGACGGCGTCCGGTCCGGATCGAAGGGCGCCATCCGCTCTTGCAGTGCCTTGATTTGATCGGTCGTCATGTTCCGGGTGCGTTCCCGGTACGCCGGTGAGGTGTCGGAGTTGCCGGCGGTGAACGTCGGCACGACGAGCGTGCCCTCGGGACCGAGGACGTCTCGCAGGGCGGCCAGGGCGGCGTCGGGCCCGGCGCCGACCCGGCGCAGGGAGGCGTGGGCCAGCACGGTGGCCCCGGGCCGAAGGCCCAGCGTGACGAGGTCCTCGGCCAGCGAGGCGGTGTCGGTCACAGGCTCCGCCCGATGCCGTCGACGAACCGCCGGCCGAGCGCGGTCAGCGAACCGGAAGCGGACAGCTCCGCCCATTGGGCGCGCGTGCGACGGGCCCTTTCCGGGTCGTCTCGCAGGACGTCGGTCGCGGCGCGCGCATAGGTGTCGCCCAGCAGTCTGCCGGTGCGTGTGTCCGACTCGTCGTACAGGTCGCACACATCGAGCAGTGCGTCGAGCAGGCCGAGCCGGAATCCTCGCACCAATTCCACGGCGACGCGTTCCGGGTCGGGGTCGAGACGGACGCCCAGCGCGCCGAGCCCCCCACCGGGCACGAAGTGCTCGGGGTCCGGTGGTGCGGCGAGTGGAGTGATCACTCGTACCTCCTCCGCCACCCTGGAACCGACGACAGGCAGTCTCTTGCAGATCAACGTCCAGGCCTGCGGCAGCACATGCATCCACTGCTCGACCTCCACGTCCGTCAGCCGTCCGGTCACGGGAGTGCCGAAGCAGTCGCGATGAGGGTCGGAGTCGTCCAGGACGACATCCAGCCCGTCGCAACGGACGCGGTGCAAGGGCTCCCAGTCCGGCCCCCCGAGGGGATGAGCCGTCAACTCGACTTCGGACGAACCGGGTTCGGCTCGCAGCCTGCCCAGCCCGAGCAGATACACGAAGCCGTCGTGCGTCGGTACCGTCACCCTGTCGACGGCGCCCACCGGCAGCGCCACGGCGGCCAGGAGCGAGGACAGATGGGTGGGCGAGGCGGCCTCGTCGAGGCACCGCAGGGCCCAGGTGCGGGTGTAGGGGTGGGAAAGCAGGGCTTCGAGCAGTGCGCCGTCACGCTGCCCCAGGTCGAGGGCGAGCTGCCAGGACCGCTCCCATGGCTCACCCGCCCGGGCCCCGATCTCGTGGTGCACGTCGCTCAGCAGCCCCCGGGTGACGTCCCGCCGCTCCCGCGCCAACCCTCGTACTCCGACGCCCTCGTCGCTGCCGTCGGCCAGGGCGTCGAAGCCTTGGACCGGGCGAGTCGCACTCGCGTCGGTCCTGGCGTCGATGGAGAGGATCAGTTCCTTGAGGTCCGCGCAGAAGACGGACGGATTGTCGAACCCGGTGCCGTCGGACCGGTAGCGGTGTGCGAACAGCCCGCCGCCGCAGGAGCGCACCACCGGGCAGCTCCGGCACGTGGCGCACAGGTCGTCCAGGCCGTGCTGCCGAGCGGTGATGCCGGGGTGGCGGGCCACTTCGTCCAGGGTGTGCTGGAAGACGTCCTTGCCGGTGACCGGTGCCCCGTCGTAGGCGGTCTTCAGTGAGTCCGCCTGTTCGTAGGTGCCGTCGGTCTCGACGACCACTACGTCGGCGGCCTCCAGGCCCATCGCCTCGGTGAGGCCGGGGCCGCCGCCGAGGGTGCTGACGATCGAGTCGAACAGCCGCACCGGCATCGGGCGTCCCTGCTCGTTCCAGCGGTGATGGATGGTCAGGAGCCAGTCGGCGTAGGGGGTGTCGGTGCCGTCGGGTCGCAGGGGTGGCTCGTCCCAGGTGGCGTGGGGCAGGAGGAAGTCGATGCGTGGGGGACGCAGGGCGGCCAGGGCGTCGTAGACGGCGACGGGGTCGTTGCGCACGTCGATGGTGCAGAGGATGCCGGCGTAGAGGTGCCGGTAGCGGTCCTGGTCGAGCAGGGAGATGGCTCTGAGGACCTTGTCGTGGCTGCTACGGCCGTTGGCGAAGAGCCGGAAGCGGTCGTTGGCGGCCCGGTCTCCGTCGAGGGAGACACCCACGCGGACGCCGTATTCGGCGAAGAGGTCGAGGTGGCGCTCGCCCAGCTGAACGGCGTTGGTGTGGATGCGCAGATCGAGTGCGCAGACGCCGCGCAGAGCGGTGGTCAGTTCCTCGCAGATGGCCCGTAAGCGCGTCGGGCCGGCAAGCAGAGGCTCGCCTCCGTGCAGGATGACCTGGACGGAGGCGAGCTGATGTTTCGTGGCATGCTCCGCCAGCCGAAGGGCGGTCCGGGAGATCGTTTCCTGTGAAATCACCCTGGGGCGCGAACTCCAGCTCTGGTCGGCGTGCTCGTAGATGTAGCAGTGCCGGCAGGCGAGATCACATCTGCTGTGCACCTTCAGTACGAGCTGCCGCAGCGGGACGGTCGGACCGGTCATGACGGAGTATGTGGTGTCCTCAGATGGACGACTGGAAGGTTACCCCGGCCCCCCTGCGCGTCTGCGTGGACGAACGAGCTCGACGTACGCCTCGGACACTCTTCGGGTCGTGCGGAGCGTCGAGACGCGGCCCGGTCGTGTGAGCTTCGGCGGCCACCGGCCGCACCGTGATGCTGGCAGTGGCTCTGGTTGGAACGGTCACGGTATTCCCTGATCAGGAGGGGTGGGGTCGGCGAGTGACTGGTCACTCTGACAGCACGGTACAGCGGCGGAGCCGCGAGTACCCCGCTACTGACCAAACTATGCACCCGTCTGGGGGATACCGATAGCGTTTTCGGGCTATCCGAGACGCCTCAGTCATAGAACCGGGACAGACTCGTCAACACTGCCGCCGGCTTCGCCGCACCCTCGATCTCTATCGTGCCTTCGACGGTGATCTGTACACCGCCCGGCACCTCCTCCACCTCCGCCAGTTTACCGACGAGTCGGATGCGGGACCCGACTTTTACGGGAGACGGGAAACGCACCTTGTTCAGCCCGTAGTTGACCTTCGTCGTGACGCCCTGCACGTCCAACAGTTCGGTGAACAAAGGGATGAAGAGGGAGAGCGTCAGATAGCCGTGGGCGATCGGTGCTCCGAACGGACCCTCCGCCGCCCTCTCCGGGTCCACATGGATCCACTGGTGGTCGCCCGTCGCGTCGGCGAACGTGTCGATGCGGGACTGGGTGATCTCGATCCACTCGCTCGTGCCGAGGTCGCTGCCGGCCAGCTTCTTCAGTTCTTCGAGGCCGTTCACGGTGATGGTCATGCGGGTGCGTTCCTTACTGGTTGCCGTATCGCGAACGGACACGGGATTTGAGGAGTTTTCCGGAAGCGGTGCGCGGGAGTTCGTCCGTGAGGACCAGCGACTTGGGGATCTTGTACTTGGCCAGGCGGCCGGACAGCGAGGCGAGTACCTCGTCGGGGTCCGGTGCGGCGCCCTCGCGCGGGACGACCACCGCGCGCGGGACCTCGCCCCACTTGTCGTCGGGGACGCCGATGACCGCGCACTCGACGATGTCCGGGTGGGCGAGGAGGAGGTCCTCGATCTCGGCGGGGTAGATGTTCTCGCCGCCGGAGATGATCATGTCCTTGATGCGGTCGACGATGAAGACATAGCCGTCCTCGTCGACACGGGCCGCGTCCCCGCTGCGGAACCAGCCCTCGGCGAAGGACGCGGCGGTCTCGTCGGGCAGGCCCCAGTAGCCGGGCATGACGTGCGGGCCGCGGACCACGACCTCGCCGGTCTCGTCGCCTTCGACCGGGGTCAGGTCGGGCCGCACCACGCGCACGTCGCTGAAGAAGTGCGGTACGCCCGCCGAACCCGCCTTGCTCACCGCGTGCTCGGCGTCCAGGAACAACGTCCCCGGGGCCGCCTCCGTCATGCCGTAACCCTGGAGGAAGGTCAGGCCGCGCTCCTGGTAGGCGGCGATGAGGGGGGTCGGGACCGGGGAGCCGCCGCAGGTCAGGATGCGGAGGGACGACAGGTCCGCGGCCGGCCAGCGGGGGTGGCGGGACAACTGGTCGAACATGGTGGGGACGCCGAACATGAAGGTGATGCGGTGACCGGCGATCAGGTCGAAGGTCGCGTCCGGGTCGAACGCCTCGACCAGGACGCAGGTGCCGCCCTTCAGGAGCACCGGGAGGGTCAGCATGTTCAGGCCCGCCGTGTGGAACAACGGGGCCGAGACCAGGGCGCGTTCGTCGGCGATCAGGTCGGTGTCGACGAGGACGTTGAGGGCGTTCCAGGTGATGTTGCCGTGGGTGAGCATGGCGCCCTTGGGACGGCCGGTCGTCCCCGATGTGTACATGATGATGCAGGTGTCGTCGGGGGTGACGGGGGCGTCGATCGGCTCGTCGGAGGCCGACGCCAGGGCCTCCTCGTAGTCGCGGCCCGCTTCGATGAAGGTGCGGACGTCGGTGTGGCCCGGGAGCCCCGCGACCAGTGCGGCGTGCGACGGGCCGTAGAGCAGGGCCTTGGCGCCGGAGTCGGCGAGCTGGTAGGCGATCTCGGGGCCGGTCAGGCGGGTGTTGAGGGGGACGAAGACCGCGCCGAGCGTGCCGGCCGCGAAGAGTGTCTCCAGGTAGGACGGGTGGTTCGGGCCCAGGTAGGCGACGCGGTCGCCGCGGCGGACGCCACGGTCGCGCAGGGCGTGGGCGAGGCGGGTGGTGCGGTTGTGCAGGGTGGCGTAGGACGTCGCTGTCCCGCTGTGGATCAGGGCGGTGCGGTGGGGTGTCTTGCGGGCCCGGCGTGCGGGCCATGACCCCAGTCCCTCGTTGCGCATCTCATGCCCCTTGACGATTCGTCAGCCCGAGCAGCCGGGCGGCGTTCTCCTTGAGGATCTTCGGTCTGACCTCGTCCTTGATCGGCAGCGCGGCGAAGTCGGCGAGCCAGCGGTCGGGGGTGAGGACGGGGAAGTCGGAGCCGAAGAGGACCTTGTCCTTGAGCAAGGTGTTGGCGTACTGCACCAGTTGGGGAGGGAAGTACTTCGGCGACCAGCCGGAGAGGTCGATGTGGACGCCCGGCTTGTGGGTCGCGACCGCGAGGGCCTCGTCCTGCCAGGGGAAGGACGGGTGCGCCAGGATGATCTTCAGGTGGGGGAAGTCGGCCGCCACGTCGTCCACATGGAGGGGGTTGGAGTACTTCAGGCGGATTCCGCCGCCGCCCGGCACTCCCGCCCCGATGCCCGTCTGGCCCGTGTGGAACAGGGCGATCGAGCCCGTCTCCTCGATGACCTCGTAGAGGTCGTACGCCACCGAGCGGTCGTTGGGGAAGAAGCCCTGGATGCTGGGGTGGAACTTGAAGCCCTTCACCCCGTACTCCTCGACCAGGCGCCGGGCCTGCCATACGCCCGCCTTTCCCCGGAAGGGGTCGATGGACGCGAAGGGGATCAGTACGTCCGCGTTGGCGGCGGCCGCCTCGGCGACCTCCTCGTTCGGAACCGGAGGTGTGCCGGTCGCGGACTCGGCGTCGACCGTGAAGATGACGGCTGCCATCTTCCGCTCGCGGTAGTGGGCGGCGGTCTCCTCCAGGGTCGGCTTCCGCTTGCCCGCCACCTTGAAGTAGGCGGAGGAGGCGTCGTGGAGGTCGTCGTCCAGGGAGGAGTGGCCCTTGGAGGAGACCTCCGCGTGGGTGTGGACGTCGATCGCGACCAGGTTTTCCAGGTCCATCACGCCTCCGGGAACTTCGGCGCCGGAATGCCGACCGACTGGAGCTCGGCGCCGACCGAGGTGGGCCAGACGTCGGCCAGGGTGTCGGGGGTCCAGCCGCCGTCCGCGAACGCCGCCGCGATCTCCTGCGGATGCGACCAGAGTGCCACCTTGTCGCCGCCGATGCCGATGGCCTGACCGGTGATGCCCCGGGCCGCCTCGGAGGCGAGGAACGGGACGAGGGCGGCGCAGTCCTCGGGGGTGCCGAAGCCCTCGCCCTTGCGCAGGAAGTCCGGGAGGGGTGCGCCGGCGCGCATCGCCTCGATGTACGGAGCGAAGGCGGGGATGGTCTCGGTCATCGCGGTCGCCGCGACCGGCACGATCGCGTTGACGGTGATGTCCGCACGGCCCAGCTCCATCGACCAGGTGCGGGCGAAGGCGACGACGCCGGCCTTGGCGGCGGCGTAGTTCGTCTGACCGAAGTTGCCGCGCTGCCCGGCCGGGGAGCCGACCAGGATCAGGGTGCCGCCCTCGCCCTGCTCGCGCATGCGGACGGCGGCGGCGCGGGCGCAGGTGAAGGTGCCCTTGAGGTGGGTGGTGATCACCGCGTCGAAGTCGTCGTCGGTCATCTTCCACAGGACCTTGTCGCGCAGGATGCCGGCGTTGGTGACCAGAACGTCCAGTCGGCCGAACTCCGCTACCGCGCGGCCGATCAGCCGGTCGGCGGCCTCGGTCGTGCCGACGGGGACGACCTCGGCGACGGCGGTGCCGCCGGCCTCGCGGATGGACTTCACGGCCGCCTCGGCCACGGCCTCGTCGACGTCGTTGACGACCACGGAGGCGCCGTGGGCGGCCAGGGCGTGGGCGTAGGCGAGGCCGAGGCCCCGGCCGCTGCCGGTGACGACGGCGGCCTTGCCGGTGAGATCGATGCTGGGCACGGGCGGGTCCTTTCGAGGAACGTGCGGCGGCTGCGAGTCGCGGAGAGGTGCGGCTACGAGATCGAAGGTAGGAACAATAGTTGTTGACGTCAATAGTTGTTCCCTACTCGTCCTTGCGTCATGCTGAGTGCGGTACGTCCGCACGCCCCACCACTCCGGGGCCTCGACCAGGGAGCCCGCCATCGCCAGTCGGCAGACCACGAACCCCGCACCGATCGACGCCGACGAGCCGTGGATGCGCGGACTGCACGCGGACACGGGCTATCTGCTCTACCGCCTCGGCCTGCGCTCCGGTCAGCTGTTCAACTCCTTCCTCCAGGAGTCGGGGCTGCGGCTGCGTCACTACGCGGTGCTGCGCTTCCTCGCCACCACCCCGGGCGCGCTCCAGCGCGAGCTGAGCGCCTCGCTCGGCTACGACCCGAGCGCGATCGTCGGCCTGGTCGACGACCTGGAGAAGTTGGGCTTCGCCGAGCGGCGCCCCTCCCCCGACGACCGGCGCAGCCGGATCATCGTGCTGAGCGAGGGCGGCCGGGCGTTCCTGCGGGACACCGACGAGGCCGGGCAGCGCGTCACCGACCAGCTGGTCGGGCCGCTGGACACCGATGAGCGCGAGCAGCTGCACACGCTGCTCCAGAGAATCGCCGAATCCGGGCTGGGGTGACGACGGCGTGGCATCCGTGCCGGCCCACACGCGTTCCGCGCCCGACCGGCTGCTGTCGGTGCTCGGGGCCTTCGACCTGGAGCACCCGGCGCTGTGTCTGACCGACATCAGCCGGCGGGCCGGGCTGAGCCTGAGCACCGCACACCGGCTGGTGGCCGCGCTCACCGAGTGGGGCGCGCTGGAGCGGGACGACTCCGGGCTGTACCACGTCGGGCTGCGGCTGTGGGAGCTCGCGGCACTGGCGCCACGGGGGTTGGCGCTGCGGCAGGTCGCACTGCCGTATCTGGAGGACCTGTACGAGGCGACGCACGAGAACGTGCAGTTGGCGGTCCAGGACGGGTCCGAGGTCGTCTACATCGAGTGGTTGTCGGGGCGGTCGGCGGTCGGGGTGCACATCCGCGTCGGGGCACGCTGGCCCCTGCATGCCACGGGCGTCGGGCTCGCCCTGCTCGCGCACGGCGACGCCGGCTTCCAGGAGGAGTACTGCGGCGGTCCGCTCGCCGCCTTCACGCCGTACACCGTCACCGATCCGGCCGGGCTGCGCCGCATGCTGGCCGAGGTGCGCCGCACGGGGGTGGCGGTCAGCAGCCGCCAGGTCACCGACGACGCGCTGTCCGTGGCCGCTCCGGTGCGCGGGCCGGGCGGGGCGGTCGTCGCCGCCGTGTCGGTCGTCGTACCCCAGGCGGACGCCCAGGTACCGGTACTGGCACCGGCGGTGCGGCTGGCGGCGCGGGGGATCTCGCGGGGGTTGGGGTGGCAGCCGCAGAAGGGGACGTAGGGGCAGGCCGAGTCCGTCGTCCGCGGCGTTCAAGGGGCGCGGGGAACTGCGCGACAAGCCACAACGAACCCGCAGGCACCCGACGGCCCGGCGCCCCCGGCCGGATATCCCTCTCACCGGTGAGGACGGGGCCGGAGCGCTCTCGCGATACTGAAAGCGCCCTTGCCTCGAGGAGCCGCCCGTGTCCGCTCGTTCCTGGATCTCCCCCGTCGCCGAACGTCTGCGCACCGCCAACCCGTACGCCGTCGACTCGGCCTTCGCCGCGCTCGTACTGTTCGCCGTCTCGTTGCAGTGGATCTTTCCCGACGAGGGCGGCGACCGGCTGACCTGGCAGGGTTGGCTGATCGGTGCCGCGACGGCGGTGCCGCTGGTGTGGCGGCGCAGGGCGCCGTTCGCGACGGCGTGCGCCGTGTCGGTGGCCACCCCCGCGCAGGCCCTCTACCACGCGCCGCCGCCGGATGTGGTGTACGGCGGCATGGTCGTCCTGTACACGATGGCCGCCCTCGGCAAGCCGTGGCAGCGGCGGGCGATGCTGGTCGGCTGGCTGGCCGGCGTCTCGCTGACGATGATGCACAAGGAGGAACCGCAGCCCTTCGAGTACGCCTTCCAGTTGCTCAGCGTGGTGTGCGCGTACGGCTTCGGCGTGCTCGCGCGGGTGCAGCGGGCGTACACCGCGGAGCTGGAGGACCGGGCCCGGCGACTGGAGCGGGAGCGCGCCGCCGACACCGCTCGGGCCATCGCACAGGAGCGGTCCCGGATCGCCCGGGACATGCATGACGTCCTCGCGCACGCGGTGAGCCTGATGGTGGTGCAGGCCGAGGCCGGACCGGTGGTGGTGCGCAGCGATCCGGCGCGCGCGGAGGCCGCGTTCGACGCGATCGCGGGGGCCGGGCGGGACGCGATGGCCCAGCTGCGCCGGATCCTCGGTGTGCTGAAGGAGCCGCAGGGCAACGGCGGTGCGTGGCGGCTGCCGCAGCCGGGCGTGGCCGAGCTGCCCGGCCTGGTCAGACAGGTCGGCGAGTCAGCAGGACTGCGGGTGGAGTTGCGCACCTCCGGCACGCCCCGTCCGCTGCCCCAGGACACCGAGGTCGCCGCCTTCCGTGTGGTCCAGGAGGCCCTCACCAACACCGTCAAGCATGCCCGGGCCGGCTCCGCTACGGTCGAACTCGACTGGGCGGAGGACGAGTTGACACTGACGGTCACGGACGACGGGCAGGGCCCGGGCTCCGGCCACGGCGGGCACGGACTCATCGGCATCCGGGAGCGGGCCGCGGCCTGCGGGGGCAGCGCGCGGGCGGGGCGCGGACCGGAGGGCGGTTTCCGGGTGGTCGTACGGCTGCCCGCGGCCGTCGACCGGGAGGCGGCCCTGGGATGAGCATCCGGGTGGTGGTCGCCGACGACCAGGAGCTGGTGCGGGCCGGCTTCAGCATGATCCTGGAGGCGCAGGCGGACATCGAGGTGGTCGCGGAGGCCGGCGACGGCGCCGACGCGGTCGCCGCGGTGCAGCGGCACACGCCCGACGTGCTGCTCCTGGACATCCGGATGCCGGTCATGGACGGTCTGGAGGCGGCCCGGCGGGTGTGCGGGCAGTCGAGCTGCAAGGTGGTCATGCTGACCACGTTCGACCTGGACGAGTACGTGTACGAGGCGCTGTGCGCGGGAGCCAGCGGCTTTCTGCTGAAGGACGTGCGGCGCGACGACCTCGTGCACGCCGTGCGGGTCGTGGCGGCCGGGGACTCGCTGCTCGCGCCCACGGTGACGCGGCGGCTGGTCGCGGACATCGTGCGGCGCCGCCGTGAGGAGGCCGCCGCGGAGGCCACCCCGCAGCGGCTGGACGTCCTGACGGCGCGCGAGGTGGAGACCCTGCGGCTGCTGGCGCGCGGGCTGTCCAACTCCGAGATCGCCACAACCCTGTTCGTCAGCGAGCACACGGTGAAGACCCATGTCAGCAATGTGCTGAGCAAGCTCGCTCTCAGGGACCGGGTGCAGGCGGTGATCTGCGCCTACGAGACCGGGCTCGTGACCCCGGGATCCCCTTAGCGAGTGAGATCCGGGCGCCCCTCCCCCGTGCGACGGAGGCCCGTAAACCGCTCCCACCGGCGATCCGGTGGCCACCCCCGGGGCGTGAGCCTGAGGGCGATGGCAACCGACCGTCCTGCCAGGAGGGACCGTGCTCACCACGCTCGCCCGGGCGGCTACCCGCCGCCCACTCACCGTCATCGCCCTGTGGGTGCTCTTCCTGCTGCTCGGCTTCGGCCTCGGGACGGGCGTCTTCAACCGCCTCACGGACAATGTGGCCGACGTCCCGGGCACCGAGTCCGAGGCCGCCGCACAGTACCTCGACCGTGCCGACCCCTCCGGGGAGTCGATCACCGGTGTCGTCGAGGGCACCGCCGTCTCCGACCCCGCGCTGCGGGCCCAGGTCGAGCGGGCCGTCGCCGACGTGCGGTCCATCGACGGGGTGGCCGCCGTGCCCGACCCGTACGCCACCCGTGGCCTGACCGCCGAGGACGGGCGCGCCCTGATCATCCCGGTCGCCATCGAAGGGGGCCTCGACGGCGGCGACGAGGAGGACGCCGTCGACGCGGCGGCCGAGCGGATCCGGCAGATCGACGCGCCCGAGGTGCATGTCAGCGGCGGCTCGTTGCTGGGCACGCAGATCGCCGAGCGGGCCCAGGAGGACGTACGGAACGCGGAGTTGATCTCCCTGCCGGTCGTACTCGCCCTGCTGCTGGTGGTGTTCGGCGGGCTGCGTGCGGCGGCGCTGCCCCTGGTGATCGCGGTCAGCGGGATCGCGGGGGCGTTCCTCGGGCTGTTCCTGTTCAGCGAGGTCACCGACATCTCGGTGTACGCGATCCAGGTGACCACGATGCTGGGGCTCGGACTCGCCGTGGACTACGCCCTGTTGATGGTGGTCCGCTTCCGCGAGGAGCGCCGCGGCACCGAGGACGTGGCTCGGGCCGTGGAGCGTACGGTCGCGGCGGCCGGCCGTACCGTGCTGTTCTCGGGGCTCACGGTCGCGGTCAGCCTGACCGGGCTGCTGGTGTTTCCGAGCGTGTTCCTGCGGAGCATGGGGCTCGCCGTGGCCGCGGTGGTGGTGGTCGACATGCTGGCCGCGCTGACGCTGCTGCCGGCGCTGCTCGCGAGGTTCGGCGGGAAGATCGCCCCGGCGAAGGTCCGGCCGGAGGGCGAGGAGGGTCGCGTCTTCGCCCGCCTGGCCCGCTTCTCGGCCCGCCGCCGGGTCGCCGTGGTGGCCACCGTCGTACCGGTCCTGCTGGTGCTGGCGCTGCCCGTCACCGGTATCACGATCAATCTCGGCGACGCCAAACAGCTGCCTGCGAGTACCGAGGCACGGCAGCTGTACGACACCATGAACGCCCATTTCCCGCCCGGGACCGGTGTCTCCCCGATCTCCGTGGTGATGAAGCCGGGCACGGACTCCGCGACCGTCGAGCGGATCCGGGCGTTGTCCCCGACGGCCGAGTCCCATGCGTTGCCGGGCGGGGCGACGGTCCTGCGGGTCCAGCCGCCGGGCAGCGTCGACGGCGCGGAGGCCACCGCGCTGGTCCAGCGGATCCGGGACGTGCGCGGCGACGAGCCGGTCGAGGTCGCCGGTCCGGCCGCGCGTCTGGTGGACTTCCGGGAGATGCTCGCCGAACGGGCGCCCTGGGCGGCGGTCACGGTCCTGGTCGGCATCTTCGCCCTGCTCTTCGCCTTCACCGGTTCGCTGCTGATCCCGCTGCGCACCATCCTGACGACTCTGCTCAGCCTGGGCGCCGCGCTCGGCGCGGTGGTGTGGGTCTTCCAGGACGGGCACCTGGCGGGGTTGCTGGGCGGCGAGGGCCTGGGCGCGCTGAGTCTTACGGCGCCGCCGCTGATCGTGGCGATCGCCTTCGGACTGGCCATGGACTACGAGCTGTTCATCCTGGCCCGGATGCGCGAGGCACGGGAGCTCACCGGCGACGACCGGGAAGCCGTGGTCACCGGCCTGCGCCGCTCCGGCCGCGTGGTCACCTGCGCGGCACTGCTGCTCGCGGTGGTCTTCGGCGCCTTCATGACCGGCGGCTTCGCACCCATCCTCCAGATCGGCCTGGGCCTGACCCTCGCGGTGCTGATCGACGCGACGATCGTACGGATGCTGCTGGTCCCGGCGACGATGGCCCTGCTCGGCCGCCGCGCCTGGTGGGCCCCGAAGCCGCTGCGCCGGGCACACGACCGGTTCGGACTGCACGAGGAGGCCCCGGCGCCGGTGCCTACAGGCGCACGGTCATCTTCACGGTGACCTCGTCGCCGGCCCCGAGCCCCTGCGGCCCCCGTACCGCGTTCTTCAGCGGCAGCAGGTAGCCGCCGTCCTTGGGAAAGAGAGACGTCTCGAAGGCGATCTCGCCGACTCGGGCCTCGACGGGGATCACGCCCCAGCCGTAGGTGGCCATCGCGGCCACGTCGCGGATGTCGGCGGACTCCTCGTCGGGGATCCGGACGAAGTAGTAGGGCGCCGGTCCGCGCCATTCGATCACCGAGCCGGTGAAGGCAAGTTCCATGGAACCTCACCCTAGCTCCGGGACCCGGCTGCCTTCACGGAGTGAACTTCCCTGGGGTGCAAGGGATTTCCCTGCTCTATGGCTTGACGACCGCAACACCGGGGAGGACATTGGCGGCACTCTGAGAGCGCTCTCAGGTTCGCACAGTGGTCCAGGACCTCGAGGGCACCCAGCTCCCCCCCCACTTCCGTACACCGAGAGGCAGCACCCCCATGAGTGACCCCTCCGGCATACACCGCAGACCCCGCTCCCCTAGACGCGCGCTGCTGGCCGTGCTCGGCACGCTCGGCCTGGTGGCGGCCGCTGTCACCGTCGCCGTTCCGTCCGCCAACGCCTCCGCGCCCCCGCCTCCTTCGGGCTGGACGCAGGTCTTCCTGGACGACTTCCAGGGCGCCGCCGGCTCCGGCGTGAACACCTCCAACTGGCAGTACGCGACCGGCAAGGGCTATCCCGGCGGCCCCGCGAACTGGGGCACCGGCGAGATCGAGACGATGACGAGCAGCACGGACAACGTCTCGCTCGACGGCAACGGCAATCTGCGCATCACGCCCCGCCGGGACGCCGCCGGCAACTGGACCTCCGGGCGCATCGAGACCAACCGCACCGACTTCCAGCCCCCGGCGGGCGGCAAACTGCGCGTGGAGTCCCGTATCCAGGTGCCGAACGTGACCGGGGCCGGGGCCAAGGGGTACTGGCCGGCGTTCTGGATGCTGGGCGCGCCGTACCGCGGCAACTACTGGAACTGGCCCAGTGTCGGCGAGCTGGACATCATGGAGAACACCCAGGGGATGAACACGGTGTTCGCCACCATGCACTGCGGCACCTCACCGGGCGGCCCCTGCAACGAGACCAGCGGCATCGGCAGCAACACGACCTGTTCCGGCACGACCTGCCAGGCGGGCTTCCACACCTACCGGAT
This sequence comes from Streptomyces coerulescens, assembly GCF_042657965.1. NCBI lineage: Bacteria > Bacillati > Actinomycetota > Actinomycetes > Kitasatosporales > Streptomycetaceae > Streptomyces > Streptomyces coerulescens. Next base: position 498,617 of record NZ_JBHSKM010000002.1, read on the forward strand.
GGAGTGGGACCGCTCGACGAGCGTCGAGGAGATCCGCTTCTATCTCGACGGCGTCAACTTCCACACCGTACGGGCCAACCAGGTCGACGCGACGACGTGGACGAACGCGACCAACCACGGCTTCTTCGTCATCCTCAACGTGGCAATGGGCGGCGGCTTCCCGGACGCCTTCGGCGGCGGCCCGGACGCCGGCACGCAGCCGGGCCACTCGATGGTCGTCGACTACGTCCAGGTGCTGTCCAGCGGGAGCGGCACCACACCCCCGCCGACGGGCAACCGTGACGCCTACAGCGCCATCCAGGCCGAGTCCTACGACAGCCAGGGCGGCGTGGGCACCGAGTCCACCTCCGACTCGGGCGGCGGGCAGAACATCGCCTCCCTCGCGAACGGCGACTGGGCGCTGTACCGGGGTGTCAACTTCGGTTCCTCGGCGGCCAACCAGTTCGTCGGCCGGGTGGCGAGCGGTGCGGCGAACGGCGTCAGCGGTCTGGTCGAGGTGCGCCTGGACAGCCGCGGCAACGCGCCCGTCGGCAGTTTCGCGGTGGGCAACACGGGCGGCTGGCAGGCGTGGCGGACGATCCCGGCCAACATCAGCGGCGTGACCGGCACGCACGATGTCTATCTCACCTTCACCAGCGGTCAGCCGGCGGACTTCGTGAACGTGAACTGGTTCAACTTCGGCCACTGAGCGCTGCGCGGGTAGAGCCGCGGCGGGCCGTCGGTCGTGTGCGGGTTCGTCGTGGCCGGCCGCGCCCACGCGACGGAGCCGCACATCGCCACAGCCCCGCGCCCCTTCGGGGCGCGGCCCCTCCGCCGGTGCCCCGCGAGGACGTCCTCGCGGGGCACCGGTGTGTCTCAGCGCCGCCGTCGCAGCGAGCGGACGGCCTTCGGAAGGGTGAGGGCAAGGGCGAGTGCGCCCAGGGGGAGCACGATGTCGCGCCAGGTGTCCCTGATGGGCCGGTAGGTGCTGACGCCGTCCCGGATCTCGATGTAGCCGAGGGGCCTGGCCTCGACGCCTCCTCCTCCGCCACCGCCGTCCCCGGCCTTGGCGCCCTCGACCGAGCGTCCCGCGCCGCCGCCGAAGCCGTAGGCGACCTTGGCGACCGGGATGACGGTGATGCCGTCGGCGGTGACGGCTTCGCCGTAGACGGCGGTGACGGAGGCACGGCCGCCGAGCTTCTCGGCGAGGCGTTCCAGGAGGGTGACGGAGGCGTGCGCGGCCGTGCCGTCCAGGTCGGTGGACGACACGGGCACGGCGTCTTCTTTGGCTTCTTTGTCTTCTTTGTGGGCGGTCATGCACGTTTCGTAGGCACACCGGATCCCCGTGTCAAGGGACCCCGCCGGTTCACGCCGCCCTCTCGACCGGCAGCTCCGCCAGCCGCCACTCCAGCATCCCGTCGGTGAGACGTACGGCGGTGCGGCCTCGCTCCCGCAGCAGTCGTACGGCGTCGTGGGCCAGGACGCAGTAGGCGCCCCGGCAGTAGGCGACGACCTCGGTTCGCTCGGGCAACTCGGCCACGCGCTCGGCGAGTTGGTCGACGGGAATGGACACGGCGCCCGGGATGTGGCCGGCCGCGTACTCCTCGGCCGGGCGCACGTCCAGGACGACGATCTCGCCGGCCGTCGCGCGGGCGAGCAGTTCCTCGCGGTCGACCGCCTCGGTGTCGTCGGCTCCGAGGTAGGCGGTGCGGGCGGGCTCGACGGCGGGCTGGTGGGCCTGGGCGACCTGGCGGAGCAGGGCGTACAGGGCGGCGACATCGGCGCCGGCCAGACGGTAGTGGATGCGTACGCCGTCGCGGCGGGTGGCGACCAGGCCGGCCTGCCGGAGGGTCTGGAGGTGGGCCGAGGCGGTGGTCAGGTTCAGGCCGGCGGCCTTGGCGAGGGCGTCGACTGTGCGCTCGCCCTGGGCCAGCAGATCGAGCAGTTCCAGACGTTTTCCGCTGCTCAGCGCCTTGCCGGTGCGGGCGAAGGCGTCGTACAGGGCGGCTTTGCGCACCACGTCTCCCATGGCTTCCTCCACAATTCCATGGAATATTGTAAGGGAAGGGTGGGCGTGGAAACCACCTGACTCGTAACGTGGCTTGTGGAGGACCCGATGGGCTTCGCCGACGATCATCTGATTCCGCTGGTCGACACCGGCCTCGGCAACAGCGCCTACCTCGTCGACCTGGGCGAGGGCCGCGCCCTGGCCGTGGACGCCTCCCGCGATCTGCGCGCGCTGCGTACCGAGGCGGAGCGGCGCGGGCTCACCGTCGCCTTCGCCGCGGACACCCATCTGCACGCGGACTTCCTCACCGGCGCGCTCCAGCTCGCGGCCGACGACGGGGCCACGGTGCTTGCCTCCGCCGCCGGACGCCGCGCCTTCGCGCACCGGGCCCTGTCCGACGGGGACGAGGTGGACCTGGGCGGGCTGACCCTGCGCGCGCTGGCCACCCCCGGTCACACGGACGAGCACCTGTCCTTCCTGCTCCTGGACGGGGCACGGGAGCTGGGGGTCTTCACCGGCGGTTCGCTGATCGTCGGCTCGGCCGCCCGTACGGATCTGCTCGGCGCCGACCGCGCACTGGAGCTGGCGCGTGCGCAGTACCGCTCTCTGCGTCGTCTGGCCCGGCTCCCGGACCCGACCCCGGTGTGGCCCACGCACGGCGCCGGCTCCTTCTGCTCCGCTCCCCCGGGCGCCGAGCGCACCACCACCATCGGCGCCGAGCAGCGGGCGAACGCCCTGCTGACCGCACCGGACGAGGACACCTTCGTACGTCTGCTCCTTGACGGACTCGGGTCCTACCCCGCGTACTTCGACCGGCTGGCGGAGGCCAACCGGCGCGGACCCGCGGTCCTCGACGCCGCACCGTCGCTGCCCGAGCTGGCCCCGGCCGACGTGCGCCGGCTGCTGGACACAGGCGCGCAGGTCGTCGACGTACGGTCGGTGCGGGACTTCGCCGCCGGCCACATACCCGGGTCCCTCTCCGTCCATCTGCGGGACCAGTTCGCCACCTGGCTCGGCTGGCTGCTGCCCGGGGACACCCCGCTCGTGTTCGTCACGGCTCCCGGCCAGGATCTCGCCGAACTCGCCTTCCAGGCCCTGAAGATCGGGTACGAGCGGCTGTGCGGGCGGCTGACGATGGACGCCTGGTCGGCGGACGGCGGCGAGCGGGAGACCGTGGAGCTCGTGGAGCCCGGACGCATCGACGACCGTGCGGTCCTGGACGTGCGCCAGCGGTCCGAGTGGGACGCCGGGCACATCCCCGGCGCGCTCGGCATCGAACTCGGCGACCTCACCGGCCGCGCGGACGAGGCGCAGGCGGGCACCGTGGTGCACTGCGCGCACGGGGAGCGCGCCATGACCGGGGCGAGCCTCCTTCAGCGCGGCGGCCACCGTGACGTCGCCGTCCTCGTGGGCGGCCCCGACGACTGGGCCGAGGCCACCGGGCGCCCGCTCCAGGAGGGCGCGTGACCACCCACACCCAGACCCGGGCCGTACGGCTCGGACTGCGCGCCAACCTGGCCCAGTTCAGCCTGCTCGTTCTCGTCAACGCCCTGGTGGGGGGCATGCTCGGCCAGGAGCGCACCGTGCTGCCGCTGCTCGCCGACGACGTCTTCCACCTGTCGGCCTACACGGCCGCCCTGACCTACATCCTGGCCTTCGGCTCGACGAAGGCGGTGACCAACTTCGTCGCGGGCACCCTCTCCGACCGGTACGGACGCAAGCCGGTGCTGGTCGCCGGATGGCTGATCGCGCTGCCCGTGCCCGCGATGCTGGCCTGGGGGCCGTCATGGGGCTGGATCGTCGCCGCGAACGTCCTGCTGGGCGTCAACCAGGGACTGACCTGGTCCACGACGGTCATCATGAAGATCGACCTGGCCGGTCCCGAGCGGCGCGGCCTGGCGATGGGCCTCAACGAGGCCGCCGGATACGGCGCGGTGGCCGCCACCGCGATGGCGACGGGGGCGATCGCGGAACACGCCGGACTGCGCCCCGAGCCCTTCCTGCTGGGCGCCGCGTATCTCGTCCTGGCCCTCGGCCTGTCCGTGTTCGCCGTTCGCGAGACCCGCGAACACGCCCGGGCCGAGGCCGCACAGCATCCCGTACAGGCCCTGGAGGAGCGGGAGTTGACGACCGGGCAGATCGCCCGCCGGACCAGCCTCGGCGACCGGGCGCTGTCGGCGGCCAGCCAGGCGGGCATGGTCAACAACCTCAACGACGCCCTCGCGTGGGGCGTCTTCCCCCTGCTGTTCGCCGCACACGGGCTGTCGGTCGCGCAGATCGGCCTCCTCGCGGCCCTCTATCCGGCGGTGTGGGGAGCGGGGCAACTGGTCACCGGGTGGTGGTCCGACCACGTCGGCCGCAAACACCTCATCACGGCGGGCATGCTCCTCCAGGCGGCCGCGATCGCCCTGGTCGCCGAGGGAACGACGTTCCCGGCATGGGCAGCGGCCCAGGCCCTACTGGGCCTCGGCACCGCCTTGGTCTACCCGACCCTCCTGGCCGTCATCGGCGACGTGGCCCACCCGGCCTGGAGGGCCCGAGCGGTCGGCGTGTACCGACTGTGGCGCGACGGAGGGTTCGCGGTGGGCGCGCTGCTGGCGGGAGTGCTGGCCGACGCCTACGGGCTGACGACAGCGATCTGGACGGTAGCGGCACTGACAGCGGCTTCGGGACTGATAGTGGCGACACGAATGTACGAAACCCGCCCGACAACCCCCTAGGGGCGCGGGGAACTGCGCAAGCCACGACGGCGCCGCAGACGTCGGACGATCGGTGTGTTCAACGAAGCTCCGCCCGGAACCCCGCCGGCGTGACCTCCGTGTGCTGATGGAAGAACTTGGAGAAGTTCGCGGCGTCCGGAAACCCGACCGCCGCCCCCACTCTCCCGATCGGCATGTCCGTGTGGGCCAGCAGCCGCTTCGCCTCCAGGATGACCCGCTTGTCGATGAATCCCTTGGGCGTTTCGCCGGTGGCGGCGCGGACCGCACGCACCAGAGTCCGGCGCGAGTACCCGAGCTGGTCGGCGTACGCGCTGACGCTGTGGTTCGTGGCGAACCCCCGCTCCACCGCGTCCCGGAAGAGCGTGAACGTCGTGTCGCCCTGGTGGCGCTCCGCCTCCGCCGAGCTCGCCGCGAGATGGGCGAGGCGCAGCAGAAACGCCGTCAGTGAGTGCCGCAGCACCGCCGTGTGCAGGGTCAGCGGCAGCGTCGTGCTGTCCTCGTACTCGCGTTGCAGCTGGGCGAGGGCCGAGCGCAGGGCGGGGAGCTGGGACTCGTCGGGGTGGAGCAGGGGCGGCAGGTCGTAGCGGTACAGGCCGGTCGCCTCGACCGTGGCGCGGGGCAGGAAGCCGGGCTGCATGGTCAGGACGGTGCCGCGGTAGTCGTCGGTGCCGGAGAAGCGGTGGACCTGGCCGGGGCGGATCCACAGCAGGTCGCCGGCGTTCGCCTCGTACTCGGCGAAGTCGATCATGTGCCGCACGGGCCCCTCGGTGAAGAGCATCACGACGTGGAAGTCGATGCGGTGCACCCGCTCCAGCGGTGCGTCGGTGGCGTGCCAGGTGCGGCCGGCGCCCATCCGGCCCACCTGCATGCCGACGCCGAGGACGCTCAGGTCGGCCGGGAAGGGAAACGTCCGTATCGCGTCGCCCCCTTGAGCGCCCGCGTCCGCGATATCCGCCATTTCCACCATGTCCGTCTCATGCCGTCTCACCCGTGCGCACCCCTTGCTCAGCCGTGCGCGGCGCGCCTCGCGGTGTCCCATTTTCACCACAGCGTGACACACGCCGACCTTCCCTCTCAAAAGTCAGACTTTTACTTTTGAACGCGTTGGACCAGCCACTTCGCTTCGATCGAGGACTTTTTGAAGATGAGCACGCAGACCCCGGCCCCCTTCGAATGGACCGAACTCGACCGGCGTGCCGTCGACACGGCCCGCCTTCTCGCGGCCGATGCCGTGCAGCGGGTCGGCAACGGCCACCCGGGCACGGCGATGAGCCTGGCGCCCGCCGCGTACACGATCTTTCAGAAGGTGATGCGGCATGACCCCGCCGACCCGGAGTGGACCGGGCGCGACCGCTTCGTCCTCTCCCCCGGCCACACCTCGCTGACCCTCTACACCCAGCTCTTCCTCGCCGGGTACGAGCTGGAGCTCGACGACCTCAAGTCGTTCCGGACACAGGGTTCGAAGACGCCGGGTCACCCCGAGTACGGCCACACGGCGGGCGTCGAGACGACGACCGGACCGCTGGGCCAGGGTGTCGCGAACGCCGTCGGGATGGCGATGGCCGCCCGCTACGAGCGCGGCCTGTTCGACCCGGACGCCCCCGAGGGCGAGTCCCCGTTCGACCACACCATCTGGGCGATCATCTCCGACGGCGACCTGGAGGAGGGCGTCTCCGCCGAGGCCTCCTCGCTCGCCGGCCACCAGAAGCTCGGCAATCTGGTCTTCCTCTACGACGACAACCACATCTCCATCGAGGGCGACACCGCGACCGCGTTCTCCGAGGACGTGCTGAAGCGCTACGAGGCGTACGGCTGGCACGTGCAGCGGATCGAGCCGGAGCTCGGCGGCGACGTCGACGTCCACGCGCTGTACGCGGCGCTCAAGGCGGCGCAGGCCGAGACCGGGCGTCCCTCGATCATCGCGATGCGCACGATCATCGCCTGGCCCGCCCCGAACGCGCAGAACACCGAGGCCTCGCACGGCTCCGCCCTCGGCGACGACGAGATCACCGCAACCAAGCGTCTGCTGGGCTTCGACCCCGAGAAGTCCTTCGAGGTCGCGGGCGAGGTCCTCGCACACGCCCGCCGTGCCCTGGACCGGGGTGCCGAGGCGCACGCCGCCTGGGACAAGCGGTTCGGCGCCTGGCGCGCCGCTGCCCCCGAGCGCGCCCGTCTCTTCGACCGGATCGTCGCCGGCCAGCTCCCCGAGGGCTGGGAGTCCGCGATCCCGGTCTTCGAGGAGGGCAAGTCCGTCGCGACCCGCGCGGCTTCCGGCCAGGTTCTTCAGGCGCTGGGCGCGGTCCTTCCCGAGCTGTGGGGCGGCTCGGCCGACCTGGCCGGCTCCAACAACACCACCATCGACAAGACGAGTTCGTTCCTGCCCAAGGGCAACCCGCTGCCGGAGGCCGACCCCTACGGCCGCACCGTCCACTTCGGCATCCGTGAGTTCTCGATGGCCGCGGAGATGAACGGCATCGCCCTGCACGGCAACACCCGTATCTACGGCGGCACGTTCCTGGTGTTCTCCGACTACATGCGCAACGCCGTACGCATGTCGGCCCTGATGCAGCTGCCCGTGACGTACGTCTGGACGCACGACTCCATCGGCCTGGGCGAGGACGGCCCCACCCATCAGCCGGTCGAGCACCTGGCGTCGCTGCGTGCCATCCCGGGCCTGAACATCGTGCGCCCCGCGGACGCCAACGAGACCGCGGTCGTCTGGGCCGAGATCCTGCGCCGCCACTCCACCGACCCGGCGCCGCACGGCCTGGCGCTCACCCGCCAGGGTGTGCCGACGTACGCGCCCAACGCCGATGCGGCGAAGGGTGGTTACGTCCTTCAGGACTCCTCCACCGGCACGCCGGACGTCGTTCTCCTCGCGACCGGCTCCGAGGTCCGGCTCGCCGTCGCCGCGCGTGAGGCTCTGGAGGCCGAGGGGATCGGTACCCGGGTGGTGTCGATGCCGTCCGTGGAGTGGTTCGAGCAGCAGCCGCGGGAGTACCGCGACAGCGTCCTGCCGCCCGCCGTGAAGGCGCGGGTCGCCGTCGAGGCCGGCATCGGGCTCACCTGGTACCGGTTCGTGGGCGACGCCGGACGCATCGTCTCCCTGGAGCACTTCGGCGCCTCCGCCGACGCGAAGACCCTGTTCGCCGAGTACGGCTTCACCCCCGACAACGTAGCGGCCGCAGCCAAGGAATCGCTTGCCGCCGCCCGCGGTTGACCTGAACGCAGAAAGAAGATGATCACTGTGACCACCGAAGCAACCGCGACCGCGGGCACGCTGAAGCGCCTCTTTGACGAAGGCGTCTCGATCTGGCTGGACGATCTGTCGCGCACGCGGATCGAGTCCGGCAACCTCGCCGAACTCATCGCGGACAAGAACGTCGTCGGCGTCACCACCAACCCGTCCATCTTCCAGGCGGCCATCGGTTCCGGCGAGGGCTACGAGGAGCAGCTCGCCGACCTCGCGGTGCGGGGCGTCACGGTCGACGAGGCCGTGCGCATGATGACCACCGCCGACGTCCGTGCCGCCGCCGACATCCTGCGGCCCGTGTACGACGCCACCGACGGCCGCGACGGCCGGGTCTCCATCGAGGTCGACCCGCGCCTCGCCCACGACACGACGGCCACGATCGCCGAGGCCAAGCAGCTCGCCTGGCTGGTCGACCGCCCCAACGTGATGATCAAGATACCGGCCACCCGGGCCGGCCTTCCGGCGATCACCGAGGTCATCGGCCTCGGCATCAGCGTCAACGTCACGCTGATCTTCTCGCTCGAGCGCTACCGCGAGGTCATGGACGCCTACCTGGCCGGTCTGGAGAAGGCCTCCGCGAAGGGCCTGGACCTGTCCGCCATCCACTCCGTGGCGTCCTTCTTCGTCTCCCGTGTCGACGCCGACATCGACAAGCGGCTGACGGCGATCGGCACGGACGAGGCCCTCGCGCTGAAGGGCCGCGCCGCGCTCGCCAACGCGCGCCTGGCCTACGAGGCGTACGAGGATGTGTTCGGCTCCGCCGGCGGCTCCACGCCGTCGGGAGCCCGCTGGACGGCCCTGACCGGCGCCAGGGCCAACAAGCAGCGCCCGCTGTGGGCCTCGACAGGCGTCAAGGACCCCGCTTACAAGGACACTCTGTACGTGGACCAACTGGTCGCGCCCGGCACCGTCAACACGATGCCCGAGGCCACCCTGAACGCCACCGCCGACCACGGCGGGATCACCGGCGACACGGTGACGGGCGGCTACGCGCAGGCCCGTGCCGACCTGGCCGCCGTCGAGGGGCTCGGTATCTCCTACGACGAGGTCGTCACCCGGTTGGAGCAGGAGGGCGTCGCCAAGTTCGAGGTGGCGTGGCAGGACCTGTTGGACGCCGTCAAGAAGTCGCTCGGCAGCAAGGGAGCTGACGCAGAATGACCTCCTCCGACTGGGACTGGGACAACCCCCTGCGCGACGCGCGGGACCGCCGTCTCCCCCGTATCGCGGGCCCGTCCGGGCTCGTCATCTTCGGGGTGACCGGCGACCTGTCCCGCAAGAAGCTGATGCCGGCCGTGTACGACCTCGCCAACCGAGGCATGCTCCCGCCGGGCTTCTCGCTCGTCGGGTTCGCCCGCCGGGACTGGGAGGACGAGGACTTCGCGCAGATCGTGCACGACTCGGTGCGTGAGCACGCCCGGACCGAGTTCCGTGAGGAGGTCTGGCAGCAGCTGTCCGAGGGCATGCGGTTCATCCCCGGTGACTTCGACGACGACACGGCGTTCGACCGGCTGCGCCAGACCGTGGAGGAGCTGGACAAGGCACGCGGCACCAGCGGCAACTACGCCTTCTACCTCTCCGTACCGCCGAAGTTCTTCCCGAAGGTCGTGCAGCAGCTGAAGAAGCACGGCCTGACCGACGCCCCCGAGGGGTCCTGGCGGCGGGCGGTGATCGAGAAGCCGTTCGGCCGTGACCTGGCGAGCGCCCGGGAGCTGAACGCGATCGTGCACGACGTGTTCGACCCGGAGCAGGTCTTCCGGATCGACCACTACCTCGGCAAGGAGACCGTCCAGAACATCCTGGCGCTGCGGTTCGCCAACCAGATGTTCGAGCCGATCTGGAACCGGTCGTACGTCGACCACGTGCAGATCACGATGGCCGAGGACATCGGCATCGGCGGCCGTGCGGGCTACTACGACGGCATCGGCTCGGCCCGTGACGTCATCCAGAACCACCTGCTGCAGCTGATGGCGCTGACCGCCATGGAGGAGCCGGCCGCGTTCGACGCCGCGTCGCTGCTGACCGAGAAGCTGAAGGTGCTCAGGGCGGTCAAGGTGCCGGAGGACCTCGGCGAGCACACCGTGCGCGGGCAGTACGCGGCGGCCTGGCAGGGCGGCGAGAAGGTGCCCGGGTACCTGGAGGAGGACGGCATCGACCCGGGCTCCAGGACCGACACGTACGCGGCCGTTCGGCTGAACGTGGACAACCGGCGCTGGGCGGGCGTGCCGTTCTACCTGCGCACCGGCAAGCGGCTCGGGCGGCGGGTCACGGAGATCGCGGTCGTCTTCCAGCGCGCGCCGCACTCCCCCTTCGACTCCACCGCCACCGAGGAGCTCGGCCAGAACGCCGTCGTCATCCGGGTCCAGCCGGACGAGGGCATGACGGTCCGGTTCGGCTCCAAGGTGCCGGGCACCTCGATGGAGATCCGGGACGTGACGATGGACTTCGCCTACGGCGAGTCCTTCACGGAGTCGAGCCCGGAGGCGTACGAGCGGCTCATCCTGGACGTCCTCCTCGGTGACGCCAATTTGTTCCCCCGTCACCAGGAAGTGGAAGAGTCCTGGAAGATCCTCGATCCGATCGAGGAGTACTGGGACAAGCACGGCAGGCCGGCGCGATACGCGTCCGGGAGCTGGGGACCCGAGGAAGCCGACGAGATGCTCGCACGAGACGGACGGAGCTGGCGCAGGCCATGAAGATCGACCTGAGCGACACCACGGCAAGCAAGATCAACAAGGCGCTGGTGCAGGGCCGCCGCGCGATCGGCACGCCGGCCGTGGGCATGGTCCTGACGATGGTCATCGTCACGGACGAGGAGAACGCCTACGACTCGATCAAGGCGGCCGAGGAGGCGTCGCACGAGCACCCGGCGCGCACCCTGGTCGTCATCAAGCGGCACGCCCGCACCCCGCGCGACCGCACCCGCTCCCACCTCGACGCCGAGGTCCGGGTGGGCGCCGACGCCGGCACCGGCGAGACGGTGATCCTGCGGATGTACGGCGAGGTGTCCGACCACGCCGACTCGGTGGTGCTGCCGCTGCTGCTGCCGGACGCGCCGGTCGTGGTGTGGTGGCCGGTGGACGCGCCGGAGAACCCGTCGAAGGACCCGCTGGGCGCGCTGGCCCAGCGCCGGATCACCGACCTGTACACCACCGAGAGCCCGCTGTCGGACCTGGAGGTGCGCGCCCGCTCCTACGCGCCGGGTGACACCGACCTCGCGTGGACCCGGCTCACCCCGTGGCGGTCCATGCTCGCCGCGGCCCTGGACCAGGCGCGGGTGCCGATCGTGTCGGCGGTCGTGGAGGCCGAGGCCGACAACCCGGCCGCCGAGCTGCTGGCGCGCTGGCTGGAGGCCCGGCTGCACGTCAGCGCCGAGCGGGTCGTCACCGCCGGACCGGTCGTCACGGGCGTGCGCCTGGGCACCGAGAACGGCGAGATCGTCATCGACCGCCCCGAGGGCCCGCTGGCCACGCTGTCCCTGCCGGACCAGCCCTCGCGGACCCTCGCGCTGAAGGTCCGCACCACCTCCGAACTGATCGCCGAGGAGCTCAGGCGCCTCGACGCCGACGAGATGTACGCCATCGCCCTGCGGGGCGAGGCCGGCAAGGAGACCTCCTCCCATGTCTGACTCGCTGTCCGGTTTCCCCAGGCTCTCCCGGCGCCCCGAGTGGGCGGCCCTGGAGGACCACCGCGCGGAGGCGATGCAGCGCCCGCAGCTGCGTGAGCTGTTCGCCGCCGATCCGTCCCGCGCCGGGCGGTACGTCGTCCGTGTGGGCGATCTGCGGATCGACTACTCCAAGCACCTGATCACCGACGAGACGCTCGCCCTGCTGCAGGAACTCGCCGTCGCCACCGATGTGTCCGGGCTGCGTGACGCCATGTTCCGCGGCGAGAAGATCAACGTCACCGAGGACCGCGCGGTGCTGCACACCGCGCTGCGGGCGCCGCGGGACGCGGTGATCGAGGTGGACGGCGAGAACGTCGTGCCCAAGGTGCACGCGGTGCTCGACAAGATGAGCGGGTTCGCCGAGCGGGTCCGTTCCGGCGCCTGGACCGGCCACACCGGCAAGCGGATCAGGAACGTCGTCAACATCGGCATCGGCGGCTCGGATCTCGGTCCCGCCATGGCGTACGAGGCACTGCGCCCGTTCTCGGCACGGGAGTTGACGTTCCGGTTCGTCTCCAACGTCGACGGCGCCGACCTGCACGAGGCGCTGCGGGACCTGGACCCGGCCGAGACGCTGTTCATCGTCGCGTCGAAGACGTTCACCACGATCGAGACGATCACCAACGCCACGTCGGCCCGTTCCTGGCTCGTGGCGGGGCTCGGCGGCGAGGAGAAGGCGGTCGCGAAGCACTTCGTGGCGCTGTCGACCAACTCCGGCAAGGTCACCGAGTTCGGCATCGACCCGGACAACATGTTCGAGTTCTGGGACTGGGTCGGCGGCCGCTACTCCTACGACTCCGCGATCGGCCTGTCCCTGATGATCGCCATCGGGCCGGCGCAGTTCCGGGCGATGCTCGACGGCTTCCACACCGTCGACGAGCACTTCAGGAGCGCGCCGCCCGAGGGCAACGCGCCGCTGATCCTCGGCCTGTTGGGTATCTGGTACGGCAACTTCTTCGGCGCCGAGTCGCATGCGGTGCTGCCGTACAGCCACTACCTGTCGAAGTTCACGGCCTACCTCCAGCAGCTGGACATGGAGTCCAACGGCAAGTCGGTGGACCGCGACGGGCACGTCGTGGGCTGGGAGACCGGGCCGGTGGTGTGGGGCACGCCCGGCACCAACGGGCAGCACGCCTACTACCAGCTGATCCACCAGGGCACCCGGCTGATCCCGGCCGACCTGATCGGCTTCGCACGTCCGGTCGCCGAGCTGAGCGACGAACTCAAGGCGCAGCACGACCTGTTGATGGCGAATCTGTTCGCGCAGGGCCAGGCGCTCGCCTTCGGCAAGACCGCCGACGAGGTCCGCGCGGAGGGCGTGCCCGAGGCACAGGTCCCGCACCGCACCTTCCTCGGCAACCACCCCACCACCACGATCCTCGCCCGTGAGCTGACCCCGTCGGTCCTCGGCCAGCTGGTCGCCCTCTACGAGCACAAGGTCTTCGTCCAGGGCGCCGTCTGGCACATCGACTCCTTCGACCAGTGGGGCGTGGAGCTGGGCAAGGTCCTCGCCAAGCGGGTCGAGCCCGCCCTCACCCAGGGCGCGGACGTGCCCGGTCTCGATGCCTCCACCGCCGCCCTCGTGGCCGCCTACCGTGAACTCAAGGAAGTGAAGTGACATGCAGCTCGGTCTGATCGGTCTCGGCAAGATGGGCGGCAACATGCGCGAGCGGATCCGCCGCGCCGGCCACACCGTCATCGGCTACGACCGCAACCCCGAGGTCTCCGACGTCAAGAGCCTCGAAGAGCTGGTCCAGCAGCTCGACGCGCCGCGCACGGTGTGGGTGATGGTCCCGGCCGGCACCGCCACCCAGGGCGTCGTCGACGAGCTCAAGGACCTGCTGTCCCCGGGCGACACGGTCGTCGACGGCGGCAACTCCCGCTGGACGGACGACGAGAAGCACGCCGCCGAACTCGGCATCAAGGGCATCGGCTTCGTCGACGCGGGTGTCTCCGGCGGCGTGTGGGGCCTGGAGAACGGCTACGCGCTGATGGTCGGCGGCGACAAGGCGCACGTGGAGCCGCTCGAGCCGATCTTCGAGGCGCTCAAGCCGGAAGGGCCGTACGGCTATGTGCACGCCGGCCGGGTCGGTGCCGGGCACTTCTCGAAGATGGTCCACAACGGTATCGAGTACGCCATGATGCAGGCCTACGCCGAGGGCTGGGAGCTGCTGGAGAAGGTCAACTCGGTGGACAACGTCCGCGAGGTGTTCCGCTCCTGGCAGCAGGGCACGGTCATCCGCTCCTGGCTGCTGGACCTCGCGGTGAACGCCCTGGACGAGGACGAGCACCTGGAGAAGCTGAAGGGCTTCGCGCAGGACTCGGGCGAGGGCCGCTGGACCGTCGAGGCGGCCATCGACCACGCCGTGCCGCTGCCCGCGATCACGGCGTCCCTGTTCGCCAGGTTCGCCTCCCGCCAGGACGACTCCCCGCAGATGAAGATGGTCGCGGCGCTGCGCAACCAGTTCGGCGGACACGCCGTCGAGTCGAAGTAGCCGCGTTCCCCGGCACTGCGGATGCGGCCGGGTGGGGTTGCTGGGATGCTGGGGCGTGGGCGGGACCGATACAGGGTGCCCGCCCACGGGCGTCCGCCTGACGTGCCCGAGTGTACGAAGGAAGACCACCGATGGCCGAGTCAGGGCAGCACGAGCAGCGCTACGAACGATACGAGGGCGGCCACCCGCAGGCGGAGCGGCTGGTGTTCGAGCGGCTGGCCCGCGAGCTGATGCGGGTGCAGGCCAGGAACCGGCGGGCCGGTGGCGGCCCGGTCGCGCGGGCCTTCCACGCGAAGGCCCCGGTGGCCGTGGAGAACGCGCGGCTGCGGTTCCACGACGACCTGCCGGCGGCCCTGCGGGTGGGGTTCGCCCGGCCCGGCGCCGCATATCCGGCGACCGTACGGCTGTCCAACGCGAGCGGCATCCGGCAGGGCGACGGCTCACCCGATCTGCACGGCGCGGCCGTCAGGGTGCGGGTCTCGGACGAGGAGAGCCACGATCTGCTGGCGACGAGCCATCCCGTCTCGCATGCCGCGAACGCCCGGGAGTTCGTGGCCTTCGCCAAGGCGATGACGGGCGCCCGCAGTCCCCTCCAGAAGGCGTTCGCGCTGCTTGTGAAGTTGCCGCTCGCCGTGGGGCCGCGGACCGCCGGCCGGATGCGGCGCAATGTGCGGGCGGCGACGCGGCACACCGTCGACTCCCTCGCGACCGAGACGTACTGGAGCCGTGGCGCGATGCTGTGGGGCGAGGCGGGGCCGGTACGGTTCCTGCTGCGGCCGGCGCCGGGCAGCCCGCCCGCGCCCACCCCGGACCGTCGCGACCCGGACTTTCTGCACCGGGAGTTCGCCCGCCGGCTGGCGCGGGGACCGGTCGAGTACGACCTGTGCGTGCAGCGCTTCGTCGACGAGCGGCGCACTCCCGTCGAGGACGCGTCGGTGGAGTGGACGGAGGGCGTGTCGCCCGCGATCCCGGTCGCCCGGCTGACCATCCCCGGCCAGGACCTGGACGCCGTCGAGGCACTCGCGACCGCCGGCCGGATCGAGGACCTCGCCTTCAACCCCTGGTACACGACCGAGGAGTTCCGCCCGCTCGGCAACATCAACCGGGCCCGCAAGGCCGCGTACCAGGCGTCCGGCGCGCACCGGCTCGGGCTGCGGTTCGTCACCGAGGAGCCGTTGCGCAACAGGGCGCTGGGCCGACCGGTGGAGGCGGCGTTCGGGCTGCTGAACCGGTTGGTGCCCTGGCACCGACTGCCGGTAGGGCTGAGCCTGCTGAACCTGGTGTTCCTGCGCCGGGTGCTGCGCCGTCTGAATCTGATCGACACCGAGCCGCGCGAGGCACCGCCGCGCGCCCAGCGGGTGCCGGAGCCGATCCCGGAGCGGTTGCGCGGCGAACGGTCCTACGACGGCACGTACAACGATCTGTCGGAGCCGCGGATGGGCGCCGTCGGCTCGGCCTTCGGCCGCAATCTCCAGCCGGACCACCGTCCCGACCTGTTCGACACCCCGAATCCGGTGACGGTGAGCCGCCAACTCCTGTACCGGGAGAGCTTCCTGCCGGCGACCTCGCTGAACGTGCTGGCCGCGGCCTGGATCCAGTTCCAGGTGCACGACTGGGTCAACCACCGCCGTCACAGGCCCGGCGAGCGCGACGTCGAGGTGCCGCTGCCGCCCGGCAGCGGACCGTGGCACAACACTCCGGGCGGGCCGGGCGAGAACGTGATGCGGTTCGCGGACAACGAGGGCATCGAGGTGGCGGGCCGGCCGCCCCTCCTCTTCGGCAACACCGCCTCCCACTGGTGGGACGGCTCCGAGGTGTACGGCGCCGACGAGCGGACCGCCCGGTCCCTGCGCGAGGTCGAGGGCCGTGCCGAACTCCGCCTGGAGAACGGGCACTTGCCCATCGCCGACAACGGCGGTACCCCGCTGACGGGCTTCAGCGACAGCTGGTGGATGGGGCTCAGCGCGATGCACACGTTGTTCGCGCGGGAGCACAACGCGGTGTGTGCAGCGCTGCGGGCCGAGTACCCGGCGATGAGCGAGGAGCGGATCCACCAGACGGCCCGGCTGGTGGTCTCCGCGCTGATCGCGAAGATCCACACGGTGGAGTGGACCCCGGCGATCCTCGCGACCGAGGCGATCGACATCGCGCTGCACACCAACTGGCAGGGCCCGCCGCGCAATTGGCTGAACCAGCTGGGCCTGTGGCTGTTCGAGACCCACTCGCTCACCGGCATCCCCAAGACACTGCCGGACCACCACACGGCGCCGTACTCCCTCACCGAGGACTTCGTCACCGTCTACCGCATGCACCCGCTGATCCCGGACGACTTCGAGCTGCGCGAGCACCGCTTCGGGCAGCGGCTGGAGACGGTCGGCTTCCCGGACATCCAGGGCGGCGCGGCCGAGGCGCGGATCCGCAAGACGGGACTGGCGAACAGCCTGTACTCGTTCGGCATCGCCCACCCCGGCGCGATCACCCTGCACAACTTCCCGCGCTCGCTCCAGCGGTTCGAGCGGGAGGGCGAGATCATCGATCTGTCGGTGGTGGACCTGGTCCGGACCCGGAGGCGTGGTGTCCCCCGCTACAACGACTTCCGGGCGGGGCTGCACCAGCCGCGCATCCGCTCCTTCGAGGAGCTGACGGAGAACACCGAGACGCTGGCGCGACTCAAGGAGGTCTACCGCACGGTCGACGAGATCGACACCGTCGTGGGGCTGTTCGGGGAGAACCCGCCGACCGGGTTCGGCTTCAGCGACACCGCGTTCCGGGTGTTCATCCTGATGGCGAGCCGCCGCCTGCAGTCCGACCGGTTCCTCACCGTCGACTACCGGCCCGAGGTGTACACGCCGCTCGGCATCGACTGGGTGGAGCGGGGCGGTATGAACTCCGTGATCCTGCGGCACTGCCCGGAGCTGGCGGCGCTGCTGCCGCGCGGCGCGAGCGCGTTCGCGCCATGGCGGACGGTGCGGCCGTCCAACGGTACTTCCTGAGCCCGAGGGGCGGCGAGTTGACAGGTCCGGCGACCGGCGTCAGAGTCCCGGCTGATGGAGATCAACGATCTGACGCCGGCCGAACTGCGGGTGTGGCAGGCCTATCCCAAGGGTGAGGCCGTGGACTTCCGGGCGACCCAGGACGGGAGCACGGCCGACGGCGACGGCCGGGGGCCGCAACGGACGGTCCGCGCCGCGGTGTTGCGGGCGCTGCTGCTCGACGGCCCGGAGGTGAGCGGCGAGGTCGCCGCCCTGAAGGTGGCGGGCGCCCGCGTCACCGGTGTACTGGATCTGCGGTACGCGACGATCGAGAGCGTCGCGCGGATGAGTCATTGTCACTTCGAGGCCGTCCCGGACGTCTCCGGCGCCCAGCTGAAGTACCTCAATCTGTCCGGGTCCGACCTGCCGGGACTGGCGGCGGCGCGGGTCCGGGTCGACGGGGGGCTACGGCTGACGAGTTGCCGGTTCCGTGGGCCGGTGCGGCTCGGCGGGGCGCAGATCGCCGGGGCGCTGTATCTGGAGGGCGCCGAGATCACGGCGCCGGAGGGAACCGAGGATCCGGTCCTCCAGCTCCACCAGGTCACCGTCGGCGAGGATCTGTGCGCGTCGCGGCTGCGCACGCAGGGCGAGATCCGGTTCGACGGCGCGGCGATCAGCGGCTCGCTGCGGCTGGAGGAGGCCCAGCTGCGGCATCCGAACGGCCGCGCCCTCCACGCCGAAGCGCTGTCAGTGGGCGCCAACGTCATGTGCAGGCGCATCAGCGTGTACGGCCGGATCGCCCTGCGGGGCGCCCGGATACCCGGTCTGCTCGACTTGCTCTACAGCCGGTTGTCCAACCCCGGCGGCACCTCGATGCAGGCGAGCAGCTGCGTCATCGGCGAGCTCTGGCTGCGCAAGGGACCGCAGATCGAGGGGATGCTCAACCTGCGGCGGTCCCAGATAGAACACCTCAACCTGGAACCGGAGATGCTCCCGGACCGGGTCCGCCTCCTCGACCTCACCTACACCTCGCTGACCCCGCATGTGCCGCCCGAGCAGCGGCTGCCCATGCTGGAGCGGGACGCGGACCACTTCGACCCGCACGGGTACGAGCAGTTGACCGCCGCCTACCGCCGCACCGGCGACGACCACGCCGCCCGGCTGGTGCAGCTCGCCAAGCAGCGCCGGCACCGCAGCACCCTGCCCCGGTACGGCCGGCTGTGGGGCCACGTCCAGGACGCCACGGTCGGCTACGGCTTCCGGCCGATGCGGGCGCTGGGCTGGCTGCTGTCCCTGCTCGCGGCCGGCTCGGTGGCGTTCGCGCTGCACCACCCTCCGGCCCTGAAGGCGGACGAGGCGCCGGGGTTCAACCCGGTGTTCTACACCCTGGACCTGCTGCTGCCGGTGATCTCGTTCGGTCAGGAACCGGCGTTCGCCCCGGAGGGCTGGCAGCAGGCCCTGGCGTACGCACTCGTCCTGATCGGCTGGATCCTGGCCACCACGGTCATCGCCGGTGTGACCCGCACCGTCAGCCGCCAATGACCGCTCGGGCGGTGTGCTGGGCGGCCAGCCGCACCGGCGCGTTCTGCGCCCCGTAACCCCGGTAGCCGTCCCGCTGCACGAGTTCGAAGAAGACGCGGCCGACGGTCAGGGTGTAGCAGTGCCGGAACTCGCCGTGCGCGTCACGGTCGTAGAGGATGCCGAGTTCGCGATACGTCTCCAGCTCGCCGACGGCGAACTCGTGCCGGGCCGCCAGGTCGTCGTAGTAGTTGGCGGGGATCGGCAGCAGCCGGCCGCCCGCCTGCCGGAAACGGCGGGCAGCGGCGACGACGTCGTCCGTGGCCAGCGCGATGTGCTGGGCGTGCACGGTGTCGTCCGTGGGCGCCGCGCCGCCCCCCAGGGCGATGCGGATGCTGCCGTCGGCGTTGGTGACGGCACGGCTGCGCATCAGGCCGTACGGGTCGGCGACGTCCACGCTCTCCTGGGCGTGCAGGCCGAGGACGCTGCGGTGGAACAGGGTCGCCTCGTCGTAGTGGTGCCAGGGCTGGGTGAGGGCAAGGTGATCGATGCGGTGCACGCCCGCCCCACCGGACTCGCCTGCCACATCGGCGAAGTCGGCGCGCCAGTTGGGCAGTTCGGGCCGGTCCGTGGCGCAGAAGAACAGCGCCGTGCCGTCGGGGGCCGCGACCGCGTCGAGCGGGGCGTCCTCCGCGGCTCGGCGGCGGGGCAGAACGGGCGCCAGGAGGGCCTCGGCGCGGCGGGCGGCGCCGGCCGGGTCGGGCGATTCGAGGCCGATCGCGGCGAGGCCGGTGCCGGTCCGGCGCGCGGCGCCCGAGGTATTGACCAGGATGCGGGCCTCGCCCTGCTGCCAGAGGTCGACCGGCTTGCTGCGATGGCGTGCGGTGCGGGAGAAGCCGAGGGCGCCGAGCACGGCGGCGACCGGTTCGGCGTCGGGTGTGACGAGTTCGGCGAAGGCGACCCCGGTGGGGACGACGGGCGCGGGCGGGGCTGCGACGCCGACCGTCTCCTGCAGCACCAGCAGCGAGCGGTGCGCGTCCACGGCGGTCGGACCGGCCTCGGCCTGGCGGAAGACGTCGTTGAAGACCTCCAGGGAGAGCGGGCCGTCGTAGCCGGTGCGCAGCACCTGGCGGACGAGTCCGGCGACGTCGAAGCCGCCCTGGCCGGGGAAGCAGCGGTAGTGGCGGCTCCACTGCAGGACGTCCATCGCGAGCAGCGGGGCGTCGGCGAGCTGGAGGAAGAAGATCTTCTCGCCGGGGATGTCCGCGACGCCTTTGGGGTCGGAGCCACGGGAGAGGATGTGGAAGCTGTCCAGGCAGGTGCCGAGCGCGGGGTGGTCGGCGGCCTCGACGATGCTCCAGGCGTGGGTATAGGTGTTGACGTGCCTGCCCCAGGCGAGCGCCTCGTACGCCACGCGGACACCGGACTCCTGGGCCAGGTCGGCGAGTTGGCTCAAGTGCCGGGCCGCGAGGGAGTCGTCGTCCACGGCGAGCGGATGGACGCTGGAGCAGACGAGGACGGTGTCCGCGCCGAGCCTGCGCATCAGCTCGAACTTGTGCCGGGCACGCCGCAGATTACGGGCGAACTCCTCGGCGGGCACGGCCTCGATGTCCCGCATGGGCTGGTAGAGGTCGATACTCAGCCCCAGGTCAGCACATCGGGCACGGACCTCCTCCGGGCTGAGAGGGCTCGCGAGGAGATCGTTCTCGAAGATCTCGACGCCGTCGAACCCTGCGCGGGAGGCGGCCGTGAGCTTCTCGGTGAGCGACCCGCTCAGAGAGACGGTCGCGATGGACGTACGCATACCTGCTCCTTCAACACGCGGCACTACAACGCCCCTTTTTTTGGGGGCGCGGGGCTGTACCGATTTGCGGCTCCGCCGCATGGGCGCGACCAGCCACAGGCGGCCCGCAGCTGTCACACGGCCTTGCCCACCGAGCTGTCGACATCACCGGCCAGCTCCCCGATATCGGCCAGCATTCGCGCAGCGTCCGGCTCACGCCCCGTGAACAGCCGAAACGCATCCGCCGCCTGGAAGACGGCCATCCCGCCCCCGTCCA
Organism: Streptomyces coerulescens; assembly: GCF_042657965.1. Taxonomy (NCBI): domain Bacteria; kingdom Bacillati; phylum Actinomycetota; class Actinomycetes; order Kitasatosporales; family Streptomycetaceae; genus Streptomyces; species Streptomyces coerulescens. Next base: position 519,286 of record NZ_JBHSKM010000002.1, read on the forward strand.
GAGCGGCGCAGCCAACCGCACGGGCGGTACGCAGCAACTCCGTCTCCAGCGGCCGATAGACCACCTCGGCGACCCACAACCGCGGATGAAGCAGGTCCGCGGCGAGGGGCAGCCCCGGATGCGCGGCCATACCGGTGGGCGTGGCGTGCACGATGCCGTCGGCCGCACCCACCACCCGGGCCAGCCGATCCGGCGTCGCCGCGGCAGCGCGCCCCGCACCGAAGTGCCGGTTCAGCGCCCCGGCGAGGCTCGCGGCGCGGTCGCTCAGCGCGTCGACGACGGTGACCCGCTCCGCGCCGAGGGTCAGCATGGCGTGGGCGACAGCGGCACCCGCGCCCCCGGCGCCGAGCTGCACGACCCGCTCCAGGGGCGCGTCCGGCAGCCCGCGCGCGAAGGACGCGGCGAAGCCGGTGACGTCCGTGTTGTGGCCGACGGCCCGCCCGTCGTCCTCGAAGACGACGGTGTTGACCGCACCGAGCGCTTCGGCCTGCGGCGCGAGCCCGTCCAGGTGCTCGATGACGAGCTGTTTGCAGGGGTGGGTGATGTTGAGCCCGTCGAAGCCCAGGTCACGGGCGGCCCGGACCAGGTCGCCCACCGCCTCGGGCGGCACGCCGAGCGTGTCGATGTCGATGAGCCGGTACAGGTAGCGCAGCCCCTGCCGGGCGGCCTCGCGCTCGTGCAGTGCCGGGCTGAGCGAGGGGCCGATGCCGGAGCCGATCAGCCCGACGAGATGCGAGTCCTTGGTGTCCTTGGCCACCGGTGGGACCTCCTGAGCGGCTCACTAATGTACGAACTGGTGAGTTAGTCATAGCAGCAGTCACCGAGGCTTGTGAAGACCTGTCCCGACACACGGAGCCGACCGGCTTCTACAATCACCGGCACACGGGTGGGCCACCGAGGCGCGCTCGCCCTCGCCGAAGGAAGCCGATGACCAGCGTCGAAGAGCCGGCACGCAGCAACGGGCGGATCCGCGACGCCGCCCGCACCAAGGCCGAGATCCTCGACGTCGCGACGCGGGAGTTCGCCCGCGCCGGCTACGACGGTGCCCGCGTGGACGAGATCGCCGCCCGCACCCGCACCACGAAGCGGATGATCTACTACTACTTCGGCGGCAAGGAGCAGCTGTTCACGACCGTCCTCGAGCGGGCGTACGGCGTGATCCGGGAGGCCGAGCAGCAGCTCGACGTCGAGCATCTGGACCCGGTCGCGGCCATCCGGCGCCTCGCCGAGCTGACCTTCGACCACCATGAGCTGCACCCGGACTTCATCCGCCTGGTCAGCATCGAGAACATCCACGGCGCCGAGCACATCGCCGCCTCCGAGGAGCTCGGCAGGATCGGTTCACCGGCCCTGGACGTGATCCGCCGGATCCTGGAGTCGGGGCAGGAGTCCGGCCTGTTCACGGCGGATGTCGACGCCGTGGACCTGCACGCGATGATCAGCTCCTACTGCTTCTTCCGGGTCTCCAACCGGCACACCTTCGGCGCCCTGTTCGGCCGTGACCTGGTGGATCCGGCCCGGCGCGAGCACTACCGCGCGATGCTCGGCGACATGGTGATCGCGTACCTGACCGCGGAGCGCGCGGCGGACTGAAGTCGTACGACGCGGGGCCTTGACACCCGGGAAACGCGGGCGCAACATCCGTAGCCATCCGCTACTAACTATCCAGTGGGTTAATTAGCCGCGATCCGGCGCATGCCCCTTCTCACATTCCCCGTTCCCGCTCACTCCGCCTACGTTGGAGTCCTCTCGAAGGAGCACCCCTGTGTCCGTCCCCGACACGCACGCCGGCCAGCCGCGGAAGGCGGCCATGGCCGCCTGGATCGGCAGCGCCCTGGAGTACTACGACTTCTTCATCTACGGCAGCGCGGCCGCGCTGATCTTCCCGGAGGTCTTCTTCGACGAGTCCGACCCGGCGACGGCCACCCTGCTGTCGCTGGCCACGTTCGGTGTGGCGTACGCGGCCCGGCCGGTGGGCGCGCTGTTCCTCGGTCACTTCGGCGACCGGGTGGGCCGTAAGAAGATCATGGTCTTCACGCTGATCCTGATGGGCATATCGACGTTCCTCATCGGCTGTCTGCCCACCCGCGACCAGGTCGGCACCCTCGCGCCGGTCCTGCTGGTGCTGTGCCGGGTGCTCCAGGGCATCTCGGCGGCCGGCGAGCAGGCCAGCGCCAACTCCATGACCCTGGAACACGCGCCACCGCACCGGCGCGGCTTCTTCACCAGTTTCACGCTGAGCGGTACGCAGGGCGGGCAGTTGCTGGCCACGCTGGTCTTCATCCCGATCGCCGCGCTGCCGGAGGAGCAGCTGATGTCATGGGGCTGGCGGGTGCCGTTCTGGATGAGCGTCGCGGTCGCCGTCGTCGGCTATGTCATCCGCCGCAAGCTCGACGAGACCCCGGCCTTCGAGCAGCAGGCCGCCACCGAGGGCGTCGTCAAGCTGCCGCTGGCGGTGCTGATGCGGGAGCACTGGGCGGATGTGCTGCGGGTGATCGGCGGTGCGCTGGTCGCCTCGGTCAGCACGATCTTCACTGTGTGGGCGCTGTCGTACGCCACCAGCGACTCGGTCGGGATGGACAAGTCCGCCATGCTGTGGGTGGGCGCCCTCGCCAACCTGGTCGCGCTCGCCGCGATCCCGCTGTGGGCCACCCTGTCCGACCGCATCGGCCGGCGCCCGGTGTATCTGATCGGCGCGGCCGGCAGCGCGGTGACGATGTTCCTGTACCTGTGGGCGATCTCCACCGGCTCCTACCCGCTGACCCTGCTCCTTGGCATCGTCGCCTTCGGTGTGGTCTACAGCGCGGCGAACGGCGTGTGGCCCTCCTTCTACGGCGAGATGTTCTCGACCCGGGTCCGGCTGTCCGGCATGGCCATCGGCACCCAGATCGGTTTCGCGGTCGCCGGTTTCGCGGTCACGTTCGCCGCGCAGATCGCCGGCCCGAACGGCGACGACTGGTCGGCGGTGGCCCTGTTCACTGCCGCGCTGTGCGTGCCGCCGGTGGTGGCAGCGCTGTCGGCCCGCGAGACGGCGAAGGTCCCGACGGAGCAACTGGGTGAACGGACGGCAAGCCAGGCCCCCCAGCCGGCGAAGGTCACGGCCTGACCATCGCCAAAGCACCGGTCACTGATCCATCCACAGCGGTCCCGCGCCCCTGTCTTTCAGGGGCGCGGGGCTGTATCAATGTGCGGCTCCGCCGCGTGGGCGCGATCAACACCCACCGGCCCGCGGACGAATCACGAGCCCACCAACAACTCCGTCCAGGTCTGCGCCACCCGCTCCAGCGAGAACCCCTCCCTCACCTGCAGCCGGGCCAGCTCACCCGCGGAGCGCCAGTCGTCCTCCTCCAGCACGGCGATCCCCTCCGCCATCGCCTCGGGCGAGTCATGGATCCACCGCCGGTCGTAGATCTCGTCCGCCCCGGGCCACGGCAGCAGCGAAGGCACCGCACCGGAGGCCATCCCCTCGGCCGGGGCGAGGTGGAAGCTCTCGTCGTCGCTGGTGGACAGCACATGCCCGACCCGGCGCAGCCAGCCGGCCACATCGGGCCCGAAGGTGTCGAAGACGACGGCGCCTTCGAGCAGCGGCGAGGTCTGCATCCGGCGCAGTACGCCCTCGTAATGCTCACGCTCCTCGGGCTTGTTCCAGATCCACCAGTACTCCCACGGCGGCTTGGACTTGACCAACAGATGCCAGCGCCTGTCGCGGGCACGCAGCGCCTCCAGCACGTCTAGGCCGAGGTCGAGGCGTTTGCGGCTGGGCGCGATGCCGATCATGCCGAGGCGGTGGTGGGCGCCGGGTGCCTTCGGGCGGTCGAGCTGGTCGGTGTCGACCCAGTTGGGCACGACCACGACCTTCGACGCGGGCCAGCCGGTGTGCTCACGGGTGCGGCGGGCGTAGTACGGGCTGACGCACACCACCCGGTCGACGGCGTCGATGTCGACCTGGCGGGGCCAGCCGGCGTCCAGTTCGAACCGGTGCAGCCGTACGATCAGCCGGCTGCCGCGCCGCTTGTGGCGGCTGTACCAGACGGCGGCCGGGCCGCACCACTCCACGACCACCACGTCCGCCCAGTCGGCGAGTTCCCGGCTCGTGTCCGGGTCGTGCCGGGAGAGCGCCGGCCAGGCGTCGACCCGTACGTCCAGACCGGGCAGTGAGCGGAAGTGGTCGAGCAGCCGGGTGAGGAACTTCAGGTCGTGCCCGGCGACGCCGACCCGCAGCGGGCGCCCGCGGGCCGGCGCCCCGGTGGGTCCGGTGGGGAAGGCCCGGTCGAGGTGGGCGCGCCAGCGGGCGGACGCTCCGTCCAGGGTGTACTGCCGGGCGGCCGCGCGGCAGCGGTCGGCGGCCAGCCGCCGTGACTCCGGCTCGCGGGCGACCCGGGCCACCGCCTCGGCGGCGTCGTCGAGTTCGGCGCGTCCGGGCACGAACAGCGGATAGTCGGTGCCGAGCAGCGCCTCGTGGGCAGGGGTGCGGTTGAGGACCACGGGCAGGCCCAGGGCGCCGAACTCCAGCACCTTGGTGGAGAGTTCGAGGCTGGAGTCGAGCACCGGGTCGCGCCAGCCGAGGCCGACGTCGCAGTCCGCGGCGATGCGCATGGCCTCCTCGCGCGGCTGTCCGCCGTGATGGACGACGCCGGGGGTGCCGGCCAGCGCACGCGTCATGTCGGCCTGGAAGTCGGGGTGTCCGGGGTCGTCGTGGATCTTGTCGCCGACGGTGTGCAGTTCGGCGGCGATGCCCTGTGCGGCGAGCAGCTGCGGCAGCCGGGTCATGGGCAGGGTGTTCCAGCGGGGTGCGAACTTGCCGGTGTAGACGAGCCGTAGTGGATCGTGCGGCGCGTCCCGGTCCGGCAGCGGGAAGCCGGGCTCGGGCACGGCGGGCGGGCTGAGCACGCACTTGCCGCACGCCTCGGGCACCCATGTCTCCAGGAAGCAGCGCAACTCCTCGGTCTGGCACAGCAGTCGGTGCGAGGCCTCGGCGATCCGGACGAGGTCCGCGCGGGCCGCTTCGGTCATCTCGGTCGCCGACTGCGGGATGTCGGTGAGGTAGGCCCAGATCCGCCCGTCGAACAGGCCGTCGGCGACGATCCGGGTGACCAGCCGCCGGCCGCGCAGCACCAGCAGGTCGCAGGGCTCGTCCTCGTCGAGCCGGGCGAGCACCTGCGAGGCCTGCACCGGCGACATCGGCCGGTCGGCGAGCCCCGGCAGCAGTCGCTCCTCGTGCGGGGAGACCAGGCCGACCCGGGGCAGTTCGGCCAGCGGATCGGTCAGCCGGCCGGTGCGGACCGGGGCCTTGAGGACGAGTCGACTGTCGCAGCCCGCCCGGGACAGTGCCTGCACCGTGGACTGGGCCCAGACGGCGGAGCCGTCGATGAGATTGAGGTCGACGTCGCCGTAGACGAGCGCCCGCAGGGTACGGCTCATGACGGCTCCTTCCCGCGCACGGCGAACAGTCGGTGTCCCCGGCCGGCCCAACTGCCGGGCTCCGTACCGGACAGGTGCAGCGACCGGCGCACCAGCAGTGGCCGCAGCGACGGTACGAAGACGTAGTCGTCGGCGGTCGGCGTGTGGCCCACCGCGTCGGCGCCGGAGTACTCCTGGGCGCACATCAGGTCCAGCAGCAGGGTGTCGGGCCGGTCCTCGGTGAGGTCGGTCCAGTCGGCGACCCAGGGCGCGAGCGGCCTGCCCCGGCGTACCGTCACTCCGGCGGCGGCGAGTTCGTCGAGGCCCTCCGGATCGGGTACGACGACCTCGGCCGGCCGGTGCAGCTGGCCGAGCACCTGGCCGACGAGGCGGGCGACTTCGGTACCGTCCCGTGGCTCGGCGAGCACGGCGACGCGCCGCTCGTCCAGCGGGTCCGGGGCGTCGGCGAGCCGCGCGAGCCGGGACAGCCGTACCCGGGTGCTGTCGGCGCGGAAGATCTCGCGCAGCCGTTCCCGGCCCTCGGCGGCCGGGTCGAGCCGGGTGAGCCGTACGCCGGTGTCGGCGTCGAGGACGGCGTCCCAGGCGAGCCGGGTGAGGCCGGGCGCGGCGGAGGCGGGGCCGTCCCGCCACAGTACGGATCTGCGGCCCAGCGCCCGCTGTTCGGCGAGCAGTTCGGCGAGGGTGCGGTCCAGGTCGGGGGCGAGCCCGGTGCCGGTGAGCCACCAGGGTCCGTCGCCGGTGCAGGCGCTGAGCTGCACGACGAGCACATCGGGGTCGGTGCGCTGCACGAGGAGGCGTCCGTCGTGCGGCAGCAGCTGGTTGACCACGACTTCCGTGGCGAAGTCCTCGGCGGTGCCGGGGGTGAGCACTCCGGCGACGACGAGGCGGTCGCGGGGTGCCGCGGTCAGGGCGCGATGGGCGAGGTGGAACCGGTCGTCCAGGGGCGCCTCCGGCTCGGCCTGCGCCTTCTTCGCGCTGTCGGCCGTCCGGCCGGCGGCACTCCGGCGCCCGCGCCACAGTCCGTACAGTTCCCCGGGCAGTCGTGTCGCGCCCCGCTTCGGCGAGCGGGCGGCCGCGACCAGCGCCTTGCCCACCCGCAGCGAGGTCGAGCCCTCCAGCATGGCCACCCGTGCCTGAAGGACGTCCACCCGGTCCCGGGCGGCCCTGAGCGCGCCGGCGAGCTGCTCCTTCTCCCGTACGGCGGCGGCGAGCCGGTCGGCGAGCGCGTCCTGTCCGGACGCCTCACGGGTGCGTTCGGCGTCCTCGGCCGCCGATTCGAGGTCGAGCACCCGGGCGCGCAGGGACCGGGAGGCGAGGTCGGCGAAGACGTACTCGTCGGCGATCCGCAGGGCGGTGGCGTAGCCGTCGGAGGGGACGGACCGGCCGAAGAAGTCGTGCGGTGGAAGGAGTTCGTCGGTGCGGGCGATGACCGCGCCCGCGTGCAGATGGACGTAGTCGAGGGGTGCGGCGCGCAGGACCTGGCAGCGGTGGCCGACCAGGTCGTCCAGGAGCCGGTGGTAGGGGAGCTCCGGGCCGCCGTGCCCGAAGACGATCAGTCCGCGCGCACCGGGCCGCATCCGGGCCAGTACGGCACGCAGCGCGTCCTCGCTGCCGTGCAGCTCGGCGTGGGGTCCGTAGGAGAGGAGGGCCAACTCGCCCTCGGTGACGGGGCGTTCCTCGTCGGCGCGCAGGGCGACACCCGGCGGCAGATGCAGATAGGGCTCCAGGCGCAGTCCGCCGCCGGTCGCGTCCACCACCGTCGTGACGGTGTCGAGGTGCGGATGGAGCAGGTCGGTCAGGCGCATCAGCGGGTCCTCGTGAAGACGTGGAAGCCGACCCGGTTCTCCCGGAAGCCGTACGGCTCGGAGAGGGTGTGCCGCAGGCCGAGCGGCTCCAGTTCGGCGCGGTAGGCGGTGAGCGGGCGGTGCACGATGTAGGCACCGCGGGGCGTGCGGTGGGCGGTGTCCTCGTCGGTGACGATCAGCCGCCCGGCGACGCGGACGAGGGAGGCGAGGTTGCGCAGCCCGGCCGCCCACTCCTCGTCGTCGAGCACGTGGAACAGGACGTCCACGCAGACGACGATGTCGTATGGCCAGGGAGCCCGCCACTCGTCGAGTGCGGCGACGGCGTAGCGCGGGCCGCCGCCCTCGGCGCGGGCGTGGTCGACGGCGGTCCGGCTGGCGTCGAAGGCGTCGACCCGGTGGCCGCAGCGGGCCAGGGCCCGGGCGAAGTATCCCTTGCCGCAGCCGGCGTCCAGCACGAACAGCGGGGCGGCCGGGCTGGAGAGGTCGCCGACGAGGGAGAGCAGGGTGCCGAGCCGCTGGGCGTAGAAGAGCTCGTTGCCGGGGCGGTCGAGTCCGATGTGCCCGCCGGAGGTGAGCTCGTCGTGCTCGGCGTGGCGGGTCTCCCAGTAGGTGCGTGTGCCGTCGTGCGTCGCCGTCGCGTCAGCCATGGCGCTCCAGCCACCCGGTGATCACGCGGGCGATCCGGGCGCCGGCCCGGCCGTCCCACAGGGGCGGTCCCTCGGCGGGTGCCGCTCCCCCGCCGTCCAGCAGCTTGCGCAGCGCGGGCACCAGCTCCCCGTGCCGGACGAGCCGGTTGGTGCCGTGGGTGACGGTGACCGGGCGTTCGGTGGTGGTGCGCAGGGTCAGACAGGGGACGCCCAGGACGGTCGTCTCCTCCTGCACGCCGCCGGAGTCGGTGATCACGGCGGCGGCTCCGCGCACCAGGCTCATGAACTCGACGTAGCCGAGCGGGTCGAGGAGGTGGATGCCGGGCGCGTCGGCGAGGCCCGCGGCCCGCAGCGCCGCCCGCCCGCGCGGGTGCAGCGGTACGACGAGGTCGAGATGGCGGGCGGCCTCGGTCAGCACCCGGGCGGCTGCCGCGGCGGCCTCCGGGTCGTCGACGTTGGCCGGCCGGTGCAGGGTGACGACGCCGTAGCGCTCGGGCAGGCCGTGGGCGGCGCGGGCGCTCGCGGCGTCGAACTGCTCCACATGGGTGAGCAGAGTGTCGATCATGGGGTTTCCGACGAGGTGCACGCGCCCGGTGGCGACGCCCTCGCGGGCGAGGTGGCCGACGGCCTCGGGGCTGGTGGCGAACAGCAGCTGGGCGAGCTGGTCGACCAGGCGCCGGTTGACCTCCTCGGGCATCGTCATGTCGAAGCTGCGCAGGCCGGCCTCCACATGGGCCACGGGGACGCCGAGCTTGGCGGCGACCAGCGCGGCGGCCAGCGTCGAGTTGACGTCGCCGTAGACCGTGACGAGGGCGGGTGCGCGGGCGGTCAGTTCACCCTCCAGGGCCACCAGGAGGTCGGCGGTCTGGCGGGCGTGGCTGCCGGAGCCGACGCCGAGGTCGGTGTCGGGTTCGGGCAGGCCGAGTTGCCGGAAGAAGATGTCCGACATCCGCTCGTCGTAGTGCTGTCCGGTGTGGACGAGCACCTGCTCGCAGCCCGCGGCGCCGAGAGCGGCGACGACCGGCGCGGCCTTGACGAAGTTCGGCCGGGTGCCGACCACATGGAGTACGCAGCCGTTCAATGGTTGCCTCCGGTGCCGTGGGGACGGTGGCTGTTGGCGGGTCGTTGCTCGGCATGCGGACATATCGTGACGATATGTCCCGTAAAGTCCTGCTTGCTCTCAGTCTGGCCGCCTCGGTGGCAGTTGGCGAACTGCGCCAGGATCCGCTGCGGGCCGCACTGCTCGCCGTACGGCTGTTGCCGCGGCCCGCCCGGCGACGGCTGGGGCCGCTCGAACAGCGGTTGACGGTGCGCGCCCGCGCCGCCGGGCCGACGGCGGCGCCTTCCGCCGCTCGGGTGCCCGCGCCGCACGGCCTGCCGTACCGTCCCGTCCCGGGGCGGGTGCTCCATCTGGTCACCAACGGGCTGCCGTTCCGGCACGCCGGTTACACCGTGCGCACCCAGAAGCTCGCCGAGGCTCAGCTCGCGGCCGGCCTTGACCCGCATGTCGTGACCCGGATCGGCTTCCCGGTGACCGGCGGGGTGCTGGACGCCCGCCCGAAGCAGCTGGTGGGCGGGGTGCCGCAGCACCGGCTGCTGCCGCCGTGGCTGCCGTACGGCCAGGCCGCCTCGCTCACGCTCAACGCCGAGCTCGCCGCCCGTCTGGTGGACCGGCTGCGGCCCGCCGTGCTGCACGCCGCGAGCGACCACGGCAACGGGCGGGTGGCACTAGCCCTGCGGGAGACCTACGGGCTGCCGGTGGTCTACGAGGTGCGGGGCTTTCTGGAGGAGACCTGGCTGACGCAGGCGCCGGGCCGCAGCCGGGACGACGAGACGTACCGGACGCGGCGCGCCCTGGAGACGCAGTGCATGCGCGAGGCCGATCTGGTGCTGACGCTGGGCGAGGCGATGAAGGCCGAGATCGTGGACCGCGGGGTGCCGCAGGAGCGGGTGCTGATCGTGCCCAACGCCGTGGACGACGCGTTCCTCGCCCCGCCGCCGGACGGGACGCCCGTGCGGGCCCGGCTCGGCATCGCGCCGGAGGACTTCGTCGTCGGCACGGTGGGCACCCTCGCCCCGCACGAGGGGATCGCCGCATTGCTCCATGCGGGTGAAGAGCTGCGCAGGCGTGGTGTACCGCTGCGGCTGTTGATCGTCGGCGACGGTCCACAGCGGCCGGAGCTGGAGCGGCTGGCCGCCCGGCTCGGCCTGGACGACGGGACCGCGCTGTTCACCGGCCGCGTGCCGCACGCCCAAGTCCGGGATTTCCACGCCGCGTTGGACGTGTTCGCGGTGCCGCGGACCGATGAACGCGTCTGCCGTCTGGTGACTCCGCTGAAGCCGGTCGAGGCGATGGCGAGCGGTGTTCCCGTGGTCGCGAGCGATCTTCCCGCGCTCCGAGAACTGGTCGAATCGGAGGTGAACGGAAGGCTCATCACGCCCGAATCACCACATTCCTGGGCTGATGAGCTGGAAATAGTCCTTTACAGTCGAAATCGGCGTGCTGAGTGGGGAGCAGCCGCCCGCGCGACCGTCGCGCGTGACCGCACCTGGAAGCGGGTCGCCGCCACAACCCGTGAGGCGTACCGCGCCCTTGGCAGCCTTGATGCGGGGTGAGTCCCTATGCAGGCCGAACAGAACGGACCGCTCGGGAAAGTGAGCGAACCGCTCGGGGAAAGACGACCGCTCCCTGGGAGCGCGCTCGGGGAGACAGAACGGCCCGACCACGTGGAACTCGCGGTGATCGGGCTCGGCTACGTCGGACTGCCGCTCGCGCGCGAGGCCGCGTCGATCGGCCTGAGAGTCCTGGGCCTGGACCGCGACCCACGGGTCGTGGAGGCCCTCAACACCGGGCACTCCCACGTCGACGACGTCTCCGACGAGGACGTCCGCCGGATGCGGGGGGCCGGGTTCGTCGCCTCCACCGACGACGCGTGCCTGGCCCGTGCGCAGACGATCGTCATCTGTGTGCCGACCCCGCTCGGCAAGGACGGCGGTCCCGACCTCGGCGCGGTCACCGCCGCCACGAAGACGGTGGCGTTGCGGCTGCGGCCCGGTCAGCTGGTGGTGCTGGAGTCGACCACGTATCCCGGGACCACCGAGGAGGTCGTGCGGCCGCTCCTGGAGGAGTCGGGGCTGCGGGCCGGTGTGGACTTCGCGCTGGCGTTCTCGCCGGAGCGGATCGACCCCGGCAACACCGCGCACGGTCTGCGCACGACACCCAAGGTGGTCGGCGGCTGCACCCCGTCGTGCGCGGCCCGTGCGGTCGCCTTCTACGGCAAGCTCGTCGACACCGTCGTCCAGGCGAAGGGCACCCGCGAGGCCGAGATGGCCAAGCTGCTGGAGAACACCTACCGGCATGTGAACATCGCCCTGGTCAACGAACTGGCCGTGATCAGCCACGAGTTGCATGTCGACCTGTGGGACGCGATCCGCTGCGCCGGCACGAAGCCGTTCGGCTTCCAGGCGTTCCGGCCCTCCCCCGGCGTCGGCGGGCACTGCATCCCGATCGACCCCAACTACCTGTCGTACAAGGTGCGTTCGTCCCTCGGCTACGAGTTCCGGTTCGTGGAGCTCGCCCAGGAGATCAACCGGCGGATGCCGGAGTACGTGGTGCGTCGCGCCCAGGACCTCCTCAACACCGCCGGCCGGCCGCTGCACGGTTCGCGGGTGCTGCTGCTCGGCGTCACCTACAAGCCCGACGTGGCCGACCAGCGGGAGTCGCCGGCGCTGCCGGTGGCGCGGCTGCTGCTGGAGCGGAAGGCCGAGATCTCCTTCCACGATCCGCATGTGCGGCTGTGGTCCGTGGACGGGGAGAGCATCCCCCGGGTCCCCGACGTCATGGCGGCGGCGCGCGAGCACGACCTGACGGTTCTGCTCCAGGATCACTCGGCCTACGACCTGCCGGCCCTCGGCGACGCGGCCCGGCTGCTGTTCGACACCCGCGGGCGCATCTTCCGGCCCGGGGTCGAGGTGCTGTGATCGCCTGATCTCTCCGGTCCGCCCGGCGCGGGCCACCGGTCCAGGGTCCGTCGTTAGCGGATCCGTCATTCCGGGGTCCGTCGCCGGCCGGGTCCGTCGTTCTCGGATCCGCCACTGCCGGGTCCGTGGTTCTCGGGGCAGTCGAAAGGTTGCGTGCTGCGATGCGGATACTCGTCGTCACCGTCGTCCACCACCCCGAGGACGCGCGGATCCTGCACCGGGAGATCGCCGCCCTGCACGAGCACGGCCACCGGATCGTGTACGCCGCCCCCTTCGCGGCACGGGAGACGCCGCCGCGGCCGAACGTCGAGGGTGTGGATCTGCCGCGGGCGGCCGGCCGGGACCGCCGGGCGGCACTGCGCGCGGCGCGCACCCTGCTCGCCGAGCGCGGCCCCCAGGCCGACCTGGTTCTGCTGCACGACCCGGAGCTGCTGCTCGCCCTGCCCGGCACGACGCGCCGTTGGCGGCGCGGCGGACGGGTTCCGGTGACCGTGTGGGACGTGCACGAGGACACGGCCGCGGCGCTGGTGATGAAGCGTTGGCTGCCCCGTCCGCTGCGACCGCCGCTGCGGCTGGCCGTACGGGCCGCGGAACGGCTGGCGGAGCGGCATCTGCGGTTGCTCCTCGCCGAGGACGCCTACCAGCGGCGCTTCGCCCGGTCGCACCCCGTGGTGGCCAACCTCGCGACGGTGCCGCCGGAGCCGCCCGAGCCGCCCGGTGACGACCGGGTCGTCTACCTCGGTCATCTCTCGCGGGCGCGCGGCGCGCCGGAGCTGATCGAGACGGCACGGCTGCTGGCGCCCGACGTGCGGGTCGAGGTGATCGGCGCGGCCGACCCCGACATGCGGGGCGCGCTCACCGAGGCCGACCGGGACGGCGTACTGCGCTGGCACGGCTACCTGCCCAACGACCGTGCCCTCGGCCTGCTCTCGGGCAGCCTGGCCGGTCTCTCCCTGCTGCGGGACCAGCCCAACTACCGTCATTCGCGGCCCACCAAGACCGTGGAGTACATGGCGCACGGCGTTCCCGTGGTCACCACGCCCACCCCGCTCTCGGCCGAGCTGGTCGAACGCTACGGCTGCGGTCTCGTCGTCCCCTACGAGGATCCGGCTACGGCCGCGATGGCCGTACGGCATCTGCGCACCGACCGCGTCATGCGCCGCCGGGCGGCGGCCCGGGGCTGGGAGGCGGCGAGATCCGACCTCAACTGGGCCGACGCGGCGACCGACTTCGTCATGTGCCTCGAGTCCTGGGTGAAGGAGGCGTCCGCGGCCGGGGACGCGGGGCCCGCCCGCCCGCGGGACCCCGCGACGCCGGCATGATCCGGCGGAAGGTCCTAGGCCCCGCTCCTCGGCACGCCGTACGCCCGCTCCACCCGTAGCCGCAGCGCGAGGCGCCGGTCGCGGACCATCGCGGCGCGGAAGTCCGCCCAGTCGGGGTGCTCGCCCTGGACGTCCCGGTAGAGGCGGACCAGTTCTTCGACCGTGGCGTCGTACGGGTCCTGTGCGACAGGCGACAGGTCGGCCGTGCCCTCGGCGACCACGTACGCCCATCGGTCGGGGGTCGTGACGTGGTACGACGCCCTGGGGTCGCGGCGCAGATTGCGGGTCTTGGCGCGGTCGTCGGTGATCGAGACGCGGATGACGCGCTCGTCGGGGTAGTAGGCGTGGCTGACGTTCGACAGCTGCGGGCGGCCGTCGCGCTTCAGGGTGACCAGCACCCCGCCGTGGCTCTCGGCGAGGAGCGCGAGCAGTGCGTTGCGGGTGGCGTCCTGGGTCATGTCTGAATCAACCCTGGCGCGTGGGCCGATCATTCCCGCGGGATCGACGTGGACACTGTCTACTCGATCATGGTAGACAGTGTCTATGAAGGCAGGGCGGACATCGGGCACGGACCTGGACACGGGACTGCGGGCGCGGCTGGTCGACGTCGGCGTGGAGCTTGTCGCGCGGGAAGGCGTCCAGGCACTCACCTTGCGGGAGATCGCCCGCCGCGCCGGCGTCTCGCACGGCGCCCCGCGCCGCTACTTCCCCACCCACCTGGAGCTTCTCTCGGCCATCGCGCGCCGCGGCTTCGACGAGCTGGGGGCGCGGGCGACGGCGGCGGTCGGGGACGGCGGCGCGCCGCCCCGGGCGCAGCTGACCGAGCTGGGGCGGGCCTACCTGGAGTTCGCACTCACCGATCGCGGGATGTACGAGCTGATGTTCCGTCATGATCTGCTGCAGAGCGGGCACTTGGGGCTGCGGGACACCAGCCTTCCGCTCTTCGCCCGGCTCGTGGAGCTGGTCGGCCGGGTGCGTCCGGAGACCGACGCGCGTCTCGTCGCGGGCGCGCTGTGGGCGGGGCTGCACGGCATCGCTCAGCTGTGGGGCTGGGGCAGCCTCCAACTCGCCACCGGCGCCGACGACTTCGCGCCTCTGCTGCGCTCGGTCCTGGACGCCCACCTCGGTCCGGAGGGCGAGTGAACCCGCGGCTCACCCTCGCGAGCAGCGTCGTGGGAGCGGTGATCGTCGCGTTCGACGGCACCGTGCTGACGGTCGCCCAGCCCAGCCTCCAGCGCGACCTGGACGCCTCCTTCGCCCAGGTCCAGTGGACCAGCACCGGCTATCTCATCGCGGTGGCGGGCCTGTTGGTGTTCGCCGGACGGCTCGGCGACCGGCACGGCCACCACCGGCTCTTCGGCATCGGCATGCTCGGCTTCGGAGCGGCGTCGGCGGGCATCGCCCTGGCCCCCGGTGTCGGCTGGGTGATCGGACTGCGGGTGGTCCAGGGGGTGTTCGGGGCGCTGCTGCAACCGGCCACGCTCGGCATGCTGCGGGCGGCGTTCCCGCCCGACCGGCTGCGGACCCCGATCGCCGTACGGACGGCGGCGATCGGGGTGTCGGCCGCCCTCGGTCCGTTGCTGGGCGGAGCCCTGGTGGCCGGGCCCGGCTGGCGGGCGGTGTTCCTGCTGAACGTCGTCCCGGCCCTCGCCCTCGGCACGCTCGCCCTCACCGTACGGCCCCCGCGCACGACCGACCCCGCACGGCTCGACCTACTCGGCGCCCTCCTGCTCGCGCTCACCCTCGCCTGTCTGGTGCACGCCCTCGTGGCGCTGCCGGGATGGCTCTGGACCGGCGCGACGGCAGCGGTCACGGGGACTGCGTTCGTCCGCCACGAGCGCCGCACCGCGAGCCCGCTGCTGCCGACGACGGGGGCGCCCGTCCGTTCGGCGCTCGGCATGCTGGTGACCGCGTCCGCGGCGCTGTCCGGCATGCTGTTCGTGGGCACGTTCCTGTTGCAGGACGCCCTCGGTCTGGATCCGTTCCGCAGTGCCCTGGTCAGCCTGCCGCTGGCCGCGCTGATGGTGGCGGCGGCGCCGACGTGCGCGGTGCTGCTGCGCCGGATCGGTGCCCGGCGTACGGCCACGGCGGCGACGGCACTCCTCGCGCTCGGCATCCTCGTGCTGTCCCGCACCTCGGCCATCCCCCTGCTGTGCACGGCGTTCGCGCTGGTGGGAGTCGGCTTCGGCACGGTGATGGTGGCGGCGACCCATGTCGTCGTACGGGAGGCGGCCGCCGAGTCCGCCGGGGTCGCGGGCGGGCTCCAGCAGACCGCGATGAACGTCGGACCGGTGCTGGGTGTGGCGGTCGCGACCGCGCTCCTGGGCACCGGCGACAACCCCGGTCCCGCGCTGTCGGTCCTCGCCGCCCTCGCCCTGGCCGGAGCGGCCCTGGGCCGTGCGCTGCCGGGGCGGCGCGAGACGACCGTGAACGATCTTGGTGATTCGAAGGGCCGTACACGTGTTCCTGCGCAACGATGAGGTCAGAGGCCGTTCCCGCGGGGTATGCCGGAGCGCACCCTCGTCGTATGTACTCGGAGGAGAGCGATGGCACAGCTGACAC
Source organism: Streptomyces coerulescens (assembly GCF_042657965.1). Classification (NCBI taxonomy): domain Bacteria; kingdom Bacillati; phylum Actinomycetota; class Actinomycetes; order Kitasatosporales; family Streptomycetaceae; genus Streptomyces; species Streptomyces coerulescens. The sequence goes on from NZ_JBHSKM010000002.1 coordinate 535,024, forward strand.
AAGAGGTCGACCCGGGTGAGGTCGGGCTGGACGCGAAGGCGCTGGACCGCCTCGACCAGTACTTCGCCCACTACGTCGACGAGGGACGGCTGCCCGGCTATCTGGTGGCCGTCGCCCGCGGTGGACGCGTCGCTCACCTCACCACGCACGGCCACCGGGACCTCGCCGCCGGGCTGCCCGTCGAGGCCGACACGCTGTGGCGGATCTACTCCATGACCAAACCGGTCACCTCCGTCGCCGCGCTGATGCTGGTGGAGGAGGGCAAGCTGTCGCTCGACGACCCGGTGGACCGGCATCTGCCGGGCTTCGCGGAGCCCCGGGTGTACGTGAGCGGATCCGGCGCCGACGTGGTGACGCGCCCCGCCGACGGGCCGATAACCGTCCGGCATCTGATGACCCACACCGCCGGGCTGACCTTCGCCTTCTACCACACGCACCCCGTCGACGCCCTGTACCGCGACGCCCACCTGGAGTCGGCGGTGCTGCCGGGCTCCGACCTGGCAGGCACGGTCGACGTGTACGCGCGTCTGCCGCTGCAGTTCGAGCCGGGCACACAGTGGAACTACTCGGTCGCCACCAATGTCCTGGGCCGCGTCATCGAGGTGGTGTCGGGGCAGCCGCTGGACGAGTTCTTCGCCGAGCGGATCTGCGGCCCGCTCGGGATGACCGACGCCGGTTTCCGGGTGAGCGACGAACAGGCGGTACGGCTCGCCGAGTTGTACGGCGAGACCGAGGGCGGCGGCATCGAGCCGATCCCCGGTCTCCCGCTGCGCGGCGGCCGTCCGCGCTTCCTGTCCGGCAGCGGCGGTCTGGCGGCCTCCGCGCACGACGTCCACCGCTTCATGGAGCTGCTGCGCCGCCGCGGCGAACTCGACGGCACCCGGCTGCTGGCCCCCGAGACGGTGGACCTGATGACGTCCAACCAGCTTCCGGGCGGCGCCGATATGCGCGCCTTCGGCAGCCGCCCCGCCCACGACGAGGCCGGCAAGGACGGCGTCGGCTTCGGCCTGGGCGTCTCCGTCGTGATCGACCCCGACCGCACGAAGGCCCCGTCCGTGCTCGGCTCCTACGGCTGGACCGGGGCGGCGACGACCACGTTCTGGGTCGACCCGCGCCACGATCTGACGGTGCAGTTCATGACGCAGATGCGGCCCAGGACGTCGCACACGATGTTCCAGGACCTCAAGCGCCTCGTGCATGAGGCCCTGACGCAGGGCTGACCCGGACGCCGGTCACTGGTCCACGCGCAGGGTGAACTCCACTCCCTCCCTTCGCCCGCCTTCAGCTCCTCGAAGACGGCGTCCCACGCGCGCGGCCGGCCCTCGAGGCGCAGGGTGCCGCGCACGAAGGTCAGCGGCTTCCAGGCGTCCGGCAGCCCGTACCACCGGCCACAGATGGAGCTCGGTCATACGCGGTTGGCCTCCGGGCGCGGGGCGTCGGCCGCGAACCGGCCGGCGCTGAGCGGGCTGACGTCCACGAAGGGTACGCGGCCGAGGTACAGGTCACGGACGACCTCGCCGACGGCCGGGCCCTGGAGAAAGCCGTGGCCGGAGAAGCCGGTCGCGTACAGGAAGCGGGAGACGGAAGTCGCCTCGCCGATGAGCGCGTTGTGGTCCGGAGTGACCTCGTACAGGCCCGCCCAGCCTCCGGTGCGGCGCAGGTCGAGCAGGGCGGGGGCGCGGCGCTCCATGGCGGCGGCGAGCCTGGGGATCCAGCGGTCGTGGGTGTCGGTGGCGAAGCCGGGCCGCTCGTCGGGGTCGGACATGCCGAGGAGCAGGCCGGGGCCCTCGGAGTGGAAGTAGAGGCTGGTGGTGAAGTCGATGGTCATGGGCAGCTGGGGCGGCAGTCCGGTGACGGGTTCGGTGACCGCGACCTGTCGGCGCAGCGGCACCACCGGCAGGTCGACGCCGACCATCGCGCCGATCGCCCGCGACCAGGGGCCGGCCGCGCAGATCACCGTCTCGGTGGTGATCCGGCCCAGGGGCGTGGTCACGGCGGTGATGCGGTCGCCGTGCAGTTCGATACCGGTGACGTCGTTGTGGCGTAAGATCCGCGCCCCGTACGCACGGGCCGCGGCCGCGTAGCCGTGGACGACGGCTTCGGGGGTGCAGTGGCCGTCGTCCGGGGAGAACGCGGCCGCCAGCAGTCCGTCGGTGGTGATCAGCGGGGACAGCCGCTGTGCCTCGGCGGGGTCGATCATCCGGCTGGGCACGCCGAGGGAGTTCTGGAGCCGGACGCTCGCCTCGAACCCGGCGACCTCCTCGGGCGTCGACAGCAGGAAGAGGTAGCCGACCCGGTGCAGCCCGATGTCGTGGCCCAGCTCAAGGCCGAACCGGGCGAACGCCTGGAGGCTGCGCGCCCCGAGCTGGATGTTCAGCTCGTCGGAGAACTGCGCGCGCACTCCGCCGGCCGCCTTCGAGGTGGAGCCGGAGGCCAGTTCGTCCCGCTCGACCAGGACGACGTCCCGTACGCCCGCGCGGGCGAGGTGATAGGCGATGCTGGTGCCCATCACGCCGCCGCCGACGATGACGACACTGGCGTGGGTGTTCACGGGCGGACCCCCTCGGTCGTGGCTCCTGTCGTCGCGCGCGCGGTCACCGGCCCGCCTTCCCCGCCGCCTCGACGACGGCCCAGGCGGCGGCCGCGTCCTGGATGCCGAGGCCGACGCTGTTGTAGTAGACGATGTCGCCGGGCCCCGATCGCGGGAAGCTCTGCCCGGTGAGGACGGCGCCGAGTCCGACCAGATCCTCCGGGGCCAACGCCCCTTCGCGCAGCGCGTGCACCACGGGCCCGGCGTGCTCGGCGGCGGTGGCCGGGTCGTCGACGACGACGCTCGCGGCACGCAGCAGCACGTCCTCGTCCACCTCCCGGCGGCCGGGCTCGAACGATCCGACGCTGACCACCGTGCACCCGGGTGCCAGCCACTCCCCCTGGACGACGGGCGTCGTGCTGAGCGTGCAGGCGGCGACCAGCGACGCCCCCGTCACGGCCTCCTCGGCGGTGCCGACCGCCTCGACGGCGAGGCCCAGTTCGGCCGAGAGTTCCCCGGCGGCGCGGGAGCGGTGGCGCGCGGTCGGGCTCCACAGCCGTACGGACTTCAGCTCGCGCACCCGGGCGACGGCCCGGGCGTGGGCCAGGGCCTGGGTGCCGGAGCCCAGGAGGGCGAGGTCGGCGCTGCCGGGGCCGGCCAGGGCGTCGAACGCGACGGCGCTCGCGGCGGCCGTGCGCAGGGTCGTGATCGCCGTGCCGTCCATGACGGCGGCCAGACGGCCCGTCACCGGATCGAGCACGGTGATGACCGCGTGGACGGTCGGCAGGCCGGACGCCGCGTTGCCCGGGTTGACGCTGCCGATCTTCGCGACGGCCCCGGTGTCCGCGGACAGCCGGGAGACGTACGCGAAGACGACGCTGTCGTCGAAGCGGCTCGGGTGCATGATCTTCCCGGGCAGGTCGGCCGCGTCGGCGCCGAGCGCCGTGAAGGCCGCGCGCTGCGAGGCGATCGCCGCGTCGAGGCCGAGCAGGCGCGAGACCTGGTCTCCGGTCAGGAAGAGGACGTCGTCGGTCATTCCCTCTTCCTGTCCGGACGGGCCTCGCCGCAATCAGGACAGCTGCCCGACCGCGTCCAGATGGGGCAGGTGATGGTCGAGGCGCTCCCGCTTGGTGCGCAGATAGGTGATGTTGTTCTCGCACGGCGGGATCAGCAGCGGGACCTGCTCGGCGACCTCGATGCCGTGCTGCACCAGCGCCTCGCGCTTGCGCGGGTTGTTCGACATCAGGCGGACACTGCGCACGTCCAGGTCGTGCAGGATCCCGGCGGCTACGCCGTAGTCGCGGGCGTCCACCGGCAGGCCCAGCGCGAGGTTGGCTTCCACGGTGTCCAGGCCCTCCGCCTGGAGGGCCATCGCGCGCAGCTTGGCGAGCAGACCGATGCCGCGGCCCTCGTGGCCCCGCAGATAGACCACGATGCCGCTGCCCTCGGCGACCACCGCGCGCAGGGCGGCCGCCAGCTGGTCGCCGCACTCGCAGTGCTGGGAGCCGAAGGCGTCACCGGTCAGGCACTCCGAGTGCAGCCTGGTCAGCACCCGGTCCGTGCCTATCTCACCGTAGACGAGGGCCACTTGCTCGTCCCCGCGGTCGTGATCGAGGTAGCCGATCGCACGGAATTCGCCGTACACGGTGGGCAAGGGCGCATTCACCACGCGTTCCACACCGGAACGCTGCGTCCGCTGCGCGGACTTCTTGCCGAGGACGCCAATTTTTTCTGTCATGATTCTTCAGTTCCTAAGCAGAGACGAAAGGCCGTGAAAAGATGAGTGGTTCGCAAATGCGGCCGGCGGCACACTCGCTGGTACCGGCGGACACCACCGAAGACGTACGGACCCGAGGGGCGGGCGTCTCACGACAGGTGGCGGTCCTGCCCGTCGGAAGCTTCGAGCAGCACGGTCCGTTCCTTCCGCTGGCGACCGACACGCTGGTGGCCTGCGCCATCGCGCGCGAGCTCGCCGCCGCGCATCCGGTGCACCTCCTTCCGCCGGTGACGATCTCCTGCTCGCACGAGCACGCGGCCTGGCCGGGGACCGTCAGCATCTCCTCCGTGACCCTTCATGCGGTGATACGGGACATTGCGGCTTCGCTCCGCCGGTCGGGCGTCGACGCCCTGGTGGTGGTCAACGGACACGGCGGAAACTACGTACTGGGCAACGTCGTTCAGGAGTCCTCCGCGCGTGGTGGGCGAATGGCGCTGTTCCCGGCCCCGGAGGACTGGGAGGCGGCGCGGGTGCGGGCGGGGGTGGAGACCTCGCTGCTCACCGACATGCACGCGGGGGAAATCGAGACCTCCATCCTTCTGCACGCTCATCCCGAATTGATCCGACCCGGTTATGAGACTTCCGATTTCGTGGCGGACGACCGCCGTCATCTCCTCACCGTCGGTATGTCCGCCTATACCGATTCCGGTGTCATCGGCCGCCCTTCGCTGGGTTCCGCGGAAAAGGGGAAGCGGCTGCTGGCGAGCCTCGCGGATTCCTTCGGCGCGTATGTGTCACTGCTGACCTCCGCGGACGATTCCGTAGCGGACACGGGTGACGCCTGAAAATAGCCGTTGGGTTCCGGGTCCGCCATGGTCACGGCGGATCCGGAATCCGCGCGCAGCCCGGTGTACCAGCGGGCGACCAGGACGACGAGGCCGGGCAGGGCGGCCACGAAGCTGAGCACGCCGTACACGACGGCGACCGTGAACCCGGTGGTCGCACCCAGCCCCGCGGCCCCGAACGCCCAGGCGGTGACGCCCTCTCGGGGCCCCCAGCCGCCGACGTTCAGAGGCAGTCCCATCGCCAGCAGCGCGAGAACGGCCAGCGGCACCAGGGCGGCCACGGAGGCGTCGGAACCGGCCACGCGGGCGGCGAGCACGAACATCCCGAGGTGTCCGGCCAGTACGGCGGCCGAGGAGACGGCGACGCCCGGGCCGTTGCGGCGGGACAGCAGGGCTTCCCGGGACTCGTCGAGGGTCGTGCGCAGCGCGGAGGGCCGGCTGCGGTCGCGCCGCGAGGGCGCCCGGTTCATGCGCACGGCGGCCACGACGGCGAGCGTGCCGACCCCGGCGAACAGGATGAGCGGGGTGAGGTCGCGGGCCTGCTCCAGCACCGGCGACGGCATGGTCAGCAGCACCACGGCGCCGACGGCCGCGAGGACCACCTGGCCGGCGGTCCGCTCCAGGACGACCGCGCGGACGCCGCGTCCCATGTCACCGGCGCTCTGCCCGTGCCGCACGGCCCGGTGCACGTCGCCGAGGACGCCGCCGGGGAGGGCCGCGTTGAGGAACAGGGCCCGGTAGTAGTCGGCGACGGCGGGCCACAGCGGCAGCCGGATCCGCAGCCCCCTGGCCACCAACTGCCAGCGCCAGGCGCTGAACACGGTGGTGACGAGCCCGATGCCGAGCCCGCCGGCCAGCGCCGCCACGTCGATCCGCCGCAGCCCGTCGAGGAAGACACCGGTGCCGAGCCGCCAGAACAGCACGCCCAGGATGACGATCCCGACGGCCGTGCCCAGGTGGGTGCGGAGGGCGGGGGTGTTGAGGCGGGCGAGGAGGGCGCGGACGGCGCCACGGGGACGGGCCGGCTCGGGGACGTCCGACGTCGCAGGCGACCCGAGGTCGTCCGCCGTCGCGCGCGGCTCGGTGACGATGACGCCGATGCGGGCCGGGGAGGCCGCGGGGAGGCCCGGACGGGTCGCCGGGGCGAGCCCGGCAGCGTGCGGCGCCACGACCGGCTCGTGCAGGTCGGCGACCGTCGTCCCGGCCGGACCGTCGATGACGGCGACGCCCGCCCGAAGCGCCTCAGTGGCGTCGCCGTCCGGCCGTCCGGCCGAGCCCTCCAGCCCCGTCGGACCCGTGTGCTCCGCCCGTCCGTTCCGCTCGCCCCGGGAGGCGGCCTCGCCCTGCCGGCCGGCTCGCCGGTTCCGCAGCTCGGGACCCCGTCGCTCGGCGCGGATCCGCGTCACCGTCTCCACGGTCATGACGCTCCGCCCGTCGGTCGGCACAGCGCGAGCAGGTCGCTGTGGTGGACCACGACCCGCAGTTCGCCGGCCTGGCAGGCGGCGAGGCGTTCGGTCAGGTAGCGGTCGGCGCGCTCACGCAGTTCGGGGCGCTGCTCGACCGCCGCGCCGACCCAGCCGCGCAGCCACTGGGCGGTGAGCGCCGATTCGCCGGGGCCGAGCTTCCACGGGCTCGGCTGGACCTGCACCGTCGCGCCGTGCTCGGAGAACGCCTCGGCCGCCACCGTGATCGCGTCCGGGCCGAGCAGGCCCGAGCGCCGCTGGTGGGCGTTGAACGCCTCGGCGATCTCGTCGTCCAGCGGGTCGGACGGGGTGAGTTCCACGCGGCCCGCGACGGAGAGCGTCAGCAGCGCCGGACAGCCCGCGCCCGCACAGGCGGCGGCGAGTGCTCCGATCTCCTCGACCGTGAGGACGTCGAGGAGCGCGGACGCGGTCACCAGGGAGGCGCCCAGCAGGGCCTCCGGGGTGAGCCGGCCCACGTCGCCGCGGCGCGTCTCGACCGTGACCCGGCTGCCGTCCGCCGAGGAGCGCGGCGAGGCGACGGCGGCGAAGTGCAGGAGGTAGGGGTCGCGGTCGTGCAGGACCCAGTGCTGGGGGCCGTCCAGATGGGGCGCGAGCCAGCGGCCCATGGAGCCGGTGCCGCAGCCGATGTCGTGGATGACCAGTCCACCGGACCGGGCCGGCAGATTGGCGAGCCGGATCCGCAGCGGGTCGAGCAGGTCGTGCGCCCGCGCGGCGGCATCGGCACCCTCCCGCAGCTCCAGCCACTCGGGCGCATAGCGCGGCGGGTCGTCCGGCCCGGCGTCCCGCAGCCGCAGGGTGGCCCGCTCACCGGGCCGGACGGTGGGGCCGGCCCCGAGGATCACCGCGTCGGCATCGGACGCCGACGGTACGGACGCACCAGCCATGTCACCCTCCACCGAAACGATGTCGTCGCGCGGCCCGCTCTGCTCGTCCACGCCCGCCCCGCGAGGCGTCGAGTCCGTCGCCCCAAGCGGCCCCGGCTGGGTCGGAATCGTCCCGCCGCCCTGTGCCGTCGCCGTCTTCCTCATGCCGCCCTCCGGGGTTCGTTCGGCAGCCGGCCCAGGACCGAGGCCAGGCTGCGGGCCGTGCCGGCCCAGCCGTTCAGGGCGGCGCGCCGTCCGCGGGCCGCCGCCTTCAGCCGGCGTCGTACGTCCGCCTCGCCGAACCAGCCGCGCAGCTCGACGGCGATCGCGGCGGAGTTCTCCGGCGGCACGAGGATGCCGGGGACACCGCCGTCGGGGGCCCGGCCGACCGCCTCGGGCAGCCCGCCGACGTCCGTCGCCAGCACCGGGATGCCGCGCGCGAGGGCCTCGGTCACCGCCATGCCGTACGTCTCGGCGTAGGAGGTGAGCACCATGAGGTCGGCGGTGTTGTAGCTGGCGTCGAGTTCGGCGCCGGCCTGCGGGCCCGCCAGGATCAGCCGGTCCTCGAGGCCGTGCTTCGCGATCAGGGACCGCAGTTCGGCCACGTACCCGGGGTCCTGGTTCAGCCCGCCCACGCAGACGCAGCTCCACGGCAGGTCGGTCACCGCGGCCAGCGCCTCCACCAGCCGGTGCTGTCCCTTGCGCGGTGTCACGGCGGCCACGCACAGCAGGCGGGACACACCGTCGGTGCCGGCGGCGAGGGGCGCGATGTCGGCGCCGGGGGCGGCGACATGGACGCGCTCGGGGGCCAGGCCGTGATGGGAGACGAGGCGGCGCACGGCCCAGTCGCTGGTGGCGATCACCGCGTCGACCGCGCGCAGCACGGCGCGTTCCCGGGCGTCCAGCTCCGCGGCGACGGCGGGTTCCAGACCCGTCTCGTCGCCGAGCGGGAGGTGGACGAGGACGGCGAGTCGCAGCCGCTCCGCCTCCGGCACGATGATCTCGGGCACGCCGCACGCGACCAGCCCGTCCAGCAGGACGACCGTGCCGTCCGGGAACTCCCGCAGCGTGCGGGCGAGTTCGGCGCGGGCCTCGGCACCGGGGCGGGGCCAGCTGCCGTCCACCGCGTGCTTGTGCACCTGCCAGCCGAAGCCGGGCAGATCCAGACACACCCGCCGGTCGTAGGCGTTGCCGCCGCTCGGTGCGGCCAGGTCGTCGACGCCGCCCGGCAGGACGAAGTGCACGGAGCGCAGGGACATGGGGATGATCTCGGCGTTCTTCAGGACGGAGTGCTGCACCGGCAGATAGCCGAGCGACACCTTCTCCGTCTTGTCCAGGGTGACGTTCTTGCCGAGGGCGCCGTTCCGGTCGCGGGCCACGTTCTTTTCCAGGGTCACGTCGGTCACAGGGCACGCTCGTAACTCGCCCACGCGACATGCGACTCGTGCAGCGTGACCGTGAGACCGGCGAGGCCCTTGGCGCCTTCGCCGAGGGCGCCCTTCTCGATCCGCTCGGCGAGCCGGTCGGCGATGACCTTGGCGAGGAACTCGGTGGAGGTGTTGATCCCGGCGAAGTCGGGTTCGTTGTCGAGGTTTCTGTAGTTCAGCTCACCGACGACGGCACCCAGTTCCCGGGTGGCGAGTCCGATGTCGACGACGATGTTGTCGTCGTCCAGCTGTTCGCGCCGGAACGTTGCGTCCACCAGGAACGTCGCTCCATGCAGGCGCTGCGCGGGACCGAAGACGTCGCCGCGGAAGCTGTGGGCGATCATGATGTGATCGCGGACGGTGATGCTGAACAACGGACGACCCTCCAGGTGCGGTGCGCTCCTCATCCCCCGCTGATCGCTGCCGGGGATGTCGTGTAGTACGGCTCTTCGCTTCCCCGTGTTCAGCCGTCTCTCACTCTTTTCTCAGGTCAGGCGCTCTTGTCGTCCGGGAATGAACGAGTCCGTCAGGGGGTGTCCGTGTACCTGACGCGGTGGCAGAGGGCCGGGATCTCCCCGGAGGCGAGCTTCGGCATCACCTCGGGCAGCTCCTCGAAAGCGCTCTCCCCCGTGACGAGGGCGTCGAGTGCGGGGTCGGCGAGCAGGTCGAGGGCGAGCGCGAGCCGGTCGGCGTAACTGCGGCTGGCGCGGCGGGCCGGGGAGACGGTGCCCACCTGACTGCTGCGGATGGCGAGCCGCCGCGAGTGGAAGGCCTCGCCGAGCGGAAGGGCGACCCGCCGGTCGCCGTACCAGCTGAGTTCGACGACCGTGCCCTCGGCCCGGAGCAGTTCGAGCGACCGGTTGAGGCCCTGTTCGGTGGCGCTGGCGTGGACGACGAGGTCGCATTCGCCGAGCGCGTCCTCGGGCGTGGCGAATCCGGCGCCGAGGGCCTCGGCGACCTCGGCCCGGCGGGGATCGGCGTCGACCAGTTGGAGCCGTACGCCCGGGAAGCGTGCGAGCAGCGCGGCGACCGAGCAGCCGACCATGCCGCCGCCGACCACGGCGATCCGGTCGCCGACCAGGGGCGCGGCGTCCCAGAGGGCGTTGACGGCGGTCTCGACGGTGCCGGCGAGGACGGCGCGCGCGGCGGGCACGGTGTCCGGTACGACGGTCACGGCGCTCGCGGGGACGACGTACCGGGTCTGATGCGGGTACAGGCAGAAGACCGTACGGCCGACCAGTGCCGTCGGCCCGGCCTCGACCACCCCGACGTTGAGATAGCCGTACTTCACGGGGGCGGGGAACTCGCCCTCCTGGAACGGTGCCCGCATGGCCGCGTGCTGGCTCTCGGGGACCCCGCCGCGGAACACGAGTGTCTCCGTGCCCCGGCTGACACCGGAGTACAGCGACCGGACCAGAACCTCACCGTCGCCCGGCTCCGCGAGAGGGGTCTCCCGGATCTCTCCCTCGCCCGGGGAGCTGAGCCAGAACGCACGTGCGGCGCGGTTCATCGGGATCCTCCTGAACGATCGTGAAGTTGTGCACGTACGGAGGTGTGCACAGGTCGCGCACAGTACGCGGCCTTGATCGACTCTGTCACCTGGCCGGAGGAATGTGCGGTGGCCCTGAACAACACTTACGACGCAAGGCTGGTCCAGCAGGAGACCGCTGTGGGAGCGGGCGTGCAGATCCTGTTGCTGGCTCTGCTCGGATCGGCGATCGGCCTGGGGCCGGCGGGCTGGCTGACGGGCCTCGTCTTCGCCATCGCCACGTGGGCGCTGCTGTCGCTGGCCCTGCACCGGTCGGGGCTGCGTTCCTTCGGCCCGGCGAACCGGGTGACGTTGGGGCGCGCGACCCTGGTGGGCGGTGTGACGGCTCTGGTGGCCGACTCCTTCCAGAGCTCGCCGCCGGTCACGCTCTTCGTCGGCCTGACGGCGGTGGCGCTGATCCTCGACGGCGTGGACGGCAAGGTGGCCCGCCGCACGGGCACGTCCACGGCGCTCGGCGCACGCTTCGACATGGAGGTCGACGCGTTCCTGATCCTGGTGCTGAGCGTGTACGTCTCGATGTCGCTGGGCCCCTGGGTCCTCCTCATCGGCGCGATGCGCTACGGCTTCGTCGCCGCCGCCCGCGTGTGGCCCTGGCTCAATGCCCCGCTCCCGCCGAGCACCGCCCGTAAGACGGTCGCCGCGATGCAGGGCGTGTTCCTGCTGCTGGCGGCGTCCGGCTATCTCCCGTACGCGGCGACGTTCGCGGTGGCCGCGGTCGCGCTGGCCGCCTTGGTCTGGTCGTTCGGGCGGGACATCATGTGGCTGTACCGGACGTCCCGCACGGAGCCCGTCTCCGTGGCGGAGGTGCGGGAACTGGTGGCGTCCTGAACGCGACCGGCCGTCGGTCGTCCGCGGCACCGTGGTGGCTGGTCGCGCCCCGCGGCGGAGCCGCACATCGACACGGCCCGGCGCCCCTTCAGGGACGCTGCTGAACCGCGGTGGCGAGCCCCTGCCGGCGAGGCAGCACCCCGATCGCCGCCAGTGGTACGGCCGCCAGCACCAGCCACGGCACAGCCGCCGGCAAGCCCGTGTCCAGGAGGGTTCCCGTCGCTGAGCTCCCGATGAGGACGATCAGGCCCGAGATCGAGGACAACGCGCCCGTGTAGAGGCCGAGTCGGCCCTCCTCGGCGAGGTCGGGGATCCAGGCGCGGGCGACCGGTGCGACGAGCATCTGGCCGAGGGTGAGCAGGACGACGAAGCCGGCCGCGGGCAGCAGGGCCGACGTACCCGTCCGGTCGGCGGGGCGCGCCGCGGCGACGACCGCGAAGCCCGCCGAGATGAGCAGCAGACCGATCGCCATGGAACGGCGCAGGGTGAGCCGCTCCCCCACCCAGCGGGTGACGGGCAGCTGGGCGATCACCACCAGCAGCGAGGACAGGGCGAACAGCCAGGCGAGCGCGGACTGGGACCCGGTGGCGCGCTCCACTTCGTCGGGGAGCGCCAGGTAGAGCTGGTTGTAGGCGAGCAGATAGGCGCCGTAGGCGCAGCACAGGGCGAGGAAGCGGCGGTTGCGCAGCAGCTTCCCGAGACCACCGCGCAGCCGGACGCCGCCCCGCCCGGGTATGTGCTGCGGCAGCAGCCACGCATGTCCGGCGAGGGCGAGGACGAAGATTCCGGCGCCGGCGAGGCAGACCGTGCGGAAGTCCACCGCCAGGAGCAGCGCGCCGAGCAGCGGTCCGACGAACGCGCCCGCCTGACCGGCAACCGTCAGCAGCGCGAGCACCCGGGTGCGCGAGCCGCCGCCCGCCTCCTCCCACAGCACGGCCTGGCGGGCCACCTCGGATTCCACGGCCGGTGAGAACAGTGCGGCGGCGAACCCGATGAGCAGCACCGCCCCGATGACCGCCCATGTCTGCCTCGCGTACCCGAGCCACATGAACCCGGCGATCCGCAGCACGCACCCCGTGAGCACGACCGGCCGGATGCCGTACCGGTCGGCCAGCGCGCCGCCCACCACGAACAGCCCCTGCTGACTGAACGTCCGCAGCCCCAGCACGAACCCAACCAGCCACCCCGCCATCCCGACGGCCTGCCCCAGGTGCTCGGCGAGGAAGGGCAGCACGGCGAAGAAGCCGATGTTGAAGGCGAGTTGGGTGAGGATGAGGAGGCGCAGGAGAGGGGAAAGTCGGAGCCGGTCCGGAGCCGCCTTGCGGAGGCCCTGCGTCGACGGTCTCATCCGGCCGTCACCAACTCCCTTGGTTCCGGCTGCTTCTCGGGCACGTCCGGCACCTCGGGTGCGGCCGTGCGCTCGCGTCGCCGTATCCCTCCGGCCGCTGTCACCGCGAGTGCGCCCAGCAGGGCGAGTACGGCGGCGGGGGCGAGGACCGCCCAGGGGGCGCGCTCGGCGTAGGGCTGGTTCTCGGCGAGGAGCAGGCCCCACTCCGGGGAGGGTGGCTGTGCGCCCAGGCCGAGGAAGGCGAGCGAGGCGAGCGCGAGGGCGACGCCGGGCAGCCGGAGCAGGGCGTGCCGGGTGACGGGCGGCAGCACGGCGGGGAGCAGTTCGTGGCGCAGCAGATACCAGCGGCCGGCGCCCAGCGCGCGGGTGGCGGTCAGGTGGAGCGCGGCGCGTTCCTGCCGCAGCAGCGCCGAGGTGTGGGCGGCGAGCGGCGTCCAGGCGACGGCGGCCACGGCGAGGGCGGGCGTGCTGCTGCCGCTGCCGACGATCGCGGTGACGAGCAGGGCGACGAGGACCGGCGGCAGCGCGGTGACGGTGTCGACGACCGGTCCGGACAGCCGTGGCAGCAGGCCGAGCGCCAGCCCGGTGAGCAACGTGACGGCGGTGATCGCGAGGGCGAGGAACAGGGTGTCGAGGGCGCCGTGCGCGACCCGGGCGAGGATGTCCCGGCCGAGGGCGTCGGTGCCGAACGGGTGCGCGGCGGACGGCGCCGTGAGTCGCTCGGCGGTGTCGAGTGCGAGCGGGTCGCGGGGCAGGCCGACGGCGATGACGGTGACGAGCAGACCGACGTAGACGAAGGGCAGCAAGCGGTGGGCGGGCGGTGCCGGCCGGTGCAGGGACGGCAGCGCGCCGTCGCGCAGGGCCGGGCCGATCAGCAGACGGGTGAGCAGGTGGGCCGCTCCGGCGGCGACCGCGGCGAGCAGGACGAGGGCGATGGTGCCGGCCTGGAGAACGGGCAGGTCCTGGGCGAGCGCGGCCTGGAGGGTGGTGCGGCCGAGGCCGGGGATGTCGTAGATCTGCTCGACGGTGACCGCTCCGCCGGTGATGCCGACGACGAACAGGCCGGTGTTGGGGAGCAGTCCGGGCAGGCAGCGTCGCAGGGCCTGCCGGGCGACCGTGCGGCCGGGCAGTCCGCGTGCGGTGGCGGCCGTCGCCCAGGGCTCGGCGAAGGCGCCGGGCAGCAGGTCGTCGAGGAGCCGGCCGAGGACGGCCCCGGCGGGCAGGCCGAGGGCGAGGGCGGGCAGGATCGTCCACCGGAAGCCGTACCAGCCGAGCGCGGGAAGCCACCCCAACTGCACACCTACGACGGTGGCGAGGACGGACGCGGTGAGGAACTCGGGCAGTGCGGCGAGGAGCGCGGAGCCGCTGCCTCCGGCCCGCCGACCGTCGAGCCGCCGCCGCGCCCCGAGCCACAGGGTGCGGGCGCAGATCAGCGCGGCGGTGCCGACGGCGACCGCGAGGGCCACCGCCATCAGCAGCAGGGACACACCGAGGGCCTGGAGCACGGCGGGCGTGACCTCGCTGCCGGAGATCCACGACCGGCCGGCGTCCCCGCGCCACAGCCCGCCCAGCCAGTTTCCGAGAAGATCCAACGAGCCCTGGTCCAGGCCGAGTTGGGCACGGATGTCCGCCAGCACCTCGGGCGTCGGGTCACGGTCCGCCGACCGGGCCTTGAGGACGGTGAGCGCCGGGTCGGTGTGCGACAGCCAGGGCAGTACACCGATGGCGGTGATGAGGACCGCCGCGATCCCGACCCGCCACAACAAGGTGGCACTGCGCTGCCCCATGGGTCAGCGCCGGGTGCCGATGCCGACGAGGGTGCGCTCGTACGGGTCGAGGAGCGCGCCGCTGACGGAGGTCCCGACGCCGGTGATGATGCGCTGGTGGACCAGCGGGAGGACTGCGTCGGTGCCGAGGATGCGGGCCTCGGCGGCCATCGCCGCGTCCTGCCGTCCGGCGGTGTCGGTGGCGCGCTCGGCCTCGGCGACGGCCCGGTCGACGTCCTTGTCGCAGAGCTGGGCGAGGTTGTAGCCGCCGTCGCAGGTGTAGTCGCCGGCGAGGACGGAGACGGGGTCGCCGGTGTCGACGAGGGTGTTGCGGGCGAGCACGAACGCGTCGAACTTGCCGGCCAGCGCGTCGCTCTCCAGCCGTGAGTACTCGCGCACCTCCAGCGTGACCTCGAACCCGGCCTTCTCCAGCTGCTGCTTCAGCACCTGCGCGACCTCGGGCAGTTCGGGCCGGTTGTCGTAGGTGGCGAGGGTGATCCGGGTCCCGTCGGGCCGCTCCGGCGTCGCCCGTCCGACCGGCTCGGTGCGCTTGCCCGCGGCCCAGGTGACGGCGGGGCCGTAGATGCCGGTGCCGGCGTCGGCGTATCCCTCGTAGACGTCCTCGGCGAGCGCGGAGGTGTCGACGGCGGCGCGGGCGGCGGCCCGCAGCCCGGCGTCCTTGAAGGGGCCCTTCTCCGAGTTGAGGAGCAGGCTGGTGGTGCGGGTCGTCGCGGTCGCCTCGCGGGTGCCCTTGTCGAGGGTGGCGGCCTGGGCGACGGGGATCGCCTCGGCGAGGTCGACCTGGTCGGTGCGCAGGGCGCTCGCGCGTGCGGTGCCGTCGGCGACGAACTTCACGTCGATGCCGGTGGCCTGGGCGCGTCCGCCCCAGTAGTCGTCGTAGCGGTCGAGGGTGGCGGCGGCGGTGCCCATCACCTTGGTGAGTGCGTAGGGTCCGGTGGCGGTGCCGACCGGATCGACGTCGTCCTTCTCCCGGTACGCCTTGGCGGAGAGGACGGCGAGGGAGGGGCTGGACAGCCGCAGCGGCAGGATCGGGTCGGGGGCTCCGGTCGTGATCCGTACGCCGTCGCCGCCCTCGGCCTTCGCGGTGAGCGTGACTCCGGCGAGGGCGGCCGGGGCGGGCTTCGCCCGGGTGGCGTGGGTGAGGGAGGCGGCGACGGCGGCCGGGGTGACCTTCGAGCCGTCCTGGAAGGTGGCCTCGCGCAGGGTGAACAGCCAGGTCCTCTCGTCCTCCTGGCGCCAGGAGGCGGCGAGGGCGGGGCCGGCGGCGCCGTTGGCGTCCAGCGAGGTCAGGCCCTCGGTGACGCCGAGGCGGCTGAGGATGGTGGCGTCGGCGCCGTACGGCGAGAGGTTCTCGGCGGGCGGGAAGGCGAGGGCGACGCGCAGGCGTGAGCCGGCGCCGGGACCGTCGGCGGAGTCGCCGCCGCCGCTGGAGGCGAAGCATCCGGCCACTACCGGGGCGAGGACGAGGGCGAGGAGCGGGCGGAGTCGGCGTCGCACGGGTCTATCGCTCCATCGGTATCTCGAAGTGGACGACGCCGTTGCCGCCGTCGGTGGTTTCGCGTTCGTCGTGCACGACCTTGCCGAGCGAGCGCCAGAAGGCCTCGGCACCGGGCACCTTCGGGTCGGTGTGCAGATAGACGGCGCGGTAGCCGCCGTCGGCCGCCGCGAAGGCCAGCAGTTCGTGGACGAGCCGCCGGGCGAGGCCGCGTCTGCGGTGCTCGGGGCGGACGTAGACGCGGCGCAGTTGCGCGGTCGCGCCGGAGGGGTAGCGCTCGGCGAGGTCGCGCGGGTTCGGCGGGTGGGCCGGGCCGCGCGAGTCGAGCGCGGCCGTGGCGACGACGACGCCGCCGGGGTCGAGCGCGACGACGAGGGTGTGGCGGGGTGAGGCGAGGTAGGCGGCGGCCGGATCGATGATGTCCGCGTGCCAGCGGGGCACATAGCCGGTGCCGAAGTCGCGGTAGACGGTGTCGAGCATCAGGGCTCGCGCACCGTCCAGGTCGTCCGGGCGAGCCGTCCTGATGCTGGAGTCATGCACTTGCACATCATATGCATTAAGCACGAGGAAAGATCATGGCGACCCTCATGACCCCTCACCCCCTTACGGCTCAAGCGATTTGACAGCGATCATGGACCGCGACCAACCTTGCCACATGACATCCATTTTCAACAAGGGCGTCCTGGTCCCGAAGGCAGGCCGCTGATGCGTATCGCGTTCGTCGGCAAGGGCGGCAGTGGCAAGACGACCCTGTCGGCGCTCTTCGCCCGTCATCTGGCCGGCTCGGGCGCACCGGTGCTGGCCATCGACGGCGACATCAACCAGCACCTCGCCGAGGCGCTGGGCCACACCGGCGCCGCCCCGGACGCCCCGCCCCTCGGGGCGCACGTCCGCGCGATCAAGGAGTACCTGCGTGGCACCAACCCGCGCATCGCCTCCGCCGAAGCCATGATCAAAACCACACCGCCGGGCCGCGGCTCCCGCCTGCTGCGCCTACTGGGCGACGACGAACTGCACACACGTCACGTCCGGCGCGTCGGTGACGTACCGCTGATGGTCACGGGCGAGTTCGACGAGAGCGATCTGGGAGTCGCCTGCTACCACTCCAAGCTCAGCGGGGTCGAGCTCTACCTGGGGCACCTGGTCGACGGCCCCGGCGAGTACGTGGTCGTCGACATGACCGCCGGCGCGGACGCCTTCGCGTCGGGCCTTTTCACCCGCTTCGACATGACGTTCCTGGTGGCTGAGCCCACCCGCAAGGGCGTCTCGGTGTACCGCCAGTACCGCGACCACGCCCGCGAGTTCGGCATCCGCGTGGCGGTCGTCGGCAACAAGGTGACCTGCGAGGACGACCTGCTCTTCCTGAAGCAGGAGGTCGGCGACGACCTCCTCACCCACCTCGTGCAGTCCTCCTGGGTCCGCGCGGCGGAACAGGGCCGGGAACAGGGCGAGTTGGAGGCCCTCAACGTGCACGCCCTGAACGTGCTGCGCGAGGCGGTGGACGCCCGCGACAAGGACTGGCCGACGGCTCACCGCCACGCCGTCGAGTTCCATCTGCGCAACGCCCGCGCCTGGGCCGACGACAGGACGGGCGACGACCTGGCCGCCCAGGTGGACCCGGACTTCGCACCGGGCCCGCCGCCACGGCACTGACGCCCCCTCCCCCCTCGCCACCCCGAACAGGAACCCACGCACATGTCTCTCGACGTCTCCCCGAAGCTCCTCGCCGAAGCCGAGCAGGGCGACATCCGCGAGGAGGACTTCGTGGACACGGTCCGCACCTCGCTGCCGTATGCCTACGACCTGATCGCCTCCCTCGCGGCCCGACTGCGCGACGGCTCGGCCGACTTCACCGACAACCAGACCCCTCCCCCGTCGGAACACGAACGCGGCCAACTGCTGCGCGCCCTCGCCAGCGACGCCATCCGCGGCAGCCTGGAGCGCCACTTCGGCGTGACCCTCGCCTTCCAGAACTGCCACCGGGTGGCGGCGTTCCGCCCCGGGGCGCGAGTCGGGGAGACATACGCGCGATTCACGTCGGTCCGCTCACAGGTGCTGAACCAGTCCCCGGAGTTCCGGGACTGCTGACCAACCCCACCCCCCCTCACCTTGATACGGCTCCTTGACACCCGTCGCGTCGAGTAGTCGGATCAAGTCCGCGCGGCCGTAGCCGAGCAGGACGGCACGGTGCACTCCCATCAGCACCAACTGGGCCGCGACCTGAGCCCCGTATCCGTCCTTCGTAGCATCGAGCCACTCGTGGACCTTCTCGATACCAAGACTGGTCATCACCACCCCGTGGTCGCGCCGAACCTCCGTAACATGGCCGGCGCCGGACTGCCCTGGAGAAGCCCCGCATCGACGGCGAGACCTACACGTCCCCGCTCACCCCGCCCCCGGGCCACGGCCCCCGCCACCCCGCCTGACAGCTCGCCCCGGAGACAGGAGCGCCACGGACGATGAGCAACCCGCAGTACCCGCAGCAGCCCAATCCGCTTCCCTCGGACTACGAGCTCGACGCATGGCGTGCCATCCAGCGGTTCAAGGGCCGCCCACTGTCACGAGCCATAAGAAACGCCGGCGAACGAGCGGCCAACGGCGTCGCGGAACTCGGCAAGCGTGCCGCCAAGCAACTGGAGAACCACCCACGGGCCAAGTCGGCGGTTTCGCGTGGACAGGAAATCGTCGCCAAGGGCACTCACAAGGTCGGCGCCGGGGCTCGCAGCGCCGCCGACGCCCTCCCGGACTGGAGCGGCACCGCCGTTCAGTCCGTGCGCCGCACGGTGGGGCGGGTCTCGCGAGCGGGGCTCTCCTCCAAGCGCGTGGTGGCGCTCCACAAGAAGCGCGGGCACGACGTCGCATCGCTGCGCGACCTGCGCCGCCTCGACCTCGAGCAGATCGACGCGGTCCGTGGACGGGCGGCGAGCTGGTACTACCCGGCCGCCGCGGCGCTCTCGGGAGCGGGTGCGGGACTTGTGATCTCCGGCGGACAGCTCGTCATCGCCGCCTCCGCCGGCGCAGCGGCAGCGCCTTCGGGAGGTGCCATCGCCGGCGCCTTTGTCGCCGATTCCGCAGCGGTCCTCGGACTCGCGTCCCGCGCCGTCGGCCACGTCTCGCTGTTCTACGGCTACGACCCCGAAGATCCTGCCGAGAAGCTCTTCGTGATGTCGGTCATCAACGCCGGGACGGCGAGTTCGGCCACCGCCAAGAACGCCGCGATGGCCGACATCTCGCGGCTCACCCAGGCACTCTTCCGTGGCAAGGCGTGGAAGGATCTGAGCGAGCACGTTGTCGCCAAGGTCTCCCAGCAGTTCGCGAAGGCGTTCGGCTTTCGCCTCACCAAGAAGGGACTCGGCAAGGCCGTACCCGCATTCGGGATTGCAGTCGGAGGCACCCTCAACTGGACCACTCTGGAGGGGATCGTCGACGCCGCCGAGATGGCGTACCGACGGCGGTTCCTCCTGGACAAGTACCCGCATCTCGCCGACGAGGAGGCATCCGGACCGATTCCCGATGCCGAACCGGACGTCCCGGACGACGCCGATGAGGAGATCAGTCTGCTCGACGAGATAGTCGAGGCGGGCGGACCCGACCTCCACTGACCCCTTGCGTCCCGGTGGCGCGCGTCATCACGCGACCGCCGGGACGACGCGGCTCAGGCCCCTGCCGCGAACCCCACGAACCGCGACCACTCCTCACGCCCGACGGCGAAGTGCGGTCGAGTCGCATCCTTGGAGTCCCGTACATGGATGGCCTGTTCGGTGAGGGCAACTTCGACGCAGTCGTCACCCTGGGTGCCGCTGTAGCTGGACTTGAACCAGGCGAGTTCCGTCGCGGCAAGATTCCCGACTCGGCCGTCCAGGTCCTGAAGGCCGAATACGACGCGGGCCCCGGACCCGCGTCCGGCTTCTCCGTCCATCCCCTACTTATCCCGCTCATCAACGAGTTGGTGGACGAAGACGAGTCGTGACCACGGCTCCGCGCGCTACATGCTCATGACATGTGATCAGGTATCATCCCTGGTCAGCAGGCCTGGACCACCACGGGGGTGTTCGGCCGTTCAGATCAGGGGGCGGGGAGCATGACCGGTGCGGGCTCGGACGGCTACAGGATCCATGCGAGCGGCATGGACGGCGAGGCCGGAAAGCTCGACCGGGCGGGCGACGACGTCGGCGCCATACGCAAGGCCGTGGAGGACCAGATGTGCTACGCACCGGACGCTCTCGGCGGATCGGACTCCGGCCCCGCGTACGACAACTTCGCCGCCGCCTGGCAGGCCGAGGCAAAGACGCTGGAAGCCGCGCTGCACGAACTCGCGGACAAGGTCGGCGTCTCCCAGCGGAACTACGAGAGCGCCGACCACGACACCATCGTCGCGCTGCACTCCGCCGGCGCGGACGGCGGCCTGACGACCATGCCCGCACCCGCCGCTACCCACCCGGGGACGACCAGGGGCCTTACCCCGGGCGCGCCTCCGCCGAGCCTCGCCGACTTCGACTGACGGACCGGCACACGCCGCCCAGTTCGACACACCGGCCACCGCGCGCACCCGGCCGAGGTGCGAGCTTCCACCTGACACCTCACACCTCACACCTGACACCTGAGCAAGGACAGCGGGGCTCTCACCACATGGCCGACGCAGGCGAATCCACCACCGACCGCAAGCAGAAGATCGACCGTTACATAGGAGACCTCGCGGCGGCCGACAGCAAGAACGCGGTGCTGGAGGCCATCGGCAATCTCCTCGGTGTCTCCGCGCCGGTCGGTTCCCCGAGCACGCTGGACGCCATCGCCCAGCGCTACAAGAGCCACGCCGACGATGCCGCGGACGTACGGGACCGGGTCGAGAAGGTCGCCGCGTCAGGGCTTCCGTCGGTGTGGGTGGGCAGCACCGGTGCCAAGGCTGCCGAGGTGGTGGCGGCGGCCGGCCGTTCCGCCGAGCAGATGGCCGAGGCGTTCCGGAAGGCGTCCAGGGCCCTCTACGACCTCTCGGACGCGCTCACCTCCGCCCAGTCCAAGGACGACGACGGCCGTGAGCAGTTGCGGAAGGCCCGCACGATGCTCGGCGGTGACGACGGTTTCTTCGACGACATGGTCGAGACGGACGACGAGGAAGCCGACCGCGAGCGGGCCCAGGAGATCGCGGGAACGGGGGCAAACTTCCTCTACTACGCCGCGCAGGAGGCGGACGACGCGGCGCGGGTGGCGGCGCGGGAGCTGAACAAGTACGCGGCCGAGGCCCGTGCCGGGCAGATGCACACCGACAACATCTCCGCCGCCGACCGCCTCGTCCTCGCCGACGTCGGCGTGTACGGCGGCCCGCAGGAGCAGAACGAACTACTCACCGCGAACGACCTTGAACGTTCCGGCCGTTTCATGGAGAAGATGAACGCGCGGGACGAGGCCCGCTTCGAGCGGATGCTCGCCGATGCCAAGACGCCGCAGGAGCGGGCGTATCTGGTGAAGGCGCTGGCCGGGGGCTATGACGTGGACCAGGTCGGCCAGTTTCAGGACAAGATCCACGGCAAGGACCCGCACTGGCTTCAGCAGCACCTCAGCCCGGTCGTCACGGCCGGCGACAGCAAGGCGGCAGAGGGGCTCAATGCGGACGGGTCGAACAAGAACACCGACTACCAGTGGTTCGGCGACGAGAAGTGGTCGCAGGAGGGCAACACCTGTGTGCCGTCGAGCACCGTGACCGCCCGTGCCATGGTCGATCCCGTCTATGCGCTGGAGTTGACGGGCGGACCGTCCGGGCAGGAGAACGACCCGGACGCCTTCCGCGACCGTCTCCACGACGAACAGCTGCGCCTGCACGAGGAAGGCGACGGCAGCTACACGCACTGGTGGTCCGATGTTCCGGACGGAATGGACAGAGACGGGCAGAACGAGATCGCCAACAGCGAGATCAGCCCGCACACCGGCAGCGCGTACGAGTACCAGGAGGTCCGCGGTGCGGACGCGCGCCGTGACGTGCTGCCGGACATCGAGAGGTCCGTTGCCGAGGGCAAGCCCGTCCCCATCAACGTGGAGGGGTACGACGAGGAGGGCCGGCACGGGCACCAGATGATGGTGATCGGCCAGGAGGGCGACATGCTGCAGATCTACAACCCGTGGGGCCAGACGACCTGGGTCAGCGAGGACGACTTCGTCAACGGCCACATGGACAAGGCCTCCGACTCCCGGATGCCCGACGCGTACGGCGTCCACATTCCCGCCGACCGATAAGTGAGCGTCATGATCAGCGTCCTGCGCCGACTCGCCCTCCCCGCCCTGCTGATGACCGTGCTCGCGGGCTGCGGCCTCACGGGTCCGGACACCTATGAGCTGGACGAGAAGAACATAGAGGTGGATGTCGGGGAGAAGTTCACGCTGTCCGTTTCCGTCGACACCGCCATGGGCGAGTGGTGGTACCTGACCGTGCCGGAGCCAGACCCTGACGTCGTCCGGAACGCGGACAAGCGGGAGAAGATCGAGGCCGACGACGCCGCGGTCGGCAGCGGGAGCGGAACGGACTCCTTCGACTTCAAGGCCGTCGGTCCCGGCACGACGAAGATCCGGCTCATCCAGTGCCCGCGCGGTGCCTGCGCCGGCGGCGGCGATGCCGGCGGTCCCGTCACCCCGTCCCCTGTCCCCAGCGGCAGCCCCACTCCCCAAGAGAAGTACCGAGCCACCATCCACACCTACACCGTCACCGTGAGGAAGCCATGACGTCCGCGCCGCTGACCTCGCCGCCCGGCCGGACCGACGACGAGCTGGCACAGTCGGACATCCCGACGATGCTGCGTTACGGTCTCTCCTTCGCCGGGCCGCATCGCACCGCCCTCTTCGGCGACGGCGCGGTGGGCGCCGCCGTCCTGCTGGACCGGCTCGGCATCCAGCCGCGTGCGGTGGCCTTCCTGGCCAAGGTGGTACGCGGCGGGGGTGTCCGGTACGCGGCCGAGCTGCGTGAGCCGGTACCGGGCGATGAGGCGGTGTCCATGGTGCGGGCGTGGCTGGAGTCCGCGGCCACCGCCGCCGACGGGGTCGACGGCGACGAGGAGACGGCCCGCTGGCTGGAGGCCGTCGCCGAACTGCTCGGCCTCCGACGCCTCCACCGCTCCCGGGCGGCCGGGGAGTGAGCGGCGGGCCTCCCGGTGACACGCGTGGCGGGTGCTGAGGACGAGCTCCCCAGGACTGATCACCAGCCCTCCGACCTGCGGTTCCTCGCCGCTGGGCGCAAGCTGGTGGCAAGACGGGCGCACGTCGGAAGGAGGCGTCGTCATGGGAGGAAGGCTGGAGGCCCTTCGTCACCGGACTCTTCTCGTGGTGGCGAGTATCGCCGTCACGAGCATTCTGACGAATTGCGGCGGTGATGGCTCCGAGAGCCAGAAGCGGCAGCGGGAGCCATCCGCACAGACCACATCCACGTCGGCATCCGCGGCCACAGAGGCAACGGTCGCGACCCCGTCCGGGAATCACGTCCGCACCTTGGAGAAGGGGCAGACGCTCCCTGTCGCGATCGCCCCGAACGAGATCCTCGACATCCCGGCCAGCTCGGCCGAAGTGACGCTCACCGACTACCGGCAGGCCGACGTCCTGCCCCAGGGCGAGTACCTGTCACCGGAGACCGCGGATCCGCAGAACACATTCGTATGCCTTGAGTTCAAGGTGAAGAACACCAGCATCGAGGAGTTCGACACCGCGCCGCTGACGCGGGCACGCTGGACCGGAAAGGACGGAGAGACCAAGCAGATCGACCACGAGATCGGCGGAGACTGCGCGGAACTCGGCTTCGTGAAGGAGAACCTGCTCAACGAACCGGATCCCCGTCCCGGCGAGTTCGTCCGGGGCACCACCGTGCTGATGGTGCCCGACACACAGCCCGGGGCTCTGGAGTTCAGCGACAGCGTGGAGCACCCGATGTTCAAGATCGAGACATCACGGTCACGCTGACCCGGCCGCCAAGACGGTAGCGCCTCAGCCGAACCGTCCGATCACCACGCGGCAGGTCAGCCGAGCTGCCCGGTCCCCGGCGGCCCTCGACTGCGGCAGCCCCGGCAGGGGGCTGAAGGCCGCGCTGCATGACGGGCAGGTCCGTCGCATTGCAGCAGTTCCGGCTGGTCGATGGCCACGTGGCCGCCATCCCATGGCGGTAACTGGGACGACCCGGCCGCCGTTTACTGCCTCTGGCGGGACCGAGCGGTCAAGGGCGCGAGCCGCTCCTGAGGGCCGGCGGGGCCACGACACGGCCACGGCCACGGCCACGGCCACGGCCACGGGGAAGCGTGCGGGATGCCCGGCCCGAAATTCCGTCGAGTTCGGGCCGGCGGCCGCCTACTCTGGCGGTATGGCCCACGCGAAGACCTCGTACGTCTGCCTGCCCTGCCGGGCCTCGTACAAGCAGCCGTACGGCAAGGACAGGGAGCGGATCTGCCCCCGTTGTGCGGAGCCGCTGATCCACGTCGGCTCCGCCTTCGCCGCGCCACCCCTCCGTGACCGCGCGGCCTGGCGGACCCTGTCCGTGCTGCTGCACGCAGGCGTCCGGTTCCACAAGAGTTGCTGCGGCGGGCCCGGTTACCGCCCGCGCACTCTGCGGGAGGTGCGTGAGCGGATGGCCCACGCGCGTCGTACCGGTGAACCCTTCGCACGGGCACTCGTCCGTCCCGAGATGCCCTGACGCACATCCCGGTCACCGGCTCTCATCCCGGCTGTCTCACAGCCCCGCCCGTGCCAGCAGCACCGGCAACGCCTCCGGCTTGACCTTCTGGACCGACCGCACCTGGCCCAGGCCGAGTTCCTCACGGCTGACCGGCTCGCGGTACAGCGCCTTCGTCGCCTCGGTGATCATGGTCACCGCGACCAGGTAGGGAACGTCGGGGTCCTCGTCGTCCGCCCGGGGTTCCTCATCGACCTCGGCCACCGCGGCGACCGCCGATTCCGGCTGGGCGAAGAAGAACCAGAGGCGGTCGCCGGGCTGCATTCGGTAGCGACGGCTGAGCCAGAGCTCCAGTTCCGGCTCCTCCTCCGCCACTTGCCGCATCGTCTCCTTGTCGGACGGCTCCCCGTCCAACGAGTCCTTGCGCGGATTGAGGATGTAGATCCAGTCCGCCATGGGATCCCCTTCGGTCAGGGCCCTCGGCCCGCGGCAAGGCGCATTGGTGCGGCGCCTCATCGTGCCAGGCCACGATCCCCAGGCATACACATTTTTCCAGGACCCCTCAGTCGGTCCACGGCCGTCGTCCCGTGCCGGCGGCGTTGTCAGTGGGTGCCGATACCTTGATCTCGTTGCGCCGCTCTGGCGTTGACATCCCCTTTCGCATGCATGGGAGATGGTGCGTTGTCGGTCTGGGAGAAGTCGAGTACAGCGCGGGTCGTGCCGTCCGCGCGGCCTCGGAAGCTCGCGAAGGTGCCCTTCGTGGAGCTGGCCGACGGACGGTTGCAGGGTGTGGTGTCCAGTGGGTCGGACATCGGGCGGGTGTATGTGTCGTCGGTCGAGGCGGGGACGTACGCCTTCGCGTGCAGCACCAACAACAACCGTCCCTGTGGCGGGGCGCGCGGGTGGTTCTGCAACCACATACGTGCGCTGATCAGTGAGGCGGTGCTTCAGTACGGCGTCGAGCGTGTGGCCCGCTATCTGAAGGTCGAGGTCTCCGACGGCGCGTCCGCCGACGCGGGCTCCCTCACCGATGCGATGACCGCCGTTCGGCCGGGGCAGGGGGACAGTTCGGCCGCGGCTCAGGTGTTCAGCCGGTTCTTGCGGCATCTGGCGTATCTCGAACTCGCCCCGAGCACCCCCCCGTTGCCCGAGATGCAGTGGTTCCCGACGACGAGGGCGGTGGCCTGATGCGTGCCGATCTGCTGACCGACCCCGTCGACGGGCTCGATGAAGTCCTCGCCGCTGTGGACGGTTTCGACGAAGTGCTGGTCGCCGGTCTGCTGCGTCCGCAGCCCGCCCAGGCCCACGGGCTGGCCGTGCTCGCCGAGGCCGTCGCCGGCTCCCCGCTGGCGGCGCGGGTCGCCGAGGCCGCCGAGAAGACCGCTGCCGGGGCCGCCGGCGAGGATCACTTCGTCGCGCTCGCCGCCGCTCGCACGGCCCTGCTCGGTTCCGTGCACGACGCGCTGGTCCTGCGCGTCGAGGAGGCGGTCGGGCGGCCCCGGGACGAACAGAGCGCCGCCACGGCCGGCGATGCCGAGCACGCGGTCAATCTGCTGACCGCAGCGCGTAGTTGGCTGTGCGACGTCGCACGGGCCGGATGGCAGGGCATCGATCATGAACTCGTCGGCGGGGCGGCGCCCGTCGTGTCCGCGATGCTGCCCGACGCCGCGCTGCGCCGCCTGGCCACACTGCTGGACGGTTTCGCCGCCGAGCTGGCCGCCTCCTGCCCGGGAGCGACCCTGGAGCGGGTTCCGGTGCGGCGGTGGGCCGATCTGTGGTCGCGCGCCATGCTGCTGACGGTGCCCGGAGCGGCGGCCTCCGCTCCCGGCGTCACCGAGGCGACCGGCCGTCTGCTGCCGCTCGGTGTCGACGTGCAGGAGCATGCCACCGCCGTACAGGCGCAGGTCCATGCCGTGTTCGAACCGGCGGGCGGTGGCACACCGCGGCTGGTGCGGGCCTCGGTGTCCGCGCCGAAGCCCGACACCGTCGTCGGCGCCGGGCTGTGGCAGCTCTTGCGGCCGCACATGTCCCTGCTGGCCGCGGTGAGTGAGGGGCGGGCGATGGAGCTCGACGCGATGCCCGTCACCTGTGAGGGCGATCTGATCTGGGACGACGCCCGGGCCCGTACGGGTGAGCCCGCCGAGGTGTTCGCCACCGCGCGGGTGGCGCTGCCCACCGCCGCCGCCTTCCCGACCGCGCCGCTCGACCGGCATCCGGCGCGTATCGCCGTGCCCGTCCTGCTGGAGGGGTATGCCGTGGAGGAGGGCGAGGACGGGGTGGCGTTCCAGGTGGCAGGGCAGCGTCTCGCCGTCGACACCGACCGGGTTCCGGCCGCCGGACCGCTCACGCCCGAGGTGGTCGCCTCGTCCGCCGCGTGTGTCGGGCTGCTCCGCTGGGACGCCGGGGAGTTTCTGGTCCAGCCGCTCGCCGTCGAGCGGAGCGTACGGAAGAAGTCCGTCGCCGTGCACGCCGGGGCCTGGGCCGGAGGGACGACCGACAAGGCCGGCGTCCGGGCCGAGAAGGCCGCCACCGACGCCGTCACCGTGCTGCGCGAACGGGCGGGGAGGCTGCTGCGGAAATGAGCGAGCAGACCATCGAAGGGGCGCCCGCGCCCGATGCGGAGGAGAACCGCCGGCAGGTGCTGTACTGGCGTCTGCTGGCCCGGCTGTTCGACCCCGAGGAGCAGGCAGGACTGGAGTCGGCGAGTCTCGCCGTGGTCGAGGACATCGGCCTGCCGTCCGCGCTGCTCGACCCGGGGGCGTCCGTCGACTCCGTCGTGCAGCGGCATCCCGAGCTGGCCGCCGAGTTCGACGGACTGATGGCACCCGCGCCGGACGAGGACGGTGAGCGTGACCGGGCCGCCGAGGTGCGACGCGCGGCGCTCGTGTCGAAGGTGCTGCTGAACGTCTTCGCGACCGGCTCCGGCACCGTCACCGCCGAGCAGCTGGCGCGCTGGCAGTCCGACGCGGGATGGCTGGAGCGGGCACTGGGCTGCCGGCCCGGCGAGCTGCGCGGCGGACGTGGCGGTGCCGGCCGTGCGGGAGGCGGGCCGGGCGTCAGCCCCACCGGAACCGGCTTCGGCGGACCCACGCCCGACCTGAGCCGTCTGATCCCCGAGATCGGGCCGGAGCTCGGTTCCCTCGAGGCCGGTCTCGTCAAGCGCATGCATCTGCGCGAGGTGCTGGCCGACCCCGCGCTCGCCTCGCGGCTGACGCCGAGCATGTCCCTGATCGAGCAGTTGCTGCGCGACAAGGACAACCTCTCCGGTGTCGCCCTCGCCAACGCCAAGTCGCTGATCCGCCGTTACGTCGACGAGGTCGCCCAGGTGCTGCGCACCCAGGTGGAGAAGGCCACGGTCGGTGACATCGACCGGTCCGTGCCGCCCAAGCGGGTCTTCCGCAACCTCGACCTCGACCGGACCATCTGGAAGAACCTCACCAACTGGGACCCGGAGGGGGAACGGCTCTACGTCGACCGCCTCTACTACCGGCACACCAGCCGCAAGACGACACCTCAGCGGCTCATCGTGGTCGTGGACCAGTCGGGTTCGATGGTCGACTCGATGGTCAACTGCACCATCCTGGCGTCCATCTTCGCCGGGCTGCCGAAGGTGGACGTCCACCTCATCGCGTACGACACACAGGCGCTGGATCTGACGCCCTGGGCGCACGACCCGTTCGAGACGCTGCTGCGGACCAAGCTCGGCGGCGGCACCGACGGCACCGTCGCCATGGCACTCGCCCAGCCGAAGATCGCCGAGCCGCGCAACACCGTCGTGGTGTGGATCTCCGACTTCTACGAATGGCGCACGGACGAGCTGTTCGAGAGCATGGCCGCCGTCCACCGCTCGGGGGCGAAGTTCATCCCGGTGGGTTCGGTGACCAGTTCGGGGCGCGGCAGCGTCAACCCGTGGTTCCGGGAGAAGTTCAAGGACCTCGGTACGCCGGTGATCTCCGGCCACATCAAGAAGCTCGTGCACGAGCTCAAGACGTTTCTGACCTGATCAACCGGCGTACGTCCACGTCCCGTTGTGATCACCGTACGGAAAGGCTTTCCCTTCATGTCAGACCTGCTGCGCGCCCCTGCCGAGATCAAGTACGCCGAGGAGCTCGACTGGCTGGAGTCGATCGACGACAACCCCAAGCCGTTCTCGTGGCGGCTGTCCCCGAAGATGGTCCGCCTGTTCATCCTCGGTTCCGAGCGTGCCGACGGACTGGACCGGGAGGTGTCGCAGAAGTGGTTCGGCGACCGCAGCTTCGTCGAGCGGTCCATCGTCACCCTTGCCTCCGACCGCGGTCTGCTGCTCATCGGTGACCCCGGCACCGGCAAGAGCTGGCTGGCGGAGCTGCTGTCCGCCGCGATCTCCCGCAATTCGACGCTGGTGGTGCAGGGCACGGCCGGGACCACCGAGGACCACATCAAGTACTCCTGGAACGTGTCGATGGTCATCGCCAAGGGCCAGTCACGGGAGTCGATGATCCCCTCGCCGATCATGACCGCGATGGAGGGCGGCTCGATCGGCCGCTTCGAGGAGCTGACCCGGTCCACGAGCGATGTCCAGGACGCGCTGATCTCGATCCTCTCCGAGAAGTACATCTCCGTCCCCGAGCTGGAGAGCGGCGGCGGTGACGACAACATCGTCTTCGCCAAGCCCGGCTTCTCGATCATCGCCACCGCCAACAGCCGCGACCGGGGTGTCAACGACCTGTCGTCCGCGCTGAAGCGACGGTTCAACTTCGTCCGCATTCCGGTCGTGACGAACAGGAAGAGCGAGGCGGAGATCGTCCGCTTCCGCACCGAGGAGCTGCTGCGCCGGCACTCGATCGACCTCGACGTGCCGCCGACCCTCCTCGATGTGCTGCTCCAGAGCTTCGCCGATCTGCGGGCGTCCGCCGCCGCGGCCGGCAGCGACGACGAGAAGCTGGAGTCCGCGCTGTCGACGGCCGAGCAGATCGGCGTGCTGGAGGACGCCGTCCTGCACAGCAACTTCTTCGGTGAGCGCGCCCTGACCGCCCGCACCCTGGCGTCCTCCCTCGTCGGCTCCCTCACCCGGCGTGAGCCCGAGGACCTGGCCATTCTCAACAAGTACCTGCACGGTGTCGTCGAGCCGCGCAGCAAGGAGGAGGGCGGCTCCTGGCCCGAGTTCCTTGAGGGCGGCCGCGACGCGATCGCCACTCTGTCATGAGCGGCCCCCAGGAGAGCACGTCGTTCACCGCGCTCCGCGGGCAACTGCAGGAAGCGGCAGCCACGTTCGCGGGCGGGCCCGACGCCCTGGAGGGCATCCTCCTCGGCATGGTCGACGACGTCGACCGCGCGGTGCGCGAGCCACTGGAGATCTTCCCCGTCTGTCACCACTCCCCCGCCTCGGCTCTTGCCATGGCCCGCCGGCTGCGCGAGAAGCAGCCCAAGGTGGTGTACCTGGAGTTGTGCGAGGACATGGCCCCGCTCCTGACCGAGCTGCGCAACTGCCGACTGCCGGTGGCGGTGCAGGCGTTCGCAGGCGACGTCGACGGCTTTCCCGCCGACTGGGCCCCGCTGTCGGTCGTCGCGCCGGTCACGGAGGCGTCCGCCGAGTACCAGGCGATCGCGTACGCCCTGGACACCCCGGGCGTCGAGCTGGTGCTCGTCGACCGGTCCTCGGACCACGTCTTCCAGTGGGACAGGAGAGCCGAGCACACGCAGGAGGAGGCCGCCCCTCCGGAAGACGCCGAGGCTGCGCTGCACGGCGAGGCCGTCGGCGTCGAGATCGGCGACCTGCGGCCGCGCTTCACGGAGTTGGAAGAGCATCTGCTCCGCCACGGGAAGGTGCGGCACTGGTCGGAGTGGTGGCACCAGTACGTCGAAGTCCCGCTCGGGGACAGCGATCACGACACCTACCGTCAGGTCATGTTCCTCATCGGCAGCCTGTTCCGGCGGCTCGCCCCCGGCGACGGGTCCCGCGTCAAGGTGGACGAGGACCGCGAGCGGTACATGTGGACCCGGATGCGCGAGCACCTGGCGGCAAGCGGCACCGATCCGAGCGACTGTCTGTATGTGTGCGGGGCGTTCCACGCGGCGAGCCGCGTGGAGGAGTTCGGCGTGCACGGCAGCACGGACACGTTCACGATCAGTCCACGGACCGCCACCACCTGGCAGTACGGGCTGATCCCGTCCAGTCACGCGGCGATCGAGGCGCAGTTCGGGCTCGCCGCGGGCTCGGTGTCGATCGCGGCGACCGAGTGGGCGAAGAGTCTGAAGCGGACCCGGGTGAAGCCGTTCCGGCTGGAGGGCCAGGCAGGGAAGAAGAAGTCGGCCAAGAAGACGGCGGTCGCCGCCCTTGCCCCGGCGCCGCGGTCCGCGGTCGCCGCCGACAAGCTGACCGGCTTCCTGCGCAGACCGCCGGTGCTCGACACTCTGGACGAGGCCGAACTGCTCGGCTGGTCGGTCGACATCGTGCGCGCGGCCCGGCGCAACGGCTATCTGGCCTCCACCGCCGACGCCATCGCCGTCTTCGAGACGTCGATCCTGCTCGCCGGCATGCGGGACCGGGCCAAGCCGACGCCGTACGACTTCCAGGACGCGGCCGTCACCTGCATCGAGAAGGACAGCGTGCCGGGGCGGCGGGACGTGCGGCGTCTCGTCGAGATCATGATGGGCGGCGACCGGATCGGCCAGGTCGGCTACGACTCGCTGCCGCCGCTCGCACGCGATGTGTACGACCGGCTCGCACCGCTGGAGCTGAAGCTCGAACAGCGCGGAGTGCGCCGGGCGCTGCTGGACATGGCGTCCCGGCCGGAACTGCGGGCGTGTTCCGATGTGCTGTGGATGCTGCGGAGGCTGATGCCGCAGGGTGCGGCACGGCCGATCATGGGTGAGCGCAGGCTCGGTGAGCGGTCGATCCAGGAGTCATGGGACCTGGCGCTCGGCACGCATCAGCGGGCATTGATCGAGCTGGGCTACGAGGGTGTCAGCCTTGAGCAGGTCCTGGAACAGCGGCTGCGGCGCGAGGTGTACGGGGCGCAGGCGACGACAGCGACGGTGCTGGCCGCGATCGAGGACGCGACCCTGTACTTGAACAGCCGCCGTCTCTCCGACGAGCTCGGCACGCACGCGCTGAAGCTGCTCGCCACCGAGCGGAGCGTGGACGGCGCGCCGGAGGTGCTGCGCCGGGTGCGGGCGCTGCTGGCGTACTACCGCACCAGCGAGCCGGTGCTGCCGTCGTGGATCGAGTCCTTCGTCAAGACGGGTTACGCCCACTACTGCACGCTGCTGCCGACGGCGTTCCGGGACGAGGACGCGACGGTCGGGCAGGTCGCGGCGATGCTCGGCTTCCTGTTCAGCATGGAGAGCCTGGCCCTCTCACTGGGCTGCGACCGGACCCAGCTGGAGCTGGCGGTCGCCCAGTCGCACCCCGACGAGCCGTCGAAGACTGCACTGCTGTGGGCGGCGCAGGTGCAGCTCGGCACACTGTCCCGGGCCGAGCTGCGGGCGCGGTGCGACGAGCTGCTGGACAATCCGCTGGTCGTGCCCGCCTATCCGCGCTATCTGAGCGGCTTCGTACACGCGCTGGAGCCCGTGCCGGGGCTGGCGGACGTGGTCGTGGAGGCGGTGTCGAACGCGTTCGGGCGGCTGCCGGACACGGTGCTGCTGCCGTGGCTGCCGCTCCTGATCACCACCCTGCGCTCGGGCGCGTCCGACCTCGCCCCCCTGCTGATCCGCGAGGCCGGTCGCATCTTCCCGGGCCGGCTGGCGGCACTGGACACATGGGTACCGCCGTGGCGGATACCGCAGTCGGATCCGTTCGCCACGGCACGGCCGAAGCCCGCACCCGACGTCCGCCGTGGCGCCGCGCTCCTCACGGCGCACCCGTCGACCTGCGACGCGGTGGCGGAACTGCTCGGCTACGACGGCGTATGGGCGCAGTCCGAGGCCCCGTCCCCGTCGGGCGTGGGATTGCTGTCCACGCACTCGGCGACCTGCGACGCCGTGGTGGACTTGCTCGGCTATGACGGCGTGTGGGCAGGGACGGCGACGGGTCCGAACGCGTCGGGCGGGGCCATGCTCACGGCCGCCCATCCGGCGACGGCGGACGCCCTGGAGTCCCTGCTCGCCGGCGGATGAGGCAGACGGTGGCCCGGCCCGGAGCACCCGGACCGGGCCACCGCCACACTGCTCACCAGCAGCTCGCGGGCCGGTCAGCCCTTCTGCTCCACCCGCACCCAGTCCACCTCCGCCTGCACTCCCCCGCCCGCGATCCGGTCCACGCTCGACTGGGGCAGGCCCCAGTAGGGGGTCGTCACCTGGTTCCAGCCGGCGGGATAGGCGCCGCCCAGGGCCAGGTTCAGGATCACGTACTGGTTGTGGTCGAAGACCCACTTCCCCCGTGTCGACTCCAGCTTGTTGCGGGTCGTCTCCTGGACCAGACGGTCGTCGACGTAGAAGCGCATGCCCGTCGGCGTCCACTCGACGGCGTAGGTGTGCCACTGGTCGACGGTGCCGCCGTTCGGGAAGGTCTGGCGGGCGCCGATGTTGCCGTCGGCCGAGTAGCCGGGGCCGTGCAGGGCGGTGCTGGTCCAGTCGCGGTAGCCGACGTTCTCCATGATGTCCGTCTCGCCGGAGGCGGGCCAGGAGACCGAGGGGTCGTCGACGTTGCTGCCGAGCAGCCAGAAGGCGGGCCAGAACCCGTCGCCGACCGGGAGCTTCATACGGGCGCTGACCTTGCCGTATGTGAAGTCGAACCTGGTGTTCGTGTCGATGCGGCCCGAGGTGAAGTCGTAGGTGCCGCCGCCCGCCTGGGTGCAGCCCTTGCAGTACTTCGCCCGCAGGACCAGCGCGCCGTTCTCCGTGCGGATGTTGTCGACGGAGTCGACGTACGCCTGCGACTCGCCGTTGACCGAACCCATCTCGGTGCCGGTGCGCACGACGCGCCACTTGGAGCGGTCGAGGGCCCCGGCCGTGAAGTCGTCGAAGAAGGTCGTCCGGTAGGTGCCCGGCTGTTCGGAGGGGACTGCCGGATACGCCGCGTTCGCGCTGCCGCCGGTGCCCCAGACCTCGAACTCGTAGAGGGAGTAGCCGAACTGGGCGGTGGCGGGGGCCGGGTTGTAGAAGCTTCGGCGTTCTTTGCCGAGCATGCGGACGTAACGGCCGGTCACGGGCGAGGCAAGGGTGATCGTGTCGTGTACGCCCACCGCCTCTGCCGGGGACTTCACGTTCGCGCGGCGGGCGGCGACCTCGGCGGACGACGGCCGGTGGACCGTGCGCCAGGTGCGGTTGTCGTCCGAGACCTGGATTTCGTAGTCGACCGCGTAGGCCGCCTCCCAGTACAGGTCCACGGAGTTGATCGTGGACGTGGCGCCCAGGTCGACCGAGATCCAGCGGTCCGCGTTCCAGTCACTGGACCAGCGGGTCGCGTCGGCCTTGAGGTCAGCGGGCCGGCCGCCGTCGGTGACGAACGCCGGTGAATTGCCCGCGTGTTGGTAGAAGTTGGAGTACGCCGGG
Source organism: Streptomyces coerulescens (assembly GCF_042657965.1). Taxonomy (NCBI): domain Bacteria; kingdom Bacillati; phylum Actinomycetota; class Actinomycetes; order Kitasatosporales; family Streptomycetaceae; genus Streptomyces; species Streptomyces coerulescens. Next base: position 569,012 of record NZ_JBHSKM010000002.1, read on the forward strand.
TGGTTCAGGGCCAGATTCGTGCGGGTGGTCGACGCCGGGGCCGGTTCGCCGCCGTAGACCTTCAAGGAGTAGAGGGAGTAACCCCAGGGTGTGGCGCGTTCGATGCCGCGCATGCGCACGTAGCGGCCGGTGACCTCCTGCGGGTAGGTGTGCGCGGTGACCGATCCGCCGGTGCCGGAGGTCTCCGTGTAGAAGGGGGTCCAGTCCGTGCCGTTCCTCGAGACCTCCAGGACGTATCTCTTGCCGTAGGCGGCCTCCCAGTCGAGGACCACCCGGTCGACCCGAATGGTGGCGCCGAGGTCGACGCGGATCCAGGCGTCGTCGGCGAAGTTGCTGGACCAGCGGCTCGCGCCGTCGCCGTCGAAGGCGAGGCCGGCGGCGGTGGCGCCGTTCTCGCTGCCGGACGCGGTGACGGCGTTCGGGTTCGCGGCGTAGGCGGTGTTCGCGCGGTCGGTGTCCCAGGCGACGGCGGCGGCCGCCGCGGACGCGGGTGCGCCGAGGGCGGTGCCCGAGGTCAGCAGGGCGGTCGTCGCGAGGGCGGCGAGCAGGGTGCGGGGTATGCGGGTCGGCATGCGGCTCTCCTGAGCGTCGATGATGTTGTGTTCATGACAGATCGAGGAGGTACTGATGGAGGTGCGGTGGGCGTGGGCTCCGGCCCCCACGCCCACCGCGGTCGGGTCAGGCCGCCCGCTTCGCCCCCGCGCCGTGCGCACGGACGATGTCGGCGTACCGGTGACCGGTGCCCTTGATCGTGCGGACCTGGGTCTCGTAGTCGACGTGGACCAGGCCGAAGCGCTTGGCATAGCCGTACGCCCACTCGAAGTTGTCGAGCAGCGACCAGGCGAAATAGCCCGCCAACGGGGCACCCTTGCGGGCGGCGGAGGCGCACGCCGCCAGGTGCCGCACCAGGTAGTCCTGGCGCTCGGGGTCGTCGATCGTGCCGTCGGGGCGGACGACGTCCGGGAAGGCGGAGCCGTTCTCGGTGACGTAGATCCTGCGCGGCCCGTACTCCTCGGTCAGGCGCAGCAGCAGCGTCTCGATGCCGCTCGCGTCGATCTCCCAGTCCATGCCGGTGCGCGGCACGTCGGGGCGGCGGACCGAGCGGGCGTACGGCGCCGGGCCCTCCGGGTCGTCGACGACGTGGGCCGGGAAGTAGTAGTTCAGGCCGAGCCAGTCCAGCGGGGCCGCGATCGTCTCCAGGTCACCGGTCTGCTCGGGGAGTTCGACGCCGTAGGTCTCGACCATGTCGGCCGGGAAGCCGCGGCCGTGCACCGGGTCGAGCCACCAGCGGTTGACGTGGCCGTCCTGGCGGCGGGCGGCGGCCTCGTCCTCGGGGCGGTCGCCGGCCGCGTACACCGTGGACAGGTTGTTGACGATGCCGACCTCGGCGCCGGGCGCGGCGGCGCGGATCGCCTGTGTCGCCAGCCCGTGGCCGAGGAGGAGGTGATAGGAGGCGCGGACAGCGGCCGTGAGGTCGGTCAGACCCGGGGCCATCTTGCCCTCCAGATGGCCGATCCAGGCCGAGCAGGAGGGCTCGTTGAGGGTGGCGAAGTGGGTGACGCGGTCGCCGAGCCGGGCGGCGACCACGGAGGCGTACTCGGCGAAGTGCTCGGCGGTGGCCCGCTCGGGCCAGCCGCCGCGGTCCTGGAGTGCCTGCGGCAGGTCCCAGTGGTAGAGGGTGACGGAGGGGGCGATGCCCGCCTCCAGCAGTCCGTCGACCAACTCGTCGTAGAAGGCGAGGCCCTTGGCGTTCACCGGGCCGTCCCCACCGGGCACGACGCGCGGCCAGGCGACCGACAACCGGTAGGCGTTGGTGCCGAGTCGGCGCATGAGACCGATGTCCTCGCGCCAGCGGTGGTAGTGGTCGCAGGCGACGTCACCGTTGTCGCCGTTGTCGATCTTTCCGGGGGTGTGCGAGAAGGTGTCCCAGATCGACGGCGAGCGGCCGTCCTCCGCCGCGGCTCCCTCGATCTGGTACGCCGCTGTGGCGGTGCCCCACAGGAAGTCGTTCGGGAGTGCGGCGAGGTCGATACGGTCGGACACAGAAATCCTCTCGGAACGGGGGGTGTGGATCACCGGACGGGTCACTTGACGGCGCCCGCGGTCAGGCCGGCGACCAGATAGCGCTGGAGCAGCAGGAAGCCCGCCACCACGGGCACGCTGACGACGAGCGAGGCGGCCATGATCTGGTTCCAGTACACGTCGTTGAGCGTGGAGTAGCCCTGGAGGCCGACGGCGAGGGTGCGGGTGGTGTCGTTGGTCATGACGGACGCGAAGAGCACTTCGCCCCAGGCGGTCATGAAGGCGTAGACGGCGACCGCGACGATGCCGGGGATCGCGGCCGGCACGACCACCCGGAACAGCGCGCCGAGCGGTCCGCAGCCGTCGACCAGCGCCGCCTCGTCCAGATCGCGCGGCACCGAGTCGAAGTACCCGATCAGCATCCAGATCGAGAAGGGGAGGGAGAAGGTCAGATACGTCAGGATCAGACCGCCGCGCGAGCCGAACAGGGCGATACCGGTGGCGTTGCCGATGTTGACGTAGATCAGGAACAGCGGGAGCAGGAAGAGGATGCCCGGGAACATCTGCGTGGAGAGCACCGTGACCGTGAAGACCCGCTTGCCCCGGAAGCTGTAGCGGCTGACGGCGTACGCCGCGAAGACCGCGATCACCACCGAGCAGACCGTCGCCGCGCCCGCCACGATCAGCGAGTTCACGAAGTACTTCGCGAGCGGCACCGTCGACCAGATGTCGATGTAGGGGCGGATGGTCAGACTGCTGGGCAGCCAGCGGAACTTGCCCGTGACGTCCGCGAGCGGCTTCAGCGAGCTGGAGACCATCACATAGACGGGGACCAGGACGAAGCCGGTGAGCAGGGTGAGGAAGATCCGCCGGGACCACAGGAAGGAACGCGGCGGTGCCATGGGCGAGTTACGCATTCTTGGTCCTCCGTCCGCGCGAGGTGAGGACGAGGTAGACGCCCGTCACCACGAGCAGGAACAGCAGCAGGAGCACGCTCATCGCGGAACCGGTGCCGAAGTTCCAGGTGACGAAGCTGGCTTGGTAGATGTGCACCGAGATGAGGTCCCCGGCCTGTGGCGCGGTCTTGCCGAACAGGACGTACGGCGTGTTGAAGTCGTTGAACGTCCACAGGAACAGCACCAGGACGAGGACCTGGTTGACCGGGCGCAGCGACGGCAGGGTGATGCGGCGGATCTGCTGCCACATGCCGGCGCCGTCGAGCGCGGCGGCCTCGTACAGCTCCTTCGGGATGTTCTGCAGGCCGGCCATGACGATGAGGAAGGCGAACGGCCAGCCCTTCCACACCGACACCGTCAGCAGCGCGATGAAGCTGTTGTCGCCGATGAGCCAGAAGGAGGGCTTGTCGGTGAGGCCGAGCTGATCGTGCAGGACGTGGTTCACCAGGCCGTTGTCGTGCTGGAACATGAACACCCAGGTGATCACGGCCGTGTAGACGGGCAGCGCGTACGGCACCAGGAACAGGGCGCGCAGCAGGCCCCGGCCGCGGAAGGTGTCCTGCATGTAGATCGCGGCGGCCGTGCCGATCAGCCAGCACAGGCCGACCGACAGCAGCGTGAAGGCGAGCGTGACCAGGAACGAGTGGAGCAGCGCCTCCCCGACGGGGGCGTTGAAGTCCACCGACATCCGGTAGTTGTCGATGCCGTTCCAGGGCGCGGTGGTCCAGTCACGGATGTAGAACTGGGTGAGCTCCTTGAAGCTCATCAGGACGCCGATCACCATCGGCACCAGATGGACCAGGAGTTCCAGGAGCAGGGCGGGCAGAAGCAGCAGGTACGGCAGGCCGATGCGGCGGATCCGCCCGGGACGGCGGCGGGGGCCGTCCGCCGTCCCGGGGGAGCTCTGACGCACCTCGGCCTTGGCGGGAACCGTGGTCGTCATCGTGCTCACTTCGTCGGCATCTGCTGCTGGGCCTTCTCCAGCGCCGCCTTCACCGAGTCGGTGGTCACCGGGCGTCCGGCGGCGGCGTCGGCCCACAGCTCCTTGATGGCGGTACCGACGGCCGTCTCGAACTGGGACTCGTCGGCGACCTGCGGTGCCGCGATGGCGCTCTGCGCGAGGGTGTCCTTCAGGACAGCGTTCGCGGGGGTGTTGAAGGACTCGTCCGCCTGCGCGCCCTTGACCGGCGGGATCGAGCTGTAGGCCTCGTTGAGGATCTTCTGCTCGTCGTCGCTGGTCATGAACTTCACGAATTTCGTGGCGCCGTCGACGTTGTCGGTGTTCTTGAAGACGGCCAGATTGATGCCCATGACCATGGAGTTGACGCTCGTGCCGGTGCCGGGGGTGCCGGACTGCACGGGCACGGGCGCGATGCCGTAGGCGTCCTCGCTCATGCCCTGCGACTTGAGGTTGGCGGAGGCGGACTGCCACAGCAGCATCGCCGTCTTGCCCTTGGCGAAGTCGCTGACGGACTGGTTCTGCGCGTACTCGGCGTTGCCGGGCGCGATGATCTTGTCCTTGGCCATCAGGTCGACGAACTGCTTGACGCCCTCGACCGCCTTGTCGGAGGTGAAGTCCGGCTTGCCGTCGGCCGTGAAGAAGTCGGCGCCGTGCTGCTTGGCGAAGACGACGGCGTGGTGGATGTTCTCCGAGGGGTTCGAGCCCTCGACCCCCAGGGCCCACTTGCCGCCCTTGGACAGCTTCTTGCCGTCGGCGACCAGCTCCTCCCAGGTGGCCGGCGGCTTGGAGATGCCCGCGTCGGCGAACATCTTCTTGTTGTAGTAGAGCGCGTACGACATCGAGTACAGCGGCACGGCCGCCGGGTCCTGTCCTTCGGCGCCGGTCGAGCCGAGCGCGGAGTCGACGAACCGGTCCTTGCCGCCGATCTTGCCGAGGTTCTCGGCGTTCCACGGCAGCAGTGCGCCGGTGGCCTGGAGGGACGCGCTCCAGGTGTTGCCTATGTTGAGGACGTCGGGGCCCTGCCCTGAGGTGGTCGCGGTGAGGATCCGGTTGAGCAGATCCGACCAGGGCACGACCTCCAGCTTCACCTCGATGCCGGTCTGCTTCTCGAACTTGTCGAGTTCGGGCTGGAGGACCTTCTTGTCCACCTCGATGCTGGCGCCCTGGTTGGAGGCCCAGTAGGTGAGGGTCTTCGGCGAGTCGTTGGACCCCCCGCCATCGGTGGACGAACCGCCTCCGCAGGCCGTTGCGGCCAGGGCGAGAGACATGGTGACGGCAGCTACGGCCGCGGCTCGCGTTGTGCGCATGGCTCCAGGTGTCCCTTCCGGGAGTACTGCTGCTTAATTTAGAGCGTGAGTTAAGCCCCAAGGAGAGCCCGCGTCAAGGCTTTTGACGCAGTCGCCGGACTCTGGTCCAAAGTCTTGACTCCACCGTTTTACAGATGAACCATTCACCGGCGAGAGAGCGCTCCCACACCCCACCATGTTCACTTCCTGAACAAGGAGAGCCGCCATGTCTGCTTCCTCCCCGGATTCCCGGCCACCGTCGATCGGCCGCCGCACACTGCTGGGCGCCGCGGCCGCGGCCGCTCCGGCGGTACTCGGCGTGGCCACGCCGTCCGCCGCGGTGCCGGACGCGGCCGGGTCCACAGCCGCGTCCGTGGCGCCGACCGCGCGCAAGAAGCCGCGCGCCCTGCCCGGCGGCGGGGACCTCGGCCCGAACGTCATCGTCTTCGACCCCTCGACCCCCGGCATCCAGGCCCGGCTCGACGAGGTCTTCCGGCAGCAGGAGTCCGCGCAGTTCGGCACCGGCCGCTACGCGCTGCTGTTCAAGCCCGGCACCTACCACGGCCTCAACGCCCAGCTCGGCTTCTACACCTCGATCGCGGGTCTGGGCCTGTCCCCCGACGACACCACCATCAACGGTGACGTCACCGTCGACGCCGGCTGGTTCAACGGCAACGCGACGCAGAACTTCTGGCGGTCGGCGGAGAACCTGGCCCTCGTCCCGGTCAACGGCACCAACCGGTGGGCCGTCGCGCAGGCGGCACCGTTCCGCCGGATGCACGTCCGCGGCGGCCTCAACCTCTCCCCCACCGGCTACGGCTGGGCGAGCGGCGGCTACATCGCGGACAGCCGGATCGACGGCCAGGTCGGACCGTACTCGCAGCAGCAGTGGTACACCCGCGACAGCGCGATCGGCAGCTGGCTCAACGGCGTGTGGAACATGGTGTTCTCCGGCGTCGAGGGCGCCCCCGCGCAGAGCTTCCCCAACCCGCCGTACACCACGCTCGACACCACGCCGATCTCGCGCGAGAAGCCGTTCCTGTACCTCCAGGGCAACGACTACCGGGTCTTCCTCCCGGAGAAACGGACCAACGCCCGCGGTGTGACCTGGGGCAACGGCACTCCGAGAGGCACCTCGCTGCCGCTGTCGCAGTTCTACGTCGCCCGGCCCGGCGTCTCGGCCGCCACCCTCAACGAGGCGCTCACGCAGGGACTGCACCTCCTCCTCACGCCGGGGATCTACCACCTCGACCGGCCGATCCAGGTCAACCGCGCGAACACCGTGGTCCTCGGCCTCGGCTACGCCACCCTCATCCCCGACGGCGGCGTCACGGCCGTGAAGGTCGCCGACGTCGACGGGGTCCGCCTCGCCGGGTTCCTCGTCGACGCCGGACCGGTCAACTCCGCGACCCTGCTGGAGATCGGGCCGCGGGGCGCGTCCCGGGACCACTCCGCCAACCCGACCACGGTCCAGGACGTGTTCGTCCGCATCGGCGGCGCCGGCCCCGGCAAGGCCACCACCAGCATGGTGATCAACAGCCGGCACACGATCGTCGACCACACCTGGGTGTGGCGCGCCGACCACGGCGAGGGCGTCGGCTGGGAGACCAACCGGGCGGACTACGGCGTCGTCGTCAACGGCGACGACGTGCTGGCGACCGGCCTGTTCGTGGAGCACTTCAACAAGTACGACGTGCAGTGGAACGGCCAGCGCGGCCGCACGATCTTCTTCCAGAATGAGAAGGCGTACGACGCCCCGAACCAGGCCGCCATCCAGAACGGCTCCCTCAAGGGGTACGCCGCCTACAAGGTCGGCGACGGTGTGACGACGCACGAGGGCTGGGGACTGGGCAGCTACTGCTACTACAACGTCGACCCGACGATCGTGCAGCACCACGGCTTCGCCGCGCCCGTGCGACCCGGGGTGCGCTTCCACAACCTGCTCGTCGTGTCGCTGGGTGGCAACGGGCAGTACGAGTGCGTCATCAACGACACGGGGTCGCCGACGTCGGGGACCTCGACGGTGCCGTCGACCGTGGTGTCGTATCCCTGAGAACCCGCCGTACTCGCGACACCAGCCGCTCTCCCCGGAAGGACGCGCCGGGGAGAGCGGCCGCGGGGCACCGGGTCAGGGCAGGATCTCGACGTACCCGTCGGTCCCGTGCACGCGGATCCGCTGACCGTCCCGGATCCGCCGGGTGGCCTGCTCCACGCCCACGACGGCGGGCAGTCCGTACTCCCGGGCGATCACCGCGCCATGGGTCATCAGGCCGCCCACCTCGGTCACCAGGCCCGCGACCGTGACGAACAGGGGTGACCAGCTGGGGTCCGTGAAGGGTGTGACCAGGATGTCGCCCGCTTCGAGGTCGGCCTCCGCCATGTCGAGGATGACGCGGGCCCTTCCCTCGACGGTCCCGGCGGACACCGGTAGGCCGACCAGGGCACCGGACGGCGCGTCGTCGCGCCGGTACGCACCCGTGAGGGCCTCGCCGTCCGAGGTGAGCACCCGGGGCGGAGTGAGCGCGTGGTACGAACGGAACGCGTCCTTACGCCGGTCGATGAGCCGGCCGTCCACCTGGTTCGAGCGCACGACGTCGTGGAGTTCCTGGAACGTGAGGTAGAAGGCGTCCTCCCGCTCGGCGAGCACGCCGGCCCGCACAAGGCGCTCGGCGGCCGCCAGCAGGGCCTGCTTGTAGACGAAGTAGCGGCTGATGATCGCGTACTTCGGGTACTCCCGGTACCCGATGAAGGTCCGGACCCGGTCGATCATCCGCTTGGTCTCGTCGGCCTTGTGCTCCCCGTCCGGCAGGGCGCGCAGCCGGGACAGCACGTCCTGTTCCTTCCGCTCCGCCTTCTGCCGCCCCTGCTCGAAGCGCCGCTCGGCGGCGCCCGGCCCGAAGTTCCTGACGTTGTCGAGGATCACCGGCACGAGCGTGCTGGGGCGTTCGCGCCACCGCGGCCTCGTGATGTCGATCTCGCCGACGCAACGCATGCCGTACCGGTCGAGATAGGCCTCGATGGCCGCGCGCGCTTTTGCCCCGCCCGGGAGCTTCGCCAGCTCGTCCAGGTAGTCCTCGTCCTCGACGTCCTGGAGGAACGCGACGACCTCCGCGTGCGGGCGGATCACGTCGGCGACGTCGAGCAGCGCGAGGCCCATCTCCGAGGTGACGTTGCCGGGGGCGGACAGCGTGAGCGTGTCAGCGGCGTTCTTCTCGCCCAGCCACTCCAGCAGCTTGTCGTTGAGCCACCAAGTCGCCTCCATCCCGGCCATGATCGCCTGAATGCTCAGCGGATCGCCGAGGACCCGCTTGTGCTCCTCGAAGGCCTCCAGCAGGAAGTCGAACAGGGCCGGTCCGGTCTTCGTCCGGATGTCACGCTCCAGAGCGGCGAGGGATGCCCGGCTGCGCTCGATGAGCTCGGTGACGACGGCCGGATCGGTCTCGATCGGGGCGGGAGCAGCGGGCGGGCCGCCGGCCGGCGGCCCGCCGGGGGCGGCGTCCGGGAGCGACGGCAGGAAGTCGTCCCGGTCGAGGACGGTCTCCAACGCATCCCTGATCAGCGGATCGCCCCTCCCCAGGACATCCAGCAGTCCGGCGCGACTCGCGGGCGAGGCCAGGCGCCGGGTGACGTCGACGAACAACCTCCCGCCGGCCTCGAACATCGGCACCATGGCCGTCAGCTGCCACATGGACAGGCCCAGGGGCTTCATGGGGTCGGTCATCATCTGCCCGTGACCGACGGAGACGTAGACGCGGTTCTCCTGGTCGCCGCTCTCGGCGACGGGCTCGGGGACGGGGAACAGGGTCGTGATCGGCCTGCTCTGCACGATCTGGAAGCCGTCGTCGACCAGGCACCATTCGACGTCCTGCGGGCGGCCGAAGTGCGCCTCGATCCGCCGCCCGAGCCGCACGAGCTCCACGACCTGCCCATCCGTCAGGGCCGGCTGTTCCTGGCGCCGCGGGTCGATCGCCACTTCCCGCGTACCGCCCGTCGGCGCGGCCTGAAGGGCACGTTGCTTGGCGGCGATGGTCCTCGCGACGACCTCGCCGTCCCGCACCTTGAAGACGTCCGGGTTCACCAGGCCGGAGACCAGGGCCTCGCCGAGGCCGAAGCCGGCGTCCACGGTGGCGACCTTCCGGTGGCCCGTGACGGGGTCGGCGGTGAACAGGATGCCGGACGCCCGCGGGAAGACCATCCGCTGCACGACCACGGCCATGTGGACCGTACGGTGATCGAGGCCGTTGCGCCGGCGGTAGGTCACGGCGCGCTCGGTGAACAGTGAGGCCCAGCAGCGGCTGATGTGCCGGAGGATCGCCGTGGGCCCCACGACGTTCAGGTACGTGTCCTGCTGGCCGGCGAAGGAGGCCGTCGGCAGGTCTTCGGCCGTCGCGCTGGATCGCACGGCGTATGCGGCCCGCTCGCCGAGCCGGGCGAGCGCGCGGGTGATCGCCGCCGCGAGATCGTCCGGGACGGCGGTCCCTTCGACGGCCCGGCGCACCTGCACGCTGAGCGTGCGGATCGTCTCCCGGTCGTCCGGGTTCACGCGCGACAGCCGGTCGAGCGGCTCGTCGATCGACGGCACCTGCGCCATGACCCGCCGGAAGGCGCCCGTCGTCACGCAGAAGCCGACCGGCACGCGGATCCCGTCGATCCGCGACAGCCCGCCCAGATGCGCGCCCTTGCCGCCGACGACGGCGACCCGCGTCTCGTCCACCTCCCGAAGATCCAGCACGTACCGCTCGCTCATCGCGCCACCTCCGAGGCGGTCGTGGGGCTGATCCTGATCCCTGGTTGCCTTTCCCGGCACACGCACGTTCTTCCCCATTTCCGCAGGCCGTGGCATCGGCAGACGATTCTGCGACGTACCCCGGGCCTTGCGGCAAGCCCCCCGGCGCGCTATACGTTGAGAGAGGCAAGGAGAGGTTGCTCCTTGCCCTTTTCTTTTGCCGCACATGCGTAGGGGGGTACGGCCCCACCCGCGTACGAGTGGGGCCGTACCCGTCGATCACCGGGCCGGTGTCGTCACCGGCGCCGACGCGTAGCCGGTCGGCCGGGCCGTGAAGGTGCCCCGGCCCTGGGTCCGGCTGCGCAACCGCGTCGCATAGCCGAAGAGCTCGGCCAGCGGCACCGATGCCGTGACGACCGCCGCGCCCGCCCGGGTGACCGAGCCGGAGACACGGCCGCGCCGTGCCGCCAGGTCGCCGAGCACGGTGCCGACGGCGTCCTCCGGCACGGTGACCGTGACCTCGACGACCGGCTCCAGCAGCACCATCGCGCAGGAGCGCAGGGCGTCGCGCAGGCCGAAGCGGCCGGCCGTGCGGAAGGCGGTGTCGGAGGAGTCCTTCACATGGGTCGCCCCGTCCGTGAGGGTGACCCGCAGCCCGGTCACCTGGTGACCGCCGAGGGGGCCTTCGGCGAGGGCGTCCCGGCAGCCGGCCTCCACGGCACGGACGTACTCCTGCGGCACCCGGCCGCCGACCACGGCCGAGCGGAACTCGAAGCCGGACCCCGTCTCCAGGGGCTCGACGTCGAGCACGACGTGCGCGAACTGGCCCGCCCCGCCGTCCTGTTTGACGTGCCGGAAGACGAAGCCGGTCACGCCTTTGCCGACGGTCTCGCGGTACGACACCCTGGGGCGGCCGACGTTGACGTCAAGGCCGGCCTCCCGCCGTATCTTCTCCACCGCGACCTCCAGATGCAGTTCACCCATCCCTGACAGCACCGTCTGCCCGGTCTCCGCGTCGGTCCGCACGACCAGCGACGGGTCCTCCTCGGCCAGCCGCGCCAGCGCGGAAGCCAGCCGGCCGGTGTCCGTGGACTTGCGGGCCTCGACCGCGACGGACACCACCGGGTCGGCCACGCCGGGCGGTTCGAGGACGAGCGGCGCGCCCGGTGCGCAGAGCGTGGAGCCCGCGCGCGCCGACTTCAGACCGACCACGGCCACGATGTCCCCGGCGACGGCCCGGTCCACCTGGGCGTGGCGGTCGGCCTGCACCCGCAGGATCCGTCCGATCCGCTCCGTGCGTCCGGCGGTCGCGTCCAGCACCGTGTCCCCCTTCCCGATCGTTCCCGAGTACACCCGCAGATAGGTCAGCCGTCCGGTCGGCGTCGCGCTCACCTTGAACGCCAGCGCCGCGAACGGCGCCGCCGGATCGGCGGACCGCTCGTCGTCGGCACCCTCGTGCAGGCCGCGTACGGCAGGCACGTCGAGCGGCGACGGCAGATACGCCACGACCGCGTCGAGCAGCGGCTCCACCCCACGGTTGCGGTAGGCCGAGCCGCACAGCACGACCACGCCGTCGCCCGTGTGCGTCAGTTCGCGCAAGGCGGCGACCAGTGTGTCCGCCGAGATCTCCGACCGTGCGCAGAACTCCTCCAGCGCACCCGCGTGCAGTTCGGCGACGACCTCCTCCAGCAACCGCCGACGCCGCTCGGCCTCCTCCCTCAGCTCTCCGGGCACTTCTTCCACCACGAAGGTGTCGGCGCCGTCGGCCCAGACCAGCGCCCGCATCCTTACGAGGTCCACGACACCGCGGAAGCCGTCCTCCGCGCCGATGGGCAACTGCACGACCAGCGGCGTCGGATGCAGCCGATCCCTGATCGACTCGACGGCCCTGTCGAGGTCCGCTCCGACGCGGTCCAGCTTGTTGACGAAGGCGATCCTCGGGACCCCGTGCCGGTCCGCCTGCCGCCACACGGACTCGCTCTGCGGCTCGACGCCGGCGACGGCGTCGAACACGGCGACCGCGCCGTCCAGCACGCGCAGGGCACGCTCGACCTCGTCCACGAAGTCGACGTGGCCGGGAGTGTCGATGAGGTTGATGCGGTGACCGTCCCAGGCGCAGCTCACGGCCGCGGCGAAGATGGTGATGCCCCGGTCGCGCTCCTGTGGGTCGAAGTCGGTGACGGTGGTGCCGTCGTGGACCTCGCCGCGCTTGTGCGTGGTCCCGGTGGCGTACAGGATCCGCTCGGTGACGGTGGTCTTGCCCGCGTCGACGTGGGCGAGGATGCCGAGGTTGCGGATGACGGCGAGGGTGTCGAGGTTGGTGCGCACGGCCCTTGGCCTTTCGGATGTTCCGGAAACGGAAAGGGGTCAGCGCGATTCCCGGACGACGGTGCGTGGGCGCACGCGAGCATGTCCTGCGGCACGTCAGAAAGGGGCCGGGGCAGGGAGGTCGAGGTGCTCGGGCGCTGTCAGAGGTTCGTCACGGGCATCCGGTGCCGGCCGCGCAGCGGGCACCGGACGGCCGAGGACACCAGGATCACCTCGGACCGGAAGGACCGGGAACGGGGAGCGGCAACAGCGACGTGGTCACGCACGGCCGGGCTCCCCTCACTGGTCACGATGTCGTGGTGAGTGTAGGGAGAGGCGGGGCGGCGGGGCCACGGAATTTCCGGTGGGTCCCTTCACCGGGCACGGCCGAGCGCCGAGGAGTCGCCTCGCGTGGACGACCCGACGACCCGATGACCGGACCGGCGCTCGGGAGTCCTCCCACGTGGCCATTGCGGCCGTATGGGCCTGGGTGATTTATGGTGAATCGAGGAGTATGCCCCTACCGGAGGTGCAATGATGCGCGCCGCGGCAGCGATCGTCTCTCTGGCTGTCAGCGGGGCGCTCATCGTCGCGACATCGGCATGCGACCAGGGCGGATCGGAGTCGTCGGACGCCCAGTACGGCGACTGCCAGGTCTCGGGACATCACGGGGAGTTTCATCTGTCACCCGAGACGGCGGGCGCACTCACGGTGAAGACGACCCTGCCCGCGCCCGGCTGGTGGAACGGTGACACGCCGGAGTCCGTCAGGAGCGGCTACGAGTACTGCATGGCCGCCAACATCGCCTACCGGTCCGGACTCGACCGGGTCGAGGTGAAGAACGCCCCGTTCCCGGAGGTCGTGTCCGGCCGGACGAAGGACTTCGACCTGGCCCTGGCGCAGATCACGATCACCCCGGAACGGACCAAGGTCGCCGAGTTCTCCCCGCCCTACCTCTCCTCGACCCTGGGACTGCTGATCAGGGACGGTGAGAAGATCAACCAGGACAACATCCGTGACGTCCGGATCGGCGTGGCCGAGGGCACCACGGGCGAGGAGTTCGTCGAGGACCGCATCAAGCCGGCCAAGCCCGTCACCGCCTTCGCCAACGACCCGGAGATGATCACGGCGCTGGAGCAGGGGCGGATCGACGCGGTCATCCACGACACGACCATCCTGCTGGCGTATCCCCAGAAGCAGGGGAGCAAAGTGAGCCTGGTGGGCCAGTACAGGACCAATCAGGGGTACGGCGCCCTGTACCCGACGGGGTCGCCCAACAGGGACGAGCTGGACCGGATCATCAAGCAGCTGATCGATGACGGGACGCTCGCCAAACTGTCGGCCGTCTATCTCGGGGCCGCTTTCGGCCGGGACCCGGCCAAGATCCCGTACATCACGGTGGACGACGGCTCCTGAACGCTCCGGACGCCACACCCCCCGGGGCGTGCGGTGTCCGGTTTCCGTCCCGTTTCACAGGTGCGCGATCGGGAGACCGCTCAGGTTTCCGGCGGTTTCGCCGTCGAGCGCCTGCTCAGCCCAGATGATCTTGCCTCGGTCGGTGTACCGGGTCCCCCAGCGGCGGGACAGCTGCGCGACGAGGAACAGACCGCGGCCCCCCTCGTCGGTGAGGGTGGCGCGGCGCAGGTGCGGGGAGGTGCTGGTGCCGTCGGCGACCTCGCAGATCAGGCTGTCGCGGTCGCGCAGCAGCCGCAGCCTGATGGGGCTCTTTCCGTACCGGATGGCGTTCGTCACCAGTTCGCTGAGGATCAGCTCGGTCGTGAAGGCCGCCTCGCCGAGCCCCCAGGACTCCAGCCTGAGAGTGGCCTCGGCGCGGATCCGGGGGACGGCCGCGGGGTCGTCGGGCACCTCCCACTCCGCGACCTGATCCGGGTCGAGCAGCCGGGTGCGGGCCACGAGCAGGGCGACGTCGTCACTCGGCCTGGTGCGCAGCATCGCATCCAGCACCGCCTGACAGGTGTCGCCCAGGGGGGCGCCGTGACTGGCGGCCAGCGCCTCCCTGAGCATGCCGAGCCCGATGTCGATGTCACGGTCTCGGGCCTCGACCAGGCCGTCGGTGTAGAGGACCAGCCGGCTGTCGGCGGCCAGCTGGAGTACGGCCGTCTCGACCGGCAGCCCTCCGCCCAGGCCGAGTGGCGGGGCGACGGGGATGTCGGGGAAGGTCACGGAGCCGTCGGGCGAGACCAGCGCCGGACCGGGGTGACCGGCCCGGGCGAGAACACACCGCCCGGAGACCGGGTCGTAGACCGCGTACAGGCAGGTGGCACCGGTGACGGCCTCGGTGTTGCCCTCGGCCGCCGCGTCCTCGTCGATCCGGGTGATCAGGTCGTCCAGGTGCGCGAGAAGCTCGTCCGGAGGCAGGTCCAGGGCGGCGAAGTTGTGCACGGCGGTCCTCAGGCGACCCATCGTCGCGGCGGCGTGCAGACCGTGTCCGACCACGTCGCCGACCACCAGGGCCACCCGGGCTCCGGGCAGCGGGATGACGTCGTACCAGTCGCCGCCCACCCCTGCCTGGGCGGGCAGGTACCGGTGCCCGACCTCCAGGGCGGACAGCTCGGGGAGCGCGCCGGGCAGCAGGCTGCGCTGGAGGGTGACGGCCGTGGTGTGTTCGCGGGAGTAGCGCCGCGCGTTGTCGATGCACACCGCCGCTCGGGTGGCGAGTTCCTCGGCGGGTGACAGGTCGTCCGGCTCGAAGGGGTCCTGCTCCGACCGCCAGAACTGCACGACCCCCAGCACTTGGCCCCGGTCCTGGAGCGGCACCGAGATCATGGAGTGGATGCCGTATGCGATGACCTGCTGGGCCCTCTCCGGGTCCTGGGAGCGCCATCCGTCGGCCCCGGCGAGGTGCTCCACGAGAACCGGGCGGCCCGTGGTCATCCCGGTGGCCACGGGGTTGCCGGGCGCGTAGCGCACCAGCGTCCCGACAGGGTGGAGGGGCGAGTCCTCCCGGATGCCGGTGGCTGCGATGCGGCGCATGGCCGTACTCGCCCCCGTCGGTTCACCACCTTGCAGCACGGGTTCCACCAGCTCGACGGTGGCGAAGTCGGCGAAGCGCGGGACGGTCACCTCGGTCAGCTCCTCGGCGGTGCGCTTCATGTCGAGGGTGGTGCCGATCCGCGTGCCGGCCTCGTAGAGCAGTTGCAGGCGCCCGCCCGCCACGTCCGCCCGGCCCGCGAGGGCGCGCAGCTCCGTGGTGTCCCGCAGCGTGGCCACGCTGCCCTCCTTCGGGCCCACCGGCCGCACGTTGACCGCGAGCAGGATGTCCCCGGCCAGGAAGACCTTGTCCGTGGCCGCCCGGCCCGATCCCAGCAGTGCGGCCAGGGCCGGGCTCAGACCGAGTCCGGTGACCGGCCTGCCCTCGGCCTCCGGCGGCAGTGCGAGGAGTCGGCGGGCCTCGTCGTTGACCAGCAGCAGCCTTCCGTCACCGTCCAGGATGATCACGCCTTCACGGACCGCGTGCAGCACCGCGTCGTGGTGCTCGTACATGCGGGTCATCTCCACCGGTCCCAGGCCCCGGGTCTGACGCCGCAAGCGCCCACTCACCAGGGCCGACCCGCCCGCGGCCAGCAGCAGCGCGACACCGCCGGCGGCGAAGATCACCGGCACTTGCTGCTGCACGACACTGGTCACCTTGTCCACCGTGACCCCCACGGTGACGAGGCCGACCGCGGTCCCCTCGTCGTTGAAGACTGCCACCGTCGAGTCGACGGCCTTGCCCAGACTGCTGTCGAAAGTGGTCTGGTGGGGCTCGCCTTCGAGCGCCTGGCCGTAGGAGGTGGAGACGTGCTTCCCGATCTCGTCCTCGTCCGGGTGGGTCCACCGGAAGCCGTAGGGGCTCAGCGCCACGACGTAGTCGACGCCGGTCTTCTTGCGCACCGCCTCGGCATGTGGCTGGAGTTCGGCCGTCGGATCGTCGCTCTCCATGGCCTCCGCGGTGCCCCGGGCGTTCGCGAACGACTCGGCCGCCACCAGTGACCGGTCCTTGGCTTCCTGGATCGCGCGGTTGCGGTCCTGGATCACGAGCGCCGTCACGGCCGTGGCGATGAGCAGCAGGACGACGACCAGTTGCAGCAGGAAGACCTGACCGGCGACTGTGCGCGGTTTTCGCAGCGCCAGCAGACGTCGGCCGGCCGATTTGTGACGGGCCGTCTGGCCGGCTTCCGGTGACCCGGCCTTCGGTGGCACGTCTTCGCCCCGTCGGCTCGCTGGGGCGTATCGCCCGAGTTTGCCCATTTTCTCAGTATCAGTGACAGGCTCGGCGGGCGCGGCCCAGGACGGCCTGAAGCAGGTCCGGACGGGCTGGTGCCGCGAGGCGAGCGGGGAGCCGTCCACACAGGGGACCCGGCGCCGAGGCCGCAGTTGATGGAGAGTGTCCGAGGGGGGACTTGAACCCCCACGCCCGATAAAGGGCACTAGCACCTCAAGCTAGCGCGTCTGCCATTCCGCCACCCGGACCAGGTGTCTGTCGCCTTGCCGGGGGTGTTCCCCTCGGCGACGTGGACAACAATACCAAGCTTTCGGAGCGCCTTTCACCTGCGTTTCCTTCCACCGGGCGGGGGTCCGGGACCTCGCGCGCCGTTGCGCCTAGGGTCGCACCATGAGTGACTGGCTGGTTACGCAGAGCCCGCACGCGCGTCGACGCCCGCGTGCGCTGTCGCCCTTCCGGGAGCATCTGCGGGACACGTTCTGGTTCGCCCCGACCGCCGCGATGGTGGCTGTCTTCGTGGTGTGGCTCGCGGCGCAGGCGCTCGACACGGCCATCGTGGACGCGCTGCGGGACGACGGCGACTACGAGACGCTCGGCGATCTGCTGCGGTTCGCGCAGGACGCCAAGGCCGTGGTGAGCGCCGTCGGGTCGGCGATGATGACCTTCATCGGCGTGGTGTTCAGCATCTCGTTGGTCGCCGTACAGATGGCGAGCGGGCAGTTCACCCCGCGGGTGGTGCGGCTCTTCGTCCGCAGCCGGATCACCAAGGCGACCTTCGCGGTCTTCCTCGCCACGTTCGTGCTGACCCTGCTGGTGCTGACCGCCTTCGACACCGCCGACGACCCCCGGGACGTGACGACGCTGCCGCTGGTGCAGTCGATCCTCACGCTCTGCATGGTGGCCCTGAGCCTGCTGCTCTTCGTGCTGTACGTGAACACGACTCTGCGGCTGATGCGGATCAGCTACGTGATCGCGCGGATCGCCACGGAGTCCTTCAAGGCGGTCGCTTCGATGCCGCCGCCCACGAGCGGCCCGGACACCCCCGAACTCGGCTCCGCGACGGCGTGGGTGCCCCACGAGGGGCGGGCGGGGGTACTGCGGGACGTGGACATCGCACGGCTGGTGCGGGCGGCCCGCAGGCACGGCGTGGTGCTGCGGCTGATCCCGCGGATCGGGGACTTCGTGGTGCCCGGCACGCCCCTGCTGGCGGTCCACGGCGGGGCGGCCCCGCCGCTCGGCGCACTGCGTTACACCACCTCCGTCGGGGTGGAGCGGACCTACCACCAGGATCTCGGTTTCGGTCTGCGGCAGTTGTGCGACATCGCGCTGCGCGCCCTGTCGCCGGCGGTCAACGATCCGACGACGGCCGTGCAGGCGCTGGACCGCGTCGTACAGCTCCTGGCGGCGCTGTCCCGGCAACCGCTGGACGTCGCCCTGCACCGGGACCGCAGCGGGACCGTGCGGCTGGTGCAGCCCGTACCGGGGTGGACCGAGCTGGTGGATCTCGGGTTCACCGAGGTACGCGGGTGTGCCCTCGCGAGCCCACAGGTGTCACGACGCATGCTGGCCGGTCTGGACGACCTGCTGCTGCTCGCCCGTCCGGATCGGCGGGAGCCTGTGCTGCGGCACCGCGAGCTGCTTCGCCAGGCGATCGACGAAAGCGCCCAGAGCGCGACGGACCGCGCTTTCGCGCTGCGTCCGGACCGGCAGGGCATCGGCTGACCGGTTCGCCGGCCGGCCGATGCCCCGTGGTTCACCGCTCACGGAAGGAGCTGGTACTCCGGGAAGTTCCCGGGCAGCCTCTCCCCCGCCGGTCCCTGTGTCACCGCGCGCACCAGCAGCTCGCCGCCGACGAACGCGCCGCGCCAGGACGCGCCGAACCCGCCGAACAGCTCGTCACGGTCGCCGCGTGAGCGTGGCTTTCCGTGGCCGACCTTGAACGCGCGGATCTGCGGCGCCAGTCGCTCGTACGTCGCCCGGTCGTCCGTGGACAGCGTGGCGACCAGTGCGCCGTTGGAGGCGTTCATCGCCGCCAGCAGCTCCGCCTCCGTGTCGACCAGGACGATGGTGTCGACCGGGCCGAACGGTTCCGCGTGATGCAGCGGCGAGGACGGTGGCGGGTTCAGCAGGGTGACGGGCTGGACGTACGCCGAGGTGTCCTGGCCGGGCAGGAAGCGGGCGTCGGACGCGTCGCCCCGGTGCAGCGGCACGGCACCCCGGTCGATCGCCTCGGCGACCTGGTCGCTCAGCTCCTTCGCCTTGGCCGCGTTGATCACCGGCCCGAAGTCCAGCTGCGGATACGGGTCGTCGGGCTGCTCGACCGCCAGGGGGTGCCCGACCTTGAGGGTGCGCACCGCCGGGAGGTACGCCGCCAGGAACTCGTCGAACAGCTCACGCTGGACGACGAAGCGCGGGTACGCCGTGCAGCGTTGTTTGCCGTAGTCGAAGAGCTTGGGGATGACCGCGGTGAGCGCGTCCCAGTCGGTGTGGTTCCAGATGCCCCAGGTGTTGAGTCCCTCCTGTTCGAGTACATGTCGTTTGCCGAGGTCGGCGACGGCCGTGGCCACCGCGGCGCCGGTGTCGCGGCCGCCGACGAAGGAGACGCAGCCGATCTCGGGCGCCCGCACCAGCGCCTGGGACAGCTCGCCCCCGCTGCCGCTGACGAGGGTGACGGGTATCCCCTCGCGGGCGGCGAGCGCACAGGCCAGGGTCAGACAGGCGACACCGCCGTCGGTCGGGGTCTTGGCGATGACCGCGTTGCCTGCCAGTGCCTGTACCAACACTGCGTGAACGAGCACGCTCATCGGGTAGTTCCAGCTCGCGATGTTGGATACCGGGCCGTTCAGCGGGGCCCGCCCTGCGACCATCGGCTCGATGCCGTCGACGTACCAGCGCACGCCGTCGATGGCCCGGTCGACGTCCGCCCGCGCGAGCCGCCAGGGCTTGCCGATCTCCCAGACGAGCAGCAGGGCGAGCAGTTCACGGTGTTGGGTGAGGGCGTCGAGGGTCGCCGCGACGCGTGCCCGGCGTTCCTCCAGCGGGATGTGCCGCCACGCGCGGTGCTGGTCGAGTGAGGCGCGTACGCCCTGGTGGGCGGTGTCCCGGTCCAGGCGCGGCGGGCCGGCGATGGGGCTGCCGTCGACGGGGCTGGTGGCGGGCAGGGCGCGGCCGTCGGCCTGCCAGGTGGAGTTCCAGAGGTTGAGGACACGGTCGTCCCGGAAGGCCTCCGGGGCGACGGTCAGGCAGCGCTGCCAGGCGTCTGCCCAGGAGGTGCCCGATTTCAGGGTGAGGGTGGTGGCCATGGGGGTCTCCGCTCTCGGTGCACAGTCGGGGGCGGTTGGTGATGGCTATGGCGGAAGCTAGCGAGGCGCGGGTGCACCTGAAAGTGACCTGACATGGACTATGAGTGACGTCACGCCTCGGCGCCCAGGCGGTCGAGCACGAGGCGCGCGGTCTCGGTGGGCGTGCTGCCGACTCCCACGCCGACCGCCTCCAGGGCTTGCTGCTTCGCCGCCGCCGTGCCGGACGAGCCGGACACGATCGCGCCCGCGTGCCCCATCGTCTTGCCCTCGGGTGCGGTGAAGCCGGCGATGTAGCCGACGACCGTCTTGGTGACGTGGTCACGGATGTACGCGGCCGCGCGTTCCTCCGCGTCGCCGCCGATCTCTCCGATGAGCACGATGAGTTCGGTGTCGGGGTCGTCCTGGAAGGCGGCCAGGCAGTCGATGTGGGTCGTGCCGACGACGGGGTCGCCGCCGATGCCGACGCAGGTGGAGAAGCCGATGTCGCGCAGCTCGTACATCAGTTGGTAGGTGAGCGTGCCGGACTTGGAGACCAGGCCGATACGGCCGGGCTTGGTGATGTCGGCCGGGATGATGCCCGCGTTGGACTGGCCGGGGGTGATCAGGCCGGGGCAGTTGGGGCCGATGACGCGGGTGCCGCGCGCCTTCGCGTAGGAGGTGAAGGCGACGGAGTCGTGGACGGGGATGCCTTCGGTGATCACGACGGCGAGTTGGATGCCGGCGTCGGCGGCCTCGACGACGGCCGCCTTGGCGAAGGCGGGCGGCACGAAGACGACGGTGACGTCGGCGCCGGTCGCGTTCATGCCGTCGGCGACCGAGCCGAAGACGGGGACGGCACGGTCGTCGAAGTCGACGGTGCGGCCCGCCTTGCGCGGGTTGACGCCGCCGACGACGTTCGTCCCGGCGGCGAGCATCCGCCGGGTGTGCTTCATGCCCTCGCCGCCGGTCATGCCCTGGACGAGGACCTTGCTCTCCTTGGTGAGGTAGATGGCCATGTCGTCGTGTCTCCTCAGGCTGTGGCGGCGGCGAGTTGGGCGGCCCGCAGCGCGGCGCCGTCCATGGTGGTGGCCTGCTGGACCAAGGGGTGGGCGCGGCCGTCGAGGATGGCGCGGCCCCGGGCGGCGTTGTTGCCGTCGAGGCGTACGACGAGCGGCTTGGTCAACTGGACGCTGTCCAGGGCCTGCACGATGCCGTCGGCGACCGCGTCGCATGCGGTGATGCCGCCGAAGACGTTGACGAAGACCGACTTCACGGCCGGGTCGGAGAGGATGACGGAGAGTCCGTCGGCCATGATCTGGGCCGAGGCACCGCCGCCGATGTCGAGGAAGTTGGCGGGGCGGGCGCCGCAGCCCGCGACGACGTCAAGGGTCGACATCACCAGGCCCGCGCCGTTGCCGATGATGCCGACCTCGCCGTCGAGCTTGACGTAGTTGAGGCCCTTGGCCGCGGCCGCGGCCTCCAGCGCGTCGTCGTGCTCGACGCCCTCGGCGCCCCACCGGGCCTGGCGGAAGCGGGCGTTGTCGTCGAGCGTGACCTTGCCGTCGAGGGCGAGGATCTGACCCTGTTCGGTGCGCACGAGCGGGTTGACCTCGACCAGCAGCGCGTCCTCGCGGACCAGCACCTCCCAGAGCCTGACGAGGACGTCGACGGTCTGCGGCGGCAGACCGGCCGCCTCGGCGATCTCGCCGGCCTTCGCCGAGGTCACGCCCTCGGCCGGGTCGATGGGGATACGGGCTACGGCCTCGGGCCGGGTGTCGGCGACCTCCTCGATCTCCATGCCGCCCTCGGCGGAGGCGATGGCGAGGAAGCCGCCCGCCGCGCGGTCGAGTACGTAGGACACGTAGAACTCGGTCTCGATGTCGACGGGTTGGGCCAGCATCACCTTGCCGACCGTGTGGCCCTTGATGTCCATGCCGAGGATCTGGCGTGCCGTGATCTCGGCGGACGCCGGATCGGCGGCGATCTTCACACCGCCCGCCTTGCCCCGGCCACCGGTCTTCACCTGCGCCTTGACCACGACGCGGCCGCCGAACCGGCGGGCGATCTCGCGGGCTTCCTTGGGTGAGTCCGTCACCTCCGCCCGCGGCACCAAGATGCCGTGCTCTTCGAAAAGTTCCCTTGCCTGGTGTTCGTACAGGTCCATTCCGGCTCCTGACTCAAAAGTGCCGCACGCCCCCTGGACACCACCCACCGGATGCGGGATAACAAGGTTCATACAGTATTCGTCGACTGTATGCAATGTACCGCGAGAGCCGTTCCACCCCCTACGAAGGGACAGGACTTCGCCATGCCCGACGACACCCAGGACGTCATTTCCGGTGGTCATCTCGTTGCCAAGGCGCTGAAGGCCGAGGGGGTCGACCGCATCTACACCTTGTGCGGCGGCCACATCATCGACATCTACGACGGCTGCGTAGACGAGGGCATCGAGGTCGTCGACGTCCGTCACGAGCAGGTCGCAGCCCACGCCGCGGACGGCTACGCCCGTCTCACCGGCAAGCCCGGATGCGCGGTCGTCACCGCGGGTCCCGGCACCACCGACGCCGTCACCGGTGTCGCCAACGCCTTCCGCGCCGAGTCACCGATGCTGCTCATCGGCGGCCAGGGCGCCCTCACCCAGCACAAGATGGGGTCCCTCCAGGACCTCCCGCACGTCGACATGATGACGCCGATCACCAAGTTCGCGGCGGCCGTGCCGGACACGGCACGCGCGGCGGACATGGTGTCGATGGCGTTCCGCGAGTGCTACCACGGTGCGCCCGGGCCCTCCTTCCTGGAGATCCCGCGCGATGTGCTCGACGCGAAGGTGCCGGTGAGCAAGGCGCGTGTGCCGAAGGAGGGGGCCTACCGTGCCTCCACCCGTTCGGCCGGCGACCCCGAGGCGATCGAGAAGCTCGCCGACCTGCTGGTCCACGCCGAGAAGCCGGCCATTCTGCTCGGCAGCCAGGTGTGGACGACACGCGGCACCGAGGCGGCCATCGAGCTCGTACGCACCCTCAACATTCCGGCCTACATGAACGGCGCCGGCCGCGGCACGCTGCCGCCCGGCGACCCGCACCACTTCCAGCTGTCACGCCGGTACGCGTTCTCCAACGCCGATGTCATCGTCATCGTCGGCACCCCCTTCGACTTCCGCATGGGCTACGGCAAGCGGCTGTCGCCGGACGCGACCGTCGTGCAGATCGACCTCGACTACCGCACCGTCGGCAAGAACCGCGACATCGACCTCGGCATCGTCGGCGACGCCGGCCTGGTGCTGAAGTCGGTCTCCGAAGCCGCCTCCGGGCGCGTCAACGGCGGCGCGTCCAAGCGCAAGGAGTGGCTCGACGAGCTGCGCGCGGCCGAGCAGACCGCTCTGGAGAAGCGGCTGCCCAGCCTGAAGTCCGACGCCTCGCCGATCCACCCGTACCGGCTGGTCAGCGAGATCAACGACTTTCTCACCGAGGATTCGATCTACATCGGCGACGGCGGCGACATCGTCACCTTCTCCGGTCAGGTCGTGCAGCCCAAGTCGCCGGGCCACTGGATGGACCCGGGCCCGCTGGGCACGCTCGGCGTCGGGGTGCCGTTCGTGCTCGCGGCCAAGCAGGCGCGGCCCGACAAGGAGGTCGTCGCGCTCTTCGGCGACGGGGCGTTCTCCCTCACCGGCTGGGACTTCGAGACGCTCGTCCGCTACAACCTCCCCTTCGTCGGCATCGTCGGCAACAACTCCTCGATGAACCAGATCCGTTACGGCCAGGCCCAGAAGTACGGCCTGGAGCGCGAGCGGGTCGGCAACACCCTCGGCGACGTCCACTACGACAAGTTCGCGCAGATGCTGGGCGGTTACGGCGAGGAGGTCCGCGACCCCGCCGACATCGGCCCCGCGCTGCGGCGCGCCCGTGAGTCCGGCAAGCCGTCGCTGATCAACGTCTGGGTCGACCCGGACGCGTACGCCCCCGGAACCATGAACCAGACCATGTACAAGTGAGGAGGCCTGCATGACCGGCACCACGGGCACTTTGCCCAAGGCTCTCGAAGGCATCCGCGTCCTGGACATGACCCACGTGCAGTCCGGGCCCTCCGCGACCCAGCTGCTCGCCTGGCTCGGCGCGGATGTCGTCAAGCTGGAGGCGCCGACCGGTGACATCACGCGCAAGCAGTTGCGCGACCTCCCGGACGTCGACTCCCTCTACTTCACGATGCTCAACTGCAACAAGCGGAGCATCACCCTCAACACCAAGTCCGAGCGCGGCAAGGAGATCCTCACCGAGCTGATCCGGCGTTCCGACGTCATGGTCGAGAACTTCGGGCCGGGCGCGGTCGACCGGATGGGCTTCACCTGGGACCGCATCCAGGAGATCAATCCGCGTATCGTCTATGCCTCCATCAAGGGGTTCGGGGACGGTCCGTACACCAACTTCAAGGCGTACGAGGTCGTCGCGCAGGCCATGGGCGGGTCGATGTCGACCACCGGCTTCGAGGACGGGCCGCCGCTGGCGACCGGAGCCCAGATCGGGGACTCGGGGACGGGTGTGCACGCCGTCGCGGGGATTCTCGCGGCGCTGTTCCAGCGCGAGAACACCGGGCGTGGGCAGCGGGTCAACGTGGCCATGCAGCACGCTGTACTCAACCTGTGCCGGGTGAAGCTGAGGGATCAGCAGCGCCTGACACATGGGCCGCTCGCTGAATATCCCAACGAGGACTTCGGCACGGAAGTTCCCCGCTCGGGAAACGCGTCCGGCGGCGGTCAGCCGGGCTGGGCGGTCAAGTGCGCGCCGGGCGGCCCGAACGACTACGTGTACGTCATCGTGCAGCCCGTCGGCTGGCAGCCGATCAGCGAGCTCATCGGTCGGCCCGAACTCGCGGGCGACCCCGAGTGGTCGACGCCGGAGGCCCGGCTGCCCAAGCTCAGCAAGATGTTCCAGCTGATCGAGGAGTGGTCCTCGACCCTGCCCAAGTGGGAGGTGCTGGAGAAGCTCAACGCGCACAACATCCCGTGCGGGCCGATCCTGTCGACCAAGGAGATCATCGAGGACTCCTCGCTGGTCGACAACGAGATGGTCGTCACCGTGCCGCACCCCGAGCGGGGCGAGTTCGTGACCGTCGGCAGCCCGCTCAAACTCTCCGACTCGCCGGTCGAGGTGAGCAGTTCCCCGCTGCTCGGCCAGCACAACGAAGAGGTCTACATCGGCGAACTCGGCCTCGGTGACGAGGAGCTGCGCCTGCTCAAGTCGAACGGAGTGATCTGACGTGATGGCCGAAGACCGCGAGCTCAGGGTGCGGACGCTCCTCGACTCCGTGCGGGCCGAGGGACGTACCGCGCTCACCGCGCCCGAGGGCAAGGTGATCGCCGACGCGTACGGGATCGCCGTACCGGGCGAGGAGCTCGCGACGGACGTCGACGAGGCGGTGGCCTACGCGGCGCGCTTCGGCGGGCCCGTGGTGATGAAGATCGTCTCGCCGGACATCCTCCACAAGACCGACGCGGGCGGCGTGATCGTCGGCGTCGAGGGCGCGGCGGACGTGCGGGCGGTGTTCCACAAGATCGTCGACAACGCGCGCGCGTACAACGCGGATGCCCGGATCGAGGGCGTCCAGGTGCAGGAGCTGCTCCCGCAGGGGCAGGAGGTGATCGTCGGCGCGGTCACCGACCCGACGTTCGGGAAGGTCGTCGCCTTCGGGCTCGGCGGGGTGCTGGTCGAGGTCCTCAAGGACGTCACCTTCCGGCTCGCGCCCGTGAGCGCCGACGAGGCGCTGTCCATGCTGGACTCGATCCGGTCGGCGGAGATCCTGCGCGGCGTGCGCGGGCAGGCGGGCGTGGACCGGTGGGCGGTCGCCGAGCAGATCCGCCGGGTCTCGCAGCTGGTCGCGGACTTCCCGGAGATCGCCGAGGTGGACCTCAACCCGGTGATCGCCACCGCCGAGGGCGCGATCGCCGCCGATATCCGCGTGATCCTCTCCGAGGCGCCCGCGAAACAGCGCCGGCGCTACTCGCGCGAGGAGATCCTCACCTCGATGCGCCGGCTGATGCAGCCGTCGTCGGTCGCGGTCATCGGTGCCTCGAACGAGCAGGGCAAGATCGGCAATTCGGTCATGCGCAACCTCATCGACGGTGGTTTCGCCGGGGACATCCACCCGGTGAACCCCAAGGCCGATGACATTCTGGGCCGCAAGGCGTACAAGAGTGTCACGGACGTTCCCGGTGAGGTGGATGTGGCGGTCTTCGCTATCCCCGCCAAGTTCGTGGCCTCGGCCCTGGAGGAGGTGGGACGCAAGGGGATCCCCAACGCCGTCCTGATCCCCTCCGGGTTCGCGGAGACCGGTGAACACGAACTCCAGGACGAGATCGTGGCGATCGCCGAGCGGCACGGCATCCGGCTGCTCGGGCCGAACATCTACGGCTACTACTCGACGTGGCAGGACCTGTGCGCCACGTTCTGCACACCGTACGACGTCAAGGGCGGGGTGGCGCTGACCTCGCAGTCCGGCGGCATCGGCATGGCGATCCTGGGCTTCGCGCGGACCACGAAGACGGGCGTGTCGGCGATCGTCGGCCTCGGCAACAAGTCGGACCTGGACGAGGACGACCTGCTGACCTGGTTCGGCGAGGACCCGCACACCGAGTGCATCGCGATGCACCTGGAGGACCTCAAGGACGGGCGCGCGTTCGTCGAGGCCGCGCAGGCGACCGTGCCGAAGAAGCCGGTCGTCGTCCTCAAGGCGGGCCGTACGGCCGCGGGCGCCAAGGCCGCCGGGTCGCACACCGGAGCCCTCGCCGGCGACGACGCCGTGTACGAGGACATCCTCAAGCAGGCCGGTGTCATCCGGGCGCCCGGCCTGAACGACATGCTCGAGTACGCGCGCGGGTTGCCCGTCCTGCCCGCTCCCAAGGGCGACAACGTCGTGATCATCACGGGGGCCGGCGGCAGCGGTGTGCTGCTCTCGGACGCCGTCACCGACAACGGCCTGACCCTGATGGAGATCCCGCCGGACCTGGACGAGGCCTTCCGGAAGTTCATCCCGCCCTTCGGGGCGGCGGGCAACCCGGTGGACATCACGGGCGGCGAGCCGCCGTCGACGTACGAGGCGACGATCCGGCTCGGCCTGGAGGACCCGCGCATCCACGCGCTGGTGCTGGGCTACTGGCACACGATCGTCACTCCCCCGATGGTCTTCGCGGAGCTCACCGCGCGCGTGGTGGCCGAGTTCCGTGAGCGCGGCATGGAGAAGCCCGTCGTCGCGTCGCTCGCGGGTGATGTCGAGGTCGAGGAGGCCTGCCAGTACCTGTACGAGCGGGGGGTCGTGGCGTACCCGTACACGACCGAGAAGCCGGTGGCCGTGCTCGGTGCCAAGTACCGCTGGGCACGGGCGGCGGGGCTGTTGGGGGGCGGTTCATGAGGTGAGGCAGCGGGGGGTCGGCCGACGGTGCGCGTCGGCCGGCCCCGGGACCCGCGCGCGCACGAAAGGCATTGGACAGGGGGCGCTGGCCAGAACTTTCGACGCAAGGGGTGCAATTAACGTGACCACTACTGACGTTACGCGAGTCACCGCCTACCGGGAGGTGACCGACAAGAACGGACGCGTCTACCGACTCGGCGAGACCGACGTCGACATCATGGGGCGCAAGCGCAAGTGGATGGTGATCCTGCCCTGGGTCGGCATGATGGGCATCTCCTCCGCCGAGTACGCGTTCGCGTCCGCCGAGGACACGCTCCACACCGCGCACCACTGGAACAGTGCGCACATCTTCTGGATGATGACGGTCTGGGTGTTCTTCCAGGCCGCGGTGGCCTTCCCCGCCGGCAAGCTGCGCGAGACCGGCAAGCTGCCGGCCCGCTTCGCGATGATGCTGGGCGCGGCGGGCACCCTGATGGGCTACCTCTCGCTGGCCTTCGCACCACATGTCATCGTCGCCTACATAGGCTTCAGCGTCTTCAGCGGCATGGGCGCGGGCATGGTGTACGCCACCTGCGTCAACATGGTCGGCAAGTGGTATCCGGAGCGCAAGGGCGGCAAGACCGGGTTCGTCAACGGCGGCTTCGCCTATGGCTCGGTGCCCTTCGTGTTCCTCTTCACCGGCTACATGGACCTCACCAACTTCCGCTGGGTGCTGGTGTCGGTCGGTGTCTTCCTCGCGCTGATGGTGGGCACTTCGGGCTTCTTCTTCAAGGACCCGCCGAAGAACTGGTGGCCGGCCGAGGTCGACCCGCTGAACCCGCCGAAGGACCCCCGCGCGGCCCGCTCGCTGCGCATGAACCCGCCGGCGGTCCACCAGTACTCCCCCAAGGAGGCCTGGCAGACGGGCCGCGTGGCCCTCATGTGGTTCTGCCTCGCCTGCACGTCCGGCGTGAACATCTTCGGTATCGCCTTCCAGGTGGACATCGGTGAGGAGGCCGGGTTCGCGGGCGGCATCGTGGCCACGGCCATGTCCCTGAAGGCGATCGTCAACGGCACCGGCCGAGGCGTCATCGGCTGGTTGTCCGACCTCTACGGCCGCAAGCGGTGCCTGATCTTCGTCTGCATCGTCCTGGGCCTCTCCCAGTACGGCATCCTCTGGTCGGCCGACGCCCAGAACCTTCCGCTGTTCCTGATCTTCTCCTCGATCTCCGGCTTCGGCGGCGGCGCCATCTTCCCGATGTTCGCGGCCCTCACCGCCGACTACTTCGGCGAGAACAACAACGCGTCCAACTACGGCATGGTCTACAGCGCCAAGCTGGTCTCCGGTCTGGGCGCGGGCATGGGCTCCGTGGTCGTCGGCGCCTGGGGACACTCCGGTGCCTTCATCCTGGCCGGCTCCATCTCACTGTTCGCTGGCTGCGTGGCCCTGTTCCTGAGCCCGCCGGGACGCGACAAGAACGCGCGCGGTATCTCCCCCAACCCCCAACCGCTCGGCGAGGACATGGCCTGACATGACGCCAGATCCGTACGCAGCAAAGAGTTCGTCCGCACCATCCGACGCCGCACACCGTCCCTACCACGAGGTGACCGACTCACGAGGTCGCGTCTACCGGGTCGGCGAGACCGACCGCGACATCCTCGGCCACTCCCGCAAACTCATGGTGTATCTCCCGTGGATCGCCATGATGGCCATCAGCGTCTTCGAATACGCGTACGGCTCCGCGGAGGACACCCTGTCCCACGCGCACGGCTGGACGCAGAGCAACACCTTCTGGATCCTCAGCGTCTGGGTGTTCTTCCAGGCCGGCATCGCCTTCCCGGCGGGCTGGCTGCGTGAGAAGGGCATCCTGACGGCCCGCTCCGCGATGTACATCGGCTCCGGCATGTGTCTGCTGGGGTTCCTCGCCCTGTCGCACCTGGACGACGTCTGGCTGGCGATCCTCGGCTTCGGCGTCATCGGCGGCATCGGCGCCGGCCTGGTCTACGCGACCTGCATCAACATGGTCGGCAAGTGGTTCCCCGAGCGGCGCGGCGCCCGGACGGGGTTCGTCAATGGCGGGTTCGCGTACGGATCACTGCCGTTCATCTTCATCTTCAACTACGGGTTCGACACCGCGAACTACCACCGGGTGCTGGACCTGATCGGCTGCTACATCATGATCGTCGTCTTCGGATGCGCGTTCTTCTTCAAGGACCCGCCGAAGAACTGGTGGCCCGCGGACATCGATCCGCTGTCGTACGCGGGCAGCGACAAGAGCGCGGCGAGCCTGGCCAAGAACCCTCCGGCGGTGAAGCAGTACACGCCGCGTGAGGCCATCAGAACGGGCATGCTGCCATTGATGTGGCTGTCCGTGGTGCTGACCGCCGGGGTGTCGATCTTCGGTATCTCCTTCCAGGTCGACTACGCCAAGGAAGTGGGCTTCGGTCCGCTCGTCGCGGCGTCGTCGATGGGGGTGATGGCGGTGATCAACGGCATCGGCCGCGGTGTCGTGGGTTGGCTGTCGGACCGGTGGGGCCGTAAGTCGACGCTGGTGTTCGTGATCGTCGTGCTGGGTCTCGCCCAGTTCGGTGTGATCTGGGCCGGAGACCTCAGGAGCGAGTGGCTGTTCCTGTTCTTCGCGTTCCTCTCCGGGTTCGGCGGCGGCGCCTTCTACCCGTTGTTCGCGGCGCTCACCCCGGACTACTTCGGGGAGAACTTCAACGCGACCAACTACGGCCTCGTCTACAGCGGCAAGCTGATCAGCGGCCTCTTCGGCGGTGGCCTGGGCTCCATGGTCGTCGCGGCCTGGGGCTACGACGGCGCCTACGCACTGGCCGGCGGCGTGTCGATCGTGGCGGCTCTCATCGCGCTGCTGCTGCGCCAGCCGGGGCGCACGGCGTCAGGAACATCCGGACGGAGTCGACCGCGCATCGCTGACGCGACCGCGTAGGAACGTCTCCGTTGTCCGGTGAGGGGATTTCCGGCCGACCGGAAACCCCCTCACCGGATCGGCTATTCGGCCGGAACCCGGCAGCTCACCTCGGGCAGCCCGTGGACCGCGGCGGTGTCCACCGATATCGCGGCGAAGAGTTCCGCCGCGTGCGCCAGGAGCATGCGCTGGTCCCCGGGGTCGATCAGCGGGTCCTCCCCGAGAGCCGCGACTCGGCGGGCGAACTCGGCGCGCGCAGTGAGCCCTTCGAGAGTGCGTGCCGTCCCGAAGGCCGGATTGCGCACCAGGGCAAGGCTGCCCCGTTGGTCGGTCGTACGCTGCCGCGGGCGCGGCAGACAGCCGTTCGACTCGGGTGACGCGGCACTGGGAGTCGTCGGGAGGACGACCGACAGGTGCTGGAACACCGTGTGCAGGTCCAGGTATTGAGGCCCGTCCGGGATTCCCTTCTCGAAGAGACGCAGCAGGCTGCCCGTGAAGCCGGTGTGCCGCTCGTCCAGTTCATAGAGTGCGAGGCTGGTGCGCCCTGTGGCGCACAGGACGTGTACGTCCCCCACGCCAGGGTCGTCCAGGGCGCGCCCCGCGAAGCAGCAGTCCAGTACCACGACGGATTGCCTGGCCCGCAGATAGCGCAAGCGGCTGAAGACCGAGCCGATGGGCAACCCCGTACGGACCGCCTCGGCCTGATCGTCGATCGAGCCGGACAGAGCCAGAAACAGCTCCTTACGACTGTCACGGTCGAGGGATGTGTACATGCCGTGGCCGACGTAGTAGAAGAGGACCACGTCGGGCTTCTGCCCCGCGACCTTGTCCAGGGCGCTCAGGACTTCATCCACACCGCTCGGATCGCGCACCGTGATGACGCGCTCCTCGGTGAAGAGCCCGTGCCGGCCCGCCAACGCCCCGGCCAGGTCGTCCACGCTGGTCGACGCCTGAGGGATGTCCGGCAGGTTGCTGGGGGGAGACTCGTGCCGCGACGTTCCCACCAGTACGGCCCATGAGTTGTCCCTCTCGAGCAGACGCGTCGGCCACGGCACGCTCACGCCACTTCCTTTCACACCTGGCAGTCGGTGATGATCCGCTGCTTGAGCGCCGGGACATCGGCCTGCCGGCGTGCGGTTTCGGTGATGGTCACACCGTTGGGACAGGTGATGGTGACCGTGACCTGCCCCTGCTGCAGTCGCTGGACGAGCCATGTTCCGAAGGCCGACAGCACCGCGCTGAACACGGGCGCCGAGTCCGCCATGACGCTTACAGCCTCCAGCATGTACCCCTGTTGTCCCGGAGCGGGCGGTCGTGAGTCCTTGGTGATGCTCGCACGGCTCAGGGTCTCAGTGTCCTTGAACCAGGTCTCCAGGCTCCCGGCGTCCTCCGCGACCTCTTTGCCCACTCCCTTGAAACCAAAGACCATTTTGGACATGGTGAACCCCCTGGAGTCAGCACCGACAAGGCCTCTTGGCGCCCTTCCCTCGTGCCGGATCGACACCGCCCATTGGCCAAGTCCCAGCAAAGTCAGGCGGGTTGGACCCTGGTTGCGTTGAACTCGGTGGAGGTCCGAGAGTAGCCAACCCGTAGCCCTCTGACTACAGGGTGCGCCCGGGGACTCCTGACAAAAGGAAGCTTCTGGACCCCGGTCTCACATCCGTGATCTCAGCACGTCGACCTCGCCACCCGGCGCGAACGGGTCGAAGCCGTGCTCGATCAGCCAGCGGACCCCCAGCAGGCTTCGCAGCGACCACCACGCGCGGATCACATCGACGTCGACATCGGTGCCATAGCCGGCGACGACGTCGCCGAGGTGCTCCTCGTGTCCGAGCGTCAAGGTGGCCAGGTCGTACAGGGCATCGCCCCGGCCCGCCTCGGACCAGTCGAGGATGCCGGTGACCTCGTCGCCGTCGACGAACACGTGGGCGATCTGCAGGTCGCCGTGTGTGAACACCGGAGTCCACGGCCGCAGCGCGGCCTCGGCGACCTGGCGGTTGCGGGCGACCAGATCGGCGGGCAGGACGCCGCTCGCCACGAGCCACTCGCACTCGCTGTCGAGTTCCGCCGTCAGCTCGTCGCGGCCCCGGCCGGCCCGGCCGGGCCGGGGCGGCAACGGCGCGTCGTGCACCTTCCGTACGGCGGCACCCGCCGCGGACCACGCCGCCGGCGATGCGGTCGACGGCTCGCAGAGGCGGCCGAGCGCCGCCCCGGGGAGCGCGGCGATCGCGAGCACGGGCGGCTCGCGCCACAGGACCTTCGGGGTCGGGACCGGCGCCAGGGCCATCGCCTCGACGTCGATGCGCGCCTGATCGGCGTCCACCTTCAGGAACACGTCGCCGACGCGCAGGGTCGCGCGCTCGGAATGGGCGACGACGACCTCGACCTCATCCATGGAAGACCAGTATCCGGGAGGTGATCGTCGCCGTCGCCGGAATTATCGGCTGCGATCGGCGGCCGGCCGCGTCCAGAAGTCCCCGTGCTCACCGGAGCGACCGCCGACCGGCCCCGACGGAGACCTGGTCGACGGCCGAGGCGTGCAACGTCAGCAGCCCTTCTCCCGCAGCGAGTGCAGGTGCTCGCTGGACCGGCGGGCGAACGTGAAGGACTCGGTCGGGTTGTCGTGCTCCGCCTGCCAGTGGTGGGCGAAGCGCTGCCCGCGCAGTCGCGTCACGGCGGAGATGAACTTCTTGTAGTCGATGTCGCCGTCGCCGACGTCGACCATGCGGTAGCCGTAAGTGTCGGACGGGTCGCTCACGCCGTCCTTGACATGGAAGAGCGGGTAGCGATGGGGCTGCTTCAGGACGTAGTTCAGCGGCTCGAACGGGGCTGGTGAGCCGTCGGGGCGCTTGGAGAAGCGGAACTGGCCCGAGTAGGCCCAGTAGATGTCCATCTCCAGGAAGACGAGGTCGGGGTCGGTCTCGGCGAGCAGGACGTCGTAGAGACGGACCTTGGGGTTGTCGGTGGCGAAGGAGAACTCCTCGGAGTGGTTGTGCTGGTAGAACTTCATGCCGCGCGCCCTGGCCGCCGCGCCGTAGGTGTTGAACTCCTCGGCGGCGCGCTTCCAGGCGTCGACCGTGGAGCCGTAGCGGAACGGCCCCGACGCGGTGCCGATGTGCTTGAGGCCGAGGGCCTGGGCGTCGTCCAGGACCTTGGTGAGGTTCTGGGCGAAGGTGTAGGCGTTCGGGTCGTCGGAGTAGTAGCCGACGTGGCTGCCGATCGGGTTCAGGCCGTGGTTCCTGGCCAGCCGCTTGAGCTGGGCGAGGGTGATCGGGCCGGCCGAGCCCTGGGTGTATCCGGCGAACTCCACCTCGTCGTAGCCGTACTTCTCCAGCTCGGCGAAGACGGGCGCGAAGCCGAGGGTGGAGACCTTGTCGCGCAGGCTGTAGAGCTGGATGCCGAGGCGCCCGGGCGGCAGGACGGGTCGGCCGCGGCCGCCGCCGTGGGAGGCAGCGGCCGGAGCGGGCGCGGCGGTCGCGGGGGTGCCGGCGGCGCCCACGAGAGCAGCGGCCGTGGCGCCCGCCGCCACACCGAGCATGCCTCGTCTGCTGAGGCGGTGAGTGAGTTCGGGGTCCGTCTGGGAAAAGCGGCTCATGCCTGGAACTCCTTGTGATCGAAGGCCGTTGTCAGTGGTGAGTGCTTCACTGGGGACCAGTCGGAAGAGACGGGCCGGTGGGACCGGCGAGCTGGTGCGCGCCGGCCGTGACCCGTCAGCCGAGACCGGCGAGTTGGAGCAGGAGTGACTTCACATCGGTGGCCGCGACACGGTCGCCGACAGCGCGGGGGGTGGAGCAGATGAGGAGCGGACCGTCGTCGTCGCTCGCAGGGAGGCGGCCGTGGCTGCCGCGAATAGGTGACGGATCCAGGGGCACGACCGCCATGCGGTAGCGCATGCCGAGTTTCTTGCGGGCCAGCGCGGTCGCGGCCTTGACCTTGACGTAGGGGTCGAGGGGATCCATGAAGAGTTCGACCGGGTCGTAGCCGGGTTTGCGATGGATCTCGACCAGCCGCGCGAAGTCGGGCGCGCGGGCGTCGTCGAGCCAGTAGTAGTACGTGAACCAGGCATCCGGCTCCGCCACGGCGACGAGTTCGCCGGAGCGCGGATGGTCGAGATGGTGGGCCTTCTTGCCCTCGTCGTCGAGGAGTTGCTCGATACCGGGCAGTGCGTCGAGTGCTTCCCGGGTCGCGTCGAGATCTTCCGGCCGGCGTACATAGACATGGGCGATCTGGTGGTCGGCGACGGCGAAGGCGCGTGAGGCCATCGGGTCGAGGTACTCCATGCCGTCCTGGGTGTGCACCTCCAGCAGTCCCGCCCGCCGCAGGGCGCGGTTGATGTCGACGGGTCGGTCCGCTCGGGTGATGCCGTACTCGGAGAGCGCCACCACGGTACGGCCTTCCGCCCGGGCGTCGTCCAGGAGCGGGGCCATGGCCGCGTCCAGGTCGGCGGCCGCCTTCAGTGAGCGCGGGTCTTCGGGGCCGAAGCGCTGCAAGTCGTAGTCGAGATGAGGGAGGTAACAGAGCGTCAGATCGGGCTGCCGGGTGCGGTTGATGTGGCGGGTGGCATCGATGATCCAGCGGCTGGAGACGAGGTCCGCGCCGGGCCCCCAGAAGTGGAACAGCGGGAAGGTGCCCAGTTTCTCGGTGAGTTCGTCGTGCAGGGCGGGTGGTCGCGTGTAGCAGTCGGGTTCCTTGCGGCCGTCGGAGTAGTAGATCGGACGGGGGGTGACGGTGATGTCGGTGTCGGCGCCCATGGCGTACCACCAGCAGATGTTGGCGACGCTGTAGCCGGGGTGGGCGCGGCGGGCGGCGTCCCAGAGTTTGTCGCCGGTGACCAGGCCGTTGTGCTGGCGCCACAGGAGTACGTCACCGAGGTCACGGAAGTACCAGCCGTTGCCGACGATGCCGTGTTCCGACGGGTGGGTGCCGGTGAGGAACGTGGACTGGGCCGCGCAGGTGACGGCGGGCAGGACGGTGCCGAGCGGCGCCTGTGTGCCGGACTGGGCGAGCCTCTTGAGGTGGGGCATGTGGTCGAGGAGACGGGGGGTGAGGCCGACGACGTCCAGGACGAGGAGCGGGGTGGGCCCGCCCGTGACGGTGGCGTCCGTTCGGGGTGCGGGGCGGGTGGCCGGGGCTGCCGGTTCCGGGGGCTCGGTCATGGCAGCTCCTTCAGGCCGAGGTCGGTCAACAGGTCGCGGGCAAGGGTGAGTTCGGCGGCGATTCCCTCGGCGAGCTGGCTGCGGGCGCGGGGCCGCAGCTCGGCCGGGAGGGCCTGCCAGGTGTACGTCTCGACCTCCAGGTGCCGGGTGAGCGGGTGCGGGCCGCCGACGAGCCCGGCCAGTGCGTCCTTCAGGACGTCGAGCGTGGAGGTGAGGGGTGCGGCGGGGGCCGCGTGGAGCGGGACGTGGAAGTGGGCGCGCCACGGTGAGGCGACGGGGAGT
This sequence comes from Streptomyces coerulescens, assembly GCF_042657965.1. Lineage (NCBI taxonomy): Bacteria > Bacillati > Actinomycetota > Actinomycetes > Kitasatosporales > Streptomycetaceae > Streptomyces > Streptomyces coerulescens. Next base: position 604,524 of record NZ_JBHSKM010000002.1, read on the forward strand.
GCCTCACCGCCCAGGGCCTGGCCGAGGTCGTCGGTGCCGCGCAGGCCGGCGGCGCTGGAGGTACGGGTCTGGTGCAGGAAGCGGGGCTCGTCGAAGGCCGCGAGGGCCTCGCGGACATCGGGGAGGTGCGGGTGCTCGGCGTGCAGTGCGGCCGACAGCTGGGATTTGACGACGGGGACGCGGGCTTCGGTGAGCGCGTCCAGGGCTGACAGCGGATCTTCGAAGGAGGTGGCGAGATGGCAGGTGTCGACACAGATGCCGATGCGGTCGTGTCCGATCGCGGCGAGCGGAGCGATGGCGTCGCCGGTGGTCTCGACGATGCAGCCGGGCTCGGGTTCGAGGCCGACGCGGATGTCGCGTCCGGTCAACTCCCGCAGGGCGTCGAGGCGTTCGGCGAGGGTGCGCAGGGCGAGGCGGGCCGTCTCGGCGCGGCGGTCGTCGTAGGCGGTGCGCCAGGCCAGCGGCAGGGTGGAGATGCTGCCCTCGGTGACGTCGTCCGGGAGGAGGCCGGCGAGAACCCGGGCCAGGGCGGTGGTGTGGTCGAGGCGTTCGGGGTCGGCCCAGTCCGGCTTGTAGACGCGGTACTTGACCTCTTCGGCGCCGAACCCTTCATACGGGAAGCCATTGAGGGTGACGACCTCGAGGCCGCGGCGGTCGAGTTCGGTGCGCAGACCGCGCAGCGCGGACGGGTCGGAGACGAGGGCGTGGGCGGCGTCCTTGGCCAGCCACAGGCCGATACCGAGGCGGTCGCGGCCGAGCCGTCGGCGCACGGGCTCACAGTGGTCACGGAGTTGGGCGAGGACGCCGTCGAGGGTCTCGGCCGGGTGCACGTTGGTGCAGTAGGCGAGGTGGACGGTGGAGCCGTCGGGGTGGCGGAAGCGCATGACTCACGCTCCCGGGGCCGGGGCGACGGCGGGGTCGTCCCGCTGTCCCGGTGTTCCACTCGGCGCTTCGTCGAGGTCCTTCGGGGCGCCGCGGAGGATGGAGTTGCCCTCGTGGGTCGCGTCCGGGGTGGCGACGTCGAGGTCGAGGCGGCCGCTGAGTCCGTAGAAGGCGACGGGGTTGCGCCACAGCACCAGGTCGACGTCGTCCTCGCCGAAGCCTTCCGCGAGCATCAGGTCGGCGACCTTGCGGGTCTTGAGCGGATCGCTCCTGCCCCAGTCGGCGGCGGAGTTCACCAGCACCTGCTCGGGCCCGTACTCGCGCAGGATCGCGACCATCCGCTCCTCGTCCATCTTGGTGTCGGGATAGACGGAGAAGCCGAGCCAGCAGCCGCTGTCCTTGGCCTCCTTGACGGTGGTCTCGTTGAGGTGGTCGACCAGGACGTGGTCCGCGGGCAGCGCGGACTCGGCGACGACGTCGAGGGTGCGGCGCAGGCCCGCCAGCTTGTCGCGGTGCGGGGTGTGGACGAGCGCCGGCAGCTCATGGGCGGCGGCGAGTTGGAGCTGGGCGGCGAGGGCGGTGTCCTCGGCGGGGGTCATCGAGTCATAGCCGATCTCCCCGACGGCGACGACCTGGTCCTTGACGAGATAGCGGGGCAGTTCGTCGAGGACCGGGGCGCAGCGCGGGTCGTTCGCCTCCTTGGGGTTGAGCGCGAGCGTGCAGTGGTGGGCGATGCCGTACTGCGCGGCGCGGAAGGGCTCCCAGCCGAGAAGGGAGTCGAAGTAGTCGAGGAAGGAGGCGGGGGATGTACGGGGCTGGCCGAGCCAGAACGAGGGCTCGACGACGGCACGGACGCCGGCGGCGTGCATGGCCTCGTAGTCGTCGGTGGTGCGTGACGTCATATGGATGTGGGGGTCGAAGAGGCGCATCAGGACTCCTTGCCGTCGGTGCCGCGGCTGCCGCGTTCGGGGGCAGCCGCGGGTGGGGTGGCCGTGGGGTCGGTCAAGGTCAGGACGCGGTACAGGTCTTCGGGCACGGAACGGCCCGCGGCGGTGCGTTCGGCGGCGTAGTCGCCGAGCATGCGGGCGAGTTCGGCGTCGCGGTGGGCGCGGCGGTCCAGGTCGGCCACCGTGTCGACGTGGACGCCGGTGAACAGGCACTTCAGGACGGCGTGCCGCCACTGGTGGGAGTCGAGGTGCCGGGCGGCGTAGGGCCCGACGGCGGCGGCGAGGAGCCGGGTGTCGTTGGTGCGCAGGGCGTCCTCGACGAGCGGGAGCGCCTGCGGGCCGGGCACAAGGTGGGGTAGGGCGTGCAGCACGGCACGGCGTTCGGCCCCGGTGCCCTGGAAGTAGACCCGGGTGAGGGCGCCCGCGTCGGCGCGGGCCGCGTGCAGGATGAGGACGCGGGCGGCGTCGGCGTGGTCGGGGCCGCAGCGACGGCCGGCCTCGGCGATGCGCAGCTCCCAGACGGATATGGGACCGTGGGTGCCGGGGTTGGCGGCGGCCTCGGCGAGGGCTCGGTGGAGCCAGGTGCGGGCGGCCGCCCCGAGACGAGCGGCGAGGTGGGCGCGCAGCTCGGCGGGCGGGGTGCGGGCGAGGGGTGTGTCGTCCTCGGTGTCCGACGGGGGCGCCGCATCTGCCTGAGCTTGGGTGTCCGCCGGAACTTGGGTGTCCGCCCGAGCTTGGGTACCCGCCCGAGTCTCGGTCTGGGTCTCGGTCTGGGTCTCGGTCTGGGCCCTGATGTCCGACTGGGCTCTGGTGTCCGCGTCGGTCCTGATGTCCGTGTCAGTCCTGATGTTCGTGCGGGCGCCGGCGTCCTTCTGGACCTCGCCGTCCGTCTGCGCGGCGGTGCCGGTGTGGTGCCCGGAGTCCGGGCCGCCGGGTTCGCTGTCGGCCCGTCTCTCGGTGGGCGGACGGCCCTCGGTGTCCGCGCCCGGGGTGGCCGGGCTGGTGCGGGGGTGGGTCATGAAGTGCTCCCTTCGGGGGTGGCGGAGGGATCGCCATGGGGTGGGACGAGTAGGGGTGATCCGGTGGCCGCTGCCTCGGCGCTGCGGAGGAACGGGAGGGAGTGTTCGGCAAAGTGAGGGCCCGCGTGGGAGTGGCGGGGCAGTTCGACGACCGTCAGGCCCTGGTAGCCGGCGGCGGAGAGGGCGGCGAGGACGGGGGGAAAGTCGATCTCGCCGTCGCCGAACGGGAGGTGTTCGTGGATGCCGCGGCGCATGTCCTCGATCTGGACGTGGCGCAGCCAAGGAGCGGCGGCGCGTATGCAGTCGGCCGGAGAGAGGGGTTCGAGGCACTGGCAGTGGCCGATGTCGAGGGTGAGTCCGAGGTGTTCCGGGTCGCCGAGTGTGCGCCGGAGACGGTCGAAGTCGGCGAGGGTGGCGAGGAGGTGACCGGGTTCGGGTTCGACGGCGAGCGGGACGCCGGCGGTGGTGGCGGCCTCCAGGACCGGGGTGAGTGCCTCGGCCAGACGGTCCCAGGCGGTGTCGGGGTCCGTTCCCGGCGGTGTGATGCCGCTGAAGCAGTGGACCGCGTGAGCGCCGAGGTCGGCCGCCACCCGGACGGCGCGGATCAGCAGGTCGACGCGGCGGGCGCGGTCGTCCGGGTCGGGGTCCAGCAGGGACGGGCCGTGCTTGCGGCGGGGGTCGAGCACATAGCGGGCGCCCGTTTCCACCGTGACGCCCAGACCGAGTTCGTCCAGCCGCCGTGCGAGGCGTTCGGTGCGGGCGGCGAGGTCCGGGGCGAGTGGGTCGAGGTGCATGTGGTCGAGGGTCAGGCCGACACCGTCGTAACCGAGGTCGGCGAGCAGGGCGAGGGCGTCGTCGAGGCGGAGGTCGGCGAGTCCGTTGGTGCCGTAGCCGAAGCGAAGGGGGGTCACGGCGGGCGCATCGGGGAGGGGAGCGGTGGCGGGCTCGGCGCTGATGCCGGGTGGGTCGCTGACGGCTCGCGAGGCCGTCTCGGCGGAGTGACCCGGGGCCGTGGTCGTCCGGCTCATGTGACGCTCACCTTCCTTCCGAACCGTCTGCCGAGTGGGGCGAGTCCCGCGATGGCCAGGGCGGTGAGACCGGCTCCGGCTCGGGCGGACAGGGCGGCCTGGAGCGGGATGGTGGCGCGGATGCCGCCGCCGACGGCTCGTTGGGTGAGCGGAGGTGACGGGTTGAGGGTGGCGTGGAAATAGGGGCGGGCGGCGGTCGCGGCGTAGGCGGCGGCAAGAGCCGTGGTCAAGGCTCGGGCGGGTGACCAGACAGCGTCGGTCGGCTGGGCATGGCTGGTTCGCAGGGCGTGGGCGGAAGGCCAGGGTGGCGCGGACTGCCAGGCCTGACTGGCCCGCCAGTCCTGGGTGGTCCGCCAGGCTTGGGTGGCCCGCCAGGCGTGACCGGCCCCAGGTCGCCGGTGGCGTGTGGCGGTGGGCTCGGCGGTGGCAGGACGAGGAACCGACATGACCGGCCCACTGGACTCGGCTGCCTCCGGCCGGACGCCGCCGGCGGCGATGAGAGAGCTCCGGTCCTGCGGCAGGTCCGCAGGGCGCTGGGCCAGCAGACGGCTCAGGAGTGTCGTCGTGGTCAGGGCCGCGAGCGGTGCCAGGGACGAACCGCCCTTCGTCTCCTGTCGGGACACCACGGTGACCGCAAGGGTGTGGGTGCCGAGCAGGGCGGCGGAGGGGAGTGCCGCGCGGGTGTGGCCGGTGGTGGCCGCGGCGCCGAGGACGAGGTCCAGGGCGCGGGCCGTGGCCATGGCCGCGGGGCCGTACGGGGTGTGCTTGAGGGCGAGGTCGTAGGCCCAGACGGTGGCCGCGAGGGGTGCGGCGACGGTGAGGGCGGGGCGGCCGGCGCGAGCGGCGAGGGCCAGACCGGCACCGGTCAGAGCGCAGGCCGCGGTAAAGGCGGCCGCGGGGTGGACGCGGCCGGACGGGAGGGGGCGGTGGGGGCGTTCGACGGCGTCCTCCGCGCGGTCCGCCCAGTCGTTGAGGGCCATTCCGGCCTCGTAGAGACAGAGGGAGGAACCGATGGCGAGCAGAGTGCGGGAGTTGGGCCGGGCCCCGGCGGCGACGGCACCGCTCAGGGCGTCGCCGGGGACGGTGAACAGGGCGGGCAGCCGAAGCAGTTCGGCCCAGGCACGGCTACGACTCACGGCCGCTCCCCGCAGCACGCTCACGCGGCTCGACGCCATGAACGGCAGCGCCCTCACCGGAACCACGGTGACCGGCGCCCTGAACGGCCGCGCCCTCGTGGGACCCACGATGGCCGGAGCCAACGGCCGCGCCCTCGCCGAACCCACGATGACCGGCGCCCCGGACAGCCCCCTCGTCCCCGGACTCCCGATGACCGGCGCCCCGGACAGCCCCCTCGTCCCCGGACTCCCGATGCCCCGCACCCGGGTCGGGCCCCTCGCACCCACCCCCGGCGCCCAGCTCCTCTCCGGCACCCCCCGCCTGCCGGAGCCGTACTCCCAACCCCACCAACCGCGCGTACTGCTCCCCCAGACTCGACGGCCCCTCCCCCACGGGATCCTTGAAGTAGAAGCCGAGTTCGGAGAGTGGGCCGGTCCGGCCGGTCTCGTGGGCGCGGGACGTGAGGCGGGCCAGGTCCAGTACCAGGGGGGCGGCGAGGGCCGAGTCGCAGCCCTGCCAGATGGTCTGGAGGATCATGCGGGTGCCGAGGAAGCCGTCGAAGGCGATGTGGTCCCAAGCGGTCTTCCAGTCACCGAGCGCGGGGACGTCGTCGATGTGGACCTCGCCCTCGGGGACGGTGCCGAGGGTGTCGGCGAGGACGCGTTCCTTGCCGGCGTTCTTCGCCGCCGCGGCGGCCGGGTCGGCGAGGGACGCGCCGTCGCCGCCGCCCAGCAGGTTCGCGCCGGACCAGGCCCGGACCTGCAGCGCCCGCTGCGCGAACATCGGGCCCAGCACGGCCCGCAGCAGGGTCTGGCCGGTCTTGCCGTCCCGGCCGGCGTACGGCAGCCCGCTCCGCTCGGCCTCGACCGCGGCAACGGGGTGGTGCATGCCCTCGGACGGGGTGAAGTTGACGTAGGGGCAGCCCGCGCGCAGGGCTGCCAGTGCGTACAGGGTGCTGGCGGGCAGCGGGGCGCCGGGCCCGGCGGACGCGGGTTCCGTCGAGGCGACGTTCACCACGACCGTCCGCTCCAGCCCATGGCGGTGCGCGAAGTCGCGTATGTCGTCGGCGAAGGCCGTGATCAGCTCGGCCTCGCTCCGGGTGTCCCCGGGCGTGGGGCCCCCGGGCCTGATCTCGCGGTCGGCGGCGGCGAGTTCCGCGGCGACGGCGGTGGCGACGCCCGGCGGGAGGACGCCGCCTGCGGTCAGTGTCTCGGCGCGTTTGGGCAGGGGGCAGTCGAGGGTGTCGTGGCCGCCGAAGACGAGGTCGGACAGTGCGGGCAGGCCACTGTCGGTGAAGGCCGAGGTCTCGGTCACCATGCCGGTGGGTGGGTGGAGTCCTGCCGTGATGGCAGCGCAACCCGTGACGACGGTGGTGGCGACGGAGCCTCGGGCTCCGATCAGCCACACTCCCACACGCGGTCGGGAGAGGGACGCGGACATGGGCAGCCTCCTGGTCGTGGGCGAGCCTCGGGTGGAGGGGTGGAGACGGCGGGCGGGGGTCCGGCGTCCCCCGCCCGCCGCCGTTCAGTCGCCCTGGACGGGCAGTTCCTTCAACTGGATGTTGCGGAAGGAGACCTGGTCGTCGGCGCCATGGTTCTGCAGGCCGATGTAGCCGTCGGTCAGGCTCCGCTCGGGGTCCTTGTTGGTGAAGTCGTTGATCTTGACTCCGTTGAGGAACACCTGGAGGCGTTCGCCCTGGACCTTGATCTCGTAGGAGTTCCACTGGCCGGGGGGCCGCAGGACCTGGTCACGGGCCTTGATGTTCGCCGACTTGAAGGAGTAGACCGAGCCCGTCGTGCGGTCCGGTGCGTCCGTCGCGTCGATCTGGATCTCGTAGCCCTTGTTCACCGCGGACCAGGGGTCGTCGGAGGCCGGGAAGCCCACGAAGATCCCGGAGTTGTCGTCGCCCTGCATCTTCCAGTCGAGCTTGAGCGAGTACGACTTCAGCTCCTTGGCCTGGTACCAGAGCAGACCCATGCCGCCCTCGGTCTCCAGGGTGCCGTCCTTGACGTTGAACTTGCCGGGACCGGCCTGCTTCCAACCCTCCAGGGTCTGGCCGTTGAAGATCTTCCGGTAGTCCTTGCTCGGCTTGCAGTCCGCCTTCACCTGGCCGGTGGCGTACTGGAGGCCGCCGAGCAGATGGGCCCGGAAGGCTTCTTCGGCGTAGGACTCCTTGGTGTGGCCGCCGCCGGTGTAGAAGGACCGGCCGCCGCCGTAGCTCTGGCACCAGGCGATCGGGTGGTCGCCCTTCATGTTCCCGCCCTGGTAGGTGGTCTCGTCCAGGGTGGCGAGGACCTTGGCCTGCTCACGCGGGTTGGTGCGGTAGTTGTACCACTCGTCGGTGCGCTCCCAGGCGTCGTCCAGGTGCCCGGTCGACGGGTGGTCGTGGTCCTCGACGCGGACGGTGGCCTTCTGGATGGCCGGGTGCGAGTCGAAGTAGGCGCCGACGAGGCCGCCGTAGAACGCCCAGTCGTACTCGGTGTCGGCCGCGGCGTGGATACCCATGTAGCCACCGCCGCCCGCCACATAGTCCTCGAACGCCTTCTGCTGATCGGCGTTCAACACATCACCGGTGGTGGACAGAAAGGCAACCGCGTCGTACTTGGCGAGGTTGGTCGTGGTGAACTGCTTCGCCTCCTCGGTCGCGTCGACCGTGATGCCAGCCGGGCCGCCGAGCTCCTTCAGCGCGGCGATGCCGGCCGGGATGGAGTCGTGCCGGAAGCCGGCCGTCTTGGAGAAGACGAGGACCTTCTTGCCGCCCCTGAACGGCTCTTTGGAGAACTCGAAGTCGTCCACGTCGTAGAGCGCGCCCTCGCCGCCCTTGAAGACCAGGTAGACCTCCGTGGTCTTCTTCGGCAGCGCCCGCAGCGGTACGTCCACGTTCTGGAAGGTCTCCCAGCTGCCGGTCGGCGGGATGTACGCCGAGCCGTGCAGCGGTCCCTCGGGCGAGCCGGTGCGCACCTCGATGAATCCGCCCGCGCCGCCGGAGGAGGCCCTCACGGTCATCTTCTTCTGTCCGTCGAACCGGTAGGGGGTGAAGGCGATCCAGTCGCCGTCGTCGATGTTTCCGACGGTCTTGCCCCCGTTGGCGCCGGTCTTGTCGATCACCGACACGCCCGACTGGGTGGTGAAGTGCTCGCCCTGGCGGTGCAGCGGCTGGAGCACGGCGCGGGCGGTGCCGGTCAGGGCCTCCTGGCCGTTCGCCCCGCCATCGGTGTAGGCGGCGCCGACAACGCCGTAGATGTTGGCGTTGGGGTCGTGACCGCCGTCACCGGCGGGCGGTGTCAGGGTGCCCTGGCAGCCCATCTCGCTGGTCAGTTCGTGGGCGTGGGAGTCGTGGCCGAGGCTGTAGGTGACCTTGACCTTGGAGCAGTCGATCGTCTCCTCGGGGTCGGTGACGGTCACCTTGAAGGGGACGGGCTTGCCGAATTCGGCGAGCGCCCCGTTGCCCGGGATGTCGATCTTCACCTTGGGCTCGGTGTTGCCGACGACGATCCGGACGCTGGCGTTGCCGGTGTTGCCCTCGGGGTCCTTGGCGGTGAAGGTGGCGCTGTAGGTGCCGACCTTCTTGTACTTGTGGGTGGGGTTGAGGCCCTCGCCCTTGGTGCCGTCGCCGAAGTCCCAGCTGTAGGTGAGGTCGGTGGAGTCGGCGTCCTTGGCGGAGGCGGTGAACTTGACGTTCAGACCGGCCGCTCCGGACGTCTTGTCGGCGCTGACCTCGGCGATCGGGGAGAAGCCGTCCTCGGCGTTCTCGATCCGGTACAGCGCGGAGTGCTCGTCGCCCTGGAACCAGGAGATGCCGTAGTCGAGGACGTAGAGCGCGCCGTCGGGGCCGAACTCCATGTCCATGATCTGGGTGCCGGTCCACGGGAAGTCGTTGATCTTCGCGACGGAGCCGTCGTCGTTCTGCTCGATCCGCTTGATCCAGCGGCGGCCGAACTCACCGGCGAAGAAGTCACCGTCGTAGGCCTCGGGGAACTTCACGCTGGAGTCGAGGTCGGGGTCGTAGCGGTAGACCGGGCCGGCCATCGGGGACTCGGAGCCGGATCCGAACTCGGGCACGGAGCCGCCGTCGTACGGGATCCAGGCGGCCTGCGCGGGCGGCAGGTCGGTGAGGCCGGTGTTGTAGGGCGAGGTGTTCTTCGGCGCGGCGCAGTCGAACTTCGCGCCGGAGGTGCCGGTGGCGAAGTCGTAGTCGACGTAGGCGTCGTTGTTGCCGGTGCAGAACGGCCAGCCGAAGTTGGCGGCCTTGGTGACCTTGGCGAACTCGACCTGTCCGGCCGGGCCCCGGGTGGGGCTGGCGGCGCCGGCGTCGGGGCCGTAGTCACCGACGTAGACGATGCCGGTCTTGTCGTCGACGCTCATCCGGAACGGGTTGCGGAAGCCCATCGCGTAGATCTCGGGACGGGTCTTCTCGGTGCCCGGAGCGAAGAGGTTGCCCTCCGGGACGGTGTACGAGCCGTCCTCGGCGACCTTGATCCGCAGGATCTTGCCGCGCAGGTCGTTGGTGTTGCCGGAGCTGCGGCGGGCGTCGAAGGCGGGGTTGCGGCCCTCGCGGACGTCGATCGGCGTGTAGCCGTCGGAGGCGAAGGGGTTGGTGTCGTCGCCGGTCGACAGGTAGAGGTTGCCGGCCGCGTCGAAGTCGATGTCGCCGCCGACGTGGCAGCAGGTGCCGCGGGAGGCCGCGACGTCGATGACCTTCTTCTCGCTGGCCGTGTTGAGCGTGCCATTGGCGTTCAGCGTGAAGCGGGAGAGGCGGTTGACGCCGTCGAACTTCTTGAAGTCGTCGGCGGTGCCGGTCTCCGGGGCGTCGCCCTCGGGGGTGTCCAGCGGCGGGGCGTAGTAGAGGTAGATCGCCCGGTTGTTCTTGAAGTCCGGGTCGATGCCTACGCCCTGGAGGCCTTCCTCGTCGTGGCTGTAGACGTCGAGCTTGCCGGCGACCTTGGTGACACCGCCCTGGTCGGTCAGGCGGAGCGTGCCGTCGCGCGAGGTGTGCAGGACGCTGCGGTCCGGGAGCACGGCGAGCGACATCGGCTCGCCCATCTCGGGTTCGCCCTTGGCGAGCGGAACCTGCTGGAACTGGCCTTCGGCGGCTGCCGGTTCGTCGTGTTCCGGGTGGCCGGGGTGGGCACCGGCGACGGTCGCCGGGGCGCCCACGGCGAGGAGCAGGCCGGTGAACAGGGCGAGGGTGGTGCGAAGCCTGGTACGTCTTGGAGTGCCGGTGCTTCGAGGTCTTGTTCTGTGCACGAGGTCCCTCCGGGAACGGGGTGGTCCGTACGGGGTGGGTGCGAAGACGTGCGGTGCGGGCGCCGGGGTGCGCCGTCACCCCGGAGGTGTGTGTGTCCTGAACACTTCAGGGACGGTAACCGCGTCCGTCCTGGGCGAACACCCCTTGCGTCAGGATCGGTTGAACTTTTTCCCATCGCAGGACAAAGCGGGGTCCGCCCAGGTCGGAGAGGGGAACGGCGGCGATTCCGGTCCCCGTCCCCGACCTGCGCCGGGTGCCTGGTCCTTGGTTCAGCTGTTGAACGCGGCGTCGAAGGACGCGCTGGGCGGCTCGAAGTCGTACGCCTTGAGACTCCTCAGCGCCTCGGGCGCACCCTGGAGCCGGTCCATGCCGGCGTCCTCCCACTCCACGGAGATGGGTCCCTGGTAGTCGATGGAGCGCAGCATCCGGAAGACGTCCTCCCAGGGGACGTCGCCGTGTCCGGCGGACACGAAGTCCCAGCCGCGGCGCGGGTCGCCCCACGGAAGGTGGGAGCCGAGACGGCCGTTGCGGCCGTCGAGGCGCTTGCGGGCCTCCTTGCAGTCGACGTGGTAGATGCGGTCGCGGAAGTCCCACAGGAACCCGACCGGGTCGAGGTCCTGCCACACGAAGTGCGAGGGGTCGAAGTTCAGGCCGAAGGCGGGCCGGTGGTCGACGGCTTCCAGGGCGCGCTGTGTCGTCCAGTAGTCGTACGCGATCTCGCTCGGGTGGACCTCGTGTGCGAAGCGCACGCCCTCGGCGTCGAAGACGTCCAGGATCGGGTTCCAGCGCTCGGCGAAGTCGTCGTAGCCGCGCTCGATCATCGCCTCGGGCGCGGGCGGGAACATGGCGACGAGATGCCAGATCGCGGAGCCGGTGAAGCCGATCACGGTGTCGACGCCGTAGGCGGCCGCAGCGCGTGCGGTGTCCTTGATGCGTTCCGCGGCCCGCCTGCGCACCCCCTCCGGGTCCCCGTCGCCCCACACCTCGCCCGGCAGGATGGCCTGGTGACGCTCGTCGATGATGGCGTCGCAGACCGCCTGGCCGACCAGATGGTTGGAGATCGCCCAGCACTTGAGGCCGTACTTGTCGAGCAGTGCCTTCCTGGAGTCGATGTACGACGGGTCGGCGAGGGCCTTGTCGACCTCGAAGTGGTCGCCCCAGCAGGCGAGTTCGAGCCCGTCGTAGCCGAAGTCCCGGGCGAGCCGGCAGACCTCCTCCAGCGGCAGGTCGGCCCACTGGCCGGTGAACAGCGTGAACGTACGCGGCATTGCGCGTCAGCCTCCTCAGGCCGCTATCGGTAGGGATCAGACGGCGATCGGGGTGTAGACGGAGTTCTTCTCGGCGCTCTCCTCCACCGCCGCGAGCACGCGCTGCACCTGCAGCCCGTCGGCGAAGGAGGGTTCGGGCCGGCGCCCCTCGGCGACGGCGTGCACCAGGTCGCGGGCCTGGTGGACGAAGGTGTGCTCGTAGCCGAGGCCGTGGCCCGGCGGCCACCAGGCGTCCAGGTAGGGGTGGTCGGGTTCGGTGACGAGGATGCGGCGGAAACCGGCGTGCGCGCCCGGCTCCCTGCCGTCGTGGTAGGAGAGCTCGTTGAGCCGCTCCAGGTCGAACGCGATCGAGCCGAGCTCGCCGTTGAGCTCGATGCGCAGGGCGTTCTTGCGACCGGTGGCGTAGCGGGTGGCCTCGAAGGAGGCTAGGGCGCCGGACGGGAAGCGGCCGGTGAAGACGGCGGCGTCGTCGACGGTGACCTGGCCGGTGCCGTTCGCGGAGACCGCGGACAGGCCGCTGGTGGGTCCGCCGGGCAGCGGCCGTTCCTTCACGAAGGTCTCGGTCAGCGCGGACACCCCGCCGAGCCGCTCCCCCACCAGGTACTGCGCCAGGTCGATGATGTGCGCGCCCAGGTCGCCGAGCGCACCCGAACCCGCCAGCTCCTTGCGCAGCCGCCAGGTCAGCGGGAACTCCGGGTCCACCAGCCAGTCCTGGAGGTACGTCACCCGCACATGGCGCAGGGTGCCGAGGCGCCCCTCGGCGACCATGCTGCGGGCCAGCGCGGTGGCGGGCACCCGCCGGTAGTTGAAGCCGACCATCGCCAACTGGCCTCGCCCGTACGCCTCTTCGGCCGCCGCGGCCATCGCCGCGGCCTCCTCGACGGTGTTCGCGAGGGGCTTCTCGCACAGAACGTGCTTGCCGGCGGCCAGCGCGGCGAGGGCGATCTCGGCGTGGCTGTCGCCCGGGGTGCAGATGTCGACGAGGTCGATGTCGTCGCGGGCGATCAGTGCGCGCCAGTCGGTCTCCGCCGAGTCCCAGCCGTGCCGCTCCGCGGCCGCCCGCACCGCGGTGGCGTCCCGTCCGCAGATCGCGGCCAGGACCGGGGTACGGGGGAGGTCGAAGACACGGCCCGCGGTGCGCCAGCCCTGCGAGTGGGCGGCGCCCATGAAGGCGTAGCCGACCATGCCGACGCGCAGTGGTGGCTTGCGGGTCCCCGTGACCGGCACTCCCGCTCCGCCGGCCGTGGCCCGTGCCTCCGCCTCGGCCTCTTCGGGCTGCTGCGGCTGTCCCATGCGATGGTCCTCCTCGTCGTCGTGCCGCGGTGGGGGGTTGCGGGGCGTCCAGCGGGAAACGTGCCGTCATCTGCGGACGTCGCCGGAACCGGAACCGGAGCCGGAGCTGAAGCCGGAGCCGGGGTCGGAGCCGGGGTCGGGGTCCGGAGCCGGAGCCGGGGTCCGGAGCCGGAGCCGGGGTCCGGAGCCGGAGCCGGGGTCCGGAGCCGGAGCCGGGATCCTGAGCCGGAGCCGGGATCCTGAGCCGGATCCGGAGCGGCACTGTCCCGTCGCCCTGCGACGGGCGCGGTCGCGCGCTCCGCGCCGAACGGCCTGACATACCCCGGCCGTCCCTCCTGCCCGCCGCCTTCCCGGCTTCCCGGATTCCCGGCTCCCCGGCCTTCCGGATTCCCGGCTCCCCGGCTCCCCGGTTTCCCGGCTCCCCGGTTTCCCGGCCTTCCGGCTTCCCGGCTTCCCCGTTTCCCGGCCTTCCGGCTTCCCGGCTTCCCGGCTTCCCGGCCTTCCGGCTTCCCGGCTTCCCCGTTTCCCGGCCTTCCGGCTTCCCGGCTTCCGGAACCCGACGCCCGCCCCGTGCCCCTGCGCTCTCGGACTCCGGGCACCCGGCCGCAGCCGCACCGGCAGCTCGTCCGCATGCCGGTACCGAGGCCGGTGCCGGCGCCGAAGCCGGTGCCGGCCCGCTCCGCCGGACGCTCCCGGCCCTGCCCGACGGGCCCCTCAACCGCGTCGGGCAGGGAGCGCCTCACTTGAAGCCGGTGGACATGTACTGGTCGACGTTCTCCTTGTCGACGACCGCCGAGTAGAGCGTGATCGAGGCGGGGATCTCGAACTCGGCCATACCGCCGACGCCCTTGCCCTGGCCCAGCGCACGGGCCAGGTCGATGGCGGACGCGGCCATGGTCGGCGGGTAGAGCACCGTCGCCTTGAGCACGCCGTCGTCCTGCTTGATGGCCTGGAAGGCGGACAGCGCGCCGGCGCCGCCGACCATCAGGAAGTCGTCGCGCCCGGCCTGCTCGATGGCCCGCAGCGCACCCACACCCTGGTCGTCGTCGTGGTTCCACAGGGCGTCGAACTTCGACTGGGCCTGCAGCAGTTGCGCCATCTTGGCCTGGCCGGACTCCACCGTGAACTCGGCGGCCTGGCGGGCCACCTTCTTGATGTTGGGGTAGTTCTTCAGCGCGTCGTCGAAGCCCTGGGTGCGCTGCTTGGTCAGCTCCAGGTTGTCAAGACCGGCCAGCTCGATGACCTTGGCGTCCGCCTTGTCCTTGAGCTTCTCGCCGATGTAGTGACCGGCGTTGAGGCCCATGCCGTAGTTGTCGCCGCCGATCCAGCAGCGGTACGCCTGCGGGGTGTTGAAGATCCGGTCGAGGTTGATGACCGGGATCCCGGCGCGCATCGCCTTCAGGCCGACCTGGGTGAGCGCCTTGCCGTCGGCGGGCAGCACCACCAGGACGTCGACCTTCTTGTTGATCAGTGTCTCGATCTGGCCGATCTGCGCGGCGGTGTCGTTCGACCCCTCGGTGATCTCCAGGGTGACGTCGGAGTACTTCTTCGCCCGGCTCTTGGCGTTGTCGTTGATCGCGTTGAGCCAGCCGTGGTCGGCCTGCGGACCGGCGAAGCCGATCGTGACCTCCTTGCCGGGCTTGTCGTCGGCGGCCGGCTGGTCGTTCGCGGCCGGCTCGTCGCTGGACTCGTTGCTCGTGCAACCCACGAGGAGGGCGCCGGCACCTATGGCGGCGGTCCCGAACAGCAGCCCTCTGCGACTGGTGAGCTCTGGCATGGCGGTGAACCTTTCCTCAGGTCGTGCTCGGGGGTGGCGGTACGACCCTCAGGTCGTGCTCGCGGTACGGCGCTGGACCAGCACGGCGGCGACGATGATCGCGCCCTTGGCGATCTGCTGGACGTCGCTCTGCAGGTTGTTCAGGGCGAAGATGTTGGTGATCGTGGTGAAGATCAGGACACCGAGCACGGAGCCGACGATGGTGCCGCGACCGCCGGTGAGCAGGGTGCCGCCGATGATCGCGGCGGCGATGGCGTCGAGTTCGTAGAGGTTGCCGTTGGTGTTCTGGCCGGAGCCGGACAGGATGATCAGCAGGAAGGCGGCGATGCCGCAGCACAGTCCGGACAGCAGGTAGAGGTAGAGGCGCTGGCGGCGTACGTCGATGCCGGCGAGGCGGGCCGCCTCCGCGTTGCCGCCGACGGCGACCGAGCGCCGTCCGAAGGTCGTGCGGTTCAGGACCAGCCAGCCGATGATCGTCACGACCGCGAACACCATGACCAGCGGCGGGATGCCGAGGACGTACGCGTCACGCTCACCGAGGTCCAGTACCGACGGCACCGTGACGATCTGCGTCTTGCCGTCCGTGATCTGGAGGGCCAGTCCGCGGGCGGAGGCCAGCATGGCCAGCGTGGCGATGAACGGGACCATCGCGCCGTACGCGATCAGCATTCCGTTGACCAGGCCGCATCCCACACCGACGATCACCGCCGTGAAGAGGATGCCGGCGAAGCCGTACTCCTGGGTCGCCACCGTCGTCGCCCACACCGAGGCCAGCGCGACGATCGCGCCGACGGACAGGTCGATGCCGCCGGAGATGATGACGAAGGTCATGCCGACGGTGACGACCCCGATCACGGAGGCCTGGGTGAGGACGAGTTGGAGGTTGCGGGTGTCCAGGAACTCGTCCGGCTTGGTGATGCCGCCGATGACGATCAGCGCGGCGAGGACGCCGAGCAGGGAGAGCGTGCGCACGTCGGCGTGGGCCATCAGGCCGCGCCAGGCGGGTGGTCCGTCGGCCGACTGCACCTTGCCGGTGCTGTCCCGCGGCGGGGAGGCGTGCTGCGTCATGACGCCGGGCTTCCTTCCATGACGAGGTCGAGTACGCGGTGTTCGTCGAGTTCACGCGCGGGCGCCGTGTGTACGACACGGCCCTCGCGCAGCACCAGGACGCGGTCGGCGAGGCCCAGCACCTCGGGCACCTCGCTGGAGACCAGCAGCACGGCGAGGCCTTCGTCGGCCAGCCGCCGCACGACCGCGTAGAGTTCGGCCCGCGCGCCGACGTCGACGCCGCGGGTGGGTTCGTCGAGCAGCAGGACCCGGCAGCCGCGCAGCAGCCAGCGGGCCAGGACGGCCTTCTGCTGGTTGCCGCCGGAGAGGGTGCGCACGGGCACCGACGGGTTGTCGGGCCGTAGCGACAGTTCGCGGGTCGCGGCGCGCGCCGCCCCGAGCTCGGCCGCGCGATCGATCCAACCGCCGCGCGAGAAGCGGGACATGGAGGACACCGACACATTGCGGGTGACGGACTCCAGCATCAGCAGCGCCTGTGCCTTGCGTTCCTCGGGGGCGAGCCCGAGGCCCGCGCGCACGGCGGCGCGCACGCTGCCGGGCTTCAGCGCCCGCCCGGCCACGAGGACCTGCCCGGCGCTGGGTTTGCGGGCGCCGTAGATCGTCTCCAGGATCTCCGAGCGTCCCGAGCCGACGAGTCCGGCGAGCCCGACGATCTCCCCGGGCCGCACGGTCAGGTCCAGGGACTCGAACTCGCCGTCCCGGGCGAGCCCGCGGACCTCCAGCAGCGGCTCGCCGCCGGTCGCGTCCTCTGCGGGCCGCTCGGGGAAGACGTACTCGACGTTGCGTCCCGTCATCATCGCCACGACGTCACGCGTCGGCGTCGACTTCGCCGGGAGCCCGCCGGCCACGGCCCGCCCGTCCTTCAGCACGGTCACCCGGTCGCCGATCCGGCGGATCTCCTCCAGGCGGTGCGAGATGTAGACGACGGCGACTCCGGCGGCTGTCAGGTCGCCGACGATGCGGAAGAGGTTGTCGACCTCGTCCGGGTCGAGGGCGGCGGACGGCTCGTCCATCACGATCAGCCGTACGTCGTGGGAGAGCGCCCGCGCCATGGAGACGATCTGCTGCTGGGCCGCCGACAGCTCCCCGACCAGGCGGCCCGGGTCGATCTCGGGATGTCCAAGTCGCTTGAGAAGCTGGGCAGTTGATGCCCGTGCGGCCTTTCCGCGTACGACGAAACCGGCGGCCGTGGGTTCATGGCCGAGGTGGACGTTCTCGGCGACCGACAGGTGCTCGACGAGGTCGAGTTCCTGGTAGATGGTGGCGATGCCGAGGCGCATCGCGGCGATCGGTGAGCGGAGGGTGACCTCCTCGCCGCGCCAGCGGATGGTGCCGGTGTCGGGCTGGTGGGCGCCGGCCAGGACCTTGATGAGGGTGGACTTGCCTGCGCCGTTCTGGCCGAGCAGACAGTGCACTTCACCGGCCTGGACGTCGAGGTCGACGCCGTCGAGGGCGCGGACTCCGGGGAACGACTTGGTGATGCCGTTCATGCTGAGCAGCGGTGGTTCTGGTGCCATGAGGTCCCCTTGGCGGGCGTGCGGGCCGGTTTCAGGGCGGGGCGAGGCAGAGCAGGGCAAGGGCAGGGCAGGGCTGAGCGCTGTGCGGGGTGCTGTTTCGGTGAGCCGTGCGGTGTTCGGTGCGCCGTGCGGTGTTCAGTGAGCCGTGCGGACTGAGTGGCTTACGCGGGTGAGAACAGGTGGTCGCTGATGAGCCGGGCCGCGCCGATGACTCCGGCGGTGGGGCCCAACTCGCCGAGGACGATGGGGAGGTTGCCGGTCGCGAGCGGCAGCGACTGGCGGTAGACCTGGGTGCGGATCGCGGCGAGCAGGTTGTGGCCCAGGCCGGTCACCCCGCCGCCGATCACTACCAGGCCGGGGTTGAAGAAGCTGACGAGTCCGGCGATGACCTGGCCGACGCGGTTGCCGCCCTCGCGGATCAGGTCGAGTGCGGTGGCGTCTCCGGCGGCGGCCGCGGCGGCGACGTCGACGGCGGTGAGCGTGCCGTTCGCCTCAAGCCGCGAGGCGAGTTCCTCGGACAGTCCCTGCTGGGCCGCCTCCACGGCGTCCCGGGCGAGGGCCGCCCCGCTGAAGTGGGCCTCCAGACAGCCTCGGTTGCCGCAGGCGCAGGGGCGGCCGTCGGGCACGGCCTGGATGTGCCCGATGTCGCCCGCGCTGCCGGTGACACCGCGGTGGACGTCACCGCCCGCGACGATGCCGCAGCCGATGCCGGTGCCGATCTTGACGCAGAGGAAGTCGCCCACGGAGCGTGCGACGCCCGCGTGCTGTTCCCCCATCGCCATGAGGTTCACGTCGTTGTCGACCATGACCGGGCAGCCGAGTTCCTGACTGAGCGCCTCCCGCACAGGAAAGCCGTCCCAGCCCGGCATGATCGGCGGAGCCACCGGGACGCCCTCGGGGAAGCGGACCGGTCCCGGGACGCCGATGCCGGCGCCGTCGAAACCCTCCGCGAGCCCGGTGGCCCTCAACTTCGCTGCCATGGACAGGACTTGCTCGAAGACCGCGACGGGGCCCTCGCGTACGTCCATGGGCTGGTTGAGGTGGCCGAGGATCTCCAGCTCGGGGTTGGTGACGGCCACGTCGACCGAGGTCGCGCCGATGTCGACGCCGAGGAAGCGCAGGTCGGGGTTGAGCCGGATGTTGTGCGACCGGCGGCCACCGCGGGAGGCGGCGAGTCCGTCGGCCACGGCCAGCCCCGTCTCCAGCAGACGGTCCACCTCCACGGCCAGCTTGGACCGTGAGAGATCGATCTGATCGCCCAGCTGGGCCCGGGAGTTGGGCCCGCCGTCGCGCAGCAGCCTGAGCAGCTTGGCCTGATGACCGTTAGCGGGTCGCGCCGTCATACGTCTCACGAGCCCCTCCCCGCCTCAATCGGCCTGAGCGCGCCGGGTTTCGGCCACATCCCGTGACCTGCTTTCGAGGGGAACGTAGCAGTGGGCGCCGGGAGTGGGAAGAACTTGAGCAGAGATTGCCATCAACTTTCTCCACTCACAGGACAAAGGCAGCCTCCGGGGCACGATGGGGGCGTCGTTTGGCTACGCTTTCCCTGCCCACAACAGGTGCTTTGGGGGGAGCGCGAATGGCTCAGGGATCCACGGCCGACGAACCGACGCCGACGACGACGCCCCGGTCCGGGGGCTCGGCCGACCCGGGCCCGGGCTATGCGATGGGCCTGGCGAACGGCTCGTACGACTGGTACCACGGCGCCGCCGTCAGAGCGCGCCGCAATTTCCGGCTCTCCGAGACCCTGCTACTGCTCGTTTCGGCCGCGATCCCGGTCTCGGCGGTTCTGTGGTCCGGGACCGCCGAGATCCCCGCCGTCCTGGGCGGCATCGTCGTGGTGATCACCGGTCTGCGCTCGGTCTTTCACTGGCACGACGACTACCTGCGCTTCACCGAGGCCCGTGAGGCGGTCGAGGCGGAACGCCGTCTCTACTACACGGGGGCGGAGCCGTACGCCGTCCCCGAGACCCGCGACCAGGCACTCGCGGCCGCCGTCACCCGCATCGAACAGCGGGAGATGGGCACTTGGGTGCAATTGGCAAGCCCCCGCACGGAGCCCACGGGGCCCAACGTGCTGCCTTGACCGTGACCGGCGCGATCCTGAACACCGCGCCCGGGTCCCACGGCGACTACGACAGCTCGGCCTCGGTCAGGAGTTGCCCCGCGCGTGGTACGAGCGCCGTGTGTGCTCCGTGTGTTCGCGCATCAGCTGGGTGGCCTGCTGTTCGTCGCGGGCGGTGATCGCGGCGATCATGCCGCGGTGTTCGATCCAGGACTGGTGGCCGCGCTGGCGGGCGACCGGGGTGTAGTACCAGCGGACGCGGCGGTCGACCTGGGCGGCGAGTTCGGCGAGGACCGTGTTGCCGGCGAGCTCCATGATCTTCGCGTGGAAGCGGGCGTTGAGGGCCACGGCGGCGTCCACGTCGTCGGCGGCGACGGCCTTCTCGCCCTCCGTGCACAGCTGCTCCAGGGCCTTGATGCCGGCGCTGTCCGTATGGGCCGCGGCGAGCCGGGCCGCCTCGGCCTCCAGGAGGGTGCGGACGGTGAGGAGCTGGTCGGCCTCCTCCTCCGTCGGCTCGTGCACGAACGCGCCCTGCGCGGGCCGCAGATCCACCCAGCCCTCGGTGTTCAGCCGCTGCAGTGCCTCCCGCACCGGCTGACGCGACACGCCGAGGTGACCTGCCAGTTCACTCTCGACCAGATGCTGGCCGGGCTGGAGGGCGCGGGTCGTGATGAGTTCGAGCAGTGCCTCGTAGACACGGTCGCGCAGCGGGCCGGGCCGTTCGAGCTTGGGCACCGCACCCTGCGGCAGTCCTGTCGACAACATCGGTTCCCCTCCTGGGCGAACGCCGGGCGACTGCATCCCGTAGCCGATCGTCACTGAAAGCCAGTACTGATTGTCTTTCGTCTACAGTCTACGGCGCACAAAGGCCAGGGAAGCGAGGAGTTGGCCACATCACACAGACATCAGGGACAGCGGACGACCTGTCCGGCGTACGACAGGTTCCCACCGAATCCGAACAGCAGCACCGGGTCCCCGCCGGAGATCCGCCCCTGCTCCACCAGCTTGGACAGCGCCAGCGGAATGCTCGCCGCCGAGGTGTTCCCGGACTCGGAGACATCGCGTGCGACCACGGCGTTGACCGCGCCGAGCTTCTCGGCGAGGGGTTCGATGATGCGCAGGTTGGCCTGGTGCAGGACCACCCCGGCGAGGTCCTCGGGCGCGAGACCCGCCCGCTCGCAGGCCCGGCGGGCGATGGCCGGCAGCTGCGTGGTCGCCCAGCGGTAGACGCTCTGCCCCTCCTGCGCGAACCGCGCGGGCTGCCCCTCGATGCGCACCGCGTGCCCCATCTCGGGCACCGAGCCCCACAGCACCGGCCCGATGCCGGCGTCCTCGGACGCCTCCACGACGGCCGCCCCGGCACCGTCCCCGACCAGCACACAGGTCGTGCGGTCGCTCCAGTCGGTCACGTCGGACATCTTGTCGGCGCCGATCACCAGCGCCCGCGTCGCCGCCCCCGCCCGCACGGCATGGTCGGCGGTGGCCAGGGCGTGGGTGAAACCGGCACAGACGACGTTGACGTCCATCGCGGCGGGCGACGGGATGCCGAGCCGGGCGGCGACCCGCGCGGCCATGTTCGGGGACCGGTCGATCGCGGTGGAGGTGGCGACCAGGACCAGGTCGATGTCACCGGGCGTGAGCCCCGCCGCCGCGAGCGCCTTGGCGGCGGCGTGGCCGGCGAGCTCGTCGACGGGCTCGTCGGGTCCGGCGATGTGGCGCGTACGGATGCCCACCCGAGACGTGATCCACTCGTCACTGGTGTCGACCATGCCCGCCAGGTCCTCGTTGGTGAGCACCCTGGCGGGCTGATAGTGGCCGACTGCGGCGATGCGCGAGCCGTTCATCGTTGGTGATCCCCTCGAACCTCGGGTAGCGGGATTCACCAGTCTGATCAGTGACTCACGGGTACGGCGGCACGTGATGCCACAGGAATCGAGCGTCCGCATTGTCAGCTTCCATCAGATCCTCGGACGCCCGGACAACTCCCGAACGCCTACCCGGTGAACAGCTGCGTCGCCTTCTGTACGAGTTCGTAGAGCCCGTAGGCGAGCGGCACGCCCACCCAGACCCAGGCGAAGGCGATCAGTCCCCGCCGGTCGGGCGGAGGGCTACTGCTGTCGCTGGACATCCGCGGCCTCCTTATCCGCTTGCGCCGGCACCGGGACGTGATGGCGTGGGTGGACGGGCCGGACGAGTTCGTTGGCGACGAAGCCGACGACGAGCAGCCCGATCATGATGAACAGGGACAGGGTGTACAGGGACGAGCCGTCCTTGCCCGCCTCCTCCTGCCGGTCGGCGATCCAGTTCACGATCAGCGGTCCGAGGACGCCTGCCGTGGACCAGGCGGTGAGCAGCCGCCCATGGATGGCACCGACCTGGTAGGTACCGAAGAGGTCCTTCAGATAGGCGGGGATCGTCGCGAAGCCGCCGCCGTAGAAGGACAGGATCACCAGCGCGCACAGGATGAACAGCGGCTTGGAGGAGTCGCCGGCCAGCGCGATCAGGCCGTACATCAGCGCGCCCGCGCCCAGATACAGCCGGTAGACGTTCTTGCGCCCGATCAGGTCGGAGGTCGAGGACCAGCCGATCCGGCCCGCCATGTTGGCGGCGGACAGCAGGGCGACGAAGCCGGCCGCGGCCGACGCCGACACCGGGGTGGAGGTGTTCGCGAAGAAGTCCGTGATCATGGGCGCGGCCTTCTCCAGGATGCCGATGCCCGCGGTCACGTTCATGCAGAGCACGATCCACAGGCACCAGAACTGCGGGGTGCGGATCGCCTGTTTCGCGCTCACCTGCGGGCCGGTGGGGGCTTGTCGCGCCCCCGCGGCGGTAGCCGCAGATTCAACACCGTCCCGCGCCCCTGGGTCAGTTCTCGGCACCCGAATCAAGAGGACACCCAGCGACATGAACACCGCGTACGACAGCCCGTGCACCAGGAACGCCACGGCGATCCCGGAGCTGTCGCTGCCGAACGACTCCAGCATCTGTGCCGACCAGGGGGAGGCGATGAGCGCGCCGCCGCCGAAGCCCATGATCGCGATGCCGGTGGCCATGCCGGGCCGGTCGGGAAACCACTTGATCAGGGTGGAGACCGGTGAGATGTAGCCGATGCCGAGGCCTATGCCGCCGACGAAACCGTAGCCGAGGACGATCAGCCAGTACTGCTCGGTGGCCGCGCCGAGAGCGGAGAGCAGGAAGCCGGAGGAGAAGCAGATCAGGGCGACCGTCATGGCCCAGCGCGGACCGTTGCGTTCGACCAGCGTGCCGCCGAACGCGGCGGACAGGCCGAGCATGACGATGCCGAGCTGGAAGGGCAGGGCGCTCTGGGTGCCGCTGAGGCCGAGCGCGGATTCGAGCGGCGGCTTGAACACGCTCCAGGCGTAGGCCTGGCCGATGGACAGATGAACCGAGAGAGCGGCGGGCGGAACCAGCCAGCGGCTCCATCCCGGGGGCGCGAGCGGTGGACTCATGATCCCGCACGGTAGGGACGGGCAAGTCCGTTGAGAAGTCGGCGCGTCGACCGTATGCGGTGAGCGGTATGCAGAACGCGACGAACGGTCGAACACTGTCCGGAAGGCTGCGCCCGAGGCCGGGCGCAAAGCCTTGGCGAAGGCCGTGCGCGAACTCTTGCTGACCCCTTATCCATACTGTAGACAATATTCCGTCGACAGGATTCGGCCCCCAACCGGCCGGTCTCAGAACTTCCCAGCCACCTCCGCGGTACTCCCTCGACCGAACGGAGCGTTCCGAAGTGAAAGTTGCAGTCCTCGGCGCCGGTGCCATCGGCGCCTACGTCGGAGCCGCGCTGCATCGCGCCGGTGCCGACGTGCACCTGATCGCCCGTGGACCGCATCTCGCGGCCATGAGGCAGCACGGAGTGCGCGTGCTCAGTCCGCGCGGTGACTTCACCGCCCGTGCCCACGCCACCGACGACCCGGCCGAGATCGGCCCGGTCGACTTCGTCTTCCTGGGCCTGAAGGCCAACTCGTACGCGGCGTGCGGGCCGCTGATCGAACCACTGTTGCACGAGACGACGGCCGTCGTGGCCGCGCAGAACGGCATCCCCTGGTGGTACTTCCACCGCCACGGCGGACCCCACGACGGCCATCGCGTCGAGAGCGTGGACCCGGACGGCACGGTCAGTGCGGTGCTCGCCCCCGAACGGGCCATCGGCTGCGTGGTCTACGCGGCCACCGAGCTCGAAGGCCCGGGTGTCGTACGGCACCTGGAAGGCACCCGGTTCTCCATCGGCGAGCCCGACCGCAGCGTGTCCAAGCGCTGTCTGGACCTCAGCGAGGCCATGATCGCCGGCGGTCTGAAGTGCCCGGTCGAACCCGACCTGCGCAACGACATCTGGCTCAAGCTGCTCGGCAACATCTCCTTCAACCCGATCAGCGCGCTGGCCCGCGCCACCATGCGGCAGATGTGTCTGCACGGCGGCACCCGCAAGGTCATCGAGATCATGATGACCGAGACGCTCTCGGTCGCCGAGGCCCTCGGCTGCGAGGTCGGCATCTCCATAGAACGCCGCCTCGCGGGCGCCGAGAAGGTCGGCGACCACCGCACCTCCACGCTCCAGGACCTGGAGCGCGGCAAACCGCTCGAACTCGACGTACTCCTCGCTGCGGTCGTCGAGTTGGCGGAGATCACCGGCGTGGAGGTGCCCACCCTGCGCACCGTGCACGCCATCTCGGACCTGCTCGCGCTGAGGAGCGCCGCATGAGGAAACGGCAACCGAAGAACTACACCCGGCTGACCCACCCGCTCGTCCGCGACTCCCGCGACGAGCCGTTCCGGCCGGCGACCTGGGAGGAGGCCCTGGACCGGGCGGCCGCCGGACTGGCCCGCAACCGGGGCGCCTTCGGCATGTTCTCCTGCGCCCGGGCCACCAACGAGATGAACTACGTGGCGCAGAAGTTCGCCCGCGTCGTCATGGCCACCAACAACGTCGACTCCTGCAACCGCACCTGTCACGCGCCCAGCGTGGCCGGTCTGTCGGCGGCGTTCGGCTCGGGCGGCGGCACCTCCTCCTACGAGGAGATCGAGCACACCGACGTCATCGTGATGTGGGGCTCCAACGCCCGCTTCGCGCACCCGATCTTCTTCCAGCACGTGCTCAAGGGCATCAGGAACGGCGCCCGGATGTACGCCGTCGACCCGCGCCGCACCTCCACCGCCGAGTGGGCGGAGAGCTGGATGGGGCTCAACGTCGGCACCGACATCCCGATGGCGCACGCGATCGGCCGCGAGATCATCCACGCGGGCCTGGCGAACGAGGCGTTCATCGAGCGGGCGACCAGCGGCTTCGAGGAGTACAAGGCACTCGTCGAGCCCTGGACGCTGTCGCTGGCCGAGAAGGTGACGGGCGTACCGGCCGCCGCCATAAAGGAGCTGGCCCACGCCTACGCCCGCGCCGAGCGCGCCCAGCTGTGCTGGACCCTCGGCATCACCGAGCACCACAACGGCACCGACAACGTCCGCGCGCTGATCAACCTGTCGCTGCTGACCGGGCACGTCGGACGCTTCGGCAGCGGGCTGCAGCCCCTGCGCGGGCAGAACAACGTGCAGGGCGGCGGCGACATGGGCGCGATCCCCAACCGGCTGCCCGGCTTCCAGGACATCCTGGACCCGGATACCCGGCTGAAGTTCGAGTCGGCCTGGGACACCGTCATCCAGCCCCACTACGGCCTCAACCTCACCGAGATGTTCGAGGCGATGGAGGACGGCGACCTCAAAGCCGTCTACTGCATCGGCGAGAACCCGGCGCAGTCGGAGGCGGACAGCGAGCAGGCCGTACGGCGCATGCGGCAGCTGGACTTCCTCGTCGTCCAGGACATCTTCCTGACGAAGACGGCCGAACTCGCCGACGTCATCCTCCCGGCGACCGCCGGCTGGGCCGAGACCGACGGCACCACCACCAACAGCGAGCGCCGGGTCCAGCGGGTGCGCCGGGCGGTCACCCCGCCCGGCGAGGCGCGCGAGGACATCGACATCATCTGCGAGCTGGCGGGACGCCTCGGCCACGAGTGGAAGTACGCCGACTCCGAGGCCGTCTGGAACGAGCTGCGCTCGGTCTCCCCGGACCACTACGGGATGACGTACCACCGCCTGGAGGAACACCAGGGCATCCAGTGGCCGTGCCCGAGCACCGACCGGCTCGAACCGAGCTATCTGCACGGCCGGCTGTGGGAGAGCGACCCGGCCGAGCGCGGCATGCCGGCGCCGTTCGGGCTCGTCCAGCACGATCCGCCGGTCGACCTGACCGACGAGGAGTACCCGGTCCGGCTCACCACGGGGCGACGGCTGGACTCCTACAACACCGGTGTACAGAGCGGGAGTTTCGCCTCCCCGCTCAGGCGCGGCGAGTACGTCGAGCTCAGCCCGGAGGACGCCGAACGGTACGGGGTCGTCGTCGGCGAGGAGGTCCAGGTGACCTCGCGGCGCGGCACGGTCGTCGCGCCGGTGTGGGTCGACACGGCGCTGCGGCCCGGGCTCGCCTTCATGACCATGCACTTTCCCGACGAGGTGGACACCAACCAGCTGACGATCGAGGCGAACTGCCCGATCGCGGGGACGGCGGAGTTCAAGGCGTCGGCGATCCGGATCGAGAAGCTCCCCGTCGCAACCATCGTGAGGTGACATAAGTGGACCTGCACTTCGGTGACAGCAAACCGACGGATGACGAACGGGCGGCCGTCGACGCCCTGTTGGGCCCGCCGGAGTCCTCCTGGGAGGGCGCCGACCGCTCCGACGCCGATCTGCGCTGGGCGCGCGGCGGACGCGAGGCCCGGGACCGCCGCGACCTGCTGTTGCCGGGGCTGCACGCGATCAACGACCGGATCGGCTGGATCAGCGAGGGCGCCCTCGACTACCTGTGCCGGCGGCTGACGGTGCCGCCTGCGGAGGCGTACGGCGTCGCCACGTTCTACGCCATGTTCTCGGTCAAGCCGCGTCCCGCGACCGTGCTCCATGTGTGCACGGACCTCGCGTGCGCGGCGGCCGGCGCGGCCGACCTGTGCGCGGGCGTCGAGGCGAGCCTCGGCCCCGGCGTCCACGTGGAGCGCAGCCCCTGCCTGGGCCTGTGCGAACGCGCTCCCGCCGCCCTCGCGATCAAGGCCGGCGATCCGGTGCGTACGGCGGTGTCGGCGCCGGCGACCGTGCACGACGCCGCCCTCGCCGCGAGCGCCCCGGACTCGGCACCGGAGGAGCCGGCCGCCGCGATGGCCGTACCACAAGCGGGGGATCCATCCCTGACCCTGCTCCGCCGCATAGGTGTCGTGGACCCTTCGTCTCTCGACGACTACCGCGCCCACGGCGGCTACACCGCCCTTCGCCGGGCCTTCGAGCTCGGTCCCGCCGGAGTCATCCGCGAGGTCACCGACTCCGGCCTGGTCGGGCGCGGCGGCGCCGCCTTCCCCACCGGCCGCAAATGGCAGGCCACGGCGTCGCAGCCCGACCATCCGCACTACCTCGTCTGCAACGCCGACGAATCGGAGCCGGGCACCTTCAAGGACCGCGTGCTCATGGAGGGCGACCCGTACGCGCTGGTGGAGTCGATGACGATCGCGGCGTACGCGACCGGCGCCCACAAGGGCTACCTCTATCTGCGCGGCGAGTACCCGCGCGCCCTCGCCCGCATGGAACACGCCATCGCGCAGGCACGCGCGCGTGGCTTCCTCGGTGACGACGTCCTCGGCCAGGGATACGCCTTCGACATCGAGATCCGGCGGGGCGCCGGGGCGTACATCTGCGGCGAGGAGACGGCGCTGTTCAACTCCATCGAGGGCTACCGGGGGGAGCCCCGCTCGAAGCCGCCGTTCCCGGTGGAGAAGGGCCTGTTCGGCAAGCCGACGGTGGAGAACAACGTCGAGACGCTGGTCAACGTCCTGCCGATCCTGACCATGGGAGCCCCGGCGTACGCGGCGATCGGCACCGAAAGGTCCACCGGGCCGAAGTTGTTCTGTGTGTCCGGGAGCGTGGCGCGGCCCGGGATCTACGAGCTGCCGTTCGGCGCGACGCTCGGCGAGCTGCTTGAGCTGGCCGGGGTGCGGGAGGGCCTGCGGGCGGTTCTGCTGGGCGGGGCCGCGGGTGGTTTCGTACGGCCGGACGAGACCGGGATCCCGCTCACCTTCGAGGGCACGCGGGAGGCCGGCACGACGCTCGGCTCGGGTGTCGTCATGGCGTTCGACGACACCGTCCCGCTGCCCCGGCTGCTGCTGCGCATCGCCGAGTTCTTCCGCGACGAGTCGTGCGGGCAGTGCGTGCCCTGCCGGGTCGGCACGGTCCGGCAGGAGGAGGCGCTGCACCGGATCGCCGAACGCACGGGCGCGGCGGCCGCCGATGACATCGCCCTGCTCAGGGAGGTCGGCCGTGCCATGCGGGACGCCTCCATCTGCGGTCTGGGACAGACCGCGTGGAACGCCGTGGAATCCGCCATCGACCGACTGGGGGCGTACGAATGACCGTGACACCGCTGGGGATTCCGCGCCGGCTGCTGGAGTTCACCATCGACGGGGAGCCGGTGCGCACCCCCGAGGGGTCGACCATCCTCGACGCCTGCCGCGCCGCCGGGAAGGACGTCCCCACGCTGTGCGAAGGGGACACGCTCCGGCCGAAGAACGCCTGCCGGGTCTGTGTGGTCGAGGTCGAGGGCTCGCGCACCCTCGTCCCGGCGTGCTCCCGCAAGGCCGAGCCCGGCATGGAGGTCAGAACCGACACGGAGCGCGCCCGGCACAGCCGCAAGATCGTCCTGGAGCTGCTCGCCTCCTCGGTCGATATGTCGACAACCCCGCGGGTGGCCGAGTGGATCAAGGAGTACGAGGCCAAGCCGGACCGCTTCGGCCCGGACGCGGCCCGGCTGAACGAGGAGCCGAAGGTCGACAACGATCTGTATGTGCGGGACTACGACAAGTGCATCCTCTGTTACAAGTGCGTGGACGCGTGCGGCGACCAGTGGCAGAACAGCTTCGCGATCTCGGTCGCCGGGCGCGGGTTCGACGCCCGCATCGCGGTGGAGCACGACGCCCCGCTGACCGATTCGGCGTGCGTGTACTGCGGAAACTGCATCGAGGTGTGCCCCACGGGTGCCCTGTCGTTCAAGTCGGAGTTCGACATGCGGGCGGCGGGTACGTGGGACGAGACGAAGCAGACCGAGACGACCACCGTGTGCGCCTATTGCGGTGTGGGCTGCAACCTCACGCTCCACGTGCAGGACAATGAGATCGTGAAGGTCACCTCGCCGCACGACAACCCGGTGACCCACGGCAACCTCTGCATCAAGGGCCGTTTCGGCTACCAGCACGTACAGAACCGGGACTGAGAGACACATGGGACGAGTCACGGAACGACGCAAGGTCATCCGGATCCGGGACGGGGCGGTCTCCAGCCGCCCGGACACCCTCGTGGCCGAGGAACCGCTGGAGATCCGCCTGAACGGCAAACCGCTGGCGATCACCATGCGCACCCCCGGCGACGACTTCGCGCTGGCGGCCGGTTTCCTGGTGAGCGAGGGCGTGCTGGCCGAGGGCTCGGACCTGCAGAACATCGTCTACTGCGCCGGCGCGACGGTGGACGGCTCGAACACGTACAACGTGGTGGATGTGCGGACCGCGCCGGACGTGACCGTCCCCGACATCACCCTCGAACGGAACGTGTACACGACGTCGTCCTGCGGGCTGTGCGGCAAGGCGTCCCTGGACGCCGTCCGCACGACGGCCCGCTGGCCGATAGCCGACACTCCCCCGGTCCGGGTCGATCCCGACCTGCTCGCGAGCCTCCCCGACCGGCTGCGCGCGGCCCAGCGGGTCTTCGACCGGACCGGGGGCCTGCACGCGGCGGCCCTGTTCACCGAGGACGGTGAGCTGCTGGACATACGGGAGGACGTGGGCCGGCACAACGCGGTCGACAAACTGGTCGGCCGTGCCCTGCAGAACGACGACCTGCCGCTGTCCCGGACGATCCTGCTGGTCTCGGGGCGGGCCAGCTTCGAGCTGGCGCAGAAGGCGGTGATGGCCGGGATTCCGGTGCTCGCCGCGGTCTCGGCGCCGTCCTCGCTGGCCGTGGATCTGGCCGCGGAGAGCGGGCTGACCCTGGTGGGCTTTCTGCGGGGCAGCTCCATGAACGTGTACGCGGGCGAACACCGGCTCGCCCTGCGGACCGCGGCCGCCCAGGCCTGACCGGCTCCCCGCGACACGGCGGCGGGGCCCCGAACCGGCGGGGAGCGCCCCCTGCGCCGTTAGTGGGGCCCCGCTGTTTCCCATGGCCCGGTACTGCTCCAGGCCCGGCCGGCTGATCAGCCGGCCGTGAAGGACACGTCCGCGGCCCGTACGACCGTGCCCAGCCGCGGGAAGTCCAGCCGTACCGACGCCTCGTGCTCGGGTGCCGTGAACGCCGTCATCGCGTCCTCGACGAAGACGAGGTCGTAGCGCAGGTCGGCGGCGGCGCGGGCGGTGGACTCGACGCCGAGGTTGGTGGTGATGCCGCCGAAGACCAGCGTGCGGATGCCCCGTTCGCGGAGGCGGTCGTGCAGGCCCGTGTCCTGGAAGCCGCCGATCGTCCGCTTCACGATCTCGATGTCGCCCTCCTGCCGCAGGCCCGCCGCCAGGCCGCTGCCGGGCGGCTGCTCGGCGACGCCGGTGCGTTCCACGCGGATCAGGACGACGGTCGCTCCCGCGGCCCGGAAGGAGGCCGCCAACTCCTCGGACACGGCGAGGACTTCGGTGCCTTTTCGGGGCTCCAGGGGCAGTGCGACGATGCGGTCCATCAGGTCGACCAGCACGAGGGCGGTCTGTGCGGGCCGGAGCTCCAGGGGTGCGGTCATGACGGAACGTTATCCGCCGTCAGCTCTGGGTACGGGAAATCCGGATCGACGGGGCCCTGAATCGCCGGACCGGCGGCGACACGCCGAGCGGTGCCGTCGTGGCGCTCACGGTCGGCGTGCGACTTGTGGCATACAGTTCGGATGGTGGGACGATTCGGGCATATGACCTTCTTGCCGGGTCGAGGTCAACCGAGGGAAAGCGGTACTCCATCCGTGACATGACACGTGCACGGTTCTTGTGATGTGTGTGATAGCCCAACTAACGTCTGTGATGCGCACTTTGGACGTGGGATGTCCGAATGTTCAGATGCCTGGACGCATGACCAGACGATGAAGGGCGGGCCGCACCATGCCTTCAAGAGTTCGCGCACGTCTAAGAGCTGCCCTCGTCGCGGCCGTCGCCACCTCGGCGACGGCCGCGACGTTAGGTCCCGCGGAGTCCCAACCCGCCAAGACGGCCCCCTCGTTCGAGCAGCAGGTGCTGTTCAAGGCGTCCCAGGATCCCGGGTACGCCTGCTTCCGCATTCCCGCGATCGTGAAGAGCAAGGACGGCACGCTGCTGGCGTTCGCCGAGGGGCGGGTGCTCAACTGCGGGGACGCCGCCGACATCGACCTCGTGCTCAAACGGTCCACCGACGGCGGGCGCACCTGGGGCCCGCTCCAGGTCGTCAACGAGGGCAACGGCGACACCCACGGCAACCCGGCGCCGATCGTGGACCAGGAGACCGGGCGCATCCTGCTGGCCGAGACGTACAACACGGGACGTACGGACAGCGGCAGTTGCTCGGTCCCCTGCGATCGCACGCCCCATCTGCAGTACAGCGACGACGACGGCCGAACCTGGTCCGAGCCGCGCGATCTGAGCCCCCAGATACTGCCCGCGAACTGGAACTCCTGGTACGCCACCGGCCCCGTGCACGGCATCCAGCTCACCAAGGGCGCATACGCGGGCAGGCTCGTCTTCGGTGTCAACACCGAGACCTGGAACGGAAGTCGGGTCACCGACAACCACGCGGCCCTCATCGTCAGCGACGACGGCGGCGACAACTGGCGGGTCGGCGCCACCGACTCCTGGCCCATCTCCGCCACCGACGGCACCTTCCGCCAGAAGCCCTCCGAGGTGACCCTCACCGAGCGCAGCGACGGCACGATCCTCATCAGCGGCCGCGAGCAGGACGGCACCGACCTCGGGCACCGCTCGCAGACGTACAGCAGCGACGGCGGCGACAGCTTCACCGGGCCGTTCCGCGACCAGCCGGACCTGTACGCGCCCCAGGTCCAGGGCGCCACTCTGCGGTTGGGCAACCGGATACTGCTGTCCGCACCGGGCGACCCGGACCGCCGGCGGACCATGATGATCCGCAGCTCCTACGACAGCGGAGAGACCTGGGAGAGCGTGGACCGCGGCAAGGTCGTCACCACGGACTGGTCCGGGTACTCCGACATGGTGGACATCGACACGTCCACGGTGGGTCTGCTGTACGAGGGCGGTGCCGTCGACGCACGGGACGAGATCCGTTTCGCCCGGTTCAACGAGGACTGGCTCGGGCCCCGCCGCGGCCCCGATCCCACCACCCCCGACCTCGCCATCGGCGCACCCCGCGCCACCGTCCTGGGCGGCCCCGCGAAGACGGACGGCGTGCTCGGCGGCGCCCTGGAGTTCGACGGCCACGACGACGCCGTACGCCTTCCGTATCGCTCCCAACTTCCGCTCGGTACCGGTGAGTTCACGGTGTCGCTGTTCTTCCGCTATTCCGCGAAGAGCGGCGAGCAGCCGTTCTTCTGGATGGGTGGGATCGGCAGCACCCAGCCCCAGATCTGGCTGCGCGGCGAGCCCGACAACGCCCGGGTGCGTGCCCTGATCACCACGCGGGAGGGGTTCGGGACCGTGCACACCTCGTCGGTGTGGGCGGGCGGTGCCGCCAACGACGGCGCGTGGCACCATCTCGCCCTGCGGCGCGGCGGCGGACGGCTGACGCTGTTCCTCGACGGCAGGGCCATCAGCACCACGGACGTGCCCGGTTCGGTCAGCCGTAACTCGCCGTTCGGGGTGCACATCGGCCAGCGCATGGACAGCCGGGCCTTCCTCACCGGCACGCTCGACGACGTGCGGGTGTGGAATCGGGCGCTCGGCGAGGAGGAGCTCGACGCGGCGGCGGCGCGGTCCACCACCCGCAAGAAGGTGAACACCCGCGACACCGTCCTGTGGCTGCCCATGGACCAAGTGGGCTGAGGCCACTAACGTCCCGGGCGTGCCCGACGACGTACCAGGGGGTGTTGTGCAAGTCCGGTGCGGTGCCCGCGGTGTTCGGTGCGTGCCCTCGGCGTGCCGGACGAGGGCCCTCGTAGCGGAGCTACTTGGGCCTTTGGCCGGTGCGGCGAGGGTGCGTGCCGGGCGCCGCGGGCGGCGTGCTGGACTTGCACAACACCCCCTGGCACGGCAGCGCACGGGAACCGGCCTCGGACTCCTGCTGGCCCTGGTTCTCGCGGCCGTGCTGCTCACCGCCCTCCCGGACGACGGCGAACGGGAGGGCGGTGGCGCGTGCGCACCGCACTCGGTGGCGTCCTGGTCGGCGCACGAGGACCTGACCGCCGAGTTCGCCCGCTACGGCGACGACCCGTCCCGCACCGACGACTGGACCGGCGGCGACGGCACCCACTCGGTGCGGCTGCCGGACGGCCGGGTGCTGTGGCTGTTCTCGGACACCTACCTCGGTCAGGTGCACGCGCCGCCCAACCCGTTCGGCGAGTCCTTCACCTGGCGGGAGGCGTCCGCTCCCCTGGTGCGCAACTCGGCGGTCGTCATGCGCGACGGACGTCTTCAGCGCACGCTCCCCGCGCCGCTGTTCCCCGACCCGGCCCCGAACCAGTGGCGCTGGCCGGTCGCGGCGCGCGTCGAGCCCCGCTCCCCCGGCTCGTCGGAGCAGGTGCTGCGGGTGCTGCTGTGGGTGCGCACGGCCGGGCCGTCGCCGTGGATCTTCGGGGTGCCGACCGCGACCGAGGTGGCCACGCTCTCGCTGCCCGATCTGCGAGTGGAGTCGGTCGTGAAGGTCCTCGACCAGCAGCTGGTGCCCGATCCGCAGCGGCGTGTGCTGTTCGGGACGACCCTGGTCGAGGAGGACGAATGGACGTACGTCTTCGGCGGCGACGACGGTCAGGCGGCCTCCCGTCCGGTCTCACACGCCTATGTCGCGCGGGTGCCGAAGGGGCGGCTCGGCGAGCCGGGGGCCTGGCGGTACTGGGACGGCTCCGCGTGGACGAAGGCGGGGCCGCGGTTCCGGCCGGTGCTGGGGGACGGGCAGCGCACCGGGGTGGGGAGCGCGTTCTCGGTGGCGCGGGTCGGCGGGACGTACGTGCTGTTCACCATGGCGGCCGGCACCGAGGGGCTGACGAGTGTGACGTCGTACTGGGCCTGCTCCCCCGTCGGCCCGTGGCACGGGCCGACGAAGGACTTCAGCCCCGCGCTGCCGCCGGGCGGCCAGGTCGCCGCCTACAACCCGCAGGTGCACCCGGAGCTGAGCGACGGCGGGCGCCTGGTGCTGAGCTACGACGTCAACTGGCTGGACACCGGTGGCGCCGCGGCGCAGCTCAACCGGAACGTGTCCCTGTACCGACCGCGGTTCGTGACGCTGCGGGCGGCACCGACACGGTGATCGTCTCCTGGACGTCACGGGCGCGGCGCTTGGCGATGACCGCGCACACCATCAGCTGCATCTGGTGGAAGAGCATCAGCGGAAGCACCGCCAGCGCGGCGTGCGCGCCGAACAGGACGCTCGCCATGGGCAGCCC
Organism: Streptomyces coerulescens; assembly: GCF_042657965.1. NCBI lineage: Bacteria > Bacillati > Actinomycetota > Actinomycetes > Kitasatosporales > Streptomycetaceae > Streptomyces > Streptomyces coerulescens. The sequence goes on from NZ_JBHSKM010000002.1 coordinate 638,360, forward strand.
GGCGGCCAGCGACTTCTTCGAACCGGCGAACTGGATCGCGACGCGGTCCGCCCGGTCGAAGCGCAGGGCCTTCGCGCCGTACCAGGTCAGGGCGAGCATCACGGCCAGCAGCAGCGCCTCGACGGCGAGCAGGCCGCCGAGCCGCGGCGGGCTGACCTGGTGCCAGATGCCCTGGACCATGCCCTCGCTGAACGCGGTGTAGACGACCAGCAGGATCGAGCCCCGGTCCACGAGCCCGAGGATCTTCTTGTGCCGGGCGACGAAGCCGCCGATCCAGCGGCGCAGCAGCTGCCCGGCGGCGAACGGCACCAGCAGTTGCAGCACGATCTCGACCAGTGAGTCGGCCGAGAAGCCGGCGCCGCTGCCGAGCACGGCCGCCGCGAGCAGCGGGGTGACGACGATGCCGACGAGTGAGGAGAAGGAGCCGGCGCAGATCGCCGCGGGCACATTGCCGCGGGCCATCGAGGTGAAGGCGATCGACGACTGGATGGTCGACGGGACGAGGGTGAGGAAGAGCAGGCCCTGGTACAGCGGCTCCGTCAGGAGCACGGGGACGAACCCGCGGGCGGCCAGGCCGAGCAGCGGGAAGACGAGGAAGGTGCAGGCCAGGACGGTGGCATGGAGCCGCCAGTGCTTCAGCCCGTCCAGCGCCTCACGGGTGGACAGCCGGGCGCCGTAGAGGAAGAAGAGGAAGGCGATCGCGGCCGTGGAGGCACCGGATGCCACATCGGAGGCCGTCCCACGCGCCGGGAACAGGGCGGCGAGGCCCACGGTCCCCAGCAACAGCAGGATGTACGGGTCGATCGGCATCCAACGCGGCCATCGCAGGCGTTTCACTGTGCTCCACTACTTCGCTGTCAGCGTCGCTGAACTTCCGGTTCCGGGCACGGACGTGCCCTCCCCATCGTCCTCCGGCGACCAGCGATCGGGAATCCCGCATACCACTCTGACTGTCATCACGTTCCGCGATGACGACGGGTAGCCTGACGGGTGTGTACGACCCCTCCCATCTTCGTACGTTCCTCGCGGTGGCCCAGACGCTGAGCTTCACCCAGGCCGCCCGGCGGCTGGGGCTGCGCCAGTCGACCGTGAGCCAGCACGTCCGGCGGCTGGAGGACGCCACCGGGCGGCCGCTGTTCACCCGGGACACCCACTCGGTGGAGCTGACCGAGGACGGCGAGGCGATGCTCGGGTTCGCCCGCCGGATCCTGGAGGTGCACGAGCAGGCGGCGTCCTTCTTCACCGGCACGCGGCTGCGCGGCCGACTGCGGTTCGGCGCGTCCGAGGACTTCGTCCTGACCCGGCTGCCGGAGATCCTGGAGGGCTTCCGGTACGAGCACCCCGAGGTCGATCTGGAGCTGACGGTCGAGCTCTCGGGCACCCTGCACGAGCAGCTGGCCGCCGGGAAACTGGACCTGGTGCTGGCCAAGCGGCGCCCCGAGGAACCGCGGGGGGAGCTGGTCTGGCACGACCGGCTGGTGTGGATCGGCACGGAGAGGCTCCGTCTGGAGCCGGATCGCCCGGTACCGCTGATCGTCTACCCGCCGCCGGGGATCACCCGGGCACTGGCCCTGGAGGCGCTGCAGCGGGCGGGGCGGGACTGGCGGATCGTGTGCACCAGCGGCAGCCTCAACGGGCTGATCGCGGCGGCGCGGGCCGGGCTCGGGGTGATGGCGCACTCGCGGGGGCTGATTCCGCCGGGGCTGGTGCGGATGCCCGAGCGATCCGGGCTGCCGGAGCTGGGACGAGTCGATTTCGTGCTGGTGCACGGCAGGCGGCGTACGGCGGCGCAGGGCGCGGCGGAGGCGCTGGCGGCGGCGATCCTGGCGGGCGGCGACCGGCTGCACCGCCGCTGACGGCCGAGGAGTGACAGGTGGAGCCCGTCGTACGCTGACAGAGAAGACACTGACGCGCGAGACGCCCGCACGCAGGGGATGACATGATCAACAGGGTCCGTACCCGGTAATTGGGTCGTACAGATTCCGTGGAGATTACGGGCCCGAAGCTTACTCAACCGTCAGTTTTCTGTCCGACCCTTCCCCATGTGAGCGCATTTTCCTGCGCTGACCTGTGCGTACCAGAGCACCGCTCGACTTTCGCCCCTCTCCCGCCCTCACGGCGGGTGGGGTAGCTTTCACGGCGCTGAGCGGAGCTTTTCAGCCGAGGCATTCGGAGCGGGGAGCGGGGTTTGCGCGAGTTCACCAACCCTCCGTTGGCGTTGGCACCGCCGGTGGGCGGCCTGGCCGACGTCGTCTTCCAGCATGCCCAGGAGGATCCGTTGTATGTCGTCCTGGGCCGCAAGGACGAGGACGACCAGTGGCGGGACGTCACCGCCGCCGAGTTCCGTGACGAGGTCCTGGCGCTGGCCAAGGGACTGCTGGCCCGGGGCATCCGGTTCGGCGACCGCGTCGCGATCATGTCCCGCACGCGCTACGAGTGGACGCTCTTCGACTTCGCGCTGTGGACGATCGGCGCGCAGGTGGTGCCGATCTATCCCACCTCCTCGGCCGAGCAGTGCTTCTGGATGCTGTACGACGCCGAGTGCTCGGCGGCGATCGTGGAGCACGAGGACCACGCGATGACGATCGCGACCGTCATCGACCGGCTGCCGCGGCTGCACCAGCTGTGGCAGCTGGACGCGGGCGCCGTGCAGGAGCTGTACGACGCAGGGGCGCACCTCGACGACGACGTCGTCCACCGCCACCGGCAGGCGGTCACACCGGACTCGGTCGCGACGATCATCTACACCTCGGGCACGACGGGCCGCCCCAAGGGCTGTGTGATCTCGCACGGCAACTTCATGTACGAGGCGGACACCGTCATCGAGCGCTGGGAGCCGGTGTTCCACTCGAAGAAGGGCGACGAGGCGGCGACCCTGCTGTTCCTGCCGCTCGCGCATGTCTTCGGCCGGATGGTGCAGGTCGCCGCGATCCGCGGCCGGGTCCGCTTCGGGCACCAGCCGCAGATGAACGCCGCCGCGCTGCTGCCGGACCTCGCCGCGTTCAGGCCAACGTTCTTCCTGGCCGTGCCGTACATCTTCGAGAAGGTTTTCAACGCCGCCCGCCGCAAGGCCGAGAAGGAGGGCAGGTCCGGGCCCTTCGAGAAGGCCGTCGAGGTCGCCGTGAAGTACGCGGACGCCGTGGAGGCCAAGGCGTGGGGCATCGGGCCCGGCCCCTCGGCGGGGCTGCGCATGCAGCACCAGCTCTTCGACAAGCTCGTCTACTCCAAGATGCGGGCGGCGATGGGCGGCCGTATCCGGCACGCGATGTCCGGCGGCTCGGCGATGGACCGGCGGCTGGGGCTGTTCTTCGCGGGCGCGGGCGTGCACATCTACGAGGGCTACGGCCTCACCGAGTCCACGGCGGCGGCGACCGCCAACCCGCCCGAGCGCACCCGCTACGGCACCGTCGGGCAGCCCATCCCGGGCATGACCGTGCACATCGCGGACGACGGCGAGATCTGGCTGAACGGCGGCAACGTCTTCCAGGGCTACCTCAACAACCCCAAGGCCACCGACGAGTCCCTGCACGACGGCTGGCTCGCCACCGGTGACCTGGGTTCCCTCGACGAGGACGGCTATCTCACCATCACCGGCCGCAAGAAGGAGATCCTGGTGACCTCCGGCGGCAAGAGCGTCTCGCCGGGCCTGCTGGAGGAACGCGTCCGCGACCACCCGCTGGTCTCCCAGTGCATAGTCGTCGGCAACGACCGCCCGTACATCGCGGCCCTGGTCACGCTCGACCAGGAGGCCGTGGAGCACTGGCTGATGATGCGCGACAAGCCCCAGATGACCGCGGCCCAGCTGGTGCGCGACCCCGACCTGGAGACCGAGGTACGGCGCGCGGTCGTGGCCGCCAACACCCTGGTCTCGCAGGCCGAGTCGATCCGTACCTTCCGCATCCTCGCGCAGCCCTTCACCGAGGAGCACGGACTGCTCACCCCGTCGCTGAAGCTGAAGCGCAAGGCGATCGAGAACGCGTACTCGGGCGAGGTGGAGGCGCTGTACCAGGCGTGAGCGGCGCCCCGGTGGCACTCGCTCGCACCAACTCTGCCCGGATACGCTTGAGTTGAGATCGGTCACCGGCGCCGCTGGCGCCCTGTGCACGGGGGACGACGGTCATGGCAGACATCAGGGTCGAGACAGTGACGCTCGACGCCACGGGGAACCGGCAGATCGCGAGCCGGTCCCGCACGACCGCCGCGCTCGGCGAGCGGGCCGCCGAGATCGAGGACGCCATCGTCCAGGCGTCCGCCATCGCGCAGCGGTCCCTCGACCAGGTGCCGGAGCGCGCCGGCTGGCAGGTCCGGAGTCTGGACGTCACCTTCGGGCTGACCCTGGCGGCCGAGGCGGGTGTCATTCTGTCCAAGGCGTCGGCCGAGGCCTCGTTCGAGGTCACGCTCACCGTGGAGCGCACGCCGGAGACACCGTGACGGCATCGGAGTACTGGGTCGACCTCCACCGGGCCGGGCGGCGGCTCGGCGGCGGTTTCCTGCTCAACCGCGCGTTCGTGCTCACCGCGTTGCACTGTCTGCCCGGGCTGGCCCTCGAGGACCACGTCGACATCGAACTCTGCGGTGGCGAGCGTGTCACGGGCCGGGTCCGCTGCCGGGACGCGAAGGCCGACCTGGCGCTCGTCGCGATCTCCGAAGGCCAGCAGGTGAGGCTGCCGAAGCTGGTGGCCGACCGCGCCCGGTTCGGCGGCCGATGGCGCGGCCCCTACCGTCCGACCTCGACCGACGTCCATCTCAGCGGCATCGTGAGCGGTCTGACCGACCACCCGTGCGTCGGTGGCGCCACCATCGAGGCCCTGCAACTGACCGTGGACCAGCACCTGGGCGACTACTCCGGCTACTCGGGCGGCCCCGTCGAGGGCGTTCCGGACGACACCGCCGACTCCGCCGACACGCCGGCGATGCTGGGCATCCTCATCGAGCAGACTCCGGACCGCGCCGATTCCACGCGGGCCGCGAACGTCCTCATCGCCGCCACCATCTGGGAGGCGATGGGCCGCTTCGAGCAGTTCGCCGTCGAGCACCTCATCGACGTGGTCAGGCCGCCCCGGTCGGAACAGCGCCGGCCGCCCGCGCAGACACGGTTCTCCGGCATCGAGGAACTGCTGCTCACGGTCGACGACTGGCTCAAGCGCGGGCTGATCAGCCCGGCGTGCGCCGCGGAGGCGCAGGCCGAAGCCGTCAAGCGGCTCATCGAACAGGAGTTGGGCGGAGGCGACGCATGACGGCGGAGCCCGAGGCGTGGGTCACCGCGCTCTCCCTGGCCGAGCGGGCACGGTCCGGCGACGCGGATGCGCGCGACCGGCTCAAGGGTGCGGTGCAACGCCTGTGCGGGGACCCCGGGTTACTGGCGCACTCGGATCCGGGCCAGGCCGTGGCACGTCTCATGGGTCTCCTGGACGGCCTCGGAGAAACGGAGCCCGCACAGTCGTTGCTGCGGCGGTGCGTGTCCCGTCTGACGGCGAAGGGGACCGACGGCCGGGCCCAGCGTGCGTCCCTCAACTTGATCGCCGTGGCGCTCGCGGAGCACGGTCAACTGCCCGCCGCCAAAAGGGTGTCGTCCGCGGCGGCCGAACTGGGCTGGCGGCGGTCCCACACCGACTTCACGGATGTCACGATCACCTTCGTCAATCTCGCGACGGTCGAACTCGCGCTCGGCGACGCCGAGGCCGCCGCCAGGTCCGCCGACCGGGCCGCACAGTTCCTCCGCCTGGCCCCCGTGGACGACCACCCCGAAGCACTTCTCGAACTACGGCTGCGAGTAACCTCGTTGATGACGGCGACGGCGCGCGCCCGCGACGAGCACGCCAGGGCGGACGCCCATCTCGACGACCTCGGCGACATCGCCCGCAGCCTGGTGGCGGAGTTCGGCGGGGACCATCCGAAGTCCCTGTCCGCTCTGGTGACGCTGGCCCTCGCCGAGTGCGAGTCCGCGACGGCGGCCGGTGACCGCGAACGTTCGGAACGCGCCGTGGACGTGCTGCTCATCGCCGCGCAGAAGGCGGCGGCGCTCGCGGGACGTCGTCATCCCCTGACGGTGTCCGCGCTGAAGAGTCTCGCCGCGGCGGAGGGCCTCGTGGCACTGGATTCGGGAGACGGCGAGCGTCTCGCGCGGGCGGAGGCGCTCGTGGCCACCAGGGTCCGCGCCGAGAGCCGGCCTCCGGCGCGACAGCAGCCCGGCACCGCCGTCGACCCCACGCCGACGGCCTTCCATCTGCTCGGCCCGGTCCATGCCCGGCGTGGCGGCACCACAGTGCCCCTCGTCTCCGATCGCGAACGCGTGCTGCTGGCCAAGCTGTTGCTCAACGCGGGGCGAGTCGTCCCCACGGACGACCTGATGCGCGCCGCGTGGGGTGACGATTTCCAGGTGTCACCGCTGAGGCTGCTGCTTTTCCACATGGAGCGGCTTCGGCGTGACCTCGGTTCTGATGTGCTCGTCGAGGATCCCTCGGGTTATCTGATCCGTATCGCGCCCGGGTCACTGGACCTCCACGAGGCGCGGGAGCTGGTGGAGCAGAGCCGCGGCGCCGGGCGGCGGGAACAGGCGAGGGAGTTCTTGAACCAGGCGCTGGCGCTGTGGACCGGCGATCCCCTGGCGGGCCTGCCCGGCCGGTACGCCAGGGAACAGAGAGCACTGCTGCGGGCATGGCACGTGGACCTTCTCGAAGCACGTCTGGAGCTTGATCTGGAGCTGGGTCGCGACCATGAAGCGCTGATCACCGAACTGGCCGACCACGTCGCCGAGAATCCGCAGAGCCAGCGCTTGCAGGAGCTGCTCCTGGCCGCCCTGGACCGCGAGGCGGCGTCGACCGAGGCACCGGACGAGTACGCCGACGCGCGACGCGTTCTCGCGGACGCGCTCGGGGCGGCGCCGAGCGCGTCGTTGCGGGAGCTGGAACGCCGTATCCATGAGGAGGAGACGCCGTGACCGTCAGCTGATGGTCACCCGGAAGATCTTGTCCGCTCCGTCCGGCTGGCCGCCGTTGTTGTCGCTGTTGGTCGTGGACAGCCACAGCTGGTCGGCGCCCGGCACCGTGGTGACCGTGCGCAGCCTGCCGTAGGTGCCGACGTAGTACGCGGTGGCAGAGCCGACGTTCTCGGTGTCGCCGTCGATCGGGATGCGCCAGAGCCGTTCGCCGCGCAGGGCCGCCATGTAGATGACGTTGCGGACGATGGCGATGCCGCTCGGGGATGCCTCGGAGACCCGCCAGGTCTTCTTGGGGTTGGTCATACCGGCGACCGAGCAGGTGCCTTCGCAGGTCGGCCAGCCGTAGTTGGCGCCCGGCTTGATGAGGTTGAGCTCGTCGAAGGAGCTGTTGCCGAACTCCGCCTCCCACAGCCGACCGTTCTTGTCGAAGGCCAGGCCCTGGGGGTTGCGGTGGCCGAGTGAGTAGACGTGGCTGCCGAAGGGGTTGCCGGGGGCCGGTTTGCCGTCGGTCGTCAGGCGCAGGATCTTGCCGTTGAGGGAGTTCCTGTCCTGGGCGAGGGACGAGGTCTGGGCGTCGCCGGTGGAGGCGTAGAGAAGGCCGTCGGGACCGAAGGCGAGACGGCCGCCGTTGTGGTAGCGGTTCTTCTTGATGCCCTGGAGCAGGACGGTGTAGCCGCTGAGCGAGCTGCCGTCGTAGGTCATGCGCGCGATGCGGTTGCCCTCGGAGGCCGTGTGCATGAAGTACACGCGGTGGTTGGCCGCCCAGGCGGGGTCGACGGCCACGCCGAGCAGTCCGCCCTCGCCGTCCGTGGTGACCGCGTTCGGCACCTTGCCGACCTGCGTCCTGGTGCCGTCCTTGGTCAGCTTGAACACCTTGAAGCTGTCGCGTTCGGTGACCAGGGCGCTGGTGCCGTCGGGCATCCAGTACGTGCCCCAGGGGATGCTCCAGCCGGACGACACGGTGGCGATGGACGACGGAACGCCGCCGTCCGTGGCGCAGGCCCGGGTGGTGAAGGTGACCGCGTTGCTCTGCGGGGAGGCGTTCCCGGCGGCGTCACGGGCCACGACGTGGAGGCTGTAGGGGCTGTCGCAGGCCAGCCCGGAGACCGTGGTGGAGGTGGCGGGCGGGCTGCCGTTGACGGTCTTGTAGACGGTGGAGCCGCTGCGGATGTCGTACGCCGTGACCGCCTTGTCGTCCGTGGCGGCGCCCCAGCTCAGCTTGGCGCTGTTCGCGGTGACGTCGGTGTACGACAGGGTGCCGGGTCCGGTCGGCGGGCTGGTGTCGGAGCTGGGCCTGGTCGTGCAGTCGACGGCGGGGCTCGCGAGGGAGGCGTTGCCGGCCGCGTCACGGGCGATGACCGTGAGGTTGTAGGTGGTGGCCGGGGTGAGCCCGGTGAGGTTCTCGGTGGTCGCGCTGCCCGCGGTCTCGCCGATCTTGTTGCCGTGCTCGTAGATGTCGTACGCCGTCACCGCCACGTTGTCCGTCGAGGCGCCCCAGGTGAGGGTGAGGCCGTCCTCGGTGACGGCGGAGCAGTTCGGTGTGCCGGGGCGGGTCGGGGTCTGGGTGTCGGCCGCCGCGTCCACGGTCAGTTTGTCGAGGTTGGGGCCGCCGGCGGAGGTGGTCGCGGTGGCGCGGATCTTGTTGGCGCCGGCGGTGAGGTCGGCGGTGATCGTCTTCGTGGCCCAGGTGGTCCAGTTCGCGGTGGGCGGGAAGGACACGCCGGCGGCGACGACCTTGCCGCCGATGGAGAGGTCCATGGGCCGGTCGGCGCCGGTGCCGTTGGCGTAGCGCAGGGCCAGCGAGGTGCCGCTCGCGGCGTCCGCGCTCACCGTGAACTCGACATAGGAGCCGGTCACGTTGGTGTAGTCGACGAAGCCGGAGCCCGTGTAGCCGCTGTGGTTGGTGGCCACCGTGCCCTGCGAGATCGTCGCGGTCTCGGCCTGGTGGTCACCGGCCGCGGCGGCCGCGGCGCCGGACGGTGGGGAGGCGGTGAGAAGGGACAGCAGCAGGCCGCCCAGGGCGGCGAGGAGCACACGCCGGTGGGAACGGCGTCCGGTGGGGATGGCATGCATGGAGGTCCACCTCCAGGTGGGGGATGTCATGCGTCCGCTCACACGAGTTGGTAGCCGCGGAGGTTGGTGAGCAGCAGGTGGCAGTCCTGGAGCGAGTCGGAGGTGTCGCCGAGAGAGCGGTAGATGCCCCACTTGGGGCGCACCCGGTCGGCGAGGAAGGTGTCGACGCCCGACTTGGACTTGTCGATCACGGTGGTGCCGCCGCTCTCGAGGATCCAGCGGACCGAGCCCGCCGAGCCGTTGCCGACCTTGATCTGGAAGTCGACGTCGGTCCATTTGTCGTGCAGCGGCGAGAGGTCCGTACGGCCGACGAGGGTGTCGCTGTCGAAGAGCTTCAGCTCGATGGTCTGCGCGCCGTTCACCCGGCGCAGCGACTGCACGACGATCGGCGAGGAGCCGGTGCCCGGCTGCTTCATCTGCATGATGTGGGTGAAGGAGGTGGTCGCCTTCAGCGAGCTCGGGATGTACATGGAGTAGGTGATCCGCCAGGTCTGGCCCTGGGTCCACTTCAGATAGCTGGACGAGGAGGTGCGAAGGCCCGTCACCTCCTGGCGCTGACGGTCGGTCGAGGTGTCCCGGTCGGACATGTGCATGTTGAAGCGCCAGTTGTCGCCGGTGGCGTAGATGTGCGGCTGCCCGCCGGGGTGGGAGTCGGCGCGGTCGTCCTCGATGGTCTCGAAGGCGCGCAGGCCGTCGGAGCTCGCGGACGGGGACCACTTGAGCTGCCAGGACGCGGCCCGGGCGGGTGTTGCCGCGGGCAGCCCGACAGCGGCCGAGGCCACACCGCCCAGCGCGGCGCCCAGCAGCAGCCTTCTGGATGTGCTCATGACACTAATCACCTCTCAGCTGTTCGTTCATGATCAGGAAGGCTCCGAGGCCGTGGAAGTCGTTGGTGGCCCGGGTTCGGGCGGCGTAATACGCGTAGTCGCCGACGTTGGTGCCGACGGAGATGTCGGTGAGCTCGGTGCGGCCGTCGGCCCCGAGGGAGACCTTGCGCAGGACGCCCCGGTAACCGCGTTCGGCGACGGCCGCGTAGTGCCGGTCCAGGTAGCCCCGTCGGGCACCGCGGGAGAGGGCGTAGGTGAACATGCTGGAGCAGGAGGTCTCGGTCCAGTTGCCGTCGCGGTCACCCTTGTCGATCACCTGGAACCAGCGACCGGTGGCCGGGTCCTGGTACTTCTCCAGCCCCGCCGCCAACTTCCGGAAAACAGTGCGCAGTCGGGCGGAGCGAGGATGGTGCGCGGGGAGGGCGTCCAGGACGTTCACCAGCGCCATCGAGTACCAGCCGACGGCCCGGCACCAGTGCTCGGGGGCGAGGCCGGTGGCGGGATCGGACCAGGTGGCGGTGCGCGACTCGTCGTAGGCGTGCCGGAGCAGACCGCCCGCGACCTGGAGATGGCTGCCGTACAGATGGAGCTGCTCGGCCGCCTCGTCGTTCGCGTACGCGGAGTCGTGGAACTCCTTGCCGTACTCCACCAGGAACGGGGTGACCATGTAGACACCGTCCGCCCACAGTTGGTGGGCGCGGCTCGCGGTGTCGGCGTGCCAGAAGCCGCCGTCCTGCGTGCGCGGGTAGGTGTCGAGGCGGTCGCGGATCTTCTTCGCCGCGATCCGGTAGCGGTCCTCGCCGGTCTCGTGGTGCAGGATCGTCAGCAGCCGCCCGGCCTGCATGCTGTCGAGGTTGTTGAAGCCCTGGCTCATGGAGCCGTCCGCGGCCACGAATCGCTCGGCGTAGCTCTTGATGTACGCCAGGTACTGCGGGTTGTGGGTGCGGCGGAAGACCAGGTACTGCCCGTAGAGATAGAGGCCGACCGGGTACGACCAGCCGCCGATGGTGGTCGGTGTGTAGCGGGCCGTCGTGGAGTCGACCATGGCGACCGACCAGTCCGCCGTGGCGACGGGTGCCCGGACGGGCAGGGTGGAGGAGGTCGACGGAGACACGGTCGGCGCCGCCGTCCCCACCACCGGTGCCGGCTCGGCCGCGGCCGGGGGGACGGCGGTCAGGGTCCCGGCGGCGAACACGGCCGTCGCCAGCAGCCTGTGCAGGCGTCTCATGGCGCTCCCTCGCGGTAGGCGTGGACAGGTGTCGCGGCCGGCGGACGGGCCCTGTCGACCAGGTCCTTCACCAGGGCATGGTCGGGTGAGAGCCGGCAGGCCGGGTCGGTGCGGGTGGCGTCGCCGGTGAGGGCGTACGCCTGGCAGCGGCAGCCGCCGTGGTCGGTGGAGCTGAGGGCACAGCTTCGGCAGGGGTCGCCCATCCAGGAATCGCCGCGGTAGGCGTTGAACGCTCTCGACTCCTGCCAGATCCAGGCGAGTCGACGGCTCCTCACGTTGGGTGGGTCGAGGCCGGGGAGGGCGGCCGCGGCCGGGCACGGCAGGACCGTGCCGTCCGGGGCGACGGTGAGCGAGCGGGCGCCCCAGCCGCCCATGCAGGGTTTCGCGACACCGTCGACGTAGTCGGGGGTGACCCAGATCAACTCCGGTGCGGAGCCTGGGCGTTCGCGCCACCGGGTGAGCGTGGCGAGGGCGCGGTCGACCTGGTCCCGGGTGGGCAGCAGGGTGGCACGGTTGCGCAGGGCCCAGCCGTGGAACTGGGTGTGAGCCAGCTCGATACGGTCCGCGCCCCAGGCCGTACCGAGGGCGATCAGGTCGTCGAGGGCGTCGATGTTGGCGCGGTGCAGGACGATGTTCAGGCCGAACGGCAGCCCGGCCGCACGGATCAGCCGGGCGGCGCGCTCCTTGGCGGCGAACGAGCGGGCGCCCGCGATACGGTCGGAGGCGTCCGGATCGGCGTGCTGCACGGACAGCTGGACGCTGTGCAGCCCGGCCGCGACGAGCTCGCCGAGCCTCCGCTCCCCCAGTCCGACGCCGCTGGTGACGAGCTGGGTGTACAGGCCCGCGCGCTCGGCGGCGGCGACGATGTCCGGCAACTCGCGCCGCAGCAGTGGCTCACCGCCGGACAGATGGGTCTGTACGACGCCCAGGTCAGCGGCCTGCCGGAACACTCCGGACCATTCCTCGGCCGTCAACTCTTCTGACCGACCGACCAGTTCGACGGGGTTGGAGCAGTACCCGCAGCGCAGCGGGCAGCGGTGGGTGAGTTCCGCGAGCAGGGCCCACGGCGGGTCGGTGGTCATCGCAGCCAGCCCTCCTTCCGCAACGCCCGGAGAAACTCCGGGACTTCGTCGGCGACCGGGGCGCCGGGGAACCGCGCGACCAACTCGGCGACGATGTCGTCCACCTCGCGACTGCCGTCGCACAGCCGCAGCACGCCGCCCGCTTCGCCGTGCAGCACGACCACCCGCTCGGGCAGCAGCAGCAGATCGGTGCCCCGCACCCGGTCATGGCGCAGTACGACCGCCCGGGCGAGGGCGGGACGCCAGGTCATGGTCCGCCTCCCCCAACCGCTCCACCTCGACATCCCTCTCCCGCTGCGTCCACCGCGTCCAGCAGCGCCCACAGCACATCGCACTTGAAGGCCAGGGCGGCCACCGCCCGCTCCTGTTGCTCGCGGGTGCGGGCACGGTCCAGGACCAGGGCGAGGGCTTCCTCGCCGTCCCGGGCGCCCTGGCCGACACGGGTGCGGAAGTAGGCGAGCCCGGCCGGGTCGATCCAGGGATAGTGGGTTTCGAAGGCGTCGATGCGGGTGCGCATCAAGTCCGGTGCGGACAGCTCGGTCAGGGACGCGGCCACGGCCTCGACGACGGGACCGAGCCGGCAGAAGTTGACGTATCCGTCGACCGCGAGCCGCACCCCGGGCAGGACCCGGGAGGCGTCCCACAGCTCCTCCCGGTCGAGGCCGGCCGCCTCCCCGAGGCGCAGCCAGCGCTCGATGCCGCCCTCGCCCTCGGCCGTGCCGTCGTGGTCGCGGATACGGCGCAGCCAGGCTCGGCGCGCCGCGGGCCGCTCCAGCTTGGCGAGGATCAGGGCGTCCTTGACGGGGATGTGGCGCTGGTAGTGGAAGCGGTTGGCGATCCAGCGGCGCAGTTCGGCGGGCGTCAGCTCGCCTTTGTGCATACGGAGGTTGAAGGGGTGACGGTCGTGGTAGCGGGCCGCGGTGACGGCGCGCAGCCGCCCGGTGAACTCGGTGGTCGTCCAGGGGGCCGCGGCGCCGTCGGCGTGCACGCGAGTCGCGGTCACGATGCTCTCGTGGCGGCGGACGGCTAGCGGTCGGCGAGGGCGTAGGCGGTCACTTCGAGCGCCGTGTCCACGACGGTGTAACCCGGGCTTTGCCAGACCTCTACATCCGATGTTTCCTGAATGACCTGTTCCGTCGGCAGGGCGGGGTGGGTGCGAAGCAGCATCTCGTTCATGTGCGCATACCTGCTTTCCTGAGGAAGTGGGGGGTCTCAGAGACCAGACAGGCGGCTGTCGTTCACATGCATGCACCGAGTTCATCGATACGTTCGGTGGCGCGATACAGAGTCGCGGCATGACGGGCCACGGTCAATGGTCCGGACCGATAACGTCGGATGCGTTTCCGGCCAATCTCGCCATCGCCCACTGACTCACCGGTCAGTTGCGGTGATTCCCGGGGCGGATTCGGCGGTCAGGAATGCATCACGCCTCGTGATCGTTGACGATATGCAGTACCACCTGACGACAACCGTAAGGATCAAGAGCTCGTGAGCAGCAAGGTCCCCCCGATCATCCTCAACAACGGCGTCGAGATGCCCCAGCTGGGCTTCGGCGTCTGGCAGGTGCCGGACGACGAGGCCACGCGGGCGGTCGGCACCGCGCTGGAGGCCGGGTACCGCAGCATCGACACAGCGGCGATCTACGGCAACGAGGCGGGCACCGGCCGGGCCATCGCCGCCTCCGGCGTCCCCCGCGAGGACATCTTCGTCACCACCAAGCTCTGGAACGGCGACCAGGGCTACGACTCCACACTGAGCGCCTTCGAGACGTCGCTCAAGAAGCTGGGCCTGGACTACGTCGACCTGTACCTCATCCACTGGCCGGCGCCTTCGCGCGACAAATACGTCGACACCTACAAGGCGTTCGAGAAGCTGCACGCCGACGGCCGTATCCGCGCGATCGGTGTCTCCAATTTCCTTCCGGAGCACCTGGAGCGGCTGATCGGCGAGACGTCGGTCGTCCCGGCCGTCAACCAGATCGAGCTGCACCCGCACCTTCAGCAGCACGCCTCCCGCGCGTTCCACGCCGAGCAGGGCATCGCCACCGAGGCCTGGTCGCCGCTCGGTTCGGGCAAGGGTCTGCTGGAGGTTCCGGCGATCGTCGCCATCGCGCAGAAGCACGGCCGCACCCCGGCCCAGATCGTGCTGCGCTGGCACCTCCAGATCGGCAACGTCGTGATCCCGAAGTCCGTGACGCCGTCGCGGATCAAGGAGAACATCGCGGTCTTCGACTTCAGCCTGGACGACGAGGACCTGGCGGCGATCAGCGCGCTCAACGAGGACCGGCGGATCGGCAGCGACCCGGCCACCGTCAACTGACCCCGCTCCGGCGCGACCTACGTCCGCCCGCCGCTCAGCTGCCCGAGCGGCGGGCGGACGTGTAGGGAGAGCCGGAGCGCGGCAGGACGCCTGGCCCCTCGGTCACCCGTGCGGGGCGCCTCAGTCCCCGCGCACATCGGTGAAGACGACCTCGAACTCCTCCAGTCCGGTCACGGTCACATGCGCCTTGGCCGCGCCCTCGTGCCGGGCCGCCGCCTGGCCCGAGCGGGACGCCGCCAGGGACGGCTGGTCGACGAAGACCACTCCGACCATCCCGCGCCCCCGCTCCCGGTCGACCAGCAGGGACGCCCGGGCCAGCCCCTGGAGCGTTTCGAGCCGGGGCACCACCGTCGCCCGGAACGTGTCGGCGAGCAGGTCGGTGTCCATGGGGTCGAACTCCAGCCTGGTCAGCCGCAGTCCGCCGCCGGCCTGCGGCTGGCGCGCCTGGTGGAACACCACCGCCTCGTAATTGTCGACCGACAAGGTTCCCGCGAACGGGTCCAGCATCGCCGCCCGCCGCTCGCGCAGCACCTCGTCGCTGTTCTGCCGGGCCCGCTCCGTCTCCCACCAGCTGGCCGCGAGCAGTTTCCCGAGCGTCCGGTCCACGAAGACACTCGCCCCCCGGTATCCCGGGCGGTCCTCCAGCAGGTCCCGCCCCTCGGTGTTCATCGCCCTGATGGCGGTGTCGATCTTCGTGGGATCGCCGGTCGTGTAGATGGCGCGTACGAACATGGCACCTCCCGAAAATCCGGGGCACACATCCGAAACTCTTCGGCATCTCCAGTCTTCTACCGGGGTGATGGCGCCGCAATCAGCGGAGCGGGCCCCAGGTCGCACGCAAGGGCTTGACGTGGCCACACAAAGAGGGCCACCTTTGTACGCCACCCGGTCAGGAAACTTTCCTAACAGAAGTACTTCCTCACAGAAGGGTCCCCCACAGTGCGCATCCGAACACTGACCCTCGCCGCGTCCTCCGGCGCCGCGCTGCTCGCCGCCGGCCTGCTCCCCACGAGCGCCTCCGGCACCCCGGAACCGCCGTCCCTCCGGGAGGGTTCGGTCAGCGCGGCCGCCCTGCTCGCGAAGGTGACGTCCTGCTCGCAGATCTCCAACGGCAAGTACCGCACCGACGAGGAGACGTCGGCCACCGTCCCGGTCTGCGGCAAGAACGGCGCCGTCTTCTGGAAGGCCGACATGGACATCGACTGCGACGGCCAGCGCACCGCCAAGTGCAACGAGGACACCGACCCCTGGTTCCAGCCGGACACCGCGTTCCACCAGTCCGACGGCAAGCCGCTGCGCTCCGACACGCTGCCCTACGTCGTCGTCCCCAGCATCAGCGGCACCTGGAACTACTCGGCCGCCGGCATCCAGGGTGCGGGCGTGGTGGCCGTCATCCACGACAACCAGGTCCTGTACGCCGTCGTCGGCGACACCGGCCCTCAGAAAATCATCGGCGAGGCCTCCTACTCCGCCGCCGAGCGGCTCGGCATCGACCCCGACCCGGAGACCGGCGGCACCGACTCCCGTGTGACGTACATCCTCTTCAAGAACTCCCGGGTCTCGCCCATCGAGAACCACAACGCGGCGGTCTCGCTGGGCGAGCGGCTGGCGAAGGAGTTCATCGCCAACAACTGAGACCGGCGAACTCGACCGTGCAGCAGGTCAGTTGGGCTGTCCGAGCGGCCGTACGACGACGGTGTCGACGTCCCACAGCGTCGGGCTGCCGGACGGCCCACACCACGGAGTCGGTCATGGTGGTTCCCCCTGTGTGTCTCGGTTCGGACGAGGGGAGTCCCTCACTTGGAGAGCTCTCGAAGTCAAGCCCCGACGTCGGCCGGCCTCGGCGCTGTCACCTGGTCCGCACGGCCGTGTACACCGTCTGCGCGGCCAGCACGAACAGGTCGGGGCGGTGGTACACGCTCGCCTTGTCGTCCGGGTCGAGCAGCCGGTCGAGGGCCGCGCGGTCCTCGGCGTCGAGGCGGTCGCCGACGCCGTCACGGGTGCGGGTGAGGATGTCGGCCGCGTAGGCGCGGGCGCGGTCCGTGGTCGGGGCGGGCAGGTCGAGGAGGAAGGTGCGGGTACCGCTGGGCCGCAGCCCCGCGGCGGTGAGCAGCGCGGGCCAGTCCTCGGTCTCGGCGACGGAGCCGGGGAGGTCGGCCCGCATCTGCGCGAACCACTCCGCCTCCAGCACATCGAGCCGCGCCTGGAGCCCGGGCCGCCCGAAGCCGATGTCCCGGGGCAGGAACCGCAGCGGCAGGCCGCCCTCCTGGAGGGCCAGCGTGCCGCCGGAGGCGAGCCGGTCGGCGAACGCGGCGAGGGCGGCCCGCTGGTCGCCCAGGTGGTGCAGACTGCGGCCGGCCCACAGCAGATCGACGGGATAGTCCAACTCCCCGAGAACATCGGGCAGTTCACCGGCGAGAATACCGAAGCGGTCGGCGACGCCGAGCCGCTCCGCCCGCGTCCGGGCCCGCTCCAGGAGCGGCCCCGACCCGTCGACGGCGACGATCCGAGCTCCGGGGAAGGTGTCGGCGAGCAGACAGGACACCACTCCCGGGCCGCTGCCCGCGTCCACGATCAACCCCGGCTCGGTCTGCCGCTTGCCCAGCCAGGCCATGGCGTGCTCGTACAGGGGCAGGAACAGCTCCGCCTGCGCTTCGAGCATCGGGCCCATCTCGGCCCAGTCGACATCGGTGTGGTCGTGGCGCTGCCCGTGTCCCGGGTGCTGGTGCTCGTGCTGGTGGTGCGGGTGATCCTCATGCGCCATGGTGGTCAGCCTCTCGTCCGGTTGCCGCCAGCCTGCTCCGACGCACCGCCCCGGTGCCACTGTCCTTGCCGTAGCGGCAAAAAACCGGGCAAAGAAAATGAGGTGCGAGGACGGGTGCCGGTCGCCCACCATGGCCCGATGGACGACACGATGGTGGAACGCTTCCTCAAAGACGGGTTCGTGAAGATCGAGGGCGCCTTTCCCCCACGTGTCGCCGAGCACTGCGCGCGGCTGCTGTGGCGCGAGACGGGGTACGACCCGCGGGACCCGGGCACCTGGAAGGACCCCGTGCACTGGGTGTACGACATGGCGCAGGGCCCGTTCGCGGCGGCCGTGAACACACCCGTACTGCACGAGGCCTTCGACGTCCTGGTGGGTGAGGACCGCTGGCAGTCGCGCTACTCACTGGGCAGCTTCCCTTTGCGGTTTCCGCATGAGGAGGAGCCGGACGACGCGGGCTGGCACATCGAGGGCAGCTATCTGCCCGAGGGCGCCCAGCATGTCCACACGAACGTGCATTCCAAGGGCCGTGCCCTGCTGATGCTGTTCCTGTTCAGCGAGGTCACCGAGGACGACGCCCCGACCCGCATCCGGGTCGGCTCGCATCTCGACGTACCGGCGGTCCTCGCGCCGTACGGCGAGGCCGGCGCGACCTTCCTGGAGCTGGGCCCGAAGGTGGCCGAGGCCTCCGCACACCGCCCGCTCGCCCACGCCACCGGCCGCCCCGGCGACGTATACCTCTGTCACCCCTTCCTGGTCCACGCCGCCCAGCCCCACCACGGCACCCGCCCCCGCTTCATGGCACAGCCACCCCTGCACCCGGCGAAACC
Organism: Streptomyces coerulescens; assembly: GCF_042657965.1. Taxonomy (NCBI): domain Bacteria; kingdom Bacillati; phylum Actinomycetota; class Actinomycetes; order Kitasatosporales; family Streptomycetaceae; genus Streptomyces; species Streptomyces coerulescens. The sequence continues at coordinate 656,423 of NZ_JBHSKM010000002.1, forward strand.
GCTGGAACTGGACCGCCCCGACGCCGACTACTCGGCGGTCGAGTTCGCGATCCGCCGGGGCCTGGCCAAAGAGAACTGATCAAACCCCGGCGACCACCGCGCCCCTCCAGGGGCGCGGGGAACTGCGCGATCAGCCACAACGGACCGGCAGTTCCCACTCAACGCACTACGACAACGGCGGGTAGGCGTTCTGCATCAGCTGCTGGAACTGCGCGGAGAACCAGTGCCCCGACAGCGGAGCGTCCGGCAGCGCACCGGACAGGTTGTTCCCGTTACGCGGATTACCCGTGTATGTCGGGTCGCACATCCGGTCGAACCCCTTGCCCTCGTCGTTCGGAATCTCCGAGCTCGCCCCGTCGGACTCACCCGGAGGCTTGATCCAGACGTAGGCGTCGATCCCCGCCGCCGGTGCGGCCTGCGGCCGCTCACCGAGACCGGCCCCGGACTGGTTGCACCAGTTGCCGACGTGGATACGACGGTCGTAGCGCCCGCCGTTGACGTACGTGTCGACGTCGGTCGTCGCCCCCGGACCGGCGGGCCGTGCGCTGCCGCCCCAGCCGTTCCTCGACGTGTCGATCAGCATGCCGATGCCGGAGTTGAAACCGGTCGTGACCAGCTGCTGGCGGAAGGCCTGCGCGAACGACAGCTCGTCGGTGTACCGGTTCCAGTCGACCCACTTCGACTCGCGGACGGACTTGCCGCCCACGGAGTCGCTGATGGTGAAGTTGTTCTCCTTCAGGGCGCTGTAGTTGGCCGTGTTGGCGATGAAGCCGTGCACGTCGTTCACAGTCGCGCCCTCGGAGGTGGCGGCCTCCTTCATCACGGCGGCGCTGGCGGCGAAGTTGTCGTCCCAGCCGATCCAGCCGTGGTGGCCGGCGTCGATGTAGTTGTAGACGTTGGCCGCGTCGCCGAGCTTGTTCAGGGCGTAGCCGACGCCCTTCTGGTAGTTGCCGTTGGCCTTCATCACGTCGCACTGCGGAGTGGCCGTCGGACGGCTGCCGGTGTTGGTGACCAGGTTCGGCAGCGAGTCGATCTCGATCGTCGTGACGATCCGCAGCGAGGCGTACTTCGGGTCGGCGAGGATCGCGGCGATCGGGTCGATGTACTCGGTCTTGTACCGGCCGAGCTCCGTCGGACCGAGTTCCCCGTTGGAGGCGAGGGCGGCGCAGTCACGGCCTGGCAGGTTGTAGATGACCAGCTGGACGACCAGTTCGCCGGAACCCTTCTGGGTCAGGGCCGCATCGAGGTGGTCGCGCAGGCCCATGCCGCCGTTCACGCCGTTGATCGCGGCGATCCGGTCGAGCCAGACGCCGGTCGGCTGACTCGCGATCCGGTTGCCGCCCGGCTCGGCGGCGGCCTTCGCGGACCACTCCGGGTTCACGTACACCTTGGCGTCGGAGTAGGGGTTGTCGACCTTCGGGCCGTTCGGGTCCGGGTCCGGCGGATCCGTGGGGCCGCCACCGCCGTCGTCGACGTTGCAGGTCACGCCGTCGAGGGTGAAGGTGGCCGGGAGGGCGTTGGTCCCGCTGTAGGAGGCCTGGAAGCCGAAGCTGACCGAACCTCCGGTCGCGAGCGTGCCGTTGTAGGTCTCGTTGGCCGCGGTGACGGCGGCACCGCTCTGGCTGATCTTCGCGTTCCAGCCGCTCGTGACCTTCTGGTTCCCGGCGTAGGACCACTTCACGGACCAGTTCGACCTGGCGGCGCCCTGGTTGGTGACCGTGACGGCGGCGGTGAAGCCGGTGTCCCACTGGTTCTGCACCTGATAGTCGACGGTGCAGGGCACGGCGGCCGTGCCGACTCCACCCGGGTCCGCGGCGAGCGCGGTTCCCGAGGCCCCGGCGACCAGCGCCAGGGCGGCGAGCATCGCTGTTCTGGTACGACTCATGAGTGCGGGTTCCTTCTTGGTTGCGGGTTCTGACGGTCCGTCCGTGCAGGGCGCGCAAGAGGCAAGGAGGAGGTGCCGACCACGGCTAAAAGTACTGAACGCGGGGGGTGTCGCATGAGCGACTCCTTGCAGATCGGGCACGCCGTGACGGACGCGTCGACTGATGGAATCGCTCCCACTGGTGTCACGAAGCTAGCGCCAAGTGACGGTGAAGGACAGGGGAGTTACTGACTTTTGCTCAACCGGACCCGTCGAATCTTTTCGACTCTTCAAGCACCTTGACCCCTCGCACCCCCGTCCGCACTATGGGAGCGCTCCCACTGGTTCAAGCCTTGACTTCTCCGAGCCACGAGGAGGAACCAGCACATGCATCCCCCACGCAGACGCAGAGCCTTACGACGGTTGTGGACGGCCGTCGTCGCCGCCCTGGCGCTCCCGCTGACGATGCTGAGCACGGGATCGACTCCCGCCCGGGCGGCAGCGGTTCAGTGCAGTGTCGACTACAAGACCAACGACTGGGGATCCGGCTTCACCGCGGATCTGACGCTCACCAACCGGGGCACGGACGTCATCGACGGCTGGACCCTGACGTACGGCCACACGGGCAACCAGAAGCTCAGCAACGGCTGGAACGGCACCTGGTCCCAGTCGGGGCAGACGGTCACCGTGCGGGACGCCGGCTACAACGGGCGGATCGCCGCCGGGGCCGCCGTCACCACGGGCGCGCAGTTCACGTACAGCGGCAGCAACGCCGCGCCGACGAACTTCACTGTCAACGGCACGAGTTGCACAGGCGCCCACCAGCCCCCCATCACCGTGCTGACCAGTCCGACGGCCGGCGCCGTCTACGCGCAGGGCGACGCCGTCCCGCTCGCGGCCACCGCGGCCGCCGCGGACGGCGCGACGGTCGGCAAGGTCGAGTTCTACGACGACGCGACCCTGCTGGGCACGGACACGACGGCGCCGTACTCGCTCTCGGTCTCCAGCTTGACCGTGGGCAGTCACTCGCTCCTCGCGAAGGCGTACGACAGCCTGGGCGCGTCCGCGGAGTCCACGCCGGTCGGCATCACGGTCGCCTCGGGTCCCTCCGTGGTGGCCACACCGGCCCAACTCCCGGTCCAGCAGGGCAAGTCGGCGACATACGACGTGAAGCTGTCGACCCGGCCGTCGGCGAATGTGACGGTCACGACCGCCCGCACCAGCGGCAACTCCGGCCTCTCGGTGACCGGCGGCGCCTCGCTCACCTTCACGCCCTCGAACTGGAACACCGCCCAGAAGGTGACCATCACCGCCGACTCCTCCGGCACGGGCTCGGCGACCTTCGAGTCGACGGCCACCGGGCACGCCAAGGCGTCCGTGACGGTGACCCAGATCGCGGCGACGAAGGCGTACGACGCCCGTTTCCTGGAGCTGTACGGCAAGATCACCAACCCGGCGAACGGCTACTTCTCGCCCGAGGGCATCCCCTACCACTCGGTCGAGACGCTGATCGTCGAGGCGCCGGACCACGGTCATGAGACCACGTCTGAGGCGTACAGCTATCTGCTGTGGCTCCAGGCCATGTACGGCAAGGTGACCGGCGACTGGTCCAAGTTCAACGGCGCCTGGGATCTGATGGAGAAGTACATGATCCCGACCCACGCCGACCAGCCCACGAACTCCTTCTACAACGCCTCGAAGCCGGCGACCTACGCGCCTGAGCTGGACACCCCGAACGAGTACCCGGCCCAGCTCGACCCGTCGGTCTCCGTCGGCCCGGACCCGATCGCGGCCGAGCTGAAGAGCGCCTACGGCACGGACGACGTCTACGGCATGCACTGGCTCCAGGACGTCGACAACGTCTACGGGTACGGCAACTCGCCGGGCAAGTGCGAGGCCGGCCCGGGCGACACGGGGCCGTCGTACATCAACACCTTCCAGCGCGGCGCGCAGGAGTCGGTGTGGGAAACGGTGCCGCAGCCGACCTGCGACCAGTTCAAGTACGGTGGGAAGAACGGGTACTTGGACCTGTTCACCGGTGACGCGTCATACGCGAAACAGTGGAAGTTCACCAATGCCCCCGACGCCGACGCCCGTGCGGTGCAGGCCGCGTACTGGGCCGACAAGTGGGCCGACGCGCAGGGCAAGGGCGGCGAGATCTCCGCGACCGTGGCCAAGGCCGCGAAGATGGGCGACTACCTGCGCTACGCCATGTACGACAAGTACTTCAAGAAGGTGGGCAACTGTGTCGGTCCGTCGGCCTGCCCGGCCGGCACCGGCAAGGACGCCTCGCACTATCTGCTCTCCTGGTACTACGCCTGGGGCGGCGCCACCGACACCTCGGCGGGCTGGGCCTGGCGTATCGGCTCCAGTCACACCCACGGGGGCTACCAGAACCCGATGGCGGCGTACGCACTGGCCTCCTACGCCGACCTGAAGCCCAAGTCGGCGACCGGGCAGGCGGACTGGGGCAAGTCCCTGGAGCGGCAGATCGAGTTCTATCGCTGGCTGCAGTCCAGCGAGGGCGCGATCGCGGGCGGAGCGACCAACAGCTGGGCGGGCCGGTACGCCGCGCCGCCCACCGGCAGGTCGACCTTCTACGGCATGTACTACGACCAGCAGCCCGTTTACCACGACCCGCCGTCCAACCAGTGGTTCGGCTTCCAGGCGTGGTCGATGGAGCGGGTCGCCGAGTACTACCAGCAGACGGGGAACGCCTCCGCGAAGGCCGTCCTCGACAAGTGGGTCGACTGGGCGCTGTCCGAGACGACCGTCAACCCGGACGGTACGTACCGGATCCCGTCGACGCTCCAGTGGTCGGGGCAGCCGGACACCTGGAACGCCTCAAGTCCCGGCGCCAACAACGGACTTCATGTCACCGTCGCCGACTACACCGACGACGTGGGCGTGGCGGCCGCGTACGCCAAGACCCTGACGTACTACGCCGACCGCTCCGGTGACACGCAGGCCGCGGCGACGGCCAAGGCGCTCCTCGACGGCATGTGGGACAACCACCAGGACGCCCTGGGCATCGCCGTCCCGGAGAACCGCGCCGACTACAACCGCTTCGACGACGCGATCCACGTGCCGAGCGGTTGGACCGGCACCATGCCGAACGGCGACGCGATCAGCTCGTCGTCGGCCTTCGACTCGATCCGATCGTTCTACGAGGACGATCCGGCCTGGTCGAAGATCGAGGCGTATCTCGCGGGCGGTGCGGTGCCGTCGTTCACGTATCACCGGTTCTGGGCCCAGGCGGACATCGCCTTGGCCATGGGCTCTTATGCGGAGCTGCTCGAGTAGCAGGTCGCCGAGTGCAGTGAGGGGCGTGGGTTTCGCAGGCGGCCGCGGGTTGTTGGTGGCCGGTCGCGCAGTTCCCCGCGCCCCTTGACGGCGTCGCCCCTCTTTCCTCCCCCCACATCCCGGAAAGGACCCCCTGTGCGAAGAACCCGCATCCTCACGGCGGTACTTGCGCTCGCGGCCGGGCTGCTCGCGGGTACCCCGTCCGCGCTTGCTGCCAACGTCTCGCCGAAGGTGTCGATCGCCGCCGACACCTACACCTGGAAGAACGCCCGTATCGACGGCGGCGGTTTCGTTCCCGGCATCGTCTTCAACCGCAAGGAGAGGAACCTCGCCTACGCCCGTACCGACATCGGCGGCGCCTACCGCTGGCAGCAGGCGTCGAAGACCTGGACGCCGCTGCTGGACTCGGTCGGCTGGGACGACTGGGGGCACACGGGTGTGGTGAGCCTGGCGTCCGACTCCGTCGACCCGGACCGGGTGTACGCGGCGGTCGGGACGTACACCAACTCCTGGGATCCGGGCAACGGTGCCGTGCTGCGCTCCGCCGACCGGGGCGCGAGCTGGCAGAAGGCCGACCTGCCGTTCAAGCTGGGCGGCAACATGCCCGGCCGCGGCATGGGTGAGCGGCTGGCGGTCGACCCGAACCGGAACAGCGTGCTGTATCTGGGGGCGCCCAGCGGCAAGGGGCTGTGGCGGTCGACCGACTCCGGGGTGTCCTGGTCGCAGGTGGCGAACTTCCCCAACGTCGGCGATTACGTTCAGGATCCGAGCGACACGAGCGGGTACGCGAGCGACAACCAGGGCATCGTCTGGGTCACGTTCGACGAGTCCACGGGGTCGGCCGGGAACGCGACCAGGACGATCTATGTCGGGGTCGCCGACAAGGACAACGCCGTGTACCGGTCGACGGACGGGGGCGCGACCTGGTCGCGGGTCGCCGGGCAGCCGACGGGATATCTGGCGCACAAGGGTGTCCTGGACGCGGCGAACGGCTACCTCTATCTCGCCTACAGCGACAAGGGCGGCCCGTACGACGGCGGCAAGGGACGACTGTGGCGGTACGCGACGGCGACCGGCACCTGGACCGACATCAGCCCGGTCGCGGAGGCCGACACCTATTACGGCTTCGCGGGGCTGACCGTCGACCGGCAGAGGCCGGGCACCGTGATGGCGACGGCGTACAGCTCCTGGTGGCCTGACACCCAGATCTTCCGCTCGACGGACAGCGGCCGGACCTGGACGAAGGCGTGGGACTACACGTCGTACCCCGACCGGGCCAACCGCTACACCCTGGACGTGTCGTCGTCGCCGTGGCTGACCTGGGGCGCGAACCCGTCGTCGCCGGAGCAGACGCCGAAGCTGGGCTGGATGACGGAGGCGCTGGAGATCGACCCGTTCGACTCGAACCGGATGATGTACGGGACGGGTGCGACGATCTACGGCACCGAGGATCTGACGCAGTGGGACAGCGGGAGCCGTTTCACGATCAGGCCGATGGTGCGGGGGCTTGAGGAGACGGCGGTCAACGACCTCGCCTCTCCCCCGTCCGGCGCCCCGCTCCTCAGCGCCCTCGGTGATGTCGGCGGCTTCCGGCACACCGACCTCACCAAGGTTCCGTCGATGATGTTCACCCAGCCGAACTTCACCACCACGACCAGTCTGGACTTCGCCGAGACCAGCCCCGGCACGGTCGTCCGGGTGGGCAATCTCGACTCGGGCCCGCACATCGCGTTCTCGACGGACAACGGCGCCAACTGGTTCGCGGGGACCGACCCTTCGGGCGTCAGCGGCGGCGGTACGGTCGCGGCGGCGTCGGACGGCAGCCGGTTCGTGTGGAGCCCCGCCGACGCGGGCGTCCAGTACACGACGGGGTTCGGTCATGCATGGGCTGCGGCCGACGGGATCCCGGCCGGGGCGATCGTCGAGTCCGACCGGGTGGACCCGAAGACCTTCTACGGCTTCAAGTCCGGGAAGTTCTACGTCAGTTCGGACGGCGGCGCGACCTTCACCGCATCCTCGGCGACCGGGCTGCCGAGCGGGGACAGCGTCCGCTTCAAGGCACTGCCCGGGGCGAAGGGCGAGGTGTGGCTGGCGGGCGGCGCCACGGACGGGGCGTACGGACTGTGGCACTCGACCGACGGGGGCGCCGCCTTCACGAAGATCTCCGGCGTCGAGCAGGCCGACACCATCGGCTTCGGCAAGGCGGCCCCGGGAGCCTCGTACCAGACCCTCTACGCCGGCGCGAAGATCGGCGGCGTACGCGGCATCTTCCGCTCCATCGACAAGGGCGTATCTTGGACTCGTATCAACGACGACGCCCGTCAGTGGGGTTGGACGGGTGCGGCGATCACGGGTGATCCGCGGGTGTACGGACGGGTGTATGTGTCGACGAACGGCCGGGGCGTCGTATACGGCGACACAACGGGGACGTGAGCTGACGGCAACGGTGGGTGCGCACCTCCCGTGAGGTGCGCACCCACCGTCGTTCACGGGGTGTAGACGGTCGGCCGAGGCGCCGTCGCCATGCCGTTGCCGAGGAAGAAGCTCGGGTGCGGCGGCTGGTTGTAGGCGGTGTTCTGCCATGCGGTCCCCGTGCGGTACATCGTGTCGTGCAGCAGGGTCGTGATCCTCGTGTTCGTCTCGTACGGCGTGGAGTAGATCCGCAGTGCCGTGTTGCCGCTGGTGCGCCAGATGACCTCCTCGCGCCAGTCGCCGAGGATGTCGCCGGACAGCACGGGCGTGGCCTTGGTGCCGTTGTTGGCGGAGACACCGGAGCCGGTGAGGAGGCGGGTGTCGGAGGACGTGCCGTACTTGTCGATGCGGGTGCCGTCGAGGAGTTCGCGTACGGTGTCGCCGTCCCACCAGGACAGGAAGTTGACGGAGGACGGCTCGCGGCCCTTGGTGGCGCCGGCCTCGTCGCGGATGGAGGTGTCGGAGGCGGACCATACCTCGGCGCCGTCGTTCCCGGCGTAGATGTCCCCGGCCACGCCCCGGCCGTTGTCGCAGCAGACGGCGAGCTTCCAGTTGACCGTGCCGTTGGCCGGGTTGATGTAGAGCTCGGCGGGCTGGCCGGCGGACTCCGAGACCTTGAAGTACTCGAGTCCCGCGTGCGCGGGGTCGAGATCGCCGAGGTGCTGGGCGTCGCCGTGGCCGGTCCTCGTGGTCCACAGGCCGTTGCCGTTGTCGTCGACGGCCATCGCGCCGTAGACGATCTCGTCCTTGCCGTCACTGTCGACGTCTCCCACGGACAGGCTGTGCGAGCCCTGCCCGTCGAACCCCTTCCCTGTGTTGGTGGAGGAGTTGGTGTCGAAGGTCCAGCGGCGGGTGAAGCCGCCGTTCCGCCAGTCCCAGGCGGCGATGACCGTACGGGTGTAGTAGCCGCGCGCCATGATGAGGGAGGGGCGGGAGCCGTCCAGGTAGGCCGTGCCGGCGAGGAACCGGTCGACGCGGTTGCCGTAGGAGTCGCCCCACGAGGAGACGGTTCCCCGGGCCGGGACGTAGTCGACCGTCCCCATCGCCTTGCCGGTCTGCCCGTTGAACATGGTCAGGTACTCGGGCCCGGAGAGGATGTAGCCGGAAGAGTTCCGGTGGTCGGCGGACGAGCTGCCGATCACCACACCGGTGCCGTCCTTCGTCCCGTCGGCGGTCTTCATGGCGACCTCCGCCTTGCCGTCGCCGTCGTAGTCGTACACCTGGAACTGCGTGTAGTGCGCGCCGGAGCGGATGTTGCGGCCCAGGTCGATACGCCACAGCCGGGTGCCGTCGAGCTTGATGCCGTCGACGATCGAGTTGCCGGTGTAGCCGGACTGGGAGTTGTCCTTGGCGTTGGTGGGCTGCCACTTGAGGACGATGTCGAGGGCGCCGTCGCCGTCGAGGTCGCCGACCGAGGCGTCGTTGGCCTCGTAGGTGTACGCCACTCCGTCGGGGGTCGTGCCGCCGGCGGGCGCGCTGATGGGGACGTCCTTGTAGCCCGGGCGGAACTGGATGGCGTGCACGGAGTCGCCCTGCTCGACGCCGCCCACGACGGCCCGGACGGTGTAGTCGGCCTGTTCGGGGGCTCCGGAGTGGAAGTAGTTGGTGGAGCCGGTGATCGGGGTGGAGTTGACCTTCGTGCCGGCCCGGTAGACGTTGAAGGACACGTCGTTCGGGTCGGTGCCGAGCCAGCGCCAGCTGACCAGATTGCCGCTGGACGTGTGGACGCTGACGACGCCCCGGTCGAGGGCCTCGACCTGACGGGCGGTGGCGGCCATGGGGGTGCCCCCGCGCGAGCCGAGCGAAGCCGGTTCGAGCGTGGGGGACGTGCCGGCGCCGTTGAGGGTGGTGAGTCCGGCGGCGGTCAGGGCGGCGGTGGCGAAGGCAGCGGCGACGGTTGCCCGGCGTCTGCGGTGCTTGCGCGGGTGCTGCACGTGACGTACCTCCTCGGGAGGACGGACGGGTTCCGCTCCCTCAGTCGCCGCTGTGCGTGCGTGAGTTGCCGTATCTTTCGGCCAGTTCGGCGACCGTACGGGCGATCCGCTCGCGCAGTTCGAGCGGTTCGAGCACCTCGATGCCGGTGCCGAGCCGCAGGAACTCGGCGTGGGCGCGGTCGACGGACTCGATGGGGACGGTGGCCCGTGTCCAACCGTCGTCGTCCGTACGGTGGTCGGCGGAGCGGTGGAGGGTCACGCCCGGCGCCAGCCGGACCAGTGCCTCGCCGGAGCGGAGCCGATCGTGGAAGTCGCGCTGGTAGGCCGCCCAGTACGCGGGCAGGTCGAAGCCGTCGGGGCGGATGAACTCCTCCTCAGTGGTGGCGAGTTGGAGGATCTGGTCCACGCGGAAGGTACGTGGCCCGGGACCCGCGACGACATACCAACGGCCCGCCTTGAGGACGAGTCCGTACGGCTCCAGACGGCGCTCGACGTCGGTGGGTTCGCGCCAGCGGCGGTACAGGACGTGCAGGGTCCGGCTGTTCCAGACGGCGTCTGCGACCGCCGCGAGGTGGGGCGTGTCATCGGCGTCGGCGTACCAGCCGGGAGCGTCGAGGTGGAAGCGGCCGCTGATCCGGTCGGCGTGTCCGCGCAGTTCCGACGGCAGGGCGGCCCGGACCTTGAGCTGGGCCGCGGCCAGGACGGAGCCGAGGCCGAGCTGGGCGGCGGGGCCGGGGGCACCGGCGAGGAAGAGGGCCTCGGCCTCGTCGGTGGTGAGTCCGGTGAGGCGGGTGCGGTAGCCGTCGAGGAGGCGGTAGCCACCGGCGTGGCCCGCGTCGCCGTACAGCGGGATCCCGGCGGCGCCGAGCGCCTCGATGTCCCGGTAGATCGTCCGCACCGACACCTCCAGCTCCTCGGCGAGCTGAGCGGCGGTCATCCGGCCGCGGGTCTGGAGCAGCAGGAGGACGGAGACGAGTCGGCTGGACTTCACTGACACATGGTGTCAGTGAATCGGTCCTAACGTCGCGGCATGCCCTTCAAGGAGAAACTGCTGACCGTGCCCCCGCCGATCGAGGTGGCCGGACGGCACATCAAGCGCTACCACGTCACCGCCGACCCGGCGGGCATCGCGCCCGGGGTCGAGAAGGCGGCGTACGCGATCCTGCCGGAGCTGCTGCCCGAACCGGACGGCACTCCCCCGGCGACCTTCGTAGTCCTGCACCGGGGCGGGGACGACGGCGCCTATCTGAACGTCTACAGCTGGGTCTGGGACAACGTCCTGCACTTCAAGGGCGCCTCGGCGGGCCAGCCGGCGCTCGGCTGCCCGGACCACGATCCGACGCACTTCATCAAGCCGGACCTGCCGTGGATCGGCTGCGTCTGGGAACTCCCCCCGATCCAGCACGAGCGGGACGCCTGGATCCGCCACATACTCGCACCCGACGTCCCGGACCTGACGGGCTACCTGGCCGACTCCCTGCCCGAAGGAACCACGGGAGACCGCGCATGAGCGGCCCGAACGACTTCGACTTCTTCCACGGCGAGTGGGCGGTCCGCCACCGCCGTCGCACCGACTTCCTCGACCCGGAGAGCGGCTGGGAGGAGTTCCCGGGAACCAGCCGCTGCCTGCCGCTGTTCGACGGGGCCGCGAACCTCGACGAGGTCGACATGCCGCACCTGTCGGCGAAGGGGGCGACCCTGCGGCTCTTCGACCCGGAGAGCAGGCAGTGGTCGCTGTACTGGGCCTCCAGCGTCAGCGGCACGCTGTTCCCGCCGGTCGTCGGCAAGTTCCAGGGCGGTCGCGGCGAGTTCTACGGCTTCGACACCCTCCCCGTCGGCAAGGACGTGCGCGTGCGGTTCGTGTGGTCGGGCCTCTCCGTGCGGTCGGCCCGCTGGGAGCAGGCGTTCTCCGTCGACGACGGTGAGACCTGGCTGACCAACTGGATCATGGAGTTCACCCGGGCTTCCGGAACGCCCGAAGGCTGAACACCGGATCGGGCCGGGCGCGGTCCTGGTCGGGGAGTTGCGCGAGGCGGTGGGCGAACCCGTCGGCGAGCGCCCCGCCGGGCGGCACCGTGACGAACCAGCCCCGGCGCAGGTCGGCGACCGTGCGGCGGGGGCTGCGGCCCTGCCCGTGCCCGGTGAAGCGGGCCTGTCCGGCGGGGACCAGGCCGTGGGCCAGGGCGAAGGACTCGACGAGGGCCGCGGTGTCCCGGGCCGGGCGCTGCGGCCGGGAGGCCATGACCGCGTCGATGTCGCTGCCGACGTTGTGGGCGGCGGCCTTGTCGACGGTCGTGACGTAGACGCCGCCGGGCCGGAGCATCCGGGCACACTCGCCGACGATGGTCCGCACGTCCTCGGCGGTCGGTACGAGGTGCAGCAGCCATACGCTGCTGACGGCGTCGAAGCGGCCCTCGCGGAACGGCAGCCTGCGGCTGTCGGCGAGCACCACGGCGCCGGGCATCCTGGCGGCGGCCTGCCGGGCCATCGCGGGCGCGAGATCGACGCCGGTCACGCACAGCCCGTCCCGTCCTGCGGCCAGGCGCCGCGTCACGATGCCGGTGCCGCAGGCGACGTCCAGCAGACGCCGGGTGCCGTCCGGCAGAAAGCCCAGCACGGCCTGCGCGGCGGCCGCCGCCCTCGGCTCGCCGCCGCGCGAGGCGTCGTAGCGCTCCGCTTCCTTGTCGTAGTCGAGCACGCCGTCACTGCGCCCCGTGACCGGGGGCGAGGTCCTCGATCCTGCGGGCCAGGGCGAAGTCCCTCTTGGTGACGGCGCCCACGGTGTGGGTGTTCACGGTGAGTGACACAGTGTTGTAACCGAGGGTGAGGTCGGAGTGATGGTCGAGCTCCTCCTGGACCTGGGCGATGTGCACGACCATCGCTGTCGCCGCGAAGTGCGAGGGAAGCCGGTACGAGCGGGCGATACGGTCGCCGTCCAGCGACCAGCCCGGCAGCTCCGCGAGCCGGTCCTCGATCTCCTTCTGCGACAGCGGTTCGAGGGGCATGGCCTCGCTCCTTCCTGCACGGGAGGGTTCGTCTTCAGCCTGCCACAGCATGGGTGCGGCGGTCCTGGTCGGACGGGTTCCCCGCAGGCCGGCGCGGCACGCCCAGCCGTGCCCGGAGCCGGCCGCAAGCCATCGCCGAGCACCGCCGCGCCCACCGGGGGCGACCTCCACACCCCGGCCGTTCGCGGCGCCCCTCGACTACGGTCGTACCCATGACCTCTGTCCCGCCCGGCAACGCCGCGCCCGCCGACGCCACCGCCGCCACCGGCCGGGGCGTGGGCCCCCTGCTGCGGGCCTGGCGTGAGCAACGCCGGGTCAGTCAGCTGGAGTTGGCGCTGCGGGCGGACTCCTCGGCACGGCACATCAGCTTCATCGAGACGGGCCGCTCCCGGCCGAGCGAGGAGATGGTGCTGCGGCTGGCCGAGCACCTTCAGGTGCCGGTGCGCGAGCGCAACGCGCTGCTGCTGGCAGCCGGCTACGCCCCGCACTACCCGGAGACCCCGCTGGACGACCCGGCGCTGGCCGCGCTGCGCGCCGGCATGGAGCAGCTGATCCAGGGCTACGAGCCCTACCCGGCGCTCGTGGTCGACGCGATGTACGACGTGCACGCCGCCAACCGGGGCATCCTCATGCTCCTCGACGACATCCCCGAGCACCTCCTTCGGCCCCCGCTCAACGCGATGCGGCTGACCCTGCACCCGGAGGGACTCGCGCCGCGCATCCGCAATCTGCGCGAGTGGCGCGGTCACCTCCTCGCCCAGATGGAACGGCAGATCGCCCTGCACCGCTCCGGGCCGCTGCGGGAGCTGTACGAGGAGGTCGCGGCGTACCCGGTGCCGCAGGACGCGCCCGGCGCGGAACCGGACGAGCCCGTCCCGTACTTCGCGCTGCCGATGCAGATCGAGCACGAGGGCCGGGTGCTGTCGTTCATCTCCTCCATCTCCACGTTCAACACGCCCATGGACGTGACCGTCGCCGAGCTGGCCATCGAGACGCTGCTCCCTGCCGACCCGGCGACGGTCAAGTACCTTCAGTCGCTGCTGCCCTGACGGATCCTCAGGGCCGCGTACTGCAGTCCGGCGAACCCGGCGACGGCGAGCGCCTGCAGCACGGTCCACACCGCGCCCGCGGTGGTCGGCGACAGCCACAGCGCGAGCGCGACGAGGCTCAGCACGGTCCAGGCGAGGTTCGCCTCGATCACGGCCCGCACCGGGAGGTCGGCGGGCCGGGCCCGGGAGGCGAGCAGCGCGACGGCGCCGGCGTACCCGGCGAGGAACGCGCCGAGGGTGAGCAGCAGTGACTGCTCGATACCCAGCAGCCGTCCCAGCGGGCCGGACGCGACGAGGTAGGCGAGCCCGTTCGCCCCGGTCACCGCCGCGTCCAGGGCCAGGAAGCGGCGCAGCAGGGTCTGCGGGTCGGAGGTCCGGGCGAGCGCGGTGAGCGAGGTGGCGGACATGACGAATCACCCTCCGTCGGGGTCGAGTGGCGGTACGGCGGGACCCGGATCCCGGACCGGAGTGCGCCGGCCCGGAATCCGGTGCCCCAAAGGTCTCGCGCCCAGGCGGGCAGGTCGATTACCTGCCGGGTAATGACAACCCCCTCAGGGGCGCGACCGGCCCCCACGGACCCGCACCCGGCCCGCGACACCGGCCACCCCCACGGATAACCGGAACGTGGCACACTGCACCCCGTACTTTCGGCGCGTAGGGGAGGCGTGGCGTGAGTGAGCGGCGGCCCGCACCCACCGTGGGCCAGGTGGTGCTCGGCAAACGCCTGCAGGAGCTGCGGGAGGCGTCCGGGCTGGGACGCGAAGAGGCCGCGCGGGTGCTGCGGGTGACCGCGGCAACCGTACGGCGCATGGAGACCGCCGAGGTCGCGCTGAAGATCCCGTACGTGCAGGTGCTGCTCGAGACCTACGGCGTCCCCGAGGACGAGGCGGGCGCGTTCGTCTCGCTGGCCGAGGAGGCCAACCAGCCGGGCTGGTGGCAGCGGTTCCACGACGTGCTGCCGGACTGGTTCAGCCTGTATGTGAGCCTGGAGGGCGCCGCCCGGATCGTCCGGTCCTACGAGCCGCACTTCGTGCCCGGTCTGCTCCAGACCGAGGAGTACGCCCGCGCCGTGCTGCGGGCCGGGACGATAGGGCAGACGGGGCCCGAGACGATAGAGCGGCATGTGTCGCTGCGCATGGAGCGCCAGCGTCTGCTGGAGCGCCCGGAGCCGCCCCATCTGTGGGTGATCATGGACGAGACGGTGCTGCTGCGCCCGGTGGGCGGCGGCGCGGTGATGCGCGACCAGCTGGACAAGCTGCTGGACTTCGCCGGGCGCGACCGCGTCACGCTTCAGGTCGCCGAGTTCTCCTCCGGCCCGCACCCCGGGACGTACGCGCCCTTCACCCTGTTCCGGTTCGCCGAGCCGGAGCTGCCCGACATGGTCTACACCGAGTATCTGAGCGGCGCCCTGTATCTGGACTCCCGCAAGGAGGTCGCGACGCATCTGGAGGTCCTGGACCACATGTCGACGGCCGCCGCGTCCGCCGAGCGCACCAGGAAGATCCTGCGGAAGCACCGCGACGACTGCTGAGCGGCGCACGGCACCCTTCCCGGCCGGCGGGGACGACCCGTTCACGTCGGCACCCGAGCCCCGAGGAGAGCACACCGCATGTCCGGATCCGAGTCCGCGCCCGCCCGCGTCGACACCAGCCGGCCGCATCCGGCCCGCGTCTACGACTGGTGGCTGGGCGGCAAGGACAACTACCCGGTGGACGAGGAGCTGGCCCGCAGGATCCTCGCGGTGGACGGCACGGTCCTGCGCGGCGCCCGCGCCAACCGCCGGTTCATGCACCGGGCCGTACGCACGGTCGCCGAGGCCGGGACACGCCAGTTCCTGGACATCGGCACGGGCATCCCGACCGAGCCCAATCTGCACCAGGTGGCACAGGGCGTCGCCCCGGAGTCCAAGGTCGTGTACGCCGACAACGACCCGATCGTGCTGCGGCACGCTCAGGCGCTGCTGCACGGGTCGGCTCAGGGCACCACCGACTATGTGCACGCCGACGTCCGGGACGCCGACGCGCTGCTGGCCCGGGCCGCCGAGTCCCTGGACTTCGACCGGCCCGTCGCGCTGTCGCTGGTGGCGCTGACCCACTACCTGGGCGACGACCCGGACGGCGACGACGTGTACGGCCTGCTGGAGAGGTACGTCGCCGCGCTCGTCCCCGGCAGCCACCTGATCCTGTCCCAGGTCACCCCCGACCTCAGCCCGCAGGCCATCGAGAACGCGGCGAACCACTTCCGGCGCAGCGGCACCCCGTTCTTCCCCCGCTCGCTCGCCGAGTTCTCCCGCTTCTTCGACGGCCTGGAGCTGCTCGGCCCTGGCATCATCCCCGTCTACGGCTGGCGCCCCGAGCCCGCGGACGTCGCGGCCCAGGCGGAGGGCATCGTGCCCGTGTACGCGGGGGTCGCCCGCAAGCCCTGACCCGTACGGGTGCCGTGAACGGGTGCGCTCCCGCGCCCCGCCCTAGGTTCGGGACCAGGGCAAGCAAGGGAGCGACGCCTGTGACCGACACCCGGATACCGCCCACCCCGCCCGCCGAGCCGGGCGCGGCGCTGCTGAGGGCCGGCAGGTTCTTCCGGCCCGGCACGCCCGCGCCCGATCTGCACAGCGTCGCGCTGACGGGCGGGCGGGAGGCGGACGCGTTCTACCGGGACCGGTGGAGCCACGACAAGGTCGTGAACTCCACGCACGGCGTGAACTGCACAGGCTCCTGCCGCTGGAAGGTGTACGTCAAGGACGGGATCATCACCTGGGAGACACAGCAGACCGACTACCCGAGCGTCGGCCCCGACCGTCCCGAGTACGAGCCCCGCGGCTGCCCGCGGGGCGCCGCCTTTTCCTGGTACACCTACTCCCCCACCCGGGTCCGCTACCCGTACGTCCGCGGTGTGCTCCTGAAGATGTACCGGGAGGCGAAGGAGCGTCTGGGCGACCCCGTGCTGGCCTGGGCGGACATCCAGGGCGACCCCGAGCGCCGCCGCGAGTACCAGCGGGCGCGCGGCAAGGGCGGCCTGGTGCGGGCGAGTTGGGACGAGGCGATCGAGCTGGTCGCCGCGGCGCACGTGCACACCATCAAGACGTTCGGCCCCGATCGCATCGCCGGTTTCTCCCCCATCCCCGCGATGTCGATGGTGTCGCACGCGGCGGGCGCCCGCTTCCACTCCCTGATCGGCGCCCCCATGCTGTCGTTCTACGACTGGTACGCCGACCTGCCGGTCGCCTCCCCGCAGGTCTTCGGCGACCAGACCGACGTCCCCGAGTCGGGCGACTGGTGGGACGCGGCGTATCTGATGATGTGGGGCTCGAACGTCCCGGTGACCCGCACACCGGACGCGCACTGGATGGCGGAGGCCCGCTACCGGGGCCAGAAGGTCGTGGTGGTCGCGCCCGACTACGCCGACAACGCCAAGTTCGCCGACGAGTGGCTGCACCCGCACCCCGGCACGGACGGTGCGCTGGCCCTCGCCATGGGGCACGTCGTGCTCAAGGAGTTCTTCGTCGACCGCGAGACGCCGTTCTTCGCGGACTACGTACGGAAGTTCACCGACCTGCCCTTCCTGGTCACCCTGGAGGCACGGGACGGCGCCTACGTCCCTGCGAAGTTCCTGCGCGCCTCGGACCTGGGCCAGGAGGGCGACGGCGCCGGCTGGAAGACGGTCGTGCTGGACGAGGTGTCGGGGCGCGCTGTCGCCCCGAACGGCTCCCTGGGCTTTCGCTGGACCGAGTCGGGCAAGGGCCACTGGAATCTCGAACTCGGCGACATCGAGCCGAGGTTGAGCCTGTACGGCAGTGAGGTGTCCGCGGGTGTCGAGGTGCTGCTGCCGCGCTTCGACACCGAGGGCGGGCCGCACGGGCAGGGCCGCGGGGCCGTCATACGCCGGGGCGTACCGGTGACGAAGCTCGGCGGTGCGGACGGCCCGCTGGTGACGACGGTCTTCGATCTGCTGCTCGCGCAGTACGGGGTGGCACGGCCGGGGCTGCCGGGCCGCTGGCCCGCGTCGTACGACGACGCCGACTCTCCCGGCACGCCCGCCTGGCAGGAGGCGCACACCTCCGTCCCGGCGGCCAAGTGCACAAGGATCGCACGGGAGTTCGCGCGGACGGCCGAGCGGTCGAAGGGCCGCTGCATGATCCTCATGGGCGCCGGCACCAATCACTGGTTCCACTCCGAGACGATCTACCGCGCCTTTCTCGCCCTGCTCCAGCTCACCGGCTGCCAGGGCCGCAACGGCGGCGGCTGGGCGCACTATGTGGGCCAGGAGAAGTGCCGTCCGTCGACCGGCTGGGCGACGCTCGCCGCCGCGTCGGACTGGTCGCGTCCGCCGCGACAGATGATCGGCACGGCGTACTGGTTCCTCAACACCGACCAGTGGCGCTACGACCGGTTCACGGCCGATGTGCTCGCCTCGCCGCTGGGCGCGGGGCGCTTTCGCGGGATGACGGGCGCGGACTGTCTGGCGCTGTCGGCGCGCGTGGGCTGGATGCCGTCGTATCCGACCTTCGACCGCAATCCGCTGGAGCTGGGCGAGGTGTTCGGCGACGCGGTGTCGCGGGTGGTGGCCGAACTGCGCGCGGGCACCCTGAAGTTCGCCTGCGAGGACCCGGACGCGCCGGAGAACTGGCCGCGGATAGTGACGCTGTGGCGGGCCAATCTGCTGGGCTCGTCGGCGAAGGGCGCGGAGTACTTCACCCGGCATCTCCTGGGCACCCAGTCCTCGCTCCGGGCCGAGGAGGCTCCGCAGGACGTCCGGCCGAAGGAGGTGACCTGGCGCGACGAGGCTCCCGAGGGCAAGCTCGACCTGCTGCTGTCGCTGGACTTCCGGCAGACGTCGTCCACGCTGCTGTCGGACGTCGTGCTGCCCGCCGCGACCTGGTACGAGAAGCACGACCTGTCCAGCACGGACATGCACCCCTATGTGCACTCCTTCACGCCGGCCGTGGATCCGCCGTGGCAGGCGCGCACCGACTTCGAGGCGTTCAAGGCGCTCGCCGAGCGGCTGAGCGAGCTGGCCGTCGGCCATCTGGGCGTGCGCAAGGACCTGGTGGCGACTCCGCTGCAGCACGACACTCCGGGCGAGATCGCCCAGCCGGGCGGGGTGGTCCTGGACTGGCGGCACGGGGAGTGCGATCCGGTGCCGGGGAAGACCATGCCTCAACTGACCGTCGTGGAACGGGACTACACCGCGATCGGCGCCAAGTTCGCCTCGCTCGGCCCGCTGGCGGAGCAACTCGGCCTGCCCGCGAAGGGCATCACGCTCAAGCCGGACGAGGAGGTCGAGGACCTGCGGCAGCTGAACGGCGTGACGGGTGACGGCCGGCCCCTGCTGGACACGGCCGTGAAGGCGGCGAACACCATACTCGCCCTGTCCGGCACCACCAACGGCCGCCTCGCCACCCAGGGCTTTCGCACCCTGGAGGCCCGGACCGGGCAGGAGATGGCGCATCTGGCGGCCGAGCACGAGGGCAGACGGATCACGTACGCGGACACCCAGGCCGCTCCGGTGCCGGTGATCACCTCGCCGGAGTGGTCGGGCAGCGAGTCGGGCGGGCGCCGCTACACCGCGTTCACCCTCAACACCGAGCATCTCAAGCCCTGGCACACCCTCACCGGCCGCCAGCACTTCTTCCTCGACCACGACTGGATACACGAACTGGGTGAGGCGCTCCCGGTCTACCGGCCGCCGCTGGACATGAACAAGCTGTTCGGCGAACCACGGCTCGGCCCGGACGGGCAGCGGGAGGTGACGGTCCGCTATCTCACCCCGCACAACAAGTGGTCCATCCACTCCGAGTACCAGGACAACCTGTTCATGCTGGCGCTCTCCCGGGGCGGTCAGAACATCTGGATGTCCCCGCGGGACGCGGACGCGATCGGCGTCGTCGACAACGACTGGATCGAGGCGGTCAACCGCAACGGCGTGGTCGTCGCGCGGGCCGTCGTCTCGCACCGGATACCGCACGGCACCGTGTACATGCACCACGCGCAGGAACGCACGGTCGCCGTCCCGAAGACGGAGACCACCGGCGGGCGCGGCGGCATCCACAACTCACTCACCCGGCTGATCCTCAAGCCGTCCCATCTCGTCGGCGGCTACGCCCAGCTCTCCTGGGCGTTCAACTACCTGGGCCCGACGGGCAACCAGCGCGACGAGGTGACGGTGATCCGCCGCCGCAGCCAGGAGGTCGAGTACTGATGCGTCCGATGGCCCAGATCGCGATGGTGATGAACCTCGACAAGTGCATCGGCTGTCACACCTGCTCGGTCACCTGCAAGCAGGCGTGGACCAACCGGCGTGGCATGGAGTACGTCTGGTTCAACAACGTCGAGACCCGCCCCGGCCAGGGATATCCGCGCCGCTACGAGGACCAGGAGCGCTGGCGCGGCGGCTGGGAGCTGAACCGGCGCGGCGCGCTGAAGCTGAAGGCGGGCGGGCGGCTGCGCAAGCTGGCCGGGATCTTCTCCAACCCCGAACTGCCGGAGATCAAGGACTACTACGAGCCCTGGACGTACGACTACAAGAACCTCACCGACGCCCCGCTGGGCGACGACTACCCGGTCGCCCGCCCGATCTCGCAGCTCGACGGCAAGCCGATGAAGATCGAGTGGTCGTCGAACTGGGACGACAACCTGGCCGGCGCCCCCGCCTACGGCGACCTCGACCCGATGGTGGAACGGACGCGCACGCAGGCGTCGGAGAAGGTGCGGTTCGAGTTCGAGCAGAGCTTCATGTTCTATCTGCCGCGCATCTGCGAGCACTGCCTCAACCCGTCGTGTGTGGCCTCGTGCCCGTCGGGGGCGATGTACAAGCGGGCGGAGGACGGCATCGTCCTCGTCGACCAGGACCGCTGCCGGGGCTGGCGGATGTGCGTGACCGGATGCCCGTACAAGAAGGTGTACTTCAACCACGCCACCGGCAAGGCGGAGAAGTGCACGATGTGCTATCCGCGCGTCGAGGTCGGTCTGCCGACGGTCTGCTCGGAGACGTGCGTGGGCCGGCTGCGCTATCTCGGGGTGGTGCTGTACGACGCGGACCGGGTGACGGCCGCCGCCTCCGTGCCGCGTGAACGGGACCTGTACGAGGCGCAGTTGGGTGTCTTTCTGGACCCCGAGGACCGCGAAGTGCGGAGGGCGTGCGAGGCGGCGGGGATCCCGTACGACTGGCTGGAGGCGGCCCGCCGCTCGCCCGTGCACGCGCTGATCAGCAAGTACCGGGTGGCGCTGCCGCTGCATCCGGAGTACCGGACGATGCCGATGGTCTGGTACATCCCGCCGCTGTCGCCGGTGGTGGACGCGCTGGCGGAGACCGGGCACGACGGGGAGGACGCCGGGAATCTGTTCGGTGCGATCGACGCGCTGCGGATCCCGCTGGAATACCTGGCGGAGCTGTTCACGGCCGGCGCCATCGGCCCGGTCCGCGCCTCGCTGGAGAGGCTCGCCGCGATGCGCTCCCACATGCGGGCGATCAACCTCGGTGAGGAGCCGGATCCCTCGGTGCCGGACGCGGTGGGCATGGCGGCCGGGGAGATCGAGGAGATGTACCGGCTGCTGGCGGTCGCGAAGTACGAGGACCGGTACGTCATTCCGACGGCGGCGGTCGCGGACGCCCGCCGTCTGGAGGAGTCGGCGCTGCCCACGGGCTGCAGCCTCGACTACGAGGGCGGGCCGGGGATGGGCGGGGACGGCCCCTTCGGCCAGGACTCCGGCGGCCGCAAGCTGCTGCCGCTGGTGTCGGTGGAGAACTTCCACGCCCTGCGCGGACGGCAGACCTCTGACGACCCGGCCGACGCCGCCGGACCCACCCGCACAGCCGACACCGAGGAGGCGTGATGCCGTCCTTCGAGGTGCTCTACCAGGCGGCCGCACTCTGTCTGACCTACCCGGACGAGGACTTCCGCGCGCGCCTGCCCCTGCTGCGCGAAGCCGCCCCGCAGCTACGTGAGTTCACCGACCACGCGGCGGTCACACCGCCGGACGAACTGGCCGCGCACTACGTCCAGGTCTTCGACTTCAAGAACCGCCACAGCCTGTATCTGACCTGGTGGCTCGACGGGGACACCCGACGGCGCGGCATGTCGCTGCTGCGCTTCAAGGAGGTCTACCGGGCGCACGGCCTGGAGTTCACCCACGAGGAACTGCCCGACTTCCTGCCCGCGGTACTGGAGTTCGCCTCCCGCACCGGCAACACCGATCTGCTCCTTGAGCACCGTGACTGTCTGGAGCAGCTCCGCTCCCGGCTCACCGACTTCGGCACACCGTACGCGTCCGTCCTGGACGCGGTGTGCGCCACACTGCCGACCGAACGCACGGGGGTGCGCCGATGACCACGCTGCTCTGGGGCGTCCTGCCCTATGTCACCTTCGCCCTGCTGGTCGCCGGCCTGGTCTGGCGGCACCGCTACGACCGCTTCGGCTGGACCACCCGCTCCTCCCAGGTCTACGAGTCGAAGCTGCTGAACATCGCGTCGCCCGCCTTCCACTACGGCATCCTGTTCGTGCTGGTCGGCCATCTCGTGGGCCTGTTCGTCCCGGAGTCCTGGACCAACTCGCTCGGCGTGAGCGAGCACTCGTACCATCTGCTCTCCCTCTACGGCGGTACGGCCGCCGGAGTCCTGACGGTCGCCGGGATCGTGCTGCTGATCTACCGCCGCCGCACCAACGCACCGGTGTTCCGGGCGACCACGGCCAACGACAAGCTGATGTACGTCGTGCTGGTCGCGGCGATCATCATGGGCATGGTCGCCAAGCTGGCCCACACCTCCGGCGACGGCTACGACTACCGCGAGTCCATCGCACCCTGGGCCCGCAGCCTGTTCACCCTCCAGCCCGACCTGGACCGGATGGCGGGCGTGCCGGTGCTGTACGAGGTCCACATGGTGATTGGCATGGTGCTGATCGCGCTGGTGCCGTACACCCGGCTGGTGCACATGTTCAGCGCGCCGGTGCAGTATCTGTTCCGGCCGTACCTGGTGTACCGCGGCCGCGACCCCGAGCAGCTGGGGCCGCGGCCGGAGAGGCGCGGGTGGGAGAAGGCGGGCTCCTAGGACGGACTAGGCCGCTCCGCCCTTCTGGTCCCGTTGGTCCTTCTCGTCGTCGACGATCTCCGCGTCGACCACGTCGTCGTCCTGCGCGGCGCTCTGCTCGGCGCCGGCGCCGGCGTCCGCCGAGCTGTCCGCCGGGGTCTGCTGGGACTGGGCGTACATCGCCTGGCCCATCTTCTGGCTGACCGTGGCGAGCTTCTCGATGCCGGTGCGCAGGACGTTCGTCTCGGCGTTCTGGCCCAGCTGCTCCTTCAGCTCCGTGATCGCCGACTCGACCTCGGCCCGGGTGTCCGCCGGGACCTTGTCCTCGTTGTCGCGCAGGAACTTCTCGGTCTGGTAGACGAGCTGCTCGGCCTGATTGCGGGTCTCGGCGGCCTCACGGCGCTTGTGGTCCTCCTCGGCGTACTGCTCGGCCTCCCGCATCATCCGGTCGATGTCGTCCTTGGGCAGCGCCGAGCCGCCCGTCACCGTCATCTTCTGCTCGCGCCCCGTAGCGAGGTCCTTGGCGGAGACGTGCATGATGCCGTTGGCGTCGATGTCGAACGCGACCTCGATCTGCGGCACCCCCCGCGGGGCGGGCGGCAGACCGGTGAGGTCGAAGACGCCGAGCTTCTTGTTGTACGAGGCGATCTCGCGTTCGCCCTGGTAGACCTGGATGCCGACCGAGGGCTGGTTGTCGGCGGCGGTCGTGAAGATCTCCGAACGCCGGGTCGGGATCGTCGTGTTGCGTTCGATGAGCTTCGTCATGATGCCGCCCTTGGTCTCGATGCCGAGGGACAGCGGGGTGACGTCGAGCAGGAGGACGTCCTTGACGTCGCCGCGGATGACGCCCGCCTGGAGGGCCGCGCCGACGGCCACGACCTCGTCGGGGTTGACGCCCTTGTGCGGGTCCTTGCCGGTGAGCTCCTTCACCAGGTCGGTGACGGCGGGCATCCGGGTGGAGCCGCCGACGAGGATGACGTGGTCGACGGCGGAGAGCTTGATGCCGGCGTCCTTGACCGCCTGGTGGAAGGGGGTCTTGCAGCGGTCGAGGAGATCGGCGGTGAGCTCCTGGAACTGGGCCCGGGTCAGCTTCTCGTCGAGGTGGAGGGGGCCCTCGGCGGAGGCGGTGATGTAGGGCAGGTTGATCGTCGTCTCGGAGGAGCTGGACAGCTCGATCTTGGCTTTCTCGGCGCCCTCGCGCAGCCGTTGCAGCGCCATCCTGTCGTTGCCGAGGTCGATGCCGTTCTGCCCCTTGAACTTCTTCACGAGGTATTCGACGACCCGCTGGTCCCAGTCGTCGCCGCCGAGATGCGTGTCGCCGTTGGTGGCCTTGACCTCGATGACGCCGTCGCCGATCTCCAGCAGGGAGACGTCGAAGGTGCCGCCGCCGAGGTCGAAGACCAGTACCGTCTGCTCCTCGCCCCGGTCCAGGCCGTAGGCGAGGGCGGCGGCCGTGGGCTCGTTGATGATCCTCAGGACCTTCAGGCCCGCGATCTCCCCGGCCTCCTTGGTGGCCTGCCGCTGGGCGTCGTCGAAATAGGCGGGGACGGTGATCACCGCGTCGGTGACGTCTTCGCCGAGATAGGACTCGGCGTCCCGCTTCAGCTTCTGCAGCACCCTGGCCGACAGCTCCTGGGCCCGGTAGCGGGTGCCGTCGATGTCGCCCTGGTCTGGAAAACGCCAGCTCGCGTCGCCCATGTAACGCTTCACGGAGCGGGCGGTGCGGTCCACGTTCGTCACCGCCTGCCGTTTGGCCACCTCCCCCACGAGCACCTCGCCGTTCTTGGCGAAGGCCACGACCGACGGTGTGGTCCTGGCCCCCTCCGCATTGGCGACGACAGTGGGTTCGCCGCCCTCCAGGACGGCGACCACCGAGTTCGTGGTCCCGAGATCGATCCCGACCGCGCGTGCCATCACTGTCCCCTTCCGCCAGGGCACCCCTTGAACTCCAGCACAAAACTTGAGTGGGTTCTTGTCAATGGGGCGAGTGACCCGCGAGGGGAGCACCAAACGGAGGCTGAGCGCCCGCTCAGGGGTGGTGCGAGGGGGCCGGCCCGAAGGGCCGCCCCCTCGAGGGGCGCGGGGAACTGCGCGACAAGCCACGACGGCGCAGCGGACGCAGAAGGACCTGCCGCGGCTCCACCAGGGGCGCTACGCCAACTTCGCCGACAGCGTGATCGTCGTCCCCGTCAGCGCCTGACTGACCGGGCAGTTCTTCTTGGCGTCCTCGGCGGCGGCGACGAACGTGTCGTTGTCGACACCGGGAACCGTCCCCTCCACGGTGAGATGGATCCCGGTGATCCCCTCACCCGGCTGGAAGTTCACGTCGGCCGAGGTGACGAGCTTGGTGGGCGGCGTGCCGGCCCCGTTCAGGGCGTGCGACAGCGCCATGGAGAAGCAGCTGGAGTGCGCGGCGGCGATGAGCTCCTCGGGGCTGGTCTTGCCGTTCGCGTCCTGGGAGCGCGAGGCCCATGTGACAGGCTGCGCGGCGATGGCGCCAGAAGAGTCGAAGTTGACGACACCGTTGCCCTCGAGCAGGTTGCCTTCCCAGACGGTGTGTGCGGAGCGCGTGGTAGCCACGATTCTTCCTTTCGCAAGGGGGCCCGTTTCCGGGGTCCGTGCCCCCATCCGATCACACTCCGGCTCAACTCACCCGGAAGACCGGCCCACGCGGGGTGAACGGCAGGCGACGGCCCGGAGGAATCAGGTACGCGTGCTCACGGCGCACCCGCAGCACGTCGCACCAGCCGTCGGTGATGACCAGGACGGGCGCGCCCGGGGGAAAGTCGTCCGCCCGCTGCAGCAGGTCGATCCCTGGCTGCAGGACCGTACCGCCACGGCCGCGCACCCGCACTCGTCCCGCGATGTCCGTCACCGGCAGATATCCGGCGTCGTAGGGGCCCGCGTCGCAGAACACCACGCGCGCGGCCGGTACGTCCCGGGCCTCGGCGTACGAGGCGATCGCGCCCAGCGCCTTGCCGAGCAGTCCGGCGCTCATGGAGGCGGAGGTGTCCAGGACGACGCCGAAGGTGCAGCGGGCGATCTCCTCGGGCGGGAAGTAGCGGCCGGCGCGCGGGATGTCGGGGGTCGAGGCCTGGCGGCGCGCGGGACGGGCGTACGTCCGTACCGGCTCCGGGCGGGGCACGAACTCGTCGAACCAGCGGGCGAGTTGCGCGTCCCAGGGCAGTGGCGGATGGCTGAGCGCGCGGATCTCCTGGACCAGACCGCCGGGCAGGAAGCCGCGCTCCTGCTGCTGGTGCAGGTCGAGGCCGTGGCTCAGGCCCCGGCGGTAGAACTCGTCCAGGTCGACACAGTCGCCGGGCGGGCCGAGCGGGGCGCCGAGGATGTCGCCGAGGCCCTTGCCGCGCAGGGTGGCCAGGCGGCGCATGCGGCGCAGGTCGCCGACGATGCGGTCGTAGACCTCCTCGGCGGACAGGCCGCTGAACCGGGCGTCGTACAACAGCCCTTGGGGCATCTGGCCGACCTGCATCTCGCGCAGCCAGCCGTTGATGACGTAGTCGCAGGCGACGTTGAAGAGATACGGGTCGCGGGCGCCGCAGCGGTCGCCGTGGCGCAGGGCGGCGTGCAGCATCTCGTGGGCGAGGATGAACCGCCATTCCTCGGTCTCGAAGTGCCGCAGCGGGTTGATGTAGATCTCGCCGGCCTCGGCGTTGACGGCGGCGACGGAGATGCCGTGCGCGTGGGCGAGTTCGGCGTCGGCGACGAGTTTGATGCCGGCCGCGAGGCCGCCGAGCAGTGGGTAGGAGGTGATGAACCACTCCAGTGCCCACTGCCAGGGCCGCTTCTTGACGGGTTCGCCGAGCATGGAGTCGCGGCGGCCGCCCGCCATGTCCATCGCGGTGGACACGGTCCGGGTGAGCGCGGTGGCGAAGGCGAGTTGATGGTCCGGGGGCGACCCCAGCCAGCCCTTCCACTCCACGAGCAGCAGGTCGGGTTCCGGGCCCGCCGTGCCGCAGCGCTCGTACGCGGCCGGGATGCCGTCGCGCCGCCACCGCGCGGCGAGCTGTTCCTCGTCGCCGTCGGGGTAGGTCAGGGGCAGGTGGTCCGGGGTCCTGCCCACCGGGAAGGTGAGCAGGAAGCGGTTGACGACGACGCAGCGGGCGGCGAGGTCGGCACGGTCGGGCTGGACGGGCACGCCCTGCTTGGACGGGACGTGGCCGAAGCCCAGGTGCAGCACGGCGTGGGCGATGGCCCAGGCCCAGGTGGCGGGTTCGGCGATGCGCGCGGGGTCGGCGTGCAGGTCGCCGTCGGAGTCGACGCGGACGAGTCCGTCGCGGGGCGAGTGCTCGCAGTTCTCCAGGCGGCAGACGGTGAACTCGACGGTGGCCAGCGCGGGGTTGGCGCGCACGAGGCGCAGGCCCTCGGCGAAGGCCTCAGCCGCGAGGTCCCGCTTCTTCTTCGCCTTCCCCTTGTCGTGGCCACGGCTCATCGGCGCGCCTCCACCAGCCGGGGCATGTCCCGCGCGGTCTCCACCAGGAACCAGGCGGGCAGCACCGGATTGCCGTCGGCGTCGGAGGCGATGACGCTCTGCGCGACCTCGACGGAGATCTCCGCGAGCTGCACCAGCAGCGACTTGGCGCGGTACGCGGTCTGCCGGCCGGTCGCCGACATGTGGTCCTTGCTCGCGGGCAGTTCCTTGATCAGTCGGCCGCGGAACGACTCGGCCAGGTAGTAGAGCAGGTCGCGGTCCTCCATACGGTGCGGCCAGCGGGCGTCGCCCTTGATGATCGCCTCGATGCCGTACTGGCTGCGCACGATCTTGACGTAGCCGCAGAAGGCGGTGGCGTGCGTCGGCGTCAGGGTGCCGTGTGCCAGGACCTTCAGGGTCTCCTCGTCGAGGTCGCGGCCGAAGGAGTGCAGCGCGTCGGAGAGCATGTGCCAGGAGCGGGGCGTGGAGAACGGCTCCTCGGTCTTCGGCGGCTTGGACCAAAGGTGGTCGGGGCGGTCGGTGAGGTGGTCCAGGATCCACGGGTGGATGCCGTTGTTCACGGCCCAGGTCAGCCAGTCCTTGGCGGAGGCCTCCAGGTGGACGTGGGTGAGCCGGTTGACCAGCGCGGAGGCGATGGGCCTGGCGAGCGCGTTGTCGGTGGCGCGGTTTCCGGCGCCGATGACGATCGACCCCTTGGGCAGCTCGTAGTTGCCGATACGGCGGTCCAGGATCAGCGAGTAGAACGCCTTCTGCACATCCGGCGTGGCCGCGTTCAGCTCGTCCAGGAACAGGCAGTACGGCTCGTCGCGGGCGATGGCCTCCGGCGGGCAGAACACCGAGCGCCCGTCGCGGATCTGCGGGACGCCGATCAGGTCCTCCGGCGCGAGCTGCGTACCGAGCAGACTCACGCACTCCAGCCCGAGCGACGTGGCGAAGTCCCGGACGAGGGAGGACTTTCCGATGCCCGGGGCGCCCCAGATGAAGACCGGCCGCACGGTGGCGAGGCCGAGCAGGAGTTCGGGGATACGGGTGGGCGTGACGGTGACGGCAGCCTGCAAAGCAGGGGCTCCTTGGGAGTGTTCGAGAAGTTTGCGACTCCACCAGTGTGTGCCCGCGACCCCTCGGACGCAGCCGATTATTCAGGCGGCCCGCTCCTGCGGCTCCGTCTCCACCGGCACCTGCGGCCCGTTCGCCTCACGCAGCCAGCGGCGCAGCACCCGGTGCACATGCTCGGCGCCGACGAGGTCCTCCCCGTCGTCCACCGGCGCGGACAGGGCGAGGGGCGACAGCAGGAACGGTCTGCCCTGCGCGCCGCCGAGCCCGCCGTGCGAGCCGATCTGCTCCTCGAACGCGAGCACCTCGCCGTCCGCCGGGTCGTAGGCGGAGTTGACCATGATGTCGGCGGTGCTCGGGAAGGAGTGCGTACGGCGTACGGCGTCGGCGGCGCCCGGTCCGAAGACCTCCAGCGGGCCCGGCTCGTCGTCCAGCCGGTCCAGGGGGATCTCGGCGCCGTACGCGCCCAGCACGACCCCGCCGTGCCGCTCGCTGCGCACCAGCAGGAAGCCGACGCCGGGGTGGTTGGCGAGGGTGGTGAGCAGCGCCGGATGGCGGGCGTCCATCTCCTCCCTGGTCATCCGGTGCGGCACGTCCGGGAAGGAGACCAGGCCGAGGTTGCCGGAGGCCAGCACGATGGGCTCGGAGCGGCGCCGCGAGGGACGGTGCTGCTCGCCGCCCTCCTCGACGGGACGGCGCAGCGCGGCGCGCACGGCCGCGCGCGCCTCGGCGCCGCTGTGGGTGCGCCGGGCCCGGCGCGGCACGGGCAGCCCGCAGCCCGCCCGCACCAGGTCGCCGAGACCGAGGCCGTAGCGGGAGCGGAAGGTCTCACCGGGGCTCTGGCCGTGGTCCGACAGCACGACGATCCGGTACGGCCGCGGCGCGTGCTCGGCGGCCTTCTCGATCAACGCCAGCGCCCGGTCGAGGCGTTCGAGGACCTTATCGGTGTCACGGCCGAACGGCCCGGAGTGGTGCGCCACCTCGTCGTACGCCACGAGGTCGGCGTAGACGGCGGTGCGGCCGCCGAACATATCGCCCAGCACCGCGGCGACGACGACGTCCCGTTCGACGACGGTCGCGAACGCGCGCACGAACGGGTAGAGGCCGCCGCGGGAGACCCTCGGCCGGGCCTTGCGGACGCGGGCCCGGGTGGACTGGCCGATCTCGCGGCCGACTTCGGCGATGAAGGACAGGGCGGTGCGCACGGCGTTGGCCGGGTCGGAGAAGTAGGCGAAGTAGCCCGCGCGGGAGCGGTTGCGGCGGTCGCGCCGCTTGGTGGCGATGGACAGCACCAGGGCCTGCTCGTCGGCGCCGCCGCTGAAGAGGTTGCCGCGGCTGGCGCCGTCGGCGGCGAGCAGTCCGCCGTCGCCGGTGCGGTCGATGGCGCGGCGCTGGAGCTCGGCGGCGCTGGTGGGACGGTTGCAGACCATCACCTCGCGGGCCGCCTTCTCGTACCAGCGGAAGGCAGGGACGTCGTGGTTGCTGCCGTGCAGGATGCCGAGCTGGCTGGCGCCGGTCTGGCTGGACCAGTCGGTGCGCCAGGCGGTGAGACGGTGGGTGGGGCGCCCACCGGCACCGGCCCCCTCGCCGAGCCAGCGGGCGACGGTGGGCATCAGGCCCTTGCCGACGGCGGCGAGGAGGAGGTCGTGGCCGACGCCGTCGAGCTGCATGAAGACCGTGCCGGGGCTGGAGGGGCCGGGTGGCAGGGCCCGGCGGCGGCGGTCGGCGAGGCGGTACAGCCGGCGCCGGTAGGCGTCGTCGTCGCGTACGGCGAGGGCACCGCCGGTGGCGGAGGCGACGGCGGACATCACTGCGGCCACGATGACGGCGGTCTCGGGGGCGGCCTCGCTGTCGCCGGAGGGCACCAGGCGCAGGGCGACGATGAGCAGCGAGCCGTTCAGGAAGAACACCAGCAGGCCGAGCACGAGCGCGGGCACGAGCAGCAGCAGCCGTACCAGCAGGGGCCAGACGAGCGCGGAGAGCACACCGAAGGCACCGGCGCCGAGGGCCGCGGTCATGGCTAGTCGGGTGGTGCTCTCGTCGTCGGCCGACTGCAGCTGGAAGTCCGGCAGGATCCCGGCGAGCACGAGCATGGTGACGGTCGAGACCGCCCACACGGCCACGCTCCGCCCGACCTGACTGGCAACCCGCCGCCAACGCCCACGCACGCCCAGCCCACCTCCCCGAAACGGGCCTGTTCGCCCCCAGCCTACGGCCCGACAGCGCCCCGGAAGGGGCGCGGGGAACTGCGCGACCAGCCACGACGAACCCGCGGACGCGAGACGGCATGTCGCGGCACCCGCCGCGGCGCACTCAACGCCCGTCGTAGCCGGCGGTCGGCATCGACAGCCGCCGATGCACCCGAGCCTTCATCTGCGCGTCGTACAACGGCTCGGCCCGTCCCACCATCTCCACCCGCACCCCGCGCCGGGCGCACTCCGCGGTGAACTCGTCGACGGACGACAACGCACTCTCCAACACCCTGCGGCTGGGCGCCACGAACAGATCGAGCCCGGGCCGCACGCCCTCCCACAGCACGCTGTGGTCCGCCCGCAGCCCTCGTACGAGAAGCTCGCGCGCGACCACGTACCCGTGCTCGGCGGCCCAGCGCGCGCACATGGCGTGCTGGCTGCGGGAGTCCACCAGGAAGGGGTCGGCGTCCAGCTCTTCGAGCGGCGTCAGACTGGCGATCGCCGTGACGCGCACTATGGATGGCCCCATGGCGTCCCCCCTCACCTCCGGGTTTCGCCGCCGACCCTACTCCAGCCCGTACGCTTCGGGGAGTCGCGCGAAGGAGGCAAAGAAGGTGCCGGTGGAGATCACCTGGTGGGGTCACGCCACCTGCACGGTCGAGGACTCGAACGTGCGCATCCTCACCGACCCTCTGTTCGCACGCCGGCTCGCACACCTGCGCCGACGCCGGGGTGCGCTCCCGGCGCCCGACTCGCGGCGCGCCGATGTCGCCGTGGTCTCCCACCTCCACGCCGACCACCTGCACGTTCCCTCACTGGCCGGGCTGCCCCGGGACACCCGGCTGCTCGTGCCCCGGGGTGCGCCGGGCGCGGTACCGGCTCTGCGCCGGCTCACGCATCTGCGGGTGACCGAGATGGCGCCGGGGGATGTGCTGACGGTGGGCGGTGTGGCCGTACGGGCCGTTCCGGCGCGGCACGACGGGCGGCGGCTCCCCGTGGGACGGCACCGCTCCCCCGCTCTCGGCTATGTCATCGAGGGCCAGGCTCGCACGTACTTCGCCGGGGACACGGGGCTGTTCGACGCCATGGCGCAGGAGGTCGGACCGGTCGACGTGGCCCTGCTGCCGGTGGGCGGCTGGGGGCCGTATCTCGGGGAGGGGCACCTGGACGCGGGGCGCGCGGCCGAGGCGTTGGCCCGGCTCGGGCCGCACAGCGCGGTGCCCGTGCACTACGGGACGTACTGGCCGATCGGCATGGACGCCGTGCGCCCCCATGAATTCCATGCGCCCGGGGACGAGTTCGCCCGCCTCGCGGCGGAGCGCACGCCCGGCGTATCGGTGCACCGGCTCGCGCACGGCGAGAGCGTGCGCCTGGAGGTGGCCCGGTGACGGTGCCGGCCGTCGCCACGACGACGCTGGCCGCCACGACCACGGTGGCCGCCGCAACGACGACGGTGTCGCCGGAGTCGACGCAGCAGGCGATCGGCTATCCCTCGCTGTTCCTGCTGGTGCTGATCGGGGCGTTGGTGCCGGTCGTGCCGACGGGGGCGCTGGTGAGTTCGGCGGCGGTGGTGGCGTTCCACCAGACGGCGCCGTTCTCGCTGGCGCTGGTGTTCGTGACGGCGTCGACGGCCGCGTTCCTGGGCGATGTGACGCTGTACTGGCTGGGGCGGCGGGGCATGGGATCGAAGAACGGCTCGCGCTGGCTGGAGGCGATCCGTTCGCGGGCGCCGGAGGAGCGGCTCGCGCAGGCGCAGGAGAAGTTGGCCGAGCACGGTGTCGCCGTGCTGGTGCTGTCGCGGCTGGTGCCGGCGGGGCGGTTGCCGGTGATGCTGGCATGTCTGCTGGCGAAGTGGTCGATGCGGCGGTTCGCCCGGGGGAACCTGCCGGCCTGCCTCGCCTGGGCCGTGACGTATCAGTTGATCGGGATTCTGGGCGGGTCGTTGTTCCCGGAGCCCTGGCAAGGGGTGGTGGCGGCGATCGCGCTGACCGTGGTGATCAGTGTGGCGCCGGGTGTTTGGAAGCGGGTTCGGGCTGCCAAGTGAGGTTTCGTTGCGGAGTGCGGGCTTGTTGTGGCTTGTCGCGCAGTTCCCCGCGCCCCTTGGTCGGCTGTCCTACAGCACCCTTGAAGCGCCCACCGGCAGATCCCACAAGTCCTGCCGGTCCAGACCTGCCTTCTCCCACGCCGCACGCACGCGCGTGAGGGGCTCCAGGACCGGCTCCGCCGAGAGGACGAAGGTCGCCCAGTGCATCGGGGCCATCCGGCGTGCGCCGAGGTCCTGGGTGGCCCGGACCGCCTCCTCCGGGTCGCAGTGGACGTCGCTGAGCCACCAGCGCGGGTCGTAGGCGCCGATGGGGAGCAGGGCCAGGTCGATGCCGGGGTAGCGCTCGCCGATGCGGGTGAACCAGTGGCCGTAGCCGGTGTCGCCGGCGAAGTACACGCGCTGTCCGTCGGGCGCGGTGAGCACCCAGCCGCCCCACAGGCTGCGGCACGTGTCGACGAGGGTCCGCTTGGACCAGTGGTGGGCCGGCACGAAGTCGAAGCGGACACCGGACAGTTCGGCCGCCTCCCACCAGTCCAGCTCGGTGACCCGGGTGAACCTTCGGCGCCGGAACCAGCCGGCGAGGCCGGCCGGCACGAACACGGGGGTCTCGCGCGGGAGCCGGCGCAGGGTGGGGGCGTCCAGGTGGTCGTAGTGGTTGTGGCTGATGACGACCGCGTCCACGCGCGGCAGGGCGCTCCACGCGACGCCGACGGGGGTGATCCGGGCCGGGGTGCCGAGGATGCGGCGCGACCAGACCGGGTCGGTGAGCACGGTCAGTCCACCGATCCGCACGACCCAACTGGCGTGCCCCGCCCAGGAGACGGCGACCGTGCGGGCGTCCACGCGGGGCACCGGGCCCGGCTCGAAGGGCAGCAGCGGGATGTCGGCGAGGCCCTCCCGGCCCGGGCGTACGGCGCCCTCGCGGGCGAAGCGGGCGAGGGCCTTGATGCCGGGCAGCGGGGCGGTGAGACGGTCGTGGAAGGTGCGCGGCCACACCCGGCGTTCGCCCAGCGGACGGGGGGCGGCGAGGGGAGGGAGCGGGGGCGGGGGCGCCAGAGGCGACGGGTGGTGGTCCGTCGGATCGTCGGCTTCCTGGGTGGTCGTACGCGTGGTGGCTGTGCGCGTGGCGGCCGTGCGCGTGGCGGTGGTCGGCGTGGTCGTGGTTCGCCCGGTGGTCGACTCGGACTGCTGCGTCATCGAGGAGACTCCCATCGCTGAGCGTCGTCGCGGAGATCGTCGAAGACCGACTTCATGTGGATCAACGCGCGTTGCACGTGTGGCAGTTCCAACGGCGTGGGTGAACCGATGCATTCCGCGCGTTCCTCGTCCGTGCCCGCCAGCAGCGCGCCCGTGGACAGCCGTACGCGCAACGCCGCGAGGTCGTCGCCGAAGCGGTGCCCGCCCGGCGCGGGCATGCCGAGCCGCGCGGCGAGGAAGTCCTCCAGGTCCTGCGCGTCGCCCACGCCGTGCGAGGACAGCCCGGCGCGCAGGGGACCGAGGTCGACGTACAGATGCCGCCCGGCCTGCGGGGGCCGGGACAGGGCGCCGGCGCCCACGGCGGCGGCGTGCGCGGCGGCGGCCACGCGCGCGTGCAGGTGTACGGCGGCACCGATCCGTGCGGTGAGTGGCTCGGGTTCCGCGAGGGCGTACCCGGCGGCGAGGGCGACCGGGCCGGCGACGCGGGCGCCGAGCGCGGTGAGCACGTCGAGTACGCGCGCGTGCAGGCCGTTCCCGGCGTGGTGCGCGGGGAACCGGGCGACCGCGGCCGGCCAGCCCGGCGGGAGGTGGGCGCCGGCCAGGTCGGTGACGACGGTGACCTGCTCGGGCAGCATCTCGGCGGGGCTGACCAGCACGGTGTCGTGCGGGGCGTGCACGGTGTCGCGCCAGGTCTCGTCGCTGACCAGGTACAGGCCCTCGCCGGCGGCGGCCTCCACGGTCTCGTGCAGCACCTCGGGCGGGGCCACGGTGGCCGTGGGATCGTCGGCGACGGACAGCACGAGCAGCCGCGGGTCACCGCCCTCGTCACGGACCCGGCGGACGGTCTCCAGAAGGGCGTACGGATCCGGGACACCGCCGCACTCGGCCGGTGTCGCCACGTGGAAGACGGGCCGGCCCAACAGGCGCGCGTACGGCGCCCACCAGGCCGCACAGGGCCGTGGCACGAGGACGTCGCCGCCGAGCGCGAAGGTCAGGCCGAGAAGCAGGGCGGGGGCGCCGGGGCCGGCCACCGCCTGCTCGGGCTCGGTCGGCAGTCCGCGGCGGCCCCAGTAGCCGCATGCCGCCTCCAGCAGGGCGGTGCCGCCGCCGACCGGCTCGCTCTCGGCCCGGCCCGCGGCGGCCGCGAGCACGGCGGCGATCTCGGGCAGCACGGGCAGTCCGTCGTCCGGGAGCGGCGGCCCGTAACGGACGGGACCGTGGCCTTCGGGATCCGTCCGGCGCATCCGTGCCTCCGCTGTGCCTGGTGCCGTGGTGGTTCGACGTCGTCCGATGCTCCGTGCGGGCTCGTGTCGCGTGGGGTGTGGTGCGGGCTTTGGCGTTTCTACGACTCTGGGTTCTTACGGGTCTGGGGTTCTTAGGGGTCTGGGGTTCTTAGGGGTCTGGGGTTCTTAGGGGTCTGGGGTTCTTAGGGGTCTGGGGTTCTTAGGGGTCTGGCGTTCTTACGGGTCTGGCGTTCTTACGGTGCGGCGGGAGCACCGGTGTGTCGCGCACCCCGCGCTCTGCGTACCCATCGTGGCGCAACTCCATGGGCGCCCGCCGGGGTTGCGCCGGTCACAGAGGTCGGCCGTACGGATCAGTCCTGCGAGGCGGGCGTCCTACGCCGCAGCCGGTACACCGCGCCCCCGAACGCGCCCGCGATCAGGACACCGCCTGCGACCAGGGCGGGGACGGAGTCGGTGAAGGTGCCGCCGGTACCGGCCCGCACACCGTGCTGGTCGGCCGCCCCGCCCTCGCAGTCGTCCGCTCCGGGCTCGCCCTTGCCGGAGTGGGCCCCGCTCCCGTCCCAGCCGGGCTCGGTCGCGTCCGCGTGGGGCTCGGTCTCGGTCTTGCCGGCTCCGGTGTCCCACTCGGGTGCGATGCCGCCGGTGTCGGTTCCTTCGGTGTCGGTTCCTTCGGAGTAGGTTCCTCCGAAGTCGGCTCCTCCGGTGCCGGTCCCGTCGGCACCGGTCCCTCCGGCGTCCATCCCTCCGGCATCCTTCCCGCCGGTGTCCATCCCACCGGCGTCCAGCCCGTCGTCTCCGAGTCCACCGGAGTCGGTCCCGCCCTCGCCGAGTCCGCCGGTTTCGGTGCCGTCCCACTCGGGTTCGGCCTTGCCGGCTTCCGACTCGCCCGCGTAGGGCTCGGTCTTTCCGGCCTCGGTCCAGCCGGAGTGGGGGTCTATGCAGGTACGGCCGCCACCTCCGCCCCCGGTGCCACCGCCTCCGCCACCGTTGCCGCCCTGATGGCCGCCGCTCGCCTCGCCCTTGCCGCCGCCCGCCTCGCTCGTGCCGCCGTCGTCGCTGGCCTTGCCCCCGCCGGAGTCGCTCGCGCTGCCGCCGTTCCCGTCCCCGCCCGCGCTCTCGCGGGCCACCGTGAACGTCGCACTCCACTCCTTGCCCTTGCCGCCCTCGCCGCCGCCCGCGGCCGGGCAGGTGCCGTCGACGGTCCGGTCGGACTCGGGTCCGGCCGTGTCCGGGGCGCCCTCGACGTTCTCGGCCGAGGGGATGCGGGCGCTGCCGCGGTAGGCGGGCCCGGCGGCCTTCTTGTCGGTGCCGGAGATCCGCTTCAGCTCGACCGTGCCCCCGTCGAACGCCTGCGAGGTGGCCTGGAGGGTGGCGGGCGCGGACCCGTCGAGAGCGTCGCAGGTGACCGAGACGGCGACGCTGCCGCCCGGCGCGACCGTGCCCGGACTGACCTCCGCGGCGGGGTCCGCGGAGGCGGCCGAGGCGGGGGTGCCCAGGGCGACACCCGCCAGAGCGGCGACGGACAGGGCGCGGGCGGTGCAGCGCATGGGGTGAGCTCCTTCGGCCGACTGCGGGGGTACGGCGGTCGTGCCCCCGCAGCCATGACAGCCCGCCCGAGGCCCCGGCGCGCGCGGCCGGACACCATTCGCGGGACGAAGAGGGCCGATCGGGTGACACCACACACCCCGCCGAACACACCCCACCGAGCCACGCCTCAGTTCGACAACGCCGCCAAATCCCCCTCCAGCCCCCTCCCCCGCCGGCTGACGACGCCCGTCGCGACGTCCGACAGCTTGCGGTTGGTGTGCTGGGAGATGCGGCGGAGCACGTCGAAGGCCGCGTCGGCGTCGCAGCCGAGGACGTGCATGACGATGCCGCAGGCCTGGTCGACGACGGGGCGGGCGCGCAGGGCGGTGCCGAGGTGGTCGAGTTCGGTGAGGGCGGCGCGGTAGGAGCGGTCGCGGACGAGGCAGCTCGCGGCGAACTCGCCGAGGGCGTGCACGGGCCCGTGCCGGGCGTCCTCCAGGGCGCCCGGGCGGAAGCTGTAGAGACTGAGCGTCACCGTCAGGCCGGACCGGCGGAACGGCAGGGTGACGCTGGAGCGCACCCCGGAGTCGAGCGCCAGGGCGCGGTACTGCGGCCAGCGTTCGTCGTGCAGCAGGTCGGCCGAGTCGACGGGCTCCCCGCGTTCCAGGGCGGCCGGAATGGGCCCGTCCCCGGAGCGGAGCTGCACGGCGACGAGTCCGGCAAGGTCGGGGTGGGTGACGGCGGCGGGCCGGTCGGCTCCCGCCTCGGCCACCGTGCTGCCGGCACCGCAGCAGTCGGCGGTGCAGCGCACGGCCTGTTCGGCCAGGGCCGACAACCTGCGCCCGGGAAGGGCGGCTTCGGCGGACTCGTCTCCCCAGTGACCCCTATGGTCGCGAGCGGGCATTGTCAACTCCTCCGTCCTTTGTGCGCGTTCCCGGTCCCGGCCGGGGAAAACGGCCGGAGAACAAGCAGGAACCGGTTGGATCCCCGGCGCCCCGCGACGCGTCGTCGCGGGCTAGGTTCATGGCCATGGAGAAGACGGACGGATTCGGTGACGAGCTCGCGGATTTCGTGCGCCGCGTCGCGGAGCTGAAGGCGGCGCGATCCGTGACCGGAGGGGACCTGCCGACGGTCCTGGACGCGGCCATCTTCGAACTCGACCATGTGGCCGACCAGTTGTGGCCCTGGTTCGAGCGGCTGTCCTCGGCGGGGCCGCCGCGTACGCCCTCCGCCGACCGTCAGGAGCAGCACCTGCTGCGGGCGGTGTTCCAGCGGTTTCCGCTCCCGGTCGCGCTGGTGGACCGGGAGGCCGTGGTGCGCCGGCTGAACCCCGCGGCGACCGTCTTCACGGGTGTCCGCTCGGGCTATGCGACGGGCCGCCCGCTGTCCGCCCTCCTCGCTCACGCCGACCGGGCCGCGTTCCGTTCCCAGACCGCCGCCGTGGCCCGCGGCGAGGGCGACCGCAGCCTCACCGTGCATCTCCAGCAGCACCCGTCGGCCCCGGTCCACGCGACCCTGACCGCCCTGCGTCCGAGCGGGGAGCCGCACCCCACGGTGCTGGTGGTGATGCAGCCGGGCGCGCAGGGGGCGCTTGAGCCCCCGGCCCGGCCGGCCCCGCCGACGACCCGGATCCCCGACCTGGCCGAGACGACCCGGCACGCGACCCTGATGGACCTCCTGGACGAGATGACCACGGCCCTGCTGACCGCACCGCGCGGTGACCGCGAGACGGTGCTGCGGCGGGCGGCCGGGGTCCTGCACGGAGGCTTCGCCGACTGGGTGATCGCCGACGCCACCGCTTCGCCGGTGTCCCGTACGGCCGTGCTGGCGCCCTCGCCCGAGGAGGCGAGGGCGCTCGCGGCGCAGGATCCGGCCAGGTGTCCCCTGGTCATCGAGACGACCCGGACCGGAGCCCCCTCGCTCCAGGTACGTCCGCAGGACCCGGACGCCTTCGGCAGGGACCCGCAGGGCGCCCCCGTCCTCGTCCGGGCGAACGTCACCTCGCTCGTGTGCGTCCCGCTGGCGGCCGACGGCAGTGTGCGGGGCACCCTGACCCTCTTCAGATGCGGCGCCAGGGCACCGTTCTCGATGGCGGAGGCGAAGGCCCTGGACACGATGTCCCGCCACATCTCGCTGGCGGCCACCGGGATCGACTAGGGGCGGCCCTCAGGCCACGTCGCTGAGGACCTGTTCCCGCACCCGGTTGCAGCACCGGCTGATCAGCCGGGACACATGCATCTGCGAGATGCCGAGCTGCTCGGCGATCCGGCTCTGCGTCATGTCCCCGAAGAACCGCATGTAGAGGATCGCCCGCTCCCGCTCGGGCAGCGCGGCGAGGCGTGGCTTGACGGCCTCGCGGTCGACGACGGTGTCCAGGGCGGGATCGGCCGACCCGAGCGCGTCGCTGAGCGAGTACCCGTCGTCGCTGCCGGGCAGTTCCGCGTCCAGCGACAGGGCGGTGAAACTCTCCAGCGCCTCCAGGCCGATCCGGACGTCGGCCTCGCTCATGTCCGCGTGCCGGGCGATCTCGGCGTTGGTCGGCATACGGCCGGAGACGGTCTGGAGGTCGTGGACGGCGAACCGTACGCGGTTGCGCAGGTCCTGCACCCGGCGCGGCACGTGCAGCGTCCACATGTGGTCGCGGAAGTGCCGCTTGATCTCGCCGGTGATGGTGGGCACGGCATAGCTCTCGAAGGCGTTGCCGCGCTCGGGGTCGTATCGGTCGACGGCCTTGACCAGGCCGAGGGCGGCGACCTGCCGCAGATCCTCGTAGCTCTCGCCGCGGCTGCGGAAGCGTCCGGCGAGCCGGTCGGCCATGGGCAGCCATGCCTCGACGATCCGCCCGCGGACCGTGTCGCGCTGCGGTCCCTCGGGCAGGGCGGCCAGCTTGCGGAAGTCCTCGGCGGTGTCGGGGGCGTCGTCGTGCGGGTGGTGCTTCGCGCTCACTGGTGTGGGCATGTGCGTCGCAACTCCCTTGGTTGTGCTCTGGCTTGGACGGTCAACCGCGGGAGTGCGGGCGCGCACCGGAACCGGACACACCCGTGGCGGAACTCGCCGCTCCCACGGACGTGCCTCCTGTCCGAAGCACTGTTCGTCCGCCTGCCCTCACTCACCGTCCTCAAACGCCCACGCAGGTTTTCCGCCTGCCCCCGGGGTCACTCGTAGCGATACCGCACAGCCCCCGAACAGAGGGGCCCACAGTCGATCGGACCCGTCGGACCGGGAGGTCCCGTATGAGCACCAAAGTCGCCGACCACGTCCTTCAGCGCCTGCGCGAATGGGGTGTGGATCATGTCTTCGGATACCCGGGCGACGGCATCAACGGGCTGCTCGCCGCCTGGGGCCGGGCCGAGAACCGGCCCCGTTTCATCCAGTCGCGGCACGAGGAGATGTCCGCGTTCCAGGCTGTCGGCTACGCCAAGTTCAGCGGCCGGCTGGGAGTGTGCGCGGCGACATCGGGCCCGGGTGCGATCCATCTCCTGAACGGCCTGTACGACGCCAAGCTCGACCATGTGCCCGTCCTGGCGATCGTCGGCCAGACGCATCGCACCGCGATGGGTGGCTCGTACCAGCAGGAGGTGGACCTGCACACGCTGTTCAAGGACGTCGCCTCGGACTTCGTGGAGACGGTGACGGTCCCCGAGCAGTTGCCGAACGTCCTGGACCGGGCGATCCGCACGGCGTACGCGCGCCGCGCGCCCACGGCCGTCATCATCCCCGGTGACGTGCAGGAGCTGGACTACTCGCCGCCCACGCACGAGTTCAAGATGGTGCCCTCCAGCCTGGACCGCGGTTCCTGGACGGCGGTCCCCTCGGACGACTCCGTGCAGCGGGCGGCGGAGATCCTCAACACCGGTGACAAGGTGGCGATCCTGGTCGGCCAGGGCGCGTCCGGCGCGCGGGCCGAGGTGGAGCGGATCGCCGAGCTGCTCGGCGCCGGTGTGGCGAAGGCGCTGCTCGGCAAGGACGTCCTGAGCGACGAACTGCCCTATGTCACCGGCGCGATCGGCCTGCTGGGCACCCGGCCTTCCTACGAGCTCATGCGGGACTGCGACACGCTGCTGACCATCGGCTCGTCCTTCCCGTACACCCAGTTCCTGCCCGATTTCGGCAAGGCGCGCGGTGTGCAGATCGACATCGATCCGCACATGGTCGGGATGCGGTATCCGTACGAGGTGAATCTCGTCGGCGACGCGAAGGCGACGCTGGAGCGGCTTATTCCGCTGATCAACGCCGAGGAGCGGGGCCGCGAGTGGTACGACACGGTGTGTGACAACGTGGTGCGCTGGCGGGAGATCATGGAGCGGCGCGCCGGTCTTTCGGCCGACCCGATCAACCCGGAGCACGTCACCCGCGCCCTGGACCCGCTGCTGCCGGACAACGCGATCGTGTCCTCGGACTCGGGCTCGGCGGCCAACTGGTACGCCCGCCATCTGACCATGCGGCCCGGTATGCGCGCGTCGCTGTCCGGGACGCTGGCGACGATGGGCTGCGGTGTGCCGTATGCGATCGGCGCCAAGTTCGCCCACCCGGACCGTCCGGCGATCGCGCTGGTCGGGGACGGGGCGATGCAGATGAACGGCCTGGCGGAGCTGATCACGGCCGCGAAGTACAGGGACCTGTGGGAGGACCCGCGCCTGGTCGTGGCCGTGTTCAACAATCACGACCTCAACCAGGTCACCTGGGAGATGCGCGCCATGGAGGGCGCCCCGTCCTTCCTTCCCTCCCAGGAACTCCCCGACGTCCAGTACGCCGCCTTCGCCCGCTCGCTCGGTCTGACCGGCATCCGCGTGGAGAAGCCCGAGGACGTGGAGTCCGCCTGGCGCGCCGGCCTCGAGGCGGACGGCCCCGCCCTGATCGAGTTCCTGACGGACCCGGCCGTGCCGCCGATCCCCCCGCACGCCACCTGGGAACAGATGGAGGCGACGGCCTCGTCGATCCTGAAGGGCGACGCCGACCGCGGCTCGATGATCCGCCAGGGCTTCAAGGCGAAGGTGCAGGAGTTCTTGCCGGGACGGGAGAAGAAGCGCAGCTGACGGACCCGGCGGGAAGGCGCGTTGCTCAAGCCTGAGTGTCGTTTCGACGCCTCAGTGCCTGAGCACCGCGCCTTCCGGCTTGTCCTCGTCCTGCGCCTTGGGCAACACAAGCTCCTCGTACCGCCCCAACGCCAGCACCACGCCGAGCATCAGGAGCGGGAGGAGCACGGCGAGCAGTGCCATGGCCTGGTCCTTCCCCAGATCGTTCGTGGGGGGTGGCGCCAGTCCGGGTCTCCCTTCTTCCGGGGTGCAAACCCTGTGTCGGCCCCCTCGCATCGGGTACGCGGTCCGCAGCCCCGAAGATCTGGAGGGAGTCATGCAGCGAGGCAGTGACCGGCTGAGCGTGCACCGCGACGACGAGATGAAGCACGAGCTCCAAGGGCTGCTGAGGTCCGGGCATCCGACCCGGACCGAGGAGTGGCACGATCCGGAGCCGTCCGCCGAGGACGATCCGCAGGTCGCGGGTGGTCCGGTGGCTCCGGGGACGTCGGCGGCGTCGCTGGCGACGGTCCGGCTGGAGCTGGCGCGGTTCCTCGGTCGCAGCGCCTTCCCGGCGACCCCGCGGGAGCTGGTCCGTGAGCTGCGCCGCGGGTACGCGCCCGATGCCCTGGTCGAATCGTTGGAGCGGCTGTCGCGAACGTCGCGCTACGCGAACGTCCAGGAGCTGGCCGAAGCCGTGACCGGGAGTGAGCGGCGGACCGCCGCCCGGCGCGGGAGGGCCTAGGAGACGCAGCACGCGGAGTGTGAAGGTTCCGCCACGGGTGACGTCGGCGCCCGTCGTCCCGTGGCGGCCGGACGTGCCCACAGATCGGCCGTGCGCCGACGCGCGGGCACGCCGTAGTCACCAGGCCCGTCACCGGGCCGGAAGGACGTTGAGACATCATGCGTATCGCTTTTCTGACCGCCCCCGAGGGCGTCGAACAGATCGAGCTCACCGATCCCTGGCAGGCGGCGGTGGACGCGGGGCACGAGCCGGTGCTCGTGTCGACGAAGCCGGGGACGATCCGGGCGTTCCACCATCTCGACAAGGCGGAGAAGTTCCCCGTGCAGGAGGTTGTGGGCGAGACGTCGGCCGGCTCCTTCGGCGCGCTGGTGCTGCCGGGCGGGGTCGCCAATCCGGACTATCTGCGGATGAACCGCAAGGCGGTCGCCTTCGTACGGGACTTCTTCGACCGGGGTCTGCCGGTCGCGGCGATCTGCCACGCGGCCTGGACGCTGGTGGAGGCGGACGTCGTACGCGGGCGGGTGCTGACCTCCTGGCCGAGCCTGCAGACCGACATCCGCAACGCCGGCGGCACCTGGGTCGACGAGCAGGTGCGGATCTGCGACCACGGCCCGAACCTGCTGGTCACCAGCCGTAAGCCGGACGACCTCAAGGCGTTCTGCGAGACGTTCCTCGAGGTGTTCGCCA
Source organism: Streptomyces coerulescens (assembly GCF_042657965.1). Classification (NCBI taxonomy): domain Bacteria; kingdom Bacillati; phylum Actinomycetota; class Actinomycetes; order Kitasatosporales; family Streptomycetaceae; genus Streptomyces; species Streptomyces coerulescens. Next base: position 699,228 of record NZ_JBHSKM010000002.1, read on the forward strand.
GGGAGTGGGGCAAGTCGAGGGAGGCAGTCTGATGGGAGGCCGCAAGCAGGAGCAGAGGGACCGCTTCCGGGCCGACGACCCGACGGCGGGGCCGCTCACCACCGACCAGGGCGTGACGGTCGACCACACCGACGACTCGCTCGCGGCCGGTGAACGCGGGCCGACGCTGATGGAGGACTTCCACTTCCGGGAGAAGCTGACCCACTTCGACCATGAGCGGATCCCGGAGCGGGTGGTGCACGCGCGGGGCGCGGGCGCGTACGGCTATTTCGAACCGTACGAGTCCTGCGCGGAGTTCACCCGCGCGGGCTTCCTGCAGGATCCGTCGGTGCGGACCCCGGTGTTCGTGCGGTTCTCCACGGTGCAGGGGCCGAGGGGCTCCGCGGACACCGTGCGGGACGTGCGCGGGTTCGCGACCAAGTTCTACACGTCGGAGGGGAACTACGACCTGGTCGGGAACAACTTCCCGGTCTTCTTCATCCAGGACGGCATCAAGTTCCCCGACTTCGTGCACGCGGTGAAGCCGGAGCCGCACAACGACATACCGACCGGTGCCTCCGCGCACGACACCCTGTGGGACTTCGTCTCGCTCCAGCCGGAGACGCTGCACGCGATCATGTGGCTGATGTCGGACCGGGCGATCCCGCGCAGCTATCGCATGATGCAGGGCTTCGGCGTGCACACCTTCCGGTTCGTGAACGCCGAGGGGCGCGGCACGTTCGTGAAGTTCCACTGGAAGCCGAAGCTCGGCACGCACTCGCTGGTGTGGGACGAGGCGCAGGAGTGCCAGGGCCGTGACCCGGACTTCAACCGGCGCGACCTGTGGGACGCCATCGAGGCGGGCGAATACCCGGAGTGGGAGCTGGGTGTCCAACTCGTGGCGGAGGAGGACGAGTTCGCCTTCGACTTCGATCTGCTCGACGCCACGAAGATCATCCCGGAGGAGCTGGTGCCGGTGCGGCCGATCGGCCGGATGGTGCTGGACCGCAACCCGGAGAATTTCTTCGCGGAGACCGAACAGGTCGCCTTCCACACGGCCAATGTCGTCCCGGGCATCGACTTCACCAACGATCCGCTGCTCCAGGCCCGCAACTTCTCCTATCTGGACACCCAGTTGATCCGGCTGGGCGGCCCCAACTTCGCCCAGCTGCCGGTGAACCGGCCGGTGGCGGACGTGCGCACCAACCAGCGGGACGGCTACCACCAGGGCGCGATCCACGGGGGCACGAACTACTTTCCGAACTCCCTGGGCGGCGGCTGCCCGGCGCACGCCGGCGTCGACGGCAGCGCGTACACGCACTACGCCGAGCGCGTCGACGGCGCTAAGATCCGGCGGCGCAGCGCGAGTTTCCAGGATCACTACAGCCAGCCCGCGATGTTCTGGAACAGCATGGCGGACTGGGAGCAGGAGCACATCGTCTCGGCGTTCCGCTTCGAGCTCGGCAAGGTCGGCTCGAAGACGATACGGGCCCGTACGGTCGAGCATCTGGCCCAGGTGAACACCGACCTGGCGACCCGGGTGGCGCGCGGGATCGGCGTCGCGGATCCGTCCGGCACCCAGGCGGCGGACAAGCAGTCCTCCCCCGCGCTGAGCCTGCGGGAGCAGCGCGGCGACGGCTCGATCCGCACCCGGCAGATCGCGGTCCTCGTCGCCGACGGCGTCGACACCGAGCAGATCACGTCGGTGCGGGACGCGCTCACGGCCGGGGGCGCGATCGTCGAGGCGCTGGCGCCGGCCGACGGCACGGTGGACGGTGCCGACGGCGAGCCGTTCGAGGTCGACCGCGCGCTGCCGACCGTCGCCTCCGTGCTGTACGACGCCGTGCTGCTGCCCGGCGGGCCCGCGGACACCCCGGGCACGGCCGCCGACCCGGACGCGATGCGTTTCGTACGGGACGCCTACCGGCACGGCAAGCCGGTCGGCGCGCTCGGCTCCGGCGTCGGTGTCATCTCCGCCCTGGGGCCGGAGGGCGTACGGGTGTCGGCCGAGTTCCACCGCACGGTCGCCGACCGGGGCGTGGTGACGGACACGTCACCGGGCCCGGCGAGCGAGGAGTTCCTCACCGCCTTCACGACGGCCCTGTCGGCACACCGCCACTGGGGCCGCCCACCGGTGCACGGCTGAGCATGGCGCGAGCCGGGGCCTGTCCGGCGGATCGGGCCCTAGGGCTCCGCCCGGCCGCCGGGCCCCGTCGGTGTCGGGCTCCCCGGTGTCCGGTCGCGGGCGCCCTCGCGGGTGCGGCCCGAGGCCACCGTGCGGCGTGGGTTGCGGCGCAGGTATTCGCCCTCCAGCTGCGCCATCCGTTCGTTGTGGGCCCGAAGCGCGTCGTTCGAGCCGTACAGCAGCGTGTCGTGGCGCGTCCGGTGGATGTTCTCCAGCTCCTTCATGAGCTGTTGGTCATCCAGCCGGCTGGGGTCGACTCCGGTCATGGTGGTGCCCCGCTCGTCGTGTTCAACCATGCGGTCCGGGTACCCGCCCGTGGAGCACAGAGCCCCCGAGCGGTGTACGGGAGACAGCCATGGATCTCGCCTTTCTGCATCCACTGTACGAACACCAGGGCCCCTGGGCCTCCGTGTACGTCGACACGTCCCGGCACACGGAGGACACGCCCCATGAGCGGCGCCTGACGGCCCAGGCCCTTTCCGCGGAGCTGGCCCGGCAGGGGTGCGACGACGCGACCTGCGGGGCCGTGCGGAGTGCGCTGGAGGCATTGGAGCACTCCTCCGAACCGCACGGCCGCGCGATCTTCGCCCGTGCGGGTGAGGTGGTCCTGGATCCGCCGCTGGCCCGCTCCCCGCTGACCGACAGCGCCCACTGGGCACCGCTGCCGCACACCGCGCCGCTGCTGGAGCTGGCCGGTGAGGACCCGGTCTGCGTGGTCGCCTACGTGGACCGCAAGGGCGCCGATTTCGAGCTGCGCACGGCGCTGGGCCGGCAGGACGCCGGTTCGGTGTCGGGGCGGCAGCACCCGGTGCACCGGACGGCCACGTCCGACTGGTCCGAGCGGCACTTCCAGCTGAAGGTGGAGAACACCTGGGAGCACAACGCCGCCGAGATCGCCGACGCGCTCTCCGTGTGCCAGGAGGAGACCCGGGCCGACCTGCTGATCCTGGTGGGTGACGACCGGGAGCGGCGGAGCGTGCACGAACGGCTGCCGCAGCGGTTGCACGACCTGGTGGTCGAGGCCCCGCACGGCACCGGCAGCAGGCTGCTCGACGAGGACGTCGAACAGGCCCGTGAGGAGCATGTACGGCAGCGGGCGGCACAGGAGCTTGACCGGTTCCTGGCGGCCCGCGCACCGGACGACGAGGGGCGTGCCGGGGCGGTGGAGGGCGTGCCCGCGCTGGTCGAGGCGGCCCGTGAGCACCGTATCGACGAACTCCTGATCCGCCCGGACGGCCCGGACGCGCACCGCGAGGTGTGGATCGGCGAGGACCCTGACCAGCTGGCGGTGCGCCGTACGGACCTGAGGATCCTCGGCGAGCAGCACTCGTGGTCGGCCCGTGCCGACGACGCGTTGATCCGCTGCGCGGTGGCGACGGGCGCGGAGGCGGTCTCGGTCGCCCCGGCGGCCCCGGACAAGGACCCGGCGGGCGGTATGGGCGCGCTGCTGCGGTGGACGTGAGGCGGCGGGCGACGCCGGTCGGCCGATCTCGGCCCGGCCGGCGCCCGCGCGTCATCGCGCGCGTTCCACCCTGCGCTCGTCCCACACGGGCTCCGCGGTCTCGCGTACCCGTCCGTCGCTGCCGAAGACCAGGTAACGGTCGAAGGAGCGGGCGAACCAGCGGTCGTGGGTGACCGAGAGCACCGTGCCCTCGAAGGCTTCCAGGCCCTCCTGGAGGGCCTCGGCGGACTCCAGGTCGAGGTTGTCGGTGGGCTCGTCCAGGAGGAGGGCCGTGACGCCCTCCAGCTCCAGCAGGAGGATCTGGAAGCGGGCCTGCTGGCCGCCGGAGAGCCGGTCGAACGTCTGCTCGGCCTGCTGGGTCAGCTCGTAGCGGCGCAGCCGGGACATCGCGGCGCCCCGGTCCTGGGCGTGCTCCTTCCACAGGATGTCCAGGAGGGTGCGGCCGAGCAGCTCGGGGTGCGCGTGGGTCTGGGCGAAGTGCCCGGGCACGACGCGCGCGCCGAGCTTCCACTGCCCGGTGTGCGCCACGTCGTCGCCGGCCAGCAGCCGCAGGAAGTGCGATTTGCCGGAGCCGTTGGAGCCGAGGACGGCGACGCGTTCGCCGTAGAAGACCTCCAGCGAGAACGGCTTCATCAGGTTGGTGAGTTCGAGGTTCTCGCAGGTGACGGCCCGCACTCCGGTGCGTCCGCCCTTCAGCCGCATCCGGATGTCCTGCTCGCGCGGCGGCTCCGGCGGCGGCCCCGCCTCCTCGAACTTGCGCAGCCGGGTCTGGGCCGCCCGGTAGCGGGAGGCCATGTCGGGGCTGTTCTCCGCCGCCTGACGGAGTGTCAGTACGAGTTTCTTCAGCTGGGCGTGCTTCTCGTCCCAGCGTTTGCGCAGTTCCTCGAAGCGGGCGAAACGGGCACGGCGGGCCTCGTGATAGGTGCCGAAGCCGCCGCCGTGCACCCAGGCGTCCGCTCCGGCGGGTGAGGGCTCCACCGACACGATCTTCTCGGCGGCGCGGGCGAGGAGCTCCCGGTCGTGGGAGACGAAGAGGACCGTCTTGCGGGTCTCCTTCAGGCGCTCCTCCAGCCACCGCTTGCCGGGCACGTCGAGGTAGTTGTCGGGCTCGTCGAGCAGCAGCACCTCGTCGGTGCCGCGCAGCAGCGCCTCCAGCACCAGCCGCTTCTGCTCGCCGCCGGACAGTGTGCGCACCTGCCGCCACTGCGCCTTGTCGTAGGGCACGCCGAGCGCGGCCGTGGTGCACATGTCCCACAGCGTCTCGGCCTCGTACCCGCGCACCTCGGCCCAGTCGGCGAGGGCCTGCGCGTACTTCAGCTGGGCGGCCTCGTCGTCGACGGTCATGATGGCGTGCTCGGCGGCGTCGACGGCCTGCGCGGCGGCGCGGATCCGCGGAGGCGCGACCGACACCAGCAGGTCGCGTACGGTCGTCTCGTCCCGTACGGACCCCACGAACTGGCGCATCACACCGAGGCCGCCGCTGACGGTGACGCTGCCGCCGTGCGGTTTCAGCTCCCCGGAGATCAGCCTCAGCAGGGTCGTCTTGCCGGCGCCGTTGGGTCCGACCAGTGCCACGACGGCGCCGTCCCCCACCCGGAAGGAGACGTCGCCGAGCAACGCCCTCCCGTCGGGGAGGTAGTACTCGAGGTGCGCGGCTTCCAGATGTCCCATGGAGCGGATTGTGCGGGCCGCACGGGAGACCGGGCAAACGCTTATCGGTCGGGTGCGGGTTCGTCGTGGCTGGTCGCGCAGTTCCCCGCACCTCTTCGGGCGGCAGAGCCGCCGAAGAACGCCCGCCTCCGGACGCCGGGCTGCAGAACGCGCCCCCAAAGGGGCGCGGGGAACTGCGCGACCGGCCACGACGGGACCGGCACACGGCATCGCTGAACGCACCCCCTACGGCGCGTCCCCGCCCACCACCTGCCCGGCCGGCCCGCTCTCCCCGGCGGGAGCCACCACCGCCCCCGCCCAGGACAGCGCCTTCCAGCCGTCCTCGGGCGACCCCTCCAGGACCACCACCCCGGTGTTCTCCAGCGGATGCGCCCCCGCGAAGGCGACATCGACGTTGCCCACCCGTGCCGCGGTCCACATGCGGATCGCGGCGCCATGGCTGAACAGGGCCACGGTCCCCGCTCCGCTGCCCGCGGCCTCCGCGACCACGGCGTCATAGCGCGCCAGCGCCTCCGCACCGCTCTCGCCGCCCGGCATCCGCAGCTCCGTGTCGCCCGCCGCCCAGGCGAACACGGTCCGCATGTACACACGCCCGGCCTCCGTGTCACCGGGCAGCATCTCCAGATCACCCGCGGACACCTCACGGATGCCGTCCCGGACGAGCACCTCGAGACCGAGGTCGGCGGCCAGCGGCGCCGCGGTGAGCTGGGTACGGATCAGCGTGGACGCGTAGACCGCCCCGATGTCCTCGCCGGTCAGCGCGGCGGGCAGCGCGGCGGCCTGGCGTTCGCCGAGCTCGGTGAGACCGGGGCCGGGGGCGGCCGTGTCGAGGAGGTAGTCCACATTGGTCGGGGTCTGGCCGTGGCGGACGAGGAGCAGGCGCATGTACGGGTTCCTCCGTGTGTCGGTCACCGCCGGACGGACAGCAATCGGCCACTTCAGGGTACCCAGCCCTGTATGAGCCCAGACGTCGACCTCACGGTCCTCAAGCCCGGCCGGCACGCCCTGCGCGACCGGTTCCTCTCTCTGGACGCGCGGCTGTTCGAGTTCGCCGCCGAGCAGCACTGGCCGTACGCCGAGCGGATCCTGCCGCGGCTGAGCCGGAGCGCCAACCACGGCCTGCTGTGGTTCGCGACGGGTGCCGTCATCGCCGCCGCCCGCACGCCGCGCGCCCGCCGGGCCGCGGTCCGGGGTCTCGCCTCCCTGAGCGTGGCCTCGCTGACCATCAACACCGTCGGCAAACGGTCGGTGCGCCGGCCCCGACCCACGCTGGACCCCGTGCCGCTGGTGCGGCAGCTGAAACGGCAGCCGATCACCACCTCGTTCCCGTCCGGGCATGCCGCGTCGGCGGCCGCGTTCGCCACCGGCGTCGCCATGGAGTCGCCCGCCTGGGGGCTGGTGGTGGCTCCGATCGCCTGGTCGGTCGCGCTGTCGCGGGTGTACACCGGCGTGCACTTCCCGAGCGACGTACTGGCGGGCGCGGCGCTGGGCGCGGGCGCCGCGTTCGCCGTACGGGGCATGGTGCCCACGCGTGCCCGGCAGACCCCGCCGGCCCGTCCGCGTACGGATGTGCCGGCGCTGACGGAGGGGGACGGTCTGATCGTGGTGGCCAACAAGGCGGCGGCCACCTCCGACCGGGTGCACGCCCTGCTGGACCTGCTGCCGCGCGCCGAGCTCGTGGAGTGCGAACCGGCGGACGTCGGGGCCGAGTTGAGCAAGGCCGCGGCCCGCGCACGGGTGCTCGGGGTGTGCGGCGGCGACGGCACGGTGAACGCCGCGGCGGAGGTCGCGCTGCGGCACGGGCTGCCGCTGGCCGTGCTGCCCGGCGGCACGCTGAACCACTTCGCCGTCGATCTCGGCGTGGAGGGCGAACGCGACCTCGGCCGGGCCGTGCAGCGCGGCGAGGCCGTCCGCGTGGACGTGGGCCGCTTCAGGTCCGGTGCGCAGCAGGGGCTGTTCCTCAACACGTGCAGTCTCGGCGTGTACCCGGAGCTGGTGCGCGAGCGCGACCGCTTCTCGCCGCGTATCGGCCCCTGGCCGGCCGGGGTGGTGGCGGCGCTGCGGGTGCTGCGCCGGAACCGCCATCCGCTCCAGGCCGAAGTCGCCGGCCGCTCACACCCGTTGTGGCTGCTGTTCGCCGGGAACGGCACCTACCACCGGTTGGGCCTGGCCCCCGCGCGCCGGCTGAATCTCGCGGACGGGGTGCTCGACGTACGGGTCGTGCACGGCGGCCGGCGGCCCGCGCTGCGCCTGCTCGCCGCGGCCGTGGCAGGCCCGCTGACCCGCTCCCCCGCCCATGCGGCGGTCCAGGTCGGCCGGCTGCGGCTGACGGGTGTCACACCGGGGGCACTGCTCGCCTACGACGGCGAAGTCACCGAGGTGGGGGGCGAGGTGACGCTGGAGAAGCTGCCGGAGGCACTGACGGTCTACCGTCCCCTGATCAGTTCCTGACATCCGGTCAGTCCACATTGCAAAACGCCGGTCTCAACATCCGACATGCGGGCGTACGGTGAACCAGTACGACGAGACGAGGGGATCAGGCATGTCGAAGGCACAGCCGGACGCACACTCCAAGGCACGGGAGACCGCCGTCTACACGCACGGGCACCACGAGTCCGTGCTGCGTTCGCACACCTGGCGCACCGCGGCCAACTCGGCGGCCTACCTGCTCGACTCGCTGAAGCCGCACATGCGGATCCTGGACGTGGGCTGCGGGCCGGGCACGATCACCGCGGACCTGGCGGCTCTGGTCCCGGACGGACAGGTCACGGGTGTCGACCGGTCGCCCGAGGTCCTGGAGCAGGCCAGGGCCACGGCCGCCGGGCGCGGGGTGCCGAACGTCGACTTCGCGGTGGCGGACGTGCACGCCCTGGACTTCCCGGACGAGACGTTCTGCGTGGTCCACGCCCACCAGGTGCTGCAGCACGTCGGCGATCCGGTGGCCGCGCTGCGCGAGATGGCGCGGGTCATCAGGCCGGGCGGTTTCCTCGCGGTCCGCGACTCGGACTACGCCGCCATGACCTGGTATCCGGCGTCCCGTGGGATGGACGACTGGCTGGACCTGTACCGCCGGGTCGCCCGCGCCAACGGCGGCGAGCCGGACGCGGGGCGCCGGCTGAAGTCCTGGGCGCTGCGGGCGGGGCTCACCGACATCACCGCGACATCGAGCACCTGGACCTTCTCGACCGAGGAGGAGCGGGCCTGGTGGAGCGGGCTGTGGGCGGATCGCACACTGGCCTCGGCGTATGCCGAGCGGGCCACGGAGGGCGGTCACGCGACCTTGGAGGAATTGCGGGCCGTGTCGGAGGCCTGGCGGGAGTGGGGGCGGCGCGGCGACGGCTGGTTCAGTGTGCTGCACGGGGAGATTCTGTGCCGTAAGGAAGCCTGAATCCCGAATTGTTGGAAACCCGTCGAGCAGGAGGTTGGACTATGATTCCTATTCTGCTCGTGCTGCTGCTGGCTCTGATTCTCTTCGGTGCCGGATTCGCGTTGAAGGCCCTTTGGTGGATCGCCGTCGTGGTGCTCGTCGTATGGCTGCTGGGATTCGTGATGCGGGGCACGACCACGGCAGGAGGCAGGGGACGCTGGTACCGGTGGTGAAGTGACTTCACTCCCTGGGGAGCAGCGGTCCGAGCGGCCCGAGGTCCAGATTGAGGTCCTCGGGCCGCAGTCCGTAGCGCTCCCGCAGCTCGGTCATCCGGTCTTCGAGCAGCATCAGCGTGAGCCCGATCCGTTCCTCCTGCTCCTCGTCGAGTTCGCCCGTGTCGAAGCGGCGCAGCGCCTGGCGTTCCATGAGCTGGCGGAGCAACTCGACGACCGTCAGGACGAGTTTCACGAGGTCGCGTTCGACCGTGTCGGGATCGAGGTCCAGCCGGTTGCGTGGTGACGTCATGATGTCAACTTCCCCCAGGGCGAAGGGACCTGCTCGTTGACGGAGCTGATCAGCGCGTTCAGGTCGATGCGCACGAGGTCGACGTCGGCGATGCGCAGGGTGATGTCCCCGGTGACGACGACGCCTCCAGCGAGCAGCCGGTCGAGCAGGTCCACCAGGGCGACCTCACGGCGTTCGACGACGGTCACCGCTCCACCTCCGTCTCCTCGGCGAACTCCCCGGTGAAGGAATACGCCGCCCACGGTCCGGTCAGTTCGACGCGGATTCCGGGGGCGTCGTCCTTCTCCCGGTCCACCAGTTCCACGAATTCCTCGGAATCCGCGCGGGGCACGAGATAGGCGGCGTTGAGCACATTCTGTCCGGACGCGCCGGAAAGCGCGGCGCTCTGCGGAGCGTGCAGCCGGGCGTCCTCGGCGAAAGTGGAAAGCGTCTCGTGCAGCCGGCCGGCGAATTCGGTGGCCCGCTGCCACACGTCCTCGTGGGCGCGGGTCTGCATACGGCGCCGGCGCAGATAGTCACGGCCCGACCCCGCCCCGTGCTCGGGCGGGCCGGGCGCGGCGGCCTCGGCGGCTTCCGTGGGCTCTCTCTCCACGAACACCTTCACGCCCCACTCCACCCGGCCCTCCAGCCGGTCAAGGACGCGCCGGAAGTCCTCCTCGCGTGCCTCCATCATGGTCCGTACGCCGCTGTCGTCCCGGAAGACGGTGCCGAGCCGCAGCGGCAGCGGCGTGGTGACGGCGGTGAGCGCGTCGATGACCTGCTGATGGGCGCGGGCGGTGACGGTGAGCCAGTCGAGGTCCTCCAGGTGCGCGTGCAGCGGCGCCTCGGCGAAGTCCGCCTCGGGCACCGAGCTGACGACGGCGACCAGGCCGTGGTGGGTGAGCTGCTTGGGCGGCGCCCCGGCGACCCCCGTCAGCTGCGCCTGGAGGGCGGAGCGAAAGGGGCGGCACACGGCGTAGACGTAGCGCAGAGCGGTCATGGGGCCTCCTCCTGTGCACGGGCGGCTTCCCCGGCGGGCTCCAACTGCTCCAGCCGCTCCAGTCGCTCACGCAACTCGGCGTTCTCCCTGGCCAGTTCGTTGCGGTGGGCACGGGAGGACAGCGCCGGGTCGTCCTCCCACCAGTCGATGCCCATCTCCTTCGCCTTGTCGACGGAGGCGACGATCAGCCGCAGCTTCACGGTGAGGAGCTCGATGTCGAGCAGATTGATCCGGATGTCTCCCGCGATCACGATGCCCTTGTCGAGCACGCGCTCCAGGATGTCCGCGAGGTTGGCTCCGCTGCCCTGGCTGTAGGGCTCCGGCAGCCTGCTGGACATGGTCATCGCCGGCTCCCGCTGCCCGCGTACTCGTCCTCGTCCTCGTCCTCATACTCGGCGTCGGCTTCGTCCTCTGCTTCGTCCTCGTCCTCGTACTCGGGCTCGTCCTCATACGCGTCCTCGGGCTCCTCGTCACCCTCGGCCTCCTCGTCCTCGTACTCGCCCTCCGGCTCACCGTCCTCGTCCTCGTCGTCCTCGTTCTCTTGGTACTCCTCCTCGTCCTCCTTCGCGACCGCGTCCTCATGGGTGCGGACGACCTCGCCGTCGCGGATCTCGCCGCGCCAGCCCTCCTCGGCCTCTCCCTTGAGGGTGACGAAGCGGACGAAGTTCTTGAGGTCGAGCCGGGCCCGGCGGCCCTGGGCGCGCCAGATGTTTCCGGTCTTCTCGAAGAAGCCCGACGGGTAGTACTCGATCACCAGCAGGACGCGGGTGAGACTGTCGGCGAGCCGGTGGAAGGAGACAACACCCTTCGTGGTCCCCTTGGCACCCTCCGAAGTCCAGGCGATCCGCTCGTCCGGCACCTGCTCCGTGGTCTGCGCCTTCCAGCTGCGGTTGGACCAGAAGACCTTCGCCTGCCAGTCGGAGGTCGTGTCGTCGGCGCGGTTTGCGCTCTTCACGCCCTTGGCGAAGGTGCTGAAGTCCTGGTACTGGGTCCACTGGTCGTAGGCGGTGCGCAGCGGCACGCCGATGTCGACGTACTCGATGATGACCGTGGGCTTCTTGCCCGCCCCGCCCTTGTTCTTGCCCTTGCCGCCCCCACCGAGGTTCTTGAACGCGTTCACGACATTGTCCTTCGCGCGGGTTGCGCCGAGTTCCAGCGCGCTGCGCAGCGGCCCCTTGCCGTCGGCGAGCTTGCGGCCGCCCTCGAGGGCGAGCTGGGCGAAGCCGGGGCTGCGGCCCTCGGCGATGTCGTTCAGCTTGACCGTGGTCTCGCCGAGCTTGCGGCCGGCGCCGGTCAGCAGCCGCGTGGCCTGCGCTGCGAGGTAGTCCTGGAGTTCGGACTTGAAACGGTCGGCCGCCTCACTGTTGGCCAGGCCGGACAGGGGCTGCTTCGCCGCGCCGCCGGCCGCGGAGCCCGCGGATCCGAGTGTCTCGGTCATGACCCGTCACCACCCTTCGACCGGCGTGCCCCGGCCGTCTGCCTGGCCGCCGACCTGGCGCCGGCCGTCCGCTTCGACGCCGTCTTCTTCTTGGGCGCCGTCCGCTTCGCGGGGGCCTTCTTGGCCGACTTCTTCGCGGTCTTCTTCGCCGCGGGCTTCCTGGACGTCGCCTCGCGGGCCGGCTCCTCGGCGTCCTCGCGGTCGTCGTCCCGCGCGGACCGATCCGCGTCCTCGCCGTCCGCGCCGCGCTCGTCCTTCGCACCGGGATCCGGCGTCGGCACCGCGCCCGACAGCTGCTCGCGCACCTCGGCGGTGCGTCCGTGCAGCCGGTCGGCGAACGCGTCGAGCTGCCGCTCGACCATCGCGCCGGAGGCCGCCTGGCCGACGCCGCGCAGATCCTCACGCAGCTGGTCCCCGATCTCCTTGAACTGCGGGTTGTTCTTCAGCTGCCCGGACACCAGGTCCACGATCCCCTGCGGGCTCAGGTGCATCCGCTTGCCCGCCACCAACGTGCCAAGGGCGAACGCCAGTTTCATCTTCTTCGTACGCCCGAGGACGTATCCGGCCCCTACCGCGAGGCCCAGTCCCACTCGGTTCATCATGCCGTCCCGTCACTGTTGCCGTACCCTGCGCGCAGGCCCGTCTCGAGCCGGTCGAGCAGTTCGTCCTCCTGGCGGTCGAACTCCTCCTCGTCGATCTCGCCCGCGGTCAACCGCTCCTCCAGCCGTGCCAGTTCGGCGCGCACGGCGCTCGGGTCGTAGTAGATGCGTTCCGCTTCGTTCAGCACCTGTCTGATCACCCATCCGCTGCCGCGCACCGGGGCGAACGGCAGCAGCAGTACCTCTCCGATCAGTCCCACGACCTCACCCCTCCGCGCTCTCCGCGCCGCTCGTGGTGGCGGGCTCGGCCGGGCCGGGCTCGACGAAGCTGTACGGCGGCAGCGGGCCGTTGACCCGCAGTTCCAGATGCGGATGGCCCGAGCGGAGCTGCTCGACCGCGATGAGGAACGGCTCGGCGTCCTCGCGGTCCACCAGGAAGGACACATTGGCGAGCCAGCCGCTGGAGCCGGGGCCGACGCTGACGGCGTCCGCGGCCGGTTCCAGGGTGTGCTGGACGTCCGTGGCGTCCTCGGCCTCCTGGGCCTTGACGGCGGCGACCACCATCTCGCCGAGGTGCAGCCGCTGATCGTAGGTGCCGCCGCCGGCCTGCCGGTTGGCCTCCGTCATGGCCCGGATCTCCGGGTTGGCGGCCAGCACGTGGTGCAGTACGGCCTCCTCGGCGTGGGTGGCCTTGACGTTGTACTCGACCTTGCCGTCCAGGGCCCTCAGGCGCTCCTTGTAGTGCTCGGAACGCTCGGCCAGGACGGAGCTGACGGTGTCGTCGTCGGGGGCGACGCTGCCGAACCGCATCGGCAGCACACAACCACCCGCGCCGGCCTCGGCGAGCACGTTGGAGTGGGCGAGCAGTTCCCTGCGCTTGGGACGCAGCCCTTCGGGCGCGTCGCTGACGAGAGCGGCCAGCTCACCTTGTTTCAGCACCCGCACCGGGCGGGCCGGTTCACCGATGCCGCCCAACCCCTGGGGAAGGGCCGGGTGCGAGCTCGCGGTGATGCCGTAGACGTACGTGCTCACTCCTGCTCCTCCTTCCTGCGCGACGTGGTGGACTTGCGGGTGCGCTGCCTGGGCCGCTCCTCGCCTTCCTCACGTGCCTGCTTGAAGGCATCGGAGACGGTCTCGGCGGCGCCGGACAGCGCGCCCTTGGACTTGCCTTTCGCGCCGGACTCGGTGATCTCCCCGACCAGGTCGGGCAGGCCCGGTTCCTTGCGCGGCCCGGCCTCCAGGTCGAGCCGGTTGCACGCCTCGGCGAAGCGCAGATACGTGTCGACGCTGGCCACGACGACACGGACGTCGATCTTGAGGATCTCGATGCCGACCAGGGAGACCCGAATGAACGCGTCGATCACGAGTCCCCTGTCGAGTACGAGTTCCAGCACGTCGTAGAGGCCGCTGCTGCCGCCTCCGCCGCCGGACTGCTGTGCCGGGACAACGGTCATATCGGCCGTTCCTCCTTGTCTCGGGACGTTGTACTGGGCGCGGGCGGGCGGGCTAGCGACCGCCCGGCCTGTGTGCGTCGGAACGTCCACGTTCATAGCGGCGCACGCGCCGGTATCCGGTGAGCTGTCCCTCTGGGTCGAGATCGACCTGGTAGCTCGCCATCAGGCTCATCGTGTCGGGCACGCGGGACAGTTCCAGGACCTCGATCTCGAGGGACCAGCCGTCCTCCGACTGTTCGAAGGACGTCACCTTCTCCGCGCTCGCGCCGGTGAGTTCGGCGAGCTGGGTCCGTGCCTGGCGCAGGACCTCCATGGGGGCCGGCTGTTTGTCCGCCCCGCCTGTCTGCCGTCTGGATGTCTTGGGTGTTTTCTGTGAATCATTCATGGCGCCTCCCACGCCGAGTGGCCTGAGAGGCGCCGGTCAAACACATGGTTCGACTTCTTCAGCCCTTCAGTGCGTCGAGCCTGCGACGGGCCGGTCCGAGAGCGCGGGCCCGCCCCATCAGGCCGGCCCAGGGGTCGGTGCGCGCCTTCTCCGCGGCGTTCGCGATCGTCCAGCGCCGCGCATGGAGGTCCGGGTCGTCGAGCTCGGCCCAGGCGATCGGCGTGGCCACGGGGGCTCCGGGGCGGGCGCGGACCGTGTAGGGAGCGACCGCCGTCTGTGCGTAGGCGTTGCGCTGCACATCGAGATAGAGGCGCTGGCCGCGGTCCTTCTTGCGGGCGGCGGTGGTGAGCCGGTCCGGGTGGGCGGCGGCGAGCGTGTCGGCCACGTCCCGCGCGAACTCCCGCACCTCGTCGAAATCTCGCTCTCCCGTCAGCGGTACGACGATGTGCAGCCCGCGCGAGCCGGTGGTCATCGGTGCCGAGGGCAGCTTCAGCTCGTCGAGCAGCTCGCCGAGGAAGCGGGCGGCCTCACGGACCTGCCCGAAGTCGTCGTCGGCCGGGTCGAGGTCGAAGACCAGCCGGTCGGGGCTGTTGATGCTGTTGGTGCGGGAGAGCCAGCGGTGCAGGGTGAGACTGGCCTGGTCAGTGAGGTACAAGAGGGTCGCGGTGTCGTCGCAGACGGTGTGGCGGACGGTGCCGTCCTCCTTGGGCAGGTCGACCCGGGTGATCCAGTCCGGGTAGTGCTCCGGGGTGTTCTTCTGCATGAACTCGGGCCCGTCCAGCCCGTCGGGATGCCGTTCCAGCATCAGCGGGCGGCCCCGCAGATGGGGCAGCATGAACCGGGCGACGGAGCGGTGGTAGTCGACGAGATCGCCCTTGGTGTACTCCTTCGCGCCCCCGTCACCGGGGAAGAGCACCTTGTCGACCCGCTTGACCTCGACGGTACGACGGCCTGCCCGCACTGTCCTCGTGCCACCGTCGGTCACCGTACGACCGCCTCCTCCACCAGCAGCTTGCCCGCGGCGGCGATGGCGGCGGCGTCGATGCCCGCGGCGTGCAACTGCTCGTCCGGGGACGCCGAGCCCGGCATCGTGCGCACGGCGAGCCGCACCAGGCGGGGCACCGGACGCCCGTCGAGGAAGGCGTCCAGGACGGCGTCGCCGAGGCCGCCCTCCTCGTGGTGGTCCTCCACCGTGAGCAACAGGCCGGTCTCCTCGGCCGCCTGACGCAGCGTCATACGGTCGACAGGCTTGACGGAGTACAGGTCGACGACCCTGACGGGGATGCCCTCGCGGGCCAGGACGTCGGCGGCGGCGAGCGCCTCGTGCACGGTGACACCGGCCGCGACGACGGTGAGCCGGTCGTGGTCGCCGGACCGCAGCACCTTGCTGCCGCCGACCGGGAACTCCTCGTCCGGGCCGTAGATCACCGGGTCGGCGCCGCGCGAGGTGCGCAGATAGCGGATGCCGTCCAGGCCGGCCATGGCGGCGACGAGCTTCGCGGTCTGGTTGGCGTCGCACGGGTACAGCACGGTCGAGTCGTGCACGGCCCGCATCATCGCCAGGTCCTCGAGGCCCATCTGGCTTGGCCCGTCCTGCCCGATGGCGACCCCGGCGTGCGAGCCGACGAGGTTGACGCCGACGCCGCTGATGGACGCCATGCGCACGAAGTCGTAGGCGCGGGTCAGGAAGGCGGCGAAGGTCGAGGCGTAGGGCACCCGGCCGCGCGTGGCGAGCCCCACCGCGGCGGCGACCATCTGCTGCTCGGCGATGTAGCACTCGAAGAACCGCTCGGGGTGTGCCTTGGCGAAGAACTCGGCTCGGGTGGAGTCGCTGACCTCGCCGTCCAGGGCGACGACGTCGGAGCGTGCGGAGCCGAGGGCGGCGAGCGCCTCGCCGTAGGCGTTGCGGGTGGCGACCTCGTCCCCCTTGCCCCAGCGGGGCAGTTCGAGGTGTCCGTCGGGCACGGTGTGCAGGGTGCGGGTCGCGGGCGGCTCATGGACACGGACCCGCAGATCGCGTGGTCCGCCGAGCTCGGCGACGGCCGCCTCGGCGTCCGGCAGCGGCTTGCCGTGCAGTCCCTCGCGGTCCTGGACGTCGGCGACGCCCTTGCCCTTGAGGGTGCGGGCGAGGACGACGGTGGGCTGGCCGGTGGTGGAGCGGGCCTCGCCGTAGGCCCGGTCCACGGCGTCCACGTCATGTCCGTCGACCTCCACGGTGTGCCAGCCGAAGGCCTGGAAGCGGCGGGCGTAGGCGTCGAGGTCGTGGCCGTGCCGGGTCGGTCCGCGCTGGCCCAGCCGGTTCACATCCACGACGGCGGTCAGATTGTCCAGATGCTCGTACGCCGCGTGCTCGGCGGCCTCCCACACGGAGCCCTCGGCGAGTTCGCTGTCCCCGCACAGCACCCACACCCGGTAGCCGGCCCGGTCCAGCCGCTTCCCGGCCAGCGCGATGCCGACCCCGATCGGCAGTCCCTGCCCGAGCGAGCCGCTCGCGGTCTCCACCCAGGGCACCCGGCGCGGGGTGGGGTGGCCTTCGAGGCGGCTGCCGATCCTGCGGAAGGTGAGCAGTTCGCCGTCCTCGATGGCGCCGACGGCCTTGTAGGCGGAGTACAGCAGAGGCGTGGCATGCCCCTTGGACAGGACGAACCGGTCGTTGCCCGGGTGGGAGGGCCGCTCGAAGTCGTACCGCAGATGCCGGGCCAGGAGAACGGCCATCAGATCGGCGGCGGACATCGACGACGTCGGATGCCCCGACCCCGCGGCGGCGGAGGCCCGCACACTGTCCACCCTCAACTGCTGGGCGAGCTCGGTGAGTTCGGCGGTGTTCATGAGTCTCCTTCCGAGGGGGCGGGCGAGCCGGGCTTCGGCGGGGCGGGGGCCGTGGGGTCGGCGGGCCGCGGCTTGTGGACGGCCGGGGCGTCGGAAGAGGGCTGCGGCGGTTCGTGGCCCTCCGGGAGGTCCGGCTGCTTCACGGGACCCGGGGGTTCGGGGTGCCTGGCGGCGTCGGGGTCCTGGATGCGGTCCGCCGGTCCGGACCCGTCACCGGTGTGCGCCCGGCTCTCCTCGCCCGGGGTCTCCGCCTTCTCGGGGCCGCTCGGCACCCGGGCCAGCTCGGGCGAGGCCGTGTCCAGCGGTACCGACCACGACCGTACGAGGCCCAACTGGACGGCCTGGCGGGGCAGTACGGCGTCCAGGAGCCAGTCGGCGGCCACACGGACGCGGTTGCCGGGCATCGCGGCGAGGTGGTAGCCGCGGGTGACCGCGCCCGCGGCCACTCCGGACAGGGGGATGCCGAGCGGGTTGGCGGCGGCCTTGACGCCGCCGAGGTCGACGACGAAGCCCAGGTCGCGGTGACGGTAGACGCGCCGCTCCCCCAGGCCCAGGGACGCGGCAACGTTGTGCGCGACGGCCTTGCCCTGCCGCCAGGCGTGCTGCGCGGTCATGGGCGTGTACGCGCCGGGGTTCTCCAGGTCGGGTACGGCGGCCGCGTCCCCGGCGGCGAAGAGCTCTGACCGGCCCGGCACCCGGAGGTAGGGGTCGACGAGCAACCGGCCCTTCTCCAGGGGCAGTTCGAGCGACTCTGCGAGCGGATCGGGCCGTACGCCGACGCACCACACGAGGGTGCGGGTGTCGACGAACTCGCCGTCGGTCAGCAGCACCCCGCGATGCGTGGCCTCCTTCACGGAGGTTCCCATCCGCACCTCGACGCCCCGCTGCCGGAGCACCCGGTCGGCGGTGCGCGACAGCTTCTCGTCCATCTCGGGCAGGACCCGCTCGGCGATGTCCAGCAGCAGCCAGCGGGGCCGCGTGCCTGCCCGCAGGGGGCGCCTGCGGACCTGGGAGTCGGTGAAGAGCTTTCCCTGCGCGGCGACCTCGGTTCCGGTGTAGCCGGCGCCGACCACGACGAACGTGCAGCGTGCCGAGCAGCTCGCCGGGTCGTCGGCCGCTGCCGCCAGCTCCATCTGCCGGGTCACGTGGTCCCGTAGATACAGTGCCTCGGGCAGACCGCGGAAGCCGTGCGCGTGCTCGGCGACGCCGGGGATCGGCAGCAGCTTGTTGACGCTGCCCGCGGCGAGGATCAGCCGGTCGAAGGGCAGGGTGCCGCCGTCGCCCTCGGGGCCGGTGTAGCGCACGGTGTGCCCGTCGAGATCGACGGCGTCGGCCTCGCCCAGCACCAGCCGGACGTCCGGCAGCGTGCCGGTGAGCGAGACGGTCACCCTGCGTGGCTCCAGGATGCCGGCGGCGACCTGGGGCAGCAGGGGCAGATACAGGAAGTAGTCGGTCGGGTTCAGCAGGGTGATGTCGGCCTTGTGCCGGGTGAGCCGGGACAGCACACGGGCCGCCCGGTACCCGGCGAATCCGGCGCCGACGATCACGATGCGGGGTCGACTCACGGTGCGCCTCCGACGCTGTCGCGTACCTCGGGAGCCTTCCGCGTCCCCCCGGCCGGGACCGCCAAACGTCACCCGGACAGCCTCGGATTTCCCCTCCGTCGCCCTGTCCGGCGCGGTTTCCGGCGGTGGCTGCGGGTACCCGGACGGCGATCCGTCCGTGCCGCCGAGGCGGCTGTCCCGGAGGTGTCCCGCATGCCCGCGTACGGCCAGGTCACGGCAAGCACGGCGGGGGACGGACCGGTGCGATGAAACTCCGCCTGCCCGTCGTCTCCGTCTATACGGTGCCCACCGACGCCCCCGAGGCGGACGGCACCCTCGGCTGGAACTCCACGACCGTCGTGATCGCGGAGGTGAGCTCGGGCGACGAGACCGGCACCGGCTGGACGTACGGCCCGGCGGCGGTCGGTGACTTCCTGCGCGACCATCTCGCTCCGCTGATCGAGGGCCGGGGCGCCCTGGACATCCCGGCGGCGCACGACGCGATGGGCCGCGCGATCCGCAACGCGGGCCGGCCGGGCGTCGCCGCATGTGCGATCTCGGCGCTGGACATCGCCCTGTGGGACCTCAAGGCCCGGCTGCTGGAACTGCCGCTGGCGCGGCTGCTGGGGGTCTGCCGGGAGCGCGTCCCCGTCTACGGCAGCGGCGGCTTCACGACGTACCACGACAAGCATCTGGCCGCGCAGCTCAACGGCTGGGTGCACGGTCAGCACATTCCGCGCGTGAAGATCAAGATCGGCGAGGACTGGGGCCACGCCGCCCCGCGCGACCTGGACCGCGTGCGCACGGCACGCGAAGTGATCGGTCCGGAGGCCGAGTTGTACGTGGACGCCAACGGCGCCTACACCCGAAAGCAGGCGGTCCGTGTCGGCCACGCGCTCGCCGAGCACGACGTGGGCTGGTTCGAGGAGCCGGTGTCCTCCGACGACCTGACGGGCCTGCGCCTGGTCCGCGACAGCCTGCCGTGCGACGTCACGGCCGGTGAGTACGGCTACGACCTGCCGTACTTCGCCCGGATGATCTCGGCCGGCGCGGTCGACTGCCTGCAGATCGACGCCACCCGCTGCGGCGGTCCGACGGAGTTCCTGCGCGCCGCCGCCCTCGCCCAGGCCCACGGTCTGGAGGTCTCGGCCCACTGCGCCCCGCACGCCCACGCCGCCGTGGCCGCCGCGGTCCCCAATCTGCGGCACATCGAGTGGTTCCACGACCATGTGCGCCTGGAGGACATGTTCTTCACCGGCGCCCTGGACCCGACGGGCGGCACGGTCGCCCCGGTCCAGGGCCTCGGGCACGGACTGACACTGCGGACGGAGGAGATGGAGCAGTACCGGGTCGCCTGACGGTGGCGGCCGGGCTTCAGCGGCGGGCGAGGCGGGTCAGCCGCCGTGCCGCCAGTGCTCCGGCGCCGAGCGCGACCGTCCGGCCCAGCCTGGTGCGGTTGCGGGACAGCCACTGCTGAGGGCCGCCCTGACGCGACTCCTCGTCGAAGCGTCCGTGGGCTCCGAAGTCCCGTCCGTGCGGCCCGTCGGCCGGAGTCCACAGATTCCCCGCGCCCATCGGGGCTTCGGCGACGCCACCGTCCTGCTGGGCCTCGAACGCGGTCCTGGCGAGATAGCGGTCCAGCACGCCGGGAGCGACGGCGTTGGCGATCAGCGTCGCCGCGGTGGAACTCCCCACCCAGTACTCCCGCCTCCGCCCGTGCCCGGCCGCGTGCACGATCGCACGGGCGGCGACCTCGGGCTGGTACACCGGCGCCACCGGCCTGGCCCGTCCGGGCAGCCGGTTCAGCACCCAGTCGAACTGCGGGGTGTTGACGGCCGGCAGTTGCACCATCGTCGTCCGCACCCCGCTGCCCCGGTGCAGCAGCTCACAGCGCAGCGACTCGTTGAAGCCCTGTATGGCGTGCTTGGCCCCGCAGTACGCCGACTGCAGGGGGATCCCCCGGTAGGCGAGCGCCGAGCCGACCTGTACGACCGTGCCCCGGTCGCGCGGCAGCATGTGCCGCAGGGCGGCCCGGGTGCCGAACACATAGCCCAGATAGGCCACTTCGGTCACCCTGCGGAACTCGTCCGGGCTGATCTCGGTGAACGGCGCGAGGATCCCGGCGAAGGCGTTGTTGACCCAGATGTCGATGTGCCCGAAGGTGTCGGCGACCTGCTGGGCCGCGTCCTCGACGGCCTTGGCGTCGGCCATGTCCACCGGCACGGCGAGGGCCTCGCCGCCGGCCCGCTGCACGTCGTCCGCCGCCGCGGCGAGGCCCTCGCGCCCGCGGGCCAGCAGGGCGACCCGGTCGCCCCGCGCGGCGAAGGCGAGGGCCGTCGCGCGGCCCACGCCGCCGCTGGCCCCGGTCACGACGACGGCCCTGCCGTGTTTCGGCAGGGCCCTCGGCCTCGGTCGGCGCATCCCGGTCACGCCCGGTGGTGCGGCTGCTCGGGGTCGATGTCGTCCGGGTGCGGGGGCGGCGTCCCGGCCGTGCCCGGTGCTCCCGCCTCCGGCGGTGCGGGCGGCATCGGCGGATACGGCATGCCGAGCCCGCTGGGCGGGGTGCCCGGCGCCGTGCCGCCGAGGGTGCGCCCGTGTGCGGCCTCCGCCGCGTCCGGCGTGGGCCGGGACGCCGACGGCCGTGCCGCGCCGCGCAGCAGATAGGCCAGCGCGCCGAGGATCACCGCGGTGATCAGCGCGGCCGCCCAGTCGGGCAGCGCGGCGGCGAGGCCGAGCCCCAGCGCGAGCGCGAGGGCCGCGCCCGCGTACAGGGCGACGGCTCCGGACCCGGCGTACAGCACGGCCCGGCGGCGCTGCCGGCGCGTCTGCTCACGCAGCTCGTCGCGCACGGTCTCCCGCGCCACCTGCGCCAGCTCGTCGACCAGTTCCTTGTCCAGATGCTCAAGATGATCCAAGCGATCCATGGACGCCGGGTACCCCTGCCGGCACCGGCGTAACGGAGAGTGCGGGGATCGCGTGAAACGATCTCCGTGTCCGGCCGCTGCCAACTAGGCTTCCCGCATGGACATTCTGGGAGCCACGCTGCGCGTATGCGTCGACGACCTGGAGACCGCGGTCCCCTTCTACGAACGCCTGGCGGGCGGCACGGCGCTGCGCTTCGAGCGCGGTGGCGTGCAGGTGGCCGCGGTCGGCTGCTTCCTGCTGATGAGCGGCCCCGCCGCCGAGCTGGAGGTGCTGCGCAAGGTCGCCGCGACGATCGCCGTCAAGGACGTCGAGGAGGCCCGCCAGGTGCTCAGCGAGCTGGGCGCGCACATCGTCGCCGGACCGGTGGCGACTCCCGCCGGGCGCAATCTGATCGCGATGCACCCGGACGGGGCGATCTACGAGTACGTGGACCGTCAGGCGTAGCCCAGGGCCGACACGACCACATCGGTGAGCAGCGCCCCGGCCGTGCCCTCCGGGTCCAGATCGGGGTCGTAGATGGTGACGTTGAGGCCGACGCAGTGCTCGGAGGCCAGCAACGGCCGCAGCAGCGCGACCAGTTCGTCGGGCATCAGGCCGTCCGGATCGGGGCTGTCCACGGCGGGCATGACGGACGGGTCGAGGACGTCGGCGTCCAAGTGCACCCAGAAACCGTCCAGTTCCGGGATCTCGAAGGCTTGCCGGGTGACGGTCGCCAGCGTTTCGGCGCCCCATTCGCGCAGGTCCCCGACGGTCACCGTGGGAATCTTCAGGTCGGCGAGTTCGGCACGGTCCTCCTCGAAGCAGTCGCGGATGCCGAAGTACCGCAGGTCCTCGTCCCGCAGATACGGCTTCAGCCCCTCCAGGTCCGTCAGGTCGTCCTGCCCGCGCCCGGTGGCCAGCGCGACCTCCTCGCCGCCGGCCGCGCCGACCCGGTCGGAGTTGCCGGGGTGCCGGAAGTCGGGCGAGGCGTCCACGACGGCCAGCCCGTACCGGCCGGCGCGGCGCAGCGCGAGGGCCGCGCCGAGGTTGATCGAGCAGTCGCCGCCGAGCACGAGCGGGAAGTCCCCGGCGCGCACATGCCCCTCGATGCGGTCGGCGAGCCTGCGGGTGTAGGAGGCGAGGGCGGCCGCGTTGAAGACGCCGTCGCCTTCCTGCCAGTCCCCGCGGTCGTAGCGCGGCGGCACCACGACCCCACCCTCCAGCGCCCGCAGCCGCCGCACGATCCGCTGTTCCCGCAACGCGCCGGCGAGCTTGTGGCAGCCGGGCACGGTGCCCGGGGCCGGCGGGCGCAGGCCCAAGTTGGAGGGGGCGTCGAGCACCACGATGTTCCGCATGCGCCCCATCCTCTCCGACACGAAGTCGGCACTCAATGCCATGACGTCACGGTGAAGGCCGGCTTCAGGGCCGCATCTCGGCGGTGATCGCCCACCGTTCGTGATCACGCCAGGCCCCGTCGATGAAGAGCATGTTCGGCGAGAAGCCCTCCAGGCGGAACCCGCAGGCGCGGGCGAGGGCGATGGAGCCGGTGTTGGCGGGCTGGACGTTGATCTCCAGCCGGTGCAGCCGCATCGGGCCGAAGGCGTGGCGCACCACCAGGTCCAGACCCTGCCGCATCAGACCGCGGCCGGCCGCGTGGGCGAAGGCGCCGTAGCCGAGGGCGCCGCTCCGGAAGGCGCCCTCGACGATGTTGTTGATGTTGACGAACCCTGCGATCCCCCCGCCGTCGTCCTTCGAGCAGACCAGGAAACCCGCCTTGGTCGGATCCTCGATCAGCCGCCCGGCATAGGCGGCGTACGCGGCGTTGCCGTCCGGCGGGAAGAGCCAAGGATGGTGCAGTTCCTTGCTCTCCCGGGCACGCGCGGTGAACTCGGCTGCGTCCTCGTGAGTGAAGTGGCGTATGCCCACACGGGGGCCTTCGGCAAGGTAGCGGGACGAGGGGTGCGGCATTGCGCCAGCCTACGACCCGCTAACGGCGCCGTCGCATGATGTACCCGCCGAACAGTGCGCCGATGATGCCCATGGCCAGCAGCGCCAGCCACAGCGGCATCGTCACCAGGGGGATCAGCAGCCGGATCTCGGTACTGCGGGTGTTCTCGAAGATGAAGATCAACGAGAGGACGGCGAGCACCAGCACGGCGATCCGGCCAGGAGTCATCGCCCCGGCCAGACCACCCCGCTTCCCGCCGGCCTTCGTGCCGCTCTCCGACGTCTTCGCGGTCATACCACCAAGGATGCTCCCGAAGTGGCGATCACGCACGGTGAGCGGCCCGCCGGGGCGCTATCCGATCACCGGCAGCCGGAGCACCCCCGTGTCCTGGGGCGCGCTGACCACGGTCACCGGCTTGATGCCCCGGTTCCCGAAGTAGGCGTCGTCACTCGCCGCGATCACGAACCGCAGCCGGTGCCCCTGCTCGTACCGGTGCACGATCCCGGGCAGCGTCACGGTGAAGCTCCTGGTCACATCGGGCACCCGCACCGGTGCGACCAGCCGGTGCACCAGGGTGCGGGTGCCGTCGGGGGCGATGTCGTACAGCTTGGCGAAGAGCACGAGCTTGTCGGCGGCGTCCCCGGAGTGCTGGGTCCGCTCGGCCTTCGGGGAGACCACCCGCAGGGTGACCCGGGGCGCGCCGACGACGTCGGTGGTGCGTGTGAGCGGCTCACCGGTCCAGGCGAGGTAGGTGCCCGGGGTGTCGTGGGGCGCCCGGTCCGGGAGGCCGAGGAGTGCGGCGAGCGAGCTCTCCGAGTGGCTGGTGGGGACGAGCCAGTTCGTGTACGTACGGCTGCCGCGCCTCACCTTGGCGCGGTTGTCGACGAGCTTGCCGTCGCCGGAGAGGTAGAGCGTCCGGCTGAGGGCGGGGACCCGGTCTGCGGTGGCGTAGGTGTGGTCCGGGTCGGTGATCCAGTCGCGGTAGTAGGCGAAGGCAGGTCCGGTGTCGACGGTGTGCCCGCGCAGGTAGTGGTCGAACCAGGCGAGGACGCGGCGGCCGACGTAGCTGGTCTCCAGGTTGCCCTGGCCGAGGTTGAGCTCGCCCGCGGCGGGGTCGGTGAGGCCGCCGCTGTGGCCCCAGGACTGCCAGATCATCTTGGTCGGGGTGCCCTGGTCCTTGAGGGTTCGGTACGTCGCCGTCGCCTCGTTGAGGTTGAAGAGGCTGTCGGCCTGGCCCTGGACGAGGAGGGTGGGTGCCTTGACGCGGTGCAGGTACGACACCGGTGAGACGCTGCGCGCGTAGGCGAGCAGGTCGGCGGTCTGTTTCGCCGGGTAGCGGCCGGAGTTGAGTGTGCGGATGGTGTCGCAGGCCTTGGTGACGAAGTGCAGACAGGCCAGGGAGTTGATGCGGGAGGGGTCGAGGTTGGGCTCCAGCAGGGGCTGGCCCTCGCCGATCAGGTAGAAGCCGTTGGCCCACTGCCATTTGAAGGAGCCGGGGACGCCGCCGCTGCCGACCGCGTTGTTCGGGTCGAGGGAGTACGCCAGGTCGTTCCAGGTGATCATCGGCACCAGTGCGTCCAGGCGCCGGTCGACGGCGGCCGTGGCGAGCTGGACGGCACCGCCGTAGGAGCCGCCGACCATGCCGACGCGCGGGTCGCCCGGGGCGTCGAGGGTGACGTAGTCGACCTTCGTACCGTCGTCGGCGGCGCGCCCGCCGCCCAGGAAGTCGATCAGCCCGGAGGCGGCGACGCCGTCGATGGTGGGGTCGTCGAGCGAGATCGGGCAGCCGGACCTGCCGAAGCCGAGCCCGGAGTAGACGAGGGAGACGTATCCGCGCTCGGCGAAGGACTTGCCGATGACGTCGGTCGAGCCGTCGGACTTGCTGCCGCCGAAGCCGTTGGTGGCGACGACGGCGGGTGCGGGACGGGCCCGGTCCACGCCGGCGGGCCGGTACAGATCGGCGTCGACGGTGCAGGTGCGGCCGCCCGCCTGGACGGTGAACTTCAGGGCGGTGACGGTGTACTGGCCGGTCGCTGCGGCGGCCGGTGCGGTGAGCGCGAGGGGTGCGGTGAGCGTGGCGCCGAGGACGAGAGCGAGAGGGGCTCGGAATCTGGGCACACGACGGGACACGGGGACCTCCACACTGAGGCACGTCGGGACAGCCCTGCATACCGACCAGTAAGTACTGGCCGGTTGTCATGGTGTGACACGTGTCAGGCGAGGTCAATCGCCGTGACGGAGGTTTCTTGACGGATATTCAGTGAATCGGGTTCAGCGCAGTGCGGGCTCATCGAGCGTCAACGTCCCCGCGTCGGCGTCGAGTTCGGCGCTCACCCCGAACGGAATGGTCAGCGCCCCTTCACAGTGCCCGAACCCGAACTCCTCCACAACGGGCACACCGAGGCCACCCAGTCGGTCCAGGAGCAGCGCACGCACCCGCTCGTACGGCTCGCACTCCTGCCACGACCCGAGCAGCACCCCGCGCACGCCCTCGAACAGACCGGCGCGCAGCAACTGGGTGAGATAGCGGTCGAGGCGGTACGTCTCCTCGCCCACGTCCTCCAGGCACAGCAGACCGCCGCGCGCGGAGGTGCGGGCGTGCGGGGTGCCCGCCTCGGCGGCGAGCAGGCAGAGGCAGCCGCCGAGCGTCACACCGCGCGCCCGGCCCGGCACCAGCGCGGAGCCGGTGGAGGCGATCGTGCGCACGGACTCCGGGTCGAAGAGCGTGGCCCTCAGATGCTCCTGGGCCCGGGTGTTCTTGATGAAGTCGGCGCCGGCCGCCATCGGCCCGTGGAGTGTCGTCAGGCCGAGGCGCCCGGCGAAGGCCTCGTGCAGCACGGTGATGTCGCTGAAGCCGACGAACACCTTCGGTCCGGCCTGGGCCATCGCGTCCCAGTCGAGCAGGTCGACGATCCGCTGCACGCCGTAGCCGCCCCGGGCGCACAGCACGGCGTCGACGGACGGATCGCACCAGGCGCCCTGGAGATCGGCGGCCCGGTCGGCGTCCGTCCCCGCGAGGTAGCCGAACGTGCCGTGCCGGCCGAGCACATGGGGTGCCACCAGCGGGTCGAGGTCCCAGCCGCGCAGAATGTCGAGTCCGGCCTCCAACCGCTCCTCGGGCACGGGCCCGCTGGGGGCGACGACTGCCACGCGGGCGCCGGCGGCGAGTCGGGCCGGTCGCACGAGCGGCCGTACGGGCTCTGTCACTTGGCGAGCTCCAGCTTCGGGATTCCGGGCGGGTTCAGCCCGAAGACCTGTGCGTACAAGGAGAGTTCCGACTCCAGGACGCGGACCATCGTCTCCGCCCGGCGGAATCCATGGCCCTCCCCCTCGAAGGCGATATAGGCGTGCGGCACTCGGCGTCCCTCCATCCGGGCGAGGAACCGCTCGCACTGGGCGGGCGGGCAGATCACGTCGTCCAGGCCCTGCAGCAGCAGGAACGGCACCGTGAGGTGCTCGGCGTGCTCGGCGGGCGAGCGCTCCAGGTACCGTGCCGGCACCTCGGCGAGCGGTCCGACCAGGGACTCCAGGTACTGGGACTCGAAGTCATGGGTCTCGCCGGTGCCCCAGCCTGCCAGGTCGAGGATCGGGTAGAGGATCGTGCCGCAGGCGAAGACGTCGGTCGTCGTGAGCGCGGCCGCGGTGGTCCAGCCCCCCGCGCTGCCGCCCCGGACGGCGAGCCGCTCCCGGTCGGCGGTGCCCTCGTCGGCGAGGGCGAGCGCGACGGCCGCGCAGTCCTCGACGTCGACCACGCCCCACTGCTCGCGCAACCGGTCGCGGTACTCCCTGCCGTAGCCGCTGGAGCCGCCGTAGTCGACCTCGGCGACACCGATGCCGCGGGAGGTGAAGTAGGCGATGGCCAGGTCCAGCACGAGGGGCGCCCGCGAGGTGGGGCCGCCGTGCGCCCAGACGACGTACGGCGGCGGGGTGTCGTCGGGGGCGACGCAGCCGGGGTTGTGGGGCGGGTAGATGTGCGCGTGGATGTCCTGTCCGCCCGGGCCGGTGAAGGTGCGGATCTGCGGCTCGGGGTAGTGGGCGGGGTCCACGGCGTCGTCGTGCGCGGCCCCGATCACCCGGGTGCGACCGGTACTGGCGTCCAGCTCGGTCACCTCGTAGGCGCTGCGCGGGCTGGCGCCGACGGCGACGACCCGCTCGCCGTGCGCCGCGAGCGTGGGCGCGAATTCGGTCCAGGGGCCGGCCGCGTCGACGATCTCGCCGGTCTCCGGGTCGAGCACCCCGAGCGCGGTCGCCCCACGGCCGTGCACGACCGCGACCAGCCCGCTCGCCAGCGGCGCGAACCAGCGCAGGCCGAGCTGCCACAGCGGGCCGCCGAACTCCTCCTCGCGCGGGCACAGCGGTACGCCGTCGCGGTAGAGGTTCCACCAGCCGCTGCGGTCGCTCGAGTACAGCAACCGCCCGTCCGCCGACCAGTCCACCTGGGCGATCGACTCCCGCGGTCCGCCGGCGACGGTCCGCGCGCTGCCGAGGGTGCCGTCCGCCGTGACATCGGCGACCAGCAGTTCCGTGCCGTCCCAGGGCATCCGCGGATGGTCCCAGGTGAGCCATGCCGCCCGCCGCCCGTCGGGCGAGATCCGCGCCCCGGTGACGAACCGGCGTCTGTCGTCGGTCAGTTCGCGTACGGCGCCGCGGTCCCCGGCCGCCGAACCGTCCAGCGGGACGGCGGCCAGAACGCGCCGCACCTCGGTGGAGCCGGATCCGGTGAACTCCTCCAGCACGCACCACACCTCACCGAGGTCGAGCCGCAGCTGCGGCTCCACCCAGCGCAGTCCGCCGCCCACACCGGACACGGGGGTGAGCGGACGCGGCTCGTCGCCCTCCTCGTAGCGGTAGAGCCGCTGGTCGGCGAAGTTGACGAAGACGACGAGCGGCCGCCCGTCCGCGACCGCGCCGGCCCACGGCTGCCCGCCGTACTCGATGACTCGGCTGCGTACGTTCCAGGGGGCGGGCAGCACCGACTCCTCGCCGCCGTCGGCCCGGCGCCGCACCAGCGTGCGCCGGCCGCCCTCGGCGGGCCGGGCCTCGGTCCACCACGCCTCCTCCCCCACGAAGCCCACGAAGTCGGGCCGCCCCTCGTGCGCCGCGGCGACGGCCGCGTCGATGGGCGAGGGCCAGGAACCGTACGCCAGCGTCCGCACTGTCTCCCCCAACTCCCCTAGGCCGTACGCAGAAAACGGTCGAGCACGCGGACGCCGAAGTGCAGTGCCTCGATGGGCACCCGCTCGTCGACGCCGTGGAACATGGCCCCGTAGTCGTAGCCCTCCGGCAGCTTCAGCGGTAAGAAGCCGTAGCCGGTGATGCCGAGCCGGGAGAACTGCTTGGCGTCGGTACCGCCGGGCATGCAGTACGGCACGACGTGCCCCTCGGGTGCGAACTCCTCTACGGCCGCGCGCATCCGGGCGTACGTCGGCGAGTCCACGGGCGACTGGAGGGCCACCTCGTGATGGTGGAACTCCCAGTTCACGTCAGGTCCGGTGAGCTGGTCAAGGGTGTCACGGAACTCGTCCTCGTAGCCCGGTAGATAGCGGCCGTCGACGTAAGCCACGGCTTCCCCGGGGATGACGTTGACCTTGTAACCGGCGTTCAGCATGGTCGGGTTGGCACTGTTGCGGACGGTGGCCTCCACCAGCTTGGCCGCCGGGCCGAGCTTGTGGAGCAGACCGTCAACGTCGTCGAGGTCGGCGTCGAGGCCGTACAGCGCGGCGAGTTCGGTGAGCGCGGCGCGGACCGTGGGGGTGAGCCGGATCGGCCACTCGTGGGCGCCGATGCGGGTGACGGCCGCGGCGAGACGGGTGACCGCGTTCTCCCGGTTGGGCCGTGAGCCGTGCGCGGCCCGCCCGCGGGCGGTGAGCCTGACCCAGCCGGTGCCGCGCTCGCCCGCGGCGAGCGGGTAGATCTGCCGCCCGCTGCCGTCGTGGACGGTGAAGGCACCGGACTCGCTGATCCCCTCGGTGCAGCCCTCGAACAGCCCGGCGTGCCGGTCGGCGAGAAAGCCGGAGCCGTCCTCGGCACTGGCCTCCTCGTCGGCGGTGAACGCGATCACGACGTCCCGGCGGGGCCGTACGCCCTCACGGGCCCAGGACCGCGCGACGGCCAGGATCATCGCGTCCATGTTCTTCATGTCGACCGCGCCCCGACCCCACACGACGCCGTCGCGGATCTCCCCCGAGAACGGGTCCACGCTCCACTCGTCGGCCTGCGCGGGCACCACGTCCAGGTGACCGTGCACCAGCAACGCGTCCGCCGACGGGTCGGTGCCCTCGATACGGGCGACGACGTTCGTCCGGCCTTCGGTGCGCTCCAGCAGGACGGGGTCCAGGCCCGCCTCGGTCAGTCGCGCGGCGGCGTACTCGGCGGCGGGGCGCTCCCTGCAGTCGCCGCCGCCGCGGTTGGTCGTGTCGATACGGATGAGGTCGGAGGTGAACGTGACGACTTCGTCCAGTGCCTGCCCGTCAGCCATACTGCTCCTCCACCGAGGCCGA
The DNA here is from genome assembly GCF_042657965.1 of Streptomyces coerulescens. Taxonomy (NCBI): domain Bacteria; kingdom Bacillati; phylum Actinomycetota; class Actinomycetes; order Kitasatosporales; family Streptomycetaceae; genus Streptomyces; species Streptomyces coerulescens. Next base: position 728,997 of record NZ_JBHSKM010000002.1, read on the forward strand.
GGCGATCGTGGTGACCGCCTTGAAGGTACGGATTCCCTCGTACATTCGCTCGCTGGTGTACGCCACCTTGCGCTCGCCGATACGTTCGACGCCGGGAACGACGGTGACGGCCATCGCCAGATGCTCGGCGTCGAACTCGACCGCGACGGTGAACGGGCCGCCGTCGACCGGTGGGTGACGGACCGCCAGCCCCGCCGCTTCCTTGGCCGCCGCGCGGATGTCGGCGGCGGTCCTGGCCGGCGTACGGCACACGGCGGCGTACCGCGAGACATGGTCCTTGACCGCGACCTTCAGCGCCTCGGGCGCATAGCCGAGCGCGTCCTCGCAGGCCAGATCGTCGCCGGTGACGAGCACCACCGGTACGCCGTACTCGGCGACGACGTGCGCGTTCAGCAGGCCCTCGCTGGCCCGCACGTCGTTCAGCCACACGCCGGTGATCTGGTTCGCGAGGTAGGTGTGCGCGAAGACACCCTCCATGCCGGCGCCCGTGTGGTAGCCGACGAAGGCGATGCCGTCGATGTCACCGTGCTGCACGCCCTCGACCATGGACAGCGCCTTGTGCCGGCCGGTGAGCATCTGTGCGCGCTCGTCGAGCCGTTCGAGCAGCAGATTGCGCATGGACCAGTGCGCCTCATTGATGACGACGGCGTCGGCTCCGCCGTCGAAGAAACCCAGCACGGCGGCGTCGACGTCCGAGGTGAACATCTTCCGGCACCGCTCCCACTGCGGAGTGCCGGGAAGCACGTCGCCCGGCCAGGTCACACCGGTGGCGCCCTCCATGTCGGCGCTGATGAGGATCTTCATGCCCGATCACGTTACGCGCCCGGGAGGGAAGCCGCCACGAAGCGGACGAACGCCACTTTCACACCTTTGGGGCGTGCTTGTCAGCCACCCGTCGCGGGCACTACTGTCACCACGCCTTGGTGAACGGGAAATCCGGTGTGATGCCGGTGCGGCCCTCGCCACTGTGAATCGGGAAGTCCGGCTCCGGCCCTCGCGGGCAAGCCACTGGGTCCTTGCGACCCGGGAAGGCGGAGCACGGGCGGTGGTACCCGTCAGCCAGGAGACCGGCCAAGGCACGTCAACCATCCACGAGGTGCTGGAGAGGGTCTGCTGAGCCATGCACATAGCCGAGGGTTTTCTGCCCCCGGCGCACGCGGTCGCCTGGGGCGCCGCGTCCGCGCCGTTCGTCGTACACGGAGTACGGTCACTCACCCGTGAGGTCAGGGAGCATCCCGAGAGCACACTGCTGCTCGGCGCTTCCGGAGCGTTCACCTTCGTCCTGTCCGCGCTGAAGCTGCCGTCGGTGACCGGCAGCTGTTCGCATCCCACCGGCACGGGTCTGGGCGCCATCCTGTTCCGGCCGCCGATCATGGCGGTCCTGGGCACCATCACCCTGCTCTTCCAGGCGCTGCTGCTCGCGCACGGCGGTCTGACCACGCTCGGCGCCAACGTCTTCTCGATGGCGATCGTCGGGCCCTGGGCGGGCTACGCGATCTACAGACTGCTGCGGCGCTATGACGTGCCGCTGATGGTCGCCGTCTTCTTCGGCGCGTTCGTCGCCGACCTGTCCACCTACTGCGTGACCAGCGTGCAGCTGGCGCTCGCGTTCCCCGACCCGGGCAGCGGATTCCTGGGCGCGCTCGGCAAGTTCGGCTCCATCTTCGCCGTCACCCAGATCCCGCTGGCGGTGAGCGAGGGCCTGCTGACGGTGCTCGTGATGCGGCTGCTGGTGCAGTCCAGCAAGGGCGAACTGACCCGGCTGGGCGTGCTCCTCACCACGAAGCAGTCCGCGAGCGAGACCGAGGCGGTGGCCCGATGAGCAGGAACACGAAGATCAACGTCCTGCTGCTGCTCGTGGTGGCCGCGCTCGCCGTGCTGCCGCTGGCCCTGGGCCTCGGCGACCACAAGGAGGAGCCGTTCACGGGTGCCGACGGCGAGGCGGAGACCGCGATCACCGAGATCGAGCCGGACTACGAGCCGTGGTTCTCACCGCTGTACGAGCCGCCGTCCGGTGAGATCGAGTCGGCGCTGTTCTCCCTCCAGGCCGCGCTCGGCGCCGGTGTCCTCGCCTACTACTTCGGGCTGCACCGGGGCCGCAGGCAGGGCGAGCAGCGGGCGCTGGAACGGGAGCGGGCCGGCGGGGAGCCGAAGGCGGACAAGGTCTGACGGGTGCTGCCGATCGACGCGGCGGCGCACAGCAGTCGCTGGCGCCGCCGTCATCCCGTGGACAAGGCCGTGCTCGGGCTCGGTCTCACCGTGCTCGCGATCTCCCTGCCGCCCTGGCCGGGGGCCGCGTTGGTCCTGGTCACCGCCGTCACCGTGCTGCTGGGCCCGGCGGGTGTGCCCGGACGGCGGCTGTGGCGGGCGTATCGCGTGCCGCTCGGCTTCTGTGTGACGGGCGCGGCCACGCTGCTGGTCCAGGTCGGCGGCGGGCAGGGCTTCGTGTCCCTCGCCGCCGACGGGCCGCTGCGCGCCGGTGAACTGCTGCTGCGCACCTCGGCGGCCTCGCTCGGGGTGCTGCTGTTCGCGTTCACCACGCCGATGTCGGACCTGCTGCCCCGGCTGGTGAAGGCCGGGGTGCCCGCGCCCGTCGTGGACGTCGCGCTGGTGACGTACCGCATGAGCTTCCTGCTGCTCGACTCGGTGCGCCGGGTGCGGGACGCGCAGGCCGCCCGGCTCGGGCACACCACCCGCGCCGCGACCTGGCGTTCGCTGGCCGGGCTCGGCGCGACCGCGTTCGTGCGGTCCTTCGACCGGGCCACCCGGCTCCAGGCCGGGCTCGCCGGGCGCGGCTACGACGGCACCCTGCGCGTCCTGGTGCCCGAGGCGAAGGTCTCCGTCCGTTTCACGACCGCGAGTTGCGCCCTGCTCGCAGCGCTGGCCGCCCTCACCCTCGTACTGGAAAGGGCCCTGCCATGAGCGAGCCCACCGCCTCCGACGCCTACCACTCCCACCCCCGCACCGGAGAAGGCCCTGCCATGAGCGAGCCCAGCGCCCTCGTCGCCCTGCGGGGCGCCGCCTACGCCTACGAGGACGGCCCCGTCGTGCTCAGCGGCCTCGACTTCGACGTCCGTGAGGGGCGGGCGCTGGCGCTGCTGGGCCGCAACGGCAGCGGCAAGACCACGCTGATGCGGCTGCTGAGCGGTGGACTCAGGCCGCACGAGGGCCGGTTGACGGTCGAGGGGACGCCGGTCACGTACGACCGCAAAGGGCTGACCCGGCTGCGCACGACCGTGCAGCTCGTGGTCCAGGACCCCGACGACCAGCTGTTCGCCGCCTCGGTCGCCCAGGACGTCTCCTTCGGCCCCCTCAACCTCGGCCTGCCCGACGCCGAGGTGCGGGCACGGGTCGACGAGGCGCTGGCCGCCCTCGACATCACCCGGCTGGCCGACCGGCCCACGCATCTGCTGTCGTACGGGCAGCGCAAGCGCACGGCCATCGCGGGGGCCGTCGCGATGCGGCCGCGTGTGCTGATCCTGGACGAGCCGACCGCAGGGCTCGACCCGGATGGGCAGGAGCGGCTGCTCACCACCCTCGGCGGGCTGCGCGCGGGCGGCACCACCGTCGTCATGGCCACCCACGACGTGGACCTCGCGCTGCGCTGGGCCGACGACGCGGCGCTGCTGACCCCGTCCGGCGTCCGCACCGGGCCCGCGGACACGATGCTGGCCCGCACGGATCTCCTGCGGGCGGCCGGGCTGCGGCTGCCCTGGGGCATCGCGGCGGCCCGACTGCTGCGCGCGCACGGTCTGCTGGAGGACTCGGCACCGGGTCCGCGCGACGCGGACGAGCTGGCGGCCCTGGCGGTGCCCGCCACCCCGACGATTCCCGCCGACGGCTGAGGTTCCCCGCGTTGGGCACACGGGTGATACATCCCGCGACCGGACACCAAACGCCCGGCGGACCCCACGGTTGCCTGTTTCATGAGGTCACGCACGACCGAAGTGAGGCAGCATGGCCGACGCCACGGAGGACACCCGCCCGCCCGAAGGGCTGAAGGCCAATGCGATCGGGTTCGTCGACGCCCTCGTCATCGGGCTCAACGCCACCTCACCCGCGTACTCGCTGGCCGCGGTCATCGGCCCGGTCGTGGCCCTCGTGGGTGTCTACGCCCCCGGCGTCATGCTGGCCTCGTTCGTCCCGATGCTGCTGATCGCGTCGGCGTTCTACTACCTCAACCGGGTGGACCAGGACTGCGGGACGACCTTCTCGTGGGTCACCCGGGCGATGGGCCCGTGGGCGGGCTGGATCGGCGGCTGGGCCATCACGATGACCGGGGTCCTGGTGGTCGGCTCGCTGGCGGACGTCGCGGTGACGTTCGCGCTGCTCGCGTTCGGCCTCGACAGCTGGGTCGAGAACGAGTGGGTGCGCCAGACGCTCACAGTGCTGGTCATCCTCGTCATGACAGCCGTGTGTGTGATCGGCACGGAGGTGTCGGCCAGGGTGCAGAACGTGCTCATCCTCGCGCAGGTCGCCTGTCTGCTCGCGTTCGCCGTGGTGGCGATCTACCGGGTCTACGCCGACACCAGTTCGCTCGACTCCGTCGATCCGGCGTTCAGCTGGCTGGATCCCTTCGGAGCCGGCGGCGCCCCGCTGACGGCGGGTCTGCTGCTGGGGGTGTTCATCTACTGGGGCTGGGAGTCGGCGGTGAACCTCACCGAGGAGGTCGAGAACTCCGCCACCGCTCCCGGCAAGGCGGCCGTGTGGTCGACGGTCATCCTGCTGGTGACCTATGTGTCGGTCGCCTACGCGGTGGTGGCCTACGCCGGACCGGCGTTCCTGGCCGAGAACGCCGAGGAGGAGGAGTTCATCTTCGCGCTCCTCGCCGACGAGGCGATGGGGGCGTGGGACTGGGTCGTGCTGCTGGCGGTCTCGACCTCCGGGATCGCGTCCACGCAGACGACGATCATCCCCGCCTCGCGCACCGCGCTGTCCATGGCCCGCAGACACGCGCTGCCCGCGCACTTCGGGCACATCCACAGCCGGTTCCGCACCCCCGACGTGTCCACGTGGTGGGTGGCCGCCATCGCCATCGCCTGGTACCTGGTGGTGCGCCAGATCAGCGAGAACGCCCTGTTCGACTCGCTCACCGCGCTGTCGCTGCTGATCGCGTTCTACTACGCGCTCACGGGCTTGGCCTGCGCGGTCTACTACCGCCGCCATCTCACCGAGAGCCTGCACAACTTCCTGCTCATCGGCCTCGGCCCGGTGGTCGGCGCCGGGCTGCTGGGCTGGCTGCTGGTCGAGTCGATCGGCGACATGGCCGACCCCGCGAACTCCTACAGCGGCGTCTCCTGGTTCGGTCTCGGCCCGCCCCTGGTCATCGGCATCGGCATCACCCTCGCAGGGGTGGTCCTCATGGTCGTGTGGCGTTTCGTGTCCCCCGTCTTCTGGTCCGAGCGTCCGGAGGTGGCCGACCCCGACCTCGTGCCCGGTCACAAGGAGCCCTGAGATGACGGTCGTTCTCGGATACGACGAGTCCCCGGGCGCGGTGCGCGCGCTGCACGTCGCCGTGGAGGTGTCGGCCGCGTTCGACGAGCCGCTGGTGCTGGTCTACGGCGCGGCGCCGCCCGGCACCCTCGGCGAGGAGTACACCGCCCACCGCGACGCCGTCCACGAGGCCGGGCGCACCGCGCTCTCGCACGCCGTGCAGGTGGCCGACGAGGCCGGGGTGCGCACCACCGTGGAGGTCATCGACCAGAAGCCCGCGGAGGCCCTGATCGCCGCCGCGACCCGCCATGCGGCGCGGGTCATCGTGGTCGGCAGCTGGGGTGACAGCCCGCTGCGCGGTGCCCTGCCGGGCTCCACACCCCACAAGCTGCTGCATCCGGCGCGCACCCCGGTGCTGTGCGTGCCCACCGAACCGTGAGGCCGCGGCACAGCGCTCGGTGCTCGATGGCCGTCCGGGTCCGTCAGGACGTGCGGCCGGCCACCACCCACGTCGACGGCAGCTCGATCCGCGTGCCGTCGGGCCCGTACTCCGTGGTGATCAGCGGCAGTTCGCCGCTCGCGAGGATGCCCAGTCCGGCCGCACGCAGGAACTCGGGCACCGCGTCGTCGGCCACCTCGCCCGGGGCGATGCCGTGCCGGAAGATCGGCGCGAGCTTCGGCGGCGGCCCCGACGGACTCTGCGCCAGGCCCATGAGCACGGGCTTGGCCTCCTGGGACAGCTCGACGAGAAAGGCGCGGCCGCGCTCGCCGACCAGCGTGGCGATGCCGTTCACCAGCTGCTGCCGGTCGTCGGGCTCGGCCTGGTGCAGCACGCCTCGCATATAGATGTTGACGTCCCCGAGTTCGGCGTGCAGCGTCTCCGCCTCGGTCTTCTCCACCGCGTCGAACAGCCGGTACGCCGCCTGCCCGGCGGGGTCGGCGTGCCGTGCGTGCTCCAGGGCCGCGGCGGACAGGTCGACGCCGACCACGCGCGGGAAGCGGTCGGCGAGGAACCGGGTCTGGGTGCCGTTGCCACAGCCGAGGTCCACCATCGCCAGTCCCGGATCGGTCAGATGGGCCTCGAACAGGGCCAGATGACGTCCGGCGGTCAGGGCCGGCTCGGCGTCCCAGAACACCGCCCCCTGTTCCTCGGGGGCTTCTCGCCAGAAGCCCTCCCAGGCCTCCCGGTACCGACTCGTCACGCTCATGACCGACTCCCCAGGTAGCGCTGCCGACCCGCCGTCAGATGACGGGCGAGTACGGTCTATCGCGGCCGGGTTGCGGCGACAAGCGCATGGCGCATTCCTTCACTCCGCATTCGACACTCGTGCGCCGTCGCACGCCTTTCGGGGCACGAGTCGCACGTCCTTCGGGGCGTCGAAGGCCGGCGGTCAGCGTCGTGGGAGCGTGAGTTCGAACCAGACGGTCTTGCCCGCGCCCGTCCGGCTCGTGCCCCACTCCCGCGCGAGCCTGCTCACCACGCGCAGCCCACGCCCGCCGTCGTCGAGGGGGCCGGCGCTGAGCAGGGTCGGCAGATCGTGATCGTCGTCGTCCACCTCGCACAGCAGTGTGTCGCCGCGGACGAGACGCAGTTCGACCGGACGGCCGTGGGAGTGCCGTACGGCATTGGTCACGAGCTCGCTGACCAGCAGCTCGGCGGTGTCCGCGAGGCGGGCGAGGCCCCAGACGTGCAGCTGCTCGCGGACGACCGCGCGGGCCCGGCCGATCTCGCCGGGGTCGAGGCCGATGCGCCAGGCGGCGACGTCCTCCGGTTCGATGCCGTTCAGGCGGGCCATCAGCAGGGCCACGTCGTCCTTGCGGCCGCCGCGGGTGTTGAGGGCGCGGATGATGGTGTCGCAGGCGTCGTCCATCGACGCGGCCGGGTGGGCGGCGGACTCGCACAGGGTGGCCAGTCCGACACCGATGTCTTCGCCGCGCACCTCGACCAGGCCGTCGGTGCACATCACCAGTCGGTCGCCTGGCTGCACGCGTACGCGGACCGCCTCGAAAGGCACCCCGCCGACGCCGATCGGCGCTCCCGTCGGCAGGTCGAGCAGCTCGCTGCGCCCGTCACCGGCGCGGACCAGGACGGGCGGTATGTGACCGGCGTTGGCGAGGTGCAGTTCGCTCGCGATGGGGTCGTAGACGGCGTACAGGCAGGTCGCGAGGTAGGTGTCGCCGAGGCGCTGGGCGAGGTCGTCGAGGTTGCGCAGGAGCTGGGCGGGCGGCAGGTCGAGGGCCGACATGGTCTGGACGGCCGTGCGCAGCTGGCCCATCATCGCGGCGGAGTTGAGGCCGTGGCCCATCACGTCGCCGACGACGAGGGCGGTGCGGGCGCCGGGCAGTTTGACGGAGTCGAACCAGTCGCCGCCGACCCGGCCGAGCAGCGTGCCCGGCAGATAGCGCGTGGCGATGTCGCAGCCCGCCATGCGCGGCGGGATGTGCGGCAGCATGCTGTCCTGGAGGGTCTCGGCGACGCTCTCCTGGTAGGTGTACATGCGCGCGTTGTCGAGCACGAGGCCGGCGCGGGCGGCGAGTTCGGCGCCGGTGACCCGGTCCATGTCGTTGAACTCGACGCGCTCCGGGTGCCGCAGCAGGATCATGAAGCCCAGCACCACATTGCGGGCCTTCAGCGGCACGACCAGCATGGAACGGCCGGTGATGAGCGGCCGGATGTCCCGCTTCTCGAACTGCGAGGCGATGGCGTGGCCCATCTGCTCGCTGATCCGGGGCACCAGCACGGGCTCGCCGCTGGTCATGCACTGGAAGAAAGGGGTGTGCGCCGGAAAGGGCATGGCCTCGCCGACCGGTACGACGTCGTCCCAGCGGCCGGGTTCGTCGGTGTGCTCCACGGCGACCCGGTGCCACATCGTGGTGGCGTCCGGCGCACCGTCGGGGAATCCCTCGCCGGCGACTACCTGTTCACGCAGATAGGTGCCGGCGACATCGGTGAAGCGGGGCACGACGGCTCTGCTGACCTCGATGATCGTCCGCGACAGGTCGAGGGAGGTGCCGATGCGGCCGCTGACGTCGTTGAGGAACTCCAGGCGTTCACGGACGGCGGCGTATTCGAGGTCCTCGGCCTCGTCAGCGTACTCCTGTGGGACGGGTAAGCCATGGGCGGCTGCCCGGGCGGCACGCTCACGGCGGGCCCTGCGCTCCACGCGCCGGGGCACGCCCCAGTCAGGGGTGACGGGCACCCGGTCGTTCTGGCTGAACTCCAGGACCGGATAGCCGAGTTCGAGGATCTGGCCGACGATGCGGGCGCTCTCCTCGACGCTCATGCTGGGCAGGATCTCGGGGAGTTTGCTCGCGAGTTCCTCGGCGCCGGGGAAGTCGGTGTGCAGGGCGAAGGCGGGTGCGACGCGCTCGAAACCGGGGTCGTCGTCGTGGGCTTCCTGCTGGAGGCGGCCCACGTCGGCGCCGAGCACGAGCAGCCGCTCCGGCCCGGGGCCGACCAGCGGGTAGGCCCACCACAGCACGTCGACCCGATCTCTCCCCCACCCTTCGGGCGGGGGCGCCCCCATCTCGCTTCGCTCGGGCACGGTCAGCCGGGCGCGGCCCGCGGCGGGGTAGTACAGCCGTCCGTCGAGAGACGTCTCGAGATCGTGGCCGAGTCCGTCGTACGCCCCGTAGGGGCCGTACGGCGAGGGGTCGTCGTCCTCGGGCAGCGCGCCGGAGACGGGCAGCAGATCGACGGCCGGGCGGCCGAGCGCCTCTTCCTTGGAAGCGCCGAACAGACGGCGTGCGCCGGAGCTCCAGTGGGAGACCAGACCTTCGCGGTCCACCACGACCACGGCCAGCGGGATGCGTCCGGACGCCGCGTGTTCCGTCACCGCGCCGTCCCTCTCGGTGCCACGGTCCATGGCCCAGGCCCTCTCTCCCCAAGGCTCCGCAAGATCTGCGCGCCCTCACCACCGTACGGCTCCCGGCTCCGATGATGTGCCGCAATACGGGAATTGATGTGTCGGGAACATCGCCGGGCGAGACGTGGCGCGGTCTCCGCCCCTGCCGCATCGGTGCAGGACAGGCCGGGTGCGGGTGTTCCGGTTCAGTCCTCGTGCCCGAGCTGAAGATCACGTTCCGTTCGGCCTCCTCCGGCGACCTGGAGCACGGTGGCGACCGGCGGGTAACCGGCGGCGACGACCGTGTACTCACCGGAGGACAGATCGACGAAACGGAAGGTGCCGTCGGGGCCCGTGGTGAGCGTGTCCATGACGTTGCCGACCGCGTCGAGGAGTGTCACGCGCGCGTCCTCGACGGGCCGTCCGCCGCCCGCCCGCACGGTGCCGCGCAGCAGGGCGCCGCCGGCGAGTTCGATGTCCTGGCGGGTCTCACGGGACGCTTTCACGGTGACGGGGACGGCGGCAGGCCGGAAGGCGGGCGCGCTGGCGGCGAGGGTGTACTCGCCGGCGACCAGCTCGGTGATGACGTAGCCGCCCTCGCGTCCGCTGCGGGTGGTGGCGACGACCTCGCCCTGGACGTTGGTGAGCGTGACGGTGGCGTCCACGGGGCTGCCGTCCGGGGTGAGCACGGTACCGGCGAGCCGTCCGGCGCCGCCGAGGACGATGTCCAGTTCGACGGGGCGTTCGCCGACGGTCACGGTGACGGCCTGCGGCTGGTGGCCGCCCGCCGCGGCGATCATGACGTACGCCCCCGCGCCCGGCGTCGCCAGCGTGTACCGCCCGTCCGCACCGCTGGCACCGCGACCGACCTGCTGCCCGCCGACGTCGATGAGCGTGAGCGCCGCGCGCGGTACGAAGGTTCCGTCGGGGTGCTGCACGGTGCCGTGGACGGGGAGCGAGGGGGTGTGGGCGGAACGGGCCTGAGGGATCTTCGAGTTCGCCGGGGTGGATGCCGTCTCGGGGGCGGGGGCGTCCTGCGACGCTGCGCTGTTCACGAGGGGGATCTCCTTGAGGAAGCAGGCGATGAGCAGACCGAGCACGAGCACCGGCACGAGGTAGAGGAAGATCCTCGGCATGGCGTCGGCGTAGGCCTGGATGTAGGCGTCGCGCAGCGCCGGGGGCAGCGAGTGGACGAGTTGCGGGGTGATGGACTCGGGCTCGGGCAGGCGTGCGCCGACGTGCGCGGGAAGCCGTTCGGCCAGGGCGTCGGTGAGCCGGGCGGCGAACAGGGTGCCGAAGATCGCCGCGCCGACGCTGCCGCCGATCTGCCGGAAGTAGTTGTTGGCGCTGGTGGCGGTGCCGAGGTCGGCGGGGCGCACGGAGTTCTGCACGGCGAGGATCAGCACGGGCATCACCATGCCGATGCCGGCGCCGAGCAGGGCCATCCAGATGCTGTAGTGCAGCCGGGGCGTGTCGATCTCCAGGCGGGACAGCAGCCACATGCCGAGGACCGACAGGGCGCTGCCGAGCACGGGGTAGATCCGGTAGCGCCCGGTGTGGCTGATGAGCTGGCCGCAGACGATCGAGGCGCCGACGATGCCGCCCATCATCGGCAGCATCAGCAGGCCCGACTCGGTGGCGGTGGCGCCGTCGACCATTTGCAGGAAGGTCGGCAGATAGCTGGCGGCACCGAACAGGGCGACGCCGATCACGAGGCCCACCAGACCGGTGACGTTGAAGACGGAGTCCCTGAACAGCCGCAGTGGGATGAGGGGTTCGGCGGCGAAGTGCTCGACCACGAGGAACAGGACGGTGGCGACGGCTGCGCCCGCGCCGAGGCCGAGGATGACGCGGGAGTCCCAGGCGTACTCGGTGCCGCCCCAACTGGTCAGCAGGACCAGACAGGTGGAGGCGGCGGCGAGGAGCAGGGAGCCGAGGATGTCGAGCCGGGCCCTGGCCGCGGGCTTCGGAAGCTTCAGCACGACGGCGACGACGGCGAGGGTGACCAGTCCGAAGGGGACGTTGATGTAGAAGCACCAGCGCCAGGAGAGGTGGTCGGTGAAGTAGCCGCCCAGCAGGGGTCCGGCGACCGAGGCGAGGCCGAACGCGGCGCCGATCAGGCCCATGAAGCGGCCGCGTTCGCGGGGCGGCACGATGTCCGCGATGATCGCCTGGACGCCGATCATCAGTCCGCCCGCGCCGACGCCCTGGACCGCGCGGTACGCGATCAGCTGGTCCATGGTCTCGGCCCGGCCGGCGAGCGCGGAGCCCACGACGAAGACGACGATCGCGAACTGGAAGACGCCCTTGCGGCCGAGGAGGTCGCCGAGCTTGCCGTAGACGGGCAGGCCGATGGTGGCGGTGAGCAGGTAGGCGGTGATCGCCCAGGACATCCGGTCGAGGCCGTGCAGCTCACCGACGATCTTCGGCAGCGCGGTGGCGACGATCATCTGCTCCAGCGCGGCGAGCAGCAGCGCGAGCATCAGTCCGAAGAAGACCAACCGCACACGGCGCGGGCTGAGTTCGACGGCGTGGGCGGGAACGGCCGGGGGTGCTGCCGGCCGTTCCTCGGACACCAGAGTCGTCACGCCCACGAACCGCTCCCCTCGTCGCGCCTGCCACGCATTGGCCGCATAAGGCGACAACTACGAGCAAGCACGACGAGTTACGGCAGACCGGGGCGACCCATGGAGATCCACCCGATCCGGTGAGGGAGGTCAACGACCCCCGAGCACCTGGGACTTACTTCTCCACCTCGGTGGCGAGCTTGGCGAGCAGCTCGTCGTAGATCCGGCCGAGGCCCTTGGGCGCGAAGGTCTTCTCGAAGAAGCCGCCGATACCGCCGGCGCCCTGCCAGGTGGTGGTGACGACGACCCGGGACTTGCCCTCACCGGCCGGGGTGACCCGCCAGGTGGTGACCATGGAGGAGTTGCGGTCCTTCTCGACGAGCTCGCCGTCGGTGGGCTCGCTGACCTCCAGGAGGCAGTCGCGCACCCGCTTGCTGGTGGCCTGGAGCTTCCAGTGGACGAGCGTGCCCTCACCGTCGCCGCCCTCGCGCACCTCGTACTCGCTGAAGTGCCCGGGCAGCAGCTTCTGCCGGGTGCCGCTGTAGTCGGCGAGGGCGTCGAACACCTTCTCCGCGTCCGCCGCGACGACCCGCTCCGTAGTGGCCTCGACCTGCGCCATTGACTTCCTCCAGGACCAGAATTCTCGGGGGTTGGAGCAAGCCAACCACCCCGCTCCCGGACCGCCCAAATCGGGGTCCCGAACTCTTCCCCGAAGCGGTCGCACAGTGATCGAAAACGAAGCGTGGGAAGAGGTCGCACGATCAAGGGAACATGTGTTCTATTCTGGAGCCAGCGCTACCGAGGAGGCCTCATGCGCTGGGAGAACCTCACAGTGGAGTCCGACCACAGCCGTGCCGACTCCGCGCTGTTCGGCGCGGACGCGGTGGTCACCCGTACCTTCGACACGCCCGAGTTCGCCGGGATCACGTTCCACGAGATCCGGGCCCGCTCGATCCTCAACCGGGTGCCGGGCGCCTCGCGCATGCCCTTCGAATGGACGGTCAACCCCTATCGCGGCTGCACGCACGCGTGCGTGTACTGCTTCGCGCGCAAGACGCACAGCTATCTGGACCTCGACACGGGACTCGGCTTCGACTCCCAGATCGTGGTCAAGGTGAACGCGCCGGACGTGCTGCGCCGCCAGCTGTCCTCGCGCCGCTGGCAGGGCGACCACATAGCGATGGGCACGAACGTCGACTGCTATCAGCGCGCGGAGGGGCGTTACCGCCTGATGCCGGGGATCCTCGCCGCCCTGCGCGACCACGCCAACCCCTACTCGATCCTCACCAAGGGCACGCTGATCCTGCGCGACCTCGATCTGCTGAAGCAGTCGAGCGAGGTGACGGACGTCGGGATCTCGGTCTCGGTCGGCTTCGTCGACCCCGAACTGTGGCGCACGGTGGAGCCGGGTACACCCGCCCCGGAACGGCGCCTGGACGTCGTACGGACCCTCACCGAGCACGGTCTCGGGTGCGGGGTGCTGATGGCGCCGGTGATCCCGTTCCTGAGCGACAGCCCGGCCCAACTGCGGGCCACCGTGCGGGCGATCGCCGCGTCCGGGGCCACCTCGGTCACCCCGCTGGTGCTGCATCTGCGACCCGGGGCCCGGGAGTGGTTCATGGCGTGGCTGGGCCGTGAACATCCGCATCTGGTGCGTCGCTACGAACGGCTGTACGCGGACGGCGCCTACGCGCCGAAGTGGTACCAGCGCCGGATCACCCGTCAGGTCCACGACCTGGCGCAGGAGTACGGCATCGGCCCCGCACGGGCGGGGATGCCCCGGCGGATCCGCGAACCCGAGCCGCCCCAGTCCGCGACGACCGGACGCGCGACGTCCGAACCGACCCAACTCTCCCTCATTTGAGAGCATTAGGGGGCATCTCACGACCCAATCGGGTCAAGTATGATCATAAGGAGTTCTTCCGGGCGCCCACGCCGGGACGATGCGGCCAGGACCATGACGCTCATGGTCCGCGACCCTCCGTCCTGGGGAGGACCCCATGGGAAAACGCGCAGCCGTACTGTGCGGCGCCGCCGTCCTGGTGGCCGGGACCGTGACGGCCGTCCCCGCCCAGGCGCACGCCGCGCCCCTCGGCTGGGAGAAGTGCGGCACCGAGAAGTACCCGACGCTCCAGTGCACCTCCCTCGAGGTGCCGCTCGATCACACGAAACCGGACGGGCGGCAGATCACCCTCGCGCTGTCCCGCGTCCCGCACACCGCCAAGAAGTACCAGGGCCCGCTGCTGGTCAACCCCGGCGGCCCGGGCGGGAGCGGGCTCACGCTCGCCGGTTACGTCGCCTCGACGCTGCCCAAGGCCGTGGCCGCCCAGTACGACGTCATCGGCTTCGACCCGCGCGGGGTCGGCCGGAGCAGGCCCGCCCTCGACTGCAGACCGCGCCACTTCGCCCCGGTGCGCCCCGACTCCGTGCCCAGCACCTCGGACATCGAGCAGTCCAACCTTTCGCGCGCCCGGTCCTTCGCGCAGGCGTGCGCCAAGAAATACGCGAGCGTGCTGCCGTACATCGACACCGTCAGCGCGGTGCGCGACATGGACCGGATCCGTGCGGCCCTGGGCGCGAAGCGGATCAACTACTTCGGCTACTCGTACGGCACCTACCTCGGCGCCGTCTACGCCAAGCTCTATCCCCAGCGGCTGCGCCGGGCGGTCCTGGACTCGGTCGTCGACCCGACCGGCGTCTGGTACGACGACAACCTCGCGCAGGACGTCGCCTTCGACGACCGGCACCGCGCCTTCATGGCCTGGGTCGCCAAGTACGACACGACCTACCGGCTCGGCACCGACCCGGCCCGGATCGAGGCCGAGTGGTACGCGATGCGGGCGGCCCTGGCCAAGAAGCCGGCCGACGGCAAGGTGGGCGCCGCCGAGCTGGAGGACACCTTCCTCCCCGGCGGCTACTACAACGGCTACTGGCCCTACCTCGCCGAGGCGTTCGCGGCGTACGTGAACAACAAGGACACGGCTGCGCTGATCGGCGCGTACGAGAAATTCGGCGCCGCCAACGCCGCCGACGACAACGGCTACGCCGTCTATACGGCGGTGCAGTGCCGGGATGCCTCCTGGCCGCGCGACTGGCGGCGGTGGCAGACGGACAACCGGGCCGTGCACGCCAAGGCCCCGTTCATGACCTGGAACAACGCCTGGTACAACGCGCCGTGCGCGTTCTGGCCGACGAACCCGCTGCGCTCGGTGGACATCACCAACACGAAGCTGCCGCCGGTACTGCTGTTCCAGTCGACCGACGACGCCGCCACGCCGTACCAGGGCGCCGTCACGGTCCACCAGCGGCTGGCCCGCTCCAGCCTGGTCGTCGAGCAGGGCGGTGGCAACCACGCCATCACGCTGGGCGGGAACACCTGCCTGGACGAGCACCTCGCGTCCTACCTGGCCGACGGCACCGTGCCGCGCGGCACGGGCACGGTCGACGCGGTGTGCGGCGCGCGACCCGACCCGAAGCCGCTGAGCGCCAAGACGACGGCGCCGCGCGGCGCGGAACTGCACGCGCTGCTCGGTTTCCGGCATCACGCCTAGAGTTCCCGCATGGACGACGACCGCATACGGATCCGCCGCATGACCCCGGCCGACTGCGACCGGGTCGCCGAGATCCGCATCGGCGGCTGGCGGAGCGCCTACCGGGGTCTGATACCGCGGTCCTACCTGGACGCCCTGGACGTGGCGCAGGAGGCCGAGCGCCGGCGCGGCTATTTCTCGCAGGGCGACGGAAGCGTGGTGGACCTGGTCGCCGAGCGGGCCGGGGAGATCGTCGGCTGGGCCTGCCACGGTCCGTACCGCGACGGTGAAGTACGCACCGAGGACGTCGAGTTGTACGCCCTCTACGTCGACCCCGGGCGCTACGGCGCCGGCATCGGCCACGCCCTGCTCCAGGAGTCGGTGCGCCGCTGCACGGCCGCCGGGCACGCCCGGATGCTGCTGTGGGTCCTCAAGGACAACGCCCGCGCCCGTCGCTTCTACGAGCGGGCGGGCTTCGGGGCGGACGGCGCCGAGGAGCCCTTCGAGGTGGAGGGCGTCGAGGTGCCGGAGGTGCGGTATGCGCGGGAGTTGACGCGTCAGCGTTGATGAGGGATCAGCGCCAGCGCCCGGACCGCCGCCTCCGCGAGAGCGGGGTGGGCCAGGGCCTCGTTCAGGACCTGTCTGGCCCGCGCGTCGCCCAGCGCACCGAGCCCGTCCACACAGGCGAGGGCCACCCGGCGGTAGGGGTCGTGCGGGCGCAGGCGTCGCTCAAGGGTGGTGATCAGGGCGGGGACGGCCTCGGGGGCGCGGAGCTCGACCAGGAGGCGGACGGGGTGCAGGGCGTAGGCGACGCGGAGTTCATTGGTGGCGAGGGCGGCCGCAGCGCGGGCCGTGCGCGGGTCGCCGAGGCGGGCGAGGGCATGGGCGGCGGAGACACAGCGCTCCGGATCACGATGGTTGAGCAGCAGGACGAGCGACTCGAAGGCCCGCCGGTCCCGGGCCAGGCCCAGTCGGAACGCGGCCAACTCCCTGGCCCACAACGGCTGCCCCGGTGCGGTGAGCACCTCCGCCAGTTCGTCGAGGTCCTCGGTCGCCACGAGGCGGTCGTACCCGGCCGACGCTCCCGACTCCTGCCGTAAGCGCTCCGTGAGTGATCGCAACTCTTCGTCCATGATGCCG
This sequence comes from Streptomyces coerulescens, assembly GCF_042657965.1. Taxonomy (NCBI): domain Bacteria; kingdom Bacillati; phylum Actinomycetota; class Actinomycetes; order Kitasatosporales; family Streptomycetaceae; genus Streptomyces; species Streptomyces coerulescens. The sequence goes on from NZ_JBHSKM010000002.1 coordinate 745,512, forward strand.
AGCGTATGCAAGCGGCCCGCCGCGCGGGACCTACATCACAAAGACGGGGGCTGGCGCGCTCGTTACCCACCGGTTAAGCTCATACGAGCGAGTTACCCACTCGCACATCTGCTTGCAGGGGCCTGGTGACGCAGCCTCTGCGAGTGCAGGTCGGTTCGGTACTTCTGTACCTCAGTACGACTCGGCTCCGGGACAGGGCCGGTCGGATCCGCTGTTCCCCGAAGCGTGTGCGCGCTCTCGGCGACGGCACCGGGCGTGTGCGCCAGCAGCCCGGCAACACCCGCACTCAGTCTCCTTTCCGCACCCGCTGCGCTTGCTCTGCGCAGCCGGGCGCGTTCCCAGTCGTCACCCTCATTCCTGGAGTCCCGCGATGGCCACTCCCCTGTCCACCCCTCCGTCCCCGCTCAAGACCGTCGCCGTCGTCGGCCTCGGCACCATGGGCACCGGCATCGCCGAGGTCCTGGCCAAGGCCGGTCGCGAGGTCATCGGCATCGACATCAGCGAGGCCGCGACCGCCAAGGCCGTCGCCGCGCTGGAGTCCTCGACCGCCCGCGCCGTGGAGCGCGGCCGGCTGACCGAGGACGACCGTACGGACGCTCTCGCCCGCGTCCGCACCTACACCGACCTGCGGGCCGCGGCCGACGCGGACCTGGTCATCGAGGTGGCTCCGGAGTCGTACGAGATCAAGCAGCAGATCTTCCGCGAGCTGGACGCGATCGTGCGCCCCGAGACGATCCTGGCGACCGGCACCAACGCCCTGTCGGTCACCCGGCTCGCCGCCGACTCCACCCGTCCCGAGCGGGTGCTCGGGCTGCACTTCTTCAACCCGGCGCCGGCGATGCGGCTGGTCGAGGTCGTCTCCTCGGTGCTGACCTCGCCGACGGCCGTCTCCGCGGTCACCAACCTCGCCCTGGACCTCGGCAAGGAGCCCGTCGCGGTCGGCGACCGGCCCGGTTTCGTCGCCGACGGTCTGCTGTTCGGCTACCTCAACCAGGCGGCCGCGATGTACGAGGCGAAGTACGCCTCCCGCGAGGACATCGACGCCGCGATGCGGCTGGGCTGCGGTCTTCCGATGGGTCCGCTGGCGCTGCTCGACCTGATCGGCGTCGACACCGCCCGCACGGTCCTGGACGCCATGTACGCCGAGTCCCGCGACCGGCTGCACGCCCCCGCGCCGATCCTCAAGCAGCTCAGCGAGGCGGGCCTGACGGGCCGTAAGTCGGGCCGCGGCTTCTACACCTACGAGACCCCCGGCAGCGCCACGGTCGTGCGGGACGCGCTGACGCCGCTGGAGGGCGCCGCCCTGACGCCGGGCCGTGAGGTCCGCTCGGTCGGCGTCGCGGGCTCGGGCACCATGGCGTCCGGGATCGCGGAGGTGTTCGCCAAGGCCGGGTACGAGGTCGTGCTGGCCGCCCGCAGCGCGGAGAAGGCGCAGGCCGCGAAGGCCCGGATCGGCAAGTCCCTGGCCCGTTCCGTGGACAAGGGGCGGATGACCGCCGAGGCCGCCGCGCAGACCCTGGACCGGATCGCCGCGGCGGGCAGCTACGACGCGTTCGCCGACGTCGATCTGGCCGTCGAGGCCGTCGCCGAGGATCTGGAGATCAAGCGTCAGCTGTTCGCGACGCTGGACAAGGTCTGCAAGCCGGGCGCGGTGCTGGCCACCACCACCTCCTCGCTGCCCGTCGTCGCCTGTGCCCGCGCCACCTCGCGGCCACAGGACGTGATCGGCATGCACTTCTTCAACCCGGCGCCGGCGATGAAGCTGGTCGAGGTCGTCCGTACGGTCCTGACGGCCGACGACGTCCACGCGACGGTCCGCGAGGTCTGCGGCCGGATCAAGAAGCACGCCGTGGACTGCGGTGACCGGGCCGGATTCATCGTGAACGCGCTGCTCTTCCCGTACCTGAACAACGCGATCAAGATGGTGCAGGAGCACTACGCCACCCTCGACGACATCGACGCGGCCATGAAGCTGGGCGGCGGCTACCCGATGGGTCCGTTCGAGCTGCTGGACGTCGTCGGACTCGATGTCTCCCTCGCGATCGAGAAGGTCCTGCACCGCGAGTTCCGCGACCCGGGCCTGGCTCCGGCGCCGCTCCTGGAGCACCTGGTGGCCGCGGGCTGCCTCGGCCGCAAGACGGGCCGCGGCTTCCGCGAATATGCCCGGCGCTAAGGGACGTCCCGGCGACTGGTTCAGAGACGGTCAGGAGTGGGGCGGGCTGCTGGACCCCGGCAGCTCTCCCCCGGCCGTCCGGCGCGGCCCGGCGCCGCCGCCCGCCGGACCCGGCACTCCCCCGCCCGCGAAGGGCGGGGGAAACCCCGTGCATGCGCATCAAGCTGCGCACATGCAGTACGTTCGGGTCATGTCCCAGCCCGCCAAGTCCTCACGTACACCCACCACGCCCGACGCGCCGGAGAGTGCCGCAGGCAGTCGCGCGGCCGCTCAACGGCTCAAGATGCGCCGTGAACTGGCGGCCGCGGCGATGGAGCTGTTCGCGACCAAGGGGTACGAGGCGACCACCGTCGACGAGATCGCGGCCGCGGCCGGGGTCGCCCGCCGTACGTTCTTCCGCCACTTCCGTTCCAAGGAAGAGGCGATCTTCCCGGACCACGACGACACCCTGATCCGCGCCGAGGCGGTACTGAACGCCGCCCCGGCCCATGAGCACCCGCTCGACACGGTGTGCCGTGGCATCAAGGAAGTGATGCGGATGTACGCGGCCCGGCCGGAGATCTCGGTCGCCCGCTACAAGCTCACGCGCGAGGTGCCCACCCTGCGTGAGGCGGAGATCGCGTCGGTGGCCCGCTACGAGCGCCTCTTCACCCGCTATCTCCTCGGCCACTTCGACGAGCACGCCCACGACGACGACGCCAACGACGACCCGCTGCTGGCGGAGGTCGCCGCGTCGGCCGTGGTCACCGCGCACAACCACGTCCTGCGGCGCTGGCTGCGGGCCGGCGGCCAGGGCGATGTGGAGGCGCAGCTCGACCACGCCTTCGCGATCGTCCGCAGGACCTTCGGGTCGGGCATCGGGGCGGGCCGGGAGACGGGGCCGCGTACGGCGCCGGCCTCGGTGGCCGCGCAGGGCGAGGTGCTGGTGACGGTGGCCAGGACGGACGCTCCGCTGGACGAGGTGATGCGGACGATCGAGCAGGCGCTGAAGGAGCGGGCGTAGGCGCTCCGCCGGGGGCGCCGTGAGGCCGTCGTTCGTCTGCGGCGCCGTCGTGGCGGGTCGCGCAGTTCCCCGCGCCCCTCGAGGGCGTTGCCGATAGTCCTGGCATCCGACACCTGCCGCCCCCTGACCGGGGGCGGCTTTTTTGTGCCGATTGATACCTACTCACGGGTAGCTTTGATCGATCATCGCTCATTTGTTACGTAAAGATTTCATCTGAGAGCAAGTTCTGGCACTCCGTGCCTTGCCAGGTGACACGCGGTGCCATACGTTGAAAGTGTCCGGGCGGCCGGCGTGCAGAGACCTTTCGTACGTCGGCTGTCCCCGCAAGGCCCTCCCGGGACCTGCGCGCCCGGGCGCCTGCGTCACAGGCAACCTCCCGCGCCACAAAGCGCTGCCGAACAGCAAGAACCGCCGAACCGACGGCAACCACCAAAAATCCCTCAGCAGCACCGACGTAACCCTCAGCACCCCTCCCTCAGGGTGCGCATCGCCGGAGGCAACACCGTGACCACTCAGGCCATTCTGGACGCGATCCAGTCGCCGGACTCGACGCCGGGCGACTTCGCCGCTCTGCCGCTCCCCGAGTCGTACCGCGCGATCACCGTGCACAAGGACGAGACGGAGATGTTCGCGGGCATGACGACCCGCGAGAAGGACCCGCGCAAGTCGATCCACCTGGACGAGGTGCCGCTGCCCGAGCTCGGCCCGGGCGAGGCCCTGGTGGCCGTCATGGCCTCCTCGGTCAACTACAACTCCGTGTGGACGTCGATCTTCGAGCCGCTGTCCACCTTCGGGTTCCTGGAGCGCTACGGGCGCACCAGCGAGCTGGCCAAGCGGCACGACCTGCCGTACCACATCATCGGCTCCGACCTCGCGGGCGTCGTCCTGCGCACCGGCCCCGGCGTCAACGCCTGGACGCCCGGTGACGAGGTCGTCGCGCACTGCCTGTCGGTCGAGCTGGAGTCCTCCGACGGCCACAACGACACGATGCTCGACCCCGAGCAGCGGATCTGGGGCTTCGAGACCAACTTCGGCGGCCTCGCCGAGATCGCCCTGGTCAAGTCCAACCAGCTGATGCCCAAGCCGGGCCACCTGTCCTGGGAGGAGGCCGCCGCCCCCGGCCTGGTCAACTCCACCGCCTACCGGCAGCTGGTCTCCCGCAACGGCGCCGCCATGAAGCAGGGCGACAACGTCCTGATCTGGGGCGCCAGCGGCGGCCTCGGCTCCTACGCCACCCAGTTCGCGCTGGCCGGCGGCGCCAACCCGATCTGTGTCGTCTCCAGCGACCAGAAGGCCGACATCTGCCGCTCGATGGGCGCCGAGGCGATCATCGACCGCAACGCCGAGGGCTACAAGTTCTGGAAGGACGAGAACACCCAGGACCCCAAGGAGTGGAAGCGCTTCGGCAAGCGCATCCGCGAACTCACCGGCGGCGAGGACATCGACATCGTCTTCGAGCACCCCGGCCGCGAGACCTTCGGCGCCTCCGTCTTCGTCACCCGCAAGGGCGGCACCATCACCACCTGCGCCTCCACCTCGGGCTACATGCACGAGTACGACAACCGCTACCTGTGGATGTCACTGAAGCGGATCATCGGCTCGCACTTCGCCAACTACCGCGAGGCCTGGGAGGCCAACCGGCTCATCGCGAAGGGCAGGATCCACCCCACCCTGTCGAAGGTCTACTCCCTCGAGGAGACCGGCCAGGCCGCGTTCGACGTGCACCGCAACCTCCACCAGGGCAAGGTCGGCGTCCTGTGCCTCGCCCCCGAGGAAGGTCTCGGCGTGCGCGACGAGGAGCTGCGCGCAAAGCACATCGACGCCATCAACCGCTTCCGCAACATCTGAGACACCCGAGGTCATAGATGACTGAGCGTCAGCCCGCCGAAGGCAAGCGGGAGAAGGACCGGCCGTGGCTCATGCGGACCTATGCCGGTCACTCCACGGCCGAGGCGTCCAACGAGCTGTACCGGCGCAACCTCGCCAAGGGGCAGACAGGTCTGTCGGTCGCGTTCGACCTGCCGACCCAGACCGGCTACGACTCCGACCACATCCTCGCCCGCGGCGAGGTCGGCCGGGTCGGCGTGCCGATCGCGCATCTCGGTGACATGCGCCGGCTGTTCCAGGACATCCCCCTGGAGCAGATGAACACCTCGATGACGATCAACGCCACCGCCATGTGGCTGCTGGCGCTCTATCAGGTCGTCGCCGAGGAGCAGGGCGCGGACATCACCAAGCTCCAGGGCACGACCCAGAACGACATCGTCAAGGAGTACCTGTCGCGGGGGACCCATGTCTTCCCGCCGGGGCCCTCACTCCGGCTGACGACGGACATGATCGCGTACACGGTCTCCCACATCCCGAAGTGGAACCCGATCAACATCTGCAGCTATCACCTGCAGGAGGCGGGCGCCACGCCGGTCCAGGAGATCGCGTACGCGATGTCCACCGCGATAGCGGTTCTCGATGCCGTACGCGATTCAGGGCAGGTCCCCGCCGAGAAGTTCGGGGACGTCGTGGCCCGTATCTCCTTCTTCGTGAACGCGGGCGTCCGCTTCATCGAGGAGATGTGCAAGATGCGGGCGTTCGGGCGGATCTGGGAGAAGGTCACGCTCGAGCGGTACGGCATCGAGAACCCCAAGCAGCGCCGCTTCCGGTACGGCGTCCAGGTCAACTCCCTCGGTCTGACCGAGGCGCAGCCGGAGAACAACGTCCAGCGGATCGTCCTCGAGATGCTGGCGGTGACGCTGTCGAAGGACGCACGCGCGCGTGCCGTGCAGCTGCCGGCCTGGAACGAGGCGCTGGGTCTGCCCCGGCCCTGGGACCAGCAGTGGTCGCTGCGCATCCAGCAGGTCCTCGCCCATGAGAGCGACCTGCTCGAGTACGAGGACATCTTCGAGGGCTCGCACGTCATCGAGGCGAAGGTCGAAAAGCTCGTCGAGGAGTCGCTCGCCGAGATCGAGCGGATCCAGGAGATGGGCGGCGCGATGGCCGCCGTCGAGTCCGGCTACCTGAAGTCGCAGCTCGTCTCCTCGCACGCCGAGCGCCGCGCTCGTATCGAGTCCGGCCAGGAGAAGATCATCGGCGTCAACATCTTCGAGACGACCGAGCCCAACCCGCTGACCGCCGACCTGGACACCGCGATCCAGACGGTCGACCCGGCGGTCGAGGCCCGTGTCATCGCGGGTCTGGAGCACTGGCGCGACACCCGTTACCAGCCGCCCTTCAACCACCCGCGTCCGTGCAAGGCGCTGGAGAAGCTGAAGGAGGCCGCCAAGGGCACGGACAACCTCATGGAGGCCACCCTGGAGTGCGCCCGCGCCGGTGTGACGACCGGCGAGTGGGCCGGGGCGCTGCGCGAGGTGTTCGGCGAGTTCCGGGCGCCGACCGGTGTCTCGTCCGCGCCGGTGGCGATCCCCGCCGAGGAGGGCTCGGCCCTGTCCCAGGTCCGCCGCAAGGTCGACCTGACCGCCCAGGACATGGGCGTCGGCAAGCTGCGCTTCCTGGTCGGCAAGCCGGGCCTGGACGGGCACTCCAACGGCGCCGAGCAGATCGCCGTCCGGGCGCGTGACGCCGGATTCGAGGTGGTCTACCAGGGCATCAGGCTGACGCCGGAACAGATCACGGACGCGGCCCTCGCCGAGGACGTGCACGCGGTGGGCCTGTCGATCCTCTCCGGGTCGCACGCCCAGTTGGTTCCCGACGTGCTGGAACGGCTCCGTGTGGCCGGTGCCACAGATATACCCGTGATCGCCGGTGGCATCATCCCCAATGGGGACGCCGAGCAGCTCAGGGCCGCCGGAGTGGCCGCCGTCTTCACCCCGAAGGACTTCGACATCACCGGAATCATCGGCCGCATCGTCGACGAGATCCGGAAAGCGAACAAGCTCGACCCCCTGGAGGTCCCCGCATGACGACCGTCAACCGCCTTCGCCCGCGGCGCTCCTGCCTGGCTGTACCGGGCTCGAACCCGCGCTTCCTCGAAAAGGCGCAGGGTCTCCCGGCTGACCAGGTCTTCCTCGACCTCGAGGACGCGTGCGCCCCGCTCGCCAAGCCCGAGGCGCGGCACACCATCGTCAAGTTCCTCAACGAGGGCGACTGGACGGGCAAGACGAGGGTCGTGCGCGTCAACGACTGGACGACCGAGTGGACGTACCGCGACGTCGTCACGGTCGTCGAGGGCGCCGGCCAGAACCTCGACTGCATCATGCTGCCGAAGGTGCAGACGGCCGAGCAGATCGTCGCCCTGGACCTCCTGCTGACCCAGATCGAGAAGACGATGGGCTTCGAGGTCGGCAAGATCGGCATCGAGGCGCAGATCGAGAACGCGCAGGGCCTGAACAACGTCAACGAGATCGCGACGGCCTCCCAGCGCGTCGAGACCATCATCTTCGGCCCGGCCGACTTCATGGCGTCCATCAACATGAAGTCGCTGGTCGTGGGCGAGCAGCCGCCCGGCTACCCGGCGGACGCCTACCACTACATCCTGATGAAGATCCTGATGGCCGCCCGCGCGAACAACCTCCAGGCGATCGACGGCCCCTACCTGCAGATCCGCAACATCGACGGCTACCGCGAGGTCGCCCAGCGCGCCGCCGCGCTCGGCTTCGACGGCAAGTGGGTGCTGCACCCGGGCCAGGTCGAGGCGTCCAACGAGATCTTCTCGCCCTCGCAGGAGGACTACGACCACGCCGAGCTGATCCTGGACGCGTACGACTACTACACGTCCGAGGCGGGCGGCAAGAAGGGCTCCGCGATGCTCGGCGACGAGATGATCGATGAGGCCAGCCGCAAGATGGCACTGGTCATCTCCGGCAAGGGACGCGCCGCCGGCATGCAGCGCACGTCCAAGTTCGAGATCCCGGAGGCCTGAGCGCGATGCAGTTCGGACGCACGTATGAGGAGTTCGAGGTCGGGGCGACGTACAAGCACTGGCCGGGCAAGACGGTCACGGAGTACGACGACCACCTGTTCTGTCTCCTCACCATGAACCACCACCCCCTCCACATGGACACGAACTATGCGGAGAAGACGACGGACTTCGGCAAGAACGTCGTCGTCGGGAACTACATCTACTCGCTGCTGCTCGGCATGAGTGTGCCGGACATCTCCGGCAAGGCCATCGCCAACCTGGAGATCGAGTCGCTCAAGCACGTGGCGCCGACCTTCCACGGCGACACGATCTACGGCCAGACGACCGTGCTGGACAAGTGGCCGTCGAAGTCGAAGAACGACCGCGGGATCGTCTACGTCGAGACCAAGGGCTACAAGCAGGACGGCACGCTGGTCTGCGTGTTCCGCCGCAAGGTCATGGTGCCGACCGAGACGTACATCAAGGAGCGCGGCGGCGAGCAGCCCGGCCGCCCGGACCTGAAGCAGCAGGAGAAGTAAGCCATGGCGCGACTCGCTCAGACCGCCGGTCTCACCGACATCCAGCAGGAGATCCTCTCCACCGTCCGCGACTTCGTGGACAAGGAGATCATCCCGGTCGCCACCGAGCTGGAGCACCGCGACGAGTACCCGCAGCAGATCGTCGACGGCCTCAAGGAGCTGGGCCTGTTCGGCCTGATGATCCCCGAGGAGTACGGCGGCCTGGGCGAGTCCCTCCTGACGTACGCCCTGTGCGTCGAGGAGATCGCCCGCGGCTGGATGTCGGTGTCCGGCATCATCAACACGCACTTCATCGTGGCGTACATGCTCAAGCAGCACGGCACGCAGGAGCAGAAGGAGCACTTCCTGCCGAGGATGGCGGCCGGCGACATCCGCGGCGCCTTCTCGATGTCGGAGCCGGCCTTGGGCTCCGATGTGTCGGCCATCACGTCGAAGGCGGTGAAGGACGGCGAGGAGTACGTCCTGAACGGCCAGAAGATGTGGCTGACGAACGGCGGAACGTCCTCTTTGGTCGCCGTACTCGTCCGTAGTGACGAAGGACACCCCGAGGGCACCGCGCCTCACAAGTCGATGACGACCTTCCTGGTCGAGAAGGAGCCCGGTTTCGGAGAGGTCCGCCCCGGCCTCACCATCCCCGGCAAGATCGACAAGATGGGCTACAAGGGCGTCGACACGACCGAGCTCATCATGGACGGCCTGCGCATTCCGGCCAATCGGGTGCTCGGCGGCGTCACCGGGCGTGGCTTCTACCAGATGATGGACGGCGTCGAGGTCGGTCGCGTGAATGTGGCGGCGCGTGGCTGTGGCGTCGCTCAGCGTGCGTTCGAGCTGGGTGTTCAGTACGCCCAGCAGCGGCACACCTTCGGCAAGCCGATCGCCCAGCACCAGGCGATTCAGTTCAAGCTGGCCGAGATGGGTACCAAGGTCGAGGCCGCCCATGCCATGATGGTGAACGCGGCACGCAAAAAGGACTCCGGGGAACGAAACGACCTTGAGGCTGGGATGGCGAAGTACCTCGCCTCCGAGTACTGCAAGGAGGTCGTGGAGGATGCCTTCCGGATCCACGGCGGCTACGGCTTCTCCAAGGAGTACGAGATCGAGCGCCTCTACCGCGAGGCTCCGATGCTGCTGATCGGTGAAGGTACCGCCGAGATCCAAAAAATGATCATCGGTCGCAGGTTGCTCGAAGAGTATCGCTTCCAGGGCTGATTGTCCGGATACGGGGTGTTTTCTTGGAGAAGAAGATCACACCCCGTCAACACTCTTCGGCCGCCGACTCGGCTTCCTGGCTTGCCCAGTTGTGGCCCGCGACCGGTACCATCCCGGGAAAGCCGCCGTCCCCTGATACCGCGCGGCATCATCCGCTACGAAGGTCATCCATGCCCCACAGCCAAACCTCTGCACCACGCGACAGCCAGGTCGGCGGCGTACGCCTCGCGCGCGGAGCATCGCCGTGGCTTCTCCCGACCGTCGCCACCGCAGCCGTCAGCCTGCTGCGCGCACGCCGCTCCGGCGTCGCCAAGGCCGTCGCCGTGCCCGCCACCGCTCTCGCGGCGGGCATGCTGTGGTTCTTCCGCGACCCCGAGCGCGAGATCGCCCAGGGCCGGGTCATCTCGCCCGCCGACGGTGTGGTGCAGAGCATCATGCCGTGGAAGGACGGCCGCACCCGCGTCGCGATCTTCATGAGCCCGCTGAACGTCCACGTCAACCGTGCGCCGCTCTCCGGCACGGTCAGCTCCGTGGAGCACATCCCGGGCGGGTTCGTTCCGGCGTTCAACAAGGAGAGCGAGAACAACGAGCGGGTGGTCTGGCATTTCGACACCGAGCTCGGTGACATCGAGATGATCCAGATCGCCGGCGCGGTGGCCCGCCGTATCGTCCCTTACATCCCGCAGGGGACGAAGGTCGAGCAGGGCGACCGTATCGGTCTGATCCGCTTCGGCTCGCGTGTCGACATCTACCTGCCCGAGGGCGTGGAGGTCGCGGTCGAGGTCGGGCAGAAGACCGTGGCTGGGGTGACTCGCATTGACCGTGATTGATCCTGAGACCCAGCCGGGCTGGGTGCCCGAGGCCGACGAGGTCGACGAAGAGGAGGAAATGCCTCTTTCTCTGCGCCTGTCGATAGCGGACACCCTGACGCTCGGCAACGCGACGTGCGGCTTCATGGCGGTGTACTTCACCACCACCGGCATCCTGATCCCGCACCTCACCGGTGACCAGGCGACCGGCATGGCCCGCCACAGCGCGGCCACGGCGGTCATCCTGATGCTGTGCGCGGCGGTCTTCGACCTGTTCGACGGCCTGGTCGCGAGGAAGCTCCGCTCCTCCCCCATGGGCGCCGAGCTGGACAACCTCTCCGACCTGATCAGCTTCGGCCTGGCGCCGGCGTACTTCGTGCTGGTCTACGGCATGGTCGCCGACGACGCTCACCAGCGGGTGGCGGCGGTCGGCGCGATCGTGGTTCTGCTGGCGGTGGTGCTGAGACTCGCGCGCTTCTCGTGCGTGACACCGCCGAACGGCATGTTCCAGGGCATGCCCTCGCCGTTCGGCGCGCTGACGGTGGTGTCGATCGTGCTGCTGGAGCTGCCCTTCGTGGCGACGCTGCTGGCGATCCTCGGTACGGCCTGGCTGATGGTGAGCCGCGTCGAGTACCCGAAGCCGCGGGGACGTCTCGCGGTGGCGATGCTCGCCTGGATCGTGGTCAGCATGGGCCTACTCGCCGCCTGGGCCTTCGACGCCCCGAGCGGCCAGCTCCTCCTCCAGACGGGCTGCGCGCTCCAGCTGGTCATGGGCGCGGTGATCCCGCTGTTCGCCACGGCTCGCCGGGTGAACAACTTCCGCGACAACCGGCGGGAGGCGCGGGCGGCCCAGCTGCCCTGACCTTCGCTCCACCGCTGACAGGTGTGGCCCGAGCCTTCCCGGCTCGGGCCACACCTGTTTGCCGTTCAAGGGCGTCGAAGTTTGCCCTTGAGGGGTCAACTACCTCCCGCGGGTGCCCAGTTGCTCGGGGTGAGGAAGGGGAGGACGGTGGAAGGGGAAGATTTCACACCAATTACCCCCCTTTCGACCTCGGGAGCACAAGCATGTCCTCATATGAGCTCAGGGAGCACAAGGTCAAGCTCCTCTCGAAGATCCCGAACTTCACTGGCGAGGTGCAGCTGCCCGTGCGGGAGTACGACGGCACCCCCAACGGTCAGGACCGCAAGCCGGTGCTGATGCTGCACGGACGCAGCGTGCCGGCGCTGGCGGGCTGCGACCTCGCACCGGTGCCCGGCGGCAACCCCCACCGGTACAGCTGGGCACAGGAACTGGCGCAGGCCGGTTTCGACGTCTTCATCATGGACCTCCAGGGCTCCGGACGATCGCCCCGCCCGGGGGTGATGGACGATCCGTACAACACCAACCCGGCCCAGCAGGTACCGGTCCTCGTGGACCACACCATCCCGGCGCCCGGCTCGCCCTCGTACAAGTCCGAGCTGGGCAATTCGGAGAGTGAAGAGGCGGAGCTTGCGGCGGTCGTGACGTTCATCAAGAACGAGGTCGGCCCGGGGAAGCGCGTCCGCTTCGTCGGCTGGTCCGCAGCCTCGTTCATCATGGGCCCCTACACCCTCCAGCACCCCGAGGATGTCGAGAGCCTGTTCCTGCTCGCCCCGATGTTCCCGCCGCGAGGTCGGTGGTCGGGAACGCTGGACAAGCCCTTCGGGCGCCCGCCGGAGGCCGCGACCCTGCCTGTGGGCAAACCGCCCGAGCAGTTCGGCTTCCCGATGCATGTCACCAGCAAGAGCGGATTCAAGAGGTCGTTGACCGGTACTCCCTCCCTGTGGGAGCCCGGAATCGACGAGCTTGCCTGGGCGGCCTGCATGGAGGACGACCCCGTCGCCAGCAAGTGGGGCCACAAGGTGAGTGGCGAGCCCGAGGGCGTCCTGCGCTACCGGAACACCTACTGGTGGGGCTGGAACAGCAAGACGGCACCGCTCAAGGACCCGCAAGGCAAGTACATACTCGGCGAACGGGTGCCCGTACTCATCCTCTACGGGGAACTGGACCGGACGGCCAACAGCCAGCTGCCGATGCCGGACAACCTGCACTTCTCCGTTCCGGACCTCTACGCGGCCATCGGGGGATCCCGGAAGCTGATGTTCTGCTTCGAGGGATCGAGCCACTCCCTGGTCTGGGAGACCACTGCCGAGGCCATCCACCATTACTCGAAGCTGTGGTTCAAGCACGGCAAGGTGGAGGGCCACGACAAGGGCAAGTACTTCAGGGAGCTGGACGGCAATCTGATCGCCCTGGCGTAGCGGATCAGGCCAGGAAGTCCCGGGCGATCCGTTCCGCCGAGTGCTCCAGGATGGGGCCCGCGTCCGCGATGCACTTCGCCACATCCGGTTCGATCTCCGTCAGGGGATAGGCCCGTCGGATCCCGGCCCGGCCCAGCGCCTCGGGTGCCAGGGCCAGGCGACCGCAGACCGCGACGACCTCCTTGTCGGCCGCGCGGGCCGCCGCGGCGACGCCTGCGGGGGCCTTGCCGTGGAGGGTCTGCTCGTCGAGGGAGCCCTCGCCGGTGATCACGAGTGTCGCCCGCTGCAGCGCGGGCGCGAAGCCCAGCACGTCGAGCATGACCTCGATGCCGGGGCGGAAGCGGGCGCCGAGCAGGAGCGCGCCGTAGCCGATGCCGCCCGCGGCTCCCGCGCCGGGCGCGACGGCGTGCTCGGCGGCCCCGGGTCCTGCCGACTCCTCCAGCACCTTCGCGAAGTGCGCGAGCGCGGCGTCAAGCGTCGCCACGTCGTCCGGCGAGGCGCCCTTCTGCGGGCCGTACACGGCCGGGGCGCCCTTCGGGCCGGTCAGCGGGTTGTCGACGTCGCTGGCGAGCACCAGGTCGACGGCCGCGAGCCGCGGGTCGAGGCCCGACAGATCGGCCGTGGCGAGCTCGCCGAGGCCGCCGCCGCCCGGCGGCACGGGCTCGCCGTCCGCATCCAGGAAGCGCGCGCCGAGCGCGGTCAGCATGCCGGCGCCGCCGTCCGTCGTGGCGCTGCCGCCCACTCCGAACACGATCGTGCGGGCACCGGCGTCCAGCGCGGCCCGCAGCAGCTCCCCCGAGCCGTATGTGGACGCCGTGAGCGGCGCGAAGACGCCCGCGGGCAGCCGCTGGAGGCCGCTCGCCTCGGCCATCTCGACGACCGCCCTGTCGCCGCGCAGCGCGAACGCCGCGCTCACCTCGTGCCCGAGGGGCCCGGCGACCCGGACCTCCCGCCGCTCGAAGCCGGCCGCGACGGCCGCGTCCACGGTCCCGTCGCCGCCGTCGGCCACGGGCATGGCCTCCACCTGGAGGTCCGGCACGATCCGGCGCAGACCGGCGGTCACACGCTCGGCGACCTGCACGGCCGTCAGCGACCCCTTGAACTTGTCCGCGGCGATGAGCACGCGCTGTGTCACCTGTTTTCCCCTTGCTCTCTCGGCCTCGCGCACGTCAAGGCCAGTCGCGCCGCTGCGACCTTAACCGGAGGAGGCCCGTGACGTCATGCCCTGCCCGGAGCCTGAGAAGGCCCTGCGCGGCCGCTGTGCGGACCGGCCGGGCCCCCGAGCGGACGCCCCCGGAATTGGGTAAACCGGTTCTATGACCCCTGTGGGCACTGAGCCAGAGCTCGCCGACCGCGTCCTCGGAGGCTGGCTGGGCCGGATCGCGGGCAACATGCTCGGCAAGCCGGTCGAGCAGGGCGACCTGTGGACGCGGGACCGTATCGACCGGTATCTGCGGCAGGCCGCGGCCCTCCCCCTCACCGACTATCTCCCCGAGCCGCCCAGCGAGGCCGACGGCTTCGAGCTGCGCCCGGAGTGGCGCCAGTGCGTACGCGGCCGGATCCACGGCAGCTGTCGGGACGACGACGTCGATTACGCGATCCTCGGCCTCGACCTGCTGGAGACCCACGGCTTCGGCTTCAGCACCGAGCAGGTCGGGGACCTGTGGCTGCTGCGGCTGCCGTATCTGCAGACCTTCACGGCGGAGCGGGCGGCGTACCGCAACCTCGCGAACGGGCTGAAACCGCCGATCACAGCGACGTACGACAACCCGTACCAGGAGTGGATCGGCGCGCTCATCCGGGCCGACATCTACGGCTGGACCTGCCCCGGCGTGCCACGGCGCGCGGCCTCGCTGGCGCGGCGGGACGCGGTGCTGTCGCACACCGGCAACGGAGTGTACGGCGCGATGTGGGCGGCGGCGCTGATCGCGGCGGCGTTCACGGCGTCCACGATCCGGGAGGCAATCGACCAGGCGCTCGCGGTGATTCCGGCGAGTTGTCGCCTCGCGCGGACCGTGCGCCGGGTCGTCTCGCTCCATGACACCCGGATGACCTGGGAGGACACGCTCACCACGGTCGCCGAGGAGACCGCCGGGCTCGGCTGGATCCACACCGTCCCTAACGCCGCCGTGCTCACCGCCGGGCTGCTGTACGGCGACGGCGACTTCACCCGCAGCATCACCCTCACCGTCCGCGGCGGTCTGGACACCGACTCCAACGGGGCGACGGCCGGTTCGGTGGCGGGGGTGCTGACCGGGGCGGAGGCGATCCCGGAGCAGTGGACCGAGCCGCTCGAGGACACGGTGCACAGTGCGGTGTTCGGGTTCGACGGGGCACGGATCAGCGAGCTGGCGGAGCGGACGGTGCGGCTGGCGGAGGCGGAGGCGGAGGAGCAATAGGCCGGCGGGAGTGGTGGCCGGGTCCTCTCCGGGAGCCCCGGTCCGCTCCAAGGGCCCCCGGTCCGTTCCAGGGGCCGGTCCGCTCCGCAGGGTGCGGCTCTGGGCCGAGGGCGTGGTTGCGCGGGCTGGCTACGCTTCCTCCATGACCACCACCCAGGACTTCGCCACGTACATCGCGGGGCTCCCGCGTGTCCTCGCCGGTGCCGCCGCCCTGTTCCGGGACGCCGAGGGCCGGGTGCTGCTCGTGGAGCCCAACTACCGTGAGGGCTGGGCGCTTCCGGGCGGCACGGTCGAGTCCGACGACGGCGAGACACCCCGGCAGGGCGCGCGCCGGGAGACGGCCGAGGAGATCGGCCTGGACCGGAACCTGGGCGCGCTGCTCGCGGTGGACTGGGTGCACGGGGCGGGACGGCCGCCGCTGGTGGCCTATCTGTACGACGGCGGGGTCCTCGGCGAGGACGACCTCAAGGCGATCCGGTTGCAGGAGTCGGAGCTGCTGTCCTGGCGGCTGGTCGCGCGCGAGGAGCTCACGGCACATCTGCCGGGCGCACTCGGCCGGCGCGTGCTTGCCGCGCTGGACGTCCTGGCGGACGGCGGCGGGACGGTGGAGCTGGAGAACGGGCACCGGGTGAACTCAGGCGCTGTGTGAACTCAGGCCTGTGAACTCAGGCGCCCTGTGAGTCCGGTTGGGTGCGCCGGGAATTCCCGCGCCCCCTGGTGTTTCCGGAAACGGACGGGAATGGCCGAAAGAAGTCGGGGAATCGCGGCTTCAACGGGCCGCGCACCCATCATGAATCGACTCCCTTGACGCCTGCGCGGCGGGGTCTAATATGGCCGTCACTGACTGACGAAGAGCGTTCCGATATCTCGGAACGCACGGAGGCGGCGGACGGATCACGGCAAATGGCGTGCACCGGTCTTCGCCGTGCCTCGCTCGTATCTCCGCTCCGGTCGGAGCATTTCGACACACGCCCCGGGAGGCGTTGTGACGTCATCGGACATGGAAGTCCAGGAAAAGCAGCGGATCGCTGACTCCCTTTCGTTCATCGACACCCTGGAACTCACCGTCCCCGAACTGCGCTATGTCCCGCCGGGAATGGCGCTCCAGGAAGAGGAATCGGCGGCCGTGGTGGCCGGCAGCGTCGTCGCCTTCACCGACGGGCTGAACGGCCGGCAGAAATCCGATGTCCTCAACTCCACGCTGCTGGCGCAGCTCGCCGCGAACAAGAAGTTCGACCGCGACGAGGACCCGATCAACTGGTACAAGTTCTATCGCTCGGTGCTGGAACAGGTCGGCTGGGTCGTGCCGTCCTTCTCGTTCGCCCGGCTGTCGGTGGCCGGTTCCCGGTTCACCGTGGACCGCGCGGTGATCGCCCTGCTCCAGGCCATCGCGACGCCCGGTGAGGTCGGCGTGGCCAGGGCCGCCATCGAGGCCCTGCGCAAGCTGCCGGAGCGCGACCGCCGGGTCGTGCTGTTCGAGAGCAACGCGCACAGTGACACCCTCGGCAACTTCCAGATCTCGGCCTGCGGCGTCTCGCAGGGCGACACCGTGGTGATGAAGATCGGCGCCTTCCACTTCAGGACCACGGAGCGCGTCACCCGCGTGCTGTTCTTCAGCTTCCCGCGGTCGAGCACCCAGATGCAGCAGGCCCGCCAGACGCTGACGCTCAACGAGGACGTGTACGAGCAGGTCCGCGAGGCCGTCATCAGGAAGCTCGGCGACGCCGCGAACCGCTCCATCGACGAGCTGGAGATCTAGCGCCGACCGCGCCGGGAGGGCCGAGATGAACCACTCCGAGCACTCGGGCGACGTGCGTGCCGACGGGGTCGTCGACGCCGGCAGCCTGGTCGTCCTCACGGCGGCCGTGTCCGAGGAACATCGCGCAGACGTCCTTCACTCGGTCCTTCTGGCGCAGCTCGTGGCCGACCGTAAGCACGACCGGCACATGGATGCCGCATCCTGGTATCCGGTGTACGGGGAAACCCTTGAAAAAATCGGCTGGGTCGTCGAGGAAAGTTCCGGATTCGATGTCTACAGGTCGCGCGGAAACCCGTCTCCGGTGGAGACCGTGGTCCTGGACACGCTCGGCCCGGTATCCGACGAGAAAAGCCGGGAACTGGTCACCGTGCAGTGGACATCACTGGCGGCCCTGGCGGACGACGATCCGGCCGCCGTGGTATTCGAGGAGCACGGGAAGACCCGTACCGCGGGGAATTTCCAGGTGCTTCTCGTGAGCGACACGGTGGGCGGTGTCGTCGTACGACTCGGGCGTTTCCGTTTCCGCTCCGACCGGGAAGTCCCGGCTCTCAGGAAAGCCAGGTTATCAACACGTAGCACGGTCCAGCGCGGCAGCCAGGTACTGCATCTCAATGAGCAGGTGTACGCACCGCTGCGCGACGACATCACCGCGAAACTCGGCTCACGGGTGGACGCTTTCGTCCGGCCGGTCCATGTACAGGGGGAAGCATGCGCGTAATCGTTCAGATGCGGCCCGAGCGCGACGTCGTCGCGGCCGTCGTCGATCCCGGGACACCCACCCCACCGGCCGCCGAGGTGGCGGGCGAGGTGCCCGGGCTGGCCCTGGATCCGGCGTTCGCACCGGTCCCGGTGCCCAGGCCGCGGCCCGCGGAGCCCGGCGGTGATCCGCTGTCGCTGGACCAGCCACTGGTGTTCTCCCTGGCCCCGGAGGACGCGAGCGTGCTGGTCCGCGGCGAGATCCAGGACCGCGACCTGGCGGACCGGCTGGCCCTCCTCGCCACGGCACGGCCCGACATCGTGGGCATCTCCGCCGACCCCGTGATCGCGACGAACCCGGTCTGCGCCGGCACTCCCGCCGTGGGCGACTGGACCGACGTCCGCCGCGCCGTCACCGACCCGCTCGCCGAGGAGGGGCTCGACGGACGGGGCGTCGCACTCGCCGTCGTCGACACCGGCATCAACACCGACCACGTCGGCCGCGCGCTCGGCGGCGGACACGTCTCTCTGAAGGATGAGCTCAGCTGGAAACCCGGCGGGGTCGACGGCGACTTCGGGCGGTTCCCGGTGGACCACGGCACCATGTGCGCCTTCGACGCGCTGATCGTCGCCGAGCGGGCGGACCTGCTGGATGTGCCGGTGCTGCTGTCCCGGCGGCCGGGCGCCACGGCCCTGGAGGGCCTGCTGTCCGACGCGGTGGCCGCGTTCGCGCACCTGCGGTCACTGCTGGACGCCGTTCCGCGCAGGGAACGGCAAGCACTCGTCGTCAGCAACAGCTGGGGCTCCTTCAGCCCGGCCTGGGACTTCCCGCCCGGACATCCGGGCAACTACTCCGACAACCGCGCCCATCCCTTCAACCTGGCGGTGTCCGCGCTGGAGGAGGCCGGCGCCGACATCCTGTTCGCCGCCGGGAACTGCGGACGCGACTGCCCCGACGGCCGGTGCGCCTTCCCGAACCGGCCCATCACCGGGGCCAACTCGCACCCCCGGGTGCTCTCGGTGGCCGGCGTCGACGTGCAGGGCAGGCGGGTCGGCTATTCCTCCCAGGGCCCCGGCAGGCTCGCCTCCCGCAAGCCCGACCTGGCCACCTGCACCCACTTCGCCGGCTCGGCGGCGTTCGGCGCGGGCAGCCCCGACTCGGGGACGTCGGCCGCCTGCCCCGTCGCGGCGGGCGTCGTCGCGGCGGTGCGCACCCGGTTGACGCCCCGGCAGCTCTCCCCCGCCGGGATGCGCACCCTGCTGCGGCGTACCGCCAACGACGCGGGAGTGGCCGGCTTCGACCACGACCACGGATACGGCATCCTCGACAGCGCGTCGATCGTGGACGCGCTGCGCCGGCGCGCCAAGAACGGCGTCCGCGCCTAGGGTTCCGTCGGACAGTCCTCAGGGAGGCCCGTGCCCGCCGAGAACCCCACCGTCCTCGTCAGCGTGACGCTCTGGCCAGGCGCCACGCTGCGGGACGCCGTGCGCCGGCTGCGGCTGGCGGACGACGAGGTGGACATGGCGTACGGCCTGGTCGGTGTCGATCCGGCGCGCCATCTCTACGCCCTGCTGGTCACACCGAGCGCCGGGGAACGGATCAGGGGAACGTCCGGGGCCGGCGGCCCGTACGCCGATCCCCGCATCGAGCCGTTCGGCCCGCCGGAACCCGGCGACGACAAGGACTGAAGAGGCGGGCGGACAGGCGGTCACCGCGGCCCGGAAATCCGTTCGCCGCCGTCACCGCCCCGTCCTACCCTCGGGGACATGACCAAGCCGCCCCTCGTCGCCCTGCTCAGCGGCGCCGGTATCAGCACGGACTCCGGGATCCCCGACTACCGCGGGCCGAACGGACTGTGGCGCCGTGACCCGGAGGCCGAGAAGCTCGTGACGTACGAGTACTACATGGGCGATCCGGAGATCCGGCGCCGCTCGTGGCAGATGCGGCGCGAGAACCGCACGCTGGAGGTGGAGCCGAACGCCGCGCACCGGGCGGTGGCCGAGCTGGAGCGTTCCGGGGTGCCGGTGCGGGTGATCACGCAGAACGTCGACGGGCTGCACCAGCTCGCCGGAATGCCCGCCCGTAAGGTGCTCGAACTGCACGGCAGCGCACGGAGCGTGGTGTGCACGAAGTGCCATGCGCGCGGGTCGATGGAGGACGCCCTGGCCCGGGTCGACGCCGGCGAGGCGGATCCGCCGTGCCTGGAGTGCGGCGGGATCCTGAAGTCGGCGACGGTCATGTTCGGCGAGCGGCTGGACCCGTCCGTGCTCGGTCAGGCGGCCGCGATCACCAAGGCCTGCCAGGTGTTCATCGCCGTAGGCAGCAGCCTCCAGGTGCAGCCCGCGGCCGGCCTCGCGGGCGTCGCCGCCGACCACGGCGCCCGGCTCGTCATCGTCAACGCCGAGCCGACACCGTACGACGACCGCGCCGACGAGGTGATCCGCGAACCGATCGGCACCGCGCTGCCGAAGCTGCTGCAGGGGCTGGGCGTGGCCGGCAACCAGGTGGACCGGCCCGCGGGGCTGCACAACGGCTAGGGGCGGATCCCGTCGCAGCCGATGTGCAGCTGCCGCGGTCCGCGCAGCACCGCGTTCTGCCGGTACGGCGGCGGGTCCTGCAGCAGTCGTGGGTTCTCCAGCCTCCGGGCCAGCTCCGACAGGGCGAACTGGGCCTCCAGCCGGGCGAGCGGTGCGCCGAAGCAGCTGTGGATGCCGCTGCCGAGGCCCAGGTGCTGGATGTCGGGGCGGTCCGGGTCGAAGCGGTCGGGGTCCGCGAAGCGCTCGGGGTCGCGGTTGCCGGACGCCAGGACCAGCCAGAGTCCGGAGCCCTTGGGGACGGTGACCCCGCGAACGTCGATGTCGGCGAGGGTGACGCGCTGCGGCAGCAGTTGCACCGGCGGCTCGAAGCGCAGCAGTTCCTCGACGACGGGCACCGCCAGCCGAGGTTCGGCACGCAGTCGCCGCAGGACGTCGGGGTTGCGCAGCAGCGTCAGCATTCCGTTGGTGATGAGGTTGACGGTGGTCTCATGCCCGGCGATCAGCAGCAGGGCCGCGGTGCTGAGCAGTTCCATCGTGGTCATCGGGCCGTCCTCGCCCTCGGCCGTGGCCAGTTGGGAGAGCATGTCCTCGCCCGGGTTCCTGCGGCGCTCCTCGATCAGGCCGGCCAGGTACATGCCCAGCTGCATCCGGGCGTCGTGCGCGTCCTTGCCCCGCTCGCCGGGGTCGGCGTCCGGGTCGGGGTCCAGGCTCGCGGCGAGGGTGTCCGCCCAGACGTGGAAGCGCGCCTCGTCCTCGCGCGGCACTCCGAGCAGCCGGCAGATCACGGTCACCGGGAACGGGTACGAGAACTGTTCCACCAGGTCGATCCGGCCCGGGTCGCCGATGCCGTCGATGAGGCCGGTGACGATGTCGTGGAGCTCGGGCCGCATGCCGTCGATGCGGCGGGGCGAGTGCGGCGGGCCGAAGGGGCGGTTCGTCATACGGCGCAGCCGGTCGTGCTCCGGCGGGTCGAGCTTCAGAAAGCCCGGCGGCAGGGCACCCTCCCCCTGGGGCGCCTCGGGCAGCGGGTCGGCGGTGTGCGAGGCCGGGGTGCGGGTGTCGGAGCTGATCCGGGGATCGTGCAGCAGGCCGCGGATCTCGTAGTAGGTGCTGATCACGTACGGCCCGTCGTCCTCGTGGTGGACCGGCGTCCTGCGCAGCTCCTCGTAGAGCGGATACGGATCGGCCCGGTTGGCGTGGTCCAGGATCCGGTGCAGCAGGGATGGCGTCATGGCAGGTCCTCGGGGCCGTGCGGGTCAGTGCGCGGGGACGAACGTCGGCCGGCGGTCGGCCGGTGAGTAGCCGCTGAGGGTCACGGTGGGGCCGTGGGTGGGGACCGAGGGGTCGGGGAAGTCCGCGTCGACAGGCCGCTGTCCGCCGGAGCGCCGGTCGACCGTGGCGAACGGCGGCGGGAACGGCGCGGTGGTCTCGATCAGCTCCTGGTAGAACGGCAGCCATCGGCCGTGGTCGAACGAGACGGCGCCGATGACGCGCCCCTGGTACCCGTACACGCCGACGAAGCGGCGGCTTTCCAAGGAGCCCTGGGAGATGAGGATCTCCGTCCCCATCGACGGCACCCCGACCGACTTGATGTTGACGCCGAACTGCGCGGACCAGAAGGACGGCACCTCCATGTGCGGCACGCGTTCGGTGCTGTCGCTCAGCATGTTGTGCGCCGCGATCCGGGCCTGGGCGACGGCGTTGCCCCAGTGCTCCAGGGCCAGGAACTGGTAGCCGAACAGGGGGTGCGGGCAGCGGGCGACATCGCCGGCGGCGTAGATGTCGTCGGTGACGATCCCGCGGATGTCGAAGGCCCGGCAGCCGGCGTCGCAGGCGATGCCCCGGGGTCCGGCGCCGAGTCCGGACCCGGCGAGCCACTCGGTGTTGCGGGTGGCTCCGAGCGAGACGATGACGACGTCGGTCTCGACGGTGGAGCCGTCGGACAGCCGCGCGGCGCGCACCCGCCCCGAGGCGTCGCCCTCCAGGGCGGTCACCATGACCCCGCACCGCAGGTCCACGCCGTGTTCGCGCTGCATGTCGGCGGCGACGGCGCCGACCACGCCGCCGAGCGCGCCGACCAGGGGGGCCGCGCCGCGTTCGACGACGGTGACGGGGAAGCCGCGTTCGCGGCACGCGGAGGCGATCTCCGAGCCGGTGAACCCGGCCCCGATGACGAGGACCCGCCCGGGTCCGGCGTCGAGGCGGCGGGCGAGTGCCGCGCTCTCGTCGCGGCCCCGCAGCACGAAGACGCCGTCGAGTTCCCCCTCGGCCGCGTGCGGCCAGGGTCGTGCCCGCACCCCGGTGGCGATCAGCAGCCGGTCGTACGGCACTTCGTCGCCGTCGGCCAGCCGTACCTGCCGGGCGGCCGGGTCCAGGCCGCTCGCCGCGACGCCGAGCCGCCAGGTGGCGTCCACGGCCCGGAGCCTGGGCAGTGCGGTGCGCTCCGCGGCGGCCTTGCCCAGCAGCACCTGTTTGGACAGCGGAGGCCGGTCGTACGGTTCGTGGGGCTCGTCGCCGATCATGGTCAGTGACCCTGTGAAGCCCTCGGCGCGCAGGGCCTCGGCGGCCCGCAGCCCGGCCAGGGACGCGCCTACGACGACGATGCGGCCCTCGCTCCTGAGCCGCTCGAGGGGGCCGTCACCGAGCACCGGACACCGCCTCCGCCGGGACGTCGACCGCGTCGACGAGGATCGCCCGGACGGGGCAGGCCGCGACGGCCCGGTCCAGGCTCTCGCGCTGCTCTTCGTCGACCTGCGGGTCGTACAGCAGGGCCTCCTCGCCGTGCATGGTGAAGACCTCGGGGGCGAGGAACGCACACTGCGCGTACCCCTGACAGCGGTTCAGATCGACGGCAATCCTGACCACGGGTTCGGTCCTCTCCAACGGCCCGGCCAACCCTTCTGCGACCACTCTCCGCGCCCGGACGGGATGCGGCGACGAAGAGCGGACCGATCGAGTGAGCGGGCGGCCGGATCAGGCCGGGGCGGCGGGCCGTGGCCCGCTGGGGCGCCGGCGGCGCCACAGGATGTTCAGGCTGATGAGCAGCGCCCAGCCCGGCAGGACCAGTTCGGACCAGGGCACGTCGGATCCCACCACGAGCAGCGTCAGGCCCGCCAGATAGCCGAGGACGACGAGCGGGCGCGGCAGGACGCCGCGCCTGCGGCCGATGGTCGAGGTGGTGATGATGAACACCGCAGCCATCCGCATGGCGTACGTGGTCAGCAGGGCGTAGGCGAAGTCGCGGCCGAACGGGGAGCCCTGCTGTGCCTCGGCGAGCACGGTCCCGGCCGCCGCGGCGGCGCCGAACAGGGTCGCGACGAAGACCAGGCCGCTGCCCAGGAACACGGTGGAGACGAACCGGTCCTCGGCCTGGCCGGCCTGCTCGCGCAGGGCGCCCATGAACCACAGGAACGCGATCCCGGCGAACGGCAGCAGCTCCAGCGCGGTCCGCACGGCGTCGCGCTGTCCGGCGTCGAGGGACACGGAGCTGCCTTCGGCGCCGGCGGGCAGGGCGACGCGCACCAGGATGATCGCCACGGCCATCAGGACCGCGAACACCACTCCGGCCACCCCGGCGGCCCAGGGTGTCGCCAGGTGCTGTCGCTTCGACTCCATCGTCTCCCGCCTCCTGCCTGCTCCCCCTTCGTACAGACACCGGCGACCGCGGCCCGCACGCCACCGGGGTCACCCGGGAGGCAGAGCGGGGTGCGCCATCCAGGTCACGGCCATCCGCTGCGCGGGCGCTCGCCGTGGACCAGAATTGCGATCATGACTTCTCGGATACGCCATACGACGATCGACTCCGCCGACCCCTACCGGCTCGCCGGCTTCTGGTCCCAGGTGCTCGGTCTGCCCGTGCACGAGGACGGCAGGCCCGGGGGCGAGGACGCGCTGATCGAGGGCGCGGGCCTGCTGTTCATGGCCGTCCCCGAGCCCAAGACCGTCAAGAACCGGGTGCATCTGGACCTTCAGCCGGAGGACCGCAGCCGGGACGAGGAGGTCGAGCGGGTCCTCGCCCTCGGGGCGACGCTGGTCGACGACCGCCGCAACCCGGACGGCACGGGCTGGGCGGTCCTCGCCGACCCGGAGGGCAACGAGTTCTGCGTGGAGCGCAGTGCGCGGGAGCGGGCCGCCTGAGGAGCCCTCAGAACAACGCCCCGGCGCTCTCGAAGTCCAGCAGGCGCTGCTTGCGGTCCAGGCCGCCGCCGTATCCGGTGAGGCTGCCGTTCGCGCCGACGACACGGTGGCAGGGGACGATGATGCCGATCGGGTTCTTGCCGTTGGCGAGGCCGACCGCGCGGGAGGCGCCGGAGTTGCCGAGGGCGTCGGCGAGTTGGCCGTAGGAGCGGGTCTCGCCGTACGGGATCTGCCGCAGCTGTTCCCAGACGGTGCGCTGGAACGGCGTGCCGAGCAGGCGCAGTTCGAGGGTGAACTCCTTCAACTCGCCGGTGAAATAGGCCTCCAGCTGGTCCTCGGCCTCCGCGAAGGGTGACTCGTCGCGCCGGCCGAAGGTCTCCTCGGACGGGCGGTGGCGCTGGTCGGTCATGTAGAGGCCGCACAGGACGCCGTCGTCGGCGACGAGGGTGAGCGGGCCGTACGGGCTGTCGATGACGGTGTGCTGTTTCACTTGCTTTCCTTACACGGGGAGGAAGTTGATCGGGTGGCTGTCCGTCGCCCACAGGTACTGGACGGCGTACGCCCGCCAGGGCCGCCAGGCCGCCGCACGGGCGGTGAGGGCCGCCGGGGTGGACGGCAGGCCCAGCTCCCGGGCGGCGCGGCGGATGCCGAGGTCGGTGGGGAGGAAGGCGTCGGGGTCGCCGAGGGCGCGCATCGCGATGACGTCGACCGTCCAGGGGCCGAAGCCGGGCAGGGACAGGAGTCCGGCGCGGGTCTCCGGCCAGTCGCTGTCGGGGCCCAGGCGGATGTCGCCGTCGGCGAGCCGGCGGACCAGGGTGGTGAACGTCGTGCGGCGGGTGCGGGGCATCGCCAGTGACTCCGGGTCCACCGACGCGAGCGCCTCGGGGGCCGGGAAGAGGTGGGTGAGGCCGCCCTCGGGGTCGTCCACCGGCTCACCGTGGGCGGTGACCAGCCGGGCCGCGTGGGTGCGGGCGGCCGCCGTGGAGACCTGCTGGCCGAGCACGGCCCGGACGGCGAACTCGGCCTCGTCGACCGTGCGCGGCACCCGGCGGCCGGGCGCCTTGTCCACCAGGGGCGCGAGCAGCGGGTCGGTGCGCAGCTGGTCGTCGATGGCGACGGGATCGGCGTCCAGGTCGAGCATCCGCCGGCACCGGCTGATCGCCACGGTCAGATCGCGCAGGTCGCCGAGGGTGAGACGGCAGGCGATGTGGTCGGGCCCGGGGGTCAGGGTCACGATGCCGTGGCCGTACGGCAGCCGCAGCGTGCGCCGGTAGGAGCCGTCCCGCCATTCCTCGACGCCCGGTACGGCGGTCGCCGCGAGGTGCCCGAAGAGGTTGTCGGGGTTGAGGGGGGCGCGGAACGGAAGCCGCAGGGTCAGGGCGCCGGTGGTGCCGCCGGGGTTGCCGCGGGGCGCGCGGGCGCGCAGGTCGCTCGGCGAGAGGGCGAAGACCTCGCGGACGGTGTCGTTGAAGGTGCGGATGGAGGCGAATCCGGCCGCGAAGGCGACGTCCGCCATGGGCAGCGGTGTCGTCTCGATGAGGAGGCGGGCCGCCTGGGCGCGCTGGGCGCGGGCCAGGGCGAGCGGGCCGGCGCCGAGCTCGGCGAGGAGCTGGCGTTCGACCTGCCGGGTGCTGTAGCCGAGCCGGGCGGCGAGGCCGGGCACGCCCTCGCGGTCCACGACGCCGTCGGCGATGAGCCGCATCGCGCGGGCCACGAGGTCGGCCCGCTGGTTCCACTCGGGCGAGCCGGGGCTGGTGTCCGGGCGGCAGCGCTTGCAGGCCCGGAACCCGGCCTGCTGGCAGGCGGCCGCGCTCGGGAAGAACCGCATGTTCGCGGGCTTGGGCGGGACGACCGGGCAGCTGGGCCGGCAGTAGATCCCGGTCGTGACGACCGCGGTGAAGAACCATCCGTCGAAGCGGGCGTCCTTGGACTGAACGGCGCGCACACAGCGCTCCGTGTCGATGTGCATCCCCTTCTGCATAGGTCCAGCATCGACCACGGCGGCGGCGAGGGCTGGCGAGAATCCGACATGGACCTTGTCTGCGCTGCGAGCCGCCGGATCACCCCCATGGGGACCCGGCCTTGAAGCATGAATGACCATTCATGCTTTTAGGTGCGATGGGTAAGATACCCCTCATGGGTCATGGAGCCGTCACCGCCGCGCAGGACACCCCCGAGCGCGTGCGTCTGGACGCGGCCAATGTGGCGAAGGTGGCCACCACCCTCCAGGCCCTGTCCACCCCTTCCCGCCTGCTGATCCTGGCGCGGCTGCGCGAGGGGCCGCTCCCGGCCACGGAGTTGGCGGCCGAGGTGGGCATGGAGCAGTCGGCGTGCTCGCACCAGCTGCGGCTGCTGCGCAATCTGGGTCTGGTGGTGGGCGAGCGGCGCGGCCGGTCGGTGGTGTACGCGCTGCACGACCACCATGTCGCCGAACTGCTCGACCAGGCCGTCTACCACGTGGAGCATCTGCGCCTGGGCATCAGCGACACGGCCGAGTGAGCCGCCGCGTCACGAACCGCCGGGGCCGGGCGCGGGGCCCACACCCTGCAACTCCTGGATCTTGCCGCCCAGTTGAGGGCGGAGCTGTTCGAGCAGCTTCGGTTTGGCGCTGACCACCCAGCGGGTGCCGACGAGGTACTTGCCGCCGTAGACCGACGCCGAGTCCAGCCAGGTCAGCTTGAACTTCTCCTCGGGGAACGTGGTGATGAGGTAGTCGCCCCGTTTCGTGTGACAGACCCCCTCACGCAGTTCGTCCGCGTCGGTCCGGATCTTGACCTTGCAGCCGGTCAGGTCGGCGATCACCTCGACCTTCGCCGGTGCCACGACGCCCGCCACGGTCGCGGCGACGTTCGACGGGCTGCTCTGCGCGGAGGCCCCCTCGTCGTCACCGCCGCCGCACGCGGTGGCGGTGACGGTGAACAGAAGAACCAGGATCCCGGCCGCCGCGGCACGACGGGCATTTCGGCTGCCGCCTCCGCTTCCGCCGCTTCCTCGCTTGCTTCCTCGCTGTGACTGCACGAAAGGGATTACGGATCAAGGCGGGGAGCCGTTCACCGCACGGGTCACGCGGGCTCGGCCGGCAGCCAGCGGGTGACGTAGGCGAGCAGTCCGTCCGGCCCGGCGCCGCGCGCGACGTAGCCGAGATGGCCGTCGGGCCGTACGAGTCCCTGCGCGACGCCCGGCCAGGGGCCCCGGTCGCCGAGACGGTGCACGGTGATGAGGCCGGCCCGGCCGGCCAGGACCGGAGCGAGGCGCTCGTCCGGCCACAGGTGCGGCGGGCCCGTCAGGAGCAGATGCCAGCCGGGGGCGGCCACCTGGGCCTGCAGCCCGCCCGGCAGATCGGGCAGCCGATCCCCGGCCCGCGGGCCGCGGCGGGGTCGTGGGCCCGCGGTCGAGGCGGGGCTGCGGCGGTAGTGGATGCCGAGTTCGGAGACGGTACGGAAGACCCGGCGGCGGGGTGCCGTCGCATGTCTGGCCAGCGGGGCGAGGCGCGGCACGAGCCGGGAACGGGCGAAGCGCAGGACGGGGTTGGTGCTGGTGCCGATGACGAAGGCCCGGTCGGTGAACCGCCGTACGTCACGGCCGACCGGCGCCCGTTCGGCGTCGTAGGTGTCCAGCAGTTCCTCGGGCGCGGCGCCCCGGCACACGAGAGCGAGTTTCCAGCCCAGGTTGAGGGCGTCCTGGATGCCGGTGTTCATGCCCTGGGCGCCGGCCGGGCTGTGGATGTGGGCGGCGTCGCCTGCCAGGAAGAACGGGCCGGAGCGGTATCGGACGGCACCGCGGTTGTGCAGGCGGAAGTCGGTCATCCAGACCGGGTCCCGCAGGGCCAGCCCCCGGGCGCCGTAGCGTTCGGCGATCCCTTGCAACAGCGGCAGGGTCACCTTGGTGTCGGAGCTGTCAGGGGTGCCGGCCGGCCGCATCGCGAGCATGCGCCAGGGGGCCGGCGAGCCGAGCGGGAAGAAGAACAGCATCCCCCGGCCGGTCATGTACGAGTGCACGGCGCCCGGTTCCAGCCCGTCCACCTCCAGGTCGGCGAGCAGGTACGTCTGTGGATAGGCGTACCCCTCGAACCCGATGCCGGCCTGCGCGCGCACCGTGCTGTGGGCGCCGTCGCAGCCGACGACGTAACGGGCCGTCACGGTCTCCTCGCCGCCGTCGCGGCCGCGCAGCCGGGCGACGACGTGCGGCCCCTGCCGCTCCAGTCCGAGGACCTCGGTGCCGCGCTCGATCGTCACGCCCCGCGCGGCCAGATGCTCACCGAGCACGCTCTCCGTCTCGGTCTGCGCGAGGAACAGCAGGAACGGGTACGGGGTGTCGGTGGCCCCGATGTCGAAGAGCGGCACGGACACCGTGCGCCGGTTCAGATGCAGCCGCAGCCCCATCGCCGGGTTGCCCCGCGCCACGAGTTCCTCGCTCACCCCGAACCCGGCGAGCGCCTCCAGGGTGCGGGGCTGGATGCCGAGCGCCCGGGACTCCCGTACCCGGTCGAGGGACCGGTCGACGACACGGAACCGGGTTCCGTAGGAACGCAGTTGAGCGGCGAGCGCGAGCCCGGTGGGCCCGGCCCCCACGACCAGCACGTCCAGCGGTGGCGTCATGGGTCAACGGTAGACGGATCGACCGGACCGCCCTCCTCCGGGCCCCGGGACGGCACGTACTCTCGTCCGCATGGTGACGCATCGGATGGTTGACGTGAACGGCGTTCGGCTGCACATCGCCGAGCAGGGCGAGGGGCCGTTGGTGGTGCTCCTGCACGGCTTCCCCGAGTCATGGCACTCCTGGCATCACCAGTTCGGGCCGCTGGCCGAGGCGGGGTTCCGGGTGGTCGCTCCCGATCAGCGGGGGTACGGGCGCAGCGATCGTCCCGACGCCGTCGACGCGTACACCATCCTTCATCTGGTCGGTGACGTCGTCGGGCTCATCGGGGCCCTCGGCGAGAAGAAGGCCTACGTCGTCGGTCACGACTGGGGCGCGCCGGTCGCCTGGCACACCGCCCTGTTGCGGCCGGACCTGGTACGCGGGGTGGCCGGGCTGAGCGTGCCGCCGCCGCTGCGGGGTCCGCATCCGCCGCTGGCCTCGATGGAGGAGCGGTTCGGCGGCCGCTTCTACTGGAACTACATCGCCCGAGCGGGTGTCGCGGACGCCGAGTTCGCGAAGGACACCCGCACCACCCTGCGGAAGTTCTTCTACGCGGCCTCCGGCGACGCCCCTCACGCGGGCGGGCTGCAGCAGCCCCTGGTCGACCCCGAGCGCGGCTGGCTCGCGGACATGCCGGACCCCGAGGTCCTGCCGGACTGGTTCACCGAGGACGACCTCGACGCGCTGACCGAGAGCTTCTCCCAGGGCTTCACGGGCGCCCTCAACTGGTACCGCAACATGGACCGCAACTGGGAGCTGACCGCGCCCTGGCACAGCGCCGTCGTCACCGTGCCCGCCCTGTACCTCTACGGCGACCGCGACCTTGTCCCGGCGTTCCCCGGCACGCCCGAGTTCATCGAGCGCCTCCCCACGCTGATGCCCAACCTGTGGCGTCCGCCCGTCAGGTTGGCGGGCTGCGGCCACTGGACCCAGCAGGAACGGCCCGCCGAGGTGAACGAGGCGCTCGTCGACTTCCTCACCCGGAGCCCGTCCTAGCTGCATGGATGTGGGTGACGGTCACGGACGAAACCATGGAAACCGCCGGCCGGATCCGGCTTGTTGCCGAAACCGCAATTTTCCGTGCCGGTCCGTCGGCGGCCTGCCCAGACTGGACGTCCGTCGACGCTGGGAGACCTGATGAGCAGCACCACGCGCCGCAGCCGCCGCCGCGACACCCCGCCGCCCCGGACCGGTGGCGGCGAGAGCGAGGTGCTGCGCGGATTCCTCGACTACCTCCGCGTTTCGATCGCCGCGAAGGTCGACGGCGCGCCCGAGCCACAGGTCCGTACCGCCGCGGTGGCGTCGGGCACGAACCTGCTCGGGCTGCTCAACCATCTGACGTTCGTGGAGCGTTCGATCTTCCTCGGGGAGCACGTCCCCGACTGGAAGGCGACGTTCCGGGCCGCGCCGACCGACAGTGCGGCCGAGGTCGTGACCCGCTACCGCGACGCGGTCGCGCGGGCGAACGAGGTGCTCGACGACTGCTCCGATCTCGGCGCGCCACTTCCCCGGCCGAAGCCGGGCCGCCCCGCTCCCAGCGTCCGTTGGGCCCTCACCCACATGATCGAGGAGACCGGCCGGCACGCGGGCCACGCGGACATCCTCCGGGAGCTGATCGACGGCTCGACCGGCCGCTGACCCGTCAGATGCCGAACGGCGCGGCGTAGCGCACGGTTCCGGCGGGCAGCGGGTGGTCGGCGTCCAGGGTGAGGGCCATCAGCGCCTCGTCGGGTACGTCGATGGTCAGGCCGATGCCGTGAGCGGAGGCGCGGGTGAAGCCGAACCGGGGGTAGTAGGCCGGATGCCCCAGGACGACGACGTAGTGCTCGCCCATGTCCTGGGCCGCCGCGAGGGCGGCGCGGACGGCCGCGGAGCAGGCGCCGCTGTTCTGCTGCTCGGGCCGGACGGCACACGGCGCGAGGCACAGCGCCGGGACGTCGTCGATGTGGCACCGGGTCAGCAGTGCGTAGCCGACGGGGCGGCCGTCTTCGTCGGTGGAGACCAGGGACAGGCCCTCGATCCAGGAGGGGTCCTCGCGCAGCGCGTCGACGAGGTCGGCCTCCGCGGAGGTGTCGAAGGCCGCGAGGTTGATGTCACGGACGGCGGGGATGTCGGCGCTCGTCTCGGCGCGCGTGATCCAGTGGGGCATGAGAGGTGGAAGATCCGTTTCATGGTCGTGTTCCGGGTGGGTGCCCCGCGAGACGCTCAGGTCTGCTGGGCGAACGCCTCGTAGGCCCGGTCGTCGAAGAGGACGAACCGCACCTCCTCGACGGAGGTCGGTGTGTCCCGCACCGTCTCCGTAGCGATGCGCGCCGCATCGTCCATCGGCCACCGGTACACGCCGGTGGACACCGCCGGGAACGCGACGGTACGGGCGCCCAGCTCGTCGGCAACGCGCAGGGACTCCCGGTAGCAGGAGGCCAGCAGCGCCGAGCGGTCGTCGGAGGCCGACCAGACCGGGCCGACCGTGTGGATCACCCAGCGGGCGTCCAGTTCCCCGGCGGTCGTGGCGACCGCCTGCCCCGTGGGCAGACCCTTGCCGTAGTGCGAGGCGCGCAGCTCGCGGCATGCGGCGAGGATCGCGGGGCCGCCGCGGCGGTGGATGGCGCCGTCGACTCCTCCCCCGCCGAGGAGGGAGGAGTTCGCGGCGTTGACGATCGCGTCGACCGTCTCGCGTGTGATGTCGCCCTGCACGAGCCTGATGGTGGTCATGACTGCCTCTATAGCAGGGCAGTACCGCCACCGCAGGTTCAGCGCCAGGCGACCGGCAGCGAGCGCACCCCGTGCACCGTGCTGGTGGACAGGGCGAGCGAGTCGGGCGGGGCCGTCAGGTGCAGCGTCGGGAGCCTGCGGAACAGGGTTGCCAGGCCCAGGCGGAGTTCGGCGCGGGCCAGCGACTGGCCCAGGCACTGGTGCGGGCCGTGCCCGAAGGCCAGGTGGCCCGCCGCGTCACGGTGCACGTCGAGGTCGTCGGGGCGGGCGTACCTCGACGGGTCGCGGTTTGCGGACTGCGACGCCACCACCACGCCCTCCCCCGCCCGGATGCGGACCCCGGACAGCTCCACGTCCTGCGTGGCGATCCGGCGTATCCCCGAGTGGATGACGGTCAGATGGCGCAGCAGCTCCTCCACCGCCCCGGGCCACAGGGATGCGTCGGCGCGCAGCGCGTCCAGTTGGGCCGGGTTGTGCAGCAGGGCGATCACGGCCAGCGGGACCATGTTCGCCGTGGTCTCGTGACCGGCCAGGAGGAGCAGGGAGACCATGCCGGTGGCCTCGTCGAGCGTGACCTCGCCGGTCGCCACGCGCTCCACGGCCAACCGGGAGATCAGGTCGTCGGCGGGGTCCTGCGCCCGTCGTTCGATCAGGGCGCGCAGATAGCCGTAGAGCGCCATGCGGGCGTTCATCGCCTCGGCCGGGTCACCGGCCACGCTGGTCAGGGCGTTGGACTTCTCGCGGAAGAATCCGTGGTCCTCGTACGGCACACCGAGCAGGTCGCAGATGGCCAGGGTGGGCAGCGGCAGCGCGTACGACGCCACCAGGTCCGCTTCCGTCGCGCCGCCCGCCGTCATCGCGTCCAGCAGGTCGTCGCAGATCCGCTGGATGGCGCCCTCCATCTGCTCGATGCGCCGGAAGGTGAAGTCGGGGATCAGCATGCGGCGCAGCCGGGTGTGGTCCGGCGGGTCCATCTGGTGGAAGAGTCCGGGGGCCTGGGGCGGGGCGCCGGGGCGGGTGTGGGGGAAGTCGGGGTGACCCGCGTCAGCGCTGAAGCGGGGGTCCGCGAGGACCGTGCGGGCGTCCTCGTGACCGGTGATCAGCCAGGGGCTGTTGTCGCCCCAGATCGTCACCCGGCGGATCGGCTCCTCGGACTGCCACTTGGCGTACTCGGGGGCCGGGTCCAGCAGGGGGCGGATGGTGGGGAGGGGCGGGTGGATCGTCATTCCCCGGCTCCTTCGACGGGCAGGCCGGCGAGGCCGAGCAGCAGGGACTTGACCTCGGTGGCCGCGTACGCCTCCCGCGCCCGCTCCGGCCGCGAGCACAGCAGTACGGGGCCGTCGGCGGGGTCGGCGGGCAGCCGGCCGTGGCTGCCGCGCACGCCGGACGGGTCCAGCGGGACTGTCTTCAGGCGGTAGCGGAAGCCGAGCTTCTTGCGGGCGACCTGGCCGACGGCGCGTAGCTTCACCGCGGGAACGGTGTCGTCGTAGAGCAGCTCGGCGGGGTCGTAGCCGGGTTTGCGGTGGATCTCGACCTGGCGGGCGAAGTCGGGGGCGCGGTCGTCGTCGAGCCAGTAGTAGTACGTGAACCAGGCGTCGGGGTCGGCGAGGGCGACGAGTTCGCCGGAGCGCTCGTGATCCAGGCCGTGTGCCGCCTTGCCCTCGGCGTCCAGCACCCGCTCCACGCCACCGAGTTCACCGACGAGCTTCGCGACCCCCTCGATGTCGGCCGGGTCTCGGACGTACACATGGGCGACCTGGTGGTCGGCGACCGCGAAGGCACGCGACGTCCATGGGTCGAGGTACTCCATGCCGTCCTGCGTGTACACCTCCAGCAGTCCGGCCCGGCGCAGGGCCCGGTTGATGTCGACGGGGCGGGAGGCGGGCGTGATGCCGTACTCGCTCAGCGCCACGACGGTCGCGCCCTCGCGCAGGAGGTGGTCGATGAGCGGGCGCAGGGCGTCGTCGAGTTGGCGGGCGGCGCGGATCGTCGCGGCGGAGTCGGGGCCGGAGCGCTGGGGCTCGTAGTCCATCTGCGGGAGGTAGACGAGTGTGAGGTCGGGGCGTTTCTCGTCGAAGACCTGGCGGGCGGCGCCGAGGATCCACTGGGTGGAGGGCATGCCCGCGTTCGGGCCCCAGTAGGTGAACAGGGGGAACGGGCCGAGCCGGTCGGTGAGTTCGTCGTGCAGGGCGGGCGGCCAGGTGTAGCAGTCGGGTTCCTTGCGGCCGTCGGAGTAGTAGACGGGGCGCGGGGTGACCGTCCAGTCGACGTCGGCTCCCATCGCGTACCACCAGCAGATGTTGGCGACCTTGTAGTCGGGGTCGGCCCTGCGGGCCGTCTCCCAGATCTTCTCGCCGCCGACCAGGGCGTTGTGCTGGCGCCAGAGCATGACTTCGCCGAGGTCGCGGAAGTACCAGCCGTTGGCCACCGCGCCATGGGTGGCGGGGGGTTCGCCGGTGAGAAGGGTGGACTGGACGGTGCAGGTCACGGCGGGGAGCACGGTGTCGAGCCGGGCCCGGAAGCCGCGTTCGCCGAGGGCGGCGACGGACGGCATGTGCTTCAGGAGCTTCGGGGTCAGGCCGACGATGTCGAGTACGACCACACGGTTCATGAGAGGTCCTCCTTGAGGCCGAGGCCGGTGAGCCGGTCGCGGGCCCAGGCGAGTTCGGCGGCGATGCCGCCGGGCAGGTCGGCGGGCGGTTCGGGCAGGACGGACCAGGTGTAGGTCTCGACCTCGATGTGCGCGCAGTCGGCCGAGGGGCCGCCCAGCAGTCCGGCGAGGACCTGGTCGAGCTGGGCGGAGGTCGTACGCAGCGGGGGTTCGGGGCGGGTGTGCAGCGGGGCGTGGAAGTGGACGCGCCAGGGCCCGCCGGTGTCGGGGAGGCCGCCGTCCAGGGCGTCCGGCAGGTCGTCCACGCCGAGGACGTCGCCGTCGGCCGTCGTACGGGTCTGGTGCAGGAACCGGGGTTCGGCGAGCCGGTGCAGGGCGGCACGGGCGGCCGGGTCGGCCGGGCGGACGGCCTCCACGGCGCAGGACGCCTGGAGTTTGACCACGGGCTGGCCGGCCTCCGCGAGGCGGCGCAGCGCGGCGGCCGGGTCCTCGAACTGGACGGCGAGATGGCAGGCGTCGAGGCAGACGCCGAGCCGGTCGGGGTCGAGTCCGCCCAGTTCGCGCACCGCCTGGGTGGTGGTCTCGACGACGCATCCGGGTTCCGGTTCGAAGCCGACGCGGATACGGCGGCCCGTCCACGACTCCAGCGCGGCGAGCCCGGTGGTCAGCCGGTCCAGGGCGCGGCGGGCCTCCTCGGCGCAGGCGCGGGACCATGGGGTGCGCCAGGCGAGGGGCAAGGTGGAGACGCTGCCGTGGCCGACGTCGTCCGGGAGGAGGGCGGCGAGGACACGGGCACAGTCGAGCGTGTACTTCAGCCGGGCCTCGTCGGCCCAGTCGGGCAGGTACACGTCCTTCTTGACGACCTCGCGGTGGAAGCCGGCGTAGGGGAAGGCGTTGAGGGTGACGGTCTCCAGGCCGCGCGCCCGCAGCTCGCACTTGAGCCGCTCCAACGCGCCTTCGTCGTCGGCGAGTTCGGTGACGACGCCGCGGGCCAGCCACAGTCCGATGCCGAGCCGCCCTGCCCCGAGCCGCTCACGGACGGGTTCGGCGTGGGAGGCGAGCTGGGCGATCACACCGTCCAGGTCCTCCGCCTGGTGGACGTTGCTGCAGTAGCCGAGGTGGACGGTGCTGCCGTCCGGGTGCAGAAAGCGCATCGGGTGCTCACGCTCCCCCGCGGCGTATGGAGTTGCCCTGGAAGGTGGCCGCCTCGTCGGGCTTGGGCTCCTGGAGCTCCAGCCGCCCGCTCCGGCCGTAGAAGGCGACGGGGTTGCGCCACAGCACCTTGTCGACGTCGTCCTCGTCGAACCCGGCGGCGAGCATGGCGTCGGCGGTGCTCCGCGTCTTCAGTGGATCGGAACGCCCCCAGTCGGCGGCCGAGTTGACGAGAACCCGGTCCGTGCCGTGCTCCTTGAGGATCTCGACCATCCGGTCCTCGCTCATCTTCGTCCTCGGGTAGATCGAGAACCCGGCCCAGCAGCCGCTGTCGAGGACCATGCCGACGGTGAGTTCGTTGAGGTGGTCGAGGACGACGAGCTCGGGGGCGATGCCCGACTCCCGTACGACGTCCAGGGTGCGGCGTGTCCCGGCGGCCTTGTCGCGGTGCGGGGTGTGCACGAGGGCGGGCAGTTCGTGCGCGACGGCGAGCCGGAGCTGACGGGCGAGCGCCTCGTCCTCCTCGGGCGTCATCGAGTCGTAGCCGATCTCACCGACGGCGACGACCCGGTCCTTGGCGAGATAGCGGTCCAGTTCGTCGAGGACCGGGAGGCAACGGGGGTCGTTCGCCTCCTTGGGGTTGAGGGCGATGGTGCAGAAGTGCTGGATGCCGAACTGGGCGGCGCGGTGCGGCTCCCAGCCCAGCAGTCCGTCGAAGTAGTCGTAGAAGCTCTCCGGCGAGGTGCGGGGCTGTCCCAGCCAGAACGCGGGCTCGACGACGGCACGCACCCCGGCCGCGTACATCGCCTCGTAGTCGTCGGTCGTCCGGGAGGTCATGTGGATATGGGGATCGAAGATGCGCACGGTCAGTCCTCTTCCTTGAGTACGTCCATGAGTGCGGCGCCGATGACGTCCGGGAAGGCACGCACGACGGGCCGGATGTCCCGGGGAACGTCCCGTCCCGCGACGATCCGCTCGTGCGCGAGGTCGGCGAGCATCCGGGCCAGTTCGCGGTCGGCGCGAGTGTCGAGGCCGCTGACGCGGGCGAGCGGGATCTCGCAGAACACGCACTTCAGTACGGCCTGGCGGTACTCGGCGTCCGGGAGGTGCGCGGCCGCGTACGGGCCGAGGGCGGCCTCGATCAGGGTGGTGTCGTTGCCGCGCAGGGCCTCGCGCACCAGCGGCAGGGCGAGGTCGCCCAGGTCGAGCAGCGGCAGGGTCCGAAGGACCGCACGTCGTTCGGCCGGATCGCCATGCCGGTGGAGGCGGGTGACCTCGTCGGCGAGGGCCCGGTCGCGCAGGGGCAGCGAGGTGAGCAGGACGGCCCGGGCGGCCTCGTCGACGGTCCAGTACCCGGTGAGGCGACCGTGTCCGCAGCGCCGACGGACGGCCGGGAACAGACGCCGTACGGCGGCGGGTTCGACGGCGACCTCGGCGGCGACCTCGTCGAGCCAGCTACGGGCGGCGGGGCCCAGGACCGCGGCCAGGGCGGGCCGGGGGTCCGCCGGAGCCGAGCCGGAGGCGGTCGTGACATCCATGGGGGGGCAACTTCCGAAGTGGTGGGGGGAAGGAAGGACGGGGCCGGCCAGGACCGGAGCCGGGCCCGGGCGGGGGCCGGGCGGGGGCTACAGCTCCGCGGCGGCGCGTTCTGCCGTGCGCAGGAACTCGATCGAGCGGCGGGCGACCTCGGGCGCGTCGAGCGAACCGCCCTGGATCTCCACGGAGACCAGGCCGCGATGGCCGAGTTCGCGCAGCGCGGTGAGCACGGCCGGGAAGTCGATCTCGCCGGCGCCGAACTCCAGATGCTGATGGACCCCGCGCCGCATGTCCTCGATCTGCACGTTGCGCAAGCGCGGCGCGGCCCGGCGCACACAGTCCAGCAGCGGGTGCTCCTCGACGCAGTGCGCGTGCCCGATGTCCAGGGTGATCCCGAACAACGCGTGCCCGCCGACGAGTTGCCCCAGCCGCAGACAGCGTTCGACGGTGTCGACGAACATGTACGGCTCCGGCTCGAAGGCCAGCGCCACCCCGTACTTCTCGGCGCTCTCCAGCACCACCTCGACGCCTTCCGCGAGCCGCTTGAAGGCGTCCTGCTCCTCCAGCCCCTCGGGTGCCGGGCCGCTGCACAGATGGACGGTGGGCGAGCCGAGGTCGGCGGCGATGCGCAGGGCGCGCCGCAACAGGTCGATCCTGACCTCGGAGCCCTCCGACATCAGCGTGGGCAGATGCTTGTTCCAGCGGTCGAGGAAGTAGGGCGCGCCGGTCTCCACGGTCACATCCAGCCCGTGCCGGCCCAGCTGCCGGGCGAGCGCGGCGACCCGGCGGGGCAGGTCGTCGGCGTACGGGTCGAGATGGTTGTGGTCCAGGGTGAGCGCGACACCGTCATAGCCGAGGTCGGCCAGGACGGCGAGGACGTCGGCCAGCCGGTGATGGGTGAAGCCGTTGGTGCCGTAGCCGAACTTGAGGGGCGTGGGGGGAGGTCTCATGGTGCCGGTTCCTCACACGGAGGTGGGTGGGTCTCAGGTGGGGGATATGCGCCGGGCCAGGCGCCGCGCGAGGGGATGGACGACGCCGAGCGCCGCGGCGACACCCGGGGCCCCGCCCCGCGCGGTCAACGCCGCCTGAAGAGGCATCAGCCCCAGGATCCCGGCCCCGACGGCGCGCCGCACGTTGCCGGCCGACGGCTCCCGCACGGCACGCGCCTGGGCGGTTCCGTAGCTGCCGAGATAGGCGAGGGCAGCGGTGGCGGTCAGCACGGCACGGCACTTCTCCGAGCGGGCGGCCACGGCAACGCCCTTCAGGGGCGCGGGGAACAGCGCGACCAGCCCCCGCGCACCCGCGGACGGCATTCGGCTCTGCGCGGCACTTCGGGCTGCCGGAACGGTGACGGCAACCGCCGTCACCGCCGACACGGCCAGGGTCCCCGCCGGAACCCGGACCGGCGCACCGCCGACCTCGTACCGGCTGAGAGCCATCAACGTGCCCGTGTGCGCACCGACCAACGCCGCCGGTACGGCGGCCCGGCGAAGCGCGACGCCGACCGGCGCCGCACCGGCCCCCGGCACGACCGCCCCGGCCAGCACATCCACGATCCGGGCCCCCGCCATGGCGAAGCCACCCGCCGCCGTGGACTTCAGCTTCAGGTCGTACGCCCAGACCAGCCCGGCCAGCGGAAGCGCGGCGCAGACACTGCGGCGGCCACCCGCGACCGCCGCGAGACCCAGCCCCGCCGCGGTCAGCCCACCGGCCACGGCGAGAGCGGCGCGGCGCGGGACGCGCCCGGACGGCACCGGCCGATCGGGCCGCTCCACGGCGTCGACGGCCGCGTCGGCGTAGTCGTTGAGGGCCATGCCGGCCCAGTAGAGGCAGACGGAGGAACCGATCACTCCGAAGGTACGGGCACCCAGCGGCCGTCCGGCGGCGGCCGCTCCCGCGATCACGTCACCGGGGACACTCAGCGCGGCCGGCGCTCTGACGAGCAGGGCGAGGTCGGCGAGGCGCACGGCAGACCGGGACCGACAGCGGGCAACCGCTTTCCGATCTTTCATGGCCGCACCCTACTCGCGGCCGTTGAGTATGCAGCTACCTACCCCCCGGTAGGCGGAGTGACAAAGAAGACACGGCTTTCCCTTATCCCGAAGCCTCAACTGCCGGTAAAGGTAAGTCGTTTGGGCAGCGTCACGGCTCCTGGCGCAACCGCCGCCACACCGCCTTGGCCGCGTTGTG
The DNA here is from genome assembly GCF_042657965.1 of Streptomyces coerulescens. Classification (NCBI taxonomy): domain Bacteria; kingdom Bacillati; phylum Actinomycetota; class Actinomycetes; order Kitasatosporales; family Streptomycetaceae; genus Streptomyces; species Streptomyces coerulescens. The sequence continues at coordinate 784,745 of NZ_JBHSKM010000002.1, forward strand.
CCCCGACATGCCGTGCACTCCCGGTCCGGGCGGCGTCGCGGACGAGCAGATGAAGACCGCCGGGTGCGGGGTGGTGTAGGGGAACAGCGACAACTTGGGACGGAGCAGGAGCTGGAGTCCGGAGGCGGCGCCGGAGCCGATGTCGCCGCCGACGTAATTGGCGTTGCGGACGGCGAGTTCGGCCGGGCCGGCCGTCGCCCGGGCGAGGACGCGGTCGCGGAAACCCGGGGCGAAGCGCTCCAGTTGGCGTTCGATGGCGTCCGTGAGGTCTCCGGTCCAGGCGTTCGGGACATGTCCGTACACCCAGAAGACGTGCTTGCCCTCGGGGGCCCGGGAGGGGTCGACGACACTGGGCTGCACCGTGATCATGAAGGGCTTGTCGGGTGCCCGGCCCTCCCTCGACGCGGCGCGCAGTGCGGCGTCGATCTCCGCGCTGTCCCCGCCGATCTGCACGGTGCCGGCGCGGCGGGCGTCCGGTGCGGTCCACGGCACCGGGCCGTCCAGCGCGTAGTCGATCTTGAAAACGCCGGGGCCGTAGCGATAGCCGTCGTAGTAGTTGCCGAGGCCGGCGATGCGGGCGAGCGCGGTGGGCGAGGTGTCGAAGACGTACGCGCGCGCGGGCGGCAGGTCGTCGAGCCGCTTGACCGTGTAGTCGGTGTGGACGCTGCCGCCGAGGTCCTCCAGATACGCGGTGAGCGCGTCGGAGATGGCCTGGGAGCCGCCTCGGGCCAGCGGCCAGCCGCGGGCGTGCGCGGCGAGGGCGAAGACCAGGCCGATGGCGCCGGTGGCGAAGCCGCCGAGGGGAGCCATGACGTGCGCGACGAGACCGGAGAACAGGGTCTTGGCCTGCTCGTCCCGGAAGCGCCGCATCAGCCAGGTGGACGGCGGCAGCCCGACCAGGCCGAACCGGGCGAGCGTGACCGGGTCGCGGGGCAGCGCGGTCAGCGGCAGGGACATGAAGTCGCGGGCCAGGGTGTCCCACTTGGCCAGGAACGGTTCGACCAGCCTGCGGTACGGCCCCGCGTCGCGCGGGCCGAAGGAGGCCGCGGTCTCGGCGACGGACCGGGACAGGACGGCGGCGGTGCCGTCGGTGAAGGGGTGCGCCATCGGCAGGCCGGGGTGCAGCCACTGAAGGCCGTAGCGGTCCAGGGGCATGGTCCGGAAGACGGGTGAGTTGATGCCGAGGGGGTGCGCGGCGGAGCACGGGTCGTGCCGGAAGCCGGGGAGGGTCAGCTCCTCCGTACGGGCGCCGCCGCCGACGGTGTCGCGGGCCTCGAACACGGCCACGGAGAAGCCGCGGCGGGCCAGCTCCACGGCAGCGGTCAGTCCGTTCGGCCCCGCACCCACCACGACCGCATCGAGCATCGACGGCACCTTCGGACTCCTTCGTCAGCCGACGGCCTTGAAGGATCAGGATATGCCGGGGCGCTGGAGCGTCGCCCAAGAGCTCGGGTCTGTCGGTCCGATCGCGACCGCGGACGGGTGGGGGTCTGTCGCGCCCACGCGGCGGAGCCGCATATCGACAGAGCCCCGCGCCCCTGGGTGGGCGCGGCCCAGATCAGTCGTTACGCCCCGCCGGCCAGCAACCCCGCCACCCGCCGAGCCGTGGCCGTGTCCCGGGCCGCCGTGAACGGCAGGGCATTGCCGCCCGTGATGCGGAACGGCTCGCCCGCGCGGGTCAGGTGTGCCCCGCCCGCCTCCTCGACCAGGAGAATGCCCGCCGCATGGTCCCAGGCGGCCTCCCAGCTGAACGCTGTCGCGGACAACTCGCCGCGCGCGACGGCCAGATACTCCAGGCCCGCCGAACCGCAGGAGCGCGGTGCGACGCCGTCGGTCCACAGGCCGAGCAGCCCACGCTTCTGCTCCTGCGTCGTGTAGTCCGGGTGGGACGTGGCGATTTCGAGGTCACGGCCGGGCTCCGGCGCGCCGGACCACAGCCGTACGCCGTCCAGATGGGCACCCTGGCCTCGCACCGCCGTGGCGAGTCGGTCGAGAGCCGGGGCGTAGGTCCAGGAGGCGAGCACGACGCCGTGCTGCGCGAGTGCGACGAGCGTGCAGAAGCCGGTGTCGCCGTTCACGAACTGGCGGGTGCCGTCGACGGGGTCGATGATCCAGACCGGCGCGTCGCCGCGTATCGCCCCGTACGACGCCGGGTCGGCGTGCACCGCCTCCTCGCCGACCACGACCGAGCCGGGCAGGAGCGCGCTGAGCGCCCCGGTGAGGAACCGCTCGGCGAGCCGGTCGGCGTCGGTGACCAGATCGTGCGGTCCGCTCTTCTGGTCGACCTCGTGCTCGGCGAGCTGCTGGAAGCGGGGCATGATCTCGGCCGCGGCCGCCTTGCGGACCGCTTCCTCCACGTCGGCCGAGTGCTGTGCGAGAAACTCTTCGATGGTTTCGTTTTCTTCGATCACGCGTCAATAAGAACACGGCCCGCTGACAATCCCCGCCCGCCGGGTGACCGCGAGATGGCATCGACGTGAATATGAGGGGCGGGTATCAGCAGGTCAGAAGCCTGAGCCGGCGTTTTTCTCAGCGCCCCACGGCGTAGCCCTGCATTCCCCGCGGATTCGCCGCGGCGGACAGGACGCCGGTCTCCGGGTCCCGCGCCACCGCGCACAGCCGGCCCTCCGACCAGGCGTCACCGACGGTCACCTCATGACCGCGCCGCCGTAGCTCCGCCACCACCGCGGGATCCGTCCGGGACTCCACGGTGACGCTGCCCGGCCGCATCCCGCGCGGATAGAAGGAGCCGGGGAAGCTGTCGTTGTGCCAGTTCGGGGCGTCGATCGCGCCCTGGAGGTCGAGGCCGCCGCGGACCCGGCCGCGCAGGGCGACCGCGAGGAGGAAGTGCAGCTGCCACTGGTCCTGCTGGTCCCCGCCGGGCGTGCCGAAAGCCATGACGGGCACCCCGTCGCGCAGGGCGACGGAGGGCGTGAGGGTGGTGCGGGGCCGCCGGCCCGGCGTCAGGGAGTTCGGCAGTCCCTCCTCCAGCCAGGTCATCTGTAGCCGGGTGCCGAGCGGGAAGCCCAGTTCGGGCACGACCGGGTTGGACTGGAGCCAGCCTCCGCTGGGGGTCGCCGCGATCATGTTGCCCCAGCGGTCGACGATGTCGAGGTGGCAGGTGTCGCCGCGGGTCCCGCCGTCGGCGGCGACGTCGGGCTCGCCCGGCACCGGGGACGTCGGGCGCTTGGCGACGGTCGGCTCCCCGATGCCCAGCACGTCGAAGCCGGGCTCCGCGTCGGCCACCACGCCCGCGTGCGCGCACAGGCGCGGGGTGCGTCCGCCGGGGCTGCCGGGCCGTAGCTCGTGGGAGGCCTTCTCGCCGACGAGCTCCCGCCGGGCGGCGTTGTACTCGTCCGACAGCAGCTCGGCCAGTGGCACCTCGGCCGCGTCGCCGTACCAGGCCTCCCGGTCGGCCATGGCCAGCTTGCAGCCCTCGATCAGCAGATGGACGTACTCGGCGGAGCCGTACCGCGGCAGCTCGGGCGGGAGCAGCGCGAGCTGCTGGAGGAGGACGGGGCCCTGACTCCAGGGGCCGGCCTTGCACACGGTCCAGCCGTTCCAGTCGTACGTCACGGGCGTCTCGTAGGTCGCGGACCAGCCGGTGAGGTCGGCGGCCGTGAGCGTGCCGGAGTGCCGCTCGCCGCTGGTGTCCATGGTCGGGCGCCCGGCCTGCCGTACCAGGGCCTCGGCGATGAAGCCGGAGCGCCACACCTCGCGGGCGGCCTCGATCTGCGCGACCCGGTCGCCGGCCCCCGAGACCTCGTCGAGCAGCCGCTTCCAGGTGGCGGCGAGGGCGGGATTGCGCAACAGCTCCCCGGGGCGGGGCGCCCTGCCGTCCGGCAGATACACCTCGGCCGACGACATCCATTCGGTCTCGAACAGTTCCCGCACGGTCTCCACGGTCTCGCCGACCCGTTCCACCGGCGCGTGCCCGTGTTCGGCGTATCCGATGGCGTACCGGAGCACCTCCGCGAGGGACCGGGTCCCGTGGTCCCGCAGCAGCAGCATCCAGGCGTCGAAGGCGCCGGGCACGGCGGCGGCCAGCGGCCCGGTCCCCGGCACCAGCTGGAGTCCGAGTTCCCGGTAGTGCGCGACGGTCGCCCCGGCCGGCGCCGGCCCCTGTCCGCACAGCACCCGCACCTCGCCGCCGGCCGGGGCGACGATGATCGGCACCTCTCCGGCCGGTCCGTTGAGGTGCGGCTCGACCACGTGCAGCACGAACGCGCCCGCCACGGCGGCGTCGTACGCGTTGCCCCCGCCCTCCAGCACGGCCATCGCGGACTGCGAGGCGAGCCAGTGGGTGGAGGACACCATGCCGAAGGTGCCCTGGAGGGTGGGACGTGTGGTGAACATCGGGTCTCTCACCTCGCTGTCGCGCGGATCGGTCCGTCCGATCTTCAGGCACTTACCGTTCAGGCTTCAACCTTGCCGTGTCTCGGGCCGCCCGGGGTGGGGTGAAGGTGTAGAGGGCGAGCACGTCGGGGCAGGGTGCGACGCCGGGGCCGCCGGCCCTGACCCAGGTGATGATGTCCTCGGTGGCGTCGGGGTCGTTGACGAGGCCGAGCCAGACGGGGCGGGCGCCGGACGCGCGGGCGGTGGCGGAGGGCTGGACGACGATGACGTTGGCGTGTTCGCACACGTCGAGGCAGTCGGAGACGCGCACGGGCACGTTCTCGGCGAGGCGCGCGGTCTGCTGCGCGTGATCGACGCCGGTCACCTTCGGGGTGCCGCAGCAGCAGTCCCGGCAGACGACGACACGGCACGGTGCGGGTTCGGTCGGCGCGGACGCCGATGAGGTGCGGGACGCGGGGCGGGACGGGAGCACGGGCATGCCTCGGGTGTCGGGGCTCGTACGCGGAGCCTGGCCTGTGGACGTCCGCGCCGCCGCGGCGGCGCGGAGGTGCCAGCAGGTCTTCGGACTCGGGTTCGTCCGGTCGGGGCGCCTTCCCGGTCTCCCAGTGGCTTCGCGTGCCCCGCCCGTCCCCCTCACCGCTGCGCGTCAGTTCCGGATTCGCACCGGATTCCCTGGCCTCGGATGTGGCTCGACTGGCCCGTCGAGGCTATCAACTCCGTACCCCGCTCAGGTCGTCTCGATCGCCGAGTCCCTCTGCGAGGAGTTCAAGGAGCCCCTCTACGCCCCTCCCCGCTGCTCCAGCGCATGGTCGAGGCGGGGTTGCAGGGCCGCAAGAGCGGCCGAGGGTTCCACACGTACGGCCGGGTAGGCTGATCCGTGCAGCTGGTTCGCCCCGTCCGCCAGGCGGGGTGTCGTAAGAGGGAACCCGGTGGGAATCCGGGACTGCCCCGCAGCGGTGAGCGGGAACGACCGCCGTCATCAGCACTGAGCCCGACGTACCGGGCCTGGGAAGCGACGGCCAGTAGGTGTCCTCACGAGGTGAGGACGTGCCCGCGAGTCCGAAGACCTGCCAACTGCCCGTGCGCGAACCACTCGTGCGCGGACATCCCGGTGACCTCGAGGGCGGGTCGGCGTACCTGACCGAGCGGACGGCCCTGCGGCCGCTGCCGTCCGGTCCGTCGCCCCTTCGCGCTCTCGTCCCGTCGCCGGGATCTCAGGGATTCATCTCGCGAAGGAGATCTCCGTGACCACCAAGCCCGCAGCCGCGGCAGCACGGGCCACCGTGTACGGCTACCCCCGCCAGGGCCCGGACCGGGAACTGAAGAAGGCGATCGAGGGCTACTGGAAGGGCCGTGTCACCGCCGAAGCCCTCCGTACCACCGCCGCCGGACTGCGCCGCGTCAACTGGCGCCGGCTCGCCGACGCCGGCATCCACGAGGTGCCGACCGGCGACTTCTCGTACTACGACCACGTCCTGGACACCACCGTCGCCGTCGGTGCGATCCCCGAGCGGCATCGCGTCGCCGTCGAGACCGACGCCCTGGACGGCTACTTCGCCATGGCCCGCGGCACGCAGGACGTCGCGCCGCTGGAGATGACGAAGTGGTTCGACACCAACTACCACTATCTCGTGCCCGAGTTGGGCCCGGACACCGTCTTCACGGCGGACTCCACCAAGCAGGTCGCCGAGCTGAAGGAGGCCCTGGCACTGGGCCTGGCCGCCCGGCCGGTCCTGGTCGGCCCGGTCACCTACCTGCTGCTCGCCAAGCCGGCGCCCGGGGCCGCCGCGGACTTCGAACCGCTCACCCTGCTGGACCGGCTGCTGCCGGTGTACGCGCGGATCCTGGCCGACCTGCGCGCGGCGGGCGCCGAATGGGTCCAGCTGGACGAGCCGGCTCTCGTCCAGGACCGCAGCCCGGCCGAACTGAACGCCGCCGGGCGCGCCTACCGTGACCTCGGCGACCGCACCGACCGGCCGAGGCTGCTGGTCGCCTCGTACTTCGACCGGCTCGGCGAGGCGCTGCCCGTGCTGGCCAAGGCGCCGGTCGAGGGGCTGGCGCTGGACTTCACCGAGGCCGCGGGCGCCAACCTCCAGGCGCTCGCCTCGGTGGGCGGGCTGCCCGGGAAGCGGCTGGTGGCCGGTGTCGTCAACGGCCGCAACGTCTGGGTCAACGACCTGTCGGCGTCGCTCGCCACGCTCGGCACCCTGCTGGGCCTCGCGGACCGGGTCGACGTCGCGGCCTCCTGCTCCCTGCTGCACGTGCCGCTGGACGCGGCGGCGGAGCGGGACATCGAACCGCAGATCCTGCGCTGGCTTGCCTTCGCCCGGCAGAAGACCGCCGAGGTGGTCACGCTCGCCAAGGGCCTGTCCCGGGGCACCGGCGCGATCACCGCCGAACTCGCCGCCAACCGGGCCGACCTGGCCTCCCGGGCCGGCTCGCCGATCACCCGGGACGCGGCCGTGCGGTCCCGTGCGGCGGCCGTCACCGCGGCGGACGCCCGCCGCTCGCAGCCGTACGCCGAGCGGGCCGCGGCCCAACGCGCCCATCTCAGGCTGCCGTTGCTGCCGACCACCACGATCGGCTCGTTCCCGCAGACCGGCGAGCTGCGCACGGCGCGCGCCGACCTGCGGGCCGGCCGGATCGGCACGGCCGCCTACGAGCAGCGCGTCAGGGCCGAGATCCAGGAGGTCGTCGCCTTCCAGGAGAAGACCGGCATCGACGTCCTGGTGCACGGCGAGCCCGAACGCAACGACATGGTCCAGTACTTCGCCGAGCAGCTCACCGGCTGTCTCGCCACGCAGCACGGCTGGGTGCAGTCCTACGGCACCCGCTACGTCCGCCCGCCGATCCTGGCCGGCGACATCTCCCGGCCCGAGCCGATGACGGTGCGCTGGACGGCGTACGCCCAGTCCCTGACCTCCCGCCCGGTCAAGGGCATGCTCACCGGGCCGGTCACGATGCTCGCCTGGTCCTTCGTCCGCGACGACCAGCCGCTCGGCGAGACCGCCCGGCAGGTCGCGCTGGCCCTGCGCGACGAGGTGAACGACCTGGAGGCGGGCGGCACTTCCGTCATCCAGGTCGACGAACCCGCGCTGCGGGAGACCCTGCCGCTGCGCGCCGCGGACCGCGACGGGTATCTCGCCTGGGCCACGGAGGCGTTCCGGCTCACCACCGGCGGGGTCCGGCCGGACACCCAGATCCACACCCATATGTGCTACGCCGAGTTCGGCGACATCGTCCAGGCCATCGACGACCTCGACGCGGACGTCATCAGCCTGGAGGCCGCGCGCTCGCACATGCAGGTCGCCCGCGAGCTCGCCGCGCACGGCTATCCGCGCGAGGCCGGGCCGGGTGTCTACGACATCCACTCGCCGCGGGTGCCGAGCGCGCGGGAGGCCGCCGAACTGCTGCGCACCGGTCTGCGGGCGATCCCCGCCGAGCGGCTGTGGGTCAACCCCGACTGCGGTCTGAAGACCCGCGGCTGGCCGGAGACCCGGGCCTCGCTGGAGAACCTGGTGGCGGCGGCCCGTACGGTACGGAGCGAGCTGTCCGCGTCCTGACCCGTCCGACCGGACCAGGGCCCTCACCGCTCGGGCGGTGGGGGCCCGCCCAGGGCAGCCGGAGCACGGCATGACCCCGGCAGGAGGAGCGACCGCGTGACCAGCCGCGTCACCTTCATCTCACCCGCGATGAACGCGGCACTGCGCCGGGCCCGCTTCGACGACGGCCGGACCCCGCTCGACGCCACCGGCACGGCGCACGCCCGCGCGGCCGCCGGGACCCTGCCCACGGCCGCCCGGGTGCTCACCTCGCCCGTCCTGCGCTGCCGGGAGACGGCCGAGGCGCTCGGTCTGCGCGGCCCGGCGGTACCGGAGCTCGCGGGGCCGGACATGGACCGCTGGCGGGGCCGCACGCTCGACGAGGTGAGCGCCGCCGAGCCGGAGTCGGTGGGCCGCTGGCGCACCGACCCGGAGTGCGCGCCGCACGGGGGTGAATCGGTACGGGAGTTCTGCGACCGGGTCGCCGGGTGGCTGGCGGCCGCGCGGGACCTGGACGGCCGTACGCTCGCCGTGGTCGAGCCCGAGGTCGTCCGCGCGGCCGTGGTGCACGCGCTCGGCATGCCCGCGGCCGCCTTCTGGCGTCTCGATGTGGCCCCGCTGACGGCGACGGAGCTCAGTGGACGGACCGGGCGCTGGAACCTGCGGCTGGGGCGGCCCCTTGCCGGGCCGGACGCCGACTAGCGAGGGCTCCCGGGCGTCAGGACGCCGTGTCGCGGTGGCGGCGCAGCAGGTCCGCGACGGCACAGCGCAGACAGCCCGGGTCGGTGTCCGTCTGCGTCATGGCATCGCCTGCGCACGCCCTGTCCGGGTGGGCGCGGCAGCGTTCCGGCGGCTCCGCGACCAGTGTCTCCAGGGCCCGCAACAGCTGCTCGGTCCGTCTGGCCTGCTGGCCGAGTACACGCACCCGGGCGCTCTGGCCGCCGATCTGCCGTCGGCTGGCGATGAGTTGCTCGTACTCCTCCACGGTGAGTGCCACCGCCTCGCGGCCGCCGAGCGTGATGCGGCGCGGCTGTGGATGTCTGGCCACTCGACTCCTCCGCTCCCCGCCGGAAGGACCGGCGGGTGATCGGCCGTTGTCCCTGCCCTGTCTGTCCGATCGATTCGGTGCCCGAGGAACGCGAAAGGGCCCCCGGATGGTTCCGCGGGCCCTCGCGCGTGAGCGTTTCCCGGTCAGCCGGTCGCGGCCACCGCCGAGGCCGGTGCCGTGGTGGCCGGCCTGGGGTTCAGCAGTCGCTCGGCCAGCTCGCCGAAGACGAGCCCGAAGCCCGTCCACAGCGTGACCTGCATGGCCAGCGCGGACAGCCGGAACCGCCACAGGACGGTGGCCGGGAAGTCCGCGGGGACCTCGTTGACGGCCGGTAGGAACGCGTACGCCAGACCGATGACCAGGGCGAACGCGGCCACTGCGGCGACGGTGGCGTACCAGGTGCCCAGTCTCGGAGCGAGGCGCTTGCCCAGGATGGTCGCGGCCACCGCGAGCAGGACGCCGAGCACCATCATCAGGAAGTACAGGGTGGTCCGCCTGCCGATGGTGTCGGGGTCGCCGACGGCGGGCGGGTTGGCCGGGTACTTCAGGAACGGCACGACATAGACGGCGAGCAGCGCGCAGCCGGACAGCAGCAGCGCGGTGGCCCGCGGGGTGAAGCGGCCGAGTCGGCCGAGGGCGAAGCAGTAGGCGAGAGCGGCGATGCCGCCGAAGGAGACGCCGTAGATCAGGACACCGGTGGCGAGGCCGGCGGTGGACTGGAGGCTGCGGGAGACGAGTTCGACCTCGTGCTCGTGCCCGGCGGCGTGGGCCTCCTCGAAGCCGATCGCCTTGTCGACGCTCGGCTCACCGAGGACGTACGCCACGATCAGCGCGAGGACGCCCGCGGCGAGGCCGGCGAGCATGCCCCGCACGAGCAGGTTTCTCACGGTTGCGGAGTTCATGAGGGTTGCGGCTCCCGGTCGTCAGTGGCAGGGGAAGCCGAGCAGGTGGCGGGCGTCGTGCACCCACTCGTGGACGTCCTCGCCGGAGACGACGGAGGTGGCGCCCTGTTCGGCGCCGACGAAGTACAGCAGGACCAGCATCAGGATGCCGAAGAAGACCGCCCATGGGACGATCGCACCGATCGGCAGCTTGGCGGGGAGAGCGGGGGTGGTGGCGGTCGGCTGGGCGACATGCTGCGCCATGGCAGAGCCTCCTTAAGGGAGTTCGCGTCCCATCTCGGTGGTGCACAGGACGACGGCCCCGGGTCTGACTCACCGCCTCTCGCGAACGGGGCGGCATACAGTGGCGCGACCGTGCCGGATTCCCACCGGCTTCCGTCGTACCGTCGTCGATATCGCCCCGACCGTACCGCTCGACCGGGACATGCCCCATGGCGGGCGGGCCTGCCGGGCCCTGCTCTGACCGAACCTTTACCTGCGACGAAAGCCGCGGAACGCCCCTTCCCCGGCCGCCCGGAATCCGGCGGAGATCCAGGTCACAATGCGGGAGAGGGCAAGGTCACAGCCGTCCCCACTGCTGCTCCTTTGTCGATCTGACCTAGCATCCGAGCATGACGGTCCTGCCTGACGACGGGCTCTCGCTGGCCGCCGAGTTCCCTGACGCAACCCATGAGCAGTGGCAACACCTGGTGGCAGGTGTGCTGCGCAAGGCGGGCAAGGACGTCTCGGGTACGGCTGCGGAAGAGGCTCTGTCCACTGCCCTGGAGGACGGGTTGCGCACCCGCCCTCTGTACAGCGCGCGTGACGCCGCGCCCGATGCCGGTCTGCCCGGGTTCGCCCCGTTCGTCCGAGGCTCGAGTGCCGACGGCAACACGGCCGGCGGCTGGGACGTGCGGCAGCGGCACACGGCGCTCACCGACGGCGTGGTGCTCGCGGACCTGGAGAACGGCGTCACGTCGCTCTGGCTGGTCCTCGGCGAGGGCGGCATCCCGGTGACCGACCTCGGCCGCGCCCTGGCCGGTGTCTACCTCGACCTGGCCCCGGTCGTCCTCGACGCGGGCACCGAGACGGAGCCCGCCGCGCGTGAGCTGCTCCGCCTGTACGAGGAGCGGGGCGTCGCCAAGGAGGCGGCGCGCGGCAACCTCGGCGCGGACCCGCTGGGCCACGAGGCCCGGACCGGCGAGTCGTCCGAGTTCGCCCCGGCCGCCGCGCTGGCGCGGCTGTGCGCCGAGGAGTACCCGGGGCTGCGGGCACTGACCGTGGACGCGCTGCCGTACCACGAGGCCGGCGGCTCGGCCGCGCAGGAGCTGGGCGCCTCGCTGGCGACCGGCGTCGCGTATCTGCGCGAGCTCGACGAGGCCGGACTGACGGTCGAACGGGCCGCCGCGCAGCTGGAGTTCCGCTATGCCGCGACCGCCGACCAGTTCCTGACCATCGCCAAGCTGCGCGCCGCGCGCCGGCTGTGGGCGCGGGTGACCGAGGTGTGCGGGGCGCCGAGCGCACAGGTGCAGCACGCGGTCACCTCGCCGGTGATGATGTCGCGCCGCGACCCCTGGGTGAACATGCTGCGCACGACGGTCGCCACGCTGGCCGCCGGCGTCGGCGGCGCCGAGTCCGTGACGGTGCTGCCGTTCGACCACGCGCTCGGCCTGCCGGACGCGTTCGCGCGCCGCATCGCCCGCAACACGTCCACGATCCTCATCGAGGAGTCGCACCTGGCCCGGGTGATCGACCCGGCGGGAGGCTCCTGGTACGTGGAACGGCTCACCGACGAACTGGCCGAGGCGGGCTGGGAGTTCTTCCAGCGCATCGAGCGGGCGGGCGGCCCTGCGGCCGCGCTCCGCTCGGGACAGCTGGGCCAGGACCTCGCCGACACCTGGGAGACCCGCTCCGGCAAGCTCGCCAAGCGCCGTGAACCGGTCACCGGCGTCAGCGAGTTCCCGAACCTCGCCGAGCCGCTCGTGCAGCGCGAGCCCGCCCCCGAGCCCCGCTCGGGCGGCCTCCCGCGCGTCCGGCGCGACGAGGCGTACGAGGCGCTGCGCGCCCGCTCCGACGCCCACCTGGCCGCGACCGGCTCCCGCCCGCGGATCTTCCTGGCGGCGCTCGGCCCGGCCGCCGCGCACACGGCACGCCTGACCTTCGCCTCCAACCTGTTCCAGGCGGGCGGCATCGAGCCCGTCACCGAGGGCACGTTCGAGGAGAGCGGCGCCACCGAGGTGTGCCTGTGCTCCAGTGACGCCCTGTACGAGGAGCAGGCGGAGGCGGTGACCCGGCAACTCAAGGGCGCCGGTGCCTCGCATGTGTTCCTCGCCGGGCGGCCCGGGAACCACCCCGGTGTCGACTCGTACGTCTTCGCGGGCTGTGACGCCGTCGCCGTGCTGTCCGCCGCCCTCGACCGCATGGGAGTGTCCTGATGTCCGCCTCTTCCATCCCCGACTTCTCCGGGATCGAGCTCGGGGAGCCGAGGACCGACGTCGGCGTCGACGAGTGGCGGAAGGCGGCCGGCAGCGACGGGGCCTTCTGGGAGACCCCGGAGGGCATCGCGGTCAAGCCGCTGTACACCGGCCGTGACCTGGAGGGCCTGGACTTCCTGGGCACCTACCCGGGCATGGCGCCGTATCTGCGCGGCCCGTACCCGACGATGTACGTCAACCAGCCCTGGACGATCCGCCAGTACGCGGGCTTCTCCACCGCCGAGGAGTCCAACGCCTTCTACCGCCGCAATCTGGCGGCCGGCCAGAAGGGCCTGTCGGTCGCCTTCGACCTGCCCACGCACCGGGGTTACGACAGCGACCACCCGCGCGTGACCGGTGACGTCGGCATGGCGGGCGTGGCGATCGACTCGATCTACGACATGCGGCAGCTCTTCGACGGCATCCCGCTGGACAAGATGACCGTGTCGATGACGATGAACGGCGCGGTGCTCCCCGTACTCGCCCTGTACATCGTGGCGGCGGAGGAACAGGGCGTAGCGCCCGAGAAGTTGGCCGGGACCATCCAGAACGACATCCTCAAGGAGTTCATGGTCCGCAACACCTACATCTATCCGCCGAAGCCGTCGATGCGGATCATCTCCGACATCTTCGCCTTCACCTCGCAGCGGATGCCGCGCTACAACTCGATCTCCATCTCCGGCTATCACATCCAGGAGGCCGGTGCGACGGCCGATCTGGAGCTGGCGTACACGCTCGCGGACGGCGTGGAGTACATCCGCGCGGGCCGTGAGGCCGGCCTGGACGTGGATGCGTTCGCGCCCCGCCTCTCGTTCTTCTGGGCGATCGGCATGAACTTCTTCATGGAGGTCGCCAAGCTGCGCGCGGCGCGCCTGCTGTGGGCGAAGCTGGTGAAGCAGTTCGACCCGAAGAACACCAAGTCCCTTTCGCTGCGCACCCATTCGCAGACCTCGGGCTGGTCGCTGACGGCGCAGGACGTGTTCAACAACGTCACGCGTACGTGCGTGGAGGCGATGGCGGCGACGCAGGGCCACACGCAGTCGCTGCACACCAACGCGCTCGACGAGGCGCTCGCGCTGCCCACGGACTTCTCGGCCCGTATCGCGCGCAACACCCAGCTGATGATCCAGCAGGAGTCGGGCACGACCCGGGTCATCGACCCGTGGGGCGGCAGCGCCTACGTCGAGAAGCTGACGTACGACCTCGCGCGCCGGGCCTGGCAGCACATCGAGGAGGTCGAGGCGGCCGGCGGCATGGCCAAGGCGATCGACGCCGGCATCCCCAAGCTGCGTATCGAGGAGGCGGCGGCCCGTACGCAGGCCCGCATCGACTCCGGGCGCCAGCCGGTGATCGGCGTGAACAAGTACCGGGTGGAGAACGACGAGGCGATCGAGGTCCTCAAGGTCGACAACTCCTCCGTGCGCGCCCAGCAGATCGAGAAGCTGCGGCGGCTGCGGGCGGAGCGGGACGAGACGGCCTGCCAGGAGGCGCTGGACGCCCTGACCCGGGCCGCCGGAGGCGAGGGCAACCTGCTGGAGCTGGCGGTGAACGCGGCCCGCGCGAAGGCCACCGTCGGGGAGATCTCGGACGCCCTGGAGAAGGTGTACGGCCGGCACGCGAGCCAGATCCGTACCATCACGGGCGTGTACCGCAACGAAGCCGGGGAGTCGCCGTCCGTGGACCGCACCCGCACCCTCGTGTCCGACTTCGAGGAGGCAGAGGGGCGCCGCCCGCGCATCCTGGTCGCCAAGATGGGCCAGGACGGTCATGACCGCGGCCAGAAGGTGATCGCGACCGCGTTCGCCGACCTCGGCTTCGACGTGGACGTCGGCCCGCTGTTCCAGACGCCCGCCGAGGTGGCCCGCCAGGCCGTCGAGGCGGACGTGCACATCGTCGGGGTGTCGTCGCTGGCCGCCGGACACCTCACCCTCGTACCGGCGCTCAAGGAGGCGCTGGCCGAGGAGGGCCGCGAGGACATCATGATCGTGGTCGGCGGGGTCATCCCGCCCCAGGACGTGCCGACGCTCCTGGAGATGGGTGCGGCGGCCGTCTTCCCGCCCGGGACCGTGATCCCGGACGCGGCCTACGACCTGGTACGGAGGCTGGCGGGCGACCTCGGGCACGAGCTGTGATCGATCTCGACGCCTATGTGAAGGGTGTGCTCGACGGGAAGCGGGCGATCGTCGCGCGCGCCATCACCCTCGTCGAGTCCACCCGGCCCCAGCACCGCGCGCTGGCACAGCAGTTGCTCACCGAGCTGCTGCCGCACAGCGGGAAGGCGCGGCGCATCGGCGTCAGCGGGGTGCCGGGTGTCGGGAAGTCGACGTTCATCGACGCGTTCGGAACGATGCTCACGGGGCTGGGGTACCGGGTCGCGGTGCTGGCCGTCGACCCGTCCTCCAGCCGTACGGGCGGGTCGATCCTGGGTGACAAGACACGGATGGAGCGGCTGGCGGTCGACCCGGCGGCCTTCATCCGCCCCTCCCCCACGGCGGGCACACTGGGCGGGGTCGCCAAGGCCACCCGTGAGTCGATCGTGGTGATGGAGGCGGCCGGCTACGACGTGATCCTGGTGGAGACCGTCGGCGTCGGCCAGTCCGAGACCGCGGTCGCGAACATGGTCGACTCCTTCCTGCTGCTGACGCTGGCCCGCACGGGCGATCAGCTCCAGGGCATCAAGAAGGGCGTCCTGGAACTGGCGGACGTGCTCGCCGTCAACAAGGCCGACGGCCCGCACGAGCGCGACGCGCGTGCCGCCGCGCGGGAACTGGCCGGCGCCCTGCGGCTGATGCACGGCAAGGACGCCGCCTGGACCCCGCCCGTGCTGCATTGCAGCGGCCGCGAGTCGATCGGCCTGGACACCGTCTGGGACCGGCTCGAACAGCACCGCACCCTGCTCGACTCCACCGGCGGGCTCGCCGCCAAACGGCGTGACCAGCAGGTCGACTGGACCTGGACCATGGTCCGCGACGAACTCCTGGGCCGCCTCAACGCCGACCCGTCGGTGCGGGCGGTAGCGCCGGGGCTCGAACAGCAGGTCAGGGACGGCGCGTTGACGGCGACACTGGCCGCCGGACGGATCCTCGCGGCGTTCGAGGGCGTGCCCGATCAGCTCACCGAGGTGTCGGAAGCCCGCGGCGCCACCAGCCCGGACTCATAGGCGAACACCACGAGTTGGGCCCGGTCCCGTGCGCCCAGCTTGGTCATCGCCCGGCTGATGTGGGTCTTCGCCGTGAAGGGGCTGATCACCATGTGCGCGGCGATCTCCTCGTTCGTCAGCCCGCGCGCCGCCAGCGCCGTCACCTCGCGTTCGCGTCGGGTCAGCCCCTCCAGACCGGGTGCCGTGGCCCGGTCCGGAGGGCGGGAGACGAACTCGCCGATGAGGGTGCGGGTGACCGCCGGGGACAGCAGCGCCTCGCCGCGGGCCACCACCTCGATCGCCTGGAGCAGGTCGGCCGGTTCGGTGTCCTTCAGCAGGAAGCCGCTCGCGCCGGCCCGCAACGCCTCGAAGACGTACTCGTCATGGCCGTAGTTGGTGAGGATCACCACCCGGACGGCGGCGAGGGCGGGGTCCGCGGCGATACGGCGGGTCGCCTCGATGCCCGTCATCACCGGCATCTGCACATCGATCAGCGCGATGTCGGGCACCTGCGCACGGATCAGCTCCAGGCCCCGCTCGCCGTCCCCCGCCTCACCGACCACCTCGATGCCGTCCTCGGCGTCCAGCAGGGCACGGAATCCCGCACGCATCAGCGCCTGGTCGTCGACGAGCGCCACCCTGATCACGTCGCCCGTCATCCCGTCTCCCCCAGCGGCAGCCGCGCCAGCACCGCGAACCCGCCCTCCGCTCGCGGGGCGGCCTCCAGGGTGCCGCCGAGAGCCGTGACGCGCTCGCGCATACCGGTCAGGCCGATGCCGGCGGTGGGCGGACGGGCCGGGTCGGCGGTGCCGTCGTCCTCGACGCGTATCGTCAAGTCGCCTTCTCCGTAGGTGAGTTGTACGGTCACTTTGGCGGGACCGGCGTGCCGGGCCGCGTTGGTGAGCGCCTCCTGGACGATGCGGTACATGGCCCGGTCGACGGTCGCCGCGAGTGGGCGCTCGTCCCCCGTCACGGTCAGGTCGACCGCGAGCCCGGCGGCCCGCGCCCGTTCCACCAGCAGCGCGGGCGTGCCGGTCGGCTCGTCGGTGCGCAGCACCTCCAGCGTGGCGCGCAGTTCGCGCATGGCCTCGCCGCTCGCCTCCTGGATGGCGAGCAGGGCGGGCGGCACGTCCTCGCCGCGCTTGCGGGCGAGGTGCACGGCGACGCCGGCCTGGAGCTTGACGATGGAGATGCTGTGGGTGAGGGAGTCGTGCAACTCCCTTGCTATGCGCAGGCGTTCCTCGCCCGCTCGGCGCAGTGCCGCTTCCTCGCGGGTGCGTTCGGCCTCCAGGGCGCGCTGCTCGGTCTGGCGCAGATACGCCTGCCAGTTGCGGTCGGCGAGGCCGGTGACGACCGCGCACAGGAACCATCCGGCGAGCAGCAGTGCCTCGCGTACGACGTCCGAGGCTGCCGAGCCGGCGGCGACGTATCCGCCGAGGAAGAGGGCGGCCACCGCCGCGGCCGTGCCCCGGTGTCCCGCCCGTGACGCCGTGTGCACGGCACCCACGACGGGGATCGCCAAGCCGGCGGCGGGCGCGGCATGCAGGACCTCGGCGAGGAGGCAGCCCGTCGTGATCGCGAGCACCGGGCGCGGGGCGGCTCGGTGGGCGGCCAGGGCCAGTGAACCGGCCACGATCAGCGCCCAGTCGAGGGGGCCGGCGCGGTCGTCCGCCACGGCGGCGAGCACGGTGATCGCGCCGGTCACGACCGCGACGGTCGCGTCGGCGAACCGCTCGCGTGTGATTCGATGCCCGCTCATGCCCGCACACTAGACGGCGCCACCGACAGCGACGTCAGCCCTGTGGACGGCTCCTGGACTACTCCCGGCGCAGTACTGCGGCACACCGGCCCGCCCCGTCGGCGCAGCCCCGACTCCGTTCGCCGGTACGACGACCCGCACGGCCCCGGCGGCGCACGCTACTGCCCATGTCCACACCCTTCCGTCACACCGAACCCCTGCCGCCCGCATCAGCCGCCGGCACCGTCGCCGAGGTGTACGCGCAGATCGCCCTCGACTTCGGCGTCTCCGAGCCCGCCACCTTCGTGGTCCTGTCTTCCGCACCCGAACTCCTCGCCCCCGCCTGGGCGTTGCTGCGCGAGTCGCTCATCGCGGGTCCGGGCAGCCGGACCGGCAAGGAGCTGGTGGCGCTCGGGGTGTCGCTCGCCAACAGGTGTCCGTTCTGCGTGGACGCGCACACCGTGCTGCTGCACGCCACAGGCGACCACGCGCTCGCCGAGCGGGTGGCCCGCGGGGAGACTCCGCAGGACGCGGAGCACGCGCGCCTGCTCGCCTGGGGACGGCACACACGTGTGCCGGGCGCCGACCTGGAGCCGTACCCCTTCCCGCGCGAGCACGCCCCCGCCTACGTCGGCACCGCGCTCACCTTCCACTTCATCAACCGGATCGCGTCGGCCCTGCTGACCGAGAACCTGCTCCCGGCGGGCGCCCAGCGCTTCCGGGCGGTACGGAGCATCGCGGGGCGCGCGCTGTCCCGGACCGTGCGCCGCACCGCTCGCCCCGGCCAGTCACTGGCGCTGCTCGACGACATCGACCCCGGCGAGGCGCCCGCGTGGGCACGCGGCACACCCGTCGGGGTCGCGTACGCCTCGCTGCTCAGGGCGGCCATGAGGGGCGCGGGTCTGCTCGACGCCGAGGACCACGACCTCGTGGAGGCGGCCCTCCAGGACTGGGACGGCACGCATCCGCCGCTCGGCCTGGACGGGATCTGGGACCGCCGGGAGCGTCCCGGTGCGCGGCTGGCGCTGCTGGCCGCGCTGGCGCCGTACCGCATCACGGACGAGGACGTGGCGGCGTGGCGGCGGCCGGAGCACACGGACCACTGTCTGGTGCATCTCGTCGCGTACGGCGCCTTCATCGCCGTGGACCGCATCGAAAGTGCACTTTCCGCCCAAATCAGCCAGGAGGCTGTGTAATTCGCCCAGGGCACCACGTAATCGCGACCCGTCCGTAATGGCGTCAGCACGGAGCGAGTTGGCCCTTCCGCCTCACAGGGAGTCATGTGACACTGGCGTCCCGTCCGCAGTGCGGACTCCTTCCGCACCATCCCCCACGAGAAGTGCGCCGTGCGTTCTCTTCCCTTGCCGCTCGCCCTCACCGCACGACTGTCGCCGGTCGTCGTGCTCGCCGCCGCGGGCTGGGCGCTGTCGTCCGGACCCGCCACGACGCCGGCCGCCGAGGACCGGCCGGCGGCACAGAAGACGGACGAGGACTCGCCCTCGGCTCCCGCGACGGCGGCGGCGTCGAAGACGTACGCCGCCGCCCCCTCGCCGTGCGCGAGCCTGGGCTCGAAGTCGATAAAGGACCTCGTGCCCGGCGCCAAGACGGCCGGCAAGGAGATCCCCTCCTCCGACGCCAAGCTGCGCCGCACCTGCTCGTGGAACGCGCTCAAGGGCTACGAGTACCGCTGGCTGGACGTGTCCTACGAGATCACCGCGTCGGACGAGGCGGCCGAGGAGTCCTACAAGGGGCGCGTCGCGGACAAGAGCGGCGGGGGCGCCGTGCCCGGAGTCGGCGACTCGGGGTACTCCGTGGTGAACCTCAGCACCGAGAACGGGCAGCAGACCCGCGAGGGCACGGTGCTGGTCCGCGCGTCCAACGCGCTGGTCTCCATCACCTACAGCGGAAGCGACTTCGAGTCGAAGAAGGCGCCCGGCACCGACGACATCAACAAGGGTGCGATCAAGGCGGCGAAGGAAGCGGTCGCCGCCCTGGAGGACGGCCAGAAGGGCTGACCGTCCTCCCCGGCGGGGCCGTCAGGCCTCCGCGTGTTCCTTGCGTCCGCCCATCAGCACCACGTACAGCACCAGCGAGGTGGCCAGGCCCACCGCCCAGCCGTAGTCGGCGAGCGGCTTGAGGAACGGGATCAGCCCGTCGACCGGGAACGGCCCGGTCTTCGCGCCGTTCGCACCCACCCCCGAGTACGAGCCGCCGACCGCGAGGACGCCGCCGACGGCGAAGGCGGCGATGGCGCGCCAGTTCCAGCCCGAGGAGTACCAGTAGCGCCCGCCGGGCGTGTACAGGTCGGCGAGGTGCAGGACCGTGCGGCGGACGATCCAGTAGTCGGCGATCAGGATGCCCGCGACCGTGCCGAGCAGGCCGCCGACCACGCCGAGCCAGGTGAAGATGTAGAACTCCGGGGTGGAGATCAGCTTCCACGGGAAGATCAGGATGCCGACGACACCCGTGATCAGCGCGCCCGTACGGAAGTTGATGAGCTTCGGCGCCAGGTTCGCCAGGTCGTACGCGGGGGAGACCACGTTCGCCGCGATGTTCACGGAGACCGTCGCGATCAGCACCACGACGAGGGCGAAGAGCAGGCCGAAGGCGTTGTCGGTCTTGGCCGCCAGGGCGACCGGGTCCCAGATGGCCTCGCCGTAGACGACCTCGGAGCCGGAGGTGACCAGGACGGCGAGGATCGCGAAGAGCGTCATGGTCGTCGGCAGACCGAGGGACTGTCCCCAGGTCTGTGCCCGCTGGCTGGCGCCGAAGCGGGTGAAGTCGGGGATGTTGAGGGAGAGGGTCGCCCAGAAGCCGATCATGCCCATCAGGGACGGGAAGAAGACCGGCCAGAAGTCGGGGCCCCAGCCGAGCTTCGAGGGCTGGTCGAGGAGTGCGCCGAACCCGTCCGCCTTGACCGCGATCCAGACCAGCAGCACCAGCGCGCCGACGATCACGAAGGGCGCGGCCCAGTTCTCGAAGTGCCGGAGGAAGTCCATGCCGCGATAGATGATCGCGATCTGCACGGCCCAGAAGAGGATGAAGCACAGCCACAGCGGCCAGGGGTTGCCGGCGATCTTGCCCGCGTTCTCCCAGTGGCCCCCGGTGAGCTTGGAGCCGAGCGCGAAGATGCCGCTGCCGCCGATCCAGGTCTGGATGCCGAACCAGCCGCAGGCCACGGCCGCCCGGATCATCGCCGGGATGTTGGCGCCGCGCAGCCCGAAGGAGGCCCGCGCGAGGACCGGGAAGGGTATGCCGTACTTGGGTCCGGCGTGCCCGGTGGCCAGCATCGGCAGCAGCACGATGACGTTGGCCAGCGCGATGGTGAAGACGGCCTGCTTCCAGTCCATGCCGAGCGCGACCAGGCCGGAGGCCAGGGTCCAGCTGGGGATGCAGTGGGCCATCGAGATCCACAGGGCCGCGAAGTTGTACGTCGTCCACTTGCGCTCGGCGACCGGGACGGGACGCAGATCCTCGTTGGCGAAGGGGCTGTCGGCGGGGAACGCCTCGGGGGCCAGTTCGATCCGGCCGCCGGAGTCGGCGGACTGCGATATCGGTGACCCCTTGGGGACTGTATTGGTCATGAGCAGGCCAATCGATCGGACGGGAACGGGAGAGGCCGTGCGGGGGCCGGCGGGGCGACGGGGACGAGTGGGTGCGGCCCACCCTTCCCCGGGCCCCGCCACCCCTCCCCTCCCCGGGACGGCGGGGAGGCCGGGGCCGGTGGGGAGGGAGCCAAGGGGTGGGGGGTCGGTGGAGCGGTGTCGTTGTGCGTGAACTCCCGTACGGATATCAGGAGTTGATGACGGGGATGACCGACGAGCCGTACGCGTCGATCACCGCTTCCTGCGCGTCGTGCATGTCGTAGACGGCGAACTGGTCGACGCCCAGCTCGCGCAGGGCGTTCAGCTTCTCGATGTGCTTCTCGACCGGGCCGATGAGGCAGAACCGGTCGACGATCTCGTCGGGCACGAACGCGGTGTCCGGGTTGTCGGCACGCCCGTGATGGGAGTAGTCGTAGCCCTCACGGGCCTTGATGTAGTCGGTGAGTTCGTCGGGCACGGCGGCGGAGTGCTCGCCGTACTTGGACACCAGGTCGGCCACGTGGTTGCCGACCATCCCGCCGAACCAGCGGCACTGCTCGCGGGCGTGCGCGAGCTTCTCGGGCGAGTCGTCCTCGGTGACGTACGCCGGGGCGGCCACGCAGATCTTCACCTCGGCGGGGTCACGGCCGGCCGCGACCGCCGCGTCCTTCACGGCCTTGACCATGTACTCGGTCAGATAGAGGTCGGCGAGCTGGAGGATGAACCCGTCGGCCTCCTCACCGGTCATCTTCAGCGCCTTCGGACCGTACGCCGCCATCCACACGGGGAGTTCGGCGCCGGGCTTGATCCACGGGAACCTGACGACCGTGCCGCCGCCGAGGTCGGCCTCCCGGCCGCTGCCGAGCGCCCGGATGACCTTCATGGCCTCGCTGATCCGGGCGAGGGTGTTGGGCTTGCGGCCGGCGACACGCATCGCCGAGTCGCCGCGGCCGATGCCGCAGACCGTGCGGTTGCCGAACATGTCGTTGAGGGTGGCGAAGGTGGAGGCGGTGACCTCCCAGGTGCGGGTGCCCGGGTTGGTCACCATGGGCCCGACGGTCAGCTTCTCCGTGTTGGCCAGGATCTGGCTGTAGATGACGAACGGCTCCTGCCACAGCACCGCCGAGTCGAAGGTCCAGCCGTGGGTGAACCCGCTGCGCTCGGCGCGTTTCATCAGCCCGACGACCCGCGAGGCGGGTGGGTCGGTCTGCAGGACGAGTCCGAAGTCCATGTGCTCCGCTCCTAGTTGAGGTACTGACAGGTGGAGCGGGGCGTGTAGACACCGTGCCCGGCGTGACCGGTGTACTCCCGCTCGGTGATGACGAGTTCGCCGCGCGAGAGGACGGTCTCGACCCGGCCGGTGGTCCGTTTGCCCTCGTACGCCGAGTAATCGACGTTCATGTGGTGGGTGTCGGCGGACATCACCTGTTCGGCCCGCGGATCGTAGATCACGACGTCGGCGTCGGCGCCCGGGGCGATCGTGCCCTTCTTCGGGTACATGCCGAACATCCGGGCCGGGGTCGCGCAGGCGATCTCGATCCAGCGCCGGCGGGTGATGTGACCGTCGACGACGGCCTGATGGAGCAGGTCCATCCGGTTCTCGACACCCGGAAGGCCATTGGGGATCTTCGAGAAGTCCCCGCGCCCCAGCTCCTTCTGGCCCACGAAGCAGAAGGGGCAGTGGTCGGTGGAGACGACCTGGAGGTCGTTCGTCCTGAGCCCCTTCCACAGCTGGGCCTGGTGCTCACGCGGCCGCAGCGGCGTACTGCACACGTACTTCGCGCCCTCGAAGTCCGGCTCGGCGAGATTGTCTGTGGACAGGAACAGGTACTGCGGGCAGGTCTCGCCGAAGACGTTGAGCCCTTCGTCACGCGCGCGTGCCAGCTCGGCCACCGCCTCCGTCGCCGAGACGTGCACGACGTACAGCGGAGCGCCCGCGACCTGCGCCAGCTTGATGGCCCGGTGGGTGGCCTCGGCTTCGAGAAGCGCCTTGCGGACCTCTCCGTGATAGCGGGGGTCGGTCTCGCCGCGGGCCAGCGCCTGTTCGACGAGCACGTCGATCGCGATGCCGTTCTCGGCGTGCATCATGATCAGGCCGCCGTTCTCGGCGGAGCGCTGCATCGCGCGCAGGATCTGGCCGTCGTCGGAGTAGAAGACCCCGGGGTAGGCCATGAACTGCTTGAAGCTGGTCACCCCCTCCTCGACCAGCAGGTCCAGCTCCTTCAGCGTCTCGTCGTTCACATCGGAGACGATCATGTGGAAGCCGTAGTCGATGGAGCAGTTGCCCTCGGCCTTGGCGTGCCAGGCGTCGAGGCCCTCGCGGAGGCTGTGGCCGACGCTCTGTACCGCGAAGTCGACGATCGTGGTCGTGCCGCCCCAGGCGGCGGCCCGGGTGCCGGTCTCGAAGGTGTCGGAGGCGAAGGTGCCGCCGAACGGCAGCTCCATGTGGGTGTGGACGTCGACGCCGCCCGGGATGACGTACTTCCCGGTGGCGTCGATGGTCCGCTCGGCCGTCCAGGCTTCGGCGGCGGGCGTTCCGGCGGCGGCGAGGGCGGCGATACGGCCGTCCTCGATCAGGACGTCGGCGTGGATCTCGTCGGACGCGGTGATGACTAGGCCGCCGCGGATTACTGTTCGGCCGGTCATGGGTCCTCTCCCTCGTGGTCGAGTGCGGGTCGTTTGTGGCTGGTCGCGCAGTTCCCCGCGCCCCTGAGTTGGCTGCGCTGCCGGCGTCTTACGGTGCCGTCAGCGGGCCGTACGTCCCCGGGGCGCGGTCCCTGTAGAACTGCCAGCGGTCTCGGACCTCGCGGAGCTTCGCCAGGTCCAGGTCGCGTACGACGAGTTCGGTTTCCTTGTCGCTCGCCACCTCGCCGACGAACTGGGCCTCCGGGTCCACGAAGTACGTGGTGCCGTAGAAGTCGTTGTCCCCGAGGTCCTCCACGCCGACGCGGTTGATCGCGCCCACGAAGTACTCGTTGGCCACGGCCGCCGCCGGCTGCTCCAGCTGCCAGAGATAGCGGGAGAGGCCGCGCGAGGTGGCCGAGGGGTTGAAGACGATTTCGGCACCTGCGAGGCCCAGTGCGCGCCAGCCCTCCGGGAAGTGGCGGTCGTAGCAGATGTAGACGCCGATCTTCCCTACGGCGGTCTCGAAGACCGGCCAGCCGCTGTTCCCCGGGCGGAAGTAGAACTTCTCCCAGAATCCCTGGACCTGGGGGATGTGGGTCTTGCGGTACTTGCCGAGGTACGAGCCGTCCGCGTCGATCACGGCGGCGGTGTTGTACAGGACGCCCGGCTGCTCCTCCTCGTACATCGGCAGGACCAGGACGATGCCGAGTTCCTTGGCGAGTGCCTGGAAGCGGCGGACGGTCGGCCCTTCGGGGATCTGCTCGGCGTACTCGTAGAAGGCCTTGTCCTGGACCTGGCAGAAGTAGGGCCCGTAGAACAGCTCCTGGAAGCAGAGCACTTGAGCACCTTGCGCGGCCGCGTCGCGGGCCGCCTGCTCGTGCACCTGGATCATCGATTCCTTGTCGCCGGTCCAGGCTGTCTGGAAGAGGGCGGCACGAATCACTCGGCTCATCGGGACCTCCGGTCGCTCGGTGTGCGAGAAGGCTAGGAAGTCCGAAGCAGCGGTTTGAGTTGCACGGTGTCACGTCTGCGGGCGCGCGGCGTGTCACGGTGTCACCTTCTCTTGATCCCATGTTTCACCGCCGTTTTCCCAGGTCGTGGCAGGTTTCAGCGCTGTTGCGCGTCGTGCGCGAGGAGTGCGATGTGCACGGACGCGGCCTGTTCGAAGTCGTCGAGGTCGACGCCGAGCCGCGTCTGTATCGCCTCAAGGCGGCGGTAGAGCGCGGGCCGCGAGACATGGTGGAGCTGGGCGGTGCGGGACTTGTTGCGGCCGGTCGCGAGATACGTCCGCAGCACGGACAGCATGTCGTCGTCGGCCACACACAGCAGTCCGTCCAACTCCCGCTCCGCGAAGGACTGCACATGCGGATCGTCACGCAACAGTCGGACCAGGCCGCGCAGATGGACGTCCCTGAGCCGGACGACGGCCGGAAGGTCCCGGGCGGCGGAGGAGTCGGCGGCGTCGGCGACGTGCTGGGCCTCGCGCAGCCCGGTGGGCACCTCGTCCCAGGCGATCCGGGGGTCGGCGGCGGCCACCACGGTCCGGGCGGCCTCCGAGTGCACCCGGGCCGCGAAGTTCGCCGTCAGCACCGAGGCGTCCTGGTCCCGGGCAAGGCTCAGCAGCACCGCCACGGCCCCGTCGGCCAGTTCGGCGACGAGCCCGGACAGCCCCACCATCCGCAGGACACGGTCGAGTTGGCCGGCTTCGACGTCCCGCACGACCAGCGGGACGAACGTCCGCCGGTTGACGGGCAGCCCGGCCGCCCGCGCCCGCGGCAGCAGCTGCCGCGCGGGGACGACCCCGCTGACGAGGTCGGTCAGCAGGCTCTGTGCGGACTGCTCCTCCCAGGTGTGCGCGGAGTTCCCGCCGAGCATGCGGTGCAGGACGAGGGCTTCGGCGGCGCGGTCGGCGAGAAGACGTCCGGTGGCGGTGTCGCCGCGGTGCCCGCACAGCATGATCTGCCCCCAGCGCTCCCCGCGTCCGCCGAGTTCGGCGCGGATCCAGCCGTCGCCCTCGCTGCCTCCCCCAGTGCCTGAACGGCCTGGGTGGTGCCCCCATGCCTGCCGGGCGATGCGCTCCCAGTCCCGCAGTACGTCGTCCACGGCGGACCGCTCCCCCGCCGTGGCGAGGACGCGATGGGCGAGGTTGGTGACGACGACGGGGCAGGCGCTGTGCGAGGCGACCTCGTCGAGCAGGCTCTGCAACGGGGCGCCGGCGGTGATGAGCGCGGTGAGCGCGGTCCGTACGGACTCCGAGAGGCTGACGGCGGCGAACTTGCGCCGCACGAGCCGGCACTGGACCTCTTCGGTCAGCTCGGCGAAGGGGAACGGCCGGTGCAGCACCACCATGGGCAGCCCGCACCGCTCGGCCGCCCGGCGCATCACCTCCGGCGGGGCGGGGAACGCCCGGCCGAGGCCGAGCACGACGGCCGATGCCTCGGCCCGGTGCAGGGAGCGGATGTACTCGGCCTGCTTGTCCTCGTCCCCGGCGAGCAGCACACCGGTGGTGAGCACCATCTCGCCGCCGGTGAGCATCACCCCGACGTCCGGGGCCTCGGCGACATGCACCCAGCGCACCGGCCGGTCGAGCTGACCGGCGCCGGCCACCACCTCGGGCTCCCCGGCCAGCACCCGCTCCAGGGTGAGGACCTGCCGGACGGAGAGTGCGGGTTCCAGGGGCTCCGGGGTGGTGGTCATGGCGGTGTTCCCTTACTGATGCGCTCGGGTGGGTCCTGCTAGAGGCTTCTCAGAGCGCCCTCCAGGATCGCGGCGCCCTCCTCTGCCTCCGCGACGGTGAGGGACAGGGGCGGGGCGATCCGCAGGGACGTGGTGTTGTGGCCGCCGCCCTTGCCGATGAGCAGTCCGCCCTCGCGGGCCGCCTCCAGCACGGCGGACGCGGCGCCGGGATCGGCCTCGTCGGTGCCGGGCCGGGTGAGCTCGATGCCCAGCATCAGGCCGCGGCCGCGCACTTCCCGCACGTGCGGCACCTGGGCGGCGACGGCCCGCAGCCGCTCCAGGAGCAGCCCGCCGACCCGCCGGGCGTTGCCCTGGAGGTCGTGCTCCAGCAGGTAGGAGAGGTTGGCGAGGCCGGCCGCCATGGTGATCTGGGTGCCGCCGAAGGTCGAGATGCTGTTGGAGTCGAGGCAGTTCATGATCTCGGCGCGGGCGACGACCCCGCCGATGGACATGCCGTTGCCGATGCCCTTGGCGAAGGTGAGCATGTCCGGCGGGCCGGAGCGGGCGTGTGCCTGCCAGCCCCAGAAGTGCTCGCCGGTGCGGCCCCAGCCGGTCTGCACCTCGTCGGCGATCCACAGGATGCCGCGCTCGGCGAGCACTTCGCGGAAGGCGGCGTAGAGCCCGTCGGGGCCCGAGGTGAAGCCGCCGACGCCCTGGACGGGTTCGGCGATGAGGGCGGCGGGTGGGCGGGTGTGCCCGAGGAGGTCCCGCAGATCCTCGACGCAGGCGGCGATGAACTCGTCGTCGGAGAGGTGGGCGTAGGGACCCCGCGTCCGCACCCCGCCGTGGACGTACAGCGTCTGCAGCGGCGACAGCGAGGTCGGTGACCAGCCGCGGTTGCCGGTGATGCCTACGGCGCTGAAGGAGCGGCCGTGGTAGCTGTTGCGCATCGCGAGGATCGAGTTGCTCTGCTTGTAGGTCGTCGCGAGCAGCAGCGCGGTGTCGTTGGCCTCGGTGCCGGAGGTGGTGAAGAAGACACGGGCGTCCGGGATGCCGCTCAAGTGGGCGATGCGTTCGGCGAGTTCGACCATGGGCCGGTTGAGGTACAGGGTCGAGGAGTGGACGATCCGCCCGGCCTGCTCGCTCACCGCCTTGGTGACCTCGGGCAGTGCGTGCGCGGTCATCGTGGTGAGGATGCCGCCGAAGAAGTCGAGGTAGCGGTTGCCCTCGGCGTCCCAGACGTGGCGGCCCTCGCCGTGGGTGATCTCCAGCGGCTCCTCGTAGTACAGGGCGAGCCAGTCCGGCATGACGGCACGGTGGCGTCCCAGCAGGTCCTTGGTCACGGCTGCACCAGCCCTTCGTAGGCGTCGGGGCGGCGGTCGCGGTAGAACGCCCACTGCTGCCGCACCTCGTCGATCAGGTCGAAGTCGAGGTCGCGCACGACGAGCTCCTCGCTCTTGTCGCTGGCGATCTCCCCGACAACCTGCCCACGCGGATCGACGAAATAGCTCGTCCCGTAGAAGTCGTTGTCGCCGTACGGCTCTTGCCCCACCCGGTTGATCGCGGCGACGAAGTACTCGTTGGCGACGGCCGCGGCGGGCTGCTCCAGCTGCCACAGGTAGGCCGAGAGGCCACGCGAGGTGGCGGACGGGTTGTAGACCAACTGGGCGCCGTTGAGGCCGAGTTGGCGCCAGCCCTCCGGGAAGTGGCGGTCGTAGCAGATGTAGACGCCGACCTTGCCGACGGATGTCTCGAAGACGGGCCAGCCGACGTTTCCTGGCTTGAAGTAGTACTTCTCCCAGAAGCCCTTGACCTGCGGGATGTGGTGCTTGCGGTACTTGCCGAGGAAGGTGCCGT
Organism: Streptomyces coerulescens; assembly: GCF_042657965.1. Lineage (NCBI taxonomy): Bacteria > Bacillati > Actinomycetota > Actinomycetes > Kitasatosporales > Streptomycetaceae > Streptomyces > Streptomyces coerulescens. Next base: position 812,665 of record NZ_JBHSKM010000002.1, read on the forward strand.
CGGAGTCGATGACGGCGGCGGTGTTGTAGTAGAAGCCGGACTGCTCGACCTCGAAGACGGGCACGACGATCACCATGCCCGTCTCGCGGGCCAGCTCCTGCATACGGCGCGTGGTGGGCCCGTCGGGGACCGGCTCGGCCCAGCTGTAGTGCTCGGGGTCCTGGACCTGACAGAAGTACGGGGCGTTGAAGACTTCCTGGAAGCCGATAATCTTCGCGCCCTGCCGGGCCGCCTCGCGGGCGTGCTCCTCGTGTTTCGCCACCATGGACTCGGTGTCGCCGGTCCAGGTGGCCTGGACCAGAGCGGCGCGTACGACGTTGGCCATGAGCTGCTCCTTCGACGGGACGTCAGAGCCTCTACGCCCGTAGAGGGGGGCCGTAGAGGCTCGAAAGTAAGCCCCTGGGACAGCCTTGCCAAGACCATCGTCGTTAACCCGCTGAGTCGATCAGGTTTCACCCTCCTGTGGGTGATGGATGGGGCCGGTGGGAGGGGTGTGCCCGGTGGTGCGGGCTCCGGTCAGGCGGTGAAGCCCGCGACCCGCAGGGCGTGGACGAGGTCCCACTGACGTTCCTCGGAGACACCTTGGGCGGCTTCCAGCAGGAGCGGTACGAGCGCGCCCGGGTCCGTCTCGACGCTGCGGGCGGCCTCCTCCGGGGTGCGCACGCGGACGTAGGCGTCGAGGAGCGCGCGGACCTCGCGGCGGCGTCCGGCTCCGGCCAGGCCCAGCACGGCCTGCCCGATCTCGGGCGCGGGCCGCAGCACGCCCTGCCGCAGGATCTGCTCGCCGTCCTCGGTACGGCCCGCGGCGGTCAGCGTGTCGGCGGCGGCCACGAGCCGCTCGGCCGGCAGCGAGGCGGCCTCCCACAGCAGGGTCGCCCAGTCCGCCCCGAGCCCGGCGCGCTGCATCTCGGCGGCGAGCAGCGGGAGGCGTACGGCGGGCCAGTGCGCGGCCTCGACGAGCAGCACATGCGCCTCGCCGCTGCGCCCCTCACCGCGCAGCCGCAGCAGCGCCCGGACGATCCCGGCGACCTCCCGCCGGTCCACCGGTCCTGCCCCCTGCTCCTGCGGCTCCACCGGTGTCCCGGCCACGTCCTCGGCGGCGGCCCCGGCGAACCGGGCCCCGCGCGGGGTGCGGCGGGCGGTGACGGCGGGCTGAGCGGGCAGTGTGGGCAGGACGGGTTCGGCGGTCGGCGGTACGACGACGGGGGCGTCCTCCTCCTCGACCATCCCAGCGAAACGGGCCCCGCCCCGGCGACGTTTGCGCTGCTTGGGGACGGGAGGGGTGTCGCTGGCCTGCGCGGCAGGAGCTGTGCTGGTGTCGCCGGACGCGGGAGCCGGGGCTGCGCCGGTAAAGCCGGTCGGCGCGGCGCCGGACGCCGGAGCCGGGGCCGCGCCCGCAACGCCGGCCGGTCCGAAGGGACCACCGCCCGCCGCCGGAGCTGCGCCCCTAAACCCGGACGGCACGGCGCCGGACGCCGGAGCCGGGGCTACGCCCGCAACGCCGGTCTGCGCGAAGGGACCCCCCGCCGCCGGGGCCTCGTCCGCATAGCCGGACGGCGCGGCGCCGGATGCCGGAACCGGGGCCGCGCCCGCAAGGCCGGTCTGCGCGAAAGGAGCACCAGCCGCCGGGGCCTCGTCCGCATAGCCGGACGCGGGAGCCGGAGCTGCGCCCGTAACGCCGGTCGGCCCGAAGGGAGCACCGGCCGCCGCCGGAGCTGTGCCCGTAACGCCGGTCGGCGCGGGGGCGTCCCGTGTGGCGGGCCGACGGGGCACTCCGGCGACGTCTTCTCCGGTGTATGGAGCCACGGGCCGTTCCTGACCGGGGCCGGGCCCTTCGGCCGCCCCGGCACGCGCGTGCCACTCCCCCGCGTCGCCGGCGGAAGCGCCGCTCGAGAGCCCTTCGTCACCTGGCCGGCCGGCCCGGAAACGGTGCCCGTCGAACCCGCCGCCTCCGACATGGCCCTCGCCGAACCCACCATCCCCAGGGTCCTCGCGACCGAACCCGTGACTCCCAAGGTCCTCGCGACCGAACCCGTGACTCCCAAGGTCCTCGCGACCGAACCCGTCGCCGCCGAGGTCCTCGCGACCGAACCCCCCGGCCCCCGCCCTGCCGCTGCCTCCGTCCACCCGGAAGACGGGCCCCTCCCTTCGGTCCCGCCCCGTCGGCAGCCCCCGCCCGGCCGCGCTCCGCCGTTCCAAGTCGGCCATCCGGAAGCGGAGTTCGGCGCAGCGCGCGCTCGCGCGTTCGTGGTCGTCGCGGGCCCAGGCGAGGTCGAGGCGGATGGCGTCGGCCTGCTCACGGCTGGTGGCGGAGGCCAGCAACCGGCCCAGTTCCGCCTCCCGTTCGGCGGCGTAGCGCTGTTCGCGGAGCATGACGTCGAGGCGGTCCCCGAGGGCGTCGCGCCCGCCGGGACGGGCGTCGTACACGGCGAGTGCGGCGGTGTGCAGGGCGCGGGCGCGCTCCGTCTCGGGGCCGGCGCCGCCGGGGCCGTACTGGGCGGCGAGGTCGTGCAGCAGGGACTCCACCACGTCCCAGGGCGGCACCTCGCGGCCGTCGAGGCAGGCCCGCATGCCCTCCGGGTCACGTTGCCAGAACACCCCGCACCAGCCGCCGCCCTGGTCGAGGCGCGCCGTGAGGCCGTCCAGGTAGTTAACGAACTCCCGTACCCGAGCCGGGAGTTGATCCACTGACATTGCCCAACTCCCGCCAGACCGGAGCACTCCGGTCCGTTAGGCAACACCAGCAGTGTTACGGGCGTGCTACGGGGAGTTTTCCGACTGAACGCAGAGTACGCCGGTCCTGTCGGAACGTGACGTGCACACCCGCTCAGGCCGCGGCCTCGACCACAGGCGCGCACTGTCCGATCAGTTCGTCCATCGACAGCCCGAGGGCCGCGGCCAGTGCGGCCACCGTGAAGAAGGCCGGTGTCGGCGCCCGGCCGGTCTCGATCTTGCGCAGCGTCTCGGCGGAGATTCCGGCGTTCGCCGCGACCTCCGTCATGCTGCGGCCGCCGCGGGCCTCGCGGAGCAGCAGCCCGAGCCGCTCGCCGCGTTCACGCTCTTCGGGGGTGAGAGGGGTGCGCACCATGGCGCCCATTCTAATACCGCCCCCGGCGGCCACCCGATCACCGGCCCCTATTCAAATACCGGTATAGTAATTGGCATGGTGGAACTGAAGACGGACCAGTCGATCGACGAGATGTACGTGACCGGACAGGTCGTGGGCCAGGCCCTGACGGCCGTGCGGAAGGCCGCTGACGTGGGAGTTTCCCTGCTGGAGCTGGACGAGGTGGCACGTGAGGTGCTGCGTGCGGCGGGGGCGACCTCGCCCTTCCTCGGCTACCGTCCCTCCTTCGCCCCTACCCCCTTCCCCGCCGTCATCTGTGCCTCGGTGAACGACGCGATCGTGCACGGCATCCCGACCGGCTACCGCCTGCGCGACGGCGATCTGGTCTCCATCGACTGCGGCGCCGAACTGGGCGGCTGGGCGGGCGACTCGGCGATCAGCTTCACGGTGGGCCGGGCCCGCCCGCAAGACGTACGGCTGATCGAGACGGCGGAGCGGGCGCTGGCGGCGGGCATCGAGGCGGCCGTGGTCGGCAACCGCATCGGCGACATCGCCCACGCCGTCGGCTCGGTGTGCCGGTCGGCCGGGTACGGCGTCCCGGACGGGTTCGGCGGTCACGGCATCGGCCGCAAGATGCACGAGGACCCGGGCGTGCCGAACGAGGGCCGCCCGGGCCGGGGCATGCCGCTGCGGCACGGCATGGTGCTGGCCATCGAGCCGATGCTCATCGCGAGCGGCCGGGACGGCTACCACGCGGCCCCGGACGGCTGGACCCTGTGCACCAACGACGGCTCCCGCGCGGCCCACGCGGAGCACACGGTGGCCATCACGGACGCGGGACCGCGAATCCTGACGGCGCGCTGAGCCCGCTCGCGGGCCTCCTCGCCGCCTGCGTTCCCTGAAGGTGCCCCCGGCCATCGTTCGTGCGAAGGTGTTCTACGAACGCGGCCAGGTGTAACCGGCTTCCGCCCGGGTTACCCGACTCCGGCACGTCGATCAGCGAGGGCGACCCTGCCCGCGCAGGGACGCCGGATGGGAACGCCATGACCAGCGGCTTCAATGGTGGTCCGGAGGGCTACGACCCCTTCGGAGAGTTCCTCGCCCGCTTCTTCGGCGGACCGCGCCCCGGCCCCCGCCAGATCGACATCGGCCGGCTGCTCAGTCAGCCGGCCCGGGAGCTGGTGCGCGGCGCCGCGCAGTACGCCGCCGAGCACGGCAGCCGGGACCTGGACACCCAGCATCTGCTGCGCGCCGCGCTGTCCGCCGAACCGACCCGGAGCCTGCTCAGCCGGGCGGGCGCCGATCCCGACTCGCTGGCGACGGAGATCGACGAGCGCTCGGGCCCCAGCCAGCACCCGCCGGGCGAGGGCCCGCCGCCGACCTCGCTGTCCCTGACCCCCGCCGCGAAGCGCGCCCTCCTGGACGCGCACGACCTGGCCCGGGCGCGCGGAGCCGGTTACATCGGCCCGGAGCATGTGCTCAGCGCCCTCGCCGCGAACCCCGACTCGGCGGCGGGTCACATCCTGAACGCGGCCCGGTTCGCCCCCTCCGGCATGCCGCCCGAGGCACCGGACGCGACGCAGCCGCGCCCCGGTGTCGACCAGCGGCCACGCGTCGACACCGGTACGCCCACCCTCGACAAGTACGGCCGCGACCTCACCGACCTCGCCCGCCAGGGCCGTATCGACCCGGTGATCGGCCGGGACGAGGAGATCGAGCAGACCGTCGAGGTGCTCTCCCGGCGCGGCAAGAACAACCCGGTGCTGATCGGCGACGCGGGCGTGGGCAAGACGGCGATCGTGGAGGGCCTGGCGCAGCGGATCGCCGACGGCGACGTGCCCGATGTGCTCAGTGGCCGCCGGGTGATCGCGCTGGACCTGACGGGAGTGGTCGCGGGCACCCGCTTCCGGGGTGACTTCGAGGAGCGGCTCACCAACATCGTGGACGAGATCCGCGCGAACTCCGACCGACTGATCGTCTTCATCGACGAGTTGCACACCGTCGTGGGCGCCGGAGGCGGCGGCGAGGGCGGGTCCATGGACGCCGGGAACATCCTCAAGCCGGCGCTGGCCCGTGGCGAACTGCATGTCGTCGGCGCGACCACGCTGGAGGAGTACCGGCGGATCGAGAAGGACGCGGCGCTCTCCCGGCGCTTCCAGCCGATCCTGGTCCCCGAGCCGACCCCCGCCGACGCCATCGAGATCCTGCGCGGTCTGCGCGACCGCTACGAGGCCCACCACCAGGTCCGCTACAGCGACGAGGCGCTCGTCGCGGCCGTAGAACTCTCCGACCGGTATCTCACCGATCGTCGGCTGCCCGACAAGGCCATCGACCTGATCGACCAGGCGGGCGCCCGGGTACGGCTGCGCTCGCGGACCAAGGGCACGGACGTACGGGCCATGGAGCGCGAGGTCGAGCAGCTGACCAGGGACAAGGACCAGGCCGTCGCCGACGAGAGCTATGAGCAGGCGACCCAACTGCGCGACCGTATCGTCGAGTTGAAGAAGCGCATCGCGGACGTCTCCGGCGACGAGGAGGTCGACGAGGGCATCGACCTGGAGGTCACCGCCGAGGCCATCGCGGAGGTCGTGTCCCGGCAGACCGGCATCCCGGTGAGCAGCCTCACCGAGGAGGAGAAGGACCGGCTGCTGGGCCTGGAGGACCATCTGCACGAGCGGGTCGTCGGACAGGACGAGGCGGTGCGCGTCGTCTCCGACGCGGTGCTGCGCTCACGGGCCGGACTGGCGAGCCCCGACCGGCCGATCGGCAGTTTCCTCTTCCTCGGCCCGACCGGCGTCGGCAAGACCGAACTGGCGCGGGCGCTGGCCGAGTCGCTGTTCGGCAGCGAGGAGCGCATGGTCCGCCTGGACATGAGCGAGTACCAGGAACGGCACACTGTGAGCCGGCTGATCGGCGCCCCTCCCGGCTACGTCGGCCACGAGGAGGCCGGCCAGCTCACCGAGGTGGTGCGGCGGCACCCGTACTCGCTGCTGCTGCTCGACGAGATCGAGAAGGCCCACCCGGACGTCTTCAACATCCTGCTCCAGGTGCTGGACGACGGCCGGCTGACCGACTCCCAGGGCCGCACGGTGGACTTCACCAACGCGGTCATCGTGATGACCAGCAACCTCGGCTCGGAGGCGATCGGCCGGGGCGGCGCCGGGATCGGGTTCGGCTCGGGCGACGAGGCGGCCGACGAGGAGGCGCGCAACGAGCGGATCCTGCGGCCGCTGCGCCAGCAGTTCCGGCCCGAGTTCCTCAACCGCATCGACGAGATCGTCGTCTTCCGCCGGCTGACCCCCGAGCAGCTGCAGCGGATCACCAACCTGCTGCTGGACAAGACCCGCCGGCTGCTGCACGCCCAGGGCGTCGCGGTCGAGTTCACGGGGGCGGCCGTCGACTGGCTCTCCGAGCGCGGCTACCAGCCGGAGTACGGCGCCCGGCCGCTGCGCCGCACCATCCAGAAGGAGGTCGACAACCAGCTGTCGCGGCTGCTCCTGGACGGCCGGATCGGCGAGGGCGGCCGGGTCACGGTGGATGTGGCGGACGGGCAGCTGGCCTTCCGCACGGAAGACCTGCCGCCCGCCCCCGAGCTCTGAGGCGCTACGGCGCCGGCCGCACCACCATCGCCGAGCCACCGCCCCGCCGTACCTTCTCGGCGGCGGCGAGCCACTTGCCGTCCGGCAGCCGCTGCACGCCGGTGGTCGCGCCGATCTCCGGGTTGAGCCGGAAGCCGTGCCCGATGGCCTCCAGCCGGCCCCTGAGCGGGCTGTCGTACAGGCCGGGTTCGAGTTCGGTCGTCGCCTGGTTGCGCTGGCTTGCGCGCGGCGCGGCGATCGCGTCCACGAGCGGCAGACCCCGGTCGAGGAACCCGGTCAGGGTCTGCAGCACGGTGGTGATGATGGTGGCTCCGCCGGGTGAACCGAGCGCCACGACAGGCTTGTTGTGCCGGTCGAGGACGATCGTCGGCGACATGGACGAGCGCGGTCGCTTGCCCGGACCGGGCAGGTTCGGGTCGTGGACGGCCGGACTGGCCGGGGTGAAGGAGAAGTCCGTCAGCTCGTTGTTGAGCAGGAAGCCCCGGCCCGGGACGGTGATGCCGCTGCCGCCGGTCTGCTCGATGGTGAGGGTGTACGAGACGACGTTGCCCCACTTGTCGGCCACGGTGAGATGGGTAGTGCTGTCGCCCTCGTAGGTGGTGGGGGCGGCGGTGCCGCGCGCGTCGCAGGCGGCCGGGTCACGCGGGTCGCCCGGTGCCACCGGGCTCGTCAGCACGGCGTCGTCCTTGATCAGGCACGCCCGCGAGTCGGCGTAGCGCTGCGACAGCAGTTCCTTGGTCGGTACGTCCTCGAAGGCGGGGTCGCCGACCCAGCGCCCGCGGTCGGCGAAGGAGATGCGGCTTGCCTCGATGTAGCGGTGCAGGTATTGGACCTCGCTCGCCTTCGACAGGTCCGTGTTCTCCAGGATGTTGAGGGCCTCGCCGACGGTCGTGCCGCCGGAGGAGGAGGGCGCCATGGAGTAGACGCCGAGACCGCGGTAGGTGGTCTTGGTGGGCGCCTGCGACTTGACCCGGTAGGCGGCCAGGTCCTTCGCGGTCAGGTCGCCGCGGCGGGCGTTCCAGCCGGAGGCCGGGTCCACGGGCGGGTCGTCGACCGTGTCGACGATGTCCTCGGCGATGTCGCCCCGGTAGAGCGCGCCGACGCCCTTGCGCGCCAGCTCCGCGTAGGTGCGGGCGAGGTCGGGGTTCTTGAAGGTGGATCCGACGACGGGCAGCGCGCCGTTCGGCAGGAACAGCTTCGCGGTGTCCGGGAAGTAGCGGAAGCGGGTCTCGTTGGCGGCGGTCTGCGAGCGGAAGGTCTCGTCCACGGTGAAGCCGTCGCGGGCAAGGCGCTCGGCGGGCTTCAGCACCGACCCGAGGCTCTTGCTCCCCCACTGGTCGAGCGCCTTCTGCCAGGTGGCGGGCGTGCCGGGGGTGCCGACGCTGAGGCCGCTGCTGACGGCCTCGGCGAACGGGATCGCGGTGCCGTTCTCCGTGAACAGGCCCGAGTCGGCGCTCAGCGGCGCGGTCTCCCGGCCGTCGATGGTGCGCACGGTACGGGATCGGGCGTCGTAGTAGACGAAGTAGCCGCCCCCGCCGACGCCGGCGGAGTAGGGCTCGGTGACGCCGAGCGCGGCGGCCGTGGCGACGGCTGCGTCGACGGCGTTGCCGCCCTTGCGCAGGACCTCGATGCCGGCCGCGGAGGCGTCCGCGTCGACGCTGGAGACGGCGCCGCCGTAGCCGACGGCCACGGGGACCTTGCCGGTTTGCGGACTCCCGGCGCCCGGTGGCGCGGCCGCGCCCACCGACACCACGGCGACCGAGATCGCCAGGACCGACAGTTTCCGCGCGACAGGGTGACGCATGCGCACCTCCAGTCAGGGACCGTTCGCGCAGCCTATGCGATCGACATGCCCGCGTCAGCCAGCCCTCGGCCGGCTTTCCTCGAACGTGGGTTTGCGTTCGCCCGCTACCATGCGCGCCCATGAATGACGACGTACGCAACATCGTCCTGGGTGTGGTCGCGGCCGGTATCAGTGCCGCGTTCGGCTGGCTCGCCCGCACCTATCTGTGGAAGCGCAAGCTGCGCCGCAAGCAGGCCTTCTTCGGGCTGCCCGACAACGCCGAGTCCTTGCTGGTGGTCAACCGCGGGGCCGGCGGGCCCGAGCTGTCGGTGATGCGTTATGACGTGTTCGCGCTTCTCGAACTGGCCGCCCTGATCAAGGACTGCAACGCCCACGCCCAGATCATCCCGCACGACGCGGCCCGCCAGGGCTTCGGCGAGCGCACCGAGTTCTGCGTGGGCGGCCCGGCGTCGAACCGGCGCATGGCGGCGCATCTGGCCTCGCTCCTGCCGGGTGTGCAGGTGAATGTGGACTCCGAACCCGGCCCGGACCGGGGGGCGTTCCAGATCGGCTCCGAGCGCTACCGGGTGGAGGTCGGCAAGGAGGAGTACGCGCTCCTGGCCCGGCTCACCGTCGGTGAGAGTCAGGGCCCGCGGCCCGTCTTCCTGTTCTGCGGCCAGACCGCCATCACCAACCAGGCGGCCACGCGCTATCTCGCCCGCAACCACGAGCGGTTGACGCGCAAGCACGGCACCGGCTCCTTCGCCCTGCTGCTGAAGGTGGTCAACTCGCAGGCGTACGGCCCGGACGTGGTGGAGCTGGTCGCCGATGTCACACGAGCCGCGCAGACCCCCTTGCCGACACCCGCGGCTCCCCGCAATAGCCACCGTGCCTCCTGAGGTCCGCCACATTCCATATATCGTTACTGGCACGTAACTTACCGACGGGTTACTTGCGGTAAGGGGCCACGGTTACCGTCGGGTCACTTTGCACTGACACGAGTGAGGAGTGACCCGTGGGAACCCATCGCAAGGCCCTGCGTACGACCGCCGTGGGCGCCGTCTCCGCGACTCTGGTCGCCGGTAGCGCCCTCGGACTCGCCCCCGCGGCCCAAGCGGCCCCGAACAGCGTCCGTTTCGTCGACATCGGCGGCTACGGCGGCACAACCCTCAAGGCGAACGTCGTCACGCCGGCCGGCGCCGACGGCACACGCCGCTACCCGCTGCTCGTCATGCCCACGAGCTGGGGCCTGCCCCAGGTCGAGTACTTGGCACAGGCCCAGAAGCTCGCGAACTCGGGCTATGTCGTGGTCAGTTACAACGTACGCGGCTTCTGGCAGTCCGGCGGCGAGATAGAAGTGGCCGGCCCGCCCGACATATCCGACGCGTCCAAGGTCATCGACTGGGCGCTCGCCAACACCCCGGCCGACGCGGAGCAGATCGGCATGGCGGGCGTCTCGTACGGCGCCGGCATCAGCCTGTTGGCCGCCGCGCACGACAAACGGGTCCGGGCGGTCGCCGCCCTCAGCGGCTGGGCCGACCTCATCGGCTCGATCTACTCGGGCCGCACCCAAAGCGTCCAGGCCGCCGCGCTGCTCGACGGCGCGGGCCTGATCACCGGCCGCCAGAGCGCCGAACTCCGGCAGATCTTCAACGACTTCTACGCCTCCAACCTGTCCAAGGAACAGGACATCATCAACTGGGGGAAGAAACGTTCGGTCGCCACATACGTGGACCAACTCAACGACAGTGGCGCCGCGGTCATGATGGCCAACGCCTGGGGCGACACGATCTTTCCGCCCAACCAGTACGCGGACTTCTACGAGAAGCTCACCGGCCCGAAGCGGCTGGAGTTCCGCCCCGGCGACCACGCCACCGCCGAGCTGACCGGGCTCTTCGGTCTGCCCAACGACGTGTGGACGGACACCGAGCGCTGGTTCGACCACTACCTCAAGGGCGAGGACAACGGCATCAACCGCGAGCAGCCGGTCCAGCTCAAGTCCCGGACCGGCGGCACCTACGAGGGTTACCCGGACTGGAAGTCGGTCAGCGCGACGGACAGGAAGATCTCCCTGGCCGGCTCGACGACGATCCGCGCGAACATCGACTCGGGAGCCAATGGCGGGGTCGTCTTCCTCTCCAGCATCCTCGACCAGGTGGCCCAGGTGCCCCCGATGGCCTCGATCCCGCTGCTGCCCCGCCGCTGGGCGGCCGTATGGCAGTCGGAGAAGTACGCGTCGGCCCAACGCGTGCGCGGCACCTCGAAGTTGCACACCACCGTCACCCCGACCAAGGAGAGCGGCACCCTCGTCGCCTATCTGTACGACGTGGGCCCGCTCGGCCTCGGCAAGCTGGTCAGCAATGCGCCGTACACCTTCCACGGACGGACACCCGGACAGCCGTTCGGCCTCGACCTGGAGTTGTACTCCACGGCCTATGACGTCCCGGCAGGGCACCGCCTCGCGTTGGTCGTCGACACCGTCGACCCGCTCTACATCGAGCACAACCCGTCCGGCGCGCGGCTGACCTTCTCCTCGCCGGCGAACGACCCGTCGTACGTGTCGATTCCACTGCGCGAACAGTGATCTCCGGCCGGCGCCGGACGGGTATGGCTCTGTGACTGCTGCCCCCTGCTGCCCCTGTCCCCAGGGGCCGTGGGGGGATCCCCACCCGGCAGCAGCGTCCCTGGTCGTGGGCGGGCCACCGCCACGGCCTTGGGGACGGACGAAACATCGTAGTCGAGGTCGGACCCGGCGGGGCCGGAAGGGTTCAGGGACCACGAAGCGACAGATCCCCCACATGGTTGGCGACGTCACGCGGCACGATCGGTGGATCGCCGGGCATGCCTACCCCCAGTCCCGTTCAGCTGTGCAGCGATGGCCGCAAACTATCGGGACAAGAGCTGACTTATTGGACGACACGCACTTTTCGGACATAAGCCGTATTTACTTGGCGCTTATGTCACGCCCCCGCAGGCGGGGCCTTACGCCTCCGCGACCTCCGCGTACAGCTGCGACAGCTCGGGCACGCCGCTCACGGCCCACTCCCGCCCCGAGCTCACGACGTCGAACTCCCGGCCGGACGCGAGCCGGACGACCGGCTGGCCGTCCGGCCAGATCTCCCAGGCGGCTCCCGGCACGGTACGCACGATGACCGTGCCGAGGTACAGCCCGGCGTCGTTGCCCAGCCAGGGCAGAATCTCCTCGTCGTCCCGCCAGCGCGGCAGCAGCTGATCCAGGCCCTCCAACGAGGCCACGGTGTCATCGAGTTGGATCCCCGCCCGGGACGCGTGGGCGCGCAGGAGTTCGCACTCGGCGAGCAGCTCGGCGATGCCCTCGGGGTCGGGAGCCCCGCGCTTCTCGGGCCGATGACCAAGAAAAGGGATCTTCATACGCACAGCGTGTCATTCGCACGGCCGAACGCACCACAGGCGCGCTGGCCGCCGATTCCGGTCGAGTTCACGCCGACTTGTGGCATGGCTCGTTGACGGGTCACGGGTGCCTCTCTAACTTCTCCGTGCGTCTTGCGTCTCGCCAGTACGTCTCTGCTGAGTGTCCTGCCCGAACTTGTCATGCGCAGTCATACGTAGTCCTGAGCGGTCGTGAACGGGAGGAGTCGGCCGTGCGCCGATGTGTCTGGATTTCCGCGGTCGTCCTTGCCCTCTTCGCCGCCCTGGTGCCGGGTGTCTCCGCACACGCGGCCCCCGAACGCAGAGCCGTGCCGCTCCCGCTGGAGCGGCTCTTCGACAACACGGCCGTCAGTGACGACGCCCGGCCCGCCGCGGCGAACTTCGACGGGGCGGGCGCCTCTCTGTCGGCGCAGGACCTCGCGGCCGCCGGATGGACGCCGGGCCGCGCGCTGACCGTGCAGGGCGCCCGGCTGACCTGGCCCGACCGGCAGCCTGGCGAGCCGGACAACGTCCTCGCCGCCGGGCAGGACGTGCGGGTGCTCGGCCACGGCGACGCGCTCGCCTTCCTGGTGGCGGGCACCGCGGGCATCGACGTCGGCGCCACGGGGACCGTGCTCTACGCCGACGGCACCCGGTCCGGCTACCGACTGACCGCTTCCGACTGGCGCACCGGCCCACTCGCCACCAAGGCGGTCGCGCTGCCGCACATCAACACGCCCGGCGGCCAACTCGCCGAGCGGGCCCGGCTGTACGTCGTGACCGTGCCGCTCGTGGCGGGGCGTCAGGTCGCCTCCGTGGTGCTGCCGCGGGCGTCAGGACTGCATGTGTTCGCAGTGTCGGTGCGGACCCCGGCCCCGGGCTGGACGGGGAGTTGGGCCACGGCGACGGGCGGCTATCCGACCGTGGGGCCGTGGACCGACCGGACATTGCGCCTGGTGGTGCACACCTCGGTGGGCGGTCCTCGGGTGCGGCTGCGGTTCGACAACACGTTCGCGGCGGGGCCGGTGCGGATCGGCCGTGCGAGCGTGGCGGTGCAGCAGTCTGGCGCGGCGGCCAAGGCGGCGCCGGTCCGGGTGTCGTTCGCGGGTGCGGCGAGTGTGCGGATCCCGGCGGGGGCGCAGGCCTACAGCGATCCGCTCGGGTTCGCCGTGCCCGCGGACGCCAACCTGCTGGTGAGCTTCCATCTGCCGGGCACCGTGCCGGCCGCGCCCGTGCACCGGCTCGCGCAACAGCGGTCGTACGTGAGCGAGCCGGGCGACCACACGGCGGACCTCGCCGCCTCCGCCTATCCGACCGTGCTGACCAGCTGGCCGCTGCTGACCGGCGTCGACGTGAGCGGTGGGCCGGGGTCCGTGGTGCTGCTGGGGGACTCGATCACCGACGGCGACAAGTCCACCATGGACGCGAACCGGCGGTGGCCCAATGTTCTGGCCACTCGGCTGCTGAAGCAGAGTGCGGTCCCGCGCTACGGCGTGCTCAACCAGGGGATCTCCGGCAACCGTGTGGTGTCCGACCGCTACCCGGGGGACGGGGTCTCCACCGACACGGCCGGGGTGAGCGCGCTGTACCGGTTCGACCGGGATGTCGTGGCCCAGACCGCGGCGCGTACGGCGGTGGTGTTCGAGGGCATCAACGATGTGCGCGCGGGCACGACCGCGGAGCAGGTGATCGCCGGGCTGCGCGAGATCGCGGACCGGGGGCATGCGCGCGGGCTGCGGATGCTGGCGGCGACACTTCTGCCCTGCGAGGGCGAGGCACGCTGCACGGCCGCCGTCGACGCGGAGCGCTCTGTCGTCAACGCGTGGATCCGGGGTGCCGGTCTGTTCGACGGCGTCCTCGACTTCGACGCCGTCGTCCGGGACCCGGCGCGGCCTTCCCGGATGCTCCCCGCGTACGACAGCGGAGACCATCTGCATCCCGGGGATGCGGGGCTCGCCGCGCTGGCCGGGTCGGTGGACCTGCGGGCGCTGGTGCCGGCCGGCGCCTAGACGTCCAGGTCCACGACCACCGGTGCGTGGTCCGAGGCGCCCTTGCCCTTGCGCTCCTCCCGGTCCACGTACGAGTCGGTGACCGCCTTGGCGAACGGCTCGTTGCCGTAGACCAGGTCGATGCGCATGCCGCGGTTCTTGGGGAAGCAGAGCTGGCGGTAGTCCCAGTACGTGAACGGGTGGTCGTACTTCAGGGGGCGGGGGACCACGTCGGACAGGCCGGACTCGCGCAGGGCGGCGAGGGCGGCGCGCTCGGCGGGGGTGACATGGGTGAGGCCCTCGAAGGCGGCGAGGTCGTAGACGTCGTCATCGGTCGGCGCCACGTTGTAGTCGCCCAGCACCGCGAACGGGCGGCTGCCGCCTGCGTCGCCGGCGACGGCCGCCTTCAGGGCCTCGAACCACTGGAGCTTGTAGGCGTAGTGGGGGTGGTCCACCTCACGGCCGTTCGGTACGTACACCGACCAGACGCGGACCGGGCCGCAGGTCGCGGAGATGGCCCGGGGCTCCTGCACGCCGTCGTAGCCGGGGTCGCCCGGCAGGCCCTTGACGACGTCCTTGAGGCCGACGCGGGAGAGCACCGCCACGCCGTTCCACCGGCCGGTGGCGTTGACCGCCGCCTCGTAGCCGAGGTCGCGCAGGGGGTCGATCGGGAACTGGTCCTCGGCGACCTTGGCCTCCTGAAGGCAGAGCACGTCGGTGCCGCTGCTCTCCAGCCAGGCCAGGAGCCTCGGCAGGCGTGCGGTGATCGAGTTCACGTTCCAGGTCGCGATGCGCATGTCTCACAACCTACCGGGCGGGACTGACAACCCGGCCCCGCCCGGGGTGGGACCGGTCACAGCTCCGCGGAGGCCCCCGGCGTCAGGCGCAGATGCTCCGCGCCGCCCAGGCCGCCGATCTGGCGGTCGTAGATCGGGCGGGCCAGGTCGGTGAGGAGGGCGTCGTGGATGTCGTAGGCGCGCTGCGGCTTGACCTCGCGGACGTAGTCGATGACCTCCGCGATCTTGTTCCACGGCGCCATCACCGGGAGCATCAGCGTCTCGACCGGGTGGTCCGGCACGGTGAGGGCGTCGCCGGGGTGGAAGACGCGGCCGCCGTCGACGAGGTAGCCGACGTTGGTGACGCGCGGGATGTCCGGGTGGATGACGGCGTGCAGCTCGCCGTGGACCTGGACGTCGAAACCGGCGGCGGTGAAGGTGTCGCCGTGGCCGACGGTGTGCACACGGCCCGGGAACGCCGCCGAGATCTGCGCGGCGACGGACTTCAGCGTCCAGATCTCCGCGGCCGGGTCGGCCTCCATGGCCGCCCGCAGCCGCGCCTCGTCGAAGTGGTCGGGGTGCTCGTGGGTGACGAGGATGGCGTCCGCGCCGACCGCGGCGTCCTCCTCGCTGAACCCGCCGGGGTCGAGAACGAGCGTCTGTCCGTCCTTCTCCAGGCGGACGCAGGAGTGCGACTTCTTCGTGAGCTTCATGGGTCCATCCTGGCGCGCACCGGTCCGGGACGCCCGCCCCGGGCTCACTCCTGGGGGGTGGTCTCTTCCCTTATGACCTTCTGGGCGACCTTGAACGCACTGTTGGCCGCCGGTACGCCGCAGTAGACGGCCGCCTGGAGCAGCACTTCCTTGATCTCGTCCGGGGTGAGGCCGTTGCGCAGGGCGGCACGGGTGTGGAAGGCGAGTTCGTCCAGGTGGCCGCCCGCGACCAGGGCGGTGAGGGTGACACAGCTGCGGGCACGCCGGTCGAGGCCGGGTCTGCCCCAGATCTCGCCCCACGCGTACCGGGTGATGAGCTCCTGGAAGTCCCCCGAGAAGTCGTCGGCCTGCGCCAGCGCCCGGTCCACGTGCGCGTCGCCGAGCACCTCGCGACGGACCTTGATCCCCGCGTCGTAAGGATCCGCCCGGCCCGTCGTCTGCTGCGGTACGACGGCCGGGGCGATCTCGGCGATGGGCGCGGGCTGCGACGGCACCGGCGCCAGGACCGGCTTCACGGGGGCGGCGACGATGGCCATCTGGCCGGTCGTGGAGTCGTAGGCGGGCTGCCAGGCGGTGGAGAAGTGCCGGACCAGCAGGTCGGTGACGGCGGCGGGCTGCTCGACCGGGACGAGGTGGGAGGCGCCGGGGACCACGGCGAGCCGCGCGTCCGGGATGCCGGCGACCAGGGTGCGGGCCTCGGCGGGGCCGGTGACCTGGTCGTCCGAGCCGACGAGGACGAGCGTGGGCACGGCGACGCCCGCGAGCTGCGCCCGTACGTCGAAGGAGGCCAGGGCCTCGCACGCGGCGATGTAGCAGCCGGGGTCGGTGGTGCGCACCATCTGCACGGCCCACTCGGTGATGGCGGGCTGGGCGGCGGCGAAGCCGTTGGTGAACCAACGGTCCGGCGAACTGCGGGCGATGGGGTCGAGGCCGTTGGTGCGCACGATCACGCCGCGCTGGCGGAACTCGTCCGCCGTGCCGAAGCGCGGCGAGGCGGCGATCAGCGCGAGCGAGGCGATGCGCTCGGGGTGGCGCAGGGCGAGTTCGATACCGAGTGCGCCGCCGAGCGCGCAGCCGGCGTAGCCGAAGCGCTGCACGCCGAGGCCGTCGAGGGTGGCGAGCAGTCGTTCGGCGAGCTCGGTGACCGAGCCCGCCGGGTAGGCGGGTGCGCCGCCGTGTCCCGGCAGGTCGAACCGGAAGACACGCCACTGCTGGGTCAGTTCGGGAACCTGCCGGTCCCACATGTGCCAGGTGGTACCGAGCGAGGGGCCGAGGATGAGGACGGGGGCGTCTTCGGGGCCGTCGAAGCGGTACTGGAGGGCGGGGGTCTTCGTCTCACTCACCGCTCCACGCTAACCGCCTTTTCTTGCCTTCCGGACGACAGGCCCCACCTCCCTACACCTCACTCCCGCGGACCTCCGGCGAACCCTCACACCACCTTCACCGCCGGCTGTCGGCCGGATGCGGCTCAGGACCGCAGGGTGACCCCGAACCGGGTCTTCATCCGCCGCAGTTCCCACAGCGAGACGGCGGTCACCGACAGCGGCCCACCCAGCGTGGCGCAGAACTGGACGAGGGGCGGGCCCGAAGGCATGCCGTCGCCCATCACGCTGAAGGCCGCGAACACCCACACCAGCGTCAATGTGAGGACGGGCGGCAGCATCGGATGGACCTGGGCGCTGTTGAAGGCACTGCGGGCCGAGTACAGCGACGCCATGAAGAAGAACGGAAAACCCCACACGATCACGATCAGCGAGGCGACGGCCAGTGCGTACTCCCACCAGCTCTTCCCGTCGTCGGCGTTGGCGAACAGGGCCGTCGGGACGAGGATTCCGCCCATCACGACCAGCGTCAGCACGTACCAGCCGACCGCCTTGAGCGGAGCGCGCAGCCGGGAGCGCAGGTGGGGCCGCAGGTGCGGGGGCGCGTAGTAGATGAATCCGACAATGACCAGGGGCGCGGCGATGATCAGCACGAACGGGGCGACGATGAGCTGGGCGGCACCTTGCCACGCCGCGTCCTCCCAGCGGTCCGGGTTCACGTTGTAGGCGAGGACCAGGGCGATGGTGGCGGCGGCACCGAGCACCGTGCGGACCACCTGGACGCGGTCCACGGTGCGGTCCTGGATCCGGCCGTCGCCCTCCTGCGCGAAGAGCCTGGTGGCAACGCGGTGGGCCGAGCGCAGGATCGCGCCGATGAGCCCGAAGCGAGAGCCGAACGACAGGCAGCCGCGGCGCCGGGCGGCAGGGCGCGGCGTGGGCTGCGGGCCGTAGGGGTACGGATGCGGATTCGGGTGGGGAGGCTGGTTCGGATTCGGGTACGGGCCCGCATTCGGTGGCGGCGGTCCGTACGGAGCGCCGCCCCAGCCCTGGTTTCCCGGTCCGTTGCCGCCCGGTTGCCCCGAGCCGGGTCCAGGACCCCATCCCCCCGTAGCCATGACCTCTCCCGCCGTTCGTTTCTTGCCAGTTGCTGTATGTCACCCGAGCGACAACGCGGCAGTGTAGTTGCTTCTGTGAAAGGGCTGCCGTCGGCGTGGGGAACGGTCGGGTCAAGCTTGCGGCGGCGGGAACGCGAGGTCGGCGAGGGCGCCGGCCGGGTCGAGACCGGTGAGCGCGCCGACGGGGTCGAGGTCGGGAGTGCCCCGTGGCCACCAGTCGTCGTGGCCCGGTTCCGACTCGTACGGGTACCACAGGCCGTCGCGGCCGAGGCGGAGTTGGACATGGCCGCGGGGGTGGGTGAGGCGGTTGTGCCAGGGGCGGAAGGCCGGGAGGTCGGCGGCGAGCAGGAGCGGGCGGGCACGGTCGAAGCGGCCGGCCGGCGGGTCCCAGGGTTCTTCGAGGACCGCGAGCCCTTCAAGACCGCCCTGCCGCCAGGCCGCGACCGCGCGCGCCAGGTCGGCCGGGGTGCGGTCGGTGGCGGAGGCCAGGGAGGAGTACAGGGCGCGGGTGCCGGCGGTGAGGCCGGAACCCGGGCGGGCGGCGGCGAGCCGTACCGCGTCCTGCCACAGGGTCAGTTCGGCGACCGGGTCACGGCCGGTGCCGAGCAGGGCGTGGGCGCGGGCCGCCGCGTCGGTCGCCAACTGGTCCAGCGCGAAGGGGTCCGGGCCGCCCGGAGCCGCCGGGTAGGCAGGCGGTTGCTCGGGGTGCGGGGGCAGGGGCAAGGGGGCCGGGAGGGGCGGGAGTCGGCGCTCCGGGTCCAGCGCTTCGGTGGCCCGTACGCCCGCCAGGGGCGCCGGTCGCTGTTCCTGTGCGGCCCGGGCCGCGCGGGCGGCGCTCAGTCGGGACAGCGCGTCGAGCAACTGCCGTTCACCGCGCCCGCGCAGCAGAAGCAGTACGAAGGGGTCGGCGTCCAGCAGGCGTGCGGCCTGGTAGCAGAGGGCCGCGGCGTGTTTGCAGGGGTGGCCTCGGTCGGGGCAGCTGCAACGGGGGTCCAGGTCGCCCGGTCCCGGCAGCAGCGGCACCCCGCACTCGGCCAGGGACTGCGGCATCTCCTTGTCCAGCAACGCCGCGATGTGTCCCGGCCGCTCGGCGACGGCGTCCAGGAACCGTGCCCAGTCGGCGTCGTCCAGGGTCCGCAGCCGCACCTGCACGCGGTACGGCCGCGGACGGCTGCCGCGCACGTACGCCAGCACCAGTCCCGGCGTCACGGTGATCGCGTCGACGTGCCCTTCCTGCGCATAACTCCGCCCCCGCGCAAGCCGCTTGGCATCGAGAGCCCCCTCCTCCAACGCGCTCACCCAGGCATTGCCCCACCAACTCTCGGCGAACCCCGCCTCGTCCGCCGGGCGGGGCCCGAAGGCCGGGAAGGTACGCCGGAGTTCACCGTCCCGGGAGGGGGCGGCCATGGATCGAGGGACGAGGGGGGACGGGTCAGGAGGTGGAGGGGTTGGGGAAGGGATGGGGTCGTTCTCGGTGAGGGGTGGCGGGTCTTGCCGTTGGCGGTCGAACGGAACGGGGGGCTCGGAGGACGCAGGTGTCGGAGCGGGGCGCGGCTGATCGGCCGGATCGGGCTGCACCGGGGCTTCCTCACCCTCGGGGATGTCCGAAGTCGGCATCAAGAACGCGCCGGCGAGCAGGCTCTGGACGTCACGGACACGCATCCGGTCGGCCGCCGTCCCCGACCCACGGAGCGGCTCGCCCCCGCGCTGCCGGGCCTCGTCGCGGCTCGTGTTCGGGGTGGGGCGCGGCTGATCGGAGGGATCGGCCTGCGCCGGGGCGTCGTCGCCCTCGGGGGCATCCGAAGTCGGCATCAAGAACGCGCCGGCGAGCAGGCTCTGGACGTCACGGACACGCATCCGGTCGGCCGCCGTCCCCGACCCACGGAGCGGCTCGCCCCCGCGCTGCCGGGCCTCGTCGCGGCTCGTGTCCCGTCGGCGGCTCCTGGCCCCGGTTCCGGAGCCGGTACCGGTCGTTGCCGCGGGCGGACGACCTCCGGGCCGGTCCGTGCGCCGAACCTCCTTGCCGGCCTCCTCCGCCTCGGCCCGCCGCCGCTCCTTCAACGCCGCACGCAGAGCCTCGCGCGCGGCGTCCCCCGGTCGCGGCCCTGCGCGGCCGGACGCCGGGGCGGGCGCCTCGGTGCCGGGTTCCGTCGAGTCGTCGGACGGGTCGGCGTGGGCAGCGTCCGCTCTCGTGCCCGGCTGCTCCGTGCCGCGGCCGGCTCCGCCGACGTGTGAGCGTCCTGATCCCGGCCGTCGGGCGCCGGCGAGAGGCGAGTCCGATCGTTGTGCGTCCGCGCCGGATGCGCGAGCGGCCCCGGAGGGCAGCCCTTCACGACCGCCCGCCGCCTGGGACTGACTCGCCCGGGCGCGCTGCGCGAGATCCAGGTCGAGACCGTCCTCCTCCCTGTCCGGGCCATCGCCCGAGCCCGCGCCGCCTCCGCCCGAGCCCCGGTCCCGGGTGGGCCGCACCGCCGCCCGCGCGGCATCCCCGGGACGGGCGACCCGCCGCTCGCCCTCCCCCACGGCCGACTCCTCGCCGGCTGCGGCCCCTTGCTCAGCCTCCCGCCGCTCCCGAGCAGCCCGCAGCGCACGGCGTGCGGCATCGGCCGGTCGGGGCCCGGCGCCATCGGGCCGGCTCGACGTGCCCTCCGTCGGAGGCCCGTCGTACTCATCGCCGGAGCCGCCCCGATCGCTCGCCGACGCCTCCGCCCGGCCGTTCAGCCCCCTCCGTTGCTCCGCGCCGGAGCCTCCCTGCTCACTCCCCGACACCTCCGACTCGTCGTTCAACCCCCTCCGTTCCTCACCCGACGCGCTCCGCTGCTCCGCGGTCGCCCCGGGCCCGCCGCCGGACGCGTCCCGTTCATCACCGGACGCCCCCGGCTCCACGTCCCACTCGGCTCCCTCGGCCCCCTCGGCCCCCTCGGCGGCAGAAACCGCCTGCTCACCCCCTGGCGCCCCCAGCTCCCGCGACACGTCCGGCTCCTCCGGTTCGCCGCGCTCCGAACCCCACCGCTCCCCCATCCCCGTCACGACTCCCTCCGCAGGGACACCAGGTCGGACAGCTCACGGTTGGTCAGTTCGGTGAGGGCCGATTCGCCGGAGCCTAGGATCGCGTCGGCCAGGGCGCGCTTGGATTCGAGCATCTCGGCGATCCGGTCCTCGACGGTGCCCTCGGTGATGAGGCGGTGGACCTGGACGGGCTGGGTCTGGCCGATGCGGTAGGCGCGGTCGGTGGCCTGTTCCTCGACCGCCGGGTTCCACCAGCGGTCGAAGTGCACGACATGGCTGGCGCGGGTGAGGTTCAGGCCGGTGCCCGCGGCCTTGAGGGACAGGACCAGAACCGGGGTCGCGCCCGCCTGGAAGCGGTCCACCATGCGTTCGCGGTCCGGGACGGGCGTACCGCCGTGGAGCAGTTCGACCGGGACCGCCCGGGCGGCGAGGTGGGCGGTGATCAGACGGGCCATGCCCACGTACTGCGTGAAGACCAGCGCCGAGCCGTCCTCCGCCAGCAGTGTGTCGAGCAGTTCGTCCAGCAGGGCAAGTTTGCCGGAGCGGGCGGCGAGGCGGTCGTCGGCCGGTGCCGTCGTCTCCTCCTTCAGATACAGCGCGGGGTGGTCGCAGATCTGCTTCAGGGACGTCAGGAGTTTCAGCACCAGACCCCGGCGCGCGATGCCCTGAGCCGTCTCGATGGCGTGCATCGACTCACGCACCACGGCCTCGTAGAGCGCGGCCTGTTCGCGGCTGAGCGGGACGGGGTGATCGGTCTCGGTCTTGGGCGGCAGTTCGGGGACGATCCCGGGGTCGGACTTCTTGCGGCGCAGCAGGAACGGACGCACCAGGCGGGCCAGCCGGGCCACCGCCTCCTCGTCCTCGCCGTTCTCCACGGCTCGCGCGTGCCGGGCGCGGAAGGCCTTCAGAGGGCCTAGGAGGCCTGGGGTCGTCCAGTCGAGGAGGGCCCAGAGTTCGGAGAGGTTGTTCTCCACCGGCGTGCCGGTCAGCGCCACGCGCGCGGGCGTCGGGATCGTGCGCAGCGCCTTCGCCGTCGCCGAGTAGGGGTTCTTGACGTGCTGCGCCTCGTCGGCGACGACCATGCCCCAGGTGTGCTGCGCCAGTGTCGGCGCCGTCGAGCGCATGGTGCCGTACGTGGTCAGGACGAAGCCGGCGTCCATGTCGTCCAGGGTGCGCTCCGGGCCGTGGAAGCGGCGGACGGGGACGCCGGGCGCGAAACGGGTGATCTCCCGCTGCCAGTTGCCCAGCAGGGACGCCGGGCAGACCACCAGGGTCGGCGCGGTGCGGGCGCGCTTCAGATGCAGGGCGATGACCGTGATCGTCTTGCCGAGGCCCATGTCGTCGGCCAGGCAGCCGCCGAGGCCCAGGGACGTCATGAGGTCCAGCCAGGCCAGGCCCCGGAGTTGGTAGTCGCGCAGGGTGGCCCGCAGGCCCGGCGGCGCCTCGGCCGGCCGTACTCCCGCCGTGAGCCGGTCCCGCAGGGCCGCCAGGGCGCCGACCGGTACCGCCTCGACCGTCTCGCCGTCGACCTCCGCGCTGCCGGTGAGGGCGACGGACAGCGCGTCGACCGGGTCGAGCAGGCCCAGTTCACGTTTGCGTGCCTTGCGGACCAGGGCCGGGTCGACCAGCACCCAGCTGTCCCGCAGTCGGACGACCGGGCGGTGCGCCTCGGCGAGGGCGTCCATCTCGCCCTCGGTGAGCGGGTCCCCGCCGATCGCCAACTGCCAGCGGAACTGCAGCAGTTCCTCGCTCTCGAAGAATCCGGTGCCGTCGGTCGCCGAGCCGGGCGCGGGCCTGACGACAGCGGCCGCGCTGAGGTCCTGCGCCAGGTCGCGCGGCCAGTGCACGGCCACCCCGGCCGCCGCGAGGCGGGTCGTGGCCACCCCCAGCAGGTCGCCCAACTCCTCGTCGGACAGGGCCAGTACATCGGGTACGTCCTGCTCGGCGAGGCGGTCGAGCGGGGCCCACACCCGGGCCGCGCGGCGCACGGCCAGCGCCGCGTCCACGCGTGCGCGTGGCCCGAAGGCGTCGTCCGCCTCGCCGGCCCACAGGGCGGCCGCGTCGGCCAACAGGGTGGGGTCGGCGAGGCTGTGCACCTGGACGATGGCCGCGCCCGCGCTGCGTGCTCCGTCGTCCCGGTCGTCGAAGAGGTCGTACGCCGACAGGTCCAGGCGCAGCGAGATCCGTACGCCCGCGTCCATGCCGGCGGCGACCTCGGCCGCCCAGTCGTGGGCGGTGGGCAGGCGCTGGGCCTCGCGCGCGGCGAACGGCTTCCCGGAGACATGGGGAGCCGCGGGGGTGCGGGGCAGGGTGTCGGCGACCGCGTCCAGGAAGGCGCGCATCAGCGCCTCCGGCTCGGGCAGCCGCAGCGGGCCCGGACCGGGCAGGGGGACCGCGTGGCCTTCGTGGGGCAGGGCCGCGGCGACCGCGCGCAGATGGGCGATGTCGTCGGGGTCGAGGGGGCCGGCCCGCCAGGCGTCGTGGCCGGTGGGGGTCAGGCCGGGCAGCAGCCGGCCGCGCGCGGTGAGCCGCAGCGCGTGCAGGGCGGCCGCGCCCCAGCAGGCGGTGGCGGGGTGGGCGGCCGGGTCCCGCCGCGCCCGCACCAGCAGCGGCAGTGCCTCGCCGAGGGGCAGGGTCAGCGCGGGGGCGGTCCTGCGGCGGACTCCGGCGCCATGGCGTCGTACGACGGTGAGCTCGGTGAGCTCGGTGTCCTTGTCCGGCAGCGGGCCGTCCTCCGGGTCCCAGAAGGCGATCCGGCCCTCGCGCGGGAGGGACGCGGGCAGGAAGACGGCGGCGAGCCGCACGGAGACGGTCCCGCCCGTCCGCGCGGCCACGGCGGTCCTGTCGCTCATACGCCCTGTCACCTCCCGCCTTCGAGTCCGGTCAACCGTCTTCGACTCTACGGGCGGGGTCTGACAATCGGCCCCGGCGGCCTGCGCGGGCCGACGACCGTCGCGGGCCGATCACCGGCTCGTCAGGGAACCGTGCGGGAGACCGCGTACACGAACGGGTGCTCCGGGTCGGACAGGTTGACGACGATGTCCTGGGTGGGCGCCGGGTTCTTCTGCTTGCGGACGAGGCCGTACCAGGGCCCGGAGCCCTTGAAGTCCCAGCCGGTGATCTTCTGGTCACGGGCGTTGATGGTGATCTCGTCGCCCTCCAGGTCGTCCCGGTCGGCGCCGATGGACCTGAGGAACACGTCCAGGTTGTCCTTGGTGGTCTCGAACTGGACGTAGAGACGGCTGGTCTTCCAGTTGTTCGTCTCGTAGTAGGCGACCTTGTACGACGGAACCGGGATCAGGACCTGGTACAGCCGGCGCTGCACCCGCGACGGCCAGCCCTCGGTGAGGCCGGTCGCCGAGTACTTCTCCTCCTTGTCCTTGCCGCTGTCGCGGCTCTGGTTGGCGGAGATCACCAGGTAGCCGGCCGGCACGCCGATGAGCAGCACGATGATGAGCAGGGTGAGCGCCCGGCGGCGGATCATGTGGCGACGGCCCTCGGGCTCGGACTGGTCGTCCGGGGAGTCGGCCTGGTGCGGTACGGACACGGTCACGCCGACCCCTGAGACGTCCGGCGGGCTTCCGCGAACCGTGCGTAGCGCTCGTAGCGCTCGACCCGGCGGCGGTTGGCGCGGCGGAAGCGGCGGGCGACCAGGCGGGCCAGGTCGGCGGCGCCGACCATGCCGGCCTCGGGGCCGAGCTGAGCCCGGGTGATGCGGGCCTCGGGGCGATAGCCACGGCCGGTGAGGTGGCGTTTGAAGGCGTCCCGCGCGGGACCGATCAGCAGGTCGTCGGCGGCCGACACACCGCCGCCGATGACGAAGCAGGAGGGGTCCAGGGCGGCCGCGAGGTTGGCGATGCCGACGCCGAGCCACTGGCCGATGTCCTGGAGCAGCTCGATGCACATCGCGTCGCCCTCACGGGCCAGCTCGGTGATCATCGGTCCGGTGATGTCGCCGATCTGTCCCTTGACGTGCTCGATGATCCCGTACGCCACGGGAGAGTCGGCGGCGGCGAGTTCCTTCGCCTCGCGCACCAGCGCGTTGCCGGAGCTGTACTGCTCCCAGCAGCCGCGGTTGCCGCAGGGGCAGCGGTGGCCGCCGGGCACGACCTGCATATGGCCGAACTCGCCGGCGACGCCGTACTTGCCCCGCTTGACCTGCCCGTCCTCCAGGATCGCGCCGCCGATGCCGGTGCCCAGGGTGATCATGACGAGGTGGTCCTCGCCGCGGCCGGCGCCGAAGCGCCACTCGGCCCAGGCGGCGGAGTTGGCGTCGTTGTCGACCAGGACGGGCACGGCGAGCCGGCCGGCCAGCCGGTCGCGCAGAGGCTCGTTGCGCCAGGACAGGTGGGGCGCGAACAGGACGCGGGCACGGTCGGCGTCGACCCAGCCGGCCGCGCCGATACCGACCGCGTGCACGTCGTGGCGGTCGGACAGGTCCAGGACCAGTTCGACGATGGTGTCCTCGACGACCTTCGGACTCTTGGACTTGTCCGGGGTCTCCGTGCGGACCTTCTCCAGGATGTTGCCGTCGGCGTCCACGACGCCCGCCATCACCTTGGTGCCGCCGATGTCGATGCCCACGGTGGGAACTCTGGGCGCCGACAGGTGTGAGCGGCGCTCTCTGGGGCCCACCGTCCTCAGAACGGGGGCCCGCCTCGAGCCGATGGGGGCGGTGAAGTCGCGGTAGGTGCTCATCAGGGCCGATTCTGCCTCACCGCAGGTACGGGTGCCGTACCGGGAAACCATGGGGTGGTTCACGTCATACGCCGTCCGCGGGTCGTTCGTGGTCGCTCGCGCAGTTCCCCGCGCCCCCGAAGGCGTCACAGTCCAGGACGTTCAATGTCCTGACATTGCTACGTACCAAGCGGTCCGGTCAGGATCTGACCAGGAGCTGGAACTCGAAGGAGTAGCGGCTCGGGCGGTATGTGTGGGTGCCGTACTCGACCGCCCGGCCCGTGTCGTCGAACGTCACCCTCTGCATCGTGAGCAGCGGGGCGCCCTCCTCCTCGGCCAGGCGCTCGGCCTCGGCGGCGGTGGCGGCGCGGGCGCCGATGGTCTGGCGGGCGCTGTGCAGGGTGATGCCGGCCGCGCGCATCAGCCGGTACAGGCCGGTGGCCTCCAGCTGCGCGGTGTCCAGGCCGAGCAGGCCGGGCGGCAGGTAGTTGCACAGGTACGCCATCGGCTCGCCGTGCGCGAGGCGCAGCCGTTCGATCCGGTGCACGTCGCTGTCCTCGGCCACCCCGAGCGCCGCCGCGACCTCGGCGGACGCCGGGACGACGGTGTTGACGATCACCCGGGTCGCCGGGCGCTGGCCGGCCGACTCCAGGTCGTCGTAGAGGCTGCTGAGCTCCAGCGGGCGCTTGACCTGGCTGTGCACGACCTGTGTGCCTACGCCCCGGCGGCGCACCAGGAGACCCTTGTCCACCAGCGACTGGATGGCCTGCCGGACGGTCGGACGGGACAGACCGAGGCGTGCGGCGAGCTCGATCTCGTTGCCCAGCAGGCTGCCGGGTGTGAGCGCTCCGTGCTCGATCGCGGCTTCGAGCTGTTGGGACAGCTGGAAGTACAAGGGCACCGGACTGCTCCGGTCCACGCTCAGCTCGAGTTCCACGGTCGGGTCCACTTCTGGTTTCGGCACGGCCTGACTGTAGCTCTACGCGTTGTTGACGGGAAGTCGTGTAGTTTGATTGTCCGGACATTTGCATTGACAGCGTACGCACTGAACCCGCACTTTGTTTCCATGCGCATCGGGGTCATCGGTACGGGCCGCATCGGCACGATCCACGCCAACACGCTCAGCCGTCATCGCGACGTCGGCTCCTTGATCCTCACGGACGCGGACGCCGCGCGCGCCCAGGAGCTGGCCCACCGGCTCGGTGAGACGGCGGCGCCCGGGGTGGACGAGATCTTCCGGTGGGGCGTGGACGCCGTGGTGATCACCACGGCGACGTCGGCCCATGCCGAACTGATCGGCCGGGCGGCCCGGTCGGGGCTCCCGGTGTTCTGCGAGAAGCCCATAGCCCTCGATCTGCCGGGGACGCTGCACGCGATCGGGGAGGTGGAGACCGCCGGGACGATCCTCCAGATGGGCTTCCAGCGGCGCTTCGACGCGGGCTACGCGGGCGCCCGCGAGGCGGTGCGCTCCGGCCGGCTCGGGCGGCTGCACACGGTGCGCGCGCTGACCAGCGACCAGGCGCCGCCGCCGGTCGCCTGGCTGCCGCTGTCCGGCGGCCTGTACCGGGACACCCTGATCCACGACTTCGACGTACTGCGCTGGGTGACCGGGCGCGAGGTCGTCGACGTGTACGCGGCCGGGTCCGACGCCGGACCCGCGATGTTCCGTGAGGCGGGCGACGTGGACACGGCGGCGGTGTTGCTCACGATGGACGACGGCACACTCGCCACGGCCACGGCGACCCGGCTGAACGGCGCCGGATACGACGTGCGCATGGAGCTGGCCGGTGAGCTGGACACGGTCGTGGTCGGTCTGGACGACCGTACGCCGGTCGCGTCCACCGAGCCGACGGGGCCGCCCGCCGCGGACAAGCCGTGGCCGGGATTCCTGGAGCGGTTCGGGCCCGCGTACGAGGCGGAGCTGAACGCGTTCGTGGAGGTCGTGCGGGGCGAGCGGGCCAACCCCTGCGACGGCCGCGAGGCCTTGCAGGCGCTGCGGATCTCGGAGGCGTGCGAGCTGTCGAGACGCGACCGAAGACCGGTCGCCATCGCCGAACTACCGGGCGGGACTCAGCACACGGCGCTGTGAGGGCGGGCCCCCGGCGGCGCCGGCACCCGGTCCGCGCGCCGTGCTACCAGCGCACCGGCAGACTCCGCACCCCGCGGATCAGCACTCCCGGCAGCCACTGACCCGGCGGTCCGTCCAGGGTCAGGTCCGGGGCTCGCTCCAGCAGGGACCGTATCGCCGTGCGCGCTTCCAGGCGGGCCAGCGGGGCGCCCAGGCAGTAGTGGATGCCGTGGCCGAAGGCCAGGTGGCCGCGGGTGTCGCGGCGGATGTCGAAGCGCTCCGGGGCGGGGAAACGGGCGGCGTCCCGGTCGGCGGCGGTGAGGCCGATCATCACCGCCTCGCCCGAGGCGATCGGCACCCCGGCGATCTCCAGGGGCTCGGCGGCGAACCGGAACGTCGCGTTCTCCACCGGCCCCTCGTAGCGCAGCGCCTCCTCGACCGCACCGTCGATCAGGGTCATGTCGGCGCGCAGGGCGGCCAGTTGGCCGGGGTGGGTGAGCAGGGCGTGGACGGCGTTGGTGATGAGGTGGACCGTCGTCTCATGGCCCGCGATCAGCAGGACGAAGGCCATGCCCCGCAGCTCCTGCGGGGAGAGCCGGTCGCCGTCCTGCGCGGTGGTGCGGATCAGGTCGCTCAGCAGGTCGGCGCTCGGGCCGGCGCAGCGCTTGTCCTCGATGAGTTCGGTGAGGTACTCGGCGAGGCGCACGAAGGCGTCGTACTCGCTCTGTGCGCTCGTCGGGGCGACTGCCTCGGTGGAGATCTTGCGGAACTCCGTGCGGTCCATCTCTGGCACGCCGAGCAGCTCGCAGATCACGGTGATCGGCAGCGGGTAGGCGAAGGAGTCCACCAGGTCGGCGCGGCCCTGCGGGAGCATCGCGTCCAGCAGCTCGTCGGTGATCTGCTGGATCCGCGGCCGCAGTTCCTCCACCCGGCGCATCGTGAACGCGCGGGTGATCAGGCCGCGCAGACGAGTGTGCTGGGGCGGGTCGGCGACCAGCAGATACTTCCCGATCAGCTCCTCGTCGAGGAACGTCACCCCGATCCTGCTGCCGTCCTTGGCGAGTCTGGGGTCGGCGAGCGCAGCGCGCGCCTCCTCGTGTCCCACGACGAGCCAGGTCTCGTGGTGCGCGTCGGGCTCCTGGAGCCGCACCCGGTGCACCGGGCCGTCGGCGCGCAGCCGCGCGTACACCGGGTGCGGGTCCGTACGGAACCCGTCGCCGAACTCCCCCAGGTCGATCACTTCCACCATGGCGTTCCCCCTCCCACTGCACCGAGAACGCACGGCATGCGGCACTAGTGCCCGTTGTCCCCCAATTCCTCCAACAGTCCCGCGTCGTACGCCAACAGGGCGATCTGGACACGGTTGTTGAGGTCGAGCTTGGCCAGGACACGTGAGACGTGGGTCTTGACGGTGGCGACGCTCATGAAGAGTCCGGCGGCGATGTCGGCGTTGGACAGACCCCGGCCCACCGCGACGGCGACCTCGCGTTCGCGGTCGTTGAGGGCGGTGAGCCGTTCACGCGCGCGTGTCCGGCGGGTGTCGGCGGCGGCGCCGGCCGCGTGGTCCATCAACTGCCGTGTGACCGTGGGCGACAGGACCGGGTCGCCGGCCGCGACACGGCGCACCGCGGCGACGATCTCGGCGGGCGGGGTGTCCTTGAGCACGAATCCGGCGGCCCCGGCGCGCAGGGCGCGCAGCACCTGGTCGTCGGCGTGGAAGGTGGTCAGCAGCACCACCTGCGGGGCGTCCTTGCGGCCGCGCAGGCGCTCCGTGGCGGTGAGACCGTCGACCGACGGCATCCGGATGTCCATCAGCACCACGTCCGGCCTGGTGCGGTCGACCAGCGCCTCGACCTCGGAGCCGTCGGCGGCCTCGCCGACGATCTCGATGTCGTCGGCGCCGCCCAGCATGAAGGACAGCCCGGCCCTGACCAACGGGTCGTCGTCGACGAGGAGGAGCCTGATCGCAGTCATGTGCCTTACGTAATCACGGTTGTTCGGACTTCAGGTGCCGGACCGTGAGGTGTGACCCCCGCACCCCGGGTTCCCCGAACGTCACGCCCACGGCAGCAGTCCCCGCACCTCGAACCCCCCGTCCGCCGTGGGCCCGTGCTCCAGCCGTCCGCCCGTGAGCGTGGCCCGCTCGGTCAGGCCGATCAGGCCCTGTCCCGAGCCGGGGACGTGCGGGACCGGGCCCTCGGGCGCGGGGTTGCGCACCGAGACGCACAGGCCCTCGCCCGATGCGCCGGTCACCGTCACGGTGACCTCGGTGCCGGGGGCGTGCTTTCGGGCGTTGGTCAGGCCCTCCTGGGCGATGCGGTAGGCGGTGCGGCCGACGGAGGAGGGTACGGCGCCCGGGTCGGTGACGCGCTGGTCGAGGGTGACCTTCATGCCGGCCTCGCGGGACTCGGTGACCAGCGCCTCCAGTGCCGCGAGGGTCGGCTGGGGGCGGCCGCCGTCATCGGCCTCGCCCGCCCGCAGCACGCCGATGATCTCCCGCAGATCCTGGAGGGCCTCGTGTGCGCTCTCCCGGATCACGCCCGCCGCCCGCTGGATCTCCTCACGGGGCGCGTCGGGCCGGAACTCCAGGGCCCCGGCGTGCACGCTGAGCAGCGTCAGCCGGTGGGCCAGGACGTCGTGCATCTCCCGGGCGATGGCTTCGCGCGCCAGCCGCTGCGCCTGCTCGGCGCGCAGACCGGCCTCGGTCTCGGCGCGCAGGGCGCGGTCGCGCAGGCTGAGCATGAGCTGCCGCTTCGACCGTACGAACATGCCCCAGCCGACGATCGCGCCCGTCAGCAGCATGCCGAAGACGATCGCCCAGATGTACGGCACGTCAGGGTCGGGGCGCAGCCAGAAGAACAGCGGGACCAGCGCCAGGTCCGCCAGGGCCACCCAGGCGACGTACCGGAAGGGCCGGTGCACGGCGAGGGTGAAGAGGGCGACCACGCTCGCGCCGCCCGCGGTGTTGGACACGAAGCCGATCGGGACCATCGCGACGGCGAGCCCGAGGGGCCAGCGGCGCCGCAGCCACACCGCGGCGCACGAGAGGGCGCCCAGCACCTGGTCGAAGGCGGCGTAGCCGTCCGGCAGGTCCTCGCTGCGCAGTGTGTCGGCGGCCAGCAGCCCGATGAACACGGCGAGCAGGAAGCAGGAGAAGTCGACCACCCAGTCGCGTGCCGTGCGCCGGGTTCGCCCGGAGCGTCCGGGGTCGAGTCCGAGTTCCTTCACCAGGGCGGACGGCAGCAGCCAGCGCGGCCCCGCGAACGCCTGCGGGGCGTGCTCCTGCCTGTCACCACTCACGGTCGACAAATCTACGCAGTGACGGGCACGGATGCTCTTCCTTGGGCACGATCACCGACCAAAGTCGCGGCATCGCCGACTTTCGACGCGCCGGCCCGCGCGGAAGGGGGACTTCCGTCGGTCATGCCTCGCCCCGCGGCCGATTGGTGTGGGGGGTCCGCGGGGCGAGAGTCATGACATGAAGCAGTTGTTGGAGATCTTCGGATTCATCGCCCTGGTGCAGGGCATCGCCGGTCTGGTGCACGAGTTCACCGACCTCAAGTGGGGCCTCGTGCAGCGGATCGGCTTCCTCGACGGCTTCGAGATCTACGCGAGCATCGCGCTGCTGGTGCTGGCGTTCGCGCTGTTCGCCGCCGCCGAGAGCCGGAAGTCCGGCTGAACCCGGACCGGACTTCCGGCCGGTCGCACCGTTCCTCGGCGTCGACCGTGGCCCGCGGGCTCAGCAGCCGTAGTCGACCAGGTCGAACGACTCGTAGTGGTCGGCCGTGTAGTAGTCCTCCTGGTTCTCCTCACCGGTGACGATCCGGCGAGCTCCGCGTGTGGGGGACCCGGGAGTGATGACGGTGTACTCGTGGTAGTACCCGGCCGACTGGCTCGGCAGGATGCCTTCCCGGTTCTGGAAGACGGTGCCGTCCTGCTCGTACGGGAAGGGACCGCCCTGCTCGATGAGGTCGAGCGTGTCGTGCGCCTGGGAGGGCAGGTCGCCGTAGCAGATGCTGCCCACGGCCGCGGCGGCCGGCGTGGCGGTGACGGTGCCGCCGACGAGAAGGGCGGACAGGACGGCGGCTGCGGCGCCGATGCGAGTGATTCGTGGGGGGAATCTCATGACTTCATGATGACGCGCGTAGACAGTGGCATGTCAATGTCAAGAAGGGAGATTTTCCCTTCGCGTCCGATGAGTTCTCGGGAAGTTAACGTGCGCCCCGGCGCTCTCACCCGATCTCCATGAGGCCGTGCGAGAGCGCCGACGAGGGGTGTTTCACGCATCTTCGGGAAGTCCGAAGGTGCCGTACTCGGGGCGGCCCGCCAGGTCGTAGGAGTTGATGGCGACGCCCGTGCTCGTGCTGCTGCCGCCGGTGTGCTTGAAAGCGGTCGGCACGGCGCCCTCCGTGAACAGCCGGTGGCCCGAACCGAGCACGACCGGGAAGGTCAGCAGGTGCAGGGTGTCCACGAGACCGAGGGCCAGCAGCGACCGGACGAGGGCGCCGCTGCCGTGCACCTGGAGCTCGCCGTCGGTGCGCTCCTTGAGGGCGGTGACCTCCTTGCCCAGGTCACCGCTGACCACGGTGGTTCCGGCCCACTCGGGGTCGGTCAGCGTGGAGGAGGCGACGTACTTCGGCAGCGCGTTGAGCTTGGCGGCGACCGGGTCGGCCGGGTCGGTCACCTTCGGCCAGTACGAGGCGAAGATGTCGTACGTACGCCGCCCGAGGAGGAAGGCCGCGGGGCGCCCGAAGACCTCGGTGATGAACTGCCCGAAGTCGTCGTCGGCGTACGGAAAGACCCAGCCGCCGTGCTCGAAGCCGCCGCGGGTGTCCTCCTCCCGGCCGCCGGGCGCCTGGTAGACACCGTCGAGCGTGACGAAGAGGGTGGAGACGAGCTTGCCCATGACGAGTGCCTCTTTTCCGGGGTGGCGTCTGCTGTCATGAGCTCAGACCCCGCCGGCACCCGCAACTCATCGGTGGTCGATGGTGCGGGACCGGAGGAGGACGACCTCCGTGTCCGTCGGCCGCCAGCATCGCGGTCCCCGCGGGGCTGGGATGGACCCATGACAACCACTTACGGAACTCTGCACGACAAGGTCGCCCTGGTCACCGGCGGCAGCCGCGGCATCGGCGCGGCCACGGCACTGCGGCTGGCGAGGGAGGGCGCGGACGTCGCCGTGACGTATGTGCACGGCAAGGAGGCGGCCGAGGACGTCGTACGGGCCGTCGAGGCGCTGGGCCGACGGGCCGTGGCACTGCGGGCGGACGCCGGTGACGCGGCGGAGGCGCAGGACGCGGTGGACCGTGCCGCCGAGGCGCTGGGGGGTCTGGACGTGCTGGTGAACAACGCCGGCATCGGCGTGCTGGGGCCGCTGGAGGGCCTGTCGCTCACCGATGTGGACCGGGTCCTCGCGGTGAACGTCCGGGGCGTCTTCCTGACCTCACGGGCGGCGGCGGCCCGGATGGGCGCCGGGGGCCGGATCATCACCATCGGCACCTGTATGACCCAGCGGGTGCCCGGCCCCGGCGGGACGCTCTACGCGACCAGCAAGTCGGCGCTCATCGGGCTGACGAAGGCGCTGGCCCGCGAGCTGGGCCCGCGCGGGATCACGGCGAACATCGTCCACCCGGGTCCCATCGACACGGACATGAACCCGGCCGACGGCCCGTTCGCGTCCGGGCAGGCGGCCATGACCGCGCTGGGCCGCTTCGGCACGGCCGACGAGGTGGCGTCGACGGTCGCGTACCTGGCCACGGCGGACTACGTCACGGGGACGGAGTTCGCGGTGGACGGGGGCCACGCGGCGTGAATGGACGTGGGGCGCACCGGTGCTGTCCGGCCGGTGCGCCCCACGGGCTCAGCCGCCGAGCTCCTGGTGGCGCGCCGCCAGGGCAGCCGCGCCCTGTTGCGTCAGGGAGCCGTGCAGGCGCAGCCGGGAGATGCCGCCGTCCGGGAAGATGTCCACGCGCGCGTGCGTGCCGACGGCGGCTTCCGGCAGCACGAAACGGTGGTTGGTGTCGGGCTGGAGGCGGGTGCGCGGCAGGATCTCCGTCCACTCACCGTCCTCGCCGTCCTGCACCGACACCGACGCCCAGCCCGCGCTGTTGCCCTTCAGGTACGCCGTGTCGATCTCGACGGCCCTGATCCGGGACTGCGCCACCAGCCGGTAGCGGATCCAGTCGTTGCCCTGGTCGCGGCGCCTGCGGGTCTCCCAGCCGTCGTCCATCTTGCGGGAGCGGCCCGGCTGGATGGTGTTCGTGGCGGGCGAGTAGAACAGGTCGGAGGCGTCCTCGACCTGGCCGCCGTTCTCCAGGGCGACCACGTCGAAGGTGTCCAGCACCGCCAGCCACTCGGGGTCGGGCACGACCTCGCCGTGCACGCGCAGCCGGGCGATGCCGCCGTCGGGGTGCTGGTTGACCCGCAGATGGGTGAAGCGCTGCTCTGCGGAGACGGCGAAACCGTTCGCCGCGTGGCCGCCGATCGGCGTGCGCGGGACCAGGGTCGTCCACTTGACGTCGTCGCCGAGCAGTTCCTCGGGCGACGGGGATCCCGGTACGGACGCGCCCTCGACGGAGACCGCCTGCGGGTAGTTGCCGCGGAAGTGGGCCGTGTCGACGACGATCCCGCGGATCACACCCGGCGCGCCGAGGCGCACCAGCGCCCAGTCGTGGTCCTCGGCCGTCGGCCACGGGTGCCCGGAGGAGGCACCGCGGCGGCGCCGGGTCTCCCAGCCGTCCATGATCTTGCCCTTGTGCCCGAAGTGCTCGGGGTCGAACTCGGCACGCTCGGGCACCAGCAGGTTCTCGCGCTGGGCGAAGAACTCGTCGTTGGCGGCGATGACTCCGGCGCCGAGGCGGCGGTCGGCGAGGTTGGCGTACTGGGTGAAGGGGAAGTCGGCGGTGCGGTAGTCCGCGTACGGGTCGCCGCCGCCGTAGGGGTTCGCGTCGCCGGTGAAGCCGGGTATCGCCGTCACGGTGATCAGGTCTGCCTTTCGAGGTCGGTGGGTGGGATTCAGTGGGTCCGGGTGAGGAGTCGCCCCTTCGGGTCGGTGAACTCGCCGTCCGCGACGATGCGTTCGCCACGCAGCCAGGTGGACTTCACGACGCCGTACAGCGTCTTGCCCGCGTAAGCCGTCACGCGGTTGCGGTGCTGGAGGGCGGCCGGGTCCACGGTGAAGGTCTCGTCGGGCGCGAGGACGGCGAAGTCCGCGTCGCGGCCGGCCTCGATGGCGCCCTTCCGGTCAAGGCCGACGAGCTGAGCGGTCCGCGCGGACATCCAGCGGACCACGTCCTCCAGGCCGTGCCCGCGCTTGCGGGCCTCGGTCCAGACGGCCGCCAGGCTCAGCTGGAGTCCGGAGATGCCGCCCCAGGCCGTGGCGAAGTCGTCGGTCTTCAGGTCGGCCGTGGAGGGCGAGTGGTCGGTCACGACACAGTCGACGGTGCCGTCGGCCAGTGCCTGCCACAGCAGGTCCTGGTTGGCGGACTCGCGGATCGGCGGGCAGCACTTGAACTCGCTGGCGCCGTCCGGGACTTCCTCGGCGGTCAGGGTGAGGTAGTGCGGGCAGGTCTCGACGGTGATCCGTACGCCGTCCCGCTTGGCCTCGGCGATCAGTGGCAGCGCGTCGGACGACGACAGGTGCAGTACGTGCACGCGCGCGTGGAGGCGTTTCGCCTGGGCGATCAGCTGGGCGATGGCGGTGTCCTCGGCGTCCCGCGGGCGCGAGGCGAGGAAGTCGGCGTACTTGGGACCGCCGTGCTGCGGCGCGGCGTCGAGGTGGTGGGGGTCCTCGGCGTGCACGATCAGCAGTCCGCCGAAGGAGGTGATCTCGGCCAGGGACTGGGCCAGCCGGTCCTGGTCGAGGTGCGGGAACTCGTCCACGCCGGACGGCGACAGGAACGCCTTGAAGCCGAAGACACCGGCCTCGTGCAGCGGGCGCAGATCCTTGACGTTGTCGGGCAGGGCGCCGCCCCAGAAGCCGACGTCGATGTGCGCCTTGTCGGCGGCGACGTCCTGCTTGGTCCGCAGGTTGTCGACCGTCGTGGTCGGCGGCAGCGAGTTGAGCGGCATGTCGACGAGGGTGGTGATGCCACCGGCCGCCGCGGCGCGCGTGGCGGTCCAGAAGCCCTCCCACTCGGTGCGCCCGGGGTCGTTGACATGCACGTGCGTGTCGACCAGGCCGGGCAGCAGGACGTCGTCGCCGAGGTCCACCAGCCGGGCGCCGGACGGGACTTCGGCGTCGTGGCCGAGTACGGCCGTGATCTTGCCGGCGGAGACCGCGACCGAGGCGGCCCGTGTCCCCTCCGGGGTGATGACGCGCGTCGAGCGCAGCACCAGTTCAGCGTCGGACACCCGGACCCCTCTCTGCCGCCCCATGACTTCCGCTCAGCGGAATTCAACGTTCTGTTGAAGGAGTCTTCACTCCCGTTCCGGTGCCGTCAAGGGCACACTTCTCCACAGTGCACCCGTGCGACACTCTCTGGACGTTTCCACAAAGCGGAATTACAATTCCATCAAGCAGAACGTAGCTACGCACAACCAGGGAGTCAACCGACCGACGGGTAGGCTTCTACCCTTCCACCGGTCCCGAAAGGAACGCGCCGTGCCGACGTCCAGCGCCAGCACCACCGACACCGCCAAGTCCAACGGCGGCGGGGTCCAGTCCCTCGAGCGCGCCTTCGATCTGCTGGAGCGGATGGCGGACGCCGGTGGCGAGGTCGGCCTCAGCGAGCTGTCCGCCAGCAGCGGGCTGCCGCTGCCCACCATCCACCGCCTGATGCGCACGCTCGTGGCCTGCGGATACGTACGCCAGCAGCCCAACCGCCGCTATGCCCTCGGCCCGCGCCTGATCCGCCTCGGCGAGTCCGCCTCCCGGCTCCTCGGCACCTGGGCCCGCCCCTACCTCGCCCGCCTCGTCGAGGAGACCGGCGAGACCGCGAACATGGCGCTGCTCGACGGCGACGAGATCGTCTACGTCGCCCAGGTGCCGTCCAAGCACTCGATGCGCATGTTCACCGAGGTCGGCCGGCGCGTGCTGCCCCACTCCACCGGCGTCGGCAAGGCGTTGCTCGCCTCCTTCCCGCCGGAGGAGGTGCGCGCGCTGCTGTCCCGTACCGGGATGCCGGCCGCCACGGAGAAGACGATCACCACGCCGGACGGATTCCTCGCGGCGCTGGAGGACGTGCGGCGGGCCGGCTACGCGGTCGACGACAACGAGCAGGAGGTCGGGGTGCGCTGTCTGGCGGTCCCCGTCCCCGACTCCCCCACCGCGGCGGCGATCTCGATCTCCGGTCCGGCCGGCCGGGTCACCGAGGCGGCGACGGAGAAGATCGTGCCGGTGCTCCAGCAGGTCGCCGGTGAACTGTCCGAGGCACTGGCCGCCCAGAACCAGGCCTGACTCCGGTGCCGAGCTGGGCAGGGCGGTACACCGACCGGCACGGCTCGGAGGAGATGGTCCTCGAGTCGGACGGCCGGGAGTCGATCCGTACGACGATCAGGGGTGTCCCCTTCGAGGGCGACACGATGGACACGCTCGGCGCTCTCGCGGGCGATCCGCCGGTCGACGCGATGTTCACCTTCCTCGACGGGGATCTGTGCGCCTGCCTCCTGGAGTGGGAGCTGACGATGCCCGTCGAGTTCGAGGGGCACGGCGAGCGCCTCGCCACGGTGCACTGCGCCCTGCGGCTCGGGAACCCGAAGGTCTCGGGCGGCCTGGACGAGGAGCACCTGACCGTCACCCTGCGTCTCGACGGGCGCGACTACCGCACCACGCATCCCACGTACGACTTCGAGGACGGGCTGGAGGAGATCGCGCTCGCGCTGCCCCCGGGCACCCGGCTGAAGGCGTGCATCAGCTGTGCCTGGTCCGACTACTTCCCGGTGGGCCACGGCATGATGACCGGGCTGGCCTGCTTCCGGGACGCCAAGGACGCCTACCGGCGCTGCGACGGCAAACGCGGCCCGAACGGCATCTTCGCCATCTGGCCGCAGCGCACCGAGTTCGTCCAGGAGACCTGGCTCTGCGACCAGTTCGAGCCACGGACGGGGAACCCGGGCTACCGGGGGGACTTCCCGGCCCGGCGCCGGCTCTGACCTAACTGCGCGGTTCGCCGAACATCTCCACCGCGTCACGCACCTGGGTGAGCCCCGGGGACAGTGCGCTCACCGAGCCGATCGCGCCCGCGATCAGCAGCAGCGACCTCCGCAGCCGGGGAGTCTCCGGCGCCCCCGTGACCACCATCGCGGCCAGTGCCGCGAGTTCGTCCTCGGCGATGGCGCGGTCCGGGAACTCGGCAGGATGCGCGGCGAGTTCACGGCGCAGCCGGGACACCGCCGTCCGCAGTTCCGCCACCCTCGAGTCCTCGTCGCTGCCCGTCACCGGCCTCTGCCCCAAGCTCCGCAACAAAGCTCCCCCTCGCACGCCGTTGTGCGCCAGCCATCGCGCAATCCCCGCCGAGCGCCCCTGGCACAGCTCGGGCGCCGGGGACGCGGGCCAGTAAACGCCACCCATTGCCCGAGCGCCACCACGCGGACGGAAATTCAGTCGTTGGGAGTCGGGCACTCGCGCAGGTGTCAGGTATGCAGGACGCATGACGCAGAAGAACGTGACGCATGGCTGAGAAGGAACCGCCCCCGGTCGCCGGTCTGCTGCTCGCCGCCGGCGGCGGACGACGCCTGGGCGGACGCCCCAAGGCCCTGCTCCCGCACCGTGGCCGGCCGCTCGTGGAGCACGCGGCCGGGGTGCTGCGCGCGGCCGGCTGTGCCCGCGTCCACGTGGTGCTGGGCGCCGGCGCCGAGGCCGTACGGGAGCGGGCGGAACTCGGCGGCTGCGTCCTGGTGGAGAACCCGGACTGGGCCGACGGCATGGGATCCTCGCTGCGCGCCGGGCTCGACTCGCTCGCCGGTACGGGGGCGCGGGCGGCGCTCGTCTCGCTGGTCGACCAGCCCGGCATCGGGCCGGAGGCGGTCGGGCGCGTACGCGCCGCGTACGCGAACGAGGCGTCGCTCGTCTCGGCGGTCTACGACGGGGTACGCGGTCACCCCGTCCTCCTCGGCGCCGCGCACTGGGCCGGCATCGCGGCGACCGCGACCGGCGACCGGGGGGCGCGCGCCTACCTCAGGGAGCACGAGCGGGCGATCACGCTCGTCGAGTGCGGGGACGTGGCGCGGCCGTACGACATCGACACGGAGGCCGATCTGGTCCACCTTGAGTGAGCGGGGTGGCACTGAGCGCCACTATCCCTCGACTCAGAGAATCTCGACGTCAACAAACCATTGAAGTTCCACGATAAGGAAACTAGTATCCACTGTTCAGAAGCGCCCTACCGCTCCAGGGGCGTTCCTCGCCGTACCCGGTTCGACTGGCACCCGGTGCCACCGCTGAAGGAAGTGACAGCTCATGTCCGCACCAGCGCCGTCCCCGCTGGCCATCGTCGACGCCGAGCCCCTGCCGCGGCAGGAGGAGGTCCTGACGGAGCCGGCCCTCGCCTTCGTGGCCGAGCTGCACCGCCGGTTCACGCCCCGGCGTGATGAACTCCTCGCCCGTCGTGCCGAGCGCCGCGCCGAGATCGCCCGCACCTCCACGCTCGACTTCCTCCCGGAGACCGCCGCGGTCCGCGCGGACGACTCCTGGCGTGTGGCCGTGTGCCCGCCCGCGCTCCAGGACCGCCGGGTCGAGATCACCGGCCCCACCGACCGCAAGATGACCATCAACGCCCTCAACTCGGGCGCCAGGGTCTGGCTCGCCGACTTCGAGGACGCCTCCGCGCCCACCTGGGAGAACGTCGTCCTCGGCCAGATCAACCTGAGCGACGCGTACACCCGGAACATCGACTTCACCGACGAGAGGTCCGGCAAGTCGTACGCCCTCAAGGACGCCGACCAGCTCGCGACCGTCGTCATGCGCCCGCGCGGATGGCACCTGAACGAGCGCCACCTCCAGGTCGACGGCGTGCCGGTGCCCGGCGCCCTCGTCGACTTCGGCCTGTACTTCTTCCACAACGCCCAGCGCCTGCTCGACCTCGGCAAGGGCCCCTACTTCTACCTCCCCAAGACGGAGTCGCACCTGGAGGCCCGCCTCTGGAACGAGGTCTTCGTCTTCGCGCAGGACTACGTCGGCATCCCGCAGGGCACCGTCCGCGCGACCGTCCTGATCGAGACGATCACGGCGGCGTACGAGATGGAGGAGATCCTCTACGAACTGCGCGACCACGCCTCGGGGTTGAACGCAGGCCGCTGGGACTACCTGTTCTCCATCGTCAAGAACTTCCGTGACGGCGGCCAGAAGTTCGTCCTGCCGGACCGCAACGCGGTCACGATGACGGCCCCGTTCATGCGGGCGTACACCGAACTCCTCGTCCGCACCTGCCACAAGCGCGGTGCGCACGCGATCGGCGGCATGGCGGCGTTCATCCCGTCCCGCCGGGACGCCGAGGTCAACAAGGTGGCCTTCGAGAAGGTCCGCGCCGACAAGGACCGTGAGGCCGGCGACGGCTTCGACGGCTCCTGGGTCGCCCACCCCGACCTGGTCCCGATCGCCATGGAGTCCTTCGACAAGGTCCTCGGCGACCGGCCGAACCAGAAGGACCGGCTGCGGGAGGACGTCCACGTCGAGGCGGCCGACCTGATCGCCGTCGACTCCCTGGACGCCAAGCCGACGTACCCGGGCCTGGTCAACGCCGTCCAGGTCGGCATCCGCTACATCGAGGCGTGGCTGCGCGGCCTCGGCGCGGTCGCCATCTTCAACCTCATGGAGGACGCGGCCACCGCCGAGATCTCCCGCTCGCAGATCTGGCAGTGGATCAACGCGGGCGTCGAGTTCGAGAACGGCGAGCACGCCACGCCGGAGCTGGCCCGCAAGGTCGCCGCAGAGGAACTGGCGAACATCCGCGCCGAGATCGGCGAGGAGGCCTTCGCGGCCGGCCACTGGCAGCAGGCCCACGACCTGCTCCTGGAGGTCTCCCTCGACCAGGACTACGTGGACTTCCTGACGCTGCCGGCGTACGAGCAGCTGCGCGGCTGACTCACTGTCATGTGTCCGAGTGGCCCAGGGACTTCCCCGGGGCCACTCGGTCGCGTACGGCCTGCTTCACGGCCGTCGGCTCGGGGAAGCCCTGCTCGCGGCGGTCCCAGACCACCTCGTCGTCCACGCGCACCACGAACACCCCGCCCCTGCCCGGCTTCAGCGCCAGTTCGGACAGCTCCGCCTCGAAGGTGGTGAGCAGTTCCTGCGCCAGCCAGACCGCACGCGGCAGCCATCTGCACTGGGTGCAGTACTCGATCTCGACACGACCACTCGTCCCAGGGCCACTCATCCCAGGTGCACCGCCCCATCCTGTTCCGCGGCCGGCTTGCCGTGCAGGTCGGGCACCTGCTTGAGCCAGTTCGGCCGGCCTTGCCGAGTCTTCGCCGCCCTGCGGGCCTCCTCGGCGGCGAGTTCCTCCCGGGTGGGGAAGTCGGTGGGGAGCCAGGCGGCGGAGGCCCGCACGCGCGCGTGGAGGTGGGCGACGTAGGCGTCGCGGACCTCGCCGGGCGACAGGGCGCCGGGCTCGTGGGCCAGCCAGGCGTCCGGCACCTCCGCGACGATCGTCCGCAGCAGTTCCTCGGTCACCCTGGGGGCCAGTTCCGCGTCGGCGGCGCGCACGTCCGGGGCGTAGTGGCCGAGGGCGTGATGGCGGAAGTCGTAGGACTTCTCGGGGTCGGCGCCGTCCCAGCGGTGGTGGAAGATCAGGGCCGCGCCGTGGTCGATCAGCCACAGGCGCGCCGGGACCGTGCCGGACGTCGGCCAGATCATCAGGTTCGAGCTGTGGACCGTACGGTCGACGTTCGCGGTCAAGGCGTCCAGCCAGACGATCCGGCCGGCCTCCAGCGGGTCCACGCGGAAGGTCTTCGCGACCTC
Organism: Streptomyces coerulescens; assembly: GCF_042657965.1. Taxonomy (NCBI): domain Bacteria; kingdom Bacillati; phylum Actinomycetota; class Actinomycetes; order Kitasatosporales; family Streptomycetaceae; genus Streptomyces; species Streptomyces coerulescens. The sequence goes on from NZ_JBHSKM010000002.1 coordinate 854,066, forward strand.
CGGGGTGAAGTCCCGCGCGCCCGGCAGGAAGTCCATGCCGAGGTTGACGCCCGCGCTCGCGGCGTGCAGGTCCCGCACCTCCTGGTGCGGCTCGCTGTCCGCGACGGCGGGGTCGAAGTGCACCAGCACCAGCTCCGGGAAACGCAACCCCAGCGCCCGGGCGAGCTCCCCGACGATCACCTCGGCGACCAGCGCCTTGCGGCCCTGCGCGGAGCCGGTGAACTTCACGACATAGGTGCCGAGGTCGTCGGCCTCGAAGACACCGGGCACGGATCCGCCGGACCGTAGCGGGGTGACGTAACGGGTCGCGTTGACCTCTCTCAGCATGGGACGAGCATAGTGACCAGGTGTGACAGTCGGCCAAGGCTGATCCGGGGTGTGGGTCGCCAGGAGCTGCTGCTCGCCGACCCCGACGCCCGCCCGGACGCGCTGCCGACGCGGCACCCGGCACCCCGGGCCCTGCGTGTCGGCGCTCACCCCGCCAGCGGGTTCGGCAGGGGCAGATAGCGTGCCGCCGCGCCGTCCGCCCCGGTCCAGCGCAGGAGCAGGTTGGTCTTGCCGGGCAGGGTGGGGGAGGACAGGAGGGCCGGGATCTCCGGGAGGTCGTGGCGGGACAGTTCGCGGCGGAACGCCGGCCAGGGGTTCAGGGCCGGGTGGTGTGCGACGAGGGCGCCGGCGATCTCCACGAGGTGGTTGACGACCAGGCAGTACACCAGCCGCTCCCAGCCGGCCTCCCGTGACACCTCCGGCAGCAGCTTCACGCCCTCGGCGTCCCGGAACAGCGCCTGCACCGGCATGCCGTCGGCGGCAACGGCGACCAGCGTGTTCTGCAGGTGCGCCTCCAGTACGACGCCGTGGTCGGCGAAGACCGCGAGGGCGGGCGGCACGACCTGGGCCAGATACGCCTCCCACCAGGCCGCCGGATCCCGGGCGCCGTCGAGCGGGCTGCCCTCGAAGCCCTCGACCAGTCCGGCGGCGAGCAGCGGCGTCGCGCCCGGGAGCACGCTCCCGCGCAGCCCGTCGCGGACCAGGACCGCGAGTTCCTCGAAGGCGAAGCCGGCGGTGCGGTAGCCGCGGTCGGCGAGCCAGGCGGCGGGGCCGTCCTGGGCGGCGAGGGCGCCGGCCGCGGCGGTGTCGGTGCGGCGCAGTCTCAGCAGGTCGTGGCGCCACAGCCGGCGGATGTCGTTGGTGATGCGCACGTCCAGGCTGAACTTCAGGAAGAGGTCGTGCTCGGGGGCGTACAGCGTGCGGATCGCGGCCGTCGGCCAGGCGTCGAAGCCGGTCGTGCCCAGCCGCAGCAGCCGGCCGTCGGCGAAGGCGTCCGAGAGCTCCCGGGCGGCCAGGTCGAGCTGCCAGGGGTGGGCCGGAAGCAGCCGGTATCCGGGCGGTGCCTCGCCGAGGGCGTCCAGGGCGGTGGTGTCGCCCTCCTCGACGACCGTGTCCTCGCGCACCCCGAGCAGCGTCAGCGGGAAGCGGGCGTGCGCCTCGGGGGCGTAGGGGAGCCAGGCGGCGACCGGGCCGCCGCCGCGCGCCTTGGGGGCGGGGTGGTAGGGGTGGCCGGTCAGGAGGGACTGTTCGGAGCGCAGGTAGGGGTCGTCCGGCGGGGTGGCACGCGTGCGTGCCGTGAGCAGCGCGGCGACCGCGTCCCGGCTGTCGATCATCTCGGCGGGCAGTTCGTGGTTGGACAGACCCGTGTGGCGGCGCAGCTCGTCGGCCACGAGTTTGACCAGCTCGGTGTGTCCGACGCGCTGCCAGCCGCCGTGCACGTGCACCTCGGGTTCGGCGGGCCGCCGCTCGCCGCGGACCCGCAGCAGCCGGCCCGTGCCGCCCAGCCGGTACACCCGCCGCCCGCCGTCCGGCCCGGCCGGATCCGCCGCGTCCGGCGCCCCGGGCTCCCGGAGCGGCTCGGCCACCTCGCGCAGCAGGCAGTTGAGCAGGGGCGCGAGCGCGCGGGCGTCGGCGTGGTCCGCGACGTCGGCTGCGCTCCGAGGGTTGAGGTGCACGCGATCCACTCGTTCTCTACGGTCCGTTCAGGTGGGAAGACGATCAGTATGTCTGTCGTCGGCGCCTGTCCGACGCACTACTCGTACCCGAGGAGCCCGCCCGTGCACCGTCCTCCCAGCGCAGAGGCCGAGGTCGCCGCCGAACTGGCCGAAGTGCGTCCCGACCTCGTGTCGCGCTACTCGGCCGAGCTCCCCGGAGCCCGGGCGGCCGTCCTGACCCGGCTGTGGCGTGCCCTCGCGTACGAGCCGCTGCCCTGGGTGGCCGGCCGTGAACGGGGCGCCGAGGGCCTGACCCTGCGTCTTGCGGACGGCCGTCGACTGCACGGCCCGCACGCCGACCCGTACGCCACCGCCGCGTACGTCACCGCCGTACGGCTCGACGGGACCGCGTACGACGATCCGGCCCGGCTGCTGACCGACCTGGCCGTCCCGCACGGTTCGGCCTTCGCCGCCGAACTCGGCCACAGCGTCGCCTCGTCCGCGCTGTCGCGGGCCGGGCAGGAGGCTCGTTCGAAGGGGTGGCCGTCGCTGGAGTGGGAGTGGGAGCAGCGGGTCGTGGACGGGCATCCGTTCCATCCCAACTGCCGTTCCCGGCCCGGCTTCTCGGTCGCCGAGCAGCTGGCGTACGGGCCGGAGCACCGGCCGGTGGTGACGCTGGGGCTGGTGCCGGTGCGGGTGGAGGAGTGCCTGGTGACGGGCGCGTGGCCGGAGAGGATGCGGGACGGGGAGCGGCTGCTGCTGCCGGTGCATCCGTGGCAGGCCGAGCATGTGCTCAAGCGGCCCTGCGATCCCTACGCCGACGGGCTAGCCGCGCATCCGCTGATGTCCCTGCGCACGCTCGCGCTGCCGCAAGGGCCGCATGTCAAGACGGCGTTGAGCGCTCGGCTGACGTCCTCGGTGCGGGACATCTCGGGCTACTCCATCGGTCTGTCGGCCACGCTGTCGGACTTCGCGGAGATGCTGGCGACCCGTGCGGACGGGCTGCTGCACGTCACGCGCACGCTGGGGGCGGCCACGGCCGGCTCCCCCGATCTGGCCGCGGTGCTGCGCGAGTCGCCGCAGGAGTACGCCGGGCCCGGTGAGCGGGTGGTTCCGGTGGCCGCGCTGGCGACCACGGAGCTGCCCCGGTCCCCGCGGTGGCTGGCGGATTTCACGCGGCTCGCGCTCACCGTGGGGCTGCGGCTGCTGGAGCTGGGCGTGGCGCTGGAGGCACACGGCCAGAACCTGCTCGTGGTCCTGTCGGCCGACGGCTCCCCGCTGCGGCTGGTCTATCGCGACCTCGCCGACATCCGCATCAGCCCGGCGCGGCTTGCCCGGCACGGCATCCCGGTGCCCGAGCTGACCGGCCGGATCGTCACGGACGATGTGACGGCCCTGCGCCGCAAGCTGTTCGGCTCGCTGGTGGCGGGCGCGCTCGCCGGTACGGCGGGCTCGGGCCCGGCGCTGCGCGGGGCGCTGGAGGCGGTCGTACGGGATCTGCCGTCCACCGTGGACCTGGCGGCCTTCCCGGCCGAGCCGCTGCCGACGAAGGCGCTGTCGCTGATGCGGCTGTCGCCGGGGACACCCGGGGATCAGTGGGCCGAGCTGCCCAATCCGCTGGTCACCGAGGTGTTCTGACCCGTGTTCCGGTCCCGTTTTGAAGCGGGACACCTGAGATCAATAAGATCCGCCGATGATCAGAACACAACGGCTGGCGGCAGGGGTCTGTGCCCTGCTCGCCGCGCTCACGGCCGGGATAGCCTTCCCGGCCGGGGCGGTCGCCGACGAGACCACCGCCACCGCCCCGAAGGTCGATCTCGTGATCGACGTCAGCGGCTCGATGCGGGCGAAGGACATCGACGGCCAGTCGCGGATGGCCGCGGCCAAGCAGGCCTTCAACGAGGTGCTGGACGCGACCCCGGAGGAGGTCCGGCTCGGCATCCGCACCCTCGGCGCCAACTACCCGGGCGACGACCGCAGGACGGGCTGCAAGGACACCGCGCAGCTCTACCCGGTCGGCCCGCTGGACCGTACCGAGGCCAAGACGGCGGTGGCGACGCTGACGCCCACCGGCTGGACGCCGATCGGCCCGGCGCTGCTGAAGGCGGCCGACGACCTGGACGGCGGCGAGGGCTCCAAGCGCATCGTGCTGATCAGCGACGGCGAGGACACCTGCGCCCCGCTCGACCCGTGCGAGGTGGCCCGCGAGATCGCCGCCAAGGGCATCGGCCTGACCATCGACACGCTCGGCCTGGTCCCGAACACCAAGCTGCGCCGGCAGCTGAGCTGTATCGCCGAGGCGACCGGCGGTACCTTCACCTCCGTCGAGCACACCGACGAACTCGCCGACAAGGTCAACCAGTTGGTGGACCGGGCGGCCGATCCGGTGGTGACGCCGGTCGCGACGACGGGCGCCGACCGGTGCGCGAAGGCGCCGACGCTGAAGTCCGGCCTGTACACCGACCGTGAGGAGTTCGGGCAGCAGCGCTGGTATCGCGTGGACGTCGAGCCCGGCCAGGAGCTGCGCACCTCGGTGAGCGTGTCGGCCGACCGGGCCGTGAACCCCTCCTACGGAGTGCTGCTGCGGGCGGTGACCGAGCGCGGCCGGGAGATCGTGCGCGGTGAGGCCGCGGGCAACGGCCGTACGGATGTCGTGTCGACCGGTCTGCGCTACCCGAAGGCTGAGGCCGACGGTGACGACGAGGACACCGCGTCCGCCGAGACCGTGTGCCTGCAGGTCACCCAGTCCTTCTCGGCGGGCTCCGGGGTGCAGACCACGCCCGGTCTGCCGCTGGAGCTGACGGTCGACGTCGTGGACGGGCCGTCGACGTCGAGCGACGTGGCCTCCTTCGGCCTCGGGCGGGGCTGGTGGCTGCTGGGCGCGCTGATCCTGACCGGCTTCCTCGCCGGTGTCGTCTGGGGCTGGGTGTCGCGCTGGCGGGTCGCGGTCTGGAGGACCAACTGATGCGGATCACACGTGTGCTGAGCGGCGCCCTGCTGGCGCTGGGGCTGGCGGCGGGGCCCGCCGCGGCCGACTCCTCGCCGTCGCCGAGCGCGTCGCAGGAGGGCGGCGCGCCGACCACGGCGGGTACCTCCTTCCGCACGGCGGCCGAGGTCGAGCAGGGGCAGACGGCCGCGGCGAGCGCCTCCACCGGTGACTACCTGTACTGGTCGTTCCCGGCGGACGCCGGACAGCGCCCCACCGTACGGGCGACGGTGAAGCTGCCGGACACGCACGCCGCCGAGACCTGGCAGATCGACGTGTACGACGGACTGCGCCGCCGTCAGGCCTGCCAGTACGGCGCTCGGACCCGCACCGCCGCGGCGGGCACCTCCTCGGTCGAGCTGACCTGTGTCCTGCGTACCGTGCGGGCCTGGTCGGAGCCTTGGGGCAACGACCCGCTGCCGGGCACCTACTACGTCCGGCTGACGGTCGTGGACGTGCCCACCTCCGACCTGGGTCTGCCGGTCGGCGCCGAGGTCCGTGTCGACTCCGAGGACGTCGGCGGTTCGGCCGCCGTGGACGGCTCGCTGGCGGCGCCGCTCGTGCCGGGCGTGGCCGTGAAGTCGCAGGAGGACGAGGAGACTTCGTCGGCCTCGGCGGTGCTGTCGAGCATCGAGCCCGACGACGGCTGGGCCTCCGCCTGGTGGTCGGACCGCTGGGTGTGGACCGCGATCGGCGGTGTGCTGGCCGCGCTCGCGGGCATCGGCGGTTACGCGCTGACCCGCGGGGCCGGACGGCCGACGCGGGTGCCGCCGGGCGCCTGACATCTCGTCACAAGGGGCTCACCGCTTCGGCGGTGGGCCCCTTGGCCGTTCACGCCTCCTTGAGCGCCTTGGCGAGCGTTCCCTCGCCGGTCACCTCGATACGGCCGTCCCGTACGGCGTCGGTCACGGTCAACTCCCCACGGGCGACCGCCTCGCACGTCCCGGAGTCCAGGACCAGCCGCGCGTCGGGCTCCCCGGGGGCGGGACCGTCGCCGTAGACCGGCCCGTCCTCGGCGCCGACGTACAGGTGGAAGTCGCCCTCCTCCAGGTGGACTTCGACGAGACCCTCCCCGTCCAGCGCCCGCAGCAGCGGCAGCGCGAACCAGTGTGCCCGCACCGCGTCGGTGGGCCGCCGCTCGCCGAGCTCGGCCCGGCCCCACTCCCCCAGCGCCTGGAGAACGGGCAGCAACTCCCTTCCTCGCGGGGTGAGTTCGTAGACGTAGGCCGCTCCGGGCGGCGGCAGCCGTCGCCGTGTACTGATCCCGTCCCGTTCCATGTCCTTCAGCCGGGACGCAAGGACGTCCGTGCTGACGCCGGGCAGGTCGGCGTGCAGGTCGGTGTAGCGCCGCGGGCCGGCCAGCAGCTCCCGGACGATCAGCAGGGTCCAGCGGTCGCCGACGGTGTCGAGCGCGCGGGCGGCGGAACAGTACTGGTCGTAGCTTCGGCGAGGTGACATGCGACGCAGTCTAGACATGTTGTTGGACTTTCCAAGCTCGAACTTGGTAAAACCAAGCAACACACGAAACCGGAGAGGCGAGCGCGCATGGAGTTCCGGCAGTCGAGCAAGCTGAGCGAGGTCTGTTACGAGATCCGCGGCCCGGTGATCGAGCACGCGAACGCGCTGGAGGAGGCGGGCCACAGCGTGCTGCGCCTGAACACCGGCAACCCCGCGCTCTTCGGTTTCGAGGCGCCGGAGGAGATCCTCCAGGACATGATCCGGATGCTCCCCCAGGCGCACGGCTACACCGACTCGCGCGGCATCCTCTCCGCCCGCCGCGCCGTCGCCCAGCGCTACCAGACGCTCGGCCTGGAGGTCGGCGTCGACGACGTCTTCCTCGGCAACGGCGTCTCCGAGCTGGTCTCCATGGCCGTACAGGCACTGGTCGAGGACGGCGACGAGATCCTCATCCCCGCCCCGGACTTCCCGCTCTGGACCGCCGTCACGACCCTCGCCGGCGGCAAGGCGGTGCACTACCTCTGCGACGAGCAGGCCGACTGGTACCCGGACCTGGACGACATGGCGTCGAAGATCACGGACCGCACCCGGGCCGTGGTCATCATCAACCCCAACAACCCCACCGGCGCGGTCTACCCCAAGGAGATCCTGGAGGGCATCCTCGACCTGGCCCGCCGGCACGGTCTGATGGTCTTCGCCGACGAGATCTACGACCAGATCCTGTACGACGACGCCGTGCACCACTCGGTCGCCACTCTCGCCCCCGACCTGGTCGTCCTCACCTTCTGCGGCCTGTCGAAGACGTACCGGGTGGCGGGTTTCCGCTCCGGCTGGATGGTGGTCACCGGTCCGAAGCAGCACGCGAAGGACTATCTGGAGGGCCTGACCATGCTGGCCTCCATGCGACTGTGCGCCAACGCGCCCGCCCAGTACGCCATCCAGGCGGCGCTCGGCGGCCGTCAGTCGATCCGGGACCTCACGAACCCCGGCGGCCGTCTGTACGAACAGCGCGACGTGGCCTGGGAGAAGCTCAACGAGATCCCCGGCGTGTCCTGCGTGAAGCCGAAGGGCGCGCTGTACGCCTTCCCGCGCATCGACCCCAAGGTGCACAAGATCCACGACGACGAGAAGTTCGTCCTGGACCTGCTGCTGCGCGAGAAGATCCAGGTGGTCCAGGGCACGGGCTTCAACTGGCCGACGCCCGACCACTTCCGCATCCTGACCCTGCCCCACGCCGAGGACCTGGAGGCGGCGATCGGCCGGATCGGCCGGTTCCTGAGCGGGTACCGGCAGACGTGACCGGTCCCCCTCCCGGCGATCTCCTAGCCTGAGACCATGAGTGATCTCTTCCTCGTCCGGCACGGCGAGACCGAGTGGTCCCGCTCCGGACGGCACACCGGCTGGACCGACGTACCGCTCACCGAACACGGGCGGGAGGAGGCACGGCGGCTCGTGCCGCTGATCCGCTCGCATCGGATCGGGGCGTCGTTCGTCAGCCCGGCGCAGCGGGCACGGGAGACGGCCGAGCTGATCGGGCTGCACGGCACGCGGGTCGACCCCGATCTGCGGGAGTGGGACTACGGCGGCTACGAGGGCATCACGACCGTCGAGATCCAGCACGAACGGCCCGACTGGTTCCTGTTCCGGGACGGTGTCGCGCCGGGGCCGCCCGACCATCCCGGGGAGAGCCCGGAGCAGGTCGGGAAGCGTGCCGACCGGATGCTGGCCAAGGTGGACGCCGCGTTCGCCAACACCGAGGGGTGCGTGGTGCTGGTGGCCCACGGACACTTCCTGCGCGTGCTCACGGCCCGGCGACTCGGGCTGCCGCCCGCCGACGGGGCACTGTTCCAGCTGGCCACGGGGACGGTGTGCCGACTGAGCACGGAGCACGGGCGGCCGGTGATCTCGGGGTGGAATGTCAGACCCGGGACGTAGCCTTCCCAGCAGATGAGGTCGCCGCCCCGCCGGCAGGCGGAGCGGCGCCCGAAGCGCCCGGGGAGGAGCACGCCGTGACCAGACCACCGACCGCCGCCCAGCGGCGTGTCATCGACGCCGCCGACCCCGACACGGGACGGCTCAGGGGCACCGAGACACAGCTCGCGGCACTGGTGAAGCGGGGCCTCGCCTTCCGCCACCCGCGGCCACCGCACGATCATTTCCTGACACCGGCGGGACATCGGATACGGGAGGCCGAGCCGGCGCCGCCCGCACAGCCCGAGGAAACCGCTGCCCGGGGCGTGTTCGCCGCGCGGATCGGCGGCGAGGAGGACGCCCCGCGGTCGGGCCCGGCCCGGCTGCGTGAGGTGCGCGGGGCCTGGCAGGGCCTGCTGGAGCTGCGCCGGATGACCAGTCCCGACGGGGCCGTGGACCGGCCGTGCGGCTGGGAGCGCACGCATCTCGTGCAGGCTGCCGCGCTCGCCCTGGAGGCGGCCGGACACCCCCCGGCGGAGCCGGACTCCACGGACGGGTACCGGGTGCGGGCGACTCCGCAGCCGGAGGCCGTCGCCGTGCACGAGAGCGACGGCGCGCGACTGCGGGCCTGCGCGGCCACACTGGAAGAGGCGGGCTGGCAGGTCGGCGAGCACACCGAGCCGCGCACCAGGGCGCGCTATCTGCTGGCGTCCCCACGACGGGCATGACGTGCGTGCCAAGATCGGTGCACCAGGCACCGAAGGCGAGAAGGGGAAGCAGTGAGCGAGCAGTTTTCCGTCCGGGTCACCGTCCGCGGCTACGAGACCGACACCCAGGGGCACGTCAATCAGAGCGTGTACATCAACTACGCCGAGCACGCGCGCTGGTCACTGCTCCAGGCCGCGGGCATCACCCAGACCGGCCTGATGGGCAAGGGGGTGGGTCCCGTCGCGCTGGAGACGACCATCCGCTACCAGCGCGAGCTCCTCGCCGGTGACGAGGTCGACGTGACCTGCGCCTTCGAGTGGTCGGGCGGCAAGACCTTCCGCGTCCTGCAGACCATCAGCAAGGCCGACGGCACGGTGGCGGCCGAACTCGAGGGCGTCGGCGGGCTGATGGACCTGACGGCCCGCAAGCTGGTGGCGAATCCCCAGCACTACTTCAAGGAACTGTCCACGGACCCGAGCCTGTTCGGACTGTAGTCACCCCGCCGTCACACCGTCTCCTGGTCGTGCTCGGCGTCATAGGCCGCGCGTGACTCGGCGATATGGACCCTGTTGCGTTCGGCCCAGTCGGTGAGGCGTTGCAGGGTCTCGTGCAACTCCCTGGCCACCGGGGTCAGTTCGTACTCCACCTTCGGCGGCACCGTCGGATGGACGGTACGGGTGACGAGGCCGTCGCGCTCCAGATTGCGCAGGGTGAGCGTCAGCATCCGGCGGCTGATGCCCTCGATGCCGCGCTCCAACTCCGTGAACCGGATGGGACCGTGGACGGCCGCGACAAGGATCTGGACGCTCCATTTCCCGGACACCCTGTCAAGAACTTCCCGGACCGGGCACGCCTGCGCGTTCACTGCCTGGACTGTTACACCGGTGTTCCTCCGGTACATCGGACTGCCTCCTTACGCCGCTCTCCATGGTCACTCACGATGTACCCCGTTACAAGTCGTGCACCTATGGAGAATCCGGAGGCAGCAGCGCCATGGCCCTCGTCGAGTCCCGGTCGCGGACACCGCGCCGAACGCAGCGAACGTACTCCCGCTGGGCGTCCCTCGTCGTGCTGTGCGCGGGGACGCTGATGACGATCCTGGACGGCAACATCGTCACGGTGGCCATGCCGGCCATCCAGAGCGACCTCGGTTTCTCGGGGCCGGGGCTGGCCTGGGTGGTCAACGCGTATCTGATCCCCTTCGGCGGGCTGCTGTTGCTGGTGGGCCGGCTCGGCGATCTGATCGGCCCCAAGCGGATGTTCACCGCGGGGCTCGCCGTGTTCACCGCGGCCTCCGTGCTGTGCGGGGTGGCCACCGGGCAGGGCGTGCTGATCGCGGCGCGGGCGGTGCAGGGCGTGGGCGGGGCGATGACCTCGGCCGTCGTGCTCGGCATGCTCGTCGCTCTGTTCCCCGAGCCCCGTGAACAGGCCCGCGCCATCGCGGTGTTCAGCGCGGTCGGCGCGGCGGGCGGGGCGCTCGGCACGTTCCTCGGCGGGGCGCTGACCGAGGCCCTGAACTGGCACTGGATCTTCCTGATCAACCTGCCGATCGGGGTGGCGGCATGGCTCGCGGCCGTGCGGATCCTGGCGCCGGACCGCGGAGCGGGGCTCGGCAAGGGCGCCAACTATCCGGGCGCGGCCCTGGTGACCGGCGCGTTGATGCTCACGGTGTACGTCATCGTCGGCGCGGGCGACCGCGATCTCACCGCCACCCTGCTGTCGGCCGCCCTGGCCCTGACCCTGTTCGTGGCGTTCACGCTCCGACAGGCACGGGCGGCGCGTCCGCTGCTGCGGCTGCGGCTGTTCGGCTCCCGGCTGCTGAGCGGCGCGAACGCCGTGCAGATCCTGATGATCGCGACGATGTACGGCTTCCAGTTCATCGGCGCGCTCTATCTCCAACGCGTCCTGGGATACGGCGAGTTGCTCACCGGCACGGCCTTCCTGCCGGCGCCGATCGCCATCGGGGTGCTCATGCTGGGCTTCTCGGCCCGTACCGTCGGCCGGTTCGGTGCGTACCGCGTCCTGCTCGCCGGGCTGCTGCTCATCGTCGTGGGCATGGCGCTGCTGAGCCGCGCACCCGTCGACGGCTCGTACGCCGCGGACGTCCTCCCGCCTCTGCTGCTCCTCGCCACCGGCTTCGCCGCGGCGATGCCGGCACTGACCGGGCTCGCGATGTCGGGGGCCCGGGAGGAGGACGCCGGGTTGGCGTCCGGGCTGTTCAACACCACACAGGTGGTGGGCGGTTCGCTCGGACTGGCGGTGCTGTCGGTGCTGGCGGCGAGCCGGACGGAGGGGCTGCTCGCCGACGGCACGGGCCCGGTGACCGCCACCGCCGAGGGGTACCAGCTGGCGTTCCGGGTGGCGACGGGGATCGCGGTGGGCGCGCTGGGTTTGGCGGCTGTCGCACTGCGGGGGCGGCGGGATTGAAGGAGGGCGGCCCTGCGAGGGCCCTGTCGATGCGGACCGGACGCGTGCCCGGGCGGGTGCGGGAGGTGGCACGTGAACTCGCCGTCAGTGAGCGCCAGTTGCGCAACCTCTTCACCGACGGCGTGGGACTCTCCCCCAAGCACTACGCCCGCATCAACCGCGTGCGCGCGGTGCCGGCCCAGGCGGACGACGTCCCCTGGGCCCAACTCGCCGCCACGACCGGCCACTACGACCAGTCCCACATGACGACCGACTTCCGCACCTTGATGGGCGTCCCGCCCCGCTCCTTCTTCACCGGCCGCCTCCCGGACGCCCTTCCCTGCCGGGCACTCGCCGCGCGCTGAGGCACGGCGGCGGCCGCGTGAGCTGCTGTCGCGGCGTCGTCACACGCAGCACGCGGGACGACGCCGTCGAGCAGGCCGAGTTGTTCGTCCGCCTCATGGAGTGGCCGGGGCCCGGGTCGCCACGGTGATCTCCTCTCCTGCCTCCATGGGATGCGTGACGTCCTGGGCGTTCGACTGCCTGCCCAGGTGGTTGAAGACGAGGTTGAGCGCGACCGCCGCCACACAGCCGGTCGAGATGCCCGAGTCCAGGACGATCCTGGCCGTCTCCGGGAAGGCGTGGTAGAACTCCGGCGCCGTGATCGGGATGATGCCGACGGCCAGCGAGACGGCGACGATCAGGATGTTGTTGTCCTTCTCCAGGCCGGCCCGGACCAGGGTCTGGATGCCGCTCGCGGCGACGGAACCGAACAGGACCACGCCCGCTCCGCCCAGCACCGGGCGCGGTACGACCGCGATGAGCGAGGCGGCCATCGGGCACAGGCCCATCAGCACCAGGAACCCGCCGCCCACGGCGACGACGTACCGGCTGCGGATCTTCGTCATCGCGACCAGGCCGATGTTCTGGGCGAAGGCGCTGCACATGAAGCCGTTGAACAGGGGGCTGAGCGCGGAGCCGAGGGTGTCGGCGCGCAGGCCCGCCGCGATGGTCTTCTCGTCGGCCGGGCGTTCCACGATCTCGCCCAGCGCCAGCATGTCGGCCGTCGATTCCGTCATCGACACCACCATCACCACGCACAGCGAGATGATCGCGGCGAGCTGGAACTGCGGGGCGCCGAAGTGGAACGGGGTCGGGAAGCCGATGACGTCCGCGTCGGCCACGGGCGCGAAGTCCGTGACGCCGAACGGGATCGCGATGAGCGTGCCGATCACCAGGCCCAGCAGCACCGCGATCTGCTTCACGAAGCCTCGGGTGAAGCGCCGCAGGAGGAGCACGATCAGCAGCGTCGCGGCCGCCAGGCCCAGGTTCGTCGCCGAACCGTAGTCGTGGGCCGCCGGGTTCGGGCCCTGCGCCCAGCCGAAGGCGACCGGCAGCAGTGATATGCCGATCAGCGTGATGACCGTGCCGGTCACCACCGGCGGGAAGAAGCGCACCGCCTTGCTGAAGAAGGGGGCGGCGACGAACCCGAGGAGGCCGGCGACGATCACCGCGCCGAAGATGATCGGCAGGGCGTCGGACTTGTCCTCGGTGGAGGCGACGATCGCCGTCATGGGCGCGACGCCCGCGAAGGTGACGCCGTTGACGAAGGGCAGCCGGGCGCCGATCTTCCAGATGCCGAGCGTCTGGAGGAAGGTCGCGATGCCCGCGGTGAACAGGCAGGCGCCGGTGAGGAAGGTCAGCTCGGCGGCGGTCAGGCCGATGGCCGCGCCGACGATCAGGGGCGGGGCGACGACTCCCGCGTACATGGCGGCCACGTGCTGAAGGCCGGTCGTCGCCATTTTCAGGGCGGGGAGTTTCTCGTCTACGGGGTGGACGGGCACTGCGGCTCTCCTCCGGTCGGTTAAACGCGTCGGCTCTGGCGCGGGTTCAAGGAGGTGGTGCGCGGTCGTGCGGGACCGGGGACGGGCCCGTTCTGGGTGAGGAGAACGGAGACCGTTCCGGGGCGCACGCGTCACGCGCGCCCCGGAGACGGTCGCCGTGGACCCCGCTCGGGTCCACGGCCACCGGTCGGGAGCCGTCCCTCCCGACCGGAGATCTTCAGCCGCTCAGGCCTGTCCGGCGATCCGCGCCAGGCGCTGGGCCTGCTCCCGCGTCGAGCGGGCGATCGCGTCCTCGTCGGCGGTGAGCAGCCGGCCCTGCTCCACGATCTGCCGGCCGTTCACGAACGACGCGGTGACCGGGGCCGCCGCGCCGAAGACCAGCGCGGTCACCGGGTCGGCGATGGAGGCGTGGGCGAGCGTGTCCAGCTTCCACAGCACCAGGTCGGCCAGCTTGCCGGGCTCGAGAGAGCCGATCTCGGCGGCACGGCCGAGGACCTGGGCGCCGCCGAAGGTTCCCAGACGCAGCGCCTGACGGGCGTTCAGTGCCGCTTCCCGGTGTGCGCCGAGGCGGTTGATGAGCAGCGCGTTGCGCAGTTCGGTGTGCAGTTCGCCGGACTCGTTGGACGCGGTGCCGTCGACGCCGAGGCCGACCGGGACGCCGGCCGCGAGCATATCGGGGACGCGGGCGATGCCGGCCGCCAGACGGGCGTTGGAGGACGGGCAGTGGGCGACACCCGTCTTCGTACGGGCGAAGGCGGCGATGTCGGAGTCGTTCATGTGGACGCAGTGCGCCATCCACACGTCCTCGCCGAGCCAGCCGGTGGACTCGAAGTAGTCGGTCGGCCCCATGCCGAACAGCTCGTGGCAGAACTTCTCCTCCTCCACGGTCTCCGAGCCGTGGGTGTGCAGGCGCACACCGAGGCGGCGGGCCAACTCTGCGCCTTGCTTGAGGAGTTCGGTGGAGATGGAGAACGGCGAGCACGGGGCGACGGCGACCTGGGTCATCGCGTCGAAGGAGGCGTCGTGGTGCCGCTCGACGGTCTCCTCGGTCGCGGCCAGTGCGCCTTCGAGGGTCTCGACGGCGAAGTCCGGCGGCAGCCCGCCGTCCTTCTCGCCGCGGTCCATGGAGCCGCGGGCGAGGGTGAAGCGGACACCCATGTCACGGGCGGCGCCGATGATGGCGCCGGACAGGTCGCCGGAGCCCCGCGGGTGGACGTAGTGGTGGTCCATGGCGGTGGTGACACCGCCGCGGGCCATCATGGCCAGGGAGCCCTGCGCGGCGGAGCGGACCATCGGCTCGTCGATGCGCGCCCAGGTCGGGTAGAGGGCGACGAGCCAGTCGAAGAGATTGTGGTCGGTGGCCAGTCCCCGGGTGATCCACTGGTAGAAGTGGTGGTGGGTGTTGATCAGGCCGGGGGTCACGAGGTGGCCGGTGGCGTCGATACGGCGTACGACGTTCTCCAGGCCCTCGGGAGCCCTGCCCGCGCCGAGCGATTCGACGCGGTTGCCGCTGATGACGACATGGCCGCTCGCGTACTCGGTGTCGTCGGCATCCACCGTCGCGATCGAACAGTTCTCGATGACGATGCGCTGGTCTGCTGCCATGATGCGTCCTTTGCGCTGATGTGGAGAGGGCACGGCAGGACCCGGGGGTTCGAGTGCCGCGGCCGGATCGGGGAGGTCACCGGCCGCGGGTGCCGATATGCGGAGTCACTACAGGTTGGTGAGGTCCACCGGGATCCTCGGCTCGCAGCCGTCCCGCAGAATGGTGGCCTCGATCAGGCCGTACGGGCGGTCGGCGGCGTAGTACACCTCGTTGTCGTTCTTCAGCCCGAACGGCTCCAGGTCCACCAGGAAGTGGTGCTTGTTCGGGAGGGAGAAGCGGACCTCGTCGATCTCACTGCGGTTGTTGATGATCCGCGAACCCATCTGGTACAGGGTCTGCTGGAGCGAGAGCGAGTACGTCTCGGCGAAGGCCTGGAGCATGTGCTTCTTGGTCTGCTCGTAGGACTTCTCCCAGTTGGGCATCCGCTGCTCATCGTCGGTCCAGTTGAACCGCCAGCGGCCGGAGACCTGGGTGGCCAGGATGCGGTCGTAGGCCTCCTTGAGCGTCGTGTACTTGTCCTTGACGTAGCCCCAGAATTCGGAGTTGGTCGAGTTCATCACGACGAGGTCCTTGAGCCCGGAGATGACCTCCCACGACGAACCGTCGTAGGTGATCTGGGTCAGCCGGGTCTCCTGGCCCTTGCGTACGAACGAGTGCTTGACCTCGTCGGCGCCGATGAACTGCGAGTTGGCGTCGGAGGCCTCGATCCGCTCCCAGGCGTACTCCTCGATGCGGATCCGGGCCGTCTTGATCGGCTCCTGGCTGGTCACGAAGTGCCGGGCCAGGTGGATGCCGAACTGCTCGGCGGACTCTATGCCGTGCTCCTTGGCGAACGCGAACACCGTGTTCTTGGTGGTGTCGGTCGGCAGGCAGTTGGCGTTGGAGCCGGAGTAGTGGACCTCTTCCATGTCGCCCGACAGGGCCACGGATACGTTGAGGTCCTTGATGTGGTGGGTGGCGCCGTCCCGCGTGATCTTTACGACTCGGTTCTCGGCCTTGCCGTACTGGTTCTGTCCCAGAATCGTGGGCATGGTGTCTGCTAGCTCCCTCGGTAAACGGAGTAGCCGAACGGGTTGAGCAGCAGCGGTACGTGGTAATGCTCCCCGGGCTTCACGGCGAAGGTGATCGCCACCTCGGGGAAGAACACGGCACCGCTGTCCCGATTCGCGGGGGCGTCCTGCTGCGCATCGGCTTGCTTCTTCTCGAAATACGGCTCCACGGCGAAGTCGAGCCGTACGTGTGTGGTGCCCTCCGGCAGCGCCGGGAGGTCCTTGCACCGCCCGTCCGCGTCGGTCGCGGAGCCGCCGAGCGCCTGCCAGTCCGTCTCGCGCCCGGAGCGGGCGGAGAGCTGGACGGCGACGCCCTCGGCGGGGCGGCCGACGGAGGTGTCCAGGATGTGCGTGGACACGGAGGCGGTGGTGCTGGTGCTCATGCTGCTGTCAGTCCTCTTCGACGATGCGGGCGAGCCGAATACGGTTGATCTTGCCCAGCTCGGTGCGGACGATCTCCCGCTCCTGCTCCGGCGAGTTACCGATCCGCTCCTTGACCGCGTCGCGCATCTGCTCGCCGGTGCGGCCGGTGGCGCAGATCAGGAAGACATGGCCGAACGTGTCCTGGTAGGCGAGGTTGAGTTCGAGCATCTCCGCCTTGAGCTCCTCGGAGGCGCCTGCCATGCCGCTCTGCTCCCGGGCCGAGGTCGGGTCGCCCGGCTTGGGGCGGCCGATCGGCGGGTGCCCGGCCATGGCCTCCGCGAGGTCCTCGGCGGTCAGCTCGGCCATGGCGGCGTCGCTGGCCGTGTAGAGGGCGTCGGTGGTGGCGTAGGGGCGGGCGGCGAGCAGCCGGCGCGCCCATGCCGTGGAGGCGCACGCCTCGTGGAGGGCGGCGTGGGCCGCATGCTCCTCCAGGGCGTTGAACCGGGCCAGGCCCGGGGGCGTGGAATTCGACGTCACGGGAGCCTCCGTGGCCGCGAAGGGCCTTCGTACTGAACGGGCGTGCCGATAGCTAACGCCCTACGACGACGAGACGTCAACACTTTGTTGAAAATTCGCGGTACCGAAACGGAGAGGTGACGCGTCAGGCGCCCTTCTCACGGTTCAGATAGTTGTAGACCGTGAAGCGGCTCACGCCGAGCGCGCTCGCGACGGTCTCCACGCCGTGCCGTACGGAGAAGGCACCGCGCGCTTCCAGTATCCGTACGACCTCCTGCTTGGCCTTGCGGTCCAGGTCGGCCAGCGGCTTGCCCTTGCGGCGCTCCATGGCCGCCAGGATGTGATCGAGGGAGTCGGCGAGCTGCGGCAGGCGTACGGCGACGACGTCGGCGCCCTCCCAGGACAGCACGACGTCCTCGGGTCCGGCCTCGTCCGGCGGGAGTATCTCGCCGCCCATGGCGTCGACCAGCGGCTTCACCGCCGCGATGAAGGGCTCGTCCCCGGTGCCGGTCACTCCTCGCCCTCCCCGACCACGTTGACCTGGAGCGTGATCCGGGTGGCACCGGCTTCCAGGGTGCTGCGCAGCAGGGCGTCCACGGCGGTGAGCACGGCGTCACTGCCGCCCTCCGCCGTGTTGCCGAACGGACCGACGTCCACGGCGTCCAGCTCGGCCGCCTCGACGACCTGGCGGGCGACCAGCGCGTGCGCGGGTGCCTCGTCCAGGTCGAAGGGCTCGGTCGTGAACTCCACTCTCAATCGCACGCGCTCAACCTAACGCGCGAGCGATTGTTCGGGCAGCCCCCTCATCGCCGGAGCGAAGCCTCCGGGAGCCGCTCAGCAGATCCTCGGCAGCTGCTCCCCGAGCGGCAGGTCGACCACGCGTGTGCCGCCCAGCCCGGTGCGGGCCACGACCATGCCGGGGTGGGCCTCGACGGCCTCGCCGATGATCGCGGACTCCGCGCCCAGGGGGTGCGCCCGCATCGCGCCCAGCACGGCGTCGGCGTGCTCGCGCGGCACGAAGGCCACCAGCTTGCCCTCGTTGGCGATGTACATCGGGTCCAGGCCGAGGATGGCGCAGGCGCCCGCCACGGCGGGCGGGACGGGGACGTCGCGTTCCCGGACGACCACCCCCGCGCCGGAGGCCGCCGCGATCTCGTTGAGGGAGGCCGCGAGGCCGCCCCGGGTGGGATCGCGCAGCACGTGCAGATCCGGGGTGACGGCGAGCATGGCGTCGACCAGGCCACCGAGCGCGGCGCAGTCGCTCTCGATCTCCACGCCGAACTCCAGGCCCTCACGGACGCTCATGACCGCCACCCCGTGGACGCCGATCGCGCCGCTGACGATCACGACATCACCGGGCACGACCCGCTGCGGACGCAGGTCGACGCCCGCCGGGACGACACCGATGCCGGCGGTGTTGAGGTAGATGCCGTCGCCGTGTCCGGCCTCCACGACCTTGGTGTCACCGGTCGCCACCTCCACGCCCGCCGTGCGCGCGGCTGCGCCCAGCGCCTCGGCCACCCGGGTGACCGTCTCCAGCTCCACGCCCTCTTCGAGGATGAAACCGCAGGAGAGATAGGCGGCCCGGGCCCCGCTCATGGCGAGGTCGTTGACGGTGCCGTTGACCGCCAGGTCACCGATGCTGCCGCCGGGGAAGAACAGCGGACGGACGACGTAGGAGTCCGTGGAGAAGGCCAGCCGGGCCCCGCCGAGGGAGAGCACGGCGGAGTCGCCCAGCTGGGCGAGGGCCCTGCCCCCGTAGGCGGGGGCGAAGATCTGCTGGACCAGCTCGGCGGAGAGGGCACCGCCGCCGCCGTGGCCCATGACGACGCGGGGCCGGTCACGCAGCGGGGCCGGGCAGGTCCAGGACGTCACATCGAGGTCAGACAACGGGGCTCGCCTCCCGGGCGGTCGCGGCGGGCACGTCAAGGCGGCGGTACAGGTAGTACGCCGCGCAGGCGCCCTCGCTGGAGACCATCGTGGCGCCCAGCGGGGTACGGGGCGTACACAGGGTGCCGAACGCGGCGCACTCGTGCGGCTTGAGCAGGCCCTGCAGGACCTCTCCGCTGCGGCACTCCGCGGGCTCCTCGGTCCGGATCCCCTCGACCGAGAAGCGGTGCTCGGCGTCGTGGTCGCGGTACTTCGGCGACAGCCGCCAGCCGCTGTCGGGGATCACCCCGATGCCCCGCCAGGCGCGGTCGGTGACCTCGAAGACGTCCTCCAGCATGGCCCGCGCGGCCGGGTTGCCCTCGGGCCGCACGGCTCGCGCGTAGGCGTTGTCGACGGTGTGCTCGCCGCGCTCCAGCCGGCCCACGGTGCGGCGTACGCCTTCGAGGATGTCCAGCGGCTCGAAGCCGGTCACCACGATCGGCACCCGGAAGCGCTCCGCCAGCTCCGGGTACTCCGCCATGCCCATCACGCTGCACACGTGCCCGGCCGCGAGAAAGCCCTGCACCCGGCAGCTCGGGGACGACATGATCGCCTCGATGGCGGGTGGGACGCGGACGTGGGACACCAGCATGCTGAAGTTCTTGACGCCCTGCTTGCGGGCCAGATGGACCGCCATGGCGTTGGGGGGCGCGGTCGTCTCGAAGCCGATGCCGAAGAACACGACCTCCCGGTCCGGGTTCTGCCGCGCGATCCGCAGGGCGTCGAGCGGCGAGTACACGACCCGTACGTCGCCGCCCTCGCCGCGCACCTGGAACAGATCCCGGCCGGTGCCCGGCACCCGCAGCATGTCGCCGAAGGAGCAGAAGATCACCTCGGGGCGGGAGGCGATCTCCAGCGCCTTGTCGATGACCTCCAGCGGGGTCACGCAGACCGGACAGCCCGGTCCGTGGATCAACTCGACCTCGTCCGGCAGGAGCTGGTCGAGACCGTGCCGGATGATGCTGTGCGTCTGCCCGCCGCACACCTCCATCAGCGCCCACGGCCTGGTCACCGTGGCCGCGATCTCGTCCAGCAGCCGACGGGCCAGCTCCGGGTCCTGGAACTCCTCGATGTACTTCACTGGTTGCCCACCTCTTCCACCGGTGCCACGCCCGCCTCCGCCGCCGCCATCTCCCAGGCGTCGCCGAACTCCTCCTGGAGCATGCCGAGTTCGGCGAACAGCTCCAGCGTCTGTTTCGCCGATTCCTCGTCCAGCCGCTGAAGGGCGAACCCGACGTGGACGATGGCGTACTCGCCGACCCGGAGGTCCGGCAGATACTCCAGGCACACCTCCTTGACCACGCCGCCGAAGTCGACGGCGGCCATCCGGGTGCCGTCCCGTTCCTCGATCTGAAGCACTCTGCCGGGTACCGCCAGGCACATGGGCCTCTCCTGTGGGGTCGGGTGTCATTCAGTCGTCGGTCGTCGTGCGGGCGGCCACCATCAGCTGGCCCAGCGCCAGGCCGCCGTCGCCCGGTGGCACCAGGTGGTGCCGCAGCACCGTGAAGCCGTCCTCGCGCAGGGCGGCCGCGCAGGCCGAGGACAGCGGCGTGTTGGCGAACACGCCGCCGGTCAGAGCCACCGTGTCCAGCCCGTGCCGCTCCCGGGCCCGCCGGCACATGGTGTGCACCAGCGCCGCCACGCCACGGTGGAAACGGGCCGCGACCGTGGCCGCCCCGGCGCCCGCCCGCAGGTCGCGGACGATCGCCGCGACGACGGGCGCGGCACCGGCCCGCACAGTCCTGCCGTCGCTCAGCGCGAAGGCGTAAGCGGTGGTGTCACCGGCGGGCGCGGCCAGCGCGGCGGCCTCCAGCTCGACCGCGGCCTGCGCCTCGTAGCCGGCGCGGTGGCAGACACCGGCGAGCGAGGACACGGCGTCGAAGAGCCGGCCCATGCTGGAGGTCGGGACACAGTTCAGGTTCCGCTCCAACTGCCGCTGGAGCAGGCGCAGTTCGTCGGGCGGGCAGGCGGTGGTGCAGGGCAGGTCGCCGGACCAGTCGAGGCCGGCCGCGCGCAGTTGGGCCAGCGCCATGCGGTACGGCCTGCGCACGGCCGTGTCACCGCCGGGCAGCGGGACGTACGCCAGATGCCCGAAGCGCGTGAAGTCGGCGTAGTCCGCGAGCAGGAACTCCCCGCCCCACACCGCGCCGTCGTCGCCGTGGCCGGTACCGTCGAAGGCGACGCCGATCACCGGCCGGGTGCCGTCAAGACCGTGCTCGGCCATCGCGGCGGCGATGTGGGCGTGATGGTGCTGGACGCGTACGACGGCCCGGCCCGCCGCGTTCCGGTCGGCCCAGCGGGCGGAGCGGTAGCCGGGATGCCGGTCGCAGGCCAGGCTCCGCGGCCGTACTCCGGTGATGGACTCCAGCTGCTCGACGGCGCGTTCGAAGGCGCCCTGCGTCGCGAGGTCGTCCATGTCGCCGATGTGGGCGGAGAGCCAGGCCTGCCGTCCCTCGCCGAGGCAGAAGGCGTTCTTGAGGTCTCCGCCGGTGGCGAGGGCGGGGCGGACCGGCAGCGGGAGGGTGAGCGGCAGCGGGGCGTAACCGCGGGAGCGCCGGAGCACCAGCGGCTCGTCGTCGCAGACACGGACCACGGAGTCGTCGCACGGCACATGGATCGGCCGGTCGTGCGTCAGCCAGCCGTCGGCGAGGTGCGCGAGCCGCTCCAGGGCCTCGGCGTCGTCGATGACGATCGGCTCGCCCGAGACGTTGCCGCTGGTCATGACGAGCAGCCGGGGGCCGTCCTGGTCGCCGGGCGGACCGAGCAGGAGATGGTGCACCGGTGTGTACGGAAGCATCACGCCGAGGTCGGGACTGCCGGGCGCGACCGCCTCGGCGGGTCGTGGCGCCCCCTGCGTGTACGACGGATCCGGGCGGCGCCGCAGCAGCACGACCGGCCTGACGGGGCCTTCCAGCAGCCTGCGTTCCCGCGGACCCAGCCGGACGAGGTGCTCGATGTCGCCCGCGCTTCTCGCCATGACGGCGAAGGGCTTGTCGCCCCGCGCCTTGCGACGGCGCAACAGGGCGACGGCGTCGGGGTTCGTGGCGTCACAGGCCAGGTGGTAACCACCGAGCCCCTTCACGGCGAGAATCGCACCACGCGCGAGCAGCACGCGGGCCCGGGCGACCGGATCGGCCCCTGCGGTGCGCTCGGTGACCGGGCCGGACACGACAGTGGATGTGCGCTCGGCCCCCGGCACGATCAGCCGCAGTCGCGGCCCGCAGGACGGGCAGGCCACCGGTTGTGCGTGGAAGCGTCGGTCGGTCGGATCGCCGTACTCGCGGGCGCAGTCGGGGCACATCGGGAAGCCGGCCATCGTGGTGTTCGCGCGGTCGTACGGGACACCGGTGACGATCGTGAAGCGCGGCCCGCAGTGGGTGCAGTTGACGAAGGGGTGGCGGTGCCGCCGGTCGGCCGGATCCGCCAGTTCGGCGAGACAGGCGGCGCAGGTGGCGGTGTCCGGGGAGACCAGGGTGCGGGCCGGGCCGCCGGTGCGGGAGGCGAGGATCGTGAACGCCTCGCCCCCGACGACGGGCAGTTCCTGGTGGTCGACGGACTCCACCCGGGCCAGCGGCGGCGCCTGGACGGCGATCCGGTCGCAGAAGCGGGCCACGGCCGTGACACTGCCCTCCACCTCGGCGACCACGCCCTCCGGTGTGTTGGTCACATGCCCGACCAGGGCGAGTTCGGTGGCGAGGCCGTAGACGTACGGCCGGAAGCCCACGCCCTGCACCACGCCCCGGACGACCACCCGCCGCCGGTGCGGCGGGTCCTGGGCGACGGCGGCCGGCCGCGGCGGGGCGCTCACGAGTGCGTCGGGGCCACGGCCGCGGTGTCCGCCGCGTGCGTGTGGGAGTGGGCGTGAGAGTGGGAGTGGTCCCCTTCGGGGCGGCGGGCCATGACCGGTGCGTGCAGGGGCGCGCCCTCCGCCGCTGCGAGCGCCCGGTCCAGGAGCGTGCCGACGCCCCGGTCCCTGCGGGCCGAGGTCAGGACCACCTCCACGCCCGGGTTGACACGCTGCACGTTCGCGCGGAACGCGCCCTCGTCGAACTCCACCGCCTCGGCGATGTCGGTCTTGGTGACCACGACCAGCTGGGCCAGGCCGAAGGCGGTCGGGTACTTCAGCGGCTTGTCCTCGCCCTCGGTCACGGAGGCGAGCACGACCCTCAGGGTCTCCCCCAGGTCGTAGGAGGCGGGGCAGACCAGGTTGCCGACGTTCTCCACGAACAGCAGCCGGGTGCCGTCGGGCAGCCAGCCGTCCAGGTGCCCGGCGAGCATCGCCGCCTCCAGATGGCACAGCCCGTCGGTGAGCACCTGCTTGACCGGGACGCCGGACCGCGCGAGGCGTTCGGCGTCGTTGTCGGTGGCGAGGTCGGCGGTGAGCGCCGCGACGGCCACGGACCGCTCCCGGGCCAGCAGCAGTTCGCGCTCCAGCAGCGCGGTCTTGCCGCTGCCGGGGCTGGACAGCAGGTTGACGACGGTGGTGCCCCGGGACTCCAGGTGCATGCGCAGCAGGTGGGCGCTCGCGTCGTTCTTCGCGAGCACGGCCTGTTGCAGGTCGACGACACGGCACATGGTTCAGCACTCCTCGGGGATCGGTTCGCGTGCGTCCGGGTGCGGCGGATCACCGTCCACCCACCGCACCTCGGCGATCTGGAGCTCCCGCCCCGCGAGCAGCTCGACCTCGGCGCCACCGCACTCGGGGCAGGTCAGCCGGGGCGGCATGCCGACGGCCCACTCGTGCGCGCAGGGCGTGCAGCGGGCCCGGCCGGGCACCGGTTCGGTGACGAGTTCGGCGCCTTCCAGCAGGGTTCCGGCGCAGGCGAGTTCGAAGCAGAAGGCGAGGGAGTCGGGTACGACACCGGCCAGTTCGCCCACGCGCAGCCGCACCGCGCGCACCGCGGTGACGTCCCGGGTCTGTGCGGCGGCCGTTTCCACCTGGTCGATCACGGCCAGCGCGACGGACATCTCGTGCATGGGTCCTCGTCCTCCAGGGGCCGGCCTTCATTAGAGGCGAGCGCTCCGGGCGCGGGGGCCAGGCACGCCGTGGCCGGGCGCCGGGTACGCCGTTCGACGCAAGGCGGCGCACCCGGCGGGCGGGGGTTCACATCCGGCGGATCCTGAGGTAGCGCCGGATGTCGGGCAGCACCTGGGTGGCGACGGCGGCCGCGGCGGCCAGCGCGGCGCCGGCGGCCCCGGCAGCGAGGAACTTCTTCATCCCGTCTCTCCTCCTGTGGCGGCTTCGGCGGTCGAGGCCCGTACGGGGGCCGGCGTCCCGCCTTCCAGCAACTCTTCGATCAGGCGCACGGCCCGGGGTACTGCGCCGGACACCTGCGGGCTGAGACCGATGCCCTCGTCGGTGTTGGCCGGTTCGCAGCCGACGACCAGGACGCGCCGGGGTGGCTGTCCGCCGGTGCCGGCGCAGAGGGTGTCCAGCAGCGCCAGGACGGTGTCGGGCGTCATGCGGTGGCCGTCGATCGCCGGGACGGTGTCACCGGCGCCCGAGGGCCCGTCGTGCTCGATGACGTACAGCGTGCCGGGGGCCTCGCCGCGTGCGGTGGCGTCGACGAGGACGAGGGTGTCGTAGCCGTCCAGGAGCTGGTAGGCGAGGTGCACCCCGCGGACTCCTACGTCCACGACCTCGACGTGGGGCGGCAGTTGCCGTGCGGTGAGCCGGCGTGCGGTCTCCACGCCGAAGCCGTCGTCGCCGAGGAAGATGTTGCCGATGCCGGCCACGAGCGTGCGCGTCATCGGGCCTCCTCCGCCACGACCACCTCGTCGGGCTGGAAGTACAGGTAGCGGCCCTGTTCGCGGCGGATGTCGGCGCCGGGGTCGCCGTCGACGGTCACCGCGAGGTGCACCGCGCCGTCGACGTCGTGCAGCACCGCCTCGACCCTCGCGGTGCGGCCGTGCAGGAACAGGTCCTGGGCGTCGGTGTGCCGCAGGCCGGGGCGCAGTTCGACGCGGCTGCCCTTGCCGACGGGCCGGCCGTCGACCATGACCCGGTCCGTCTCGGGGTCGAAGCCTGCGTCGCTCGCCGGGTCCCACCAGGGGGTCTCGGGGCGGGCCACGCCGAACTCGTCGGGGAAGCCGTCGGGCTCGCCGGTGATCTCGCGCAGGCCGCGCACCGCGCCGTGCAGGCGTTCCAGCACCTCGGCCGGCATGGAGTCCGCGAGGTCGATGACGGCGGCGGCGCGCGCGTCGGTGCCGCGGGCCTCGCGTTTCTCCGCGTCGGTGAGGGCGGCGGTGCGCAGGGCGAGGATCTCGTCGATCTCGGTGGCGTCGTAGAGGGCGCCCAGGCTCTCGGGGGCGATGGCCGGGTGGTCCTCCAGGATGATCGGCGAGGACAGCACGAGGTCCGCGCGGCCGGGTTCACCGGCGAGCACGGGCCAGGTGTGCAGATTGCGGCAGGAGGCGACCGCGCCCTTGGCCCACTCGGGGGGATCGGTCATCGACAGGAACGAGCCGGCGCTCAGGGCCATGAGGAGGTGCGTGGCCACGAGGGAGTGCGGCAGCGCCGCGTCCCGGTCGGCGGCGTGGCCCTCCGGCGGCGTCCAGGGTGTGGTGTTCTCTACGACGGCGGTGAGCCGCGAGACCCGGTAGGGCCCGTCGAGTTCGCTCGCGGAGAGCCGTACGACCCCGGTGACCTCGGCGCTGCGCCGGACCAGCCGGCCGACGGTCCGGCCCGCCGCGTCCAGGACGGGCTCGGTCTCCTCGACGGCGGGCTTACGGAAGGGGAACTCGATGCCGTCGCCGGTCAGTTGCCCGACGGGGGCGACGAGCTCGACGCGTTCCTCGGCCCCTTCGTCCCAGGGCACCAGCACCCGGTCGTCGAGGTGGAGTTCGGGTACGGTCTCGAAGCCGCCGTCGGGCAGGACGCGTTGCACGGTGCGGCGGCGGGCGTGCAGGAAGCGGACCTCGACCGCGAGGGTCGCGTCCGCTCTCGGCTCCATCAGGCACTCGGTGTGCTGGAAGTCGTGCTCCTCGCACTCGGCGCCCCAGGCGGGCGGCACCAGGACGCCGAACTGCCAGCGCAGCCGGTTCTTGGCCGCCGAGGCACGGTACGGGTAGAGCACATAGCCCTCGAAGAGCACGGCGTCGGCCACCTGCCGGGCGAGGGCGAGGCGCTCCTCGGTCTCGGGGGCGAACGCGGGGGCGGTCACGTCCGGGTCCTTCCGGTGGTGCCGGTGAGGGCGCGCAGCGGATCGTTCGCCGGCGGGCCGACGTCGGCGAGCAGCGCTTTGAGCGTCGCCTCCCAGGAGGGCAGCGCGTGCCGGGAGCGGTAGGCGAGGAGGGCGTCCATGGTGTCGCCGGGCAGCCGGATCCAGCCGCAGCCGGGGAAGTGCTGCTCGACCATCTCCCGCCAGGTGGCGACCGGCATCCTGAAGGACGCCTCGCGGTCCCACGGGACGGGCTCCACCCGGAAGCCCCCGGTGCCGGTGAACGCGGTCCCGGAGAACAGCATCAGCAGCGGGACCTCGCCGTCGGTGAGGGCGTCGAGGTAGCGGGTCGCGGCGATGTCCATGTCGTAGGTACAGGGCACGACGAGGTCGGTCTCGGTCTCGCCGGTGAACGCGGAGACCATCAGCGGGACCTGCGCGAACTGCACCGGCTGAAGCGTGCTGCCCCAGCGGCCGCGCTCCCCGAACAGGTCGGTGAGCCCGTCGGCCTCGGTGGCCGCGTACCCGCGGCGGGCGGGCTCGATACGGATCTGGCAGCGCAGGGCGATGGCGTGCACGGGGGTGTCACCGGAGGCGGTGACCCTCAGCCGGAAGACGAGGGTGGGACCGGCGGCGTAGCGGTCGGCCCGCACACCGACACAGGAGAACGAGAACTCGGTCACGTGCGCTCCGCCTCGTTCAGGGGCCGTACACGAGTGCGGACGTCCTCGAAGAACGCGTCCAGCGCGCGCCGCGCCTCCGCCCCACCATCAAATCCCTGCCACAACAACCGCATCCGGCCGACGAGTTCGTAGCAGACGTCGATCGGAACGAGGTGGCACTCGAAGGTGTCGCCGTGGCGGCGCAGCAGCAGCGCCTCCACGTCGGGTTCGAGGAGGGCGGCGAGCCGGCTGCTGCCGAGAACCTCGTCGAAGGCGGCCGGTTCGAGTTCGCTCTCGGTGGCGCCGGCCGGGCTGGGATACAGGGCGACCAGCCGGTCGAGCGCTGCGTTGCGGAAGAAGAAGACGACGCCGACCGGGATCCGCAGCGCCTCCCACGCCCGCTCGTCGAGGCGGTGCCCGGGGTCGGTGAGGTAGCGGGCCGGGACCGCGCGGAAGCGGCCCGCGGCGGCGCCCGGTTGCTGCATGAGCAGCGCGCAGGCGGTGCACGCGCAGACGAGGGCGCGCTGTTCGGTGTCGACCAGGTGGCGGTGGTCCTCGGGCACCACGACCGCGCACAGCTCGCACCGCTCGGGCTGCGGCGGACGCTCGGTCAAAAACCGCCGCAGGCCGACCGTGGCCGCGGTCACCGGGCCTTCGTCCCGATCTGCAGAAGGGTGGGCGCCGGCTCCACCTCGACGACCGTGACCTCCGGCGCGAAGCAGGCGAGCGCCGTCTCGGCGGCCTCCCGGGCGCCGGAGCCGGAGCCACAGCCGCAGCCGCCGCTCGCGGCCGACCGCAGCCGCAGGGTGCCCGTTTCCTCGTCGAAGCCCGCCACCTCCAGGTCGTGCCGGCGCACGCTGTCGAGGGCTCGGCCGATGCGGGTGTCCCGGTCCTCGGGGTGCAGGTCGTGCAGGACCAGCAGGCTCGCGACGAGTTCGTCGCCGAGGAGCCGCGGCAGCGGTTCGCCGGGGGCGGCCGACAGCAGGTGCAGGACGCGGGCCAGTCCGTTGCCGTAGAAGTCCATGAGGCACCGGACGAGTTCCTCGGCCGCGGCGACGTTCGCCGGCTCGCCGCTCGCGCTCAGCCGGTCGAGGATCTCCTCGATACGGCGGCCGGTCTCCTCCGCGCTCGCCGGCCGCGCCGTGGTCGTCGCGCTCATCCGCCCAGCCCGCTCAGGCCGGTGGGGACGTGCAGGCTCTTCACGGTCCTGCCGCCGCCGACGTACATGTGGACGCCGCAGGGCAGACAGGGGTCGAAGCTGCGGACGGTGCGCATGATGTCGATGCCCTTGAAGTTCTCCGGGGGGTTCTCCTCGAAGATCGGGGTGTTCTGTACGGCGTCCTCGTACGGGCCGGGGGTGCCGTAGCTGTCGCGGACGCTGGCGTTCCACGGGGTGGGCGGGTACGGGTGGTAGTTGGCGATCTTGCCTTCGCGGATCACCATGTGGTGGGAGAGGACGCCGCGGACGGCCTCGGTGAAGCCGCAGCCGACGGCCTGGTCCGGGACCTCGAACTTCTCCCAGGTCTGGGTGCGTCCGGCGCGGACCTCCTCGAGGCCCTTCTCGGCGCAGTGCAGGGCGACGGCGGCGGCGTACGCCTGGAAGTAGGTGCGGGCGCGGTTGCGTTCCAGCGCGTTGGACCACTGCGGGATCTTCCACTCGAAGGTGGTCTCCGGCTTGGTCATGGTGCGCGGCAGGTTGATGACCACGCTGTTGCCGGTGGCCTTGACGTACCCGATGTCGACGAGTCCGGACAGGGCGGTGGACCACAGACGGGCGATGGGGCCTCCGCCGGTGTCCAGGGCGAGGTGGTCCTTGCCGTCCCACCAGCGCGGAGACATCACCCAGCTGTACTTGTCGTCGAAGTCGCGCTTCTGCGGGGCGGGGATGGTGTGCTGGTTCCAGGGGTGGCGCGGGTCGACCGGGTTGCCGAGCGGGTCGTGGGTGACGAACTGCTCCTGGCCCTCCCAGTCCTCGTAGTAGGAGCTGCCGAGCAGGATCCGGATGCCGAGGTTGATCTGGGTGAGGTCGTTGGTGACGAGTTTGCCGTCGACGATGACGCCGGGCGTGACGAACATCCGCCGGCCCCAGTCCGTCATGTTGGCGTAGGTGAAGTCGCAGTACTCGGGGTCGTTGAGCGCGCCCCAGCAGCCGAGCAGGACGCGGCGGCGGCCGACCTCCTCGTAGCCGGGGAGGGCCTCGTAGAAGAAGTCGAACAGGTCGTCGTGCAGGGGCACGACCCGCTTCATGAACTCCACGTACCGCATCAGGCGGCTCATGTAGTCGGTGAAGAGCTGCACGGAGGCGACCGTGCCGACGCCGCCCGGGTAGAGCGTGGAGGGGTGCACATGGCGGCCCTCCATCAGGCAGAACATCTCGCGCGTGTAGCGGCTGACCTGGAGGGCCTCGCGGTAGAACTCGCCCTCCAGCGGGTTCAGCGAACGCATGATGTCGGCGATGGTGCGGTAGCCGTGCTCGGCGGCGTGCGGGGCCTCGGTGCGCTCGGCGAGTTCGAGGACGCCCGGGTTGGTCTCCTTGACCATCTTCTCGCAGTAGTCGACCCCGACCAGGTTCTCCTGGAAGATGTTGTGGTCGAACATGTACTCCGCGGACTCGCCGAGGTTGATGATCCACTCACCGAGGTGCGGGGGCTTCACGCCGTACGCCATGTTCTGCGTGTACACCGAGCAGGTGGCGTGGTTGTCGCCGCAGATCCCGCAGATGCGGCTGGTGATGAAGTGGGCGTCGCGGGGGTCCTTGCCGCGCATGAAGACGCTGTAGCCGCGGAAGACCGACGAGGTGCTGTAGCACTCGGCGACCCGCTTCTGCTTGAAGTCGATCTTCGTGTGGATGCCCAGGCTGCCCACGATCCGGGTGATGGGATCCCAGGACATCTCCACCAGGCCGCTGCCGTCGCCGGCCGCCTTCGTCTTCGCTGCCATCGTCGTTTGCCGTGCCCTTCGTTGCGCGGGAGGTTCGGGTGGGTGTTCGGGGGTGCACGAAGCAGGGGCGGATCACGGGTGGCGGGGCGTCACCAGGGGGGCCGGTATCCGGTGGTGATCTTCTGTCCGGTACGGCGCCACTTGGGCTCCTTGTCCAAGGTGCGTCCCGTGATCGTCCGCAGTCTGCGGATGACGGAGCCGTAGACGGAACTGCCGGAGACGGACAGCCTGGCGCCGGGGGGTTCGTCCATGAACGGCATGAACTTGTCGGGGAAGCCCGGCATGGTGCAGGCGATGCAGATGCCGCCGACGTTCGGGCAGCCGCCGATGCCGTTCATCCAGCCGCGCTTGGGCACGTTGCACTTCACCACCGGGCCCCAACAGCCCACCTTGACCAGGCACTTGGGTGAGTCGTACGACTCCGCGAACTGGCCCTGCTCGTAGTAGCCGGCCCGGTCGCAGCCCTCGTGCACGGTGGCACCGAACAGCCAGGTCGGGCGCAGTTTGTCGTCCAGCGGGATCATCGGGGCGGCGCCGGTCGCCTGGTAGAGCAGATAGGTCAGCGTCTCGGCGAAGTTGTCGGGCTGGATCGGGCAGCCGGGGACACACACGATGGGGATGCCGGCCTGGGACTTCCAGTCCCAGCCGAGATAGTCCGGGACCCCCATGGCGCCGGTCGGGTTGCCGGCCATCGCGTGGATGCCGCCGTACGTGGCACAGGTGCCGATGGCGACCACGGCCAGGGCCTTCGGCGCGAGCCGGTCGATCCACTCGCTGGTGGTGATCGGCTGCCCGGTCTCCGGGTTGTCGCCGAAGCCGCACCAGTAGCCCTCGGGCTTGATCGCCTCGTTGGGGATGGACCCCTCGACGACCAGCACGAACGGGTCGATCTCGCCGCGCTCGCCCTTGAAGAACCACTCGATGAACGTGTCCGCGCCGCCGACCGGACCACATTCGAAGTCGATGAGCGGCCAGTGCACCTGGATCTTCGGCAGCCCCGGCAGCGCGCCGAGGACGATCTCCTCGATGCTCGGCTGCATGGCCGCCGTCAGCGCGACCGAGTCGCCGTCGCAGCTCAGGCCCGCGTTGATCCACAGGACATGGATCGTGGGTGTCTCGTCGGCGGGCGCGCCGGTGGTGTGAGCGCCGACCGTGTCCGGCGTCGCCTCAGTCATGGGACCGCCTCCAAGGGAGGTAAGGGATGAAGGCCCGCATTTCGGGCCCTCGGATTCTTGGTATCAGCGGTTCGGCCGGGGTGAAACACACCGTGGGCCATTCGCGTGACGCCGATGGCGCAGGCGGCGGGGCCGCTTCACGCAACCGGGGGCGAGACGAGGTGCGGTGGGGTGCGGCGGGGCCGGCGTTTGTGGACGAACGCGCGGCGCAGGGCGTGGTACGGGGCGTCCGGGTCGTCGAAGGTCCGCCGCATTCGGGCCAGCTCCCGTTCGCGGAAGGCGGCGAGCGGAGTGGTGGCCTCGCGCCGTTCCAGCTCCGCCTTCTTGGCGGCGATCCTGGAGGCCGTCGCCGGCAGTGCCGCGAGACGCGCGGCCAGTGCGGCGGTCTCCCGGGCGAAGTCGCCGGGACCGCAGTCGATCACCCGGTCGGCGAGTCCGAGGCTCAGGGCGCTCGCCGCACTCACGGGCAGCGCCTCGCGCATGAGCCGTTCGGCCAGGGCCGGGCCCACCCTGCGGGGCAGTGTGCAGGTCCAGTACTCCGAGCCGTACAGACCCATCAGGCGGTAGTGCGGGTTCAGCACGCTGCCGTTGCGGCACCACACTTCGTCGGCCGCCAGGGCGAGCATCGCCCCGCCCGCGGCTGCGTTGCCCGCGACGGCCGCGACGACGAGCCGGTCCGTGGTGGTCAGGACCGCCTCCACGAGGTCGTCGATGGCGTTGATGTTCGCCCAGGACTCCGCGGCGGGGTCGGCGGCGGCCTCGATGACGCCGAGGTGGATCCCGTTGGAGAAGAAGTCCCGCTCCCCGCCCAGCACAAGGACCGAGGTGGGCCGGGTGCACGCCTCGCGGTAGGCGTGCTGGAGGCGCCGGCACTGCTCGGTGTTCATGGCGCCGCCCGGGAAGGAGAACGTCAGGAAGCCGACGCCGCCGTCCTCCCGGTAGCGGATGTCCGTCCAGGTGCCCTCGTGCGCGTCGGGCAGCACGGGCGGGGGGAAGTCGGGCAGGGGCGGCAGCCGGTCGCCCAGGGCCCGCACGGCGGGGAGCTTGAACGTGGGCGGCCCGCCGGGCAGGCGACGGGGCCGCAGTTCCGGGATCCACACGGCGCCGTCGGTGGTGGCCCGGCAGATCGCTCCGGCGCGGGTGGCCAGCAGCTCGCCGGGGCGACCCCGCAGGACGCTCTCGGGATGGCCCCCGTGCAGGTACCACTCACCGCCGAGCAGCACGTCCAGCACACCGGGCTGCGAGTCGGCCGCGCGCAGCTTGCGGACGACGGCCGCCGTGGAGTCGGCGGCCCAGTCGATGCGCCGGACGCTCTGGTCCAGGTACGGCCGGACCCGCACGGGAGCGCCCGCCGCACCGGTCTCGTCCTGTGCGGCGGGCACATGGGTGCCGCCGGCGAAGCGCTCCACGGCGAGGTGTACGGCGGTGAGCGCGGCGTCGGCGACCTCGCCCCGGTAGAGATCGCTCTTGGCCACCGGAGGCATCCGGCACGGCACGGAGGCCCACACGTCGCCCGCGTCCATCTCCGCGGTGGCCTGCAGGACCGTGACGCCCCAGCGTTCGGCGCCCTCGTGGATCGCCCAGTCCAGGGAGGACGGCCCGCGGTCGCCGAGTGGCCCGGGGTGGACGATCAGGCAGGTGTGTGCCGCCCACACCTCCTCGGGGATCGCCGTCTTCAGCATCGGCGCCACGACGAGCTGCGGCGCGTGGCGCCGTACGGCATCCGTGAGGGAGCGGTCCGGCAGGGCGAGTTCCACGGCGACGTTGTGGCCGCGGTCGCGCAGCTCGGCGTGGACGCGCTGGGTGAGGCTGTTGAACGCGCTGGCGACGAGCAGGATCTGCACGGCTGCCTCCGGGCGGACGACCGGCGGCCGGGGGTGACCGCCGACGGCGATCCTCGGTCACGCCGGCCCGTGGTCCGCGGTGACAGACGGTGGGGTCATCCGAATGACAGACGGTGGGGTCGTCCGAACGCGCGGGTCGGGATACCGGCCGGTGTCACCAGGCGCGGGTCATGCGCTGCCAGAGGGAGCGTGTGGCGCCGAACCCGGTCTCGTGGGTCCAGACGTGCGTGCACGAACGGCACTGGAGGTGCAGCAGGCTGCCGGTGCTGGAGAGCAGATAGCGCCAGTGCCGGGAGCAGGTGCGCCGCTGTTCGCAGTCGCCGCAGCCGCGGTGGTCGTCGCAGTTCGGGCAGGCCACCCAGGCGCGGCGTCCGATGTCCGCCTGCGGGTCACGGGGCAGCATGCCCGCCTCCTCGCGGCGGGAGCACACCGGCCGAGACCAGCTCGTCGTGGACGCGCTGCTGGTCCGCGTCGAGGCCGGAGTACAGCAGCTCGTACGCCTCCTCCTCGCCACGCAGGGCGGCGACGGGGTCCCAGTCCGGGCCGAGGGCGTCCAGGACGTGGGCCCGCCGGAGCATTTCGTGCGCGCTCAGGTCGACGTCGAACTCGAACGGAGCGGGGCGCTGGGAGGACATGTAATCGAACGTAGGTAAGCCTTCCGCGCCGCGGCAAGGGCGGGTGGGGGAAGTCACAGCAGGTCAGCGCGGTCCCGTTCGGGGTTTGCGGCGGACTCCTCTTGACAAGGCACGGCACACGACGGCAATCTTCCATTAAGCAGAAACGAACTTCCGCAATACGGAATCTCGACACGGAAGGGAGCGCCGACCCCCATGGGATTCGCAGAGCAGCGCTTCAACGTCAACCTGTCGATCCTCTTCACGGAACTCCCGCTCCTGGAGCGCCCCGCGGCCGCCGCCGCGGCGGGCTTCACGGCGGTCGAGCTGTGGTGGCCCTGGGTCGACTCCCCCACCCCCGAGCAGTCCGAGCTCGACGCCCTGAAGAAGGCGATCGAGGACGCGGGCGTCCAGCTCACGGGCCTGAACTTCTACGCCGGCCGGCTGCCGGGCCCCGACCGCGGCGCCCTGTCCGTGCCGGGCGAGGAGTCGGAGAGGTTCCGCGCCAACATCGACGTGGCGGCCGACTTCGCGGCCTCGCTGGGCTGCACGGCCCTCAACGCCCTGTACGGCAACCGCGTCGAGGGGGTGGACCCGGCCGAGCAGGACGCGCTCGCGCTGGAGAACCTCACCCTTGCGGCCCGGGCCGCCGACCGCATCGGCGCGATCCTGCTGATCGAGGCCCTGAACAAGCCCGAGTCGCCGCTGTACCCGCTGGTGAGCGCGCCGGCCGCGGTCGGGATCGTGGACCAGGTCAACGAGGCGACCGGGCTGGGCAACGCGAAGTTCCTCATGGACCTCTACCACCTGTCCATGAACGGCGAGGACCTGCCGGCGGTGATCGAGCAGTACGCGGCGAAGACCGGCCACGTCCAGATCGCCGACAACCCGGGCCGCGGCGCCCCGGGCACCGGCTCGCTCCCCCTCGAAGACCTCCTCGACCAGCTGAAGAAGGCGGGCTACGACGGCTGGGTCGGCCTCGAGTACAAGCCGGGCGACCGCCCGAGCGCCGAGGCCTTCGACTGGCTGACCCGCTGACCCCGTTACCGAAAGGCACCCCATCATGAGCAACCTTCCCAAGATCGCCTGGATCGGCCTCGGCATCATGGGCTCCCCCATGTCCGAGAACCTGATCAAGGCGGGTTACCAGGTCACCGGCTTCACGCTGGAGCAGGACAAGCTGGACCGTCTCGCCGCGGCCGGCGGCACCGCCGCCGCCTCGATCGCCGAGGCCGTGAAGGACGCCGACGTCGTCATTACGATGGTCCCGGCGTCCCCGCAGGTCGAGGCCATCTCCTACGGCCCCGACGGCATCCTGGAGAACGCCAGGTCCGGCGCCCTGCTGATCGACATGTCCTCGATCACCCCGCAGACCTCGGTCGACCTGGCGAAGGCCGCCAAGGACAAGGGCATCCGGGTGCTGGACGCCCCCGTGTCCGGCGGTGAGGCCGGCGCCATCGAGGCCGTACTGTCGATCATGGTCGGCGGTGAGCGGGCCGACTTCGACCAGGCCAAGCCGATCTTCGACGCCCTGGGCAAGACCATCGTGCTGTGCGGTCCGCACGGCTCGGGTCAGACCGTGAAGGCCGCCAACCAGCTGATCGTCGCCGTGAACATCCAGGCGTGCGCCGAGGCCGTGGTCTTCCTGGAGAAGTCCGGCGTGGACCTCCAGGCCGCCCTGGACGTCCTCAACGGCGGCCTGGCCGGCTCGACCGTGCTGACGCGGAAGAAGGACAATTTCCTCAGCCGCGACTTCAAGCCGGGCTTCCGGATCGACCTGCACCACAAGGACATGGGCATCGTCACCGACGCCGCCCGCAACGTCGGCGCCGCCCTGCCCGTCGGCGCCGTGGTCGCCCAGCTGGTGGCGTCCCTGCGCGCCCAGGGCGACGGCGGCCTGGACCACTCGGCCCTGCTGCGGGCCGTGGAGCGCCTGTCCGGCGCCCAGGTCTGACCCAGGACCCACACCAAGACTTCCGGGCGGCGCCCCGCTGACACCTGTCCTGTCGCGCCCAGGCGGGGCGCCGTCCGGAATCAACGCTGCAAACAACTTCAACAAACTGTTGACGCCCAGTTTCCCTCACTTCTAGGCTCCACCAAGCGGAAAGTGTTTTCCGCTGCCACCAGCACGGAAGTGCCACCGCACGGAAGGTCCCCGATGTCGCAGCGCGTGCTCACGACCGAGGCCGGCGCCCCGGTCGCCGACAACCAGAACTCAGCCTCCGCCGGCGTCGGCGGTCCCCTCCTCCTCCAGGACCAGCACCTGCTGGAGAAGCTGGCGCGCTTCAACCGCGAGCGCATCCCGGAGCGCGTGGTGCACGCCCGGGGCTCCGGGGCGTACGGCCACTTCGAGGTGACCGACGACGTCACCGGCTTCACCCACGCCGACTTCCTGAGCGAGGTGGGCAAGCGGACCGAGGTGTTCCTGCGCTTCTCCACGGTCGCCGACAGCCTCGGCGGCGCGGACGCGGTCCGCGACCCGCGCGGCTTCGCCCTCAAGTTCTATACGGCCGAGGGCAATTACGACCTCGTCGGCAACAACACCCCGGTGTTCTTCATCAAGGACCCGATCAAGTTCCCCGACTTCATCCACTCGCAGAAGCGCGACCCGTTCACCGGCAAGCAGGAGCCGGACAACGTCTGGGACTTCTGGGCGCACGCCCCCGAGGCCACGCACCAGGTGACCTGGCTGATGGGCGACCGCGGCATCCCGGCGTCCTACCGCCACATGAACGGCTACGGCTCGCACACCTACCAGTGGACGAACGCCGACGGCGAGGCGTTCTTCGTCAAGTACCACTTCAAGACCAACCAGGGCATCCGCTGCCTGAGCAGTGAGCAGGCCGCCGAGCTCGCGGGCAAGGACCCCAACTCGCACCAGACGGACCTGCTCCAGGCCATCGAGCGGGGCGTGCACCCGTCGTGGACCCTGTACGTCCAGCTCATGCCGGCGGCCGAGGCGGCGGACTACCGCTTCAACCCCTTCGACCTGACGAAGGTGTGGCCGCACAAGGACTACCCGCTGCAGCGCGTGGGCCGCCTGGTCCTGGACCGCAACCCCGACAACGTCTTCGCCGAGGTCGAGCAGGCCGCGTTCTCCCCGAACAACTTCGTTCCGGGCATCGGCCCCTCCCCCGACAAGATGCTCCAGGGCCGCCTGTTCGCCTACGCGGACGCGCACCGCTACCGCCTGGGCGTCAACCACACCCAGCTCGCGGTGAACGCCCCGAAGGCGACGACGGCGCAGAACTACGGCCGTGACGGCCTCATGGCGACCAACTCCCAGGGCCGCGGCGCGAAGAACTACGAGCCGAACTCCTACGACGGCCCGGTGGAGACCGGCCGCCCCCTGTCGGCCCCGCTGGCGGTCACCGGCCACACGGGCAGCCACGAGGCGCCTCTGCACACCAAGGACGACGCCTTCTTCCAGGCCGGCGAGCTGTACCGGCTGATGTCCGCCGAGGAGAAGTCCCGTCTGGTCGCGAACATCGCCGGTGGCCTCTCCCAGGTCTCCCGCGACGACGTGATCGAGAAGAACCTGGCCCACTTCCACGCCGCCGACCCCGAGTACGGCAAGCGCGTGGAGGAGGCGGTCCGCGCCCTGCGCGAGGACTGAACCCCCAGGCTGCGTCCGTCTCCTGACGGGAGGTCATGAGCCGGACGCACCGCCCGCGCACAACGCCCGGCGACCCGGATGAGGGGTGGTCGCCGGCGACGGGCGCGGGCAACGCTAGGACCGCGGCGGCGTGCGAGCCAGTGCGGTGGTGAAGGTCCGGTCTCCTTCTTCGACCAGAGGGAAGGAGACCGGTTCCGTCGCCGCCGCCGCGGTCCCTGGCACCCCCAAGGCCCCGTCCGGCGGCGCGAATGTCCTGTCGCGCCCAGCCTCGCGCCGTCGGACGGCCACAACCGAAGACCTCACCGGCCGAAGAGCGCCGGGTACGGACGGTCCCGTACCCGGCGCTCTTCGGCGTGCACGGGGGCGGCTTCCGCAGGAGGCTGGAGGCATGGCACATCCAACGGAGCATCCGCATGTCGTGGTGCATGCGCCGGCGCTGGACGGTTCCCGGCGGGTCACCGAGGGCGACGAGACGCTGGGCATCGCCACGCACGTGGACGACGTGAGCGAGATCCTGCGGCTCGCCGACCTGTATGTCACGGACATCTCGGAGAGCGGCTTCATCGAATGGCAGGGCGGTGGCCCCGACGACTGGCCGGGGCTGTCCGAGCACCACGAGGAGGCGTAGCGGATCCGCGCAAACCTCAAATCAAGCTCTGAATCTTGTTCAAGGGGCTTCAACCACCGTCGTCCGCGGGCACATTCTCCTCAACAGGGGCCCGCCGACACGGGGGCGGCGGGCCTCAACGGGGGAGCACGGGGGAACACGGGGGAGCACGGAAAAGGGGCGGTCCGGCCTTTCGGCTGGACCGCCCCTTCTGTGAGCGGAAGGGTCAGACCTTCAGCGTCCTGATCGACGTCGGGGCGTGACCCGGCTCCGTCGCGATCTCCTCGAACTCGACGACGTTGCTGATGTCGTTGGTCGTGGACATGGAGATGTTGGTGACCCGCTCCAGGATCGCCTCGACGACCACCGGGACCTGGTATTCCTGCGCGAGCTTCTTGGCCTGCTCGAAGGCGGCCCCCAGCTCGGCCGGGTCGGTCACCCGGATCGCCTTGCAGCCGAGGCCCTCGGCGACCTTGACGTGGTCGACGCCGTAGACGCCCAGCTCGGGCGAGTTGATGTTCTCGAACTCCAGGTTGACCTGGAAGTCGATCTCGAACGCCCGCTGCGCCTGCCGGATCAGGCCCAGGTAGGAGTTGTTCACCAGGACGTGGACGTACGGGATCCGGTGCTGGGCGCCGACCGCCAGCTCCTCGATCATGAACTGGAAGTCGTAGTCGCCGGACAGGGCGACGACCTGGGCCTCCGGGTCGGCCTTGGCGACGCCCAGCGCGGCCGGGATGGTCCAGCCGAGGGGACCCGCCTGGCCGCAGTTGATCCAGTGCCGCGGCTTGAAGACGTGCAGCATCTGGGCGCCGGCGATCTGCGAGAGGCCGATGGTGGAGACGTACCGGGTCTGCGGGCCGAAGGCCTTGTTCATCTCCTCGTAGACGCGCTGCGGCTTGATCGGGATGTTGTCGAAGTGCGTACGGCGCTGCAGGGTCGCCTTCTTCTCCTGCGCGGACGCGGCCCACGCGGAGCGGTCGGGCAGCTTGCCGGCCGCCTTCAACTCCCGTGCCACCTCGACGAACAGCTCCAGGGCGGCCTTCGCGTCGGAGGCGATGCCGTAGTCCGGGGCGAAGATCTTGCCGATCTGGGTGGGCTCGACGTCGACGTGGACGAACTTCCGTCCGGCCGTGTAGACATCCAGCTTGCCGGTGTGGCGGTTGGCCCAGCGGTTGCCGATGCCCAGAACGAAGTCGGACTCCAGGAAGGTCGCGTTGCCGTAGCGGTGCGAGGTCTGCAGGCCGACCATGCCGGCGTTCAGCTCGTGGTCGTCGGGGAGCAGACCCCAGCCCATCAGGGTCGGGACGACCGGCGTACCGGTCAACTCGGCGAACTCGACGAGCAGTTCGGCGGCGTCGGCGTTGATGACACCGCCGCCCGCGACGATCAGCGGGCGCTCGGACGCGTTCAGCATCCCGATCGCCTTCTCGATCTGGGCGCGGGTCGCGGCCGGCTTGTAGACCGGCAGGGGCTCGTAGGTCTCCGGGTCGAACTCGATCTCGGTGAGCTGGACGTCGATCGGCAGGTCGATGAGGACCGGGCCGGGGCGGCCCGAGCGCATCAGGTGGAACGCCTGCTGGAAGACGCCGGGGACCTGCGCGGCCTCCAGGACGGTCACCGCCATCTTGGTGACCGGCCCCGCAATCGAGGCGATGTCGACGGCCTGGAAGTCCTCTTTGTGGATCACCGCGGTCGGAGCCTGGCCGGTGATGCACAGGATCGGGATGGAGTCGCCGATCGCGGAGTACAGGCCGGTGATCATGTCGGTGCCGGCCGGCCCCGAGGTGCCGATGCAGACGCCGATGTTGCCCGGGTGCGTGCGGGTGAAGCCCTCCGCCATGTGCGAGGCACCCTCCACATGGCGGGCGAGGGTGTGGTTGATGCCGCCGGAGGCCTTGAGCGCGGCGTAGAAGGGGTTGATCGCCGCGCCCGGCACGCCGAACGCGTTGCTGACGCCCTCGCGCTTGAGGATCTCGACTGCCGCTCGGGCAGCGGTCATACGTGCCATTGAGTACTCCTGCTTCGGCTGTCGGATTCGCACTCCCGTCGCGCCCCGCGGTGAGCAATTCCGTGTCGATGTCGGTCTCCGCTCGCGGACTCCGATGGACGACTCCATCGATTTCCACATTACGGAAACTCTTTTCTGCTATCTGGAAGCAATGTAGGCGTGCGGGTGAAGACCGTCAAGAGGGGGACAACCGGGCGCCACCTGGAGGACGATGGGTGCGCTGTCCCGATGCGAGGTCGTCCTGGAGTGGGCCATGTCCGAGAGCGTGTCGGTGCGCTGCCCGGCCTGCCGGCGCGAGCATCTGTACGCGGCACCCGCCTATCCCTGCGCGTGCGGGGCCCCCGTCGTGCCGCCGCTCGACCCGGCCGGCACCGCGACCGCCGTCACGCATCGCGCCTGGGACGACGAATGGATCAGCGTCCGCTGCACCGCGTGCGGCCGCGAGGGCGAGTGGCCCCGTCCGGAGCTCGGATGCTCCTGCGGCGCGCTGCTGCGGGTGCCGGTCGCGCGGGCGAGCGCGGAAGAGGAAGAGGCGGAGCCGCCGAAGGAACCGGCCACCGCGCGCCGCGCCTTCCAGCCCATCACGATCCGTACCGCCCGTGACGCGGTCACGGCGGCCGCCGTGTATCTGCGCTGGCTCGGCTACCGGGACATCCGCCGCGCCGACCAGCGCCCCACGTCCGGCATCGGCATCGCCGCGCACGGCCTGCTCGCCCAGGTCGACCCGACCGTACAGCCGGCCTCGCTGCGGGACGTGGAGTGCCTGTGGCTGACCGCCATGACGGAGTCGTCGGCCTGCGTCTACTTCTCCCTCGCGGGCTACGCCCCGGACGCGCGCGCCCGCGCCGACAGCCTGGGCGTCCCCCTCTTCGTCCTGGACCTCACCGGCACGCCCCAGCCGGTCAACACCCTCGCCGACGAGCTGGACTCGACGGGCGCGCGGTAGCCGGCTCCCGCACAGAAGAAGCGGGGGCGCCGTGAGGCACCCCCGCTCGAACAGCGTTCGTGCGGCTACGAGGTCACTGCTCCCGCGCGCCGTGGTACCGCACCGCGAGCCGCGCGAGCGCCACCGCACCGAGGAGCAGGCCGAAGTCCCGCAGCGCGATGTCGTAGTAGTCGGGGATGGTGAGCAGGTCGACGATGATGGCCGCCAGCCAGCCGGCCACCAGCCACCCCCCGAAGCGCGGGGCCAGGGCCACGACGACACCGGCCAGGATCTCGACCACTCCCACCGCATACATGGCCGCCTGGGCGCTGCCCGGAACGATGTCGTCGATCCAGGGCGCCAGATAGCCGGGCCAGTCCACGAGCAGGTTGGCGAACTTGTCCAGTCCGAACAGGATCGGCGCCACCGTGAAACCGATGCGCAGGATCAGGAAGGCCTGGTAGCCGGGGTCGGCGAGCGCGGCACGACGGGGCACGGCGGGCGCGGCGCCTGTGGTTGCGGAAGTCATGACGACTCCTTCTATAGATGACTCTCATTGACTATAGAAGCGCGGTCGTTCTCTTTAGTCAATGGGCATGGGTTTTACACTGGTGTTCGTGGATGCCTCGAACGAAGTACCCGACGCGAACGCCGCCGACGTCTCGGCCGTCGCCGCGCTCGACGAGCCGACGCGCAGAAGGCTGTACGACCATGTGGTGCGCCGGCCGGGCCCGGTCAGCCGGGACGAGGCGGCCGAGGCGCTCGGGCTCGCGCGGCAGACCGCCGCCTTCCATCTGGACCGGCTCGCCGAGGAGTCCCTGCTGGACGTGGTCTACGAGCGGCGCAGCGGACGGACCGGTCCGGGCGCGGGCAGGCCCGCCAAGCTCTACCGCCGCTCCACGCGACAGGTCGCCGTCAGCCTGCCGGACCGGCGTTACGAACTGGCCGGACGGCTCCTGGCCCAGGCGGTCGAGGAGTCGAGCGCCACGGGTGAGCCGGTGCGGGACGTGCTGCACCGCAAGGCGGAGGAACTCGGCTCACACCTGGGAGGACAGGGCGACGCGGTGCTCGTCGACCTGCTGGAGCGGCACGGGTTCGAACCCCGGCGCGAGGACGACACGATCGTCCTGGCCAACTGCCCCTTCCACGCGCTGGCCCGGGAGCACACGGAGACGGTGTGCGGGATGAACCTGCATCTGCTGCGCGGTGTGCTGCACGGGCTGGGCGAGACGGGCTTCGAAGCCTGTCTCGCCCCCCGGGACGGACGCTGCTGCGTCGTACTCGAACCGGGTGTCTGAGAGCCCCCGTCCGCCTACCCGGCGTACTTCTCCCTCAGCTCCACCTTGCGCACCTTCCCCGACACCGTCATCGGGAAGGCGTCGAGGATCCGCAGCCGGCTCGGGATCTTGTAGTGGGCGAGCCGGCCGTCGCAGAAGGTCCGCAGTTCCTCCAGTGTCAGCGGGTCGGCCGCGTCACGGGGGATGACGCACGCCAGGACCTCCTCGCCGTACCGCTCGTGCGGCACTCCGACCACCTGTACGTCCGCGATCTTGGGGTGGGTGTACAGGAACTCCTCGATCTCGCGCGGGTAGATGTTCTCGCCACCCCGAATGATCATGTCCTTGATGCGGCCGACGATCTCGACGTAGCCGTCCTCCCGCATCATCGCGAGGTCAC
Source organism: Streptomyces coerulescens (assembly GCF_042657965.1). Classification (NCBI taxonomy): domain Bacteria; kingdom Bacillati; phylum Actinomycetota; class Actinomycetes; order Kitasatosporales; family Streptomycetaceae; genus Streptomyces; species Streptomyces coerulescens. The sequence continues at coordinate 896,055 of NZ_JBHSKM010000002.1, forward strand.
CGGTGTGCATCCAGCGCCCGGCGTCGACGGCCTCGGCGGTCTTCTCGGGCTCGTTCCAGTAGCCGAGCATCACGCTGTAGCCGCGGGTGCACAGCTCACCGGCGGTGCCGCGCGGCTGGGTCACGCCGGTCGCCGGGTCGATGACCTTCACCTCGATGTGCGGCAGGACCCGGCCGACGGTGCCGGTGCGGTGCTCCAGGTCGTCGTCCATGCGGGTCTGCAGCGAGACCGGGGACGTCTCGGTCATGCCGTAGCAGATGGAGACCTCCGCCATGTGCATCTCGGCGACCACCCGCTTCATCACCTCCACCGGGCAGGGCGAGCCCGCCATGATGCCGGTGCGCAGCGTGGAGAGGTCGTAGGAGGCGAAGTCGGGGAGGTTGAGCTCGGCGATGAACATGGTCGGGACGCCGTAGAGCGAGGTGCAGCGCTCCTGCTGGACCGCCTCCAGGGTGGCCTTCGGGTCGAAGGACGGCGCCGGAATCACCATGCAGGCGCCGTGCGAAGTGGCGGCCAGGTTGCCCATCACCATGCCGAAGCAGTGGTAGAAGGGGACGGGGATGCAGACCCGGTCCTGCTCGTCGTACGCGATCGACTCCCCCACGAAATAACCGTTGTTGAGGATGTTGTGGTGGGAGAGGGTGGCCCCCTTGGGGAAACCCGTCGTGCCCGAGGTGTACTGGATGTTGATGGGGTCGTCGCAGGACAGCTCCTCGAACGCGGCGGGCGTCCCGCGCCCCAGCAGCTCCTGCCAGCTCGGGTCCCCGATGTACACGGTCTCCCGCAGCTGCGGGCACTTGCCGCGCACCTCGTCGACCATCGCCCGGTAGTCGCTCGTCTTGTGGGTCAGGGAGGCGAACAGCAGCGAGATCCCGGCCTGCTTCAGGACGTACTCGACCTCGTGGGTGCGGTAGGCCGGGTTGATGTTCACCATGATCGCGCCGATGCGGGCGGTGGCGTACTGGACCAGGACCCACTCGGGGCAGTTGACCGCCCAGATGCCCACCCGGTCGCCCTTGGCGATCCCGCTCGCGAGCAGCGCGTACGCCAGCTCGTCCACGTCGGCGGAGAACTCGGCGTAGGTCCAGCGCCGCCCGGACTCCACGTCGACCAGCGCCTCCCGGTCCGGCCAGGCCGCGACCGCCCGGTCAAGGTTGGCCCCGATGGTGTCGCCGAGCAGCGGCGTCTGACCGATTCCGTGGGCGTAGGAACTCACCGGAAGTCCTCCTCGCGGTACTCGGCGTCCGAGCCGGCGGCCGTGGCCTCGCGCAGCTCGATGCGGCGGATCTTGCCGGAGACGGTCTTGGGCAGCGGCGCGAACTCCAGGCGGCGCACCCGCTTGTACGGCGCGAGGACCTCCCGGGAGTGCTCGAAGAGCACCTTGGCCGTGTCGGGCCCCGGCTCCCAGCCCTCCGCGAGGACCACGTACGCCTTGGGCACCGCGAGCCGCACCTCGTCCGGTGCGGGCACCACGGCCGCCTCGGCCACCGCCTCGTGCTCCAGCAGGGCGCTCTCCAGCTCGAACGGGGAGATCTTGTAGTCGGACGCCTTGAAGACGTCGTCGGAGCGGCCGACGTAGGTGATGTAGCCGTCGGGGTCGCGGGAGCCGATGTCGCCGGTGCGGTAGTAGCCGCCGGCCATCGCCTCCGCCGTACGGTCGGGATCGCCGTGGTAGCCGGTCATCACGCCGACGGGACGCTCGGACAGGTCGAGGGCGATCTCGCCCTCGTCGGCGCCGGGTGCGCCGGAGACCGGGTCGAGGAGTTCGACGCGGAAGCCGGGGCTGGGGCGGCCCATGGAGCCGGTCTTCAGGGGCTGGCCGGGGCTGTTGGAGACCTGGACCGCGGTCTCCGTCTGCCCGAAGCCGTCCCGGATGGTCACTCCCCAGGCGCGCCGGATCTGCTCGATGACCTCGGGGTTCAGGGGCTCGCCCGCGGCCACGACCTCGCGGGGCGGGGTGCGCAGCGCGCTCAGATCGGCCTGGATGAGCATGCGCCAGACGGTCGGCGGGGCGCAGAAGGTGGTGACTCCGGCCCGGTCCATCTCGGTCATCAGCCGGACCGCGTCGAAGCGCGTGTAGTTGTGGATGAAGACGGTCGCCTCGGCGTTCCACGGCGCGAACAGGTTGGACCAGGCGTGCTTGGCCCAGCCGGGCGAGGAGATGTTCAGGTGCACGTCCCCGGGCTTGAGCCCGATCCAGTACATGGTGGCCAGGTGCCCGATGGGGTACGAGGTGTGGGTGTGCTCGACCAGCTTGGGGCGGGCGGTGGTGCCGGAGGTGAAGTAGAGCATCAGCGGGTCGTCGGCGCCGGTGGGCCCGTCGGGCGTGAACTCGGCGGAGGCGGTGTAGGCGTCCTCGTACGACTGCCAGCCCTCGGGCGCCCCGCCGACGGCGATCCGGGTGTAGCGGCCGGGGACCTCGTCGAACTTGCCGGTGTCCTCGGACCGCACCAGGACATGCCGGACGCGTCCGCGCTCCACCCGGTCGCGCAGGTCGGCCGGTCCGAGCAGTGGGGTGGCCGGGATGACGACGGCACCCAGCTTCATCGCGGCGAGGGCGGTCTCCCACAGCTCGGCCTGGTTGCCGAGCATGACGAGGACGCGCTCCTCGGGCCGGACGCCGCCGGCCCGCAGCCAGTTGGCCACGCGGGCCGAGCGCTCGGCCATCTCGGCGAAGGACAGCCGGACCTCGGTGCCGTCCTCCTCGACGATGTGCAGGGCGGTGCGGTCGTTCCCGTCCGCGATCACGTCGAACCAGTCAAGGGCCCAGTTGAATCGCTCGGGCCGGGGCCAGGAGAAGCCCTCGTACGCGGTGGCGTAGTCCTCGCGGTGTGCCAGCAGGAAGTCCCGCGCCCTGCGGAACTGCTCCGTCCCCGTCGTCATCTGTCCTCCTAGTTACCGGACCTTGCCGGGCGGCTCTCTGCCATCGTGTAATCCGTGACGTGGGTCTCACTACCCCCGAACGGGGGTGTGCGCTCGGAAAGCAGCGGTGAAAGGGCGAGCACGTGGCAGTGAACGCGGCGGCAACGGTGGAGATAGGGCGTGCGCTGGCGCGCCTGCGCCGCTCGACCGGGCTGCCGGTCGCCTTCGGCGGACTGGTGGAACCCGGGCACCCGCGGGTGCGCATCAGCGAACTGAACGGCACGGCCACCGAGTCGCTGCGCAGACTCGCGGTGACCTCCGGCAACGGCCTGGGCGGCAAGGCCGTGGCGCTGGCCCGCCCGTGCGCCGTCACGGACTACTCCTCCTCACGGCAGATCACCCACGAGTACGACGCCGCGGTCGCCATGGAGGGGCTGTGCTCGGTGGTGGCGGTCCCGGTCGTCGTACGGCGCCGGGTGCGCGGTGTCCTGTACGGCGCCCTGCGCACACCCCAGCCGCTGGGCGACCGCACACTGACGGCGGCCGTGGAGGCGGCACGGGACGTCGAGCAGGCGCTGGTGGTGCGCGAGGAGGCGAGCGGGCTGCTGGAGGCGGCCCGGCCGCGGCCGGCACCGCCCGACCGCGGTGCGGTGTGGGAGCAGGTCCGCGAGGCGCACGCGGCCCTGCGCGCGCTCGCCCCGCGCATCGGCGACCCGGCCCTGCGCGCGGAACTGCTGGACGCCTGCGGTCTGCTGACGGAGGGGCCCGCGCCGCACGGCGTGCAGCTGGCCCCGCGCGAGCTGGACGTACTGGCGTGTGTGGCCGCCGGTGCCACGAACGCGGCCACCGCCGAACGGCTGGGGCTGCGCGCGGAGACCGTCAAGAGCTATTTGCGGTCGGCCATGCGGAAGCTGGGTACCCACACGCGGGGGGAGGCGGTGGCGGCGGCTCGCAGGGCGGGGCTGCTGCCGTAGCGGCGCGGGCGCGGCGGTGGTCCGGACCACCGCGACAACCCCTCATTCATTCATCCGCGCTTTGAATTGCCCCATGCGCCACGGCTGTTATTTGCCTCACCTCGCCGGCGGTCCGAATTTCAAAGACCTATTGCCTAATATTGGCCCGGACACGACACACGGAGGGGAGCGGTGACCGTGCGACGGGACTTCAAGGAGCCTGCCAGATGCCGCCCCGACCAGGTCATCGGCAGGGAGGAGCTGTTCACGGCGGCACGTGAGCAGCTCGCGCGGGGCGGCAGCGTGCTGCTTCACGGCCCTGCCGGAATTGGGAAGTCGACGGTCCTGCGGGCATTGGCCGGCGAATACGGCGGGACGGCGCGCACCGTGTTGCGCTGCTCGCCCACGGAGTCCGAATCCCACCTTCCGTTCCTGGCCCTGGCCGACCTGCTCGGCCTGGTCCTGGACGAGGTCTCCGACCGGCTCCCCGCCGCCCAGCTCACCGCCCTGGAGGCGGCGCTCACCGGCCGCGGCGAGTCCACCCTCCAGCGCGACGGACTCGCCCTGCGGCTGGCCGTGCTGTCCGCGCTGCGCGCCCTCGCCGACTCCGGCCCCGTCCTCGTCGTCGCCGACGACCTCCAGTGGCTGGATCCGGCCAGCGCCGAACTCCTCGGCTTCGCCGCCCGCCGCCTCGGCGACACCCCGGTGCGGATGCTCTTCGCGGTGCGGACCGAGGGCGAGGAGTACGACCGCCATCTACGGGCGTCTCCGCCGGACACCCTCGCCGTACGCCTCGGCCCGCTGTCCCGCGCCCAGATGTCCACCCTGCTCGACCATCGCGGCTACACCGGCCTGCCCCGCTCCACCGTCCGGGACATCCACCGCACCAGCGGCGGCAACGCCCTGTTCGCCCTCGAACTGGGCCGCGCCCTCGCCGAGAACGCCACCCCGCCCCGCCCCGGCGAGCCGCTGCCGGTGCCCACCTCGCTGCGCGCCCTGGTGCTGAACCGGCTGGAGATGCTCTCCGACCAGGCCCGCCGCACGCTCCTCGTCGCGAGCGCGGGCGCCCGGCCGACCCTTGCCCTGCTGCACGCGGCCGGCCGGGACAACGCCGAGGCCGAGACCGCCCAGGCCGCCGAACTCGGGCTGCTGGCCACCGAACCCGAGGGCCCCGCCGTCCGGTTCGCGCACCCGATGATCTCCGCCGCGCTGTACGCGGAGGCGCCCGCGCAGGAACGCCGGGCCGCGCACGCGGCGCTGTCCACGGCCGCCTCCGATCCGATCGAACGCGCCCGGCACCTGGCCCTCGCGACCACCGGCACCGACCCGGAGGTGGCCGCGCGCCTGGCCGAGGCCGCCGCGCTGGCCCGGGACCGGGGCGCGCCGTCGGTGGCCGCGCAGCTCTCCCTGCTCGCCGCCCGGCACACCCCGGCGGACGGCACGTCCTCGGACGCGGCCGCAGGTTCGACGAGTTCCGCGCCCGACGACGACGCCGCCGGGGGAACCTCCGCCGAGGCTCACGGCGCCGGCCCGTCGCGAGGGACCGGCGCCGGTCCCGAGGTCCTGCGGTTGCAGGCCGCCGATGACGCGATCACCGCCGGCGAGCTGGACCTGGCCCGGGACATCGCGCGTGAGGTGCTCGCCCGCACGGCCGTGCCGGCGGAGCGGGTGCGGGCCTGGATCGCGGTGATCGAGACGGCGGGGCACGCCATGTCCGAGGTCGACTCGATCTTCCCGCAGGCGCTGGCCGACGCGGGCGACGACCCCGAGCTGCTCGCCCTCGTCCACTACCAGCTCACCTGGCGGGCCCTGCTCGTGGAGGGCGACTTCGACGAGGCCCGCAGGGAGGCCGGATACGCGGCGGAGCTGGCCGCGCGGGCCGGCGACCGCTACACCGAGCTCCTGGCGCTCGCCCTCAAGGCGCAGATCGAGACCCTGATGGGGCACCCGGACGCCCCCATGACCATCCGGCGCGCCCTGGAGGAGCCCCAGGACCCGAGGGTGGCCTGCCATCACAACGGGGCCGGCTACTCCCGCTTCCGCTGGCTGATCATGAGCGACCAGCTCCCCGAGGCCCGCGCGGCGGTGACCGCGCTGCTGCGCGAGGTGCGCCGGCACGGCTGGGTCGAGAGCGAGGTGCACTTCCTGCGCGGGGTCGCCGAGACCGAACTGCACTCCGGTCACTGCGGACGCGCCCTGGACCTGGCCCGCGAGAGCCTGCGCCTCGCCCGCGACACCGGGATCGGCGAGGTCGCCTCGGCCGTGCTGACCTCGCTCGCGGAGGCGGCGGGCGGTGACGTGGAGCGGGCGCTGACGCTGGCGCGGGAGGCGATGGAGCACGCCGAGGAGGACGGCGACCAGATGTACGTCTCCCGTGCGCTGGCCGCCCTCGGACACGCCCAGCTGGTGGCCGGGGACACCGAGGCGGCGGTGCGTTCGCTGCGCCGGGTGCGCGAGGTGGAGCAGGGCCTGGGCATCACCGACCCGGCGCGCGGCCGCTGGCACGGCGACCTCGCCGAGGCGCTGGTGCGCGGCGGCGAGATCGCGGAGGCGCAGGACGTCATCGACGTCACCCGGGAGCAGGCGCTGCGGCTGGACCGTGAGAGCGTGCTGGCCGTCCTGGACCGGGCCCAGGCGCTGGTGCGCGCGGCACGCGGCGACCAGGACGCCGCCGTGGCCCAGTTGACGTCGGCTCAGGACCGGCTCGGCAAACTGGGGTACGGCCTGGAGGAGGCGCGGGCCGCCTTCGCGCTGGCCCAACTGCGCTCCGGTGCCTCGGGTCCGACGTCCTACGACGAGCCGGCCCGGCTGTTCCGCCGCTGCCGGGCGCTGCCGTGGCTGCGGCGGGTCGAGGCGGCGGCCGCGGTGGGCGCCGTGAAGCCGGCGCCCGCCCCTGTCGTCACACCGGACGGCCTCGACGGGCTTGACGGGCTCGCCTCGATGGAGCGTCAGGTCGCCGCGCTGGTCATGGAGGGCGCGACGAACCGGGAGATCGCCGCCCGTCTGTTCATCAGCGTCAAGACGGTCGAGGCGACCCTGACCCGGGTCTACCGCAAGCTCGGGATCCGATCGCGGGTCGACATCGTCAGACTGGCGGCGGGGCGCCGCAGGACGTGAGTTCACCCGTCCTTGTCGGTCCGCGCGGGTTTGGCCGTACCCGACCGAGGGTTTTCCCTGCCCAACTCCCTTAGGGGGTTCCCTCATTGGGAAGGGGAACGTCCGGGACCTACCTTGTGGATGTGCCGCTCGCCCGGGCACACGGGGGTCGGTCCCGCGGCCCCCGTGCTCACCCCCCACACCCGCGCGACCCCCCACCGGCCATCCCAATGAGGAGTCTCATGTTCGGGCTCACCCGTGCCAGAAAGACGGCCGCCGTGGCGGCCACCGTCGCCGCCGCCGCGGCGGCCCTGCTCAGTGCCCCCACCGCTGAGGCCGCCGACTCGCGCATCGTCGGCGGTTCGACGACCACGACGAGCGCGTACCCGTTCATGATGCAGATCACCGACGCCTCGCAGGACCAGTTCTGCGGCGGCACCCTGGTCTCCGCCACCAAGGTCGTCACCGCGGCCCACTGCATGGTCGGCGAGAGCAACTCCAGCGTCCGGGTGGTCGGCGGGCGCACCTACCTCAACGGCACGAACGGCACGGTCAGGCGGGTCAGCGACATCTGGATCCACCCGGACTACCAGGACGTCACCGAGGGCAACGACGTGGCCGTGCTGACCCTGTCCGCCTCGATGCCGTACACCCCGGCCTCGTACGTCGACTCCTCCGACACGGGCGTGTACTCCACGGGCACGAGCGCCCGCATCCTCGGTTGGGGCACCACCTCCTCGGGCGGCAGCTCCTCCAACCAGCTGCGCACGGCGACCGTGCCGATCGTGTCCAACTCCAGCTGTGCGGGCTCCTACGGTTCGGACTTCATCGCGTCCGACATGGTCTGCGCCGGATACACCTCCGGCGGCGTCGACACCTGCCAGGGCGACAGCGGCGGTCCCCTGCTCATCGGGGGCGTCCTGGCAGGGATCACTTCCTGGGGCGAGGGCTGCGCCCAGGCCGGTTACCCGGGTGTCTACACCCGGCTGACCACGTTCTCGGACGACGTGACCGACCAGGTCGAGTCCTGACCGGGAGCGTCGTCCGAAGGTCTCCCGAGCACACCTCGGGTGAGAGACCGGGGGGCGTTGCGGGCCTCCACGAGCGGCCCGCAACGCCCCCTATCCATGTCCGCCCGCCCCGGGGTTGAATGGCCGGGAGTACGGAGGTGATCGACATGGTGTCTGCCGACCGGCTGCTGGCCTTCGCGGCGATGTCGCTGCTGGTGGTCCTGATCCCGGGACCCAGCGTGCTGTTCGTGATCGGGCGGGCACTGGCGCACGGCCGCCGCACCGCCGTGGCGACGGCCCTCGGCAATGTCTTCGGCTCGTACGCGCTGGTGATCGCGGTCGCGGTGGGCATCGGCTCCCTGGTGGAGCGGTCCGCGGCGATCTATCTCGCGGTCAAGCTGGCGGGCGCCGCCTACCTGGTGTTCCTGGGCGTCCAGGCGTTCCGGCACCGTGGGGAACTGCGGGTGTCGGCGGCCGAACCCGCCCCGGCGCGGCCGGCCCGCGGCGATCTGCGCACGGTCCTCGACGGCGCCCTGGTCGGTGTCACCAATCCCAAGGGCGTCGTGTTCTTCGCCGCCGTACTCCCCCAGTTCGTGGACCAGTCGGCGGGCCGGGTGCCCTTGCAGATGCTGGTGCTGGGCCTGATCCCGATCATGATCGGCCTGGTCACGGACACGCTGTGGGGTCTGACCGCGTCCGCCACCCGCACCTGGTTCGCCCGCTCGGACCGGCGGCTGTCGCTGATCGGCGGCGCGGGCGGCTTCACCATGATCGGGCTCGGCGTGACGGTGGCGGTGACGGGCCGGGCGGACTGAGGTCCGCTGCCCGGCCGGCGCTGCGAGGTCCGCTTCCCGGCTACGGGATGACGGTCCCGAACCGGACGTCGTACGACTCCTGCGGGTGCATGACCTCAAGCATGCGCGCCGCCTCCTCGGTCACCTCCCCGCGCTGCGCCTCGGTGAGGTCGCCGAACGGCTCGATGACGAGGGCGTCGTCGAGGATGCGCCACACGCCGGCGAGGAAGCCGTCGACCAGGAACGGGCAGTAGACGGTGTTGACCTGCCAGGTGCGGCCGCGGTTCGCGGGCGGGACGACCCGGGTGCGGTCGGCGTGGGAGAGCAGCAGGTTGTCGAACTCCGGCAGGAAGCGGGGCGGGGCCGGGGTGTCCGCGTCGGGGCGCGGGGCGTCGGGCAGGTCGAAGAGTTCGACGCCGTTCTCGTCGCGGAAGGTGAGCAGTTCGGGGCGCAGTCGCTCGAAGACGGGACGCGTCCGGGTCAGTCCCGCCCAGGTCTGGAAGTCCTTCACGGAGGCCGGCCCGAAGGCGGCCAGATAGCGCAGTACCGTGGCGTCGGGCGAGGCGGCCGGCTCGGCGGGGCGCCCCAGCCAGTGCTCCACGGTGGTGAGGGAGACCTGCGCGCCACGCCCCCACAGTCCGCGCGGAGTGACCTGGACGAGGGGCAGCTTGCAGCGGGCGGCGACGGCGAGGGATTGCGGGTCGGCGTCCGGCCACTGGGCGCCGAGGAACTCGCGCAACTGTTTCATGGTGCGCGGCTCCTCCTCGACGAGCTCGCGGGAGATCACGGCGAGCCGGTCCAGGTCGACGCCGACGAGGCCCTTGCGGAAGTAGTTGATCTCGCGGTCCCGCGCGGGCTGCACGAGCGGGCGCAGGGTGAGGCTGTCCTCGGCGCTGTGCAGGTGGATCGTCGAGCGCATGGTGACGATCCGTACGGCCGAGCGGTCGGCGAGCTGCCCCGACAGTTCCTCGGGCGTGAAGCCGTCGAGGCGGGCGGCGAGCGCGTAGTAGGGCGGTTTGACCTCCTGCGCCTGGAGGCCGACCAGATGCTCCACGGCCGCCAGGGCGGACATCGGCGACCGGCGCAGCAGGAGCTGGCGGTCGAGGGTGGCGCGGCTGAGGGCGCGGGTGCTGAGAACGGGCTCTGCCGTGGTCCGCTTCGTCATACAGGTCACGCTAGCGAGGCTTGCGGACACCTTCTGTCCGCAACTTCCCGCGGTGCTGGATCGGCTCACCCCGCTCATGTCATTCGCCCCGTATATCCTGCTCGGTGATCACGCATGTGCACTCGTCGCCCTGATCGGGAGGGAGCCGCAATGTCCGAGCGACGCCCCCGCCCCGCCTCGAAGAACCCGATGAAGTCCGTGTGGCGCCGCGGCTTCACCCCGCCGCCCGCGGAGCCGCCGGCGCCGGTGCCCGGGCCGCCCGCCGGAGCACCGGAGCAGCCGGAGGTGGTCAGCGTCGTGCAGGCGGCGCTGTACCGGGACGGCGTGCGGGTGTCCTCCCCCGCCACGCTCGCCGAGACCTACCGCGAGCTGCGCGACCAGCCGTCCGGCATGGCGTGGATCGGCCTGGCCCGGCCCACGGAGGCCGAGCTCCTCTCCCTGGCCGCGGAGTTCGACCTGCACCCCCTCTCGGTCGAGGACGCGATGGAGGCGCACCAGCGGCCCAAACTGGAGCGCTACGGCGACACGCTCTTCGTGGTCCTGCGCGCGGCCCGCTATCTCGACGCGCCCGAGGAGGTCGACTTCGGCGAGCTCCACGTCTTCGTCGGCCCCGACTTCGTGATCACCGTCCGCCATGGCGCGGCCCCCGATCTGTCGGCGGTGCGCCGACGCATGGAGGAGACGCCCGAGTTGCTCAAACTCGGCCCGGAGGCGGTGCTCTACGCGATACTGGACGCGGTGGTCGACGGCTACGAGCCGGTCGTGGCGGGCGTCCAGATCGACATCGACGAGATCGAGACCGAGGTTTTCCGCGGTGACCCCGAGGTCTCTCGCCGTATCTACGAACTCTCCCGCGAAATGGTCGAGTTCCAGCGCGCCACCCGCCCGCTGGTCGGCATGCTGCACGGCCTGATGGCGGGCTTCTCCAAGTACGGCACGGACGAGGAACTCCAGCGCTATCTGCGCGACGTGGCCGACCACGTCACCCACACCAGCGAACGCGTCGACGGCTTCCGCCAGGCCCTCACCGAGATCCTCACGGTCAACGCGACCCTGGTCACGCAGCAGCAGAACGCGGAGATGCGGGCCCTCGCGGAAGCGGGGTTCGAGCAGAACGAGGAGATCAAACGGATCTCGTCGTGGGCGGCGATCCTGTTCGCGCCGACGCTCGTCGGCACGATCTACGGCATGAACTTCGACCACATGCCGGAGTTGCACTGGGTGTTCGGATACCCGTTCGCGATCGGGCTGATGGCCGCGGTGTGTACCAGCCTGTACGTCATCTTCAAGCGGCGCGACTGGCTCTGAGCAATCGTCCGCACGAGCGCGTACCCCACCGGGCTCGGGGTGACACTCAACGGCTCTACGGGCGCCCGCGGGCCGCTGGGGAGAATCCGGGGAGGACGGAACACGCTCCGCGGTGGCCGGTGCTCCCTCACTGAGTGAGCGATCAATGCTCCGCCGCGGCCCGCGCCCGTCCGACACTCCGGGGCCGGGTATGCGCTCCCGCCTTCATGAACAGGCGACTGGTCACTTATTATCCGGAGGGCTTCAGCCGCCCTCCCGGAGCGATCCCCACAGGCGTCCGACCATGACGTCCGCCCGGACCAGCCTCTCCGCGGAACCCTCCACGCCTGCGCTTCCGGCCGGCGGTCTGCAGCTCGACCCCGCTCACACGGGCCTGGTCGTCACCGACCCGGCAGGGCGGCCAATCTCTGCGCGAGCGCCACCTGGTCGACGGTCGAGGCAGTCGCAGCACTGCGAGGGGGCCGATGACACCGTGGACGATCGCGCAGATGTCCCGGACGGCCGACGATGGACCACCCGGTCGGCGGCCCGTGGCGTCGCGGCCGACCGCGCCGACGGCCGCAGCGACGTCATCCACGGCCGCAACAAGCACCGTTGGAAGGCACGGCACGCGGTACGAGCAGGGGAGAACGTGAATGGGGGAGCACCTTCGCTTCGCCGTACTGGGGCCCGTCCGCTGCTGGCGGGGGCCGGACGAGATCGATCTCGGGCCCCCTAAACAACGCACCGTCCTCGACGGCGACAACGGGATACCCGCCGATGTCGGCGTCGCCGTCATCACCGGTATGGCGGGGTCGGCAAGAGCACGTTCGCCGTCCACTGGGCCCACCGCGTCGCCCCTCGCTTCCCCGACGGCCAGCTGTACCTCAACCTCAGGGGTTTCGACCCGGCCGGACTCCCCGTCTCCCCGGACCGGGCCCTGCGCACCGTTCTCGAATCATTCGGGACCGAACCGACCAGCCTGCCGCAGGACTCCGACGCACTCGCGGCCTGCTATCGCACACAACTCGCCGGGCGGCAGGTGCTGCTCCTGCTGGACAACGCCCGCGACGCCCAGCAGGTGCGCCCGCTGCTGCCCGCGAACCCCGGCTGCATGGTGATCGTCACCAGCAGGAACCCCGACGCCCAGGCGCACGTCCACCAGTGTCTCGCACGGGCCGCGACCTGTCTGGGCCGGGTCGAGGAGGCGCGCAGCCACATGGAGCGTGCCGTGGAACTCTTCGCCGACGCGGGTGAGATCACCGCCTGCGCCGAGAGCCACCGGCAACTGAGCTGGGTGGCCGAGCAACAGGGCGACCTGAAGGCGGCGTTGTTCCACGCCCAGCGGTCCCTCGCCGGGCATCGGGCCGCCAACACCCCTGGCCCGCGCACTGTTGCCGCGCTCACCGCCGTCAGCTGGTGCCACATCCTGCTCGGCCGGCATCGGCAGGCACTCGCCCACTGCCAGGAAGCTCTGGCCGGACCAGAGCTTCACGACCGCCCCTACCTCGCGGCGGACGTCTGGGACAGCACCGGCCTCGCCCAGCACCACCTGGGACGCCATTCCGACGCCGCGGCCAGTTATGAACGGGCCCTCGCCCTCTACCGCAGGGCCGGCGTCGTCCAGGCCGAGGCCGACACACTGCGCCGCCTCGGAGACACCCACCTCACCTCAGGCCAGGTGGAGCAGGCCCGCTCGGCATGGACACAGGCCCTCGCTCTTCTGGAACCGCTCGGCCATGCCGACAGCGAGGCCGTCCGAACCCAGCTCGAAGCCCTCACGACGAACCCGCCTTGTCGCTGACGCGCCGGTAGAGCTCCTCTGCGGGCTCGCCCAGGCCCCGGGTTCCGCACGAGAGTGGTTCCGCAATTCGCCTTCGTGCCCTCGTAGAACAGTCTCGGGCTCTGCTTTGTGCGGCACGGCGTCCGACGCGTGGCCGGCACCTCCTTCTACGGATGCGGCCCCGACGGGGTTCTCTCGCCGCCGCCCGATAGCTGCTTCCGTACGAGAACGCGTCCGCGTAAGCGCCACTGTGCCCGAGGGAAGGGTTTCAATTCCTGCCGGTCGGGGTCCGGCCCGACCGCGCCGCCCGCCGTGCGGGGACTCCGCCTCGGGGAGGGGAGACCGGCAAGTGCTTCGGTCCGTGGACCTCACAGAGCCCCGGAGCGCAGCGCGAAGGCGACCGCGTGGGTGCGATTGCGCAGTCCGAGGCGGCTCATCGCGCCGCTGATGATGTTCTTGATGGTGCGCTCCGAGTAGCTCAGCTTCTGGGCGATCTCCGTGGTATCCAGGCCGTCCGCGAGCAGCCGCAGCACGTCCAGCTCACGGGCCTCCAGTCCGGATGCGGTCAGTCCCATCGGACCCAGCACGTCGCGGTGGACCGCCCCGATGTGGTTGACCAGCCAGCCCTGGACGGAAGCGGGCAGGACGCCGCATCCGTCGGCGACGCTTCGGACGGCCTGGGCGATTCTGTCGAAACCGGCATCCTGTCGCCAGATCACGCTGCGCAGGCCGAACTGGACGGCCCTCACCGCCTGGCATTCGGTGATGCTTCCGGTGACCAGCACGATTCCCGTACCCGGTTTGACCGAGCGCGCGGCGACCGCCTCCATGAGCTGCATCGTCTCCTCGACGACGTCCATCGTCAGCACCAGAACCACGTCCGCCCGTTCGTGCTCCTGCTGAGGCAGCAGCGTCAGTCCCCGCTGTCTCTGCAGACAGGAGACGGCTCCCTCCCGGGTGACCGGGTCGCTGGCGAGAACGGCGATCGAGATCATGCGCAAACGTCCTTTCCGGGACGCATTGCAGCCGGGGATTGCGGCTCCGGGGCGCGTCGGGCCTTGCGGGTGTGTGGTTCGTCATGGGCGGTGAAGAGCAGTCGCACGGTGAGACTCCAAGAGGACGAGAGCACCTGATCAGCCAGGGGGGCGGCAGCTGATCGGCCTCTGTGTCCACTACGACTCGCTGTCGTTCGGGGTTCTCCCGTTCGATCGATCGACCACGGTGGTCGAGAACTGGACGCGCAGGGCGGCCAAAGCCCGGTGGAAGGGGCCGGGACGCCAGGTCACGTCATCGGGACGGATGGGGTCCATGTCGGGCGGGGCAGGCGTGCGGGCCGGCACTCCACGCCAGGCCGGCCCCATTGCCTCCGGTCCGCCCGTCTGTGCCGCCTGTGACGGCGGGGTCGTCGTAGCAGGCCGCCATGGAGATGACCACCGGCTGGTAGGCGGGCAGGAGGACGCCGTCGATCTCGACCGGGTCGGGCGGGCAGGAGACGCAGCCGGCCGCCAGTGGGGGGCCGGTGTGCGGAACGGTGTCGAGAGCCTCGCGGGCCGCAGAACCCCCAGTGGGCCGGGCCCCGGAGGACGGTTCGTCCAGCAGCAGCCGGAAGATCGCGTCGGTGATCAGGTTGACCAAGGGCTCGATGCCGACCCTGTAGAGGGCGACGAGCTGGTGGACCGTCTCTTGGTCGTCGAGCCGGGCCACCTGGGTCAGCAGGCGGGAAGTGATGTCGTCCGCGGGCTGCCGTCGTCGGAGGGTGACGAGATCGACCACGTCCTCGAGAAGGAGCCTGTTGCCGCCTGTTGCGTTCACGTCGTCGGAGATCGCGGCCATGGCCTCCACGACGCGGCGCTCGATGTCGTCCGGGCAGCCGAGCAGTGTGCTCAGGACCCGGACGGCACCGGGGCGGGCGTACTGGGACAGCAGATGGGCCCGGCCACCGGTGCCGAACTCCTCGATTGCGGTGTCGGCCACCTTCTCCACGAGTGCGCGCAGTTCGTCCTGGTCGACGGCCGCCGGCGCGACGGTGTTCGCGGCCCGGTAGCGTGCATGGGCGGCGCCGACCGAGCGAAGTGCGTCGGGCCGCCGCTCCACCATCGGCTTGACAGGGCAGGTGTCGGGGATGGCCTGCGGCCAGGTCCGCGGGTCGGCCGGGAAGCGCAACGGGTCGTTGAGGATACGGCGGGCCTGCAGGTAGCCGATGACCAGAGTGGCGGGGATACCGGGAGCCAGCTCCACGGGGACCAGAGGCCCGAACTCGGCGCGCATCCGGCGGTAGGCAGCAAGGGGGTCGGCCGCGAACTCGGGCACGTACATGGGGATGCGGCGTGCAGTCGAGGCTTCGGGCTGGGTGACGGTCCAGCTTGTCACAGCGGAGCTCCAGGGTACGGAAAGGGTGGGAAGCCGGACGGTGTCAGGGCAGGTCGCGCAGTGGGGCGTAGCCGCGCTCGTACAGGGAATGGGCGCCGTACCGGAACGCGATGTTGCGCAGGACGGTGGGCATGGACCTGGTCCGGTCGCGCCGGTGGGTCTGCCGCCGCACCCACCGGGTGCGAGGCAGCCTGCGCCGTACGAACTGCCGGAGAAGATCCTCGGTGTCTCCCCCTGCGGCCAGCACCTCGGCGAGAACCTGGGCGTCCTCCACCGCCATGGCGACGCCCTGGGCCATATTGGGCGAACCGGCATGGGCCGCGTCCCCGACCAGCACGACACGTCCCTGTGCCCACGTGCCGCCGCTGACCTCTTCCACCGGTGAGACATACGCGTCGAGAGCGGCCGGTGTCGCCAGCAGGTCCTGTACACGCCGGTCAAAGCCGGTGAAGTGCCGGAGGATGCCGGAGACATGGGCCGGGTCCTCGGGAGAGGGCGCCGTCACGTCGGCGTAGCAGCACACCTGGCCCCCGCCGACCGGATAGGCCAGGAAGGCCGTACCCGGGCCCAGCCACACGCTCCACCGGTCGATGTCGGGGGCGTCGGTGAGGAAGCGCAGGCAGACCTGCCCGAGGTAGCGGGTCCCGGCGGCAGGATCGACCGACTCCCGCAGGCTCGACCGTATGCCGTCCGCTCCCACGACCACGTCGTACCGGCCGACCCCGCCGTCGCTGAAGTCCACGTGCACACCGTCGTCGTGCACACCGTCGTCGGAATGCCTGAGCGAGTCCACGGTGATCCCGTGGCGGACGGGCACCGGCACGATGTCCCGCAGGGCCGCATGGAGGTCTCCTCGGGTGATGCCGACGCAGCCCGCGGTTCCCCTCCACAGTTCGGCCATGCCGATGTCGGCCAGCACTCTGCCCCGCTGGTCCATCAGCCGCTGGCCGGACACGGGCGCCCCCGATTCGCCGAGGTGCTTGCCCACCCCCAGTGCGGTCAGGGCGCGGACGCTGTTCCCGGGCAGGAAGAGCCCGGCCCCACCGCTACGGCTCTCGGAGGACCGCTCGATGACATCGACGGACATGCCCTCGCGCTCAAGCGCGACGGCGGTCGCCAGGCCGGCGATACCGGCTCCGACCACAAGGACCTCAAGCTGATTCGACATGCAGATCTCCCGTATGGCTTCCAGGGGGTACGTTCTGCACTACGACCTGCTCCGCGGCTGGGTTCTCGGCCGCGTCGGTGGAGCTCGCAAGGCGGGCTGTGGCCGACCTGCCGTGTGGCCGAACCGGCTGTAGATCAGGTTCAGTTGGGCTCAGATCAGCGCCTT
The DNA here is from genome assembly GCF_042657965.1 of Streptomyces coerulescens. NCBI lineage: Bacteria > Bacillati > Actinomycetota > Actinomycetes > Kitasatosporales > Streptomycetaceae > Streptomyces > Streptomyces coerulescens. The sequence continues at coordinate 912,708 of NZ_JBHSKM010000002.1, forward strand.
CGCCGGGACCGCGGTGTGGTAAGCACCAGGCATGCGTATTCTTCTCCCGCTGCCCGACCGGGACTTCGACGTCACGGAGGTGGCGGTCCCCTGGCGGATGCTGCGTGACGCCGGACATGACGTGGTGTTCGCAACGGAGTACGGCGGACGGCCTCCGCAGGCGGACCCACTACTCCTGAGCGGTGTGGTCTTCGGGCAGCTCGGCGCGGAGCCGGAGCCGAAGGAGTTCTACCGTGAACTGACCGGCGAGTCCTGCTTCCGGGCTCCGCTCGCCTGGGACGCCGTGGAACCCGAGGAGTACGACGGCCTGCTCCTGCCCGGCGGACACGCGCCCGGTATGCGGCAGTACCTCGGCTCCCGCCTCCTGCATGCGAAGGTCGCCCGGTTCTCGGCGACGGGCCGCCCGGTCGGAGCCATCTGCCACGGCGTCCTCGTACTCGCCCGCACCGTCGAACCGGAGACCGGCCGCAGCGTCATCGCCGGCCGACGCACGACGTGTCTGCCCAAGTACATGGAACGCAGCGCCTATTACCTCACCGCATGGCGGCGTGGACGCTACTACCGGACGTATCCGGCGTACGTCCAGGACGAGGTGGTCGCCGCGCTCGACGACCCCGACCGCTTCGAGCGCGGGCCGTTCGAGATGCGCCGACGCGGTACGGCCTCGGACGACACCCCGGCCTTCGTGGTCCAGGACGGCAACTACCTTTCCGCCCGCTGGCCCGGCGACGCCTACCTCTTCGCCCGCCGCTTCACCGCCATGCTGGCGTAGCCGGCGCGGCCGGGGCCCTGGTCGGCAGATGGCCGGACGCCCGTTCGGCCGGGGCCGTTTACTGCCCCACAGGGGCGTCGAGCGACGGCTCGACGGAATCCGCCGGGTTTCGTCACCAGGTGCCGAAGACGGCGCCCAGATGTGTCCCCGCCCAGTGTTCGGGTCCGGGCTCGAGGCCGGCGATCAGACAGGCGATCTCGACCGGTGGTGGAAGAAAGTCTCCGCTCTCGCGGCGGTACACGCCCAGGCCGATCTGCTGCATGAACGGCACCATCGCGTCCGGTGCCGCGCCTTCGGGGGCGGGCGCGCCGATGTCCAGGAGGCCGGAGTCGTCCTCCTGGTACACCGCGACCGGTTGGTTGAACTGGTGCCAGGCGAAGTGGGTCTCGTAGTCGAAGCCCTGGTGGTAGACGATGGCCTGGGTCCGCGCCGACATCTCCCGCGCCCGTTCCACGCCTTCGATCCCGCAGGGCTCGATCACCATGACCCATGCACCGACCTGCACGGCCAGCGCGCACTTGATCAATTCGTCGCTGTCGGGGAACGCGGCGGTGACGACTTCGCTGTAGGTCATCGATCTGATCGTCCCGGGGCCGGCGCCCAGCCTGAGCAGGGCCTCCCTCTCGTCGACCTGCTCCACCCATGTGATGGTGCAGGGCCCATCGAGGTCCAGCAGGTCGAACCAGTCCGTCGCCATTCCGCTGTCGGCCGGGCGCACCGGCCGGGCGTTCTCCTCCGCCTCCCGGCGGGCGTACTCCCGTTCGAGTTCGGCGACCCGGGCTTCCTCGGGGGCGGTCCTGCTGTCATAGATCTCGGAGCCGTCGGCACCCAGGAGGACCACATCGCCCTCGTTGCGCACGACCACCGCGGAAACCACGTGGGACATCGGATCCAGCAGGAAGCGACCGGTCCACCTCTGCAGGACCGTGGAGTCGGTGCCCGCGCGCAGGACGCCGTCGCGTCCGAGGGAGAGCGCCGCACCGGGCTCTCCCACCCGGCGCGCCCACAAGTCCCGGCCGGTGCCCCCATGCGACCTCGTACGGAGCAGTGATTCGCCCGCCGAGGTGTGGGTCAGCGTGTACCGGCCGTCCGGAGACACAATCGCGTCCGCCAGAACCTCGCCCCGCTGGAGCCGGTCACCGCTCGCCGGCCGATGGGCGGCCAGCTCCTCCGCGCTCAGCGGGTCTCTGCTCCAGCGGGAGTGACCGTCCGGGTCCACCAGGACCAGACGTCCGTCGTCCCTGACCATCGCGGCGACCACCCGGCGATCGCCATGTCCCGAGGACCAGACAGGAGTCCCCGAGGGTCCTTCCAGCACCAGACAGCCCTCAAGGAGAAGGGTGAGCCGCCCCGGCGCCGAGACCGGGGTGCCGATGTGCCAGACGTCCCGGCCCGCGCAGTTGTCCCGCAACACCACCGTTCCGTCAGGGCGATGCCGCAAAGCGTATCTGCCATCGGGCGAGACGAGGGACTGCAGATACAGGGACTCCCCGGCCCACAACACGGCCTTGTCGTCGTTGTGCATGTGATCTCCGGTCGGTGCGCTCGTACTTCAAGGTGACTGGCAACAGAGCTCTCCCGTACTGCTCTCCGAGGTACGCCCTGCACTACGACCTGTTCCGCAGTCGGGTTCTCAGTTGCTTGCTCCCGGTACCGCAGCGCTGCCGGCATTCCCGGTCACCTGGACCGGGTCAGCGCGGTGCCCAGGTGTGGCGGCGGCACTGGAGCGCAGCCCGCAGAACCCCGGCCGACCGGGGGCCGTAGTACACAACGGCGGACGGTGCGGGACTGCCGTGCCATTCCGTCAACTGCTCCGAGCCCTTGGCGTCTCACGGTGCGGCTGCTCCGCCACTGCGCGTGCGCAGACTGCTTCCCACGAGCAGACTCGCGACCTTGCCTGCCCACCCTTCAACGCACTGGTTTCCGATCCACTGAGGAGAATCGACTTGGCCACCACCGAAGGATCCCGTCCCACCATCCTCCTGGTACATGGTGCCTGGCACGGTCCATGGTGCTGGGAAGAGCTGGAGTCCGCCCTCCTTTCCCACAGTTGGGCGACTCGAACGGTCGCTCTGCCCAGCGCCGGGGACACAGAACCGCTCGCCGGCATGCATACGGATGCGCGGGTCGTCCGAGAAGCCCTTCAAGACATCGAAGGTCCCGTGGTGGTCGTCGGTCATTCCTACGGCGGTATCCCGGTCACGCAAGCCATCGCCGACGCGCCCAACGTCAAGCATGCTGTCTACCTGGCGGCCTACCAACTGGACGTCGGCGAAAGCCTGTACGGGTTCCATGGCGCCACAGAACCGAAGCATCCGATCGGCGTCGTCCAGCCCATGGAGAACAGTGCAGAGGCACTCTACGGTGATCTGTCCGAGGAGCAGGCCGCGCGATCGGTCAGGAAGCTCGTACCACAGAGTGTGAGGTCGTTCAGCGAGCGGGTGACGAAAGCGGGCTGGCCGGCCGTTCCCTCCACCTACATCATCTGCGACCAGGACAAGGCTCTGCCGCTCCAGGTACAGGAGACACTCGCGGCCCGAGCAAAAGACGTGCACCGCCTGAAAAGCGGCCACTCGCCGTTCCTGTCGATGCCCGCGGAACTCGCCGCCCTTCTCGCGTCCATAGCCCAGGGAAGCCGATCGGCCTGCTGAGCCGCACCGACCGGCGAGCCGCAGCGAAGCCCGCTTACGGTTCCGCGATCTGGTTCCGCGCTGTGCCGACGGCAGCACGGGCGAGGAGCACGACCATTTCCTCTCCGCCAGGTCGCGGGCCCGCCGCGGCTCGTCGAGTGGCGGCTCGCCGACGACCTCGCCCGCGCATCAGCCCGCTCCGTGTCATGCCACCGAGGCGGACATGATGCCGTCTCCGAACCGCTCGTGGAGCAGGGCCTGAGGGTGGTGCCATGGACCTGAAGCATCTCGTAGAAGCGCTCTTCGCCACCCGCTCGCGGCAGCGGCGATCACTGCGTTCCGGTCTCGGTCCAGGCCCCGGGCGAAGGAGCGCGGCAGAACCTGGGGGCCGTCACACGAGGCGCTTGCGTCCCCAGCCGAACAGGAACACCGTCACGGCGACCGTCAGGGCCAGCAGGATCGACGCGCCCAGCCACTGCATTCCGGACATCTGGGAGATCGGGAGGTAGTCCACCGACCAGCCGACGACGTCGGCCTGCTTCAGGCAGAGCTCTTGCGCCTGCTCGGTCTGCTCCGAACGGCAGGTGCTCCAGCCGAGGAGGTCGCCGCTGCCGGTGATGTAGGAGCTGTCGAGCTGGTAGGCGGCGTCGGGCAGTGTCGGGAACGAGTTCTCCGCGACGACGCCTTTGTCGGTGGTGACGGTGACCACGTCGCCGAGGCTCAGCCGGAAGTAGGCCCAGACGAGCTGGACGCAGAGGGCGAATCCGAAGGTGACCACCATGGCGGCCAGGGTGCGGCGGAGCACGAGGCCGATCGCCACGCCGCCGACCCCGGTGAAGAGGCTCAGCGCGACAGGTACGGGGCCCGTGTTGTCGAAGGCGCTGCCCTCGGCCCAGAAGGCGACCGTGTTCTGGGCCCTTACCGGGTTCCACCACCGGCCGAAGGTGAAGGACAGCGCCGCCGTGGTCGCCACGACGACCAGCGCGGTCACACCGAGCTTGGTGGCCAGCCAGCGGGCGCGGCCCCCGGACTGGGTGGCGACGAGCTTGGCGGTCCCGTGTTCCAGATCGCCCGCGAGCAGCGGGGCTCCCACGAAGACGCCGAGCACGATGGGGATCACGGCCAGGACGAAGGAGACGCGCTGGAACGCCTGGGCATACGGATCGAACTTCGGGCCAAGGCTGTTGATGTCCTTGCCGGGCCAGCCGCTCGCGTGCAGGAATTCCATCATCTGTGTGTGCTGGTACGTGATCCACGCCGCCAGCAGTACGGCGGCGCCCAGCAAGGTCCAGTAGGTGGCCCGGTGCTGGCGCCAGACGAGCCAGGTCATGCCGCTGAGCCGGGGGCGCCGGGTCTGGTCGGCGGGGGTTGTGGTCGGGGTGCCGGTGAGAGTGCTCATGCCGCCACCGCCCGCGTGCCGGTCCGGACCTCGGCGGTGGGGGTGATCAAGGGTGGCGCCCCGGATGAGCGCAGATACGCGAGCAGGAGCTCTTCCATGCTCGGGCTGTCGGTGTCCCAAGGCCCGACGACCGGTCCCTCGGGACGTATGAGCGCGATGAACTGCCGCCCGCTGGTGCGGAATTCAATGACGGTGTGGTGTTCGAGACCCGCGGGCAGGCCCTCCCCGTCGCGGGCGCCGGTCACCCGGGTGTGGGCGTACAGCAGTTCGTCCACGTCACCGGCGAGACGCAAACCGCCCTCCGTGACGGCGACGAGGTAGTCGCAGACGTTCTCCAGTTCGGCCAGGACATGCGTGGACATCAGCACGGTGGTGCCGCGCTCGGCGGCCTCGGCCATGAGCGTGCCCATGAGTTCGTGGCGTACGACCGGGTCGAGGTCGGACATCGGCTCGTCGAGCAGCATCAGGTCGGGACGCTTGCCGAAGGCCAGGGCGAAGGCGACGCGGGTGCGCTGACCGCCGGAGAGGGTACCGACCTTGGCGTCCAGGGGGACGTTGCCCGCGCGGACGATGGCCTCGGCGGCGCCCTGGTCCCAGCCCGCGTTCAACTCCCGTCCCAGGCGCAGGTTTTCCGCGACCGTGAAGCGCCGGAACAGGGGCTTCTCCTGGGCCAGAAATGCGGTACGCAGGCCTGCTTCCGCCGACCCCGGGTCCACGCCGAACACACTCAGCGTGCCCTCCGTCGGCCTCAGCACGTTCGTAGCGATCCCCAACAAGGTGGTCTTGCCGGCCCCGTTGGGCCCGACCAGCCCGCAGATCCGCCCGGCCGGCAGCCGGAACGAGCAGTCCCGCAGAGCCCAACCCCGCCGGTACCGCTTGCCCAGCGCGACCGCTTCCAACGCCGGCGGATCGGCGTACCTACCGTTACTCATCTACGCTCCTTGCCTCAGCCATCGTTCCGTCGTACTGCTGCTCTGTGGCCGACGCGACCAGTGCGGCCACGTCCTCCCGCTCCAGGCCCGCCTCGCGTGCCCGCTCCATCCACGCCAGCAACTCGTCATACAGCGGGGAATCCGTGCCGGCCTGGGGGCGGGCCAGCGTCCGGGTGACGAAGGTGCCCAGGCCAGGCCGTGGTTCCACCAGGCCCTCGCGTTCCAGCTCCCGGTACGCCTTGAGCGTGGTGTTCGGGTTGACCGCGCATGTCTCGGAGACTTCCTTGGCGGTCGGCAGGCGGTCACCCGGCACCAGGATGTTGAGCCGAAGGGCCTGCTTGGTCTGCTGGACGATCTGCTGGAAGGCGGGGATCCCGCTCCGCCTGTCGATGCGGAACTCCAAGATCATCACCACCATTCCACTAATCGAGTAGTGGAATGGTGGTGGAGGGATGCGCCGTTTGTCAACGCCGACTCGAGCGGGTGCGCATCAGAACTGACTGACTATCAGAAAGCGATGCGCCTTCCATCGCGGACCCACAGCATGCGAGACGTTCTCGGGGGCCTCCCGGCGTGGTGCCCCATTTCCGGGGACGTTCCAGTCGCCACCCGTGCGTCGTCGCGGCCGTTCAGGTCTCGGCGTGCACCGAAAGGCCCGGTAGATCCCTCATGCACACCACATCGTCCTCGGTCGCCGCCAAGAAGGGCGAGATCCCTGACGAAGCCGCTGCCTCATACCGCAGTACCACGCACCACTCAGCAACCTCCGGGAAGGCGGTCGCGCACAAGGGCCGCGCCTTCATGCAAGCGATCAGTGCGGCCGAGGAGGTCCACCTGCTGCGCTTCGCCACCAAGCTCACCCTGGGCGACACCCACAGCGCGGAGGACCTTGTCCAGGAGGCACTTCTGCGGGCCTGGCGGCATGCGGACCGGCTGGTCTCCACACATGGCCTGGCTCGTCCGTGGCTCTTCACCGTCGTTCGACGGCTGGCCATCGACTCACTCCGGTCCCGTCGTGCGCGCCCTGTCGAGGTGTCCCCGCAGGCCCCTGAGATCGACGTGGTGTTCGACCCCGCCGAGACCTCACTGACCGCGCACGTACTGAAACAGGCGATGGCCGAGCTGCCGCCGTTCCACCGTGAGGTGTTGGTCTACCGGTACTACCTCGATCAGAGCATCGAGGACACCGCGGCAGCACTGGCCCTGCCGATCGGCACAGTGAAGTCCCGCACCAGCCACGCACTGAACGCCCTGCGCCGAGCCTTGACGTCCCAAGGAGTTCATTCATACCGATGAAGAACTCCCGCCTGTCACGGTGATAGCCGGCTCGGCATCCCCTGCGTTCGAAGGCACGGGCTGCCCCCATCCTTCTCGAACAGCCATGTGTGGTTCCTTCCGCATTGGGCTCGCGACAGGGTCGCTGTCGTTTCACCCCTTACTACGCGGCGCCACAATGACGGGTTCTCCGCAACTTCGGGAAGCGTTGGACGCTAGACATCCACCCGGGCCGCGTCCAGCAGACGGGGCAGCGACACGGCAAGGAAGCGGTCGAACGGAACGCGGCTCCGGTCGACGCGGCCGCGCATCACAGCTCCCTCCCAGGACTCGATGATCATCGATGCCAGTTCCGTCGGCGCGATGGCGTCGGTGACGTCAACCGCACTTCCTGTCCGTGCCAGACACGCACCGATGAGCGCCGACCACTCGTCCATGATGTCCACCAGCCGATGCCGCGCTTCCCCGTTGTCCTCGGTCAGTTCGAGAGCGAGATTGCCGAGGAGACACCCGAGCTCGAATCCCCGCTCGGCGTGGTCCTGGGTCAGGGCCTCGAAGAATCCCACGAGGCGGCTCACCCCCGGGGTCGACGTGTCGGTGAGGAGGAAGCCGTGATCACGGATGACTCTGGACCAGCAGTGGTCGAGGACCGCAGCCACGAAGGCGTTCTTGCTGTCGTAGTAGCTGTAGAACGATCCCTTCGGAACACCGGCCGCGTCCGTGATCTCCTTGATGCCCACCGCGTTGATGCCGCGAGCGTGGAAAAGGGTCAGTCCGGCGTCGAGGAGCCTCTCGCGGACGAGGGGATTGGCAGGTCGGGGCACACGCACAGCCTAACGCTGGGCGACGGATCCGTTCGCGGACGTCACGGTTGCGCAACGGGCCGCCGCGTGAGAACCCTCCTGGACCGGCTGCGTAGCAGGGAGTGAATCCCCCGTATCGTGCGTGCCGGAAAGCAGCGGATCCGTGAGCAACCACAAGGGCAGAGGGCTTCAGGCCAACGCTCTCGGTACGTTCGACACCGTCGTGATGGCGGTCGCCGGCAGCGCCCCGACATTCGCTGGCCGCGACCAGCGCAGTTCTGCTCGGCACGGTGGGCCTGGCCGGCCCCGCCGCCCTGCTGCACTGCGCGATACCCATGCTGGGTATTGCGCTCGCGTTCAGCTACCTCGGCCGGATCGACGTGAACGCGGGGGCCAGTTACTCGTGGGTGGGGCGCACGCTCCACCCCTTCCTGGGCTTCATCAGCGGCTGGGCACTGGTGGTGTCCGCGACCATCTTCGTGGTCGCCGGTTCGCTGCCCGCCGGGGCGATGACCCTCTCGCTCTTCGCCTCCTCTCTGAGTCCGCGGTCAGGCCGCGGGGAGGGGCCAGGTGGCGAGGGGCTTGCTGCTGGGTTCGGCGGAGCCTTTGCCCGGTTCGACGGTGATGGCGAGTGAGGCGGCGGCGCCTGGCGGGGGAAGGGACACGGCCTGGAGGGCGGTTCTGGCGGGGAGGAGCCCGGCGGAGCGGACCTGGTTCCCGGGGGCGATGTACCACAACTGGTAGGTCCTGTCCGGGGGCAGCGGGGCCAGGTCCTCGCAGAAGTAGGCCGCCTGGTCCAGCCGGCGTGATACCGCGACGGTGCCGGAGCCGCCGTAGGACACGTCCTGTCTGACGAAAGAGGTGTCGGGGGCCGCCAGGAGCCGGGCGAAGTCCGCGGTCCGGCTGCTGGCCTCCTGGCGTGCCTGCTGCGCTTCCTGGTGCTGCCAGGCCGCCAGACCACCGAACGCGGCGGCCGCGGCCAGACAGGCGGCCAGCGCGAGATTCAGCAGCCGGGGCGTGAACCGCCGGCCCCGGTGCACGCCTTCCCGACCGGGGAGCGTCGCGCGGAGCTGGGGGGTCCGGGCCACCTCGGCGAGGACGCGGTCCTTCAGATCCGGCGGAGGGGTGCGGGCCGCCGCCAGAGCGAGCCAGGTAGCGGTCTGCTGATGTTGGGCGACCTCGTGCGCGCAGTCGGCACAGTCGGCCGCGTGCCGCAGGAACGCCTCGCGCTCCTCGCGGGTGAGGGCGTCCACCGCGAAGGCACCCGCGAGGTCGTGTGCGTCGGCGGCGATCACGGGGGAGCTCCCAGGCAGTGCCGCAGGTGGGTCAGTGCCCTGCGCAGGCGGCCCTTGACGGTGCCGAGCGGCAGGGCCAGCGCCGCGGCGATCTCGGTCTGGGTCAGGCCCTGGTAGTAGGCGAGCACCACCGGTTGCCGCAGCTCGGCGGAGAGCTCCTTCAAACAGGAGCGGACCTGTTCGCGTTCCCTGAGCGACTCCACCGTCTCCACGACGTCGTCATGGGCGAGAGCCGTTTCCTGCTGGGACACGGCGCGCTCGCGTTCCGCGGAGCGTTGCAGGGTGCGGACGCTGTCCACGGCACGATGGTGGGCGATGGTCATCATCCAGGTCATGGCATGCCCGTTCTCGGGCCGGTAGCGGGGGGCGCTCTGCCAGACCTCGAGCATGACTTCCTGGGCGACCTCCTCGGCATGTCCCGGATCCTGGAGGACTCGGCACGCGATGCCGTAGATCGGGCCGGCGGCCACGTCGTAGAGGCGGCTGAAGGCGTCCTGGCTGCCGGCGGCGACGGAGACCAGCAGACGATCCGTCTCGGCTGCACCGATGTGCCGGGCCTCGGAGGCCTGCCGCTTCGCCACAGCCTCTCCCACCTGTGTGTGCCTCGATGCGCCGTGCCGGGAGTCATGCGCCCTCCCCCACAGTGTCCGAGGCCCGGCCGTCGCCCGCATCCCGGAGTGGGGCGGACTCGGCCTCGCGCACCGGTGGTGCGGAATCGGCGGCCGGGTCGCCGGGGCGGAGCACGTCCTCGCCGTAGAGGGCCTCCACCCAGTTGGCCTGGTAGACGGTCTCCAGGTAGCGCTCGCCCAGGTCCGGGGCGATGGCGACCGCGGTGAGTCCGGCCGAGTCATGGGCGGCCAGCCAGCGCATCGCGCCGCTGACGACGGTGCCGGTGGAGCCGCCGAAGAGGAAGCCGCGGCGGGCCAGGTGGTGGCAGGCGCGGATGGTGTCCGCCTCCTCGACATGCACCGCGTCGTCGACGAAGGACGTGTCGAGCAGTGGCGGGCTGACGCTCATGCCCAGTCCGGGGAGCATACGGCGGCCCGGGGCACCGCCGAAGGTCACGGAGCCGACGCTGTCGACGGCGACGATGCGGACCCGCCGGTGCCAGTGCCGGAAGTAGCGGGCGCAGCCCATCAGGGTCCCGGTGGTGCCGGCGCCGACGAACAGCACGTCCAGCTTCGGGAAGGAGCGGGCGATGGCGGGCCCGGTCCTGAGGTAGTGCGCTCGCCAGTTCTCGGGGTTGGTGTACTGGCTGAGCCACACGTACCGGTCGTCGAGGGCGCACAGTGCGCGGACGTAGTCGATCCGCGCACGCAGGAAGCCGCCTTCGGCGCTCGGCTCGGTGATCACGTGCACCTGGGCGCCCAGGGCCTTCATCACCAGTCTGGTCGACAGGTTGCAGCGGGAGTCCGTCACGCACCGGAACCGGTAGCCCTTGCTCGCCGCGATCATGCTGAGTGCCACGCCCATGTTCCCCGACGAGGACTCCAGCAGCACCGACCGCGGGGTGAGGACCCCTGCCCGTTCGGCGGCCTCCACCATCTCGGTCGCGGGCTTCAGCTTGATCGAGCCGGCGAAGTTGAAGCCCTCGCACTTCAGGTAGAGCCCGCGCCCGAGTATCGGGCGGAGGTCGACGTAGAGATCCTCCTCGTTGAAGGTGTAGGGGGCGGATATGACTGACACGATGGCCTCCGCGGATCGAATGCGGCCGGCCGGAGGGTGTTCATCCGTACCGGCGCAGCTCATGGAAGAAGTCGTCGACGACGTGCAGCTCCCCGGAGGCGGCCACCTCGTCGTAGACGTATTTGCCGACCGCCAGATCGAGCACTCCGAGGCCGAAGGGCGAGAACACCACGGTCCGGTCCGGCGACGGGGCGACGCGTGCGGCCATGACGTCGGCCAGCGTGCCCGTCAGGAAGTCGCGGTTGCCCGTGAGCCGTTCGGCCAGGTGGACCGAGGTCTCCGCCCTCAGACAGTGCTCGACGTCGTCGACGATGTTGTCCGAGGCGAGCACGATCTCCGGAGCCAGGTCGCGCAGTGACACATGCAGCACGAGCGGACGGTGGGCGAACCACGACGGCTCGCTGACGTGCGGCCGGGCGGCGACCGTGGCGAAGACGACCAGGTCGCTCCGGCGGATCAATTCCTCGGCGCTGTCGTGCACGGCGATCCAGCCGGTGGCGCCGGACTGCTCCAGGTAGCAGCGGAAGCCGGCCGCGCTGTCGGCGGACACGTCGTGCAGGCCGATGGCGTCGAACGACCAGCCGGTACCGGCCAGGAAGTCGTGGATGTAGCGGGCGATGAGGCCGGTCCCGACGAAGCCGACGCGTGTCGGGCGCCGTCGGTCGCGGCTGAGCGTGTCCGCCGCCAGGACCGCCGACGCCGCCGTCCTCGTGGCGCTGATGATCGAGGCTTCCATGCAGGCGAAGGGGTAGCCGGTGCGGCGGTCGTTGAGGATGAGCACCGCCGAGGCCCTCGGGATGCCAGCCGTCACGTTCTGCGGACAGCTGGAGATCCACTTCAGGCCGTCCACCCCTGCCTCCCCGCCGATCGAGGCGGGCAGGGCGATGATCCGGGACGACGGGCGGTCGGGGAAGCGCAGGAAGTGGGACGGGGGGTTCACCGAAGCGCCGGCACTGTGCAGCCGGTAGGTGTCCTCGACCACCTCCACGATCTGCTTCTCGCGCCCCCGCAGCGCCTGCTGGACCTGGCCGCCGGACACGACCGCGAACGGTGGCACGGTGACCGGCCCGGACAGGGCGGGCTCCCAGGTGGTGGAAGGAGTGGCGGTCATGCGGTGATCACCTCCACGGTCGGTGAGCAGTCGGCCAGGCGCACCGCGTCCGACATCGCGACGAGCACCTCGCGCGGCCCCTCGTACGGCTCCCTGCTGTGGGCGGTGCGGACGTTGTCGACGAGCATCACGTCGCCGTCCTGCCATGGCTCGCTCACGGTGTGGGACTGATAGACCTCGTTGAGCAGGTGAACGGTGTCCTCGTCGATCGGTGCGCCGTCCCCGTAGCGGGTGTTGAACGGCAGCCCGTCGGCGCCGTAGACGTCCACCAGGTACTCATGGATCTCGGGGGCCAGGGTCCACTCGTTGAGGAACGCGATCTGGTTGAACCAGCAGCGCCGGCCGGAGACCGGGTGCCGGACCACGGCGCTGCGGCGCTGCCGGGTCCGCAGTCCGCCGTCGGGCTGCCACTCGAAGGCGATCGCGGCCGCGCGGCAGTAGCTCTCGATCACGCCGCGGTCGTCGCTGCCGAAGGCGTCGGCCAAGGACGCCCCGATCTCGTCGTTGTAGCTGCGGGTGAGCAGCCAGCCCTCTCTCAGGAACCGTGCGACGAGATCGGTGGGCAGCGCGCCCAGCACGGTGGGCGCGTCGGCCAGCGCGGTCCGCCCGCCGACGGCGGGCGCGGTGAGGCAGGCGAACAGCATGAGGCCGGGGAACTCCAGGGCGTAACTGAGTTCATGGTGCATACACATCGGCTGGTGCGGCGGCCACTTCGACGAGGAGTAGATGCCGTCGGAGTGGGCCCGCCGGGGCGCGAAGGCCTCCCTCTCGGTCATCGGACCGGAGGACAGCCGCCGGAGGACGGACACGGTCTCGTCCCGGTCGGCGGGCCCGAGGCCGCGGACCAGGACCGAACCGTGCTCGGCGACGAGAGCGCGCACCGCGTCCCGGTGCTCGGCGGCCCAACTCGCCGCGTCGCCGGTGGAGTCGGCCCGGAGGATCGGCGGTTTGCCGGGCTCCAGTTCGACGCCGGGTGTCGACAGGGGCAGCGAGGACGGCATCTCGGTCTCCTTTCGGTCGCGGTTCAGGAGGAGGTCGGTGGTCCGGGGCCGACGGCGGCCGTGGATGCCGGGGGCGCGGCGGCCGGTGACCCGTCGTCGAGGAGGCGGGCCAGGTCGGCCAGGACGGGGTGGCGAACGATGTCCTTGATGTCCACCGCACGGTCCAGGGCGATCGCGAGCCGCACCGCCGCGAGCGAGGTGCCGCCACGGTCGAAGAAGTGGTCGGGCCGGCGGATCGTGTCCTGCGGTACGTCGAGCACCTGGGCCCACAGGCCGGCCAGTCGCAGCTCGGTCGGTGTGCGGGGTGGGTCGCCGCCCTTCTCGGCCGTGCCGTCGGATCCGGCGTCCGGGGCCACCGCGCCGAGCCGCGCGGCGAGCGCGGTCAGTGCCTTCCGGTCGACCTTGCCGTTCGCGGTCACCGGCAGGCTCTGCCGCCGGTGGAACTCCGAGGGGACCATGTAGGCGGGCAGCGACCGGCTCAGCCGGTCCCTCAGGACGTCGTCCGCCGGCGGGCCCTCGGCCCGGTAGAAGGCCACCAGGCGCCCGCCCTGCCCGGCCCCCTCGACGGCGACCACGGCTCCGTCGCGGACCCCGGGTGCCCGTAGCAGGGCGCTCTCGACCTCTCCGAGCTCGATCCGGAATCCACGGATCTTGACCTGGTCGTCCTGGCGGCCGAGGAACTCCAGCTTGCCCCCGGGCACCCAGCGGCCGTAGTCGCCGCTGCGGTAGAGCCGCAGGCCCGCGTGGTGCGGATCCGCCATGAAGGACTGCCGGGTGCGCTCGGGGTCGTTGACATAGCCGCGGCCGACGCAGACCCCGGCGAAGACGATCGCACCGGGGGCGCCGAGCGGCACCGGTGACAGGTGCTCGTCCACGACGTAGGCGTGCACGTTGGCGATGGGCGGGCCGAGCGGGACCCGTTCGCCGTCCGGCGCCCGGTCCATCACCTCGTGATGGGTGTCGTCCGACGTCTCGGTCAGCCCGTACGCGTTGACCAGCCTGATGTCGGGCGCGACCGCGAACCAGCGCTGTACGAGCTCCTTCTTCAGCGCCTCGCCGGTGACCGACACGCACCGCAGGGCCGGCAGTGCGCGCGGCCGGCGCTCCAGGTAGGACACGACGGCGTCGAGGTACGACGGCACGACCTGGAGCACGTCGACCCCTCCGCGGGTGATCGTCTCGACGAACCGCGGGACGTCCAGGATCGCCTCCTGCTCGACGATCAGGGTCCGCCCGCCGGCCAGGAGCGCGGCCGTCAGTTGCCACAGCGAGATGTCGAAGCACTGGGGTGCGGTCTGGGCGACGGTCCGGCCCTCGCCGATCCCGAGGTCGTCGATCTTGGCGTAGAGGTGGTTGAGCATGCCCGCGTGCTCGCACATGGCGCCCTTGGGCTCGCCGGTGGAGCCGGACGTGAAGTAGATGTAGGCGAGTTGGTCCGACGCGACGCCGACGCGTGGGTCGGTGTCCGGGTGGCCTTCCGCGCAGGCCGCGTCGACGGAGAGCGCCCGGACCGCGGGCAGCGCGTCCAGGGCCCGGTCGAGCGTCGTGGTGCTGCCCGGCTCGGTCAGCACGAGCCGGCACCCGGCGCGGGAGAGCATGGTCGTGACGCGCTCGGCCGGGAAGTGCGGCTCGACGGGCAGGTACACCCCGCCGGCCTTGAAGACCGCGAGGACGGCGGCCGCCCAGTCCAGGTTCCGCTCCATGACCACCGCCACGACACCTTCCCGGCGCAGCCCCCGGGCCAGCAGGGCCCGCGCCAACCGGTTGGCCCGCGAGTTGAGTTCCCGGTACGTCCACCGCCGCTCGCCGCATACGGCCGCTGTGGCGTCCGGGTGTGCCCTGACCCGTTGTTCGAACAGCTCGTGGACGCGGCGGTCGGGCAGCTCCCGGCGGGGTCCCGCGAGCCCTTCGAGCTGGAAGCGGCGCTCCTCGGCGGAGAGCAGGCTCTGCCGTTCGTGCGCGGCGTCCGGGTCGGCGGCGAGCAGCGTGAGTGCGGTGAGGTGGTATCCCGCGATCCTCGCGGCGGCGGCCGCGTCCAGCGCGTCGGTCCGGTACCGCAGCCGCAGCGTGCTCCGGTCGCCGCCGCGCGGGAGCTCCACGCGCAGCACGACAGTCCCGGCGAGCTCCCCTCCGGCGCCGTGCGGATCGAATTCGGCCTCGCCGGACGGTCCGGGCAGGCCCAGCTCGTGCCGGAGTCCGTCGACGGGGAAGTCCTTGTGCCGCAGCAGCTCCGATGCGGCCCGGTGGGTGTGGAGCACCAGCGTCCGCCACGAGTCGGGGGCGACGGTCAGGCGGCAGGGCAGCGGTGGCCCGGCCGGTACGGCGACGTATCCGGTCGTGACCTCGTGCTCGCCGGACAGGGCGGCGAGCACCTTGGCGTGGGCGGCCAGCAACACCGAGCGCAGGGGTACCGCCAACTCGTCCGCGAGGTGGCGCAACGCGTCCAGCAGTTCCCCGGGAAGCGTCGTCCCGTGCTCGGCGACGCGGATCGCCGGGTCCTGTGTCCACCGGGGGATCGTGGTGACGCCGCCGGTGCTGAGCACGCTCTGCCAGAACTCCCGGCCGGCCGTCGCGGACGTCGTCATGACTGGCATGGGGCCGACCTCCTCTCGTCCTCGCCGTGCGAACGGATCGGCCTTGCCGGATTTCCGGCCCACCAGGCGTTCCGCGGGACCACCTCCCCCTTCATCAGGAAGGAGTCGGGGCCGAGCACCGCGCCGTCGCCCACCGTCACGCCGTAGTGGACGAAGGCGCCGACCCCGAGAGTGCATCCCGAGCCGATCGTGATCCGGTCGGACTTGAAGGCGCCGTCCTCCTGGGAGTGGCACTGGACCACGCTCCCCGAGTTGAGCGTGCAGCGGTCCCCGAGGGCGGCCATGGCACGTTCCGTCAGATGGCAGCCGTCGTCGAAGACCATGCGGCCGATCCGCACCCCCAGCGCCCGCCAGATCAGGTTCTTGAACGGGGTGCCGTTGAAGAGCCTCAGATACGTCTCCGAGGGCACCTTCCAGTAGCGCTCGTGCTGCCAGAAGTCCGGGGTGTAGATCGAGCAGAAGAGCGGCCTGAGGGGACGGAGCGCTGTGACGACGCGTTCGACCAGCACGAAGTACGCGGTGGTGAGGAGCAGGACGAGGAGGTCGGCCAGCACCAGCCCCGTCACACCGAGCGGTCCGTACAGCTCCGCGGCCGCTGTGACGAGCACGGCGAGGGCGAAGACGTAGATCCAGCGCGACAGCAGGTACCACACCATGGTTGCGACGTTGTGCCTGGTCTTGGCGGCCAGTCCGCGGCGCAGCTCTTCCGGGCGCTTGAACCGGTCGAAGCTGCTGTCGCGCAGGACCGAACGAGGTATCTCGAAGCTGGGCGAACCCAGCAGCCCGACGCCCTCGCGGATCTCGCCGTCGACCGGGACCATCACCTTGGTCGCGAGGAGGCAGTTGTCGCCGGTTCTGCCCCGCGTGGGGTACGCGATCCGGTTCCCGAGGAAGTTGCGCGGCCCGATCGACACCCGGGACACACGGAACGCGGTGCTGGAGAAGTCGGCGTTCATGATCGACAGGCCGTCCGCGATCATCGTCCCGCGCCCGACGGAGCTCAGATACGGCGTCTCGTGCTTCATCTCCGTGCCGAAGTTCGACCCGGTCTGCTCGACGTGGGAGAGGTCGTATCCGAGGCCCCTCAGGTAGTGGACGATGGCGGAGCTGTCCCCGAACAGGCGCTTGAGGAACTTCCAGTTGGTCAGGAGCGCGATCGTCCGGTGCACCTCGAAGTGGAAGCCGTACAGCCGGTAGGTCCGGCCCGGCGTGAGGGTCAGGCCGAGCAGCCGGGGAACCGCGGTCAGGACGAGGAGACCGGCGGGCACGGCGCCGAAGACGAGGACGAAGGAGATCACCAGGGACTCGAGGTAGAACGTCCCCTCGCCGAGGACCGCGGGTCCGGGCTCCAGGGCGGTGCTGAGCTGCGGGACCTCGACGAGCAGCGCGACCAGGCCGCCGACCGCCAGCGGTGCGTACACGGCCAGCGCGAGCAGCAGTTGCACGACGCTGTGGGCGGCTCTGCGCACCGCGCCGCAGCGGGCCGGTCCCACCACCTGGTAGTCCACGTCGGTCCGCTGTGCCGGGGACCCGTGCCAGTGCTCGCCGTCGGGCACCGCCTGCCCACGGTGCAGCGAGGAGGCGTGCCCGAGCTGGGCCCCGTCACCCATCGAGGTGTCGATGTCGAGCACCGTGGCCTCGCTGACCAGGACGTTCTTGCCGAGGGTGACGGGCCCGGTCTGAATCACCGAGGCATGGGCCCGGTAACACGCGAAGAGCGAGTCCTTGCGGATGACCGTGCCGTCACCGATGGTCAGCAGGTCGGTGCACACGGGCACCTGCCGCGAGAGGACCACGGCCCCCCGCCCGACCTTCGCGCCCAGCGCCCTGAGGTAGATCAGATAGAGCGGCGAACCGCTGAACAGCACCAGAGGGTCCGACCGGACCAGCGTCTTCACGATCCAGAAGCGGACGTACGACAGGCTCCAGACGGGGATGTGCCGAGGCTTCCACCGGCCGACGAGCGTCCACTTCGCGAGGACGGGAAGGGCGCACAGGCCCACGAAGGCCACACCGCCGAAGACGACCGACCGCAGGTAGGTGTCGAACACACCTGATCCGGCGGAGATCCACTCGTATCCCACGGCGGCGCCGAAGGCGATGGCGTAGAAGTACCCGAGGAAGGCCAGGAGTTGGAGGGCGCCGCACAGGACGTACTGCCGCCTGCCGGCCGGGGCCGGCCGAGCCGTGAACGACTCCGCCGCCGGGGCCACGGCCACCGGTTCCGCCGGTGGAACGGGCGGCTCGTCCGAGAGGGCGGTCGCGAGGCTCCTGATCGTCGGGTGCCGGTAGACGTCCTTCATCGACACCGACGGCAGATCCGCGCGCTTCCTGACTCGCGCGCAGAAGTGCGCCATCACCAGCGAGTCGGCGCCCAGGTCGTCGAAGAAATGGCTGTCGACGGGCACCTGCTCGGTCCGCACGACCGATGCCAGCACGGCGGCGAGGGTTCTCTCGACCACGACCGGTTCGCCATCCCCTTCCAGGAGGGCCGTGGATTCCTCCCGTGCGGAGGGCAACGTTTCCACCGGCTTGTCCACCATGTCAGCTCCTGGGAAGGTGCCGAGAAAATACCGACCGGCACTGGTCTGCTCGCGTCGCACACCGGTTTCGGACCGCTACCGAGCGCGGACGGCGCGGGCCGTGGCCAGAACCACCCATGCTCTTGATTCGGCACCGGGACGCCGACGGATCTCCGCGCTCGGAATCTTCGCGCGAGAATCGACGACGGAACGCGACCCGAGTGCGAGAGGTGCTGCATGAGCACGGCTGACGAGGCGGTTGAGGTACGGCGGTTCTGGCGGCGGCTCGGACTGCCGGGGCTCGTCGATGTGCACACCCACTTCATGCCCGAGCGTGTGCTGCACAAGGTCTGGGGCTACTTCGACTCGCTCGGCCCGCTGACCGGCGGGGTGGAGTGGCCGATCACCTACCGCGCGGAGGAGGCCGAGCGGGTCGCCGTGATCCGGGACCTGGGCGTGCGCGCCTTCACATCGATGCTCTACCCGCACAAGGCGGACATGGCCGAGTGGCTCAACGGCTGGGCCGTCGACTTCGCCCGCCGCACCCCGGACTGTCTGCACACCTCGACCCTGTTCCCGGAGCCGGGAGTCGAGTCCTACGTCCGCGAGGCGATCGAGGCGGGCACACGGGTCTTCAAGGCGCATGTGCAGGTCGGCGCGTACGACCCGGCCGACGAGGCCCTCGACGCCGCCTGGGGCCTGCTGGCCGAGGCCGCGACACCCGTCGTGATCCACTGCGGCTCGGGGCCCATGCCGGGCAAGTACACCGGGCCCGAGCCGATAGGTCGCGTCCTCGCCCGGCATCCCCGGCTGCGGCTGATCGTCGCGCACATGGGACTGCCCGAGTACGAGGACTTCCTCGACCTCGCCGAGCGGTACCCCGAGGTGCGCCTCGACACGACCATGGCGTTCACCGACTTCAGCGAACGCATGGCGCCGTTCCCGCGGCGGGCGCTGCCCCGCCTGGCCGACCTCGGCGACCGGATCCTGCTCGGCAGCGACTTCCCGAACATCCCCTATCCGTACGCCCACCAGCTGGCGGCCCTGGAGCGTCTGGACCTCGGGGACGACTGGCTGCGCGGCGTGTGCCATGACAACGGGGCCCGCTTGTTCGGGCTGTGACGGGGCCGGTCCGGGGTGGCCGAAGCCCGCCGGACCGTACCTACTCCGTCTTTACGGGAGCTACGCTAGCTTTGGTGAACGAAACCGTTTCGTTCTGCTGGGCAGGCCGCCACCCGCCTCGACCAGGAAGAAGACAGACATGGTCTCCGTACTCGTGGTCAACGACCAGTCTCTCCAGCGCCTCGCCCTGCGCATGCTTCTCGGCGCCGAGCCCGATCTGCACGTCGTCGGCGAGGCGGCGAGCGAGGCCGAGGCGGTCCGGCTGAGCGCCGCGCTCCGCCCCGACGTGGTCCTGGTGGCCGGCCGCGCGTCCGGAGCGGCGGACATCCTGGACACCGTCCGGCACCTCGCCCGGCGGGACCTTCTCCCCCGCTCCTTCGAACCCGCGGCACCGGACCCGCACACCCCTCGCGTCCTGGTGCTCACCCCCGCCGGTCCCGAGGAGTACGCCTATGCCGCCCTGCGGGCCGGTGCGGACGGGTTCCTCCTGGAGGACGCCGCCCCGGACGAACTCGCCTCGGCCGTCCGGGTCGTGGCCGCCGGGGACGCGGTCGTCACCCCCACCCTGACCCGCGCGCTCATCGACGCCGTCCGTGAACAGCGCACCGTACGCCCCCTGTCACGCGCCTCGGGGCTCGACACGCTCACCGGGCGCGAACGGGACGTCCTTGTGGCCGTGGCCTCCGGCTGGTCCAACGCCGAGATCGCCGAGCGGCTCTCCATCGCGCCTACCACGGTGAAGACCCATGTGAGCAATATCCTCAGCAAGATCGGAGCCCGCGCTCGCGTCCAGGCGGTGACGTTCGCGTACGAGTCCGGCCTCGTCCGGCCCGCGGCTTGACGCCGGGCCAACTGGCGGGCGCGCGCTACACCATCCGGTGGCTTCTCGCCTATCGAGCGTTATTCATATCACCCTATTTCCTATTCATTTCACTGTCCGGCTCTTGGTGCTGACCAGCCGTCACAAGGCCCTGAACCAAGTCGAGGAGAGTGGAAGATGACGACATCGCCGAGATGGCGATCTGTTCTGACGCCGGCGGCCATGGCCGCCGCGCTCGCCGCAGCCGCCCTGGCGAGCGGGGGCACCGTCTACGCCGACGACCACGGGTCCCCCCACCCGCAGCACTACCCGAGCAAGCCGGTCCATCCGGCCCACGCCCCGAAGCCGGAGTATCCGGCGAAGCCGGAGCACCCGGGGAAGCCGATGCACCCCGTGAAGCCGGAACGTCCGGGCAAGCCGATGTATCCCGCGAAGCCCGCGCACCCGGACAAGCCGGCGTATCCCGCGAAGCCTGCGCACCCGGACAAGCCGGCGTATCCCGTGAAGCCCGCGCATCCGGCCAAGCCGGCACATCCGGTGAAGCCGGAGTATCCGGCCAAGCCCGCGCATCCCGTGAAGCCGGAGTATCCCGCGAAGCCTGTGCACCCGGTGCGCCCGGCGAAGCCCGAGTATCCGGCCAAGCCGGTCAAGCCTGAGTATCCGGCCAAGCCTGTGTATCCCGCGAAACCGGTCAAGCCTGAATACCCGGCCAAGCCTGTGAAGCCGGAATACCCCGCCAAGCCTGTGCACCCGGCCAAACCGGTGTACCCGGCCAAGCCTGTGAAGCCCGAGTACCCCGCCAAGCCGGTCAAGCCCGAGTACCCGGCTCACCCGGTGAAGCCGGCGTACCCCGCGAAGCCTGTGTACCCCGCGAAACCGGTCAAGCCTGAATACCCGGCCAAGCCCGCTTACCCCGCCAAGCCGGTCAAGCCGGAGTACCCGGCGAAGCCGACCAAGCCCGAATACCCCGCCAAGCCCGTCTACCCGGCCAAGCCCGCGAAGCCCGAATACCCGGCCAAGCCCGCTTACCCCGCGAAGCCGGTCTACCCGGCGAAGCCTGTCCATCCGGCCAAGCCCGCGAAGCCCGAGTACCCCGCCAAGCCCGTCTACCCTGCCAAGCCCGCCAAGCCCGAGTACCCGGCGAAGCCGGTCTACCCTGCCAAGCCCGCCAAGCCCGAGTACCCGTCGAAACCGGCCTACCCGGCCAAGCCCGCGCACCCCGAGAAGCCGGCCTATCCGGCCAAGCCGGCGAAGCCCGAGTACCCGTCAAAGCCTGCGCGCCCCGCCAAGCCCGACTACCCCTCGAAGCCCGCCCACCCGGCGAAGCCCGCCAAGCCCGACTACCCGTCAAAGCCTGCGCATCCCGCCAAGCCTGACTACCCGTCAAAGCCCGCCCACCCGGCCAAGCCCGCCAAGCCTGACTACCCGTCGAAGCCCGCACATCCCGCCAAGCCCGACTACCCCTCGAAGCCCGCACATCCCGCCAAGCCGGCCAAGCCCGACTACCCCTCGAAGCCCTCGCACCCCGACAAGCCCGACTACCCGTCGAAGCCTTCTCACCCGGACAAGCCCTCTCATCCCGCCAAGCCTGACTACCCGTCAAAGCCCACCCACACCAAGCACCAGCACAAGGACCAGTGGTAACCAGGAGCAGCTGATCCTGTCTGGTGCCGCCTGGAGTGCCGGGCCCGGTCGATCCGGGCCCGGCACTCCGCTGTCCGGGGTCGGCCCGCGCCTCGGCGGAGGCGGGGGCGGGGGCTGTCCGCGGGTGGTGGGGTCAGGGCGTTCGCGGGAGTTCCTGTTCGGCCCAGATGATCTTGCCGTCGGCCGTGTAGCGGGCGCCCCAGCGATGGGCGAGCTGGGCCACCAGGAACAGGCCGCGGCCGCCCTCGTCCATGCTCCGGGCGTGGCGCAGTCGCGGCGCGGTGCTGCTGCCGTCGGCGACCTCGCAGGTCAGCCGGGAGTCGCGGAGCAGCCGTAGCCGGATGGGCGGTTCGGCGTAGCGGATGGCGTTGGTGACCAGCTCGCTGACGATCAGCTCGGTCGTCATGGCCAGTTCGTCCAGCCCCCACGCCGCCACCTGGCGGGTCGCGCGGGCGCGGACGTCGGCGACGGCCGCCGGGTCCACGGGCACCTCGAAGGAGACGACGTGCTCGGTGTCCAGGGTGTGGGTGCGCGTCAGGAGCAGGGCGATGTCGTCGGGCTGCGGCGCGGGCACGACCTCGCGCACCGCGGACGTGCACAGCGTGGCCAGGTCGAGCCCCTGACGGGACAGCAGCTCGCCCAGCCGGGTCATGCCGCGCTCCATGTCGCGGTCGGCCGCCTCGACGAGACCGTCGGTGTACAGGCCGAACAGGCTGCCCTCGGCGAGTTCGATCTCGGTGGCCTCGAACCCCATCCCGCCCAGCCCGAGCGGCGGCCCGGGCGGCGGCTCGGGGAAGGACACCTGCCCGTCGGGGGTGACGACGACCGGTGGCGGATGCCCGGCGCGGGCCATCGTGCAGCGTCTGGTGACGGGGTCGTAGACGGCGTACAGACAGGTCGCGCCGAGGAAGCCGGCCGTGCCCCGGTGGCCCTCCTCGGCGTCGTCCTCGGACCGCTCCTCGCTGAGCCGGAGCACCAGGTCGTCGAGGTGGGCCAGCAGTTCGTCGGGCGGCATCTCCATGTCGGCGAGGGTCTGTACGGCGGTGCGCAGCCGGCCCATGGTCGCCGCGGCGGTGATGCCGTGCCCGACGACGTCGCCGACGACGAGGCCCACCCGGGCGCCGGACAGCGGGATCACATCGAACCAGTCGCCGCCCACGCCGCCCGTCGGGTCCGCCGGCAGATAGGAGGACGCGACCTCCAGTGCCGTACCGCCCGAAAGGGCCTGCGGCAGCAGACTGCGCTGGAGGGTGACCGCCGCCGTGTGCTCGCGGGTGTAGCGGCGGGCGTTGTCGACGCACAGCGCCGCCCGCGCCACCAGCTCCTGGGCGACGAGGACGTCGTCGGGCTGGAACGAGACAGGGTTGAGCGACCGGACGAAGGTGGCGAGGCCGAGCGCGGTGTTGCGGGCCCGCATCGGCACGGAGATCAGGGAGTGCAGACCGAACTCGCGCATGCTGGCCGCCCGTGCGGGCTGTTCGGTGACCCACAGCTCGTCGGACGGGTCGAGGACGGGGATGAGGATCGGATCGCCGTCGATGAGCAGATGCGCGTCGTGCGGCGGCGGCACGAAGTCCACCCGCTCCCCGACGCGCGCCACGGCCTCCGGGCAGCCCTCGCGCACCGAGCTCATGCCGGCCCGTCGCATCACGGGCTTCGCGGGCGCCGGGCCCGCGTCGGTCAGCCACGCTCCGTGCCCTTCGTTGCTGAGCACGGGTTCCAGCAGGTCCACGACGACGAAGTCCGCGAACCGGGGCACGGCGAAGTCGGCCAGTTCCTGGGCCGTCCACAGCACGTCCAGGGTGGTGCCGATGCGCGTCCCGGACTCGTTGACCAGCGACAGCAGCTGGCGGGCGTTCCACCGCTCGGTGACGTCCGAGACCATGTAGCAGACGCCGGTGATCGTGTTGTCGGGGCCGGTGAGGGGGAAGAACGACGTGGAGTAGGCGTGCTGGCGGCGCGGGTCGGCCCAGCTCCAGCCGACGTACTCGTAGTCCGTGACCGGCACGCCGGTCTCCAGGACCTTGCGCATCAGGCCCTCGATGGTGTCCGCCTGGAGCCCGGGCAGCAGCTCGCTCAGCCGGCGGCCGAGCCGCTGTGCACGGGGCACTCCGCCGAACCGCTCCAGGGTGTCGTTGAGCCAGATGTAGCGCAGCTGGGTGTCCATCACGGCCATGCCGACCGGGGCGCGGGTCAGGAAGCCGTCGAGGACGGACTCGCCGACCGCCCACTCCTGGTGCTGCTCGCGCGCCGAGACCAGGAAGCACTCGTCGGCGCCGATGCGGAACGACGCGGAGACCCGCAGGTCGACGTCGACACGGCTGTCGTCGGAGCGCCGCAGGGGAATCCGGCCGCTCCATCCCATGCCGGCCCGGCAGCGGTCGGCGACACCGGCGACCCGCAGCGGGTCGCCGGGAATCGCCAGCAGCCGCGCGGCGGAGCTGCCGACGATCTGTGGCGCGGGCAGCCCGAGGAGTTCCTCTGCGGCCCGGGTCCAGCCGAGCACCACACCGTGCCCGGACACCACCGCCGCCGCGTCGGTGGACGCGTCGAAGAGGGCGCGCGGTCCTGCCGACGCGGACGCGTCGGGCTTTTCTCGCGGAGCGTCCATGGGTCCTCACGCAGCGTCCCTGGGGGTCCCGTCCTCTACAGGACCATGTTCCTGCTAGTCCGCCCGATGTGCACGGGCCCACGGCACCCCGGTGCCGTGCCGTGACCGACGCGGGGCGCCAGAAGTGGGCAAGGCGTCGGCACGGAGGGAGCATGGAGGTGCCGGTCGTCGCAACCGTGGTACCCGGGGGTGGCCACGGTCGGCGGTTTCGGCCGGCCGGCGGCGGAGGAGCTGGGATGAAAGCCGAGACCTTCGAATCCGACAGTGGCGGGTACGGCCCCGGGCCGCCCCGGCCGACCGGTCTGCTCGACGTGCTGAGCGTGGCCGCGGTGGTCGTGGACGCGGACGGGCGCGTGGTGTTCTGGACCCCGCAGGCGGAAGAGCTCTTCGGGTACACCGCCGACGAGGCGCTGGGCACCCCCGCGGCCCGTCTGTTCATCCACCCCGAGCAGCTGCCGGCCGTGGTGCAGCTGTTCACGGAGGTCCTGGAGACCGGCCGCAGCTGGGCGGGCACCTTCCCGGTGCGGCACAAGGACGGCAGCACCCGGCTGACGGAGTTCCGCAACATGCGGCTGCTGGACGATCTCGGGGACGTGTACGCCCTGGGCATCGCGGCCGACCACTCACTGCTCCAGCGTGTGGAGACGGACCTGGCGCTGTGCGAGCGGCTGATCAACCAGTCCCCGATCGGTATCGCCCTGGTCGACCCCGAGCTGCGTTTCCTCCTGGTCAACCCGGCCCTGGAGCGGATCGACGGCACCCCCGCCGAGGACCATGTGGGCCGTCGGCTGATGGAGACCCTGCCGCTGCCCGACATCGACACGATCGTGTCCTGTCTGCGCCAGGTGCTCACCACCGGCACCCCGCTGCTCGACCAGTACCACGTGGGCCGCCCGCCGGCCGACCCCGAGCACGAGCACGCCTGGTCGCTGTCCTTCTACCGGCTGGAGGATCCGGGCGGGCGGATCCTGGGCGCGGCGATCTCGTTCGTCGACGTCACCGAGCGGCACCGGGCCGCCGCCGAGGCCGACCGGGCCCGCAGGCGCCTCGCCCTGATCGCCGACGCCTCCACCCGGGTCGGCACCACGCTGGAGGTGGAGCGGACCGCGGACGAGCTGGCGGAGATCGCCACGCCCGAGCTGGCCGATGTGGTCGCCGTGGACGTACTGGACTCCGCGCTCGCGTGCCGGCGCATGCGGCGGCCGGACAACGGCCCGGAGCTGTTCCGCGCGCTCGCGCTGAAGTCGTCGTACCCGAGTGTGGCGCTGCGCGCGGCCGACCCGCCCGGTGATCTCGCCGCCTATGACGGGGACCGGCTGGTCACCCTGTGTGTGCACACCGGCCGGCCGGTCCTGGTGCGGCACGTCGGCGAGGACGATCTGACGCGTATCGCCCGGGATCCGGAGGCGAGAAGTCTGCTGGCACGGGCGGGCGTGCACTCCTATGTGGCGGTGCCGTTGATCGCGCACGGCGAGGTGCTGGGCGCCCTCGATCTGAAGCGGACCCGCAATCCGGTGCCGTTCGACGAGGACGACGTCGTCCTCGCGACCGAGCTGGCCAGCCGGGCCGCGGTCGCCATCGACAACGCCCGCTGGTTCCAGAGCGTGCGCAACACCGCCCTCACCCTCCAGCGCAGCCTGCTGCCGGACCATCCGCCGCACCACACCGGCCTGGAGATCGCCTACCGCTACCAGCCCGCCCAGGCCACCAGCGAGGTCGGCGGCGACTGGTACGACGTCATCCCCCTGGAGGACGACAAGACCACGCTGGTCGTCGGTGACGTCATGGGCAACGGCATCGACGCCGCCGCCACCATGGGCCGGCTGCGCACCGCGACCTGCGCCTACGCCGACCTCGACCTGGATCCGGGCGCCGTGCTCCGGCACCTGGACAAGATCACCTGCGATCTGGAGCACTACATCGTCACCTGCCTGTACGCGGTGTTCGACCCGCGCACCCGGCGCTGCCACATCGCCAACGCCGGCCACATGCCGCCCGCGCTGGCCCGCCCCGGCCGGCCGCCGGAGCTGCTCGAACTGCCCACCGGGGCCCCGCTCGGCGTCGGCGGCATCCCGTTCCGGACGACAACCGTCGAGCTCGGCGCGGGCGATCTGCTCGTTCTGTACACCGACGGCCTGGTCGAGACGCGGGCCCACTCCATCGACGACCGGCTGAACGTCCTGCTCGGTTTCCTCGACGAACCCCGCAGACCCCTGGAGGAGATCTGCGACCTGCTGCTGTACGGCCTGCGCCATCCCGACGACCACGACGACGTGGCGCTGCTCGTCGCCCGGGTGCTGTAGCCGCCAACCGGCGACCCGCCTTGCCCCCGCCGGGCGCCCGGCGCACGCTGTTCCTATGGGTGTCAGCGACGGCCCCACGCTCATCGGTTCGGTGCAGCGCGCCTTCCGTCTGCTGGAAGCGATGAGCGCGCACGAGAACGGCGCGCCCGCGAAGCAGTTGGCGCGGGAGACGGGTCTGCCCCTGGCCACGGCGTACCACCTGCTGCGGACGCTGGTCCACGACGGCTATGTGCGCAAGCTCGACGACGGCGGGTTCATCCTGGGCGAGCGGCTCCAGACGCTGCACACCACGGGACGGGCGCAGGCGCTGCTGAGCCGGATCCGGCCCACGCTGGCCGCGCTGCGGGACGAGCTGTCGACCGCCGCCTACCTCACCTTCTACGAGGAGGGCGAGATCCGGGTGGCCGAGATCGTCGACGGCCCGCGCGCGCCCCGTGTCGATCTCTGGGTGGGGTTCGAGGACGCGGGGCATGCCACGGCGCTCGGCAAGTCCGTGCTGCGGGAGCTGGACGAGGAGGCGCGCAAGGAGTACCTGTCCCGGCACCAGCTCGCCGATCTCACGCCCCGCACCATCACCGACACCCCTGAGCTGCTCAGACGGCTCGAGTCCGCGCCGCTGGCCCCGGCGGTCACGGACATGGAGGAGTACGCCCTCGGCACGGTCTGTGTCGCGGTTCCCGTGTACAGCGGGAACACCCTCGGCTCGCTCGGGGTCTCGCTGCGCGCCGACCGGCGCTCGCGGCTGGAGGAGGTCACGGCGCGGCTGATCCCGACCGCGAACCGGGTGACCAGGGGCCTGTCGCTCACTATCTGAAATCCCTGTGCTTGTCCCACCTGGGGTCGAACCCGTTTCCTGAATAAACCGGACATTTCATTGGGCGTATGCCCTTGCGCACAGGTGAGGACAGCGGACAGCGATGAGCAAGGCTCCTGATCACGGCCCCGACCACTGGCCGAGGCGCATGGTCGCCGCCACGCCCCTACTGCCCATTCTGATCGTCTGCGGTCTCGTGCTCGTCGATCTCGCGGGCGGCTCGGGGGTGACCTGGGTGCCGCTGCTCGCCACGGGCCCCGCGCTCGCCGCCACCACCGGCGGGCCGCGCGGTGTCGTCTGCGTGGGGCTGCTGTCCGCCGTCCTCGGTGTGGCCGTAGGCGTCCGGGGCGACGCTCCGGACAGTGATCTGGCGGTCGCGCTGGCCTCGCTGCTGGTGGTGACCCTGGCGTGCGTCGTGACCAGCACGTTGCGCATCCGGCGCGAGCGGGTGCTGGCGGCGGTGCGCTCGGTCGCCGAGGCCGCCCAGCACGCGCTGCTCCAGCCGATACCGGCGACGGTAGGGCCCTTCCAGGTCGCCGTGCGCTACAGCGCCGCCGCGGCCGAGGCCCGGATCGGCGGGGATCTGTACGCGCTGGTGTCGACGCCGTACGGGGTCCGGCTGATCGTCGGCGACGTGCGCGGCAAGGGGCTGCCGGCCGTGAGCACGGCGGCGCTGGTGGTCGGTGTGTTCCGTGAGGCCGCCCATGACGAGCCCGATCTGCTGGACGTCGTCGCCCGGATCGAGCGGAGCCTGGCGCGCAACCTGGGCAGCGACGACTTCGTGACCGCCGTGGTCGCCGGGTACCCCCGGGACGGACAGCTGGAAGTGGTCAACTGCGGGCACGCGCCGCCGCTGCTGGTGCGGGACTCCGTCGTCGTAGCGGTGGAGCCGGAGCGTCCGGCGCCGCCGCTCGGTCTGGGCAGCCTGTCGGGCGAGACGCCCACGCTGCATGTGCTGCCCTTCGCCGACGGGGACCAGCTGCTGCTGTACACCGACGGTGTCACCGAGGCCCGCAACCACGACCGCGAGTTCTACCCGCTCGCCGAGGGTCTGGCCCGGCACACCTGTGACGAGCCCGTGGACACCGTCACCGCGCTGCACGGCGAACTCCAGGACCACGTCGGCGGCCGGCTCCACGACGACGCCGCCCTGCTGCTGCTGCGCATGCCGGCCACGGCCGGGGCGCCGGCCACGGCCGAGCCGTCCGACGCCGGGCGCGTCCAGTCCTGCCCGTCGTAGATCCACCGGCGCACCGCGGATCCGCGGTGTCACTGCTCGCTCCCGGCACCTTCCCTCGGCAAGCACCGTGCTCACCTCATGGAACGGTGTTAAAAATGAGGCATGGCCGGATTCCTCGGCCGCCTGCGCTCGCTGTTGAGCGCACGTACCGTGGCCCGGCAGGTCTTCGTGCTGCAGGCGGCCATAGTCGTGCTCCTCGTCGTCGCCGCCGTGGTGGCTCTGGTGCTCCAGGTGCGCACCGACACCCGGCGGGAGGCCGGCAACCGGTCCCTCGCCGTCGCCGAGTCCTTCGCGAACGCGCCGGGCATCGAAGAGGCCCTGGCGAACCCCGATCCCAGCGCGGTGCTCCAGCCCCGCGCCGAGGCCGCGCGCGAGACCACCGACGTGGACTTCATCGTCGTGATGACCAAGGACGGGATCCGCTACACCCACCCCAACCCCGACCGGATCGGCAAGCACTTCGTCGGCACCATCGCACCGGCCGCGGCGGGCGGGGTGGTGCGGGAGACCTACACCGGCACCCTGGGCCCGTCCGTGCGGGCCGTGGTCCCCGTGACCGACGACAACGGCGAGGTCCTCGCCCTGGTGGCCGCCGGGGTGACCCTGGAGAGCGTCGGCGGGGTGGTGAACCACCAGCTGCCGACGCTGCTCGGTTCGGCGGCCGCCGCGCTCGCCCTCGCCACGGCCGGCACCGCGCTGGTCAGCCGCCGGCTGCTGCGGCAGACGCACGGGCTCGGTCCCGAAGAGATGACGCGGATGTACGAGCATCACGACGCCGTCCTGCACTCCGTGCGCGAAGGTGTGCTGATCATGGACGACCGGCGCCGGCTGGCACTGGCGAACGACGAGGCGCGCCGGCTGCTCGGGCTGACCGCGGACGCGGAGGGGCGCCCCTGTATCTCCCTCGGCATCGGCAGCGACCTGGCCCGGCTGTTCGCCTCGGGACGGGACGCCACCGACGAGGTGCATCCGGCGCAGGGCCGGCTGCTGGCGGTCAGCCAGCGTTCGACCGACCGGGACGGCGGGCCCCCGGGGAGTGTGGCGACGCTGCGGGACACCACCGAACTGCGGACCCTGACCGGCCGGGCGGACGTGGCTCAGGAACGGCTGAAGCTGCTGTACGACGCGGGGCTGGAGATCGGCACCACCCTCGACGTCACGCGCACCTCGCAGGAACTGGCCGAGTTCGCCGTGCCGCGGTTCGCGGACTTCGTCTCCGTCGATCTGGCCGATCCGGTGCTGCGCGGCGAGGAGCCGAAGGACGGCCGCACCGACATGCGCCGGGTCGCGCTCCAGGGTGTACGGGCGAACGGCCCCCTGTTTCCGGTCGGCAGGCTGATCCGCTTCGCGCCGGGCACCCCGCAGGCCTTCGGATTCGGCACGGGTGAGTCCGTGCTGGAGGCGGACCTGCCCGCGTTCTCCGGCTGGCAGGACACGGACCCCGAGCATGCCCGCGGCATCGTGGCATTCGGGATCCACGCGATGCTCACGGTCCCGCTGCGGGCCCGTGGCGTCATCATGGGCATGGCCACCTTCTGGCGTGCCGAGCGGCCCGAGCCGTTCGAGCCCGACGACGTCTCCGTGGCGGAGGAGTTGGTGGCGCGCGCCGCCCTCAGCATCGACAACGCCCGCCGCTACACCCGCGAGCACACCCTGTCGGTCACGCTCCAGCGCAGTCTGCTACCGCGGGCCCTGCCGGAGCAGAGCGCCCTCGACGTGGCCTACCGCTATCTGCCCGCGCAGGCGGCACAGGGCGGGGTCGGCGGGGACTGGTTCGACGTCATCCCGCTGCCGGGCGCGCGGGTGGCGCTGGTCGTCGGCGACGTAGTGGGCCACGGGCTGCACGCGGCGGCGACGATGGGCCGGCTGCGCACGGCGGTCGACAACTTCTCCACGCTCGATCTGCCGCCCGACGAACTCCTCGGCCATCTGGACGAGTTGGTGGCGCGTATCGACCAGGACGAGGGCGAGGGCGAGGGCGAGGATGACGGCGAGCCGACGCAGATCACCGGGGCGACCTGTCTCTACGCGGTGTACGACCCGTCCACCGGCCTGTGCTCCCTCTCCCGCGCCGGCCATCTCGAACCGGCGCTCGTGCACCCCGACGGCCGGGTCGAGTTCCTGACCGTGCCGGGCGGGGCGCCGCTGGGCCTGGGCGGCAGCCTGCCCTTCGAGGCGACCGAGGTACGGCTGCCCGAAAGCAGCGGGCTGGTGCTGTACACGGACGGGCTGGTCGAGGGCCAGGGCCCGGACATCGACGAGGGCCTGGAGCGGCTGCGCGGGGCGCTCGCCGCGTCGCCCCCGACACAGGGCCGGACGCCGGAGGCGACGTGCAAGGCGGTTCTGGAGACTCTGCTGCCCGAGCGTCCCCGCGACGATGTCGCCCTCGTCGTCGCCCGGACGCGGCTGCTTCCCCCGGACCGCACGGCGTCCTGGGACGTCCCGGAGGACCCGGCCGCCGTGGCCCGGGTGCGGGCGGCGGCGACACACACGCTGCAGGAGTGGGGGCTCGCGGAGGAGGCGTTCACGACCGAGCTGATCCTGAGCGAGCTGGTCACCAACGCCATGCGCCATGCCACCGGCCCGATCCGGGTCCGGCTGATCCGCGATCGCGCCCTGATCTGCGAGGTCTCCGACGGCAGCAGCACCGCCCCGCATCTGCGCAGCGCGGCCGCCACCGACGAGGGCGGCCGGGGCCTGTTCCTGGTGGCCCAGTTCGCCGAGCGCTGGGGCACCCGCTACACGGCGGCCGGCAAGGTGATCTGGACGGAACAGCCGCTGCCGCGAGGGCGGTGACCGCTCGCGGCAGGGGCTGTAACGGGCGATACGGCGGACGCTGCTCAGGTCGCTCTGCGGGTCCTCGGCTCCTTGTGGGCCAGCAGTTGCTCGCGCAGCGCCGTGAGCTGGTGGGAGTGCTCCACCGCACGGGTCTCGTCCAGGGTGGTCAGGGCCAGGACCAGCGCGTCGGCGAGGACCAGGCCGGTCAGGGCCTCGTTGGTGTTGCCGGTCGGTGTGTGGGGGGCGGTGAGCACGGCGTCGACAAGATCGTCGAAGACCTCCCCGAGCTCGTCCGTGACGAAGACGACCCTGGCGCCGACCGCCCTCGCCCGCTCGACGACGACGCTCAGCTCGGCGAGCTGCCGGCCCGGCTGGAAGACGACGACCGCGTCGCCCTGCCCCAGCGCGAGCAGCGGATCGGCGAGGGCGAAACCGGTCTGGCCGACGAAGCGCGCCCGGCGCCCGATCCGGCCGAGGGCCAACGCGAGGTGCCGGGCGGCGAGTTCGCACGCGGCGACGCCGTAACAGAACACCTCACGTGCCTCGGCGAGCACCTCGACGGCACGCTTCAGCTCGTCGGTGGCGGTCAGCCGCCGGCACTGCTCGATACGCTCCTGCGTCTCGTCGAAGACGTCGTTCCAGATGCCCTCCAGGTCCTGCCCCACATGCGCGATGCGCTGCTGGAGGCGCACCTCGGGCGCGAGCGCGGAGGTGAAGTCGGCGGCGAGTTCCCGCTTGAGCGCGGGCAGGCCGGCGTATCCGAGGCGCTGCAGGG
Source organism: Streptomyces coerulescens (assembly GCF_042657965.1). Lineage (NCBI taxonomy): Bacteria > Bacillati > Actinomycetota > Actinomycetes > Kitasatosporales > Streptomycetaceae > Streptomyces > Streptomyces coerulescens. Next base: position 944,835 of record NZ_JBHSKM010000002.1, read on the forward strand.
CACGGACGACGGTGGCGTTGCTGGTGCCGCTGGCGGCGCCCAGCTCCTGTGCGCTGGCGAACATCATCTGCTCGGCGGGGGCGCTGGCCAGGTACTGGGCGACGGTCCGCTCCGACGCGGACAGCTCCTCCCACATGTCGCGGACCGCGGCCCGCAGCCGCGTGAGTCCCCCGGGACCCGCACTACCGGATTCTGGATTCTTCATTACAGGTATTGACTCTCACGTTTCGGCCATTACGCTCTGAGCAACTCGTTCCAAGAAGATGAATTCTCGGAACGGATGTTACAGCACTGGTGTGTCCCCCGAGGAGTCCCGCGATGAAACACAGCCTGCCGGTCGTCGAGATCTCGGGGACCCCCGTGGAACGGGGACGGCAGTACGGCGAGGCCGTGGCCGCCCGGCTGGAGACCGCGCTCGGCTACTACGCGGAGGCCTTCGGCGTCTCGTCCGGGCTGACCTGGAACCAGGTGACCGGCCGGGCCGCCCGATGGCTGAAACCCGTCCGTGAGTACGCCCCGCATCTGCTCGAAGAGATGCAGGGCATCGCGGACGGCGCCGGCCTGGATCTGCTCGACGTCCTGGCGCTGAACGCACGCGGCGAGGTCATCTACGACGACTCCTTCTCCCGGATGCGCGAGGAGGAGCCCGCCGAGGGCTGCACCTCCTTCGCCGCGTACGGGCCGGCCAGCGGCGACGGCCATGTCTGGGCCGGCCAGAACTGGGACTGGAGGGCCGGTGTCGCCGACACCGTCGTCATGCTGCGGATCGTCCAGCCGCCGGCACCCACCCTGATCATGCAGGTCGAGGCCGGCCAGATCGGCCGCCAGGGCGCCAGCTCGGCGGGGATCGCCCTCAACGCCAACGGTCTGGGCGGGCGGTTCGGCGAGGCCGTCGGACTGCCCCAGACCGTGCTGCGCCGCAGCGTCCTGGACCAGGTGTCCATCACCGACGCCCTCGACGTGCTGTGCCGGACCCGGGCGCACATCGCCAGCAACGCCCTGCTCACCTGCCGCGAGGGCTTCGCCATCGACCTGGAGACCACCCCGGCCGGCCACGGCTGGCTCTACCCCGACGACGGACTCCTGGTGCACGGCAACCACTACCAGGCGGGCATCCCCGCCGCCCTGGCCGACGGCTACCGCCCGATCGCCGCCGACTCCCTGGTGCGCGTACCCCGCGCCGAGGCGGGTCTGCGGCGGCTGCGCGAGTCCGCCGGCGCCGACCAGTCGCGCAAGCTCATCAAGGACGCGCTGTCGGACCACCTCGGCTTCCCCGAGTCGCTGTGCACCCACGCCGACCCACGCAAACCGGAGGTCAGGCACTGGACGACCCTCGTCTCCTCCTGCGTCGACCTCACCGCCGGCGACTACCACGTCACCGCCGGCACCCCATGCGACCGCGAGTACCAGCATCTGCCCTTCAACCTCTACGACGGCCCCCACGCCCCGAACTGACGGCCCGTCACCGGCTTTCCCACCACCCCCCGCTCCCGTGTTCACCCTCCCCGCTCAGGAGCCCTCGCAATGAAGCTCAGAAACATCACGGCCGCCGGTGCGCTGGCCCTGGTCACCGCGTGCAGCGGAGCCACCACCGGCGCCTCCGCGGGCGGCGGGAAGGCCGCCGCCGCCGACCTCACCCTCACGCCCACCACCGCGCCGGCCACCGGATCCGTCGCCGCCGTCAACTGGCTGCTTGAGGACGAGCCGGACTCCCTGGACCTCGACACCCAGGGCGGCAGCGCCGGCCGCACCGTACTCGGCAACGTCTGCGAGCGCCTCTACCAGCTCCAGCCCGACATGTCCGTACGTCCCTCCCTGGTCCGGCAGGCGGCCCGCCCAGACGCGACCCACCTGGTCCTCACCCTGCGGGACGACGTCACCTTCCACGACGGGTCGAAGATGACCGCGGACGACGTCCTCTTCAGCCTGAAGCGGCACGCGGCACCGGAGATGGAGCAGTCGGACGAGTTCGGCAACGTCTCCGCGATGCGCAAGAGCGGCGAGCACGAGATCACGATCACCTTCAAGCAGCCCGACGCCCTGTTCACCAAGGCGCTGGCCGGTGACGCCGGGCTCGTCTACAACCGGGAGCAGGTGGAGAAGGCGGGCAAGGACTTCGGCACCCCCGGTCAGGGCGACGCCTGTTCCGGGCCGTACGAGGTGTCCGGCTGGAAGTCCGGCGACTCGATCACGCTGACCCGCGCCGACGACTACTGGGGCGAGAAGCCGCTCACCGGCAAGGTCGTCTTCCGCTGGGCCGACGACAGCGCCATGGTCAACGCGCTCGCCACCGGAGCCGCCGACGGCACCTACGCCGACAACATCGGCACCGCCGCCGCCCTGCGCGGAAAGAAGGGCCTCGACGAGCACTTCGGCCCCAGCACCTCCACCCTCGCCCTCATCCCCACCGAGCGCGGCGGCCTCGCCGACCCCGGCATCCGCAAGGCGCTCTCCCTCGCCCTGGACCGCTCGGGCATCGCCAAGTCGGGCTACGGCGGCCTGATCGAACCGTGGGCCACCCCGGTCGGCTCCGGCGCCTGGGGCTATGCGAAGGACGCCTTCGCCGCCGCCCAGAAGCAGCTCACCGACGCCCCGGCCAAGCCCGACGCCCAGGACCTCGCCAAGGCGAAGGACCTCGTCAAGAACGCCAAGAAGGCCCCCACCGAGCCGATCGTCATCGGCACCGACAGCAGCCAGGGCCGCATGGTCATCGCCAACGCCGTGCGCGCCGCGCTGACCCAGATCGGCCTGACGGGACAGATAAAGACCGTCCCGGCCGCCCAGTACGGCGAGTTCTACGGCGACAAGGAGGCCCGCGCCGGCATCGACGTCCTGGTAGCCGACTGGTACATCTCCAAGAGCGACCCGCTCGGCTTCTACGACAACGGCCTGTCGGACAGCTCCAACAACTGGGTGGGCTTCACGAGCGCGGAGTACGACGCGAAGGTCGCCGAGGGCCTGCGCACGCTGGACGACGCCAAGCGCGCCGAACTCGCCATCGACGTGCAGCGGCGGTTCGCGGACGCCGCCGTGTGGATCCCGATCGCCCAGGTGCCGACCGCTCTCGTCCTCGACGACAAGCTGACCGGGCCGCCCGCCTCGATGGCGTACCTCTACTACCCCTGGGCCGCGCAGCTCGGCGCGAAGAAGGGCTGAGCACCGATGTTCGCCTCCATCGGACGCCGGCTCGCGGGACTTCTCGCCACCCTGCTGGCCGCGTCCTTCGTCATCTTCGCCGCCGTGTACGCGGCGCCCGGCGACCCCGCCGTGTTCCTCGCGGGCGGGCGCGACAAGCTCACCCCCGAGCGGCTGGCCGCCGTCCGGGAGCAGTACCACCTCGACGAGCCGCTGATCGTGCAGTACGGCCGCTGGCTGTGGGACTGCCTGCACCTCGACCTCGGCCGCTCCTTCCAGTACGGCGACCAGGTCTCCGATCTGCTGTCGTCCCGCTTCCCGACGACGCTCGCACTGGTCGGCTACGCCACCGTCCTGTTCGTCGTCCTGGGAGTGGGGGCCGGAGTGCTGGCCGCGGTCCGGCGCGGCAGCTGGGTGGACTCGGCCGTCGTCGGGACCACCACCCTCACCGCGTCCGTGCCGTCCTTCGTCGGCGGCATCGCACTGGTCGCCTTCTTCGGCGTGCGGCTGGGCTGGTTCCCGGTGACGGGCAGCGGTGAGGGCTTCGCCGGGACGCTGCACCACCTCACCCTGCCCGCGCTGGCCATGGCGCTCGGCGCGGTCGCCGTCATCGCCCGGGTCACCCGGCAGGCGATGGTCGAGGCGGGCGCCGCCGACCACGTGGAGGTGGCCCGCGCCGCCGGGCTGCCGGAAGGCCAGATCATCCGGCGGCACGTCCTGCGCAACGCGCTGGGTCCGGTCGTCACGATGTGCGGCCTGGTCACCGCCGGGATGCTGGCCGGCACGGTGGCCATCGAGACCGTCTTCGGGCTCAGCGGCATCGGCTCGCTGCTGGTCGGCGCGGTCAACAGCCATGACTTCCCGGTCGCCCAGGCGGTACTGCTGCTGATGGTCGCCGGCTACATCCTCGTCACCACCCTCGTGGACCTCGTGCACCCGCTGCTCGACCCACGCCTGAAGGCCATGAGGAGCTCCGCATGACCGCCGTGACCGCCCATCTCCGGCTGCCGGTCCGCCGCCGTCCCGTGCTGGTGATGGCCGGGGCCGCCTTCCTCGCCCTGGTGGTCCTGGCAGCCGCGTTCGCGCCCCTCATCGCGCCGTACGCCCCCGACGCCGTGGACCTGTCGGCCTCCCTCGTCGGCACGGGCGGCGACCATCTGCTCGGCACCGACGCCTCCGGGCAGGACCTGCTCTCGCGGGTCCTGTACGGCGCCCGCACCAGCCTGATCGCCCCGCTCGCGCTGCTGGCCATCGCCGCGCTGCTCGGCGTCACCCTGGGCACGGTCGCCGCCTGGCGCGGCGGCTGGGTGGACACGCTGGTGTCCCGGGTCACCGACGTCATGTACGCCTTCCCCGGGCTGCTGTTCGTCGTGCTGATCATCGCGGTGTTCGGGGCGGGCATCACCACGTCCGTCCTGGGCCTCGGTCTCGCCTTCGCGCCGACGATCGCCAAGTACACCCGCAGCGTGGCGCTGGCCGAGCGGGCGAAGCCCTACGTCGACGCCTATCGCGTGCAGGGCATGGGCGGTCTGCGGATCTGCGTACGGCATCTGGTGCCCAACCTCGCCCGGTCGATCGTCGGGTACCTCGTGGTGCTGTTCGGCGAGGCGCTGATGAGTCTGGCCACCCTCAGCTATCTGGGGTTCGGCTCCCAACCGCCCAGCTCCGACTGGGGGTTGATGGTGCAGGAGGGCCAGGCGGCCATCGTCCAGGGTGCCCTGCTGCCCGCGCTGGTGCCGGGCACCGCCATCGCCGCCGTAGTGGTGGCCTTCAACGTGGTCGGGGTCTGGGCCGCCGACCGGCTCGGCGCCAGGAGGTAACGCCCCATGCTGCTCGACATCCAGAACCTCACCCTGGACCTGCCCGGCGCGGCCAGGCCCCTGCTCGCCGAGGTGAGCCTCAGGGTCGGCGCCGGGGAGACCGTCGGTCTTGTCGGAGAGTCCGGCTCCGGCAAGTCCACCACCGCGAAGACGGTGCTACGGCTGCTGCCCGAGGAGGCGTCGGTCACCGGACGTGTGCTGGTCGACGGCACGGACGTCCTCGCACTCGACGGGGCAGCGTTGCGCGCGCACCGGGCCGGCACGGTCGCGATGGTCCACCAGGACCCGCGCTCCGCCCTCAACCCGGTGCGCCGCGTCGGTGACTTCCTCGTCGAACGCCTGACCCGCACCGGCGCGGTCGACCGTCGCACGGCCCGCGCGAAGGCCGTGGAACTCCTCGGCGCCGTGGGCCTGTCCGAGCCCGGGCGGCGCTTCGGGCAGCGGCCGCACGAGATGTCCGGCGGCATGCTCCAGCGTGTGGTGATCGCCGGCGCGCTCGCCGCCGAGCCGCGGCTGCTCCTTGCCGACGAGTCCACCAGCGCGCTGGACGTCACCACGCAGGCGGAGATCCTCGCCCTGCTGCGGTCCCTGCGCGCACAGCGTGACCTCGGGATGCTGTTCATCACCCACGACCTGCATCTGGCCGCCGCGTTCTGCGACCGCGTGTACGTCATGTACGCCGGACGCGTGGTCGAACAGCAGCACGCGGACCGTCTCTTCACCCAGGCCCGGCACCCGTACACGCGTGGCCTGCTCGCCTGCTCCCCCGAACTCGGCGGCACCGGGCGCGCGTTGGAGCCGATCCCCGGCCGGCCGCCGTCCCTGTCCGACGCGTTCACCGGCTGTCCGTTCGCGTCGCGCTGCCCGCAAGCCGAGCCGGAGTGCGCGACCTGGACCCCGGAGCCGGTGCCGCTGCCGGGCGGCGGTACGGCGGCGTGCCGACGGCTGACCGACCTCCCGGACGACCTGTCACTCACCTCCGCCTCGGCCAAGAGGAGCCCCGCATGACCGCGATCGAAGCCGGGCCGCAGCCCCTGCTGGTGGCCGACGGCCTGACCAGGACGTACCGGCTGCCGGGCGGCGAGCGCCTCACCGCTGCCGACCGGGTCTCCTTCACCGTGCCGCGCGGTGGTTCGCTCGGCGTGGTCGGTGAGTCCGGCTCCGGCAAGAGCACCGTCGCCCGGATGCTGGCGGGCCTGGTACGGCCGGACGCCGGCACGGTCACCGTGGACGGCCGGGACCGCGCCACGCGCCCGTCGGCCTTCGGCCGGGGCCGGGCGGCGCACCGGCTGGCTCGGGCCCGGGAGATCCAGATGGTGTTCCAGGACCCGTACGTCTCCCTCGACCCGCGCCTGACGGCCCGTCAATGTCTGCGTACGTCCCTGCGGCTGCACGGCCGTGACGCCGACGACGGGCGGATCGCCGCCCTGCTGGACCAGGTGGGCCTGGGCGCGAGGGAGGCGGGGGCGCGCCCGCACGAGCTGTCCGGCGGGCAGTGCCAGCGGCTGGCCATCGCCCGTGCGCTCGCCGTCGATCCGCGTGTTCTCGTGCTGGACGAGGCGGTCGCCGCGCTGGACGTGTCGATCCAGGCACAGATCCTCCGCCTCCTCGGCGAGATCCGGCGGGACACGGGTGTGGCGCTGGTCTTCGTCAGCCATGACCTGGCCGTCGTCCGGCACATCACCGAGGAGACGGTGGTGATGCGCCGCGGCGGGGTCGTCGAACAGGGCCCCACGGACCGGGTGCTGGATGCGCCCGAGGACCCGTACACCCGCCTCCTGCTGGCGTCCGTTCCGCGCCGGGACTGGGATCCGGCCGACGCGGTACGGGCCAGGGCGATCGCCTGAGGAGGCAGGGCGCACGAGCGCCAAACCCGCGTGCCCGCACGCGGGTTGACGCGTTCCGCGGGACGAGATCGATGCGCACGGCATGACGAAACCGTTGACGCGGACATGGCCCACTTTTATCTTCTGTCCCCATCACGATCGGAATCACGAACTTCGTTCGAAATCACGGACAGAGATGAAACTTCATATGCCTCCGACGTCTCACCCCCCACGCGGGAAACGCCGCAGATCGCTGATCCTCTGTGTACTCGCCGCGCTGCCGGCCCTGTTGGCGACACCCTCGCCGGCGTCCGCGGCGGACGGCCGCCCGTACACGAACCCCCTGAAGTCGTTCAAGGGCGCCGACCCCTGGCTCCAGTACCACGACGGCAACTACTACCTGATCACCACGACGTTCACCGGCATCCTCGGCATCCGCAAGTCACCGACGCTCGCGGGCCTGGCCACCGCGCCCAACGTGCAGGTGTATGCGGACACCACCTCGACCCGCAACACCAACTTCTGGGCGCCGGAGATGCATCTGGTCAACGGCCACTGGTACGTGTACTACTCGGCCGGCCAGAGTGGCGTCGCCTGCTGCGACTCCCAGCGCACGCACGTCCTGGAGAGCGCCGGCATCGACCCGATGGGGCCGTACACCTACAAGGGCTCGCTCACCGGGTCGAACCTCACGCCGGGCGGCTGGCTGATCGACGCGAGCCTGCTCCGGGCGAACGGCAAGCTGTACCTGGTGGGCAGCGGATTCGTCAACGGCAGCACCCAGAGCCTGGTCATCGCCCCGCTGAGCAATCCGTACACCCTGGCGAGCAGCACGTTCACGGTCATCTCCAGTCCGACCCTGGACTGGGAGCGCTCCGGCAGCCCGGTCAACGAGGGCCCCGAACCGCTCTATCGGGGCGGCCGGACCTTCCTGACGTACTCCGCGAGTTCCTGCCAGACAGCCGACTACAAGCTGGGCCAGTTGGAGTTGACGGGCACCGATCCCCTCAGCCCCGCTTCCTGGACCAAGAAGCAGACCCCGGTCTTCCGGCGCAGTGACGCGAACGGTGTCTACGGTCCCGGTCACAACGGCTTCTTCACCTCGCCGGACGGCACCGAGAGCTGGATCGTCTATCACGCCAACTCCGCGGCGAACGGCGGCTGCGGCAACGGACGCACCACCCGCGCCCAGGAGTTCACCTGGAACACCGACGGCACCCCCAACTTCGGCACCCCGGTCGCCCTCGGCACCACTCTGCCCGGCCCCTCCGGCGAGAGCGCCGCGACACCGACGGCGTACACCCTCGTCAACCGCAACAGCGGCAAGTGCCTGGACGTCAACGGCGGCAACGCGGCCGACGGCACCAATGTCCTCCAGTGGACCTGCAACGGCGGGACCAACCAGAAGTGGCGGGTCGAGGACCTCGGCGACGACACCAACCGCCTGGTGAACGTCGCCACCGGCAAGGTGATGGACACCGCCGACTGCTCCGCGGCCGACGGCGCGGACATCCGCCAGTGGTCCTGGCTCAACAACAAGTGCCAGCGCTACCGCCTGGTGTTCACCGCGACCGGCGACCACGTCCGGATCGTCAACGAGTCCACCGGCAAGGTCGCCGACGTCGCCGACTGCTCGACCGCGAACGGCGCCGACGTACGGCAGTGGACCTGGCTCGACAACACCTGCCAGCAGTGGCGCCTCGTCCCCACGACCTGACGTGAACCGGAGAACTCCCGTGAAAACCAACGCCGTTCGCCTGCTTCTGGCGCTTCTGGTCGCCCTCGCGGCCTGCCTCGTCGCCCCGGGCTCCCCCGCCCTGGCCGCCGTCCCCGACTCCCCCGCCGTGACCTACACCAACCCGATCGCCGAGAAGCGGGCCGACCCTCACATCTTCAAACACACCGACGGCTTCTACTACTTCACCGCGACCGTCCCCGAGTACGACCGCATCGTGCTGCGCCGGGCGACCACCCTCCAGGGCCTGTCCACGGCCCAGGAGGTGACGATCTGGACCAAGCACTCCAGCGGGGTCATGGGCGCGCACATCTGGGCGCCGGAGATCCACTTCATCGACGGCAAGTGGTACGTCTACTTCGCCGCCGGCGCCACCGACGACGTGTGGGCGATCCGGATGTACGTCCTGGAGGGCACCGGCGCCAACCCGCTGACCGCCACCTGGACGGAGAAGGGCCAGATCAAGACCCGGTGGGAGAGCTTCTCGCTGGACGCCACGACCTTCGTCGTGGGCGGCGTGCGCTATCTGGCCTGGGCCCAGCGCGACCCGTCCGTGGACAACAACACGGACGTCTACCTCGCGAAGGTGGCCAACCCCTGGACCATCACGGGCACTCCGGTGATGCTGTCGCGGCCCACCTACTCCTGGGAGACCATCGGCTACAAGGTCAACGAGGGGCCGGCCGTGATCCAGCACGGCGGCAAGGTCTTCATGACCTACTCCGCCAGCGCCACCGACAGCAACTACTGCCTGGGGCTGCTGTCCGCCCCCGCGAGCGCCGACCTGCTCAACGCGGCGAACTGGAGCAAGAGTTCGTCGCCGGTGTTCACCAGCAACGCCGCCACCGGCCAGTACGGTCCGGGACACAACTCCTTCACCGTCTCCGAGGACGGCAGGAGCGACGTCCTCGTCTACCACGACCGCAGTTACAAGGACATCAGCGGCGACCCGCTCAACGACCCCAACCGCCGCACCCGCGTGCAGAAGCTGTACTGGAAGGCCGACGGCACGCCCGACTTCGGCATCCCGGTGGCCGACGGCGTCACGCCGCAGCGTTTCTCGTCGTACAACTTCGCGGACCGGTTCATCCGGCACTGGGAGTACCGCGCCCGCGTCGAATCCGCCGTCTCCCCGCTCGCGGACTCCCAGTTCCGGGTGGTCACCGGCCTTTCCGGCAGCGGCACGGTCTCCCTGGAGTCGGCCAACTTCCCCGGCTACTACCTGCGGCACAAGAACTTCGAGGTGTGGCTGGAGAAGAACGACGGCTCGGCACAGTTCGCCGCCGACGCGACCTTCCACAAGCGGGCCGGGCTGTCCGACCCGGCGGGGATCTCCTACGAGTCGTACAACTACGCGGGGCGCTACCTCAGGCACTACGACCACCTGCTGTACGTCCGGACGCCGAGCACGGCGACGGACCGGGCGGACGCCACGTTCTACGCCCAGTAAGAGCAATGGAACGCGCAGGCCAGACCCTATGAACAGTGACTATACATGGCGAGTATACTCGCCATGTATAGTCACTCCATGCCTTTTCCGATCAAGAAGATGAAAAAGCCATGGGCCTGGTTGTGTGCCGCCGTCGTTCTTGTGACGGCGGCTTCCTTGGTGGCCTTCAGCCAGTACGTGCGTCTGGACACCACTTCACCGAGCGCCGCACGGGACCGGGCCACGTCCACCGTCAGGCCCCTCTCCGGCGGTGTCGACTGCCGCGAGGCCAAGTGCGTCGCGCTGACCTTCGACGCCGGGCCCAGCGAGCACTCCGCGCGACTCCTCGACATCCTCAAGGAGGAGAAGGTCCCGGCGACCTTCTTCCTGCTCGGCAAGCGGCACATCGAGAAGTACCCCGAGCTGGTCGAGCGGATGGCCGACGAGGGCCATGAGGTGGCCAACCACACCTGGGACCACAAGAGACTCACGGAGCTGGAGGCCGACGAGATACGTGAGGAGATAGAGCGGCCCAACAAGGAGATAGAGCGCCTCATCGGGCGGCGCCCCACGCTGATGCGCCCGCCGCAGGGCCGCACCAATGACACGGTGCACGACATCTGCCGCGAGCTGGGGATGTCGGAGATCCTGTGGAGCGTCACCGCCAAGGACTACAAGACCGATGACTCCGACCTCATCCGGCAGCGTGTCCTCGATCAGACCGAGCGGGACGGGATCATCCTGCTGCACGACATCTACGACGGGACCGTGCCGGCGGTGCCCGGGATCATCGACGCGCTCAAGGAGCGGGGGTTCGTCTTGGTCACGGTGCCGCAGCTGCTCGCACCCGGGCAGGCCGAGCCGGGCAAGGTCTACCGGTGAGCCGTCTCACCAGGTGAGGTAAGGATGGGCCCCGGTTCAGAAGACCACGGACCAGCCCTCCCGTGCGGCCTGCTCTGCGGTGTACGAGACGCCGTCCACCTTCAGTTTCCCCGCGTCGAGGAGGCTGATCTCGCCGCCGTGGTTGCCGAGTTCGGCCCCGCCGTCGAGGCGGACCGAGAGACCGGCCCCGGGCGCGAGCGGCCCGGCGGGCACGGCGGAGTACCGGCCCAGCCGGTCCTGGATCTGCCAGCCGGTCAGGTCCACGGGATCGGGCGAGGCGTTGAGCAGGGTGACGCTCTCGGCCTCGGGGGCGGGGCCGCGCGGGTTGACGAGGGCGGCGACGATACGGACGGGACGGGTGCCGGGCACCGGACGCGAACCGTCGAGGTCACCGATGGCATGGCCGGTGACGTCATCCGTCTTCCAGGACTGGCTCTGGAAGGCGAGGAAGACGGCGACCCAGCGGGACCGGGCCGGGAAGTGGACGAGCAGTCCGCCGTCCTGCCAGACGCCGTCGGAGTCGCGGAATCGGCCGCTGTTGCCCTGGTTCATATGGATGTCGTGGACACCGTTGCCGGGCAGGAACCCGAAGACCTTGTCCCTCGTCCTGGCCTCGGGCCCCCAGCGCTCCCCGAACAGATACAGGCGGGCGTCCCGGTCGGCGACCGCGCGGCGGACGGAGTGGTCGAGGAGGTCGGCGAGGTCGTTGTCGGGGCCTTCGAGGTCCGGGGGCAGCTTCCGCATCAGGGCCGGATCGAAGAGGTTGCCGCGCACGAAGTCGAGGTTCGGGCCGCCGGGGCCGGACGGCAGGGTGTTCCAGCCGCTCGCCAGCCCCGCCAGCCGGTCCGTGACCGGGTGCAGGAAGTCGTCGCTGACGAAGTACAGCAGCTCGGAGGGCTGTTGCTGGGACAGGACGTTCACGGCGGCGCGGTACCCCGTGCCGGCGTCGTCGGTGACATGGATCTGATAGTGCGGCGAGTCGCTGCCGCCCTCGCGCCGGGTGTCGACGGCCCGTCCGATCAGTACGCCGTAGGTCTTCAGTGGCATGACGACCAACTCCCCCTGGAGGTGGGCGGATTGCCCACTCCTGGGAGGAAGGGTAGAGGGTGGGGCGGGTCGGCCGAAGCCGAGTTCACCTCACGTACGCCTGCCCGCCGACGGACGGCTGGACCCCCTGCACGCCCCGTATACGCCACGCGCTCCACCGGCGACGACGCCGTGACCAGCCCTGATTCCACGGCACCGTTCCGTAAGATCGCTCCGTGGCGAACTTCCTCCTCGAACGTACGGTTCCCCTCCCCCTCACGGAGGCGTGGCGCCGCCTGACGGAGTGGCCCCGCCACGCCGACGTCGTCCCCCTGACCCGTATCCGGGTCACCACCCCCGCCCCGACCCACGAGGGCACCCGGTTCATCGCCCGCTCCGGCCTCGGCCCCCTCGCCTTCGACGACCCGATGCAGGTGACGATCTGGCAGCCCCCGCCGGACGACGACACCCCGGGCCTGTGCCGCTTGGAGAAGCGGGGCCGGGTGCTGCGCGGCTGGGCCGAGATCGAGGTCCGCCCGGGGCCCGGCGGGCGCACACGGGTGGTGTGGCGGGAGGAGCTGCGGGTGCGGTTCATGCCGCGGGCGCTGGACGGGGTGGTGGCGCGTACGGCCCGGTATGTGTTCGGGCGGGCCGCGAACCGGCTGCTGCGGCGCGCGTGAGCCGGTGACGCGGGGATCGTGCGGGAACTGCTGCGCCACGCCAGGAGCTCTCGGGGCGGTGCCCCGGCCCACGCCTTCGCCCGGCCCGGCCGGCCCGCGCCGCGGGCTCAGGCCACCGAACCGATCCGCCCCACCGGCTCGAACGTGGACGTCGCGTCGTGATGGATCGGCGTGTGCGCGCCGGTCAGTGAGACACCGCTGCCGCCCCGCCGGCCCGCGACGATCTCCGCGGCGATCGACAGCGCCGTCTCCTCGGGCGTACGAGCGCCCAGGTCGAGGCCGATCGGCGAACGCAGCCGGGCCAGCTCCAGTTCGCCGACGCCGACCTGCCGGAGCCGCTCGTTGCGGTCCAGATGGGTCCGGCGCGAGCCCATCGCGCCCACGTACGCCACCGGCAGCCGCAGCGCCAACTGGAGCAGGGGCACGTCGAACTTGGCGTCGTGGGTGAGCACGCACAGGACCGTCCGCGCATCCACCTCGGTGCGCTCCAGGTACTTGTGCGGCCACTCCACGACGATCTCGTCGGCGTCCGGGAAGCGGGCCCTCGTCGCGAAGACGGGCCGCGCGTCGCACACCGTCACGCGGTAGTTCAGGAACTTGCCGACCCGCACGAGCGCCGACGCGAAGTCGATCGCACCGAAGACGATCATCCGGGGCGGGGGGACGGACGACTCGACCAGGACCGTGAGCGGGGATCCGCAGCGCGAGCCCTGTTCGCCGATCTCCAGGGTGCCCGTGCGGCCCGCGTCCAGGAACGCGCCCGCCTCCGCGGCGACCGTGCGGTCCAGTTCGGGATGGCCGCCGTAGCCGCCGTCGTAGGTGCCGTCGGGGCGGACCAGCAGCGCGCGGCCCAGCAGTTCGGAGGGGCCGGACACGATCCGGGCGACGGCCGCCGCCTCACCGGCCGACGCCGCGGCCAGTGCCGTGGTCACCACCGGCCGGGCCGGGTCCTGCGCCCGTACCGGGGTGACCAGGATGTCGATGACGCCGCCGCACGTCAGGCCGACGGCGAAGGCGTCCTCGTCGCTGTAGCCGAAGCGCTCCAGGACCGTCTCGCCGTCCTGCAGCGCCTGTCGGCAGAGTTCGTAGACCGCGCCCTCCACGCAGCCGCCGGAGACCGAGCCGATCGCCGTGCCGTCGGCGTCCACCGCGAGCGCGGCGCCCGGCCGGCGGGGTGCGCTGCCGCCGACGGCCACCACGGTGGCCACGGCGAAGTCGCGCCCCTGCTCGACCCACCGGTGCAGCTCTTCGGCGATGTCCAGCATCTGTCGGTCTCCTCACGGCGGTAGTACGGAGGGCGGGTCACCGTACCCGTTAGTGCACGCCCATCCAGCTCTCAATGGGATTGAGGGCGAAATAGACGATGAAGATGCCTGTCAGGGCCCACATGAATGCCCCGATCTCCCTCGCCTTGCCTTGAGCGATCTTGATGGCGACGTACGCGATGACGCCTGCCGCGACACCGGCGGTGATCGAGTACGTGTACGGCATGATCACGACGGTGAGGAACACCGGGATCGCGGTGGCCCGGTCGGACCAGTCCACGTGCCGGGCGTTCATCATCATCATGGCGCCGATCACGACCAGTGCCGCTGCCGCGACCTCGCCCGGCACGATCGCCGTGAGCGGGGTGAAGAACAGACAGGCCGCGAAGAACAGGCCGGTGACGACGGAGGAGAGGCCCGTACGGGCACCCTCGCCGACGCCGGTCGCCGACTCGACGAAGACCGTCTGGCCGGACGCGCCCGCCACACCGCCGATCGCGCCACCCGCGCCGTCGATGAACAGCGCCTTGGACAGACCCGGCATCCGGCCCTTGTCGTCGGCGAGCTTGGCCTCGGTGCCGACGCCGATGATCGTGGCCATCGCGTCGAAGAACCCGGCGAGCACCAGGGTGAACACGATCATGCCGACGGTCATCGCGCCGACCTCGCCCCAGCCGCCGAACTCGACGTTGCCGAAGATCGAGAAGTCGGGCATGGACACCGCGCTGCCGTGCAGTTCGGGAGCGCCGCCGGCCCACTGCTTGGGGTCGATGACGTCAAGTGCGTTGAGGACGACGGCGACCACGGTGCCGCCGACGATGCCGATCAGGATCGCGCCGGGGACGCCGCGCGCCTGGAGCATGAAGATCGCGAGCAGGGTGACCGCGAAGAGCAGGACCGGCCAGCCGGCCAGCTCGCCCGCCGGGCCGAGGCTGAGCAGGGCCCCCTTGCCCTGGTGCACGAAGCCGGCCTTCACCAGGCCGATCAGGGCGACGAACAGGCCGATGCCCATGGTGATCGCGTGCTTCAGCGCGAGCGGGATCGCGTTCATGATCATCTCACGTAGGCCGGTGACGACCAGCAGCATGATGACCACGCCGTACATCACACACATGCCCATGGCCTGCGGCCAGGTCATCTGCGGGGCGACCTGTGAGGCGAGCACGCCGGAGACGGAGAGGCCGGCGGCGAGGGCGAGCGGCACCTTGCCGAAGAAGCCCATCAGAAGCGTGGTGAAGGCCGCCGCGAACGCGGTCGCGGTGATCAGCGCCTTCTGGGCGAGGGTGTCGCCCGCCGCGTCCTTGCCGGACAGGATGAGCGGGTTGAGCAGGAGGATGTACGCCATCGCCATGAAGGTGGTGATGCCGCCGCGCACCTCACGCGCGAGAGTCGATTCTCTCTTGGTTATGTGAAAGTACCGGTCGAGCCAGGACCTGCCGGCCGGGACGCGGGTGCCTTCTCCCGCGTCGTCGGCTGTGGTCGCCGGCTCCAGTGACTGCTGGGTCATGTAGGCCTACTCCCAAGGTTCATAGGGGCACCCGCGTACTGCGTGGACGATTGCGGGATTTGGGAAGGTGCTTCGGCCGCACGACCCGGGGGACGGCCCGAGACGAACGAACTGGGCAGCTCCGGGCGGCGCGGCGAAGTGTGACGTTCCCGGGCCGCCCGGAGAGTTCTTGCTGGGTTTCCTTACGCCGTGCCGGTGAGGTGTTCCGGCCGTACCGGCGTCCGGTCTAGCTCCAGCCCGGTCGCGTTCCGGATCGCCGCGAGGACGGCCGGGGTCGATGACAGGGTGGGTGCCTCACCGACGCCACGGAGCCCGTACGGGGCGTGGTCGTCGGCGAGTTCGAGCACGTCGACGGGGATGATCGGCGTGTCGAGGATCGTGGGGAGCAGATAGTCCGTGAAGGACGGGTTCCTGACCTTCGCGGTCCTGGGATCGACGATGATCTCCTCCATCACCGCGATGCCCATGCCCTGGAGGGTGCCGCCCTGGATCTGGCCGAGGACGGACAGCGGGTTGAGGGCCTTGCCGACGTCCTGGGCGCAGGCCAGCTCGATGACCTTGACCAGGCCGAGCTCGGTGTCGACCTCGACGACGGCCCGGTGCGCGGCGAAGGAGTACTGGACGTGGCCGTTGCCCTGGCCGGTGCGCAGGTCGAAGGCCTCGGTCGGGCGGTGCCGCCACTCGGCCTCGATCTCGACGACCTCGCCCTCCAGGACGTCGACCAGGTCACCAAGGACCTCGCCGCCGTCGGTCACCACCTTGCCGCCCTCCAGGAGCAGCTCGGCGGTGGCCCAGGCGGGGTGGTAGGAGCCGAACTTGCGGCGCCCGATCTCCAGGACCTTCTCGCGGACCAGCTCGCAGGAGTTCTTGACGGCGCCCCCGGTGACGTACGTCTGCCGGGACGCGGACGTCGAGCCGGCGCTGCCCACCTGTGTGTCCGCCGGGTGGATGGTCACCTGGGTGACGCCCAGCTCGCTGCGGGCGATCTGCGCGTGGACGGTGACGCCGCCCTGGCCGACCTCCGCCATCGCGGTGTGCACGGTGGCGACGGGCTCGCCGGCGATGACCTCCATGCGCACCTTGGCGGTGGAGTAGTCGTCGAAGCCCTCGGAGAAGCCGACGTTCTTGATGCCGACCGCGTAGCCGACACCTCGCACGACGCCTTCGCCGTGCGTGGTGTTGGACAGACCGCCCGGCAACTGCCGTACGTCCGCGCCCTCACTGCTCTCCCACTGGCGCTCCGGCGGCAGGGGCATCGCCTTGACGCGGCGCAGGAGTTCGGCGACCGGCGCCGGGGAGTCGACCGGCTGCCCGGTCGGCATGAGGGTGCCCTGCTCCATGGCGTTGAGCTGCCGGAACTCCACCGGGTCCAGGCCCAGTTCCTTGGCCACCTTGTCCATCTGCGCCTCGTAGGCGAAGCACGCCTGGACCGCGCCGAAGCCGCGCATGGCGCCGCAGGGCGGGTTGTTGGTGTAGAGGGCGATGGCCTCGATGTCGACGTCCTCGACCACGTAGGGGCCGATGCCGAGCGAGGCGGCGTTGCCGACGACCGCCGGGGAGGCGGAGGCGTACGCGCCGCCGTCGAGCACGATCCGGCACTTGACGTGGGTCAGCTTGCCGTCGCGCGTGGCCCCGTGCTCGTAGTGGAGCTTGGCCGGGTGACGGTGGACATGTCCGAAGAAGGACTCGAACCGGTTGTAGACGATCTTCACCGGCTTCCCGGTGCGCATCGCCAGCAGACAGGCGTGGATCTGCATCGACAGGTCCTCGCGTCCCCCGAAGGCGCCCCCGACGCCGGACAGCGTCATCCGGACCTTGCTCTCGGGCAGGCCGAGGACGGGGGCGATCTGGCGCAGGTCGCTGTGCAGCCACTGGGTGGCGATGTACAGATGGACGCCGCCGTCCTCGTCGGGCACGGCGAGCCCGGACTCCGGGCCGAGGAAGGCCTGGTCCTGCATCCCGAAGGTGTACTCGCCCTTGACGATCACATCGGCCCGCTCGGCGGCCCCGGCGGCGTCGCCGCGGAGGATCGGCTGGCGGTGGACGATGTTCGGGTGCGGCACATGACCGGAGTGGTGGTCGTCGCGGTTCTCGTGGACGAGGATCGCGTCCGGGGCGGTCGCGGAGGCCTCGTCGGTGATGACGGGCAGTTCGCGGTAGTCGACCTTGATCTTCGCGGCGGCGCGGCGGGCCGTCTCCGGGTGGTCGGCGGCGACGATCGCGACGGGCTCACCGTGGTGGCGGACCTTGCCGTGCGCGAGGACCGGGGTGTCGCGGATCTCCAGACCGTAGTTCCTCACATCCGTCGGCAGGTCGTCGTAGGTCATGACGGCGTACACGCCCGCCATGGCCAGGGCCTCGCCGGTGTCGATGGACACGATCTCGGCGTGCGCGACGGTGGACCGGAGGATCTGTCCCCAGAGCATGTCCTCGTGCCACATGTCGGACGAGTACGCGAACTCGCCGGTGACCTTGAGGGTGCCGTCCGGGCGGAACGTGGACTCGCCGATGCCGCCCTTGGTCCGGGAACCCTGGGTGATCTTCGTGGGGGTGCCGGTGGGGGCACCATCCGCTCGGGCGAAGCCGGGAGTGGGGGAAGGCATTCTGCTCAGACCGCCTCTCCCTGCCGGGCGGCCGCGAGGCGGACCGCGTCCATGATCTTCTCGTAGCCGGTGCAGCGGCACAGGTTGCCCGACAGCGCCTCGCGGATGTCCGCGTCGCTCGGGTTCGGGTTGCGCTCCAGCATCTCGTCGGCGGCGATCAGCAGACCCGGCGTGCAGAAGCCGCACTGGACCGCGCCGGCGTCGATGAACGCCTGCTGGATCGGGGAGAGTGCGCCGGCCTCACCGGTCTGCGAGTCCTGCCCCTCGGCACCCCATCGCCGGGCGTCCTGGAGCGACGTACCGCAAGCGCCGCTCGCGCAACCACCGTGCTCGGCACGCTGCTTGGCGAAGTCGGCGAGCCCCTCCACGGTGACGACCTCACGGCCCTCGACCTGTCCGGCGGCGACCAGACACGCGCACACGGGCACGCCGTCGAGGCGGACGGTGCAGGATCCGCATTCGCCCTGCTCACAGGCGTTCTTGGAACCGGGATGGCCGAGGCGCTCGCGCAGGACGTACAGCAGGGACTCGCCCTCCCACACGTCGTCGGCTTCCTGCGGCCGCCCGTTGACGGTGAAGTTGACTCGCATCACGCCGCTCCCTCCGTGAGGCGGCGCTCGCCGCGGTACGACTCCCAGGTCCAGGTCAGCGTGCGGCGGGCCATGACGCCGACCGCGTGCCGGCGGTAGCTCGCCGTGCCCCGGACGTCGTCGATCGGGTTGCAGGCGCCCGAGCACAGGTCGGCGAACCGCTGGGCGACGGACGGGGTGATGATCTTGCCGTTGTCCCAGAAACCGCCCTCTTCGAGCGCCGCGTTCAGGAACTCCTCGGCGGCCTTGGCCCGCACCGGCGTGGGGGCGGCGGAACCGATCCCCGTACGCACGGTCCGCGTCGCGGGATGCAGCGCGAGTCCGAACGCGCACACGGCGATGACCATCGCATTGCGCGTGCCGACCTTGGAGAACTGCTGCGGCCCGTCGGCCTTGTCGATGTGGACGGCGCGGATGAGCTCGTCCGCGGCCAGCGCGTTGCGCTTCACGCCGGTGAAGAACGCGTCGATCGGGATGAGACGGGTGCCGCGTTCGGCCGACTCGACCTCGACCTCGGCGCCCGCCGCGAGGAGGGCGGGGTGGGCGTCGCCGGCCGGGGAGGCGGTGCCGAGGTTGCCGCCGACGCCGCCGCGGTTGCGGATCTGCGGGGAGGCAACGGTGTGCGAGGCGAGGGCGAGGCCCGGCAGCTCGGCGCGCAGGCTCTCCATGATCTCGCCGTACGGCACCGAGGCGCCCAGGCGCACGCTCTCCTCGCCGACCTCCCACTCGTAGAGATCGGCAATGCGGTTCAGGTCGAGGAGGTACTCGGGCCGACGGTGGTCGAAGTTGATCTCGACCATCACATCGGTGCCACCCGCGATCGGCACAGCGGTGGGGTGCTCGGCCTTCGCGGCGAGCGCCTCCTCCCAGCTGGCGGGGCGAAGGAAGTCCATGACCGGCTCTCCTCCTCGTCTCGTGGGTCGTACGGTTTGAGCCAGATCAGGTGCGGCGGACCCGGCTTGTTCATGTCCTGTTAACGCGCATTGACGTCAGTACACAGCGCGCTGCTCCACCGGGGTCAGTCACGGAAACCATGAAGGAGTTGGCTGGCCAGGGTGGTCATCTTGTAGATTCATATGAACGGAGGTCATCAGTAACCTCCACCTCTTTCTCCGGAAACACCGGGCACGACCCTGTGACCTGGGACACCGTCCGAAAGACGACGAGCAACGCCCCCGGCGTCGCTCATCGCCCGCGGCGCGGGCCGCGCCCGACACACCCTTCAAGATTCATCGTAGATTTCGAGACAAAGAACGGCGGCGACGAGAATGCGGCTGCGCGCACTGCTGGAAACGGACGCGCTGGGCCTCAAGCTGCTCGGCGGCGAGGACGAGCTGGATCGCACCGTGCGCGGCGTGATGACCACCGACCTCCGGGACCCCAGCCGCTATCTGTCCGGCGGTGAGCTGGTGCTCACGGGCCTGGCCTGGCGGCGCGACGCCGCGGATTCCGACCCTTTCGTGCACCTCCTGGTGCAGGCCGGCGTGGCCGCCCTTGCGGCCGGTGAGGCGGAGCTCGGCGACATCCCCGACGACCTGGTGACGGCCTGTGCCCGCCACCGCCTCCCGCTGTTCGCGGTGCACGAGTCGGTGGCGTTCGCGACGGTCACCGAGCATGTCGTACGGCAGGTCAGCGGCGAGCGGGCCGGGGACCTGGCGGCCGTCGTGGACCGGCACCGCCGGATGATGACCTCGGGCCCGGCGGGCGGCGGCCCCGACGTGGTCCTGGACCTCCTCGGCTCGGACCTGGACCTGCGGGCGTGGGTGCTGTCGCCGGCGGGCCGGCTCATCGCGGGCTCCGAGGTGGGCGGCCCCGCCCTGCCCGCCGAGCTGTGCGCGCGGCTGGCGGCGGAGCATCTGGCGGCCGCCCGCACGGGCCGCCGCGGCCCGCACCGGATCACCCTCGGCCCCGCGACGTACTCCTTGTTCCCGATCCGCAGCGGCGGCCGCTCGACACAGGCCTCGCGGGACGTGCGCGAGACGCTGCTGTCGGACTGGCTGCTGGCCGTGGAGGCGGACGCGAGCGACTGGCCCGAGGAGCGGCTCGACCTGCTCCAGGGCGTCACCCAGCTGATCGCGGTCGAACGGGACCGCCGGGACGCGGCCCGCACGGTCCGCCGCCGCCTGGCCCAGGAGGTCCTGGAACTCGTCCAGACGGGCGCGGCACCGGCCGAGATCGCCGCACGCCTGCGGGTGGCCGCACCGGTCCTGCTGCCCGGCCTCGGCTCGGCCCCGCACTGGCAGGTCGTGGTCGCGCGGGCCGAGTGGGAGGACGCCGACATCGAAGCGGGCCCGATCGCGCAGTCCCTCCTGGAGGAGATCCTGGTGGACCCGCTGGCCACGGGCCCCGAACCGTCCGACCGCATCGCGGTGGCCCACACCGGGGACGAGGCCATCGCCCTGGTCCCGCTCCCCGCGGTCTCCTCGGAGCACGACGGCTCGGAGGCCGGCATCGTCGCCGACGCGCTCCTGGAGTCGGTCCGCGCCCCGCTCTCCGCGGGCCTGGACGGCGACGGCCGGGTCACGCTCGGCGTCAGCGCGGCGGTGCACTCGGCGGAGGGTCTGCGCGGCGCCCTGGAGGAGGCCAGACACGCCCGCCGGGTGGCAGCGGCACGCCCCGGGAGGGTCTGCGCGGCGGGCCACCAGGAACTGGCGTCGCACGTCCTCCTGCTCCCCTTCGTCCCGGACGACGTACGACGGGCCTTCACGGCCCGCCTCCTCGACCCCTTGCGCGACTACGACCGCCGCCACCGCGCGGAACTGATCCCGACCCTCGAAGCCTTCCTGGACTGCGACGGCTCCTGGACCCGCTGCGCGACCCGGCTCCACCTGCACGTCAACACGCTGCGCTACCGGGTCGGCAGGATCGAGCAGTTGACGAGTCGGGACCTCTCCCGGCTGGAGGACAAGCTTGATTTCTTCTTGGCATTGCGCATGAGTTGACCTCACCCGCCGCCCCCACCGGATGGCACCAAGTGCCGCCCCTGTCCCACGACTTTGTGAAATCCTTCACCCACCCTCTTGGCCGGGCCGACAGATTCGTGCTGAGATGCCGCCACCACTCAACAGCTCGATGGCGTGCTCGGGGAGGGACAGGTGGCGCATACCGCCATGTCTGGTAACGGAACGACCGACGGTGACGATCCACTCCAGACCGCGGTATGGCGGCTGCGCTCACGCGCCTGCTGGGCGGACGCGGCGGCCCTGCTACGGCCGGTGACCGCGGCGGCCTCGCTGCAGCGGGCGTCCTTGCTGGTGGAGCGCTGCCTCTACACCGAGCAGGGCTGGGCGGAGGCCGAGGACGCGCTCCGTACGGCGGAGGCGCTCGCCCACAGTGACGACGAGCGGGGCGCGGCCGCTTGTGAACGCGGGCAACTTGCTTACGCGGCGACCCTGCACGGAGTGCGCGACCGGGCGGACGAGGCGCGTGCGGCGCTGGGCCGTGCGGCGGCGCTGATCCCTCCCGGGGCACCGGGCCGGGCCCTCCTCGACTTCCGCCGGGGCCTGCTGGCTGAGAACCTCGCCCGCTCCCCCCAGGCCGCCCGAGCGGCCTACCGCCGGGCCCACGCGGGCGCGACGGCCCACGCCGACCCCCTGCTGCTCTCCTTCACCTGGCGTCATCTGGCCGGACTGGCCCTGCGTGACGGGGAGTTGGCGGAGGCGCGGCACGGTTTCGCCGAGTCCCTGCGGATCCGCGAGGAACTCGGCTACCTGGTGGGTACGGCCCCCGCGCTGGCGTCCCTGGCGGACGCGGAGACCGAACCGGAGGCGTCCCGCCTGCGCGAGGAGGCCACCCGCCTGTTCCGCCTACTGGGCGGGGTCCCCACCTGGCTCTCCCGCCAGCTGACCCCACCGGCCCCGGACGCGGCGACGGCCTGACGCCCTCGCCCCGCCGCCCCTGCCCATCCCATCCCCAGGGGCGGCCGTCCCATTACCGCGCCCCGGCGAAATGCTCCCCCACCAGAGACCGCACCACGTCCAGATCCCGCGCGATCAACGCGTCCAACAGCGCGGTGTGCTCCGCCGCGTCCGCCAGCAGATCGGCATGCCCCCGCCCCGACGCCCGTACAGGGCTCACCAGCGGCCACTGAGCGCGCCGATGCAGATCGTCCGCGAGTCGGACCAGCTGCTCGTTGCCGCAGAACGCGAGCACGGCCCGATGAAAACCCCGGTCGGACTCCGCGTACGTGACCCGGCAGCCGGTCGACGCCGCCCGCACGGTCGCCTCCGCCAACGGCCGCAATTCCGCCCACCGTTCCGCGGAAACCGTACGCGCGAGCCGCAACATCACCGGCACCTCGATCAACGCCCGCACCTCGGCCAGCTCGGCCAGCTCCCGAGCCCCCCGCTCGACCACCCGGAACCCCCGGTTGGGCACGACCTCGACGGCCCCCTCCAACGCGAGCTGCTGCATGGCCTCCCGCACCGGCGTGGCGGAAACCCCGAACCGCTCCCCCAGCGCAGGCGCCGAGTACACCGCGCCGGGCGTCAGCTCACCCGCGACCAGCGCGGTACGCAACGCGTCCAGGATCTGCCCCCGCACCGAGGCCCGCTGCACCAGCGGTCGAGGCCGCGGAATCGGCGTCTCGCTGTGGGTGTGCTCACCACGCGCCAGGGGGCCGGCGCCACCGCGGTCGGGACCGACATCCACGACCCGTTCGGCCCGCTCGCCGCGTTCGACCCGCTCCTCGACCCCGCGCCCGGCGACGCCCCGCCCCTGCAAAGGCACCCGCGGCGCGTCCGCACGCCCCTGCGACGGACGATCCGAGTCTCCCGAGCCCTCGGGATTCCCCGTCACCGCGGAGCTCTGCGCGCCCTGCTTCACGGGTCCTCCTCCGGACGTGTCGGTACTTGCGGCCATTACGGCGGGTTGTTACTCACCCGTCAAGCACCATAGGCGCAGAACGCGACAGTTCAAACCACAGCGATCTCGGGTAAGGTAAGGCTTACCTTTGAAGCCTCACGCATCGGTGGCCCCCATGTCCGTGCCCCCCTCGGCCCTCGCAGACGCCTACACCCGTCTCACCACGGCCTTCCCGGGGCTCGACATCATCCAGCCACCCACGCCCGAGCCGATGCCCGACCACGCCGGATGGATCCCCGCAGCCGCCCTCGCCGACGGGGGCGGCGCCCTCGACGCCTTCCTGGCCTGGGACGACGCCCAGGTGGTGCGCGACTACGGACAGCCCGCCCGCCCCGATGTGGTCGCGAGCTTCGGCCTGCACCGCTACGCCTGGCCCGCCTGCCTGCTGATCACCGTGCCGTGGTTCCTGCTCCGCCGCGTCCCCCGCCTCCCCGTGACACATGTCTCGTACGACCGCACGGCCCCCGGCCTCGCGATGGGCCGCCTGGCGGCCCGCCCGGCCACCTTCGCCTGCCTCCCCGGCGACCCCGCGGCGATCCTGCCCGGCGCCAGGGTCGTCCCGGACGAGGAGGCCCTGCGGGCAGAGGTACGGGCCGCCGTCGCCGAGCACCTCGAACCCGTCCTCGCCGGCTTCGGCCCGCGCATGCGCCGCCGCGGCCGCGCCCTGTGGGGCATGGCGACCGACGAGATCGTCGAGAGCCTGTGGTACGTCGCCCATCTGTTCGGCGACGGCGAGCAGGACCGGGCCCGCCGCGAGCTGGAACTGCTCCTGCCGGGCTCGACACAGCCGTATGTCGGCTCGGCCGCGTTCCGTGAACTCACCGGCCCGGACGGCGAGTCACTGCCCACCCGGGACCGGGCGAGCTGCTGCATGTTCTACACGCTGCGCCCCGAGGACACCTGCGCCACCTGCCCGCGCACCTGCGACGCGGACCGAGTCACCAAGCTTCTCACCGCAGCCGGTTGACGCCCCCTCAGACGCCCGCGTAACCCTTCGTGCCGTAAGATCACCCACGAGCGGGACACTCGTTACGGTTACAGGCGTTTCACAATTCCCTCACCCCGTGCGGGAACTTTCCGTGGAACCACCCGCACGGGTAGTGTTGTTCGAACTCAACTCCTGCTCCTCAAGCGGCAGTTCGAGCGGAACGCCGCCCTGGGCATCCCCTTGCACTTCCTTGGCGGCCTCTTGCCCCGAAACCCCCTGAGGGCCAGTGGGATTGGGCCACTATGGCGGGCGTTACGCCCTATCCCAATGCAAGGGACCCCAGATGAGATTGACCGACATATCGCTGAACTGGTTGCTTCCGGGCGCCGTCCTGCTCCTGGGCCTGCTGGCGGCGATAGCGGTGCTCCGGCGCGGGAAGGCCTCGGGCAAGGACACGAGCGGGGAAGACTCGTGGGAGCGCAGCGAGGAGCGCCGCAGGCGCAAGGAGGCCATATACGGCACCGTCTCCTATGTGCTGCTGTTCTGCTGTGCGGCGGTCGCCGCGGCACTCTCCTTCCATGGCCTGGTCGGCTTCGGTGAGCAGAACCTCGGCCTCACCGGCGGCTGGCAGTACCTCGTGCCGTTCGGCCTCGACGGCGCGGCCATGTTCTGCTCGGTCCTCGCGGTGCGCGAGGCCAGCCATGGTGACGCGGCGCTCGGCTCCCGGATACTCGTGTGGACGTTCGCGTTCGCCGCGGCCTGGTTCAACTGGGTGCACGCGCCCAGGGGCATCGGCCACGACGGCGCCCCGCACTTCTTCGCGGGGATGTCCCTCTCCGCGGCCGTGCTGTTCGACCGGGCCCTGAAGCAGACCCGCCGGGCCGCGCTGCGTGAGCAGGGTCTGGTGCCGAGGCCGCTCCCGCAGATCCGGATCGTCCGGTGGCTGCGGGCGCCCCGCGAGACCTACCGCGCCTGGTCGCTGATGCTCCTGGAGGGCGTGCGCAGCCTCGACGAGGCGGTCGACGAGGTCCGTGAGGACAAGCGGCAGAAGGAGGAGACCCGGATGCGCCGGCGCGACCAGCAGCGCATGGAGCGCGCCCAGCTCAAGGCCATCAGCCGGGGTCACCGTGGCTTCATCGGCCGCGGCACCGGACGGCAGGTCGAGACGCAGGCCCTGGAGCGGGCCTCGGCCCAAGTGTCCGCGGAGCCTGCCATATCGACGCCGGAACAGTTGCCCCTGCGTACGCGTCCCTCCTTGCAGCCCGTACGCACCGGTTCTGACCCGGTGACCGTCGACCTCACCGCGGAGGACGACACCATGGCACTGCCCCGGCTCGACTCCCTGGAGCGCAAGCTCAAGGACCTGGAGCAGCAGTTCGGCTGAGCCCGCCGGTCAGGACGGATCGACCCGGTCAGGACGGATCGGTGTCATCGACGAAGGGGCGCGACCCAGGACGGGTCGCGCCCCTTCGTCGTCGCACGCCACCGGTCACGCGTCGTGCACGTCCTCATGCGGCGCCCGCGCCGAGTTCGAACCACACCGCCTTCCCGACCGCGTGCGTCCGCACACCCCAGGTGTCCGCGAGGGACTGGACCAGGAGCAGGCCCCGGCCGCTCGTACCGTCGTCGGCGTTCGGTACGCGCGGTCTGGGCAGCCGGGTCACGAAGTCCCGTACCTCCACCCGCAGTCCGCCCGGTCCGACGGTCGCCGTCAGGACCGCTTCCCGGTCGGTGTGCACGAGCGCGTTGGTGACGAGCTCGCTGGTCAGCAGTTCCGCTATGTCCGATCGTCCCGGCGGTCCCCAGTGCCGTAACAGCTCGCGCAGCGCCCTGCGTGCCTCCGGTACGGCTCGTAGATCCCGCCGCCCCAGTCTGCGCCTGAGCTGAGGCGGCTGCGCGTGTTCCCCGGCGCTCGCGGCCCTGTCCTCCACTGTCTCCACCGAGGAGGCCCCAATTGTCACGGGACCGCCCCCTCGCGCCTGCCTCTTCATGACCCCCGCCCGCGTGCCGATGTCGGTTCCCCTCCTGGCTCGAACACGTTCACGGGACCATTTCCCAGTGGGACTTGGCGCCAGTCATGTCGAATCGTGAACGACCAGGTGTTCGGCCACGGTTGGGGCGGTCCAGGCAGGTTGGATGAAAGCCGAAACGTCACCCGTCGGCCGCCCGGCGGTCGCCCGGCGCGAAGACCGGCTCGGGTCGGCCACCGGCCACACCCCGCTTTTCGGGCGAAGGCGTGCTCGCGGGGAGGGGAGGCGGGGCGGTGCATCCGATGCCGGAGGGAGACGGCCCGACCCTGCGGTCATGCACGGCATCGGGCCGACTGCCGTGCGGGCGCGCCGGCCACGGGGATCGGCCCGTGCGTCGATGCCGGCCTGTCGATCCGGCCGTAGTCGACGAAGTGCCGGGGCGGTCGGGGCCGTAGGCGAGGTGGGACGCCCACAGGTCCGGTGGCGGGGCAACAGGGCGCCTCGGGCCATCTTTCCGCGCCCTGGGAAACTGGCCGGAATTCATGGGTGCCCGCGCCGCGACGGAGGCGGGGCCGCCCGCCCGACCCCCGTCCGGGAGGGCGGCCCCGCTGTTGCGATGGTCCGGGTGGCGCGTCGGTCAGTAGAGCTTGTTCACCGCCGTGGTCGTCGTCTTCTTGAACGCCTTCACCGGAGCGTCCGCGAAGTCGCCCATCTGACCCCACTGCACGACGGTGACGGTGCCGCCGTCCCGGCCGACGGAGAGAAGGTGGATGTCCATGGCGCCCCACGAGGCACGGGTCGCGAAGCCGTGGACGCGGGCGCCCTCCTCGACCGGCAGGCTGCCGTAACTCCTGTAGTCGGCCTCGACGTCCGGGGCGGCGTTCATGCGCGTGACGCAGCGCTTGACGTCCTTGTCGAGGCGGGTGGCAAGAGCCTTGGCCTTGGCGCTGTTTCCGACGACCACGTTGAGCTGCTCGGCGCCGGTGTCGAGGTCGGTGCGGAAGGTGCGGTAGCTGGAGGTGTAGGCGAGCAGGGACTCGCCGAAGCAGTACTGCATCTCCTCCGGGATGCCGCCCTTGACCTTGTCGGCGGTCCAGCCGGTGGAGTGCGGCGGCAGTTCGGACGCCGCGAGGAACTTGGGCGCGGGCGTCTTCGGCGCGGCGCCGGCCGGCGCGGCGGAGAGTGCGGCGCCCGCCGTGAGACCGACGACGGCGAGTGCGGTGAGCACGCCGGCTCGGGTGCGCTTGGGCATGGATGGTCCCCCCGTGGATCAGATGAGTGCATGACAGCGTGGACGTGCGGAAGTGGCTCGTCACCGACGCCGGTTGGTCCCCCCGGCCCTGGTCGGTGCGACACCAAGAGCATCAGCCGTCACAGCGGGCGGCCGCAAGCGCCGTCGCCCGATCCGCGACGGTGGAACCATCCCAGCCCTTCTGACGTGCAGGTATATGGAGTGCCTGGGATGCCGTCCCGGGACGCGGAGGACACGGGAGAACAGTGTCGGAAGCACAGGACGACGACGTCCAGGAGTTCGCGGCGTCACTCACGCGCATGAAGGAACGCACCGACCGCAGCTACGGTCAGCTGGCCCGCCGCCTGAACATGAACACCTCCACGCTGCACCGCTACTGCGCCGGTGACGCGGTCCCCCTCGACTTCGCCCCCGTCGAGCGGTTCGCCGCGCTGTGCGGGGCGACGCCGCAGGAGCGGCTGGAGCTGCACCGGCTGTGGATCCTGGCGGTGGCCGCGCGGCAGCGGTCGCGCACGGCGGCTGCCGAGGCGACGGGCACGGCGGGCACGCCCCCCGAGCCGGCGGGCGAACCGGTCCAGGACCCCGTATCGCCCGAGCCGGCGGGCGAACCGGCCCTGGACCCCGTGTCGCCCGAGCCGCCCCACCGCCCCTGGTTCCGCCGTCGGCGCTTCCTGGTCTCCGCGGCCGTGGCGACCGCGCTCCTCGCCACCCTCGGCAGCCTCTCCGCGCTGCCCGACGACGACCGCCGTCCCGGCGCGAGCGATTCCGTCGAGGCCGCCGATCCGCCCCGCGCGACCCGGCCCGGAACTCCGCGCCCGAAGTCGACCAAGTCCCCGAGCCCCTCGCCGAAGACGAGCAGCTCGCCCTCGGCCGGTGCCTCGAAGAAGTCCTCGCCGAAGCCCGGCGAGAGAACCGAGGAGCCCTCGAAGGGGCCCGGTCAGCAGCGGCCCCCGGCCGGGGTGCCCCTCACCTGGAGCGCCGACTCCCATGTCTGGCAGGCAGGTTGCGGCCACGACTACGTCATCGCCAGGTCCCCGCGGCAGGTGCCCCCGCCGCCCGCCCCGCAGGACGCCGAGACCTGGGCGGGCACGCAGAACGCCGTCCACGGGCGGCAGACACTCGTGGAGGTCTCCGTACAGGGCCGGACGTCGACGGCCGTCGTGCTGGAGGCGCTGCGGGTGCGCGTCGTCGGCCGCTCGGCGCCCGGCAGGGGCAGCTCGTACGCCATGGACAACGGCTGCGGCGGCGCGCTGACGCCCCGCTACTTCGACGTCGACCTGGACAAGGACCGGCCCATCGCCCGCCCCGCCGACGGCAATGACTCGGGGGTCACCATCCCGGCGATGCGGCTTCCGTACCGGGTGTCCGCCGAGGATCCCGAGGTGCTGCTGATCGACGCGCGGACGAAGGGCTGCGACTGCAGCTGGTACCTCGAACTCGACTGGTCCTCGCAGGGCCGCACCGGCACGGTCCGTATCGACGACCACGGCCGTCCGTTCCGCACCACGGGCATCGACGGACTGCCGCGCTACTCGTACGACACCTCGGCGCGCAAGTGGGTGCCCTACAGCTGAGGGAGTCGGTCACGCCTCCCACACCGCGGCCGCCGTACGGTCGTCCGCGTAGCCCTTCACCCGGACCTGGGTGTCGGCGAGGAACTCCGCGAGACCGGGCGGTTCGGGGGTGGACCACCGTCCGCTCAGGTGGGCGGCGAGTTCGGGTTCGCCGCGCAGGGGGTCGGCGAGGCCGCTGGTGCACATCAGGAGGGTGTCGCGGGGACGGGCGACGGAGGCGCGGAAGCGGAAGGGTTCGCGGGGCGGCTCGGGGGCCTGGTCGTAGGGGCTCGGCGGTGTGGTGATGCCGAGGTCCATGGTGAGGCGGTCGCCCTCGGGTGTCTCGGGGGGCAGGGAGCCGAAGCCGACGACGGGTTCGCCGGAGGCGTCGGTGGCGCGGGGTTCGATGTCCTGCCATTCGCCGTTCCGCAGCCGGAAGAGGCCGCCCTCGCCGACGCCGAAGAAGACGCGCGTACGGCACTCGGGGTCGGCGGGCAGCAGCAGACAGCGCAGGGTCGCCGCGTACTCCTCGGGTTCTATGCCCTGTTCGGCGGCGCTGGCGCGGAGTTTGCCGAGGCTGCGGTCGGTCAGGCGGTGCAGCCCGGACTTCAGGTCGCCGCGCCGTGCGGCCCTTATGTCCTCGGAGAGTCTGGTGTGGCTGCGGCCGACGGCCCGGCCGATCCAGTGGCAGGCCTCGGCGGCGGCGCGGTGGGCGCCCGGGGTGGCGCGGGCGCCGGTGGCCATGGCCACCAGGAGCAGTGCGTGGTCGCCGGTGCCGAAGCGGGCGGTGAGCAGGGAGTCGCGGCGGGGTTCGCCCCGGTAGCGGGCGGAGTCTCCGCGCAGGGAGACGGCGCGCAGGGTGCAGGCGCCGTACTGGGCGCCGTCGAGGACGGTGTCGGCGACCAGGTCGTCGAGGTCGTCCGGGTCGGCGGGTGGCAGGGCGGTCGGTTCGGCGGCGTAGGTGGGCGGGCCGTCGCCCACGTAGGCGAGGGGGCGCGGGGGCGGCGCGGGCTCGATGGGCGGGCTCGGCCGCTCGGGTGCCGCCACCGGAGGCGGCGGGGGCGGTGGCCCGACGTCGGCCGGCGGTGACTCCACGGTGAATCCCGGCGGCTTCGGCAGCCCGGCCGGGAACGTCGACGCGGGCTCCACGGCATCCGCGTCCGCCCGTGGTGACGGGACCGACGCGCCCGCTCCCGACCGCTGGTTGACCGTCCCGGCGGCCGAGGCGAAGCGGTCGTCCAGCGTGTCACGGGCCGTCGTCGGACCCGTGTCGTCGGTGCGGTCACCGTACAGCTGCCTCCACCAGTCGTCCTCGCGGCCGGTGGGCTTACCCCCCTGCTGGTTCATGCCCCCAATTGTCCACCGCACGGCTCCGATGAAAACGGGGCATCCGGAAATTCCGGCCTCCCGGGGCCGACCCTGACGCCACGTCGGGTGAGGGCTTGAACAGCCTTGCGAAACAACGGGAGAAACACGTCGCCGGGCGGCCCCACCCCCCACGGGAGAACCGCCCGGCGACTGCCGGGTGACCCGGGCCCCGATCCCCTTCGCGCGCGTCAGCGCACGTCGTAGGCCCGGGTCACGATTTGGGTGACCGAGGCGCCGTGCGCGTCGGTCAGGACCGATCGAAGTGTGACCTGTTTTCCTGTCGCTCCGCCGTGGTTCACCGTCGCCTTCCAGGTCCCGTCACCCTGGCGCACCGTCCGCGCCTCGGTCCAGGTCCCGCCCTCGTCGTACGAGTACGAGAGCCGGGCCCGCGTCAACTCACCGGGCTGGTAGCCCGCGTGGCCCGTCGCCGAGAGCGTGATGGTCACTGCGTCCTCGGCGGGGAGGGTCTTCAGGCCGTCCTCCGGCAGCGCGTACCACGGGAAGAGCAGTGGTATGCCCTGCGAGTAGGTGTCCTCGTCGCGGGCGGAGCGGAAGGTCCAGGTCGTGGTCGTACGCGTGGAGCGGTTCCACGCCCGGGCCGGAGGGCCGATCTTGGCGGTGTCGAGGGTGAGCTCGTACGCCGACTCCTCGGCGGGGACGGTGAACACGCCGAAGGGGTAGGGGCTTTCGCCGATCGTCTCGCCGCCCCGGCTCAGCGTCATGCTCCCGATGTCGCCGAAGCTGCCCTGTACGCCCCGGTGTTGGCCGTCGCCCCAGAAGCCGGGCGCCACGCCGATCTGGTCGCCCTGCCGTTCCGCGGCGAGCGCGGGTCGCCCGTCGTCGTCGCGCGGGGTGGCGGGGGCGAGGACGCCGCCGTACCACTCCTCGGTGCGCCGCTCGCCCTTCGCATAGCCGCGCATGGGGTCGATCATGAACTCGCCCCACGGGAAGCTGCTGGACACCTCGTGCTCCCAGCCGGTCGTGCCGGGCGAGTGGTACTCGGTGCGCCGGAAGGGCGCGGGGACCGTCTCCAGGCCGCTGAAGTAGCCGGTCAGCCCGTTCGGGCGGGTCATGGACGTCAGATCGATGTGGTCGGTGGCGCCACCCGCCATCGAGTTGTACGTCGCCGTGGTCGCCGCGAGGTCCCGGTCGCGGACCCGGTAGGTGCGCTCGCCGCCGATCGGGCCCTGCTCGGGGAAGGCCAGGTTGTAGACGTACGGGCTCTTCGCGGTGGCCGTCCAGCGCAGGGTCACGTCCCCTTCCGCGAGCAGAGTCCTCGCCTCCTCGGCCGGGAGGGCGAGGACGGGCAGCGGTCCGCCGGTGAAGCCGGCCGACGGGTACCAGCGGCCGGGCGCGTCCCGGTGGACGAGGAGGGCCACGGCCCCCGCCTCCTTCGCGCGGGTCGCGATCTCGTAGGCGCTGCCGCCGTCCGGGATCCCGACGAGCGCGATCTTCCCGGCCGCTCCCGAAAGCTCGTCCTGTGTACCGGACTTGGCGTCGAAGAAGGGCGCGCGGCCCGTGCCGTCGAGGTTGGCCGAGCTGTAGGACGCCGTGGTCGGGTGCAGTGACCGGCCGCCCACGACGGCGAGTTCGGTGATCTGCGGGGCAGCCGCACGCCAGAAGCTGTCGAACTCGAAGTCCCCGTCGCTCGCCCGGCCGGTGACGGAGGCGTAGTAGCCGCGCAGTTCGCGCCCGCCGGCCGCGGTGCCCGCGTGCAGCCAGGTGCCGTCCCAGCTGCGGGCGAACCCGAGGGTGGCGCCGCGGAGTTCGGTCGGCCGGTCCGCCTCGATGGTCAGGCGGTGGGCCTTGCGGGCGTCGAGGACGACCGTCGTGTCGTCACGGATCTCCAGCTGCGGTCTGCCCAGGTAGGTGAGGGAGTCGAGGAGCGTGCCCTCGGTCTCCGGGGTGGTGACGAAGCTGGAGAGGAAGTAGGCGCCGGGCCGGATCCGGTACGTCTGGTCGGTCGCGCCCTCGTTGAAGCGGCGCTCACCGGTCGCGTCGTCGGTGCCGATCAGGTCGAGGGAGGAGGCGCCGTCGGCGGG
The DNA here is from genome assembly GCF_042657965.1 of Streptomyces coerulescens. NCBI lineage: Bacteria > Bacillati > Actinomycetota > Actinomycetes > Kitasatosporales > Streptomycetaceae > Streptomyces > Streptomyces coerulescens. The sequence continues at coordinate 977,309 of NZ_JBHSKM010000002.1, forward strand.
CTCGCCGGTGCGGTCGAGCAGCTTCACCCGCAGGGTGACGGTCTCCGGCTGGACGTACAGCGCGAACGGGGTGGAGACCCTGACGCCGTCGGCCGTGGCGAGGACGCGGCCGGTGATGTCGCCGTACTGGGACCGCTCCAGTCGGGCCGTCGGGTCGATCCGCAGCGGGACCTCGACCGTGGCCCCCGCCGGGACGGTGACCTTGCGGGCGTCGAGCCGGACAGGGGTCGAGCGGACGGTGGAGCCGTCGTTGCCGGTGACGGCGGGCACCGTCAGCTTCAACTCCACCGCCCTGTCCATGGTGTTGGTGTAGGGCACGGCGACCGTCGTACGGTCGCTCGCGTCCTGCGGCCAGTTGAAGGTGCCGGCCTGCAGGGCGGGGGCGCCCAGCACCTTCTGTCCGATCGCGGCCCGCACGTCGAGACGTCCGCCGCCCGTCTCGCGGACGTCACCGGGGATGCCGGTGTCGGCGGAGGAGACGAGGGCCGCCTTGATCCGCCGGGCGCTCCAGTCGGGGTGGCGCTGCCTGACGATCGCCGCCGCGCCCGCGACATGCGGGGTCGCCATCGACGTACCGCTCATGGACCGGTACGCGTACACGCCGCGTCCGCCCGCCGCCGCCGCGGAGATACCGACGCCCGGGGCGGTGATCTCCGGCTTGAGGGTGTGCGAGCCGTACGCGGGGCCACGGCTGGAGAAGGAGGCCGTGGAGTCGTCGCGGTCGACGGCGCCGACGGTGAGGACGCTCGGGGCGCAACCCGGTGAGGAGACGGTGTTGTTGCCGGGTCCCGTGTTGCCCGCCGCGATGACGAACAGGGTGTTCTCGCTCGTCCGGGCGAGTTCCTCGGTGGCCTGCGCCATCGGGTCGGTGCAGTCGGTGCGGGCCGGGTTGCCCAGGCTCATCGAGACGACGTCGGCGCCCTGGTCGACGGCCCACTGCATACCGGCGATGATCCACGAGGTCTCGCCGTAGCCGTAGTCGTTGAGGACCTTGCCGCTCAGGAGGCCGGTGGCCGGGGCGACGCCTCTCTTCCTGCCGTCGCTCGCGGCGCCCGTTCCGCCGACGGTGGAGGTGGTGTGGGTGCCGTGGCCGTCGTGGTCGTCGGCGTCCGCGGAGTCGGTGAAGTTCTTCGAGGCGGTGATCCGGCCCTTGAGGTCGGGGTGTCCGGCGTCGACGCCGGTGTCCAGGACGGCGACCTTCGTGCCCTTGCCGTCGTAGCCGGCGGCCCATGCCTCGGGGGCGTGCACCTGGCGGGTCGAACGGTCCAGCGTGGCCCGGACCTTGGCGTCGAGCCACAGCTTCTCCAGGTCGCCGGCCGCGCGGGAGCGGGGGTTCGTGAGGTCGGCCCAGAGGTCGGCGGTCTTCTTCTTGTCCGCCTCCAGGGCGACCCCGTCGATCGGGGCGAGGACGAGGCCGCGTTCGGCGCCGCGCGGGGTGGGCGGCACGGAACGGGCGACGGAGCGGTCGTAGGTGGCGATCAGCGGAAGCGTCGCGCGGTGCGCGTCGTCGTAGCCCTGGCGGACCAGTCCGGTGACGTTGAACAGTTCCTCGTCGACCCGGCCGGCGGCGAGGGCCTCGATCGCGTGCTCCGGATAGACGTACAGGTCGTCACCGGACCGGCGGGTCTGGGTGAAGGGGGTGGTGCCGTCCGGTCCGGGCAGGGCGACGGCCCCGTCCCGGGTGACGAGGACGCGGTCGCCGGTGACCAGGGTGACGACAGAGCCGGCGTCGGCGCCGGGGGTGGCCCGGTCGCCGGTGCCGGCCGGCGGTCTCGGCCCGGCGGTGGCCGCGTGCGTGGGTACGGCTGACGTCACGGCCAGGAGCACGGCGGTGGCCGCGCCCTGTGCCGTACGCGAAATCGCTCTCCCCAAGATCGCCCTCTTCCCGTGCTGCCGCTGCCCGCGAGCGCGAAAGCGCAGGCCAAGGAGGCCCAAGTCGGGCATTGCGGGCGGTGGTTGATGCTGCGGTGGCGACACCTTGGCAGAGTGAGCGGTGGTACCGCGATGATGTGCGGAGGCGGTTTTGCGCCGTGGCCGTTTTCCGCCACGGACCGAACACCGGTGTTCGACTTGGGGAGGAACGCGGCCCGATGCTGGGAGCGATTGGTCTCGACGAGACGCACGAGTCGGCGTACCGGGCGCTGGTGTCCGCGGGCGCCGCCGACGTCCCCGACCTCGCCCGGCGGCTGACGCTCGGCGAGCACGACACCGAACGCGCGCTGCGCCGTCTGGAGCGGCACGGGCTCGCCGCGCAGTCCTCGGCCCGCCCCGGCCGCTGGGTCGCCGCGCCGCCAGGCGTGGCCCTGGGCGCGCTGCTCACCCAGCAGCGGCACGAGCTGGAGAAGGCGGAGCTGGCGGCCGCGCTGCTGGCCGAGGAGTACCGGGCCGGGGCCACCGAGCCGGCCGTGCACGACCTCGTCGAGGTGGTGATCGGCGCGGCCGCGGTGTCGCAGCGCTTCCTGCAGCTCCAGCTCGGCGCCGGCGAAGAGGTGTGCGCGCTGGTCACCGGCAGCCCCGTCGCGGTCACCGGCACGGAGAACGACGCCGAGGAGCGGGCCGCCGATCGCGGAGTGCGCTACCGCGTGGTCCTGGAGCGCGCGGTACTCGACCAGCCGCACGGCGTCACCGAGCTGTCCGCCGCGCTGGGCCGTGAGGAGCAGGTCCGGGTCGTGGACCAGGTGCCGACCAAGCTGGTGATCGCCGACCGGACGCTCGCTCTGGTGCCGCTGACCTCGCACACCGCGGAGCCGGCCGCGCTGGTCGTGCACGAGAGTGGACTGCTGGAGCTGCTCTTCGGGCTGTTCGAGTCGGTGTGGCGGGACGCGCTGCCGGTCAGTCTCGGCACCTCCGGCGTGACCGAGCAGCGGCCGGAGGGCCCCGACGACACCGATCTGGAAGTGCTGTCCCTGCTGCTGGCGGGCCTGACCGACGCGAGCGTGGCCAAGCAGCTGGACCTGGGCCTGCGGACCGTGCAGCGCCGGGTGAAGCGGCTGATGGAGCTGACCGGGGTGTCCACCCGGTTGCAGCTGGGGTGGCACGCCTACGAGCGGGGGTGGGTGGCGCGGGAACGGCAGGGGTGACGGCCGGCGGGGGTGCCGGGGCGTACCCCTTGCGGAATCGCTGATCTGCGTATTCTCGCGGGCTCCGGCACTCTGGTCAGATGGGAGTCTGGGACCTCCTGCTGGTCGGTCTGGTCCTCCTGCTCGGCCTGTGCGGAGTGCTGGTGCCCGGCGTGCCGGGGTCGTGGCTGGTGTGGGCCGGGGTCATGTGGTGGACGGTGAAGGATCCCCAGCCGGTCGCGTGGTGGGTGCTGGTGGGGGCCACGGTCGCGCTGTTCCTGTCCCAGGTGGTCCGCTGGGCGCTGCCGCCCCGCCGGCTGCGCCCGAACTGGGCCGGCCGCCGGATGACGGTGTACGCCGGGGCGGGCTCCTTCCTGGGCTTCTTCCTGATCCCCGTCATCGGCTCGATCCCCGGCTTCATGGCCGGCATCTACCTGGAGGAACGGCTGCGCCTGGGCCGCCGCGGCGAGGCGAGGGCGGCGCTGCGGACGGCGATGCGCTCGGGCGGGTCGAGTGTGCTGGCGGAGCTGTTCACCTGCCAGGTGATCGCGGGGGCCTGGCTGGGGGCCGTGATCTGGGGCTGAGGCATCGGGCCCGCCCCGCCACGCGACCGGCGCCTAGAGCGAGCCCTCCAGTGTCAGCAGCCGCACCTTGCGGTCGAGGCCGCCCGCATAGCCGGTCAGTGCCCCGTCGGCGCCGATCACCCGGTGGCAGGGGCGGACGATCAGCAGCGGGTTGGCGCCGATCGCGCCGCCGACGGCCCGTACGGCGGCGCGGGGAGCTCCGATCCGCGTGGCGATCGCGCCGTATGTGGTGGTGGCGCCGTACGGGACATCGTCGAGGGCGGCCCAGACCCGTTCCCGGAACTCGCTGCCGTGGGTGCTGAACTCCAGCTGGAACTCCTTGAGTTCACCGGCGAGATAGGCGGCGAGCTGCTCCTCGGCGGCGCGGAAGAGCGCGGGGTCGCGCCGCCGGCCGTCCTGGAGCGTCCGCCCGCCCTTCTGGCCGGGCACGGACAGCGAGGCCAGGGCGCCGGTCGCGGGGTCGGCGGTGAGGAGGAGGGGGCCGAGCGGGCTGTCGAGCTCGGTCCACGGGGTGGGGGTGGCGGCGGTCATGGCGGTCCTTGTGTTCATCGTCATCACTGGTCCAACTCCCCTGCTGCACGCAGGTGTTGTACGGCGTAGGAGCGCCAGGGGCGCCAGCTGTCGGGGGTGTCCGCACCGGGCGGGGCGACGTCCGGGTCGCCCAGGGCCCGGGTGCGGAGCACGGCGATGGTGCTCGCGTCCAGGCCGGGCAGGCCCAGCAGCGCGGCGTGCGCCTCGTCCCGGTCGGCGCCCGGGTCCAGCCGTACGGCGCCGTCGGCGAGGGCGGTGGCGAGCGCGCCCAGGGGCCCGCGGGGCTCGGCCCCGGCGAGCACGGCCGCCTCCGGGAAGAGGTGGGTGAGGCCGCCGCAGGGCGCGTCGAGCGCCTTCCCGTAGCGCCGCACCAGCTCCCCGGCCCGCCGCGGGCCCACCAGCGCGCGTACGGCCAGCTCCTCCGCGTCGGCGGCGCCGGGCGAGCGCAGTCCCGGCCGGGCGGCGACCAGCGGGGCGAGCCGGGCGTCTGCGCCGAGCCGCTCGTCGACGGCGTACGGGTCGGCGTCCAGGTCGAACAGGCGTCGCAGCCGCTGCACGGCGGTGGTCAGGTCACGCAGATCGGTGAGGTGGAGCCGGGCGTCGAGCCAGCCGCCGGGGTGGGCGGCCCGCCCCTGTCCCGCGTGGTCCGCCGTCTCCTCCACCGCGACGATCGCGCTGCCGTGCGGCAGCCGCAGCGTGCGCCGGTAGGTGCGGCGCCCGGGCCGGCCGGACACCTCCTCGATACCGGGTACGGCCTCCTCGGCGAGCAGGTCGAAGACGGCGCCTGCCTGGTAGGGGCCCCGGTGGGCGAGCCGCAGCGGGATACCGGCGGACGGGGTGGCCGTACGTCCGGCGGACCTGCCGCCGCGCGGGGCGGCGGCGCGCACCTGGCTCGGGGTCGAGGCGTACACGGCCCGGATCGTGTCGTTGAACTGGCGGACCGAGGCGAAACCGGCCGCGAAAGCGATCTCCGTGATCGGCAGGCCCGTGGTCTGGAGCAGGACCCGGGCGGTGTGCGCCCGCTGGGCCCGGGCCAGTGCGACCGGGCCCGCGCCGAGCTCGGCGGTGAGCTGCCGCTGCACCTGCCGGGCGCTGTAGCCGAGCCGGGAGGCGAGTCCTGCGACGCCCTCCCGGTCGACGATCCCGTCGCCGATCAGGCGCACGGCACGGCCGACCACATCGGCCCGCACGTTCCACGCGGCCGATCCCGGCACGGCGTCCGGCCGGCACCGCCGGCAGGCCCGGAAACCCGAGCCCTGCGCGGCGGCGGCCGTCGGGAAGAACCGTACGTTCCGGCGCTTCGGCGTGACCGCCGGGCAGCTGGGGCGGCAGTAGATGCCGGTCGTCTCGACGGCGAAGAAGAACTCGCCGTCGAACCGCGCATCCCGGCTGCGAACCGCCTCGTACCTGGTGTCTTCGTCCATCACGCTGTCCAGTCTCCGCCGGGCGAGGACATGGCGCTAGCGGGAATCGGACACGGCACTGCGACACCCCCAGGGGCACGCTGCGGCAATCGCCCACAGCCCTGCAGCGCCCCAGGGGCGCGGGGAACTGCGCGACCAGCCCCCACGACCCCTCAGCCCGCCGGACGACGGACGAGGCACCCCACCAGGCGCTACTGCCGCCTCCCCCGCTTCGCCTCCATGGCGGCGCGCCCCTCGGCCCCCTTCCGCTTCCAGTCCCGCTTGAGCTCCGCTCGGACCCTCGCGTCGGTCTTGGCCACGATCCACTGGTTCTCCCGCATCAGCTTGCGGTAGCTCTCCAGTCGCCTCACCGGCAGCTCACCGCTGTCGACGGCGGCCAGCACCTCACACCCCGGCTCGCTCACGTGCGCGCAGTCGTGGAAGCGGCACCGCCCGGCCAGCTCCTCGATCTCCGAGAAGACCTGGCCGACGCCGGCCTCGGCGTCCCACAGCCCGACGCCGCGCAGCCCCGGGGTGTCGATGAGGACCCCGCCGCCGGGCAGGGCGAGGAGGTTGCGGGTGGTGGTCGTGTGGCGGCCCTTGCCGTCGACGTCGCGCGCGGCCTGTACCTCCATCACGTCCTCACCGAGCAGTGCGTTCGCGAGCGTCGACTTGCCCGCGCCGGACTGTCCGAGCAGCACGGACGTACCGCCCCCGACGATCGCGGAGAGGACGTCGAGGCCGTCGCCCAGGGTGGCGCTGACGGTCAGCACCGGCACACCCGGCGCGGTGGTCTCCACGTCCTGGACGAGGTACCCGAGCGTCACCGCGTCCGGCACGAGGTCGGCCTTGGTGAGGACCACGACCGGCTGCGCTCCGGATTCCCACGCCAGGGCGAGGAAGCGCTCGATACGGCCGAGGTCGAGCTCGACGGCGAGCGAGACGGCGACGATGGCGTGGTCGACGTTGGCCGCGAGGATCTGCCCCTCGGACCGCTTGGAGGAGGTGGAGCGCACGAAGGCGGTACGGCGCGGCAGATACGTCCTTACGTAGCGTGGATTGCCCGCGGGTTCGACGGCGACCCAGTCGCCCGTGCACACGACCCGCATCGGGTCGTGGGGGGTGACGAACACCGTGTCGGCGCGTACGACACCGTCGGCGGTGACGACGTCGCACTGCCCGCGGTCGACCCGCACGACCCGACCGGGCAGCAGCCCCTCGGCGTCGTACGGGGTGAACGCGTCGGCCCAGGCCGAGTCCCAGCCGTAGGGAGCCAACGCGGGGGAAACAGAGGTGGAAGTCAACAGGTGACCCTTCACGAGGAACGGCCCCGGCAGCCGCGCGCACAGGCGCGGAGGGAAAATGATTCTGGGTTCAGCCGGCGGCCACGGAGGTGGACTTGATGGTCTGGATGCGGGCAGCGCTCGTCGCAAAGACAGCCATGAGTCGACACCTCCTCGTCTACGTCCGCTCGACTGCGGTGGCCGATCGGCCACCGCTTTGAACCGCTGTCACTCTAGCCGGGGCCCGTGAAGGCCCGTCAACCGAATTTACGAGGCGCAGTCGTCCCCGTTGAGCGTGAAGTCGAACGCCGGTGAGTTCTCCCCCTCCCAGGAGGCGATGAACCCGAAGGCCAGCGAGCCGCCTGCGGGGACCGTGCGGTTGTAGTCGGCGGCCTTGGCCGTGATCCGGGAGCCGTTCTGGGCGAAGTTCGCGTCCCACATCTGGCCGACCGTCTGGCCGTCGCGGAAGGACCAGGCGACGCGCCAGTCGTCCAGGGCCTCCTCGGTGGTGACGGTGACGGTGGCCTGGAAGCCGTCGGGCCATTCGTTGACGAGGTCGTAGACGACCTCGCACGCCGGGGCCGCGCTCGCGGACTCCTCCGGGTCGTCCCCGCGGGCCGTGGAGGACTGGGTGCCCTGGGGTTCGGGCTTGGGGTTCTTCGGCTCGGGCGACTCCTTGCGCGGGGCGCTCCGCGACGGCTCCGCGGACTCGGTGGGCTGCCGGGTGCCGGCCGTGACCGGCAGGGAGAAGCCGGGGTCGGCGACCGGCTGCCGGTCGGACGGGTCGCCGCCCGCCGCGGTGCGGTCACCGGTGGAGCCGCCCGGCATCATCGACACCGCGAGGGCGAGCGCGGAGACCAGGACGGCGGCGAGAAGGAGGCCGCTGCGCAGGACGCGCGCCTTGTGCGCGCCCGGCTTCGGCGGTCCCGCGTCCGCGTACGCCGGCTCCTGGTGCCCGGCGCCGAGGCGTACCTCGGCGGCCCGGCGGCGTCGCTCCAGGTAGGCGAGGCCGCCCCAGCCGATGACTCCGCCGGCCAGTGCCCCGGGGAGTCCGCCGCCGTGCAGCCGCAGACAGGCGGCGGCCTCGGCGCAGTTGACGCAGGTGGCGAGGTGGCGGGAGAGGTCGCCGGGGGTTTCGGCGGCGGTGGAGCGGGTGACGGCGTCGAGGAGGCGGGCGTAGCTGCGGCAGCGCGCGTCCATCGGCGTGTCGAGGTGGTTGCGTTGGCAGCGGTCCCGGAACACGCCGCGCACCTGGGTGAGTTCCTCGGTGAGGGTGGCCGGGTCGAGGCCGAGCCGGCGGGCGACGACGGCCTGCGGGAGCGCCTCCACTTCGGCCAGCCACAGCAGGGCCGCGTCCGGTTCCTGCATGTCGCGCAGTCCGCGCAGCGCGAGCGGGCGCTGGAGCGGGGGGCCGGTGTAGCGGGCGGCCTTGTCGGAGTTGAGCCACAGGCGCAGGTCGGGGTCCAGCTTGTGGCCGTTCCCGCTCTCCTCCCAGGCGGCCGCCGTGGTGCGTACGGCGGTCAGGAGGAGAGGGATCCGGGGCAGGCGGGCGGGGCGGCGGCCCGCGCTGCGGAAGGTGGTGGTCTCGGCCTCGCGGGCCTCACGTATGCCGGCGGAAAACGCCTCGGCGGCCAGTTGCCTGGCCGCCGAGGACCCGGCCGTGCACAGGTCGGCGTACGACAGCACGGCGTCCCAGCACTCGGAGAACAGCGCGGCTTCGGTGGCGTCCTGAGGGGTCGGCAGGTCGGGCATGAGTCTCCTGCATCCACATGCGAGGTCAACTCGCCATATTGGCAATGGAGTTGGGGGGAACCTCGCGGCAGGACATGACCTTTTCACGGTTTCAACACAACTGACAAGCGTCGTGTTCAGATGTCATGACAGACCGTGGTGGACCGGCAACTCCAGCCACAGGTACGGACGCGAGCCCCGTCCGTCTCACCTATACCGGCATCCGTGCCGCCCCGGCTAGACCGCGGGCGTCGTCTCCATCGCGTCCGTCGCCTCCCGCGCCGGGAGGCTGTCCATGAACGAGCTCACCGAGAACACCGCGTTGCCGGGTCCGGGCGGGCCGTAGCCGGGGGGCGAGGACAGCCCGAAGTCCTCCATCGTCCGGCGATAGGCCTGGAGCAAGCGGATGTGGTACTCCAGCGGGGCGCCCTGCGGGTTGGCCTTGCCGAGCGGGGTCGTCGGCTCGGGGCACCAGGTGGTGAAGCGGGGCGTGATGCCGCGGGACATGAAGAAGCGCAGGCCCTCGGTCGTGGAGGCGATGGCCTCGTCGACCGTCCTGAACCCGAAGGGCTCGGCCATCTCCACGCCCGCAACGAAGTTGGGGATCACATTGCGCGCGCCGAAGACGTCGGCCGAGTCCAGGATCCGCTTGTGCCACTCGTCCCGGCCGACGTACCGCTCCTTGCCCGGGCAGTACATCTTGAACAGGTACTCGTCCCACACCTCGTAGTTGGGGTGGTAGATCTGCACGCCGTAGTCCTTGAAGCGCTGGACGTCGCCCTTGGGCAGTGCCTGGGCGACGACCTTGCCGATCCAGCGGCCCGGGAAGTGCTCCTCGATGGCCTTGGCGTACATGCCGTAGAAGTCGGCCTCGTCGCGGCCCTGGAGCTTGGAGGTGATCGCTCCGCCGGTGAGCGTGTACGCGGTCGACGCCTTCGCGGTGTCGTACCGGTTGATGATCTCCAGCGCCTCCAGGACCTCGTCGACGTCCTTCACACCGGTGTACGGCCGCCCGGCCGCCTTGTGCTGGCGCCAGTTGTGGTTGATGTCGCAGTACTGGCACTCCTCCTTGGCGCCGAAGTACTGGCAGACCCGGAAGACGGTCAGGTAGATCAGATAGCCCCACTGGATGGTCGGGGCGACCTCCATGACCGACTTCCCGTTGGAGAGGGTGTGCCGGTAGTACTCGGGCATGGGCGGCACGCCGACGTCCGAGATGCGCTTGCCGTCCAGGTAGAGACCGAGCACACCGTGCTCGTCGGCGGCGACCCGGTAGGGCGAGGCCGGGTTCACACGCACGGAGACGACGGTGCGGCGCAGATCGTACGGCCCGCCGGTGAGGATGATCTCCTCCGGCGGGCGCCGCAGCGCGGCCTCGCCCAGCTCCGGCAGGGTCCCGTGGTCGAAGGAGAAGATGAAGTACGACTTCGGCTTGACCTCGCCGGACTCGTTGTCGCTCAGGGCCGAGGGGTCGAAGGCCACTCCGCCCCGGAGCAGATCCTCCTTGAAGACGGCTTCCCGCGGAACGTGCGGGAATCGCTCCATCAGATCCTCGACCAGTGCGGTGCGGCTGCCCATCCGTAATCTCCTCCCGGCTCAGGCGTACGACTCCTCACGGTATGCCCCCGCGGGAGCCGGGGCCGCATCGGGTCCCCTCCTGGGTGTATGTGTCATGCAGTCGCGGATGAGAGGGTCACGCGCAGGCACTCACCCTGGAGGACGGCGAGGATGACGGAGACGATCACCAACTGGGCGGGCAACATCACGTACACCGCCAAGGAGCTGCACCGGCCGTACTCGGTCGCCGCGATCGGCTCGCTGGTCGCGAGCAGCGCGCGGGTGCGGGTGCTGGGCAGCGGGCACTCCTTCAACGAGATCGCCGAGCCGGGCCCCGAGGGCGTCCTGCTCTCGATCGCCGACCTGCCTCCGGTGATCGACGTCGACCGGGCGGCCCGTACGGTGCGGGTCTCGGGCGGCGTGCGGTACGCCGAGCTCGCCCGCACGGTGTACGCGCACGGACTCGCGCTGCCCAATATGGCGTCCCTCCCGCACATCTCGGTGGCCGGCTCGGTCGCCACCGGCACCCATGGCTCGGGGATCGGCAACGGCTCGCTGGCCACGTCCGTGCGGGAGGTGGAGCTGGTCACGGCGGACGGGTCGGCGGTGACGGTCGGCCGCGACGAACCGCGGTTCGGCGGCGCCGTCACCTCGCTGGGCGCCCTAGGTGTGGTCACGGCGCTGACCCTGGACCTGGAGCCGTCCTTCGAGGTCGAGCAGCACCTGTTCACCGAACTGCCGCTGGACGGGCTGGACATGGCGGCGTTCGAGACGGTGATGTCGTCGGCGTACAGCGTGAGCCTGTTCACCGACTGGGGCGCGCCCGGTTTCCGGCAGGTGTGGCTCAAGCGGCGCACCGACCAGCCGCTGCCGGACTTCCCCTGGGCCGCGCCCGCCACCGAGAAGCTGCACCCGGTACCGGGGATGCCCGCGGTCAACTGCACGGAGCAGTTCGGGGTGCCGGGGCCGTGGCACGAGCGGCTGCCGCACTTCCGGGCGGACTTCACCCCGAGCAGCGGGGCGGAGCTGCAGTCGGAGTATCTGCTGGCGCGCGAGCACGCCCTGGACGCGCTGCACGCGATCGACGCGATCCGGGCGACCGTCGCCCCCGTGCTCCAGACCTGCGAGGTGCGCCTGGTCGCGGCCGACGAGCAGTGGCTCAGCCCCGCCTACGGCCGGGACACGGTGGCCCTGCACTTCACCTGGGTCGAGGACACGGCGGCCGTACTGCCGGTGGTGCGGCGGCTGGAGGAGGCGCTGACCCCGTTCGGGCCGCGGCCGCACTGGGGGAAGGTGTTCGCGCTGCCGGCGGAGGTCGTACGGGGGCGGTATCCGAGGATGGCCGACTTCCGGGCGCTGGCGCGGGAACTGGACCCGGCGGGGAAGTTCGCCAACGCGTTCGTGCGGGATATCCTCGGCCGCTGATACTCGCCGGTCCCCCACACCTGGTGCTTCCAGCGGAAAGACTTTCTACAGCCCCTTTCCTAACCCCTTGTCGAAAGTCCGCCGCGCACCATAGCCTTGCGCCGCGCCGGTGCCGATGACGACCCGGCCCGAGCGAAGGGACGGGGCACCCCGGTGCTGTGTTTTCCCGGGGGACAACCCCCGGACCCCCGGCCGATCCGACCACGACGGTGCTTGTCTGTGAGGCGAGTTCGATGAAGCGCGGCACATCACGCGACATCCGCACGGCGAACCGCTACGAGGTGCTGCGCCAGATCATTGCCGCGTCGCCCACCTCCCGGCAGGAGCTGGCGGCCGCCACCGGTCTGAGTCTGGCCACGGTCGCCACCCTCGTGGGCGAGCTGCTCGACCTCCGGATGATCACGGAGGTCGGCTTCGAGGACTCGGCCGGCGGCCGCCCCCGGGGGCTTGTGGCGGTGAACGCCTCCGGTGGCGCGCTGATCGGCGTCGACATCGCGGAGACCTACGTCCGGGTCGAGCTGTTCGATCTCGCGCTGACCGTCCTGGCCCGCGCCGACGAGGACATGCGCCCCGGTGAGAGCCGCCCCGAGCAGGTCGTCGGCCATGTCGCCGCCGCCGTCGGCTCGGTGGTCGCGCAGGCCGGGGTGGAGGGCGCCCGGGTGCTCGGCGTCGGGGTGAGCGTACCGGGGCAGGTGGACCGGGACACCGGTGTCGCCGAGTACGCGCCCAACTGGGACTGGCACGACGTGCCGCTGCTCGATCTCCTCGCCGAGCACATCGCCTACCCGCTGTACATGGACAACCCGCTGCGCGCGAGTGCGGTGGCCGAGCTGTGGTTCGGGGCCGCGCGTGGCCGTGGGGACGCCGTGGTGGTCAACCTCGGCACCGGTGTGGGCGCGGGGCTGCTGCTCGGCGGCGGGCTGCACCGGGGCGTGAGCAACAGCGCCGGCGAGTGGGGCCACACGACGCTCGTGCTGGACGGGCGGCTGTGCCACTGCGGCAACCACGGCTGTGTGGAGACGTATGTCGGCGCGCCCGGGATCATGGTGAACCTGCGGGAGCTGGCCGCCGAGAGCCCGCTGCTGCACCCGGAGGACCAGACGGCGACGATCGACGCGCTGGCCCGTGGGGTCGTGGCGCACGATCCGGTGGCGCTGAAGGTGGTCCGGGACACGGCCCGTTATCTGGGCGCCGGGATCGCCGACCTGGTGAACCTGTTCAACCCCGAAATCGTCGTGCTCAGCAGCTGGGTGGCCGGCGCGCTCGGTGAACCGCTGCTGCACGAGGTGCGCGAGGCCGTCGCCCGGCACGCGCTGAGGCGGCCGCTGGCCGCCACCGAGATCGTCCTCTCCACCATCCCCACCGACCCGGTGTGCCTGGGCGCGGCCACGTTCGCGCTCGAAGGGGCGCTCCAGACCGTGGGCCAGAGGACCGCCGTAAAACGCACCACCCCCGCAAGGAGCCGTACCGCACCACCTTCGTGACGACGGAAGGGATGCACATGACTCTCCCCCGCAGGAACCCCCACTCCCCCAGATCGGTCCTGCTGACGGCCGCCGCCGCGCTGGCCGTCACGGGCCCCCTGATATCCGCCCCGCCCGCGGACGCCGCCGCTCCGGCGGCCGAGGTCTCCGCGCACGCCGCCCAGACCATCGACAACATCGGCGCCTCGGGCGCCTGGTGGGTCAACGACCTGAAGAACTTCGACCCCGAGGTCCGGGCCCGGGTGGCCCGTCTGCTGTTCTCCTCCGACGGCCTGGACCTGAGCGCCTACCGCTACAACATCGGCGGGGGCGGGACGGGCGTGACCTACGCGCCGCGCGCGCCCGAGGACTTCCGGGGCGCCGACGGCTCGTACGACTGGAGCAAGGACAGGGCGGGTCGTACGTTCCTGTACGCCGCCGCGAAGTACGGCGTCGAGGATCTGATCGGCTTCGTCAACAGCGCGCCGGCCGAGTGGAAAACCAACGGCAAGAGCTGCGGCGGCCATCTGAAGACCGAGAACGAGCAGGACTTCGCGAAGTACGTCGCCGATGTCACCGACCACTTCGCGCGGCAGGGCGTACGGCTCGACTACATCAGCCCCTTCAACGAGCCGACGAACAGCTTCGACTCCTGCGGCCAGGAAGGCATGCTCGTCGACGTCCCGCAGCGCGACGACATCGTGCGCGCGCTCGGCGCCGAGCAGCGGGCGCGGGGGCAGCGGACCGGCATCATCGCCGACGAGTCGACCAGCACGGTGAAGTTCAACGACGAGGTCCCGCGCTGGATCAACGAGCCGGGCACCGCCCAGTACGTCGACAAACTGGCCCACCACACCTACGACAACCCCTCCGACGCCGACCGTGCGAAGGTGCACGAGACCTCGAAGTCGGCCGGCAGGGCTTCCTGGTCCACGGAGATCTGCTGCTTCGGCAAGGGCGGCACGGGCTGGGCGCAGGAGTACGACCCCACGATCGACGGCGGGCTCAACCTCTCCCGCATCATCTACAAGGACTTCTCGATCGCGCACGACTCCGCGTTCCACTGGTGGGTCGCCCTGTCGGAGATGATCGGCTCCGACCCGCTCGCCAAGAACGACCAGGGCTGGAACGACGGCCTGATCTACTACGACCCGGACTACGCCACGAACGGCAATCAGACGCTGTACTTCACCAAGCGCTACTACACGCTCGGCCAGTACAGCAAGTTCGTGAAGCCGGGCTCGGTCATGCACGACGTGACGGGGCTGCCGGAGGGGGTCGAGGCATCCGCCTATGACCGGAACGGCAAGTGGGTGGTCGTGGTGAACAACCACAACTCCACCGACACGGCGCTGAACCTGCGCTTCGACGACTCGTCACCGCTGCGCGCCACCAAGGCGGTCCGTACGTCGGCCGACGAGAACTGGGCCGGTGTCGCTCGGCCCTCGATCAAGGGCGGCACGGCGTCCGCGACTCTGCCGGCCCGCTCCATCACCACGTACGTCCTCGACCGGACGCGCCGTTAACTCCCTTACGCCCCAAGGGGGTTGTGGGCGCCGGTGCGGCAGTCCACAACCCCCTCGCGTCCGGTATCCCGAACAACCGACAACGCTTCGCGCAGACTTCGTCCAACCCCTTGCCGAAGCCTTAGCCGAAGGTTAACGTCCCGCACCGCACCCCCATTTGAGCCATCTGACGCTGAGCCGCAGCCGTACTCGAGACAAGGACGTCGCCATGTCGGCATCGAGCAACACCACCTGGGACCGCCGAACCGTTCTGCGGGCCGCGATGGGCCTGGCCGCCGCGGGCGGTCTTGCCGCGTGCGGTGGCAACACAGGCCGGAGCAGCTCCGGCGACCGTCTCGTGCAGATGTTCCACGCGTACGGCGAGGCGGGCACCGAGCAGGCCATCAAGCGGTACGCGAAGGCCTACAAGGACGCCGACGTGACCACTCAGTGGATCACCAGCGCGGACTACGAGAGCAAGCTCTTCTCGTCCCTGCTCACCGACAACGCGCCGGACGTCTTCGAGTTCCACCCGCAGATCCAGATGGTCAAGAGCGGCCAGGTGGCGGATCTGACCGACCTCATCGACCCGGTGAAGGACGACTTCAATCCGGCGGACATCACTTCGCACACGGTCGACGGGAAGATATACGGCGTCCGCATGATCGACGACCCGCAGTTCTTCTTCTACCGCAAGTCGATGCTGGAGAAGGCCGAGGTCGAGGTGCCGACCACGCTCGACGAGCTGATGGAGGCCGCCGCCAAGCTCACCACCGGCAAGGTCAAGGGCCTGTACATGGGCAACGACCTGCACAGCGTCAACGACACCTTGATCTGGTCGGCCGGCGCCGAACACCTCGACGAGAAGAACCAGATCGCCTATCACACGGACGGCGTGGTCGAGGGCCTGAAGAAGATGCGCAAGCTGTTCACCAGCGGCGATCTCCTCCTCGGCGCCCCGACCGAGTCCTGGGACCCCTCCTCGTTCAACCAGGGTCTGTGTGCCATCCAGTTCTGCGGTATGTGGGCGATGCCGGCGATCCAGGACGCGCTCGGCGACGACTGGGGCGTCTTCCCCTTCCCGAAGGTCACGGACTCCGGCAAGCAGTCGGTCTACAACGGCGGCTGGTCGATGTTCGTCAACGCCAAGGGCAAGAACGTGGACGCGGCCAAGGAGTATGTGAAGTGGCTGTGGATCGACCAGAAGAAGTACCAGGAGGACTGGGCGACGTCCTACGGCTTCCACATCCCGCCGCGCGCCTCTCTCGCCGAGTCCGCCACCAAACTCAAGTCGGGCAACGCCGCTGAGGGCGTCCGGCTCTTCAACGAGTTCGGTCACTTCGACAACATCGGCTGGACCCAGGCCATGCGCACCGCCTTCGAGGACGTCTTCGCCAACTGCGTCCGCAAGAACATGGACCCGGAGGCCGCCCTCGACAAGTGCGACACGGCCGTCAACCGCGAGCTGAAGAAGCTGTTCGGATAGGCCGCGGGACGGACCACGACATGTCGACGACGACGCGTGACCTCGCGCGCCCCGCCCCGGCGAAGGCCTCACCGGCCAAGCCGCGGCGGGGTCTGCGGGGCAGCCCCACGCTCAACTTCTGGCTCTTCACCGGGCCGTTCCTGATCGGTCTGGCGATCTTCGTCTACGCACCGATCCTCTGGAGCCTCTGGCTCAGCTTCTTCGAGGCCCGCTTCACCGTCACGCCCGACAAGTTCGTCGGGTTCGACAACTACACGTACATGCTGACGAACGACGACTTCGTCGGTTCGCTCGGCACCTTCACCGTCTTCGCCGCGTTCATCGTGCCCACCACCTGGGCGCTCTCGCTGGGTCTGGCGCTGCTGGTGAACCGGCTGCGGTTCATGCGGGCGTTCTTCCGCTCGGTCTTCTTCCTGCCGACCGCGTGCAGCTATGTGGCCGCCTCGCTGATCTGGAAGATGTCCCTCTTCAGCGGCGTCCGCTTCGGTCTGATGAACACGGTCCTCGGCTGGTTCGGCATTGACAACATCGCCTGGCTGATCGACCCCAACCCGCCCTGGTACTGGCTGGTCATCGTGACCGCCCGGCTGTGGCTGCAGTCCGGCTTCTACATGATCCTGTTCATCGCGGCCCTCCAGAACATCCCGGACGAGCTCTACGAGGCCGCCGCCATCGACGGCGCCAAGTCGGGCTGGCAGACCTTCCGGTACATCACGCTGCCCCAGCTGCGGGCCACGTCCACCGCGGTGATCCTGCTGCTGCTCATCGCCGCCTACCAGGCCTTCGACGAGTTCTACAACCTGCTGTCCAAGACCACCTGGGGCCGCCCGCCTCTCGTCGAGCTGTACTACAAGGCCCTGGGCGAGAGCCAGGACTACGGCGCCGGCAGCGCGGGAGCGCTCATCCTGACCGTGCTGATCTGTGCCGTGACCCTGCTGCAGGGCAAGCTCATGGGCTTCGGAAGGGGGGACGAGTCCAAGTGACCACCACCACACCTCAGCTGCGCGAGTCCGCGCCGCCGTCGGGCAGGCCCCGCCGCATCCGGCGCGGGGGCGGCGTGATGAGCTCCACCGGCCTCTACATCGCCACCGGCGTCGCGGCCGTGCTCTTCCTGATCCCGTTCTACGTCCTCCTGCGCAACGCCCTCGCCACCGATGCCGAGATCACCGGCGAGAACTGGAAGCTCTTCCCCACGGACATCCAGTGGGGCAACATCGGCGAGCTGTTCACGGACGAGACCGTCCCCTTCGGCCGGTCCCTGTGGAACTCGGCGGTCGTCGCCACCCTGCACACCGTCGGCGTCCTGCTGGTGTGCTCCCTCGCGGGCTACGGTCTGGCCCGTATCCCGTACAAGCATGCCAACAAGATCTTCTACGCCGTCCTGGGGACCCTGATGGTCCCGACCGCCGTCACCTTCGTGCCGAGCTTCGTTCTGGTCTCCTCGCTGGGCTGGGTGGACAGTTACCGGGGGCTCATCATCCCGGGCCTGTTCAGTGGTTTCACCTGCTTCCTGTTCCGGCAGTACTTCCTTGGGTTCCCCAAGGAGCTGGAGGAGGCGGCGCGCATGGACGGCCTGGGCCACTGGGGTGCCTACTGGCGTGTCGTCGTGCCGAACTCGCTGAACTTCTTCGCGGCGATGGCGACGATCACCTTCATCAACGGCTGGAACTCCTTCCTGTGGCCGCTGGTCATAGGCCAGGACCCGAGTTCGTGGACCGTCCAGGTCGCGCTCTCCAGCTATATGACCAACCAGACCGTCGTCTTCCATCTGATCTTCATGGCCACGGCCATTTCCATCCTGCCCCTGGTGTTCGTGTTCCTCTTCCTCCAGCGCTGGCTGGTACAGGGCATCGCACAGACCGGCATCAAGGGCTGACGCCTTCTTCTCAACACCTGGAGACCGATGTCTTTCCGCACCACCCCGTCCGTCAGCTACGTAGAGGACGTCTCCCCGGGCCGCGGGGCCCTGCCGCCCCGCGCCTGGTACGCCACCTCGGACGCGGAGTCCCTGTCCCTGAACGGCAGCTGGCGCTTCCGGCTGTCGGCGACCGCCGGCGCCCAGGACGACTCGTTCGCCGCGGAGGGGTACGGCGCCGGGGACTGGGCCGAGGTCACGGTCCCGGGCCACTGGGTCCTGCAGGGCGACGGCGCGTTCGGCTCACCGATCTACACCAACCACCTCTACCCGTTCCCGGTGGACCCGCCGCACGTCCCCACGGAGAACCCCACCGGTGACCATCTGCGGGTCTTCGACCTGCCCGACGCGTGGCCGGCCGACGGCACCGCCGTCCTCCGCTTCGACGGCGTCGAGTCCTGCGCCCGGATCTGGCTGAACGGCACCGAGCTCGGTGAGTTCAAGGGCTCGCGTCTGCCGCACGAGTTCGCGGTCGGGGAGCTGCTGAAGCCGGCCGGCAACGTGCTCGCCGTCCGGGTGCACCAGTGGTCGGCGGGCTCCTACCTGGAGGACCAGGACCAGTGGTGGCTGCCCGGCATCTTCCGTGACGTCACCCTGCTGCACCGACCGGAGGGCGCGGCGGGCGACTTCTTCGTGCATGCCTCCTACGACCACAGCACGGGCGAGGGCACCCTGTGCGTCGACTCCGACGTCGACGGACGGGTGTCCGTGCCCGCCCTCGACATCGATGTCGCGACGGGAGAGTCGGTGACCGTCGCGGTCGAGCCGTGGTCGGCGGAGACACCGAAGCTGTACGACGGTGAGCTGGTGACGCCCGGCGAGCGCGTCCCGCTGCGCATCGGCTTCCGTACCGTCGCCCTCGAAGACGGCCTGATCAAGGTCAACGGCAGGGCGATCCTCTTCAAGGGCGTCAACCGGCACGAGTGGCACCCCGAGCGGGGCCGCGCCCTGGACCTGGAGACCATGCGCGAGGACGTGCTGCTGATGAAGCGGCACAACCTCAACGCCGTGCGCACCTCGCACTACCCGCCGCACCCGGCCTTCCTCGACCTGTGCGACGAGTACGGCCTGTGGGTCATCGACGAGTGCGACCTGGAGACCCACGGCTTCACCGAGCAGCGCTGGCGCGACAACCCCGTCGACGACGACCGCTGGACGCCGGCCCTGCTGGACCGTGCCGCCCGGATGGTCGAGCGCGACAAGAACCACCCCTCGATCGTGTTCTGGTCGCTGGGCAACGAGGCCGGCACCGGGCGCGGGCTCACCGCGATGGCCGAGTGGATCCACGGCCGGGACACCTCTCGTCTGGTGCACTACGAGGGCGACTGGAACTGCCGCGACACCGACGTGTACTCGCGGATGTACGCGCCCCACGCGGAGGTCGAGCGGATCGGGAAGCGGCTGGACGGCGGTCCCGGCAAACGGCGCGAACTCCCCTTCATCCAGTGCGAGTACGGGCACGCGATGGGCAACGGCCCCGGCGGCTTGGCGGACTACCAGCGGATCTTCGAGCGCCACGACCGGCTCCAGGGCGGCTTCATCTGGGAGTGGATCGACCACGGCGTCACCCACCCCGAGCTGGGCTTCGCCTACGGCGGCGACTTCGGCGAGGAGCTGCACGACGGCAACTTCGTCTGCGACGGCCTGGTCTTCCCCGACCGGCGGCCCTCCCCCGGGCTCGTCGAGTACAAGAAGGCCATCGAGCCGGTGCGGTTCGAGGGCGCCGACGGTGGCGTGCGGGTGACGAACGCCTACGACTTCGCCGACCTCTCGCACCTGGAGTTCGAGTTCTCGTACCAGGTGGACGGGATGCCCACAGGCGCGCACACGCTCACCGTGCCGCCGCTCGCGCCGGGGGAGTCGGCGGAGGTCAAGCTGCCGGCGGCCGCTCCCGACGGCGACGGCGCCGAGGTCGGGTGGACGGTCCGGGCGCTGCTCGCGGCGGACACGCCCTGGGCGGGCCGGGGCCATGAGGTGGCGTGGGCGCAGCGGACGGTCGCGCCGCGTGCGCCCCTCGGCACGGCCACCGGTGCCGGGCCCACGGCCGCCGGTGACCTGATCGTGCTCGGCCCGGGCGCCTTCGACGCCCGCACCGGTGCCCTGCGGTCCATCGGCGGGGTGGACGTCACCGGTCCGCGCCTGGACGTGTGGCGCGCGCCCACCGACAACGACGAGGGCGCATCGTGGCAGGACGACACCCGGTGGGGGGTGCTGTGGCGGAAGCTGGGCCTGCACCGGATGCGGCACCGGCTGGACGGGGTGGAGGCGGATGCCGACTCGCTGACCGTCCGGACCCGGGTGGCGCCCGCCGCCCGCGATGTGGGGCTGCGCACGGTGTACCGGTGGACGTCCGACGGCGAGCGACTGCGTCTGACCGTCTCGGTCTCGCCCGAGGGCGACTGGAAGGTGCCGCTGCCCCGGCTCGGCGTACGGCTCGGGCTCCGGGCGGCGCTCACCGAGTCCGCGCTGTGGTTCGGCAGCGGGGGTGAGGCGTACCCGGACACCAGGGCCGCGGCGAAGCTCCTGCGGTGGGACGCGAGCATCGAGGAACTCCAGACGCCGTACGTCCGTCCGCAGGAGAACGGCGCACGGTCCGACGTCCGCTGGGTGGAGCTCGGCGGGCTGCGGGTCGAGGGCGAGCCGGAGTTCTGGTTCAGCGCGCGGCGCTGGACCAGCGAACAGCTGGACGCCGCGCGGCATCTGACCGACCTCACCCCCGGCGAGACCGTCTGGGTCAATCTCGACCACGGCCAGCACGGCATCGGCTCACAGTCCTGCGGTCCGGGCCCGCTGCCGCAGTATTTCCTGAAGGCCGAGCCGGCCGAGTTCTCGTTCGTGTTCTCGGCCATCGGGTGACCTGCGCGCACCGGCCGGCGCCCCGAGGGGTGCCGGCCGGTGCGGGGTGCCTAGGGGCAGCTGATCCGGGTGTCCCCGGCATCCGTCGTGCAGGTGTCCAGGCCCAGGCCGCCGTTGGCGGTGTCGTTGGCGGGGACGTTGTCGAGGGTGTCGAGTCGGTCGTTGCCGGAGTTGCCGAGCAGGGTGTCGTTGCCCGGGCCGCCGGTGAGGGTGTCGTTGTTCGGTCCGCCGTCGACGCGGTCGTTGCCGAAGTCGCCGTACACCGTGTCGGTGCCGAAGCCGGCGTTGATCGTGTCGTCGCCGCCGAGGCCGCACATGACGTCGGTGCCGCTGGTGCCGGTCATGGTGTCGTTGCCGCTGGTGCCGATGCGGGTGCAGCCGCGGGCGTTGTTGACCGTGGTGGGCGCCGTGGCCGTGTTGTTGGCGGTGTCCGGGTCGGACTGTGCCGCGCTCGCGGTGGCCCGGTCGGTGAGGGTGCCCGTGGCCCTGGGTTCGACGACGACCGTCACGGTGGTGCGGGCGCCGGGAGCGAGGGTGCCGAGGGCGCAGGTCGCGCCGGTGGCCGAGGTGGTGCAGGTGCCCTGACCGGGGGTGGCCGAGATGACGGTGGCGGCGGGGCCGGTGACCGTGTCGGTGAGGGTGACGCCGGTCGCCGAGGTGGTGGTGCTGTTGTTGGCGACCGTCACGGTGAAGGTGGCACGGTCGCCGATGCTGACCGCGCCGGTGCCGGTCTTGGTGACCGACAGGTCGGCTCCGGGGGGCGGCGGCGGAGGCGGGGGCGGGGTGCCGACGCCGCCGAGGTAACGGGCCATGAGGCGCACGCCGTTGCCGTCGTTGCCGAAGGCGATGAACCTGCCGTCGTCCTGGAGGGCGAGGGCGTTCGCCCGGTCGCCGGCGCCGAAGTCGGTCGTGGTGCGGCCGCCCGTGCCGAATCCGGTGTCGAGGGTGCCACCGGCGTTGAAGCGGGCGAGCAGGAAGTCGCCGGGCGACCCGCTGCCGGCCGCGATGATCCGGTCGTCGGGCTGGACGGCGAGGTCACTCACGCCGGCTGTGCCGCCGAAGTCCGTGGTCGCGAGACCGCCGGCGCCGAAGGTGGTGTCGCGGCTGCCGTCGACGTTGTAGCGCACGAGCGCGAAGCGGTCCGCGGTCTGTCCGCCGACGATGATCCTGCCGGTGGACTGCACGGCCACGCTCTCGCCCCAGTTGTACCCGCCGAGGTCCGTGGTGACCTCGCCGTCGCCGCTGAAGGTGGTGTCGGGGCTGCCGTCGGGGTTGTAGCGCGCCACGGCGAAGTCGAAGAAACTCTCGCCCGCGAAGCCGGCCATGACGATCTTCCCGTTGGGCTGGAGGGCCAGGTCCTGTGCGGACGCACCGCCGCCGCCCGTGTCGGAGAACGAGGTCATGGTCACGCCGTCACCGCCGCCGAAGGCGGTGTCCGGGCTCCCGTCCGGCAGATGGCGCAGGACCGCGAACCAGCCGCCGGCGTAGGCTCCGGAGACGATTCTCCCGTCGGGCTGCAGCGCGACCCCGACTGCTTCCTCGGCCCCGCCGGCCAGACCGGGACTGACCCAGCCGTCACCGCCGCCGAACGAAGTGTCGACGCTGCCGTCGGAGTTGTAGCGCGCCAACGTGAACCAGCAGCAGCCCGCGAACTCGTCGTCGGTCTCCTGGTGGCGGCCGGCCACGACGATCTTCCCGTCGGGCTGGACGGCCACCCTCTGGGCCACGTCGTTGCCGTTCTCGAAGTCGGTCAGTACTTCGCCGTCGCCTCCGCCGAAGGAGGTGTCGACACTGCCGTCGGAGTTGTGCCGCGTCAGGGCGAACTCGGCGTCGAGGTACTCGGGGTCCTGCTTCCACCCGACGGACACGATCTTTCCGTCGGGCTGGACGGCCACGTCCTCGCCCTCGGCGTAGCCGGCGGTGGTGATGCTGACCCGGCCCCCGGTGCCGAACGTGGGGTCCAGGTCACCGGGTGCGGCGAACGCGCCGTACGGTAGGGCGACGACGAACGCCAGCGCCATGACCGAGGCGGCCAGGGCACGTGAGGTTCCCCGTAGGGAATCAATGATGGACATGGCGCCAGAGTCCGGATCCGGGGTCGCCGCGGTGGGCGGCTGGCTGGCGAATCGGCTTACTGGGCCGCAGAGTTCCACCCTGCGGGGTGACCGTTGCGACGATATGAAGCACGCGGTGCGCCGGTCAGGTCCGGCGCCCCGAGCGGCGTATCGGCGTGAAGAGCGCGGCCACGCCACGCGGTGCGCCGGTCAGGTCCGGCGCCCCGAGCGGCGTATCGGCGTGAAGAGCGCGGCCACGGCGATCAGTACGCAGCAGGCGCCGGCGACCAGGCCGACCGGGGCCGTGCCCCGGCGTTCCGCGGCCCAGGTGAGGACGGCCGCGCCGATCGGGGCGGCCGCGTACTGCAGGGTCCAGAAGGCGGAGGTGACCCGGCCGAGGAGCGGTTCCGGGGTGACCTCCTGGCGCAGCGACATGGAACAGGTGCCTGCCATGCCGACGCAGGCCAGGAAGGCCGCTGCGAGGGCCGCGACGACGGGGACGTCCTTCGCCCAGCCGAGCCCGGCGAAGGAGAGCCCGCACACGGCGACCGCGCCGGTCCAGGTGGCCCCGAAGCCGAGCCGTCTGCGGACCCGCGCCACCAGCAGGGCGCCGGTGATCGTGCCGAGCGCGCCGACGGCCATGACGGTGCCGACCGTGCCGTCGTCGTGGCCGAGGTCGTGCTTGAGGTGGTAGATGACCAGGTCGTTCAGGCCGAGGGTGAGGAAGCTGAAGACGAACAGCAGGGCGGTCAGGGCGCGCAGCACCGGGTGGCCGCGGAGAAACTCGATCCCGGTGCGCAGATCCCGCCACAGTCCGGACCGCTCGGTGGCCTTGCCCGGCCGTCCCCGCAGCCGTACGAAGGCCAGGCAGGCGGCGGAGACACCGAAGCTCGCCGCGTCCACGCCGACGGCCGCGGCCGGGCCGGACCAGGCGGCGACCAGGCCGGCACACAGCGGCCCGAGCACCCCGGCCGCGGCGGCGGTGGCATTCAGCCGACCGTTGGCCTCGGTCAGCCGCTCGGTGCCGACCAGGGCGCGTACCACGGTGACGTACCCGACGGCGAACAGCATGCCGACGGCCTCGCACAGCGGCAGGACGACGTACAGCAGCCAGATCTGCGGCCCGAACAGCCAGACCAGCGGGACGAGTCCGTACAGCGCCATCCGTACGAGGTCGCAGGCGATGAGCAGCTTGCGCCGGTCGACGCGGTCGACGACGGCCCCCGCGAACACCGCCGCGACCACCGAGGCGGCCCCACCGACCGCCGTGAGCAGCCCCATCCGCGCGATCGAGCCGGTCGCCTGCAGCACCAGCAGGGGCAGGGCGATCAGCGCGAAGGAGTCACCGAGGACGGAGAGGGTCTGGGCGGCCCAGAAGGTGCCGAAGTCCCGGCGGCGCCACAGGGGGCGCGCGGGGTCGTCCGACGGGGACGCGGGAGGGATGCGCGGGTCGTCGGCCTCCGTCTCGCGTTCTGCCTCGTACGCCATCCGCCCCCCGTCATTCGAGACCCCGGACATGATTCGAACGTCCGGTAACCCTACGGGGGGCGTGGCGGCCGAGGTACGGCGCCCTCAGTGATCGGCGCAGCAGGGGGTGGGATCCGGTACCTCGAACGGTACGAGGGTCCCGCCCACCGCCGGCATGGCGGTCAGGACGAGTTCGGCGTCCTGCCAGATCGGGCGCATGTGATCGCCCGTCATCAGGAGGGTGTCCGGCGCCGGTCGCCCCGGCGTGCCCAGGACCGTCACCCGGTCGATGGCCGAGCGGGACAGCACGTCCGCGATCGTCAGGGTGCCGGTCAGGGTCGAGACGCCCGGGTAGACGACCGCGCGGCCGACCGCGTCCGGCGCGCCCGGTGTCACCTCGTGGCCCTGGGCCGTGAGCCGCTCCTGGGCGGTACGCAGGAGCGGCTCGGACGGCAGGGTGAGGGAGAGCGTCACCCGCGGACGCTCTCCCCGCACCAGGTGGGTGCAGCCGAACACGCCCTCGGGGAGGGCGAGTTCGGCCGCCAGGGTGTGGAGCAGGTGGTCGGCCGCGCGGAGGTCCCTGACCCCCGCGTCCACGGTCAGGACGTACGGAGTCACGAGGGCAGGACCCACACCGGG
Organism: Streptomyces coerulescens; assembly: GCF_042657965.1. Lineage (NCBI taxonomy): Bacteria > Bacillati > Actinomycetota > Actinomycetes > Kitasatosporales > Streptomycetaceae > Streptomyces > Streptomyces coerulescens. Next base: position 1,002,267 of record NZ_JBHSKM010000002.1, read on the forward strand.
TTGGAGTAGAACCACAGGTCGCGCCACGGGTCTGCGTCACCGACGACGTCGATGGCCGGGCCGGCCGGGTCCACGGCGGCGCCCATCGCGCCGACGGCGCCACGGTTTCCGTCGGTGCCGCGCACACGGACGTAGACGGGCCGGTCGACCCGGCCGAGGTCGTAGGTGAGGCGGACGGTGCCGGAGGACTTGTTCACCTCGTAGGACTTGACCACCTTGGCCGTCGGCGCGGTGAACGTGTCCTTGTCGGCGGCCGGGCCGGTCACCTCGCCCTGGATCACGTCGACCCTCGCCACCTTCGGTACGAAGCCCGCCCAGTTGGGGCCGCCCGCCATCGCCACGTCGACCGTCAGCGTGACGTCGGTCCCCTTGCGCACGTGCAGGGCGCCGCCGAGCGTGGCCCAGCGGTGGCCGCCGGTCACCCGGACGTCGAGGGCGCTGAGCAGCTGTCCGTGGTCGACCCAGATACGGCCGGCGCGGATGCCGTCCATGACGGCGGCGTAGGAGAATCCGTCGGAGCCGACGTGGGTACGGCTGTACTGGCCGGGCCAGTAGTCGCCCTGGGTGATGTCGATCCGGCCGCCGTAGACCGGGTCGGGGTAGCGGCCGTCGGTGTCGAAGTTGCCGCCGGTGCCGCGCGCGGCGGTGTCGGCGTAGACCTGGTGGGAGTCGGAGTTGGCGGTGATCCACCACGGCTTGCCCTCGGCGAGGAGGCTGTCCCACAGGCCGCCGACGGTCGCCGTCATCCAGTCGAAGCCGCCCCAGGTGCGGTAGCTCTCCAGCGGGTAGCCGGCGAAGGAGTTGGCGCTGGGGTTGTTGTCGTAGATGCCGCGGGCGCGGCCGGGGCCCATGGGCGCGGGCAGGCCGGCGGCCTGGTGGCCGGGGGCGCCCTCGAAGCCGACGGCGATCTGGCGGGTACGGCCGGCGTCACGCCAGCCGCGTATCTCGTGCGGGGAGTCGACACCGCGCCGCGCCGGGTGGTTGGCGAGCATCAGCGCGTCCTTGACCTTGCGGCGCTGCACCTGCTCGGCGAGGAAGTTCAGACCGGCGATGGCGAGGGCCTCGTTGGCGGGCGTGGAGTCGGAGGCGCCCTTGACGCTGCCGTCGTAGTCGGTCTCGAACTGCTTGAGTACGGAGACCTCGTTGGTGCCGGGGTGCACGAAGACGGTGCCGTGCTCGGCGCCCGGGATGTTCCACTCCAGGCCCTGGAAGACGAGGGTGTCCTCGTAGGCGGCGCGGGCCGCCTTGATGTCCGGGTTGACCTTGTCGACACCGATCTTGGCGTGGGTCGTGCTGCCGTGGTCGGTGATGACCAGCCAGTCCATGCCGTGCTTGGCGCCCTGGCGGACCTGGTCGACGACGCGGTACTTGCCGTCGCTGCTGTACTGGGTGTGGATGTGGTGGTCGCCGGACAGCCACAGGAAGCCCTTCGACCGGCGGCCGCCGGAGGCCGGGGCCGAGGCGGTGGCGGACGCGGGGGTCGCGGCGGCGGCCGCGGCCGGGGCGACGACGCTCGCCGCTGCCAGACCCGCGCCCAGCAGACCGGCCCGGCGCAGCAGGGTGCGGCGGGACTGCTGCTCGGGGGTGAGGGCCTCGTCGGGCACGGCGGGGTCGAAGGCGGCGGGCAGCGCGGCTCCCGCGTCGTGCGCGTGGTCGTGGTCGTGTCCGTGGTGGTGATGGTGGCCGTGCGTGTGCCCGTGTCCCATGAACGCCTCCTGGGATGCCGCTGGCTCCCAGCGGCTGCCTTCTACGGCGCTGTTGCGCCGCCTGTGGAGGATCAAGGCGAAACATGAACGTTGAACGAGCGAGGCATGACCGCCGGGTGCCGCCGACACGGCGGATCGCCCCGCCTCTCACAGTTTCCTCAACGACCCTTGTACGTCAGCCTTGTTGACACCGAACCTGAACAACGCTCAACTTCAACGTTCATCTTCTTCGTCACCGACCGGAGACCCCCACCATGAGAAGACTGATCGGTACGCTCGCGGCCGCCGCGCTGGCCCTCACCGGCCTCACCGCCACCGCCGCCACCCCCGCGACGGCCGCCACCTCCGGCTCCTTCGATGTCCTGACGTACAACATCGCGGGCCTCCCCCTCGGCCTCGGCGACAGCGACCCCGAGACGAACACCCCGCTGATCGGGCAGCGGCTGGCACCGTACGACATCGTCAATGTGCAGGAGGACTTCAACTACCACGCCTCGCTGTACGCCAACGACGCCCACCCCTACCGCACGGCGACCAGCGGCGGCGCGGCCTTCGGCGACGGCCTCAACACCCTCTCCGACCACCCCTTCGAGGACTTCGAGCGGGTCAGGTGGAACGACTGCACGGGCACCAACTGCCTGACCCCGAAGGGCTTCACGCTGGCTCGGATGCGTCTCGCCGAGGGCGTGTTCGTGGACCTCTACAACGTCCACACCAACGCCGACTCCGACGATGCCGCGCTCGCCGCCCGCCGCGCCAACGTCGAGCAGCTGTCGGACTTCATCCGGGCCAACTCGGCCGGCAACGCGGTGATCGTCATGGGCGACACCAACACCCGCTACACGCGCGCCGGCGACAACATCCGCACGCTGGTCGCCGAGAACGGCCTGACCGACGCGTGGGTGCAACTCGTGAAGGGCGGCACTCCCCCAGCGGCGGGCAGCGACGCGCTGCTGTGCGACCCGATGGCCCCGACCGACGACTGCGAGGTCGTGGACAAGGTCCTCTACCGCGGCAGTGAGCTGCTGACCCTGAACGCCACCAGCTACGGCAACGACTGGGCGAAGTTCCTCCGCGAGGACGGCGAGCACCTCTCCGACCACTTCCCGCACACGGTCGGCTTCTCCTACGCCCTCGACGCGTCCCTGCGGGCGAGCGACTTCTTCGGCGGCCCGCACGGCACGGCCTTCAACGACGCCGACGACCTCCCGGCCACACCCGCTCCCCGCACCCTGACCCTGCGCGGCGGCTCCCGCCTCGACGCGGTCACCCTGACCCACGACGGCGGTACGGTCCTCACCCACGGCGGCACGGGAGGCACCGCGACGTCCCTGACCCTGGCCTCCGGCGAGCACCTCACCTCGGTGAAGCTGACGCAGGGTCAGAAGAACGGCCGTACGCGGATCTTCTCGGCGGCGTTCGCCACGGACAAGGGCCGCACACTGTCCTCGGGGACGGCGGCCTCGGACGCGAAGACCTTCACGGCGCCCTCCGGTTGGCAGATCGTGGGGTTCACGGGGCGCTCCGGCGACGAGATCGACAAGCTGGGGGTGCTGTACGCGCCGATCGGCTGATCGCGAACACCCGTCGTCAGAGCTCCCGGGCGAGGAGCCGCTCCAATGCCGCGGTGACCTGGGCCGGGCACTGGTCCATCACCCAGTGATCCGCGCCGTCGAGCACCGTCAGCTCGGCGCGCGGAACGCGCTCGGCGAGTTCGACGGCGATCGCGGAGTTCAGGTACCTGTCCCTCCGGCCCCACACGATCGCGGTGGGGCACCGGATCTCGCCGAGCCGACGACGCAACTCGGGTCGGGCCGTGACGCGGTAGTCGCCGAAGAAGTGGACCAGCCAGCGGCGGCCCTCGGGCGTGTCCATCCAGCGGACGTAGCTGTCCAGGAGATCGTCGTCGACGTGGCCGTCGCGTACCAGCGCTCCGAGCGACCGGCGGTGCAGGGCGCCGAGGGGGAGCCGTGCCGTCAGCGCCCGGAGCGCGGGCGTGCGTCCGGCCAGGGTGACCAGGCCGAAGGCGACGTACCAGCGGGGGACGAAGGAGGCCTGGGCACGGCTGTTGAGGACGGCCAGCCGGCGTACGCGGTCGGGGTGGGCCTGGGTGAGGCCGAGCGCGAGGAAACCGCCGTAGTCGTGCCCGAACAGGTTCACGGCGTCGATGCCGAGGGCGTCGAGCAGTCGGCCGACGCGTGCGACCTCGGTGTCGTAGTCGAAACGCAGGTGCAGCGGTCGTGCGGACTGTCCCCAGCCGAGGAGGTCGGGCGCGATCACCCGGTTCGCGCGCGCCAGCGCCGGGATCTGGTGGCGCCAGCAGCGATGGTCCGCCGGGTAGCCGTGCAGGAGCAGAACAGGCTCACGGTCGGCGGGCCCCGATTCCCAGTACGCCACGCGGGCACCGTCCACCACGACCGACCCGGCCCGGATCGCCGCCGCACCGGGGCCTTGTGCGCTCATCGTCTCTCCCACTCTTCCCCCCTCGAACTCCGCAGATGACGTACCCACATGGATGGCATCCGGGAACCGACCGCGCGCCCGACCCTTCGAACGGGGCACCCCGCTCACTCGCTGCGCAGCACCTCCCCGATCGTCAGCCGCCCGGCCCTGCGCGCCGGCACATACGCCCCCAGCACCGCGATCAGCAGCCCCGCGAGAGCGAGTCCGGTCAGGGCCGGGGCCCGCCATACGTCCGTCATGTACGGGGGCAGGGCGATGTCGACGGCGTCCGCCATGCGGGGGATCACCAGTTCGTAGCCGGCCATGCCCAGGGGGATGCCGAGCAGGGAGCCGAGGGCGCCGAGGACGGCCATCGACGTCACCGTCATCGCCGTGACCTGCCGCGGCGTCATACCGATCGACTTCAGCATGCCCAGGTCGCGCCTGCGGTCGCGGGTGTTGAGGACGACCGTGTTGAAGACGCCCAGGGAGGCGACCGCGGCGAGCATCAGGGTGAGGGCGGCGGCCGAGCCGACGATGGTCCGGGTGATGGCGTTGGAGCCCCGCACGTCCGGGGTGATCCCGGCGTCGGCGGCACGGGCCGCCCGGGCGTAGCCGGCCGGGTCGGTGCCGTCGCGCAGTCCGACGTGGTAGGCGATGGGCCGCTCGGCCGGGGCCAGTGCCGTCAGGGTCGGCCAGTCGCCGAGCACGACACGGGCGTTGCTCTCCATGAACTCCCCGACGACCAGCACCCGTTCGCTCCGGCCGCCCTTCTCCAGGGTCACCCGTTCGCCGACCCGTACGCCGTTCTGGCGCAGGAATGCCGAGCCGGCCACGATCTCGCCGCTCGCGCGCATCCACCGGCCGTCCGTGAGGACGCCGCCCAGCGGGAGCCGGTCGCCTCGACGTCCCTCGAGGGTCACCTGATGCGCCGAGCCCGCGAGCCGCACGTCCACCGACGCCCGTGCGGTGACTTCGGTCGCGCCCGGCAACGCGCGCAGCAGGGCGTCGAGTTCATGGTCGTCGTGCTGCGGCTTCGTCTCCTTGCCGTGGTGGAAGCGGGAGGCGTACACCGTCACCTGGTAGGCGTCGCGGCCCGCGTTCCCGAACCGGTCCATGGTCGTCGCGAGTCCGGTCGCGAACGTCACCGTGGTCACGCCGAGGACCACGGCGGCCAGCGTCAGGAGGCTGCGGCCGGGCCGGGCGAACGGCAGTCCCATGCCCAGGCTCACCGAGCGCGGCAGCCCGCTGCCGGCCAGCCGCCGCTGGATGCCCGGGGCACGGCCGACGCGTGGGGCGCTGCCCGCGCTGATCGCCCGCGCCGCCGACATGCCGTGGGCGCGCAGCGCCGGGGCCAGCGCGGCCAGGACACAGACCGCGGGCATGCCGAGCAGGGTGACGGCGTTCACCCAGGCGGAGACGGACACGCTGTCGTGGAGCACGCCCGCGTCCGGGCCCATGAACACGAACGCGAAGAAGGGGCGCGCGAGCACATTGCCGAGGAGCGTGCCGAGCGCACAGCCGACGACGGCCGGTACGGAGATCATCGTCAGGTAGACGGCGACCACCTGCCCCGGTGTGAAGCCGAGCGCCTTGAGCACGCCGATGTGCCGGAACCCGGAGATCACCGCGCCGCTGACGACATTGGCGATGATGAGCACCGCGACGGCGATCCCGAGGATGCCGAAGGCCATCAGATACGGCGTGTACGCCCGTGCCGAACTGCTCACCTGGTGCTTGAGGGTGAGATACGTCCGGGATGCGGTGAGCGCGTCCGCCGGGAGCCGTTCGGTCACCGTCCCCAGCTGTGCGCGCAGCCGGTCGTCGGAGGAGGCGTCGGGGAAGCGGAACAGCATCTGGGTGGCCGTCGGCTCCAGGGCGTCGATCTGTGCGGGCGCGACCCAGGCGTCGGCGGTGCGGCTCAGGTCGAAGGCGAACCCGACGACGGTGAGCGCCGGGCCGCCCGACGGCATCGGGAGCCGCTTGCCGAGGTCGTCCGGTGTCCAGTCGGACTGCCGGTTCAGCACGACCTCGCCGGGCCGGGTGGCCCAGCGGCCCGCCCACAGATCGAGCCGGTCCACGGGGCCGCCGGGGTCGGCACGGCCCGCGACCGTGATCCGGGTGCCGAGGCCGAACCGCATGGCGTCGTCCGGCAGTTCGACGGTGGCCTGCGCGTAGGGGCCCGCCGCGGCCTCGACGCCGGTCTGCCGGGCGGCCCGCGCGAGTTGCCGCGCGGAGACCTTCGCCGGGTCGAAGACCGCGGTGACATGCGGGCCGCGCTGCTTGCCGAAGGCCTTGTCGAAGGGCGCGGAGGCCGCGTCGAGCAGGCCGAGTGCCACCACCATGGCCACGGTCGAGGTCAGGGTGACCAGCGCGATGACGAGCGTCTGGAGTCTGCGCCGCCGTACCGCCGCGCGGGCGGCCCGCCATACGGCCCTCATGCGGACGGCTCCAGGGTGTGCTCGCCGGTGACCCGGCCGTCGGTGAACTCGATCAGCCGGCCGGCGCAGCGCCGGGCGAGATGCTCGTCGTGCGTGACCAGGATCAGCGTCTGGCCGATCTGGTTGAGGTCGAGCAGCAGATCCATCACCTGTTCCCCGGAGCGGCTGTCCAGCGCGCCGGTCGGCTCGTCGGCCAGCAGTAGGGCCGGGCGGTTCATCAACGCCCGTGCCACGGCGACGCGTTGACGTTCGCCGCCGCTGAGGACGGCGGGGTGGGCGTTGCGCCGGCCGGCGATGCCGAGTTCGTCGAAGAGCTCCAGGGCCCGGCGGCGGGCCTGCCGGGCCGGGGTGCCGGTCAGCTGGGCGGCCAGGGCCACGTTGTCCAGGGCGGACAGGTCGTCGATCAGGTTGAAGAACTGGAAGATCATGCCGATCCGGCGCCGCCGGTACAGGGCGAGCCCCTTCTCGCTCAACTCCCCCACGTTCTCCCCGTGCACGACGACCGTGCCGTCCGTCGGCCGGTCAAGACCGGCGATCATGTTGAGGAGCGTGGACTTGCCGCACCCCGAGGGGCCCATCACCGCGACCGCCTCCCCGGCCCGGATCTCCAGCGACACCCCGGCCAGCGCCGTCGTCTCGCCGTACTCCTTGCGCAACCCGTCGAGCCGTACGACGGTCTCTCCCCTGCTGTCCTCGATACCCATGGACAGGACGCTACGAGGCGGGCCGGCGCCCGGACATCCCACCCGGGATGGCATCCGGCCGGACGTCTCATCCTCGCGATGCAGTACCTGCATCTCCCGGCCGATGCGCTCGCGGTGATCGTCTGCCAGGGTGAACGCCATGGGGGACTGGGAAGCGGGCTGGGTCACGGCGGCGGTGGCCGGTGCGGCCGTACTGGTGCTGGGCGTCGCGCTGCTGCGGACGCGGCGGCGCCGGCGGCAGGCCGTCGGGCAGCTCGGCTGGCTGCTGGAGCGGGAGCGGGAGAGCGCGGCCCGGGCGGCGGTCGCGGCCGAACGCGACCGTATCGCCCGCGAGTTGCACGACATCGTCAGTCACAACGTCAGCCTCATGGTCGTACAGGCCGGCGCCGCCCGTGAGGTCATGGGCACGATGCCGGACGAGGCGTCGGCGGCGCTGCGTGCGGTGGAGGACGCGGGGCGGGGCGCGATGACGGATCTACGGCATCTGCTGGGGCTGCTCGCCCCGTCGCCGAGCGGCGAGGACGACGACACCGAGACCGGTGCGGAGGATCCCGCGGGCGCCGCCGACCTCGCCCCGCAGCCCGGCATGGACCGGCTCGGGCAGCTCGTCGACCGGGTGTCGTTCGCGGGGCTGCCCGTCGAGGTCCGGATCTCCGGCGAACCCCGCCCACTGCCACAGGGGATCGACGTGACGGCGTACCGCATCGTGCAGGAGGCGCTCACCAACGCGCTCAGGCACGGTGACGGCGGCAAGGCCGAGGTCACGGTGCGCTACGCGGACCACGCCCTGCGCGTGGAGGTCCTGAACACCGGGCCGAGCGTGCTGACCGGCGACGCCCCGAAGCAGCCCCGGCCGGTCCCGCGGCACCGGGACGGCACCGGGCGCGGGTTGCTGGGGCTGCGGGAGCGCGTCGCGGTCTACGGCGGTGACCTGGACGCCCGCCGGCGGCTCGGCGGCGGATACCGCGTCCGGGCGCGCATCCCGCTGGACCGGCCATGACGGCACCGGTGACCGAGCCGGCGCCGCGGGTGCTCGTCGTCGACGACCAGACGCTGATCCGCACCGGCTTCCGGCTGATCCTCACCGCACGCGGCATCGAGGTGGTCGGCGAGGCCGCGGACGGCGTGGAGGCGGTGTCGATGGCACGCGAACTCGCCCCGGACGTCGTGCTGATGGACATCCGCATGCCGCACATGGACGGCCTGGACGCCACCCGCCGCATCCTCCGGCAGGTCCCGGACTGCCGGGTGCTGATGCTGACCACCTTCGACCTGGACCGCTATGTGTACACGGCCCTGTCGATCGGGGCGAGCGGCTTCCTCCTCAAGGACGTCACCCCCGAGCACCTGGCGGCTGCCGTACGTCTGGTGAGCACCGGCGACGCCCTGCTGGCTCCCTCCATCACGCGCCGCCTGGTGGAACGCTTCGCCGCGGACGCCGCCACCCACGAGCCCACGATCCCGGCCGACCTGGCGGCCCTCACCCCTCGCGAACGGGAGGTCCTGAGCCTCCTCGGCCGGGGTCTGTCCAACACCGAGCTCGCCGCCCGTCTCACCCTGAGCGAGGCCACGGTGAAGTCCCATGTGGCCCGCATCTTCGCCAAGCTGTCGCTGCGGGACCGCGCCCAGGCCGTGGTCCTGGCGTACGAGACGGGGCTGGTCCGGCCGGGCACGAGGGGAGACCACTAGCATCCTGCCTAGGCACTTTAGGTTTCCGCAGTCGGAGGACACACGCCCCATGGCCCGCGCAGGACTCACCGCCGACCGGCTCGCCGCGGCCGCCGCCGAACTCGCCGACGAGGTGGGCTTCGAGAACGTCAGCCTGTCCGCGCTGGCCCGGCACTTCGGTGTGCGGGACGCGAGCCTGTACTCGCACGTCAAGAACCTTCAGGACCTGCGGACCCGGGTCGCCCTGCTGGCCGGCGGCGAGATGATCGACCGGATCGCGGCGGCCGTGGCGGGACGCGCCGGCAAGGACGCGCTCGCCGCCTTCGCGGACGCCTACCGGGAGTACGCCCTGGAGCACCCGGGCCGGTACGCCGCGACACAGATCCGCGTCGACCAGGCCGTCGTCGCCGACTCCCCCGCCATGCGCCGCACCGCCGAGATCACCTACGGCGTGCTCCGCGCCTACGGCCTGGAGGAACCCGACCTCACCGACGCCGTCCGCCTGCTGCGCAGCACCTTCCACGGCTACTGCGCCCTGGAGTCCACGAGTGCCTTCGGCGCTCCCCGGGACGTACGGGAGTCCTGGGACCGCGCGATCGACGCCCTTCACGTGGCCCTCGCCAACTGGCCACGCGGCGGGCATCACCGGCCGTTGCCCCAGGTGCCACGCTGACCACTTAGACTGGAAGCTTCGCGGAGGTCACATGCCGCCACCACGGGGGAGGGAAGCGTCTTGTCCCAACAGCAGCTCGGACGCGGCCCCTTGAGGTCCCGTCGGCCCGATCCCACACCGCCCTCCCCGGACGCGGACCACCCCGACACCTCGCCGCCGGCGCGCTTCGTCGGCTGGCTCGGGGGCCTCGGCGCGGCGGCCGCCGGGTACGCCGTGTTCCAGTTCCTGTTCAGTGTGCTGCCCGACTCCATCGACGGCTCGGCCGCCCGTTATCTGATCTCCGCGGTCAGCGGGCTCGGCACCTTCGTCGCGGCCTGGCTGGCGGCGGGCCTGCTGCGCGCGCGGGCGGCGGCCGACTCCGCCCCGGCTCCCACGGTGGGGCCCGGCGCGATGGCCCCGGGCGCACCCGGCCCGCTCCCGGGCGTGTTCACCACCGCCTACGACACCCTCGTCGACCAGGTGTCCGTCGTGGACGACCCGGAGCACGGCCGGCTCACCGGCTGGCCGCATTCCCTCGGCGAGGACACGCCCTCCCGGCCCACGCCCGTCGGCACCGCCTACGGCCTGCACATCATGCTCGACCTCGGTGTGCCCGAGGGCCGGCTGAGCACGGGCGAGCTGGTGGACACGCTGTGGCGGCTGCGGCTGCCGGACGGCGGCTGGTCGGCGCGTTCGCAGGGCTCCGAGGCGCGCCCGGAGGTCACCGCGCTGGTGCTGGGGGCACTGGCCCGGGCGGGCGCGTCCGCCGAGCGGCTGGCGGCCGAGGTGGAGCGCTGCGCCGACGGGTTCACCCGTCAACTCGACCGCACCGGGCGGGAGTCCACCCATGTCGTGACGACGGTGCTGCGCGGGCTGCTGCGGGCCGCGCCCCGCTCCGAGGTCCTGCCGCTGCTGCGCGAGGCCCTCGCGGACGGCGCGATCAGCGACCCGCGCCGCGACCATCTGCGCTGCTGGGGCTACCGGCTTCAGCCGCCGTACGGCAGGCCGTCGCCGCTGCACACCGCGCAGGCCGTCGTCGCCCTGGACCGGGCCGCCCGGGTGCTGGGCGAAGGCGGCGACGCGCGTGCCGAACGTGCCCGTGCCGCACGCGAGGACGGTATCCGCTGGCTGCTGTCGTGCCCGGACGCGCCCCACGACACCTGCCCGGACCTGGCGAACCTGCACGAGGAGGTGCGCCGGCCCCGCACGGACGACCCGGCCCGCCACGAGGTGCTGAACGTACGGCACTTCACCGCGTCCTGGCTGGTCCGTGCACTGCTCTCGCCGAGCGCGCTGGAGATCGCCCGCGCCGAGGGGCTTCAGGAGGAGCTTCGGATCCGGCTGGAGGGGGCCGTCGCCGCGGTGTGGGCGGGGCAGACGGACGGCATCTGGCTGTGGGCGCGGGACGAGGCCACCGAGCGGCGACGGCCGATGTGGATGACCTATCAAGGTCTTTCCGCGCTGCGCGCGCATGCCGTATGGATGTACCAGCCCCCTGGCTGAAGTCGGTTACCGCGAAGGCGCGTTGGAGGATGAGTGCATGGGCGGTCGGCAGGTCCTGGCGGCACGGAGGCTGCTGGCCGGGTCGCTGGACGGTGAACTGCCCGAGCACGAGCTGGTGGCCGCGGCCCGCGCGGTCGTCACCGAACTCGGCGCCCCCGAGCGCCTGTCGGAGCTGATCGCCGAACTCGCCTCGGGCGAAGGGGACCCGGACGCCTGTGCCCGGCTGTCGTACCGGCACGTCCTCGGCTTCGACAAGTTGCTGCTGATCGACGGCGGTCCGCGTCAGATGCTGCGCGCGCATGTGTGGCATCCCGGCGCCGGGGCGATCGGCAAGGAGGACATCCACAACCACCGCTCGCCGCTGGCGTCCTATGTCGTACGGGGCCGGCTGGCCATGGAGCTGTACGAGGTCGGCGACGGCGGCATCGCGGCGGCCCGCTACGAGGAGTCGCTGGCGCAGCGGTCGGCGAACTGGGTGCTGGAGCCGGCGGGGCCTGCGCGGCTGCGGCTGACGCATCTGGGCCAGTACGCGGCCGGCAGCTCCTACGCCCTGCCCGCGCATACCCTCCATCGGGCCTGGTGCGACACGGACCGGCCGACGGTGACGCTGTTCCTGGAGACGGGCGCCGAACGGCGGCCGCACACCGATGTGTTCACCGCGGCGGGCCCGCATCCGGGTGCGGTCGCGAAGGTGCCGTTGGGGACGGCGGAGTACCTGGAGGCGCTGCGGGAGCTTGCCGAGCAGCTCAGAACTCTGTGAACGCCTGCCGGACGATGTCGAGGTTGTACGCGTCGATCTCGACATTCGTCAGCTCGGCGCGGGCGAGCCAGGCGTGGTCCTGGTCGGGCTCGGGCAGGGTGATCGCCCCGGTCAGGGGCCTGACCAGGAAGTTGTCCTGCCAGTTCTTGATCTCGTGCCCTCGGTAGTCGCTGAGGAACGAGGACTCGCCGACCTTGCGGACGATCTCGCCGAGCAGCCCGGTCTCTTCCTTCAGCTCGCGCAGGGCGCCGTCCTCGGGACTCTCACCGGGCTCCAGCTTCCCGCACGGAACACCCCACACCCGGGGCAGGAACCGCTCCTTCTCGCTGCGGCGCACCAGAAGGATCCGCTGTTGGTCGTCCATCACGACGGCGGCCGCCAGTCGCCTGTCGCCGGGGATGTCCATCGTCATGGTTCCTCGGTCCCTCGCCGGTGATGAGTCCAAAGGGTGTGATACCCGGGAAAGAGTCAAGGCTAACAGGAACCTACGGCGCGTCGCTGTGAGTCACGTCGCTCCGACGGCTGAGCGCGTCCACTTCACCGTACGACGGGACGACCCCGCCCGGTGTGCGTCCCTCCCGGATCTCCAGTGCGGCCTCCAGTGCCGCGCCCAGCGCCCGCCGGTAGAGCAATGAGCCGAGGCTGACGCGTCGTACGCCCAGGTCGGCGAGGTCGGCAAGGGTGGGGCCGGTCGGGGAGTAGAGGATGTTGAGGGGGACGTCGAGGTGCTTCACCAGGGCGGCGATCTCGCGGGGTTCGGTGAGTCCGGGCACGAACACGCCGTCGGCGCCCGCCTGTTGATAGGCGTCCAGCCGGGCCCTGGTGTCCGTGTCTCCCTCTCCCAGCCAGTACGTGTCGGTGCGCGCGTTGACGAAGAGACCGGGTGCGGCGGCCTTGACGGCGGCGATCTTCGCGGCGTGCAGGGCGGGTGGGCCCAGGCCGTCCTCCAGGTTGATCCCGACGGCGCCCGCGGCCGCCAGCTCCCGGGCGAACTCCCCCACCTCGTCGGGGTCCTCGCTGTAGCCGTCCTCGGCGTCGACGGAGAGGAGGTAGGGCCCCGAGCCGAGGGTGCGCGTGAGCCGGTGGGTCTCGGCCCGGGTGGCCGACGCCCCGTCGGGCAGGCCCGCGGCGGCGGCCGCACCGAGGCTGGTCGTGCCGACGGCCCTGAAACCCCGGGCGGCGAGCGCCGTCGCCGAGCCGTGGTCCCAGGCGTTGGGCAGCAGCAGGGGCTCGTCACCCCGGTGAAGTGCGGCGAAGCTGGTCACGAGGGTCTCCCTGCGCGTCGGCGGCCTTCCGTTCCTGCTCGGAACGCTAGGTCCTGGTCGCTTCGGTGCGGACCGAAGTGATCCGGCACGTCTCCCGCCGAAGACCGCGCGCCGACCGGTCCGTTCTCTGCCATGGCCGGCCGAACTCTACCTATGTAGAGTTATGGGCATGGCACGTTCCCGGCGCCCCTCGGCGCAGACCGCGGCGGTGGTACGAGCCCTGGCGGAGAACCCGTCCGCCTGGCGGTACGGCTATGAGCTGTGCCGGCAACTCGGTCTTCAGGCCGGTTCGATGTACCCGATCCTGATGCGGCTGGCCGACCGCGGACTGCTGGAGACCGCGTGGGAGACGGACCCTCCGGCGGGCCGGCCCCCGCGCCATCTGTACCGGCTCACCGGCCCCGGACTGGCCCTGGCGGCCGAGCTCGCCGGGCCGGAGACCGCCCCGGTGCGGCTGCGACCGCGATGGGAGGGTGCCTGATGCGCACTCGGACACGGTTCGAACTGGTCGTGATGGCCGCGGTGGCGGCGGCCGTCGCCGCACTCCTGGGGTTCGGCTTCCTCACGGTGGGCCCGCCGGACACCGACTCGGAGGGCTATCTCCCCGTCCTCGTCGTCTGGGCGGTGCTCAGCGCGCCTTCGCTGGTCGCGGCCCGGATCCTGTGCCGGTCCTGGTGGCGGCGCGAGGACACCCGGGACGGACCGGAACGGCTGCTGGGCCGGGCGGTCGGCGCGCTGCCCCAGAGCCACCGCGACTGGGGCGCGGCGATGGTCGCCGAACTGGCCGAGGTGCGGGGCCCGATGGCACGGGCGCGGTTCGCGGTGGGCTGTGCCCGGGCCGCGCTGTTTCCGCCGTCGTCCGGCCGGGGGCCCCTGCTCGCGGGGGCGGTGACGGTGGCTGCGGCCCCCACCGCGGGGTTGGCGGTCGGCCAGGCCCTGCCCGCGCTGCGGGTCTTCACCGTGATGTTCCTGGTCCTGCTCGGTGCACTGGCCGCGTTCGCCCTGTCCCGTCCGCGCGCCCTGCGCCCGCCGGCGTCCGGCCCGGTCGTCACGGTGTTCGGTCTGGCCGGGGTGGTCACGGCGATCGCGCTGGCCGCGTACGTGCTCGTACAGGATCCACCGGCCGAGCGCGCCCTCGGCTCCTCCCACGCCCTGGTACTCGCCGTGTTCCTCGCCGGCTGTCTCTGGCTGGTCCTGGCCCCGCCCCGGGCCCTGACCACCGGCCGTCTCGCCCGCGGCGCCGGGCTCGCCACCGCGGTCCTGCTCGGCGTCTGCTTCGTGTGGAGCGCCCGGACGGGGGACGTCCTGGCGACCTACGTGTTCCTGCCCCCGGTGGTGCTCTCCTTCCTGGGCTCGGCGGTCGCCGCCGCGGTGCGCCGGTCCTTCCGGACGGGTGTGCAGACGACGGTGTGGACCACCGTGACGGGCACCCTGCTGGTCTTCGCCTGCTGGCTGGTGGAGGGGCTGCACCGGTTCCGCGTCGAGGGGGCGCTGCTGCTGGACGGCGAGACCCGCTACCCGGTCGGCACGAACGTCACCGACGCCGTCTTCTGGGTCCTGGTCTTCGTCCCCGTCTGGGGCCTGCTGCCGTTCGGCGTGATGGGCGCGGCCTTCGGCAGCAGGCTCCCGCGGCTGCTCAGGCCCGCACGCTGACGCCTTCACCGTCGGTCAACCGTGCCCGGACCGTGCTGCCGTCGCTCCAGCGGACGAGGATCCCGTCCTCGCCGTACGGGCGCACGCTCACCAGCTCGTCCAGCGGCGTGGGTTCCGCTTCGGCCGTGAGGCGGGCGAGGGCGACGAAGAGGGTGGGGCGGTCGCCGGTGACGCCGGTGAGGTCGTCGTCGAGACCGGTGGCGGGGCGGAGTTCGGCGCGGACGCCGTTCCGTACGGCCCAGCCGGTGACCCGCACCCGCGTCCCCGGCTGCGCCCCCGCGACCAGATGGGCCCGCACCTCCGCGGCGCCCCGTGCCAGCACCATGCTCGTGACCCGCACTCCGTCGCCGGCCGAGTGCCGCGAGGCCGCCCACCCCTCCCCCACACCCAGCGGCACGATGCCCGTACGGCTCGGGTCGTCGCCGACGATCACGCTGTTGTCGTGCGCCGGTGCGGGCCGCGTCACCGTCGAGTAGGCGAGGCGGGTGTAGTGCGGGTCGTAGCGGACGTCCTCGCTGCCGTGGTTGTGGAGGCGGACGACACCGTCCGAACTCGTGGACTGCAGAAGCCAGTTGGGGGCGGCG
This sequence comes from Streptomyces coerulescens, assembly GCF_042657965.1. Taxonomy (NCBI): domain Bacteria; kingdom Bacillati; phylum Actinomycetota; class Actinomycetes; order Kitasatosporales; family Streptomycetaceae; genus Streptomyces; species Streptomyces coerulescens. Next base: position 1,017,645 of record NZ_JBHSKM010000002.1, read on the forward strand.
ACGGCGGTCAGCGCGTCCTCGCGCTCGGCGGGGGCCGGTTCCTCCGCCGCCGTCCACACCTCGTGGTCGGCCGGGAGGAGAAGGCCCAGGAAGCCCTTGCTCGCCCAGTACGGGGATGCGGGGCCCGAATAGCCCTGCAGGACCGTCTCGTCGGGGCCGTGCCAGCCGAGGGTCAGCAGTCCGTTCGCGTCGACCGCGCCTCGTTCCAGGAAGTACTTCAGCGCGCCCGAGGCCAGCCGCCGGGTCTCCCCCGGCGACAGCGGCGTACGACCCGTCAGGGCGCCCAGCCACAGCGGGGCCGTCGTCGCGAAGCGGTAGGTCAGGGAGCGGCCCTGGTGCAGAGGGGCGCCGTCGCCGCCGAACAGCCGGGCGTAGTCGGCGAGGTGGCGGGAGAGGCGGTCGCCGTAACGGTCCAGGAGCTGTTCGTCCCGGGCCAGCCAGGCGTGCAGCACCGGATACAGATGCATCGCCCAGCCGTTGTAGTAGTCGTACTTGCGGCCGTCGCCGTCCGTGTACCAGCCGTCGCCGACGTACCAGTCCTCGATGCGCTCCAGGCCCCGGTCGATCGCCTTGCGGGACGCCTCCGTCTCGTGGCCGATCTCGTGGAGGAAGCCGCCGACGGTCACCGGGAACAACTCCCAGTTGCAGTGCCAGGCTTCGGCGGTCAGCGCCTCGCCGAGCCAGGCCGCCGCGCGCTGCCGTACGCCGTCGTCCAGCCGGTCCCACAGCAGGGGCCGGGTCAGTCGCAGCGCGAGCGCGATCGACGCCGCCTCGACCAGGGGCTGGCCGCGGTCCTCGATCCGGGGCCAGACACCCGCGACACCGGCCGCCAGGCCCTCGGCGTAACGCTCCAACGCCGTCTCGTCCCGGCGGAACGCCGCCATCAGGAGCGTACGGGCGTAGCCCTCCAGGCCGTCCGAGAGACGGCCCGACCAGCTCTCGTGGTCGCCGGGAAGGTGGTAGAGCGCGCGGTCCTCGGTGGCGTACGGCTCCACGGCGGCGAGCAGGGAGTCGGCGGCGGCCTCCCAGTGGGCGCGCGTGTAGCCGGTGCGGGGGCTGAGGGTGCGGTCGTCCGGGGGCAGGTCCATCGGTCTCTCTCTTGGCGGCTCGGGTCAGGCCTGGGGCGCCCCGGTTCCGGTCGGGACGCCCCAGGGGTCTCATCCCACCCGCACCTGGCCCTCTGGCACCAGATGCCGGGCGACGAGTTCTTCGCGGACCAGGCTCGCGTACACCGTGGCGCCGTGCACGGAGGTGTGCGTGTTGTCCCGCTTCTCGTCGTAGAGGTACAGCGCCTTGGACGCCTCGACGCCGAGCGACTCCACCAGGGCCTTGGTCTTCGCCGTCAGGTCGATCAGGGGGACGTCCCGGGCGGCGGCGACCGAGCGGACGACCGCGGGGTGGTCCACGCCCAGGCCGTTGACCAGCAGGGCGGTGCCGTTGTTCAGCGTGCCGTCGGAGTTGAACCAGCGACGCACGACGGGAGTCACGAGGACCGGCTCGCCTCCCTTCTCGCGCACGTCCGCCACCAGTGTCTCCAGGTTCGTCCGGTACGTCGCCTCGTCGGTCGTCTTGTCGTTGTGGGCGAGCTGGATCAGCACCAGGTCACCGCGGCGGATCAGCGGCCGCACGGTGCCCCACAGGCGTGCGTCGGCGAGGTAACTGACCGTACTCTCACCGGAGTCGGCGTAGTTGGCGACGGACAGGCCCTTGCGCAGATACTGCGGGAGCTGCTGGCCCCAGCCGGAGTACGGGGCGCCGGGCTGATCGCAGACGGTGGAGTCGCCGACGAGGAAGATCTGGCGGGGGGCGGGGGTCCCCCCGCGCGAGCGCATTCGAGCGTGGGGGAGGGCCTTGGTGACCTCGATGCCGGCCAGGGCGGGGAACGAACCGCCCAGCGTCAGGTCCAGGCCGGGGGTGCCCTCGGCACCGGTCGGCTCTCCCTCCGGCGTACGGACGTTCACGGTGAAGCTGCGGGCGACGCGCTCACCGGCCGGGACGGCGGTCTCTGGGAGCAGGGCGCGGCGGGTCTCGCCGCTGACGCTCGTGCTGGAGGCGGACTCGCCGCCCAGGAGGACCTTGACGTCGTAGGTGCCGGGCGGGACGTCGAAGTGGCAGGCGGTGGCGGTGCAGTCGCCGTGAACCCGGGTCTGCGCCTGGGCCCTGGCCGGTACCGCTGTCAGCAGGGTGCCCAGGGTGGCCACCACCAGTACGGCGGTGCTCGAACGTCTCATACGCGACTCCTCGCTCGGACGGACCCGGTGTGCGCCTGGACCGTATCCGTTTCGACAAGCGCTTTCTAGAGCGTGGGCGTGGCACAGCCAGCTGCCCATCCCAAGCTCGCCGCAAGCCCTTTCGTGAACGCGATTCGACTGTCACCCTGCACCACCAGACCGAGGCGCTTCGGCCTCCGGGGCCCGTACTTCGGGGGCCTCGGGCGGCCATCTCAGCGCGGGCACGGCGATCGACGCGATCGATCTGTTCGCCTGACGGCATCTCATGTCCCGCGCGTCCACTGCTGGTTGGTTCCGCCGTTGCAGGTGTAGGTGATGATCGCGGCGGAGTTGGCGGTGGACGCGCCGTTCACGTCGAGGCATTCGCCGGTGGCGCGGGACCTGATGGTCACGTAGGAACCGGTGGTCGTGAGCGACCACTGCTGGCCGGTCGCCGAGGCGCTGCAGTTCTCCTGCGTCACCGTGCTCGCGTTCTCCTGGACGCACAGGGAGCTGTGCCGGGCCATCAGCTGGTAGTAGCCGCTGCCGACGGACTTGAACCAGTACTTCTGGTTGCTGCCGCCGTTGCACTCGTACTGCTTGAGCTGGGAGCCGGCCCACAGTGACTGGCTGGTGGCATCGGCGCACTTCGAGGAGTGCCTTGCGATCAGCGTGTTGTACGTGGCGCTCGTCCCGCTGATCGACCCGGTCGCCGTGTCGACGGTGACCTCCGGGGACCAGGACATCGACATCGACGTCGAGGAGGGGAAGGTCAGCGGCAGCCAGACGTAGCGGGAGTCGTTGACGGTGCCGCCGAAGGAGTTGCCCCAGCGGTCGCCCAGGTAGAGGTACGAGGTGGTCGAAGTGCCCTGCACGGGGAGGACGTACGCGGTCTGTGAGCCGTAGGTGGTGGAGTCGCCGATGTTCGTCATCGCGGTCCACGGGCCGGCGATGTTCGTGGCGGTGGCGTACTGCTGCTGGTTGGGGTTCCAGCCGGTGGCGCCCGAGGTCAGCATGAAGTAGACGCCGTTCCGCTTGAACAGGGCGGGGGCCTCGCGGTGGCCGCCGTGCCAGGGGTCGGCGACCAGGGCGGCGATGCCGGTGTAGTCGCCGGTCAGGCGGTAGATCTGCAGGTCGTAGTTCTCGCGGGCGGCGGAGACCATGTAGCCGGTGCCGTCGGTGTCGACGAACACCGTGATGTCGCGGGACATGTGCCGGCCGAGCGGGCGGAAGCTGCCCTGCCAGGTGTAGTTGCCGTCCACGGTGTCGGAGACGGCGACGGCGGCGCGGGCCTCGCTGTAGTCGGTGCCGTTCTCCTTGTGCATCCACATGACGAACTTGCCGGTGGCGGCGTTGTACATGACCTTCGGTCGCTCGATGTTGGCGGTGGCGAGCTCCGGGTCGCTGGACTGGGTCAGGACGTGGTTCCTGAACTCCCAGTTCTTCAGGTCGGTGGAGCGGTAGGCGTCCACGTAGCGGAAGGTGTTGTCGGCGTTGCGGTGCTCGCCGAACCAGTAGTAGTACGAGCCGACCTTGAGGACACCGCCGCCGTGGGCGTGCACGGGGCTGCCCGAAGTGTCGGTGAACTGCGTGCCGTTGGTGACGGTCAGGGGTGCGGCCCGGGCGGGGCCGGCGGTGGCCAGGGCGCCGGCCACGGCCAGACACAGGGCGAGCAGCACCGCGTACGCACGTCTCATCTCACGCACTCTCCTTCACGCTCATACGGACTGCCTCTCGGGTTCACATGAGGGGAAGTGTTCGGAGTAGTCGAAATTCCGGACATGGTCTGTCATGACGAACGCCGAAAAGGTAAGGGTGTGCCTCCGGGAGGTCAACGGGTTGGACAGGGGTTCGACTTGGACAAGGGACAGCGCTTTCCCCCGAGGAGCGATTTTCTGTTATCGGCCCCTCTCCGGACCGTCTCCCATGACGTGCGCAGCCTCACCCACAGGACAGCAGCGGCCGCCGGCGCCCTCGCGACGGTCGCCGCCCTCACCGTCACCGCGGCTCCCGCGGTGGCCGCCGGCCCCCGGGACGTATCCGCCGACGTTCTCGGGGGCCGGGACGTGACACTCACCGGCGACACGGTGGTGACCGTGCCGCCCGGGACGACGACGTACGACGGCGTCTTCCGCGGCGAGGGCACGCTCACCGTGCGCGGTTCCGGAACCCTCGTCCTCACCAGGGACAGCGACTTCACCCTGCCGAGGTCCCGGCAGCGACAGAAGGTGAACGTCCTCGGCGGCAACCACCCGTACGTCACCACGACCGACCCTGACCCGCCCGCGATCACGGTCGAACGCGGGGCCACCCTGCAGTACGGCGACGGCGGTACGGGCGGTCTGATCGGCCACTTCCCGTACGGCACCCCGGCGTTCCGGCTGAACCAGGACAACATCCGGGTCGACGGCACCCTGCGGCTGTCTCTGCGGAGCGCCTACAACCTGGGCACGATCAGCGGCTCCGGGCTCATCACGCAGCCCCGTTTCCTGTGGGGCACCTGGGACCTGTCGGGCACCCACTCCTTCTCCGGGGTGATCGACAACGGCACACAGGTCAACGCCGGACGGCCGGAGTTCGCGACCTCGCTGCCGCGCGTGCGCAAGGTCCTCAACCAGGGCACCTTCACCGTGGACACACCGCTGGGCCGGACCGTCACCATGGGCATGGACTTCTACCAGCGCGAGTACGGCAGCGACATCAACGTCCAGTCCCGGCCCGGCGGCAAGGTCGTCCTCACCGGCCAGTACAGCTGGTCCGACCGGGGCGGCGACACCGATCCCTCCCTGAGCGACCCGGCCCTGAACTGGACGCCCGCGCGCAAGAACGTCAACAAGCGCGGCACCAACATCAAGGGCGCGGACGTCCAGTGGGGCGACGGGACGACACACGAGATCTTCCTGCCCGGTACCGCCGAGACCGTCTACATCAACCTGCTCGCGGCACGCTCGCGTTCACGGCTGACCTTCGACTACGATGGCCCCGTCACGCTGGGCGCCCCCATCGGCGGCGGCAGGTTCCACGACACGCTCTCCGCGCCCGGAGCGGGCGACGTCGTCATCAAGGGCAGGCGGGGCAACGACGTCACCTTCGCCGCCGTGCAGTACTACGACGGCTCGACGACGGTCGGCAAGGGGGCGGTCCTGCGCCTGGGAAGCGGCAGACGGGGCGGCGACGGCGGGCTGTACACCCGGGGCATGCTCCACCGGGTCGTGAACGAGGGTTCGCTGGTGCTGAACAACGTCTCCGAGCCGCTGTCCCTGTCCCGGGTCAGCGGCAGCGGGTCGCTCACCCAGGCCGGGTCCGCGACGTCGACGCTGACGGGGCCGGCGGTGACGTACACCGGCCGGACGACGGTCGAGCGGGGCACGCTGGCCCTGCGCGACGGCGCCACGCTCGCCCGCAGCAGGTCGATCACGCTCAGCGCTCCCGACTCCCGTCTGGACGTGGGCACTTCGGGACTGCGTGTGACGACGGCCTTGGCGGGCAAGGGCACCGTACGGGGTGCGGTGACCAACGACGGCGTGGTCACGAGCGGCCTGACCGTCTCGGGCGACTACACGCAGTCGGCGAAGGGCGAACTGGTGGTGCGCGAGGGCCCGTTGACGGTGACGGGCACGGTACGCCTGGCCGGGGACCTGGACCTGGCGTCCCTCTCCCGGGCGGCCGGGCCCACCCGGAGGATCACGGTTCTCGACCATCGGGGCCCGGCGCGGACGACCGGCACCTTCACCGGCCTCGCCGAGGGCGCGAAGCTCCGGCTCGACGACACCGCGTACCGCATCTCCTACCGGGGCGGCGACGGCAACGACGTGGTCCTCACGGCCGCGATCCCCTCCCCCGGCCCCGACCGCCCGCTCACGGCAGGCGGCGCGCCCGCCTCCCCGGGCCCGCGCACCGCGAACGCCACGGGCGGCGGCCTCGGCTGGTGGCCCTACGTCCTGGCCGCCGGGCTGCTCCTGGGCCTCACGATGCCGGCTGCGCGACGCGGGCGGGGACGGGGTCGCGGCCCCGGACGACGGCGGGGAGGCCGCCACGCGGCCCAGGGCTAGCGCCCCGCCGGGGAGCCCGCCGCGCGGCACAGGGCCGGAGTCCGCCCGGGGAGGCCGCCACGCGGCACCGGCCGGCGTCCGCTCGGGGCAGGGGGCCGGTCACCCCGTCTCGACTACCGTCGTCCACATGACCAGCAGCCTCTCCCTCGCCGAAGCCCTCGCCGCCGGGACCGTCGTGCTCGACGGCGGCATGTCCAACCAGCTGGAGTCCGCCGGGCACGACCTGAGCGACGAGCTGTGGTCGGCGCGGTTGCTCGCGGAGGTGCCGGAGGCCATCACCGAGGCGCATCTCGCGTATTTCGAGGCGGGCGCGGACGTGGCGATCACCGCCAGTTACCAGGCCACGTTCGAGGGGTTCGCCAAGCGCGGCATCGGACCTGCGCGAGCGGCCGAACTGATCGCCCTCAGCGTGGAGTTGGCCCGAGAAGGCGTGCGGCGGGCGCAGGCCGCGGGAGTCCTGCGGCCGCTGTGGGTGGCGGCGTCGGTCGGGCCGTACGGGGCGATGCTCGCGGACGGCTCCGAGTACCGGGGGCGGTACGGGCTGAGCGTGGCGGAGCTGGAGCGCTTCCACCGGCCCCGACTGGAGGTGCTGGCGGGTGCCCGGCCCGGCGTGCTGGCGCTGGAGACGGTCCCCGACACCGACGAGGCCGAGGCACTGCTGCGGGCCGTGCGCGGGCTCGGGGTGCCGGCCTGGCTGTCGTACTCCGTGGCCGGTGACCGCACCCGCGCCGGCCAGCCGCTGGAGGAGGCGTTCGCGCTGGCCGCGGACGCCGACGAGGTGATCGCGGTCGGTGTGAACTGCTGCGCACCCGAGGACGTCGAGCCCGCCGTGGAGATCGCCGCCCGTGTCACGGGCAGACCCGTCGTCGCCTACCCCAACAGCGGCGAGTCCTGGAACGCCGAAGCACGCGCCTGGGACGGCCGCTCCACCTTGACGCCCAAGGCGGTCCAGGGGTGGCGGGCGTCCGGGGCACGGCTGATCGGCGGCTGCTGCCGGGTGGGTCCCGAGACGATCGGCTCGATCGCGCGGACGCTGGGGGCGAACCCGTAGCGTCGACCGTGTCGCGGGTGCTCGGCGGTGGGGCCGTCCGCTGAGAGCTCGGCGGTCAGTGCCGGCGGACCGTCCCGGGCAGCCGTAGTCGCCGTACGACCGAGCGCAGTTCGGTGCCGCGGGCGGGTGTGCCGTCGGCCGGGGTCGTCGCGGGGGCGGGTTCGCGGGGCTGGGCGGTGGCCCACAGGGCGAGCTCGGCGTCGTGCGGACCGTGGGCGGTGCGGGTGTCGCCGTCGCCGAAGATCCGCACCGGATGGGTGTCGTCCCAGGCCTGCCAGCCGGGGTCGCCGTCCGCCGCGAACCGTACCCAGGCCCGGTGCATCTCGTCGGCCAGCTCCTGCGGGGCCCCCTCGCCGGCCAGCTTGCGGGACTCGGGGACCTCTCCGGTGTCGAAGACGAACCCGAGCTCCAGGGCGTGGCAGGCGCCGAGGTCGGGGAGGGTGGAGGGCCAGGCGAACTCGTACACGTACGACGAGCCGGGGCGGGCGTCGGCCAGGTGGTGCAGGGGGATGCGCAGCAGGTGGTCGGTGACCATCTGGCCGACGATCTCGGCGGTGCCGGCCTCCGGGTGCAGGGTGCGATAGCCGCGGGGCACGTCGGCACCGACGCGGCAGCGGGCCATGGCGCCGGCCAGGGCGACCGCGCCGAGCCGGTCGACGCGCTCCAGGAGCCCGCCGGGCACCAGCCACAGCCGGTACTCGTCACGCGTCCAGCCCAGCATCAGCTCGACGCCGGCCGCCGCGTCGCCCTCCGTCAGCGCCTCCATCGGGTCGCGGGGCACGAGGTCGCCGTCGGTGACGATCCCGAAGGCGGGCCCGCCCAGCACGGGGCTGCTGAGCCGGCCCACGTCGGCCTGGGTGCGCAGCAGCAGCTCACGGTCGACCTCGGCGAAGGCGGCGGCGGTGGCGGGGATCTTCAGCCGGGTCGCCATCCGGCGCACCATGCGCCGTACCTTGTCCCGCTCGGCCGCCTCGGGCGGGCCGCTCTGCAGGATCGCCCGCCGGACCAGGCCCTGGGCCTGCGGGGCGGCGAGCAGCGCGCCGATGCTGATCGCGCCGGCGGACTGCCCGAACAGGGTGACGCGGTCCGGGTCGCCGCCGAACGCCGCTATGGACGCCTGGACCCACTTCAGCGCGGCGAGCTGGTCGCGCAGGCCGGGGTTCGCGGGGGCGTCCGGGAAGTAGCCGTAGCCCTCGACACCGAGCCGGTAGTTGACCGAGACGAGGACGACGCCGTCCCGGGCGAACGGCCGCCCGTCGTACACGGGCACGCCCGAGGACCCGCGGGTCAGGGCGCCGCCGTGCAGCCACACCATGACCGGGAGCCGGGCGGCGGGGCCCGGATCGGGCGTCCAGACATTGAGGTTGAGACAGTCGTCGCCGGGCACGACCGGGTCGGACAGGTACTGCGCGAACGCCTCCGAGTACGGCGGCTTGGGCGGGGTCGGCCCGAACGCCACGGCCTCGCGCACCCCGTCCCACGGTTCGGGCGGCACGGGCGGGCGGAAGCGGAGCGGGCCGAAGGGGGGCGCCGCGTAGGGGATGCCCCGGAACACCGCGACGCCGTTCTCGTACCGGCCCCGCACCGCACCGTAGGGCGTGCTCACCACGGGGTCTGCCTGGACTGCCGTCATATGTCCACCAGCCTCCTCACCGCGCTCGTGCACCGTGAAGATCAGAGCAACTCATTGTGGCCCGATATTCCGGCGAACGGGCGGCCGGGAGGGCTGTTCGGCGTACCCGGTCACTCCACCCTCGCCTCGCCGAGGTCACGGAACCCGGTCCCTCATCACATCGATTGACCGGCCTCCCCGGCAGATCTACGTTAGAAGGCGCTTTCTGAACCCGTTTCCGCAGAGTGCCTCAGGAGAACCATGCCCAGCCGCCCCCATCTGCCGAGGGCCGTGTTCGCGATGGATCCGGTGCACATCCCCCAGCTCTTCCCGCCGCCGCTGATGGCCCGGCTCGGGCGCACCGCAGCCATCGACCCCGCACTCGTCGTACGCGACTTCGCCGACCCGGCGACCGCCGAGGCCCTCACCGGCGCCGAGGTGCTCATCACCGGCTGGGGCTGCCCCCACCTCGGCGGCGACGCCCTCGCCGCCGCGCCCGCGCTGCGCGTCGTCCTGCACGCGGCCGGCTCGGTCCGTTCGCTGGTCGGTGACGCGCTGTGGAAGGCCGGCGTCACGGTCTCCAGTGCCGTGACGGCCAACGCGCTGCCGGTCGCCGAGTACACGCTCGCCATGATCCTGCTGACCGGGAAGGACGCATTCGCCCACCGGGAGCGCTACCGCGCCACGCACACCTGCCCGTCGGCCGCGGAGACGGCCGCGACCGGCAACGTCGGCCGCCGCGTCGGCGTCATCGGCGCGTCACGGGTCGGCCGACGGCTGCTGGAGCTGCTGCGGCCGTTCGACTTCACGGTGCTGCTGCACGATCCGTATCTCGGCGCCACCGAAGCCGCCGGGCTCGGCGCGGAGTTGATGCCCCTCGAGGACCTGCTGCGGCACAGCGACATCGTCAGCCTGCACGCGCCGGACATCCCCGAGACGTACCGGATGCTCGACAGGGACCGGCTCGCGCTGATCCGGGACGGCGGGGTGCTGATCAACACCTCGCGGGGTGCGCTGGTCGATCCCGTCGCGCTGACGGACGAGCTGGTCTCGGGGCGGTTGCACGCGGTGCTCGACGTGACCGAGCCGGAGCCGTTGCCTGCGGGGTCGCCGCTGTACGACCTGCCCAACGTGTTCCTGACGCCGCATGTCGCCGGGTCGCTCGGCAATGAGCTGGAGCGCTTGGGGCGGATCGTGGTGGAGGAGTTGGAGCGGGTGGCGGCGGGTGCGGGGTTGGCGCACGAGGTGCGGGAGATCGATTTGGGCCGGGTCGCTTGAGGGTGGGGGCGGGGAGCGGGCCGGCGCCCGGTGTGGGTGCGGGCGTGTTCTCCGAGCCCGAGGCCAGGTGGGCGTAACAGCCCGCGCACTTCCGGACTCAGCGCGGCGAACCTAGGGTAGGAAGCGCTTACTGTTTCGTGCCGGTCGAAACTTTTCATGGCCCTCGGGCGGGCCGGAGAGGTGGTTCCCGATGGTCCGTACGGGAGGTGCGAGCGTGGCTGCCGGGCCGACCCTCGCGGTCGTGGCCCGCGAGGCCGGGGTGTCCGTGCCGACCGCCTCCAAGGTGGTCAACGGCCGCGAGGACGTGGCTCCGGAGACCCGCCGCCGGGTCACCGAGGCGCTGGACCGGCTCGGTTATGTGCGCAGACCGCGCTTCGACGCGGCGAAGACACCGGGCCTGGTCGACCTCGTCGTGCACTCGCTCGACAACTCGTGGTCGGGCGCGGTGCTGCACGGGGTGGAGGCGGCGGCCCACGACGCCGGTCTGGAGGTGGTGGTCTCGGCCGGGCTCACCCGGACGCGGGGCGCGCGGCCGGAGCGGGGCTGGCTGGACAAGCTCATCGCACGCGGCTCCTCCGGGGTGCTGTTCAACCTGGCCGAGCTGACGGCGTCGCAGTACGCGTGGCTGGAGCAGCACCGCATCCCGTTCGTGATGATCGACCCGGTCCTCGAGCCGCCGCCGGGCGTGGTGTCGGTGGGCGCGGCGAACTGGCACGGCGGCGTGACCGCGGCCGAGCACCTGCTGACGCTCGGCCATGAACGCATCGCCGTCATCGCCGGTCACCAGCGCAAGATGTGCAGCGCCGCCCGGGTGGCCGGCTACCGCTCGGCGCTCGCCTCGGCCGGGGTGCGGCACCGTTCCGAGTACGTCAGACAGGCCGGCTTCGACGAGGGGGTCGCGCACCGCCGGATGCTGGAACTCCTCGACCTGCCCGAGCCGCCGACGGCCGTCTTCGTGTGCTCGGACCGGATGGCCCTCGGGGTCTACGAGGCGCTGGCGGAGCGGGGGTTGAGCGTGCCGGACGACATGAGCGTGGTCGGCTTCGACGATCTGCCGGAGGCCCGCTGGAGCTCCCCCGCCCTCACCACGGTCCGCCAGCCGCTGTCGGAGATGGCGGCGACCGCGCTGCGGCTGCTGGTGCGGATGATGGACGGGGACCGGCCGGAGAGCACGCGGACGGAGTTGTCGACGCGGCTGGTACGGCGTTCGAGCACGGCCGTCCCGCGCGCCGCGGCGCCGCGCTGAGGCTCTCGCCCACGTCCCCTCGGCCCGGTCTTGTGATCGTTGGCCCGACAGGGTGGTCGATGCGCCGTGCGGCACGTGTGCCCTGGTGGCGGCCGTGATCGCTGCTAGCTTCGCGAGCTGTCGGAGGGGTCCCGGGTGCGGTGCGGCTGCCCCGAGCGGGGCCGTCCCTATGAGCCGAGGTGAGGTTGACGGGTATGGGCGAAGAGCCGGACGAGTCGACGGTTGCTCCGTTCAAACGCAGGAGGTTCCTGGCGTCGGCCGCGGTGGCGGCCGGGGCACCGACGGCGGTCGCCGGGACCGCACAGGCCGCCGCGCCGGCGGCGGACGCGGTGGCGGGCGGGCCGGCGGCGGACGCGGTGGCGGGCGCACCGGCGGCCCAGGGCACCGTGCAGGCCGCCGCCGGACTCGGGTCCGTGGCGCGTCTGATGGCCGTCCCCGAGGACAGCCGCGGGGTGGCCTGGCTCAGGTCGGCGCTTCAGGTCGCCGTGGGGCTCGAACTCGCCACCATCCCGCCCTACTTGTGCGGCTGGTGGTCGATCAAGGACCAGCGCGGCGAGGTCGCGCGGATGATCCGGCGCATCGTCGGCGACGAGATGTACCACCTGGGCATCGTCTGCAACCTGCTGGTGGCCGTGGGCGGCAGGCCGCAGATCAAGGCCGCCGCGCCCGTCTTCCCCGGGCCGCTGCCGGGCGGGGTGCGCGCCGGGGTGACCGTCTATCTGTCGGGCCTCACCCGCCCCTTCGTGCGGGACGTGATGATGGCGATCGAGGCCCCCGAGGTGTCGCTCGCCCGCAGCGTGCAGGCCTCCCCCACGGTCGGCGAGTTCTACGACGGCATGCTCGCGGCGTTCCGGGCGGTGCGGCCGGACCTGTCGACGCGGGGTCAGGTGGCGCAGCACATCGACTCCGACGAGCTGCGCCCGGTGCGGACCCTCGACGACGTCGAGCTCGCCATCGAGATCATCAGGGAGCAGGGCGAGGGCACCGACAGCTCCCCGACCGACTCCTTCTCGGACGACCGCCCGGCGCACTACTACGCCTTCGGGGAGATCTACCACGGCCGGGCGCTGCGCCGGACCGACGACGGCTGGCGGTACGTCGGCCCGCCCGTGCCCTTCCCCGACGTGCGCCCGATGGCGCCGGTCCCGGTCGGCGGCTGGCGCAACACGCCCGCCCATGCGGGCGGGCTGCTGTTCCGCTTCGACGCCATGTACAGCACGGTGCTGGACTCCCTCGACGCGGCCTGGGCGGGCGGCGGCCACCGCGCTCTGGGCGCGGGCATCCGGACCATGCGCGGACTGGAGGAGCCGGCCGTGGAACTGATGGAGATCCCCATCCCGTCCGGCCGGGGCACCTACGGCCCCCAGTTCCGCGCGCTGCGCAGGCCCCGCCGCTGAGGGTCGCACCGTGACGACAGGCTCTCGGGGCCGGACCGGACACCGGGTCAGCAGGCGTCCCTGATCCCCGGGTCCCGGATCTCCGGCCCGGAGAGCCCACGTCCCGCCCCTGAGCCGCCGTCGGGCCGGCCAGGTCGGCGCGGGCTAGCGGGCAGGCCCGGCCGCCCAGTCGATGCCGCCGCGGAGATGCGCGCAGAATTCGGGGTCCTCGTACGCCTCTGCGGTGTGCCCGAGGGCTGTGTAGAAGACGCGTCCCGCCCCCTGTTCACGGCACCACACCAGCGGATGGTCCGCGCCCATGCCGCCGCCCTCGTACGACGACTCGTCGGCGCGGGCCAGCACCCGCACCGTGCCGCGGGGGTTGGTGCGGAAGTCGTACCACTCGTCGACGAAGTCCCATACGGCGGGCAGGTGCCGGGTGGCCGGGTGCTCGCGGTCCTCGACGATCGCCCGGCCCGGCTGGAGTTCGGGGTGCCGGTCGAACCGGGCGCCGAGCAGGTCGCCGTAGTACGGCCAGTCGTACTCGGTGCAGGCCGCCGCGTGCACCCCGACGAAGCCACCGCCCGCCTCGACGTACGCGGCGAGGCGCTCGCGCCCGGCCGGGGTGAGGATCTCGCCGCTGGTGGAGAGGAAGACGACGGCCGCGTACGCGTCCAGGGGTTCTTCGAGGGCCCGCGGATCCTCGGTGTGGTCCACCTCGAGGTCGCCGAGCGTGCGGAGCGCCTCGACCCCGGCCGGGATGGAGGCGTGCCGGTAGGCGGTGGTGCGGGTGTGGACGAGGAGTCGTACGGGCATGCGAGCGAGCGTAGGCGAGCCGGAGTCTCCCGCTCCATGGCCCGCGGTGATCGGTGAGTTTCGGGCGGTCCGCGGAGCCGTCCAACCGCCGGGGATGTTGGGTCCGTTCACTCCTGGGCGTGACGGCACCCTCGCGACAATGCGTGCATGACCCATGACTGGCAGCAACAGATCCGCGCGCCGCACGAGGAGTTGGTGCGCCGTGACGACCCCGCCGCCCGGGTGCGGGAGGCCGACGCGGTGGACGCCTCGGTGCGTTATCCGGGGTTCGCCCTGCGTGGGCCGGTGTTCGGGGTCGCCGTGCGGGATCCTGCGGCGGGGCCGCGGTGGCGGCTGCTGAAGCCGGTCGTGAACGGGATGCCGCAGATGTGCCGGGACTCGCTGAACACCCATCTGTGGTTCCGCGCGAAGGACGGCACCGACGACCCGGCCGTACGCGGTGAACTCCTCGCCGCCGTCGAGGTGTTGAACCGGGAGCCGGTGAACGAGGTCGAGGCGTGCGGGGTGCGGTACCGGATCGTGCGCGGGGACGAGTTCACGCGCTGCGACGACCAGGGGCTGGAGCCGCCCCGGCCCACCGACCCGGAGCCCGCCGAGCGGACCTGGAACTTCCGGGACGCCCACACCCCCTCCCCCGATCTGGACCTCGTCCTCGACACGGACCGCGCGGACGGCGGCCCGATGGCCGGTGCCCTGCGGGCGTGGCTGCGGGGTTTCGCGTACCGGGGCGTGCGCTTCCCCGCCGAGGTGCGCGGCGACTCGGAGCGGGCGGTGCGCTCGCATCCGGAGGTCGTGCTGCTGCCCCCGTGCTTCGGTGTGGTCGAGCGGGAGCACTCCCGCTGGGAGCCGGCCCTCGCGCTCCAGGCCACCCCGCACGACGCCCGGCGTGTGCTGCACGACGCGATGGCCGAGATGTGGCCCCTGCTGTTCCGGTTCGACGACGCGAAGAAGACCCTCTACGCGAAGGCGGCCGAGGAGTTCCGGGCGCTGGAACGCGCCGACGAGGCCCGGGTGGCGGGCCGGGTGTTCCGGATCTGCCGGGTGGAGCGGGTGCTCCGCATGGGCCCCGACGGTCCGGAGACGGCGCGCCCCTCGGACGTGGACGAGTACGGCCCCATGAAGATCCATCCGACGCTGCTGCCCGACGGCACGGTCGTTTTCGACGACTGACCACCCGTCCTGGCGCACAGGTGTTCCATGACGGAGGCCGCCCTGCGTAGCCTCGGCTGCGATGAACGCCATTCCCGCGCTTCTCGATCACCTCGTCCTGGCGACCCCCGACCTGGCCGCCACGGTCGCCGACTTCACCCGGCGCACCGGTGTGGCGCCCGCCCCGGGTGGTGTGCATGTCGGGCTCGGCACGCGCAACTACCTGGTGTCCCTGGGCGGCGTCCGCTATCTGGAGATCATCGGTCCGGACCCCGAGCAGTCCGCCCCTGGTGAGCCCCGCCCGTTCACCGTCGACGGGCTCACCGTCGCACGCACGGTCACCTGGGCGATCAGCCCACCCGACCTGGACGCGGCCATCGCGGCCGCCCGAGCGCGGGGCTACGACCCCGGCCCGGCGCAGTCGATGAGCCGCCGCAAGCCCGACGGCACACTGCTGCGGTGGCGGCTGACCGACGGCGACGACGCCCACCCCTCCGGGGTCGTCCCCTTCCTGATCGACTGGAGCGCCACCGTCCATCCCACCGCCTCCGGGCTGCCCTGCACGCCGTTGCTGGCGCTGACCGCGAGCGCTCCCGAGCCGGACGAGATCCGGCCCCTGCTGGCGGCTCTCGGCACCGACCTCGACCTCACGACGGGCCCGGTGGGGATCTCCTTCACGGTGGACACGCCGCTGGGGGCGGTGACCTTCGGATGACCTGTCCCGGCAGGTGGCAGGGGTGTCCGATTCCTTCAAGACCAGCCGGACTCCCCCTGCCTACGGTGGCCGCATGACTCCACGATTCGATGCCATCGGCCTGGTCGTCACCGACATGGCCGCCTCTGTCGCCTTCTACCGCCGCCTCGGTTTCGCGTTCCCCGACGGCTCGGAGAACGAGCCGCACGCTGAGGCCGAACTGCCGGGCGGGCTGAGGCTGTTGCTCGACACCGAGGAGACCGTGCGGTCCTTCCACCCGGGGTGGCGACCGCCCACCGGCGGCAGCCGCACCGGGCTGGCACTGCGATGCGCGGATCCGGCCGAGGTGGACGCCGTGTACGAGAAACTGGTGGCCGCCGGCTGTCACGGCGAACTCAAGCCGTGGGACGCCTTCTGGGGCCAGCGGTACGCCTGCGTGCAGGACCCGGACGGAAACGGCGTCGACCTGTTCGCTCCCCTACGGGGCGCTGCCGGCGCGTCGGCCGAGTAGCTCGCCGAGCGGCAGGCCCGCCAACTCCTTTACGTCCCGGGCCAGATGAGCCTGGTCGGCGTACCCGACGCGAACGGCCCGTGTCCGCGAAGGGCGTGCCGGACCGGGCCAGGGCGAGCGCGCGTTGCAGCCGCAGGATTCGGGCCAGTGTCTTGGGGCCGTACCCGAAGGCGCTCAGGCAGCGGCGATGCAACTGCCGTACCCCGAGGCCGAGTTCGTCGGCGGTGGCGGCGACGGGACGGCCCGAGTCGAGGGCGGTGACGACATGCCGTAGTACCGGATCGGGCGCGTCCGCAGCGGCGGCCCGCTCCAGCGCCACGTCCTCCAGCGCGGTCACCGGGTCGGGGGATGCCTCGATACGGTCGCGCAGCTGCCGTACCTCGAAAGCCGGACACAGGTCCACGAGTTCGACCCGCCGGTCGCGCAGTTCGTGCGCGGGCACGCCCAGCAGACCGGGCGCTGTCCCCGGAAAGAAGCGGACACCCGCCCAGCTGCCCGGCTCGCCCTCGGTGACGTACGCACGGGTGTCGGGCCCGGCGACGAGCAGCCGCCCGTCGTGCCACAGCAGGTCCATGCACCCGTCGGGCAGGACGCGCCCGGCGCCATGCTCATCAGGGGTGTTCGTCCACACCACGGCGCCATGCAGCCGTGACGCCCGCTCCGCGTACATACAGGCGAGGCTACGCCGCAACGCCGTCAGGGGCGCGGGGCCGTATCGATCTGCGGCTCCGCCGCGTGGGCGCGAACGGCCACACGCAACCCGCGGCCGCCCTACGAGGGCACCCGCCCCCGGTGCTCCTGCGGACTCACCCCGTACACCCTCTTGAACGCGCTGGACAGCGCGAACGCGCTCCCGTACCCCACCCGCCGCGCGATGGCGTCCAACGTGTCGTCGGTGTCGCGCAGCGCGTCCGCCGCGAGCGCCATCCGCCATCCCGTGAGGTACGTCATCGGCGGCTCCCCCACCAGCTCGGTGAACCGGCGGGCCAGCGCGGCCCGTGACACCCCCGCCTTGGCGGCCAGCGAGGCCACCGTCCAGGGCAGCGCGGGGTCGTCCTGGACGAGCCGCAGCACCCGGCCGACGACGGGGTCGGCGAGCGCCGCGTACCAGGCCGGGGCCTCCGCCTGCGGCCGGGAGAACCAGGCCCTGAGCGCGGCGATGACCAGCAGGTCGAGCAGCCGGTCCAGGACGACCTCCTGGCCGGGTTCGTCGCGGACGATCTCGTCCATGAGAAGCGGGGTGAGCGGGCATTTCCACACGTCGGCGGTGAGGGACAGCAGCGGCGGCAGCGCCTTCAGCAGCCGCCCGCTGATCTCGCCCTCCCACAGATATGTGCCGATCAGCATCACGGCCGAGCCGTCGGGCCGGTCGCCCCAGGTGCGTACACCGAGGTCCATGGAGCCGTTGAGGGAGCGTCCGTCGGGGTAGCTGCACTCGGCGCCCGGCAGGATCAGGGCCTGCGGCGCGGTGCCGGGGTCGTCGGCGCAGGTGTAGGGGTCCGGGCCGCGGGCGATGGCGAGGTCTCCGGGGCGCAGCCGGATCCTCCCCCCGCCTTCGGCCGGGGGGACCCCCATCTCGCTTCGCTCGCCCCGGTCCGCGATCACCCACGCCTCTCCGCGGACCATGACCATGACGCTGAGCGGGGCCCGGTCCTCGATGCGGATGGACCACGGCGGGTCGAAACACGCGCGGATCATAAAGGCGCCACGGGCACGTGGGCCCTCCAGCAGACCTGCAAGGGCGTCCATGGCGCCAGCGTAGACGCCCGCGCATGGGAATGAGCCGTTCAGCGATGGGCTGTTGGGGCGCGCGACCGTTGACTGGAGGCATGACGGAAAACGCAGCCGAGAAGGCGAGCACGCAGCGGATGACAGTAGTGGTGACCGGTGCCTCGGGCCGCACCGGGAGCCGGGTGGCTCAGGCGGCCCGCGATGCGGGGCTCACGGTGCGGGCGGCGTCCCGGGCCCTGGGCTTCGACTGGGAGGACCCGACGACCTGGGCGGAGACCCTGCGGGACGCGGACGCGGCCTATCTGATGTACCCGTCCGACGTCGGCTCCCCGGCGGCGGCCGAGGGTATCGGCGCGCTCGCGCGGGAGGCCGTGGGGCTCGGGGTGCGGCGGCTGGTGCTGCTGTCGGCGCGCGGCGAGGACCAGGCGCTGCCGACCGAGGAGGCGCTGAAGTCGTCCGGCGCGCACTGGACGGTCGTACGGGCCACGTGGTTCGCGCAGAACTTCAGCGAGGGGCCGCTGGTGGAGGGGATGGCCCACGGGGAGCTTGTCTTCCCCGCGGGCGAGGTGCGGGAGCCGTTCGTCGACGTGCGGGACATCGCGGACGTGGTGACGGCCGTGCTGACGTCCGGCGACCGGTACGTGGGGCGGACGCTGGAGCTGACCGGGCCGCGGCTGCTGACCTGGCGGGAGGCGGTCGCGGAGATCTCCGCGGCGACCGGCACCACGATCACCTACACACCGGTTCCGACGCGTTCGTACGGGGATGCCCTGGCGGGGTTCGGAGTGCCGCCGGAGGAGGTCGAGCTACTGGTGGAGGTCTTCGAGACGCTCATGGACGGCCGCAACTCCCATCTCACGGACGACGTCCGGGAAGTCCTCGGCCGTCCGCCGCGCGACTTCACCGGCTTCGTGCGGGAGGCCGCGGCGGCGGGGGCGTGGAAAGCCTGATCCGACAGGCCCTAGGAGTCCTCCGGCTTGTGCGGATGGTGGTGCGTGCTCTTCACATGGGTGCGCAGCCTCGACGTCAGGTCCTCCGGAGGCAGGAAGCGGGACCAGCGCTCGGGGAACTCCGACGGCATGTCCGGGTCGTCCGGGTCGTCGGGGTCGGACTCGCGGCTCGCGGCGGCACGGGCCACGTACTCGGCGACCTGCGCCTCGCGCAGCCGTTCGTTCGCGGCGCGGGCCGCGGCGGTCGCGGCGGCCGGCCAGACCCGGTCGATCGCGGCGTTGACCGCGGCCCCGACGAGCACCGCGAACGCGGACACACCGATCCACAGCAGTACGGCGACGGCGGCGGCGAGTGAGCCGTAGATCGTCGCGCCCTCGATGGTGTTCTGCAGGTAGATACGGAGCAGGAAGCTGCCGAGCACCCACATCCCGAGGGCGACCAGCGCGCCGGGCACGTCCTCGATCCAGGGCGAGCGCACCGGCACCGACACGTGGTACAGCGTGGTCAGGAAGGCGACCGACAGAACGATCACGACCGGCCAGTACAGGACCTGCACCAGCGTCTCCGACCACGGCACGATCCGCACCACCGCGTCCGGTCCCGCCACCATCAGCGGCAGCGCCACCGAGCCGATCAGCAGCGCCGCGATGAACAGCAGGAACGCCACCAGGCGGGTCCTGACGATGCCGCGGACGCCGTCGAGGCCGTACATCACGGTGATCGTGTCTATGAAGACGTTCACCGCGCGGGAGCCCGACCACAGGGCGAACAGGAAGCCGACGGAGATCACGTCGGGCCGGCCGCCGTTCATCACGTCGTCCAGGATCGGCTGCGCGATCTGCCGCACCCCCTTGTCGGACAGGACGGTGCGCGAGGCCTCCAGCAGGTTGGTCTCCAGGCTGGTGATGGTGTCGGTGCCGGTCCAGTCGTCGACGTAACCGAGGAGGCCGATGAGACTCAGGAGGAGCGGCGGCACCGACAGCAGCGTGAAGAACGCGGCTTCGGCGGCGAGTCCGAGGATGCGGTACTCGATGCAGGAATTGACGGTGTCCTTCAGCAGCAGCCAGGCGGTCCTGCGCTTGGAGACGTTCCGGTAGAGGGCACGCGCCCGGTGGAGACGACCGGAGTGGCGCTGGGGAGACGGTTCACTTGCTGACTGCACGACCTAAAGGTATCCGTCGTGCGGCGCGGCACTCATCGCGGCGCCGTGCGGGCGCGCTCGCCACCTGCGCGCTCACCGTGCCACCGCCGTGTCAGGGTGGAGGCATCGCCCCACGGAGGGAGAGGTTCACAGCCATGGCAGGCAGCACGCACACGGTGACCAACCAGCCGCCGCCCCTGGTCGGCCACGACGTCTACACCACCGACCGGGTCCTGTCCGAGGCCGTCGAACGTCATGTCGCCCCCGAGCTGCTGGACGAGGCCGGCGAGGAGTTGTCCGCCCTCGGGCGGACCTGCGGCTCGGCGCAGGTGCAGGAGTGGGGGGTGCTGGCGAACGAGAACCCACCGCGCCTGCGCACGCACGACCGCTACGGCCACCGGGTCGACGAGGTGGACTTCCATCCCTCCTGGCACCGGCTGCTCGGCAAGGGCGTCTCCGCGGGGCTGACCGCGGCCTGGACGCGGCCGGCCGGCCATGTGCGACGGGCGGCGGCCTTCCTGCTGTGGACACAGGTCGAGGCGGGCAACGGCTGCCCGCTGTCCATGACCCACGCGGCGGTCCCGGCGCTGCGCACCGACCCCGAGCTGGCCGCCGAGTGGGAGCCGCGGCTGACGTCGATGGTCTACGACAGTGGGCTGCGCCCGGCGGAACGGAAGGCCGGTGCCCTGTTCGGGATGGGCATGACGGAGAAGCAGGGCGGCAGCGACGTACGTGCCAACGCGACGACGGCCACGCCGCTGGCCGAGTCCGGGACCTACACGCTGACCGGGCACAAGTGGTTCTGTTCGGCGCCCATGTCGGACGGGTTCCTGGTGCTGGCCCAGGCCCCGGACGGGCTGACCTGCTTTCTCGTGCCGCGGGTGCTGGCGGACGGCAGCCGCAACGTGTTCCTGATCCAGCGGCTGAAGGACAAGCTGGGCAACCGGTCGAACGCGTCGAGCGAGGTCGAGTTCGACGGGACGTGGGCGCGCCGGGTCGGTGCGGAGGGGCGCGGGGTGCGCACCATCATCGAGATGGTGGCGGCGACCCGGCTCGACTGTGTGCTCGGTTCGGCGGGGCTGATGCGGCAGGCCGTCGCGCAGGCGGTCCATCACTGCGACCACCGCGAGGCGTTCGGCGGCAGGCTCGTCGACAAGCCGCTCATGCGCAACGTCCTGGCCGACCTGGCCGTCGAGTCCGAGGCGGCGACCACCCTCGCGCTGCGGCTCGCGGCGGCCTACGACAACGGCGGCGAGCAGGAGCGGGCGCTGCTGCGGATCGCGGTGCCGGCCGCCAAGTACTGGGTGACCAAGCGGTGTCCGCCGGTGACGGTCGAGGCCGCCGAGTGCCTGGGCGGCAACGGGTACGTCGAGGAGTCCGGGATGCCGCGGCTGGTGCGCGAGTCGCCGCTGAACTCGATCTGGGAGGGCGCGGGCAACGTCCAGGCGCTGGACGTGCTGCGGGCGTTGCGGCGGGAGCCCGCGGCGCTCGACGCGTATCTGCGGGAGGTCGGCCGGGCACGCGGCGCGGATCACCGCCTGGACGGCGCGATCAAGGCGCTGTTGACGGACCTGGCCGACCTGGACGGCATCGAGGCACGCGCCCGGCGCCTGACGGAGCGCCTCGCGCTCATCCTCCAGGGCTCACTTCTCGTCAGGTTCGCACCGCCGGAGGTGGCCGACGCCTTCTGCGCGTCCCGCCTGGGCGCCGACGGAGGAACAGCCTTCGGAACCCTGCCGTCAACACTGAACCTGACCCACATGGTGGACCGATCAAGGCCGCAGGCCTGACACTCGGCCAACCGCCGGAGGGGGTGATGCTGCGCCGACACGGCACCACCCCCGCCATGGCCCGTTCGAGGCCGCGAACGCCGCTCGAAACGGCGTCGCTCAAGTTTCAATCAGGCCAGAGCGGTCCACCAGGGTTGCAAGGGGTTGCAACTTGTTGGCGACTGTGTGCGGACTGTGTCCCTCCACGAGCGGCGGGGCGGCACTATGAGACACACGGTCAGGATGAGAACTCTTCTCCCGGGAGGACCCTTGGACGCGGCACGGGCGGCGCGGGTGCTGAGCGAGATCCGCGCCGCCACCCTCTCCGGCCGGCGCGCGCCGGTCGCACCGCGCCCGGTGATCGAGCAGTCCTGGGAGCGCATGCTGCGCGGCGGGGTCGATCCGGACCACGACTTCCGGTCCGGGCTGCTGTCGCGCGAGGAGGTGCAGCGGCGCCGGGAGTCCACCGCGCTCAGGCATGTGCTGCCGGTGCTGCGCGAGGGGCTGCTGTCGGTCGCCGACGTCGCTCAGCACATCATGGTCGTCGCCGACTACGAGGGCCGGGTGCTGTGGCGGGAGGGCAGCTCCTCGGTGTTGCGCAAGGCCGACTGCCTCGGCTTCGAACTCGGCGCCGACTGGCGGGAGGACGTCGTCGGCACGAACGGCATCGGCACCCCGGTCGTGGTGCGTCGGCCCGTCCAGGTCTTCGCCTCCGAGCACTTCCAGCGCTCGCAGACCTCATGGACCTGCACGGGCGCCCCCATCACCGATCCGCGCGACGGCCGGCTGCTCGGCGTGGTCGATGTCAGCGGCCCGCTGGAGACCATGCATCCGGCCACGCTGGCCTGGGTCGACTCGGTGGCCAAGCTCGCCGAGGCAAGGCTGCGGGAGCTGCATCTGACGGCACTGGAGCAACTGCGCGCGGTGGCGGCGCCGGTGCTGGCGCGGCTGGCCGGGCGGGCCGTGGTGGTGGACCGGGACGGCTGGACGGCCGCGGTGACCGGGATGCCGTACACGAACCGGATCACCTTGCCCAAGGCGCTGTCGCCGGGCCGGAGGTGGCTGCTTCCGCTGGGCCTGTGCGCGGTGGAACCGCTGGCGGGCGGCTGGCTGCTGCGGCCGGCCGACGGGCCGGTGCCGACCGGGGCGACCCGGATCGCGCTGGATCTGACGCAGCCGCGCCGCTGGTCGGTGACGGTGTCCGGCGGCGCGGGCACCTGGAGCCACGAACTGAGTCCCCGGCACGCCGAGTTGCTGTATCTGCTGGCCCTGCACCAGGGCGGTCGCAGCGCGGCGGGGCTGGCCGAGGACATGTTCGGCGACCCGGGCCGCACGGTGACGGTGCGGGCGGAGCTGTCGCGGGTACGGCGCTATCTCGGGGGCCTGCTGGAGCACCGGCCGTACCGCTTCTGCGAGGACGCGGAGGTCGAGGTGCTGCTGCCGGAGGACCCGCGTGAGCTGCTGCCCCACTCGACGGCGCCCGCCGTGGTGCGGGGGAGGTTCTCGGACGAGATGCCCTGAGTACGGACTCTTCTTCCGCATATTTGCAGGGTCTTAGTCCGCAAGCGTGCCCAACTGCCGTAGCATCCTGTACGGGCCACCCCACCTGCTCCTTTGGTCAACGCACAGACCAATGGCCGCAGTTGGCTCGCCTCGGGAGGTTTGATGAAGCACCGCGGCAGACACCGTCGACGCAAGCAGGGGCGTGCCGTGCGCGCGTTCCTCGCCGGAACCGCCCTCGCACTCACCGCCGCCGCCACGATGATCAGCGCCTCGCAGGCCACGGTCGGCGACGATCCCGGGGCGCTGACGCCTCTCACCAGGGCCGCCGAGACCGGCGCGTTCCGACTCCAGGAGCAGCTGGTCCCGCAGGCCACGCTCGACGAACTCTCCTCCCGGATGGGCAAGCCGGTCGGTGTGAGCGCCGTCCTGGAGACCGCCGACCGGAGTCTGCGCGCGGCGAACGGCTGCACGACCACCGAGCGCACGGCGCTGCCGGTGGCGCCGGCCGCCACGCGCGCGTACTGCTGGGACAGCGCCGACGCCCGGGGCTGGCGGGCGGGTGCCGTCACCACCTCGGGTGACGCCGACGACGACGGCTGGTGGAACGACAATCGAGTGATCCTCTCGGGCTGGAACGAGGGCGCCGCCGACCGGGGGCTCGCCCGGGTCGCCTTCGTCGACGCGAACGACCTGGCCCACCTCAGGTACTCGTCCGCGCTCCTCGTCGTCCCGGTGGACGGCGGACGTGACTACCGCGCCCTGACCTCCCGGCTCTCCGGCATGGTCTGGTACCAGAACAAGCTGCTGGTCACCGCAGCCGACGGGCTGTACGTGTACGACATGAACCGCGTCCAGCGCGCCACGGTCGACAGTGCCGCGGTGGGCCGTGTCGGGGCGGGCTGGGCGGCCCACGGCCAGCGCTTCGTCCTGCCGGCCGTCGGCTCGTACCGTCTGACCGGTGCGGACGGCGCCCCGCATCTCGGTGGCATCTCCCTCGACCGCAGCACGGCCCCTGACAGCCTGGTCGCGAGCGAGCGGACGGCCGCCGGCAGCGACCGGCCCGCCCGGCTGTGGCGCTACGACTTCAGCAAGGACCCGGCCCGCCCCGGTCTGCTGGCCACCGGCGCCACCGGATCCGCGCCGGCGGTCGACGCGTACGAGACGGACGCGTCCGGCATCGAGGGCGTCCTGTCGCACCGGGCGGGCGGGGCGGACCGCGCCGGCTGGTACGTGAGCCGCGCCCCGGGCAGCACGGACCGGCACGGCAGCCTGTGGCGCCAGGACACGGAGGGCGCGGAGGCGACCCGCTGCGGCGAGGAGAACGCCCCCAGGTGCTGGGGCACCCGGGCCGGCCCCCTGTCGTACTGGGAGGCGACCGGAGAGGTCTGGTCCCAGTCGGGCCGGATGCTGTTCGCGATGCCGCTGAGTTCGATCGACCGGGCACTCGACTGAGGCACTCTCGCCATCGCCTGGTCGGTCGTGCGGCTCCGCCGCGTGCGCGCGACCAGCCACGACGGCGCCGCAGTCGATCGACAAATCCCCCATCCGGATGATTCCCTGGCCGACATGCCCAACCTCGCCGTGACCACCTGGTCCCTGGAACAGACCTCCCCCGACGACCTCCTCCCGGCCGAAGCCCCGCAGGGAGACGTGCGGATCGTCCGCGCCGAGGTGCCCTCCCCCGAGTTCAGCCGGTTCCTGTACGCCTCGGTGGGCGGCGACATCCTGTGGACCGACCGGCTCGGCTGGACCTACGCCCGGTGGCAGGAGCATTTGGAGCGTCCCGGGGTCGAGACCTGGGTGGCCTACGACCGGGGCACGCCCGCCGGGTATGTGGAGCTGAGCCCGCAGGACGACGGGGTCGTGGAGATCGAGTACTTCGGCCTGATCCCGCCCTTCCGCGGCCGCCGCATCGGCGGGTATCTCCTGGCGTACGGCACCGCGCGCGCCTGGGACCTGGCGGAACGCTGGCCGGGGCGGGCGCCGACGAAGCGGGTATGGCTGCACACATGCAGCAAGGACGGCGAGCACGCCATGGCCAATTATCAGCGCCGCGGCTTCAAGCTCTTCGACACCAAGGTCGAGGAGGAGGCCGTGGCCGCGACGCCCGGACCGTGGCCTGGGGCTTACCCAGCCTGACCTGGGAAGAAACGACACCGTCCGGCTATGTGACCGACGACACCCTTGTCTCACTCTACGGGACAAGGGTGTCCGCATGATGGACGAAGCTGGACTGTGTCCAGATCGCCGTGACACGCTTCCGTCATGTCCGGAACTGGAATTGCCTTGGTGAGTCGGCGGCACGTCGACCTCGGCCGCATGTCCAGCGCCATCTGTCCGGCGCGCTGACAGCCCCGCAGCGCCCGACATCTCTCTCTTTCCCGCTTCATTCCCGCGCAATGACGCGCACGTATGCCCATGCGCCCGTATGCGCAGGTCAGAGCCGCTTTCCCGCCTGTCCCGAAGGACGTATCAACCATGGCCGCCACCCCGCAGAAGCCTGCCGCCGCGACTCCCCGCCGCAAGGTGAGCCGTCACCGCGGTGAGGGTCAGTGGGCCGCGGGGCACTTCACCCCGCTCAACGGCAACGAACAGTTCAAGAAGGACGACGACGGTCTCAATGTGCGGACACGCATTGAGACGATCTACTCCAAGCGTGGCTTCGACTCCATCGACCCGAACGACCTTCGCGGCCGGATGCGCTGGTGGGGGCTCTACACCCAGCGCAAGCCCGGGATCGACGGCGGCAAGACCGCGATCCTGGAGCCGGAGGAGCTGGACGACAAGTACTTCATGCTGCGGGTGCGGATCGACGGCGGCCGGCTCACCACCCAGCAGCTGCGGGTGATCGGTGAGATCTCGCAGGAGTTCGCGCGGGGCACCGCCGACATCACCGACCGGCAGAACGTCCAGTACCACTGGATCCGGATCGAGGACGTGCCCGAGATCTGGAACCGCCTGGAGGCGGTCGGCCTGTCCACAACCGAGGCCTGCGGCGACACGCCCCGCGTGATCATCGGCTCGCCCGTCGCCGGCATCGCCGCGGACGAGATCATCGACGGCACCCCGGCCATCGACGCGATCCACAGCCGCTACATCGGCAGCAAGGAGTTCTCCAACCTGCCGCGCAAGTTCAAGACGGCGATCTCCGGCTCACCGCTGCTGGACGTGGCCCACGAGATCAACGACGTCGCGTTCGTCGGCGTCAACCACCCCGAGCACGGCCCCGGCTTCGACCTGTGGGTCGGCGGCGGCCTGTCCACCAACCCGAAGATCGGTGTCCGGCTCGGCGCCTGGGTGCCGCTGGACGAGGTCCCGGACGTCTGGGCGGGCGTGATCGGCATCTTCCGCGACTACGGCTACCGACGGCTGCGCACCCGCGCCCGCCTGAAGTTCCTGGTCGCCGACTGGGGCGCGGAGAAGTTCCGGCAGATCCTGCAGGACGAGTACCTCAAGCGTGAGCTGGTCGACGGCCCCGCCCCCGCCCAGCCGCTCCAGCGCTGGCGCGACCACGTCGGTGTGCACCGCCAGAACGACGGCCGTTTCTACGTCGGCTTCGCCCCGCGTGTCGGCCGGGTGGACGGCACGACCCTGACGAAGATCGCCGAGCTCGCCGAGGCGCACGGCTCGGGCCGGGTCCGGACCACCGTCGAGCAGAAGATGATCATCCTCGATGTCGAGGAGGCGCAGGTCGACTCGCTCGTCGAGTCCCTGGAGGCCCTGGACCTCACCGCCCGGCCGTCCTCGTTCCGGCGCGGCACCATGGCGTGCACCGGCATCGAGTACTGCAAGCTCGCGATCGTCGAGACCAAGGCGCGCGGCTCCCAGCTGATCGACGAGCTGGAGCGCCGGATCCCGGACTTCGACGAGCCGCTCACCATCAACATCAACGGCTGCCCGAACGCCTGCGCCCGTATCCAGGTGGCGGACATCGGTCTCAAGGGGCAACTGGTCGTCAACGACCGGGGCGAGCAGGTCGAGGGCTACCAGGTGCACCTGGGCGGCGCGCTCGGTCTGGAGGCCGGGTTCGGGCGCAAGGTGCGTGGTCTGAAGGTCACCTCCGAGGAGCTGCCGGACTACGTCGAGCGTGTCCTGAAGCGGTTCCAGGACGAGCGCGAGGACGGCGAGCGGTTCGCCGCGTGGGCCGCGCGCGCCTCCGAGGAGGCCCTCTCATGAGCGAGCGGGCCGCCCCCTTCTACTGCCCCTACTGCGGCGACGAGGACCTCCGTCCCAGCGAGCAGGGCCACGGCGCGTGGGAATGCGCGGCGTGCAACCGCGCATTCCAGCTGAAGTTCCTCGGGCTGCTGACCCGGGGCCTTCAGCCCAACGACGCAGGGGAGACGAGATATGACCGCGGTTCAGGAAGAGCGCACGACCGACGAGCTGAAGGCGCTCGCCGAGCAGGCGGGCCGCGACCTGGAGGACGCCTCCGCGCTGGAGATCCTCCAGTGGGCGGTCGACACCTTCGGGGGGCGCTTCTGTGTGACCTCGTCGATGGAGGACGCGGTGGTCGCCCACCTCGCCTCCCGCGCCATGCCCGGCGTGGACGTCGTGTTCCTCGACACCGGCTACCACTTCGAGGAGACCATCGGCACCCGCGACGCGGTCGAGGCCGTGATGGACGTCAACGTCATCACGCTGACCCCGCGTCAGACGGTCGCCGAGCAGGACGCCGAGTACGGCCCCAAGCTGCACGACCGCGACCCCGACCTGTGCTGCAGGCTGCGCAAGGTCGAGCCGCTGGAGCGCGGGCTCGAGGGGTACGTCGCCTGGGCGACCGGGCTGCGCCGCGACGAGTCCCCGACCAGGGCGAACACCCCGGTCGTCGGCTGGGACGACAAGCGCCGGAAGGTGAAGGTCTCCCCGATCGCCCGCTGGACGCAGGACGACGTGGACGCCTATGTCGCCGAACACGGCGTGCTGACCAACCCGTTGCTGATGGACGGCTACGCCTCCGTCGGCTGCGCCCCCTGCACCCGCCGGGTGCTGGAGGGCGAGGACGCGCGGGCCGGCCGCTGGGCCGGGCGGGCCAAGACCGAGTGCGGGCTGCACGGATGACGATCACCCAGCCGAACCAGACTCAGGAGAACCAAGTGACGACCGGAGCCACCGTCTGGCTCACGGGTCTGCCGAGCGCCGGCAAGACCACCATCGCGTACGAACTGGCCGGCCGGCTGCGCGGGGAGGGCCACCTCGTCGAGGTGCTCGACGGCGACGAGATCCGCGAGTTCATCTCCGCCGGCCTCGGCTTCAGCCGGGAGGACCGGCACACCAACGTGCAGCGCATCGGCTTCCTCGCCGAACTGCTCGCCCGCAACGGCGTCAAGGCGCTCGTCCCGGTGATCGCGCCCTACGCGGACAGCCGTGAGGCGGTGCGCAAGCGCCACCAGGAGGGCGGGGCGCCGTACATCGAGGTGCATGTGGCGACTCCGGTCGAGGTGTGCTCCGTACGTGATGTGAAGGGTCTGTACGCCAAGCAGGCGGCCGGCGAGCTGTCCGGGCTCACCGGGGTCGACGACCCCTACGAGGAGCCCGAGACGCCCGACCTGCGTATCGAGTCGCAGCACCAGACCGTCCAGGAGTCCGCGGCCGCGGTCCACGCGCTGCTCACCGAAAGGGGACTGGCATGACGACGACCGTCGCCGAGGTGGCGGAGGGCACGGACGCCCCGTACGCCCTCTCGCACCTGGACGCGCTGGAGTCCGAGGCGGTGCACATCTTCCGTGAGGTGGCGGGTGAGTTCGAGCGGCCGGTGATCCTGTTCTCCGGCGGCAAGGACTCCATCGTCATGCTGCATCTGGCGCTGAAGGCGTTCGCCCCGGCGGCGATCCCCTTCTCGCTGCTGCACGTGGACACCGGGCACAACTTCCCCGAGGTCCTCGACTACCGGGACCGTACGGTCGCCAAGCACGGTCTGCGGCTGCATGTCGCGTCCGTGCAGGACTACATCGACCGCGGGGTGCTCAAGGAGCGCGCGGACGGCACGCGTAACCCGCTCCAGACGCTTCCGCTGACGGAGAAGATCCAGAGCGAGAAGTTCGACGCGGTCTTCGGCGGCGGACGCCGCGACGAGGAGAAGGCGCGGGCCAAGGAGCGCGTCTTCTCGCTGCGCGACGAGTTCTCCCAGTGGGACCCGCGCCGGCAGCGGCCCGAGCTGTGGAACCTGTACAACGGCCGGCACGCCCCCGGCGAGCACGTCCGTGTGTTCCCGCTGTCCAACTGGACCGAGCTGGACGTGTGGCAGTACATCGCCCGCGAGGGCATCGAGCTGCCGGAGATCTACTTCGCGCACGAGCGCGAGGTGTTCGCGCGCAGCGGCATGTGGCTGACGGCCGGCGAGTGGGGCGGCGCGAAGGACGGCGAGACCGTGGAGAAGCGGCTCGTGCGCTACCGGACCGTGGGCGACATGTCCTGCACCGGTGCCGTCGATTCGGACGCCGTGACGCTGGAGCAGGTCATCACCGAGATCGCCGCGTCCCGGCTGACGGAACGCGGCGCCACCCGCGCCGACGACAAGCTCTCCGAGGCCGCGATGGAAGACCGTAAGCGCGAGGGGTACTTCTAAGCATGAGTACGACCACGACCGAGGAACTCTCGGCCACCACCCTGCTGCGGTTCGCCACCGCCGGCTCCGTCGACGACGGCAAGTCCACGCTCGTCGGCCGGCTGCTGCACGACTCCAAGTCGGTCCTCGTCGACCAGCTGGAGGCCGTGGAGCGCGCCTCCTTGAGCCGAGGCCAGGACGCCCCGGACCTCGCGCTGCTGACCGACGGTCTGCGCGCCGAGCGGGAGCAGGGCATCACGATCGACGTGGCGTACCGTTACTTCGCCACGCCCCGGCGCCGGTTCATCCTCGCCGACACCCCGGGCCATGTGCAGTACACCCGCAACATGGTCACGGGTGCCTCCACCGCCGAGCTGACGGTGATCCTCGTCGACGCCCGCAACGGCGTGGTCGAGCAGACCCGCCGGCACGCGGCGATCGCGGCCCTTCTGCGGGTGCCGCACGTCGTGCTCGCCGTGAACAAGATGGACCTGGTCGACTACCAGGAGTCCGTGTTCGCCGCGATCGCCGAGGAGTTCACGGCGTACGCGCTGGAGCTGGGCGTCCCGGAGATCACCGCCATCCCGATCTCGGCGCTGGCCGGCGACAACGTGGTGGACCCGTCCGCGAACATGGACTGGTACGGCGGGCCGACCTTCCTGGAGCACCTGGAGACGGTCCCGGTCACCCACGACCTGAGCCACTGCCACGCCCGGCTGCCCGTGCAGTACGTGATCCGGCCGCAGACCGCCGAGCACCCGGACTACCGCGGCTACGCAGGCCAGATCGCCGCGGGTTCGTTCCGCGTCGGCGAGTCGGTGACGGTGCTGCCGTCGGGCCGTACGTCGAAGATCTCCGGCATCGATCTGCTGGGCGAGCCGGTCGACGTCGCGTGGACCACCCAGTCGGTGACCGTCCTGCTCGAGGACGACATCGACATCTCGCGCGGCGACCTGATCGTGCCGACCAAGGACGCGCCCGCGACCACGCAGGACATCGAGGCCACGGTCTGCCATGTCGCCGACGCGCCGCTGACCGTGGGCCACCGTGTGCTGCTCAAGCACGGCACCCGCACGGTCAAGGCGATCGTCAAGGACATCCCGTCCCGGCTGACGCTGGACGACCTGTCGCTGCACCCGCACCCGGGTCATCTCGTCGCCAACGACATCGGCCGGGTCAAGGTCCGCACCGCCGAGCCGCTGCCGGTCGACTCCTACGCCGACTCGCGCCGCACGGGTTCGTTCATCCTGATCGACCCCAACGACGGCACCACGCTCACCGCGGGCATGGTCGGCGAGTCGTTCGCATCGCCGGAGCCGGTCAAGGACGACGCCGAGGACGACGGGTGGGACTTCTGACATGAAGGCCCTCGACGTCTACTCCACGTTCGCCAAGGAGGGCGGTCGCGTCGGCAGCGGCGCCCTTGGCAGCGGACAGGGCGGAGTGGCGCGATGTGCCCGCTGATCCGCCCCTCGTCCATCCGCCGATCCCCCGGCCGCGCCTGAGAAGGGCGTGAGTGCCGGGCCTCCGAGAGGAACCCCTCCCGTGCCTGCCACCCCCGCCCTGCGCCGGACGTTCGCCGTCCTGGCCGCGCTGCCGCTTCTCGCCCTCGCGGCGTGCGGCTACGGCTCGCAGGCCAAGGAGAACACCGAGCAGGCGATCGCCGGGGCGGCCAAGGTCGACGGACTGGACTCGGTGAAGATCGGCTACTTCGGGAACCTCACCCACGCCACCGCGCTGGTCGGCCGGCACGAGGGGCTGTTCCAGAAGGAGCTGGGCGGCACGACGGCCGAGTACGCGACCTTCAACGCGGGCCCCTCGGAGATCGAGGCGCTGAACTCCGGCTCCATCGACATCGGCTGGATCGGCCCCTCCCCCGCCATCAACGGCTACCTCAAGTCGGGCGGCAAGAACCTGCGGATCGTCTCCGGTTCGGCCTCGGGCGGCGTGAAGCTCGTGGTGAATCCGGAGAAGATCAAGTCCCTCAAGGACGTCAAGGGCAAGAAGATCGCCACGCCGCAGCTCGGCAACACCCAGGACGTGGCGTTCCTCAACTGGGCCTCCGAGCAGGGCTGGAAGGTCGACGCCGAGAGCGGCCAGGGCGATGTCTCCGTCGTCCGCACGGACAACAAGATCACGCCGGACGCCTACAGGTCGGGCTCCATCGACGGCGCCTGGGTGCCCGAGCCGACCGCGTCCAAGCTGGTCGCCGAGGGCGGCAAGGTGCTCCTCGACGAGGCCGACCTGTGGCCCGACAAGAAGTTCGTGATCACCAATGTGATCGTGTCGCAGAGCTTCCTGAAGGAGCACCCGGACGTCGTCGAGGCCGTCCTGCGCGCCTCGGTGAAGACCAACAAGTGGATCGACGCCAACCCGGACAAGGCCAAGGCTGCGGCCAACGCCCAGCTGGAGGCCGACACCGGCAAGCCGCTCCCGGCCGATGTGCTCGACCCGGCATGGCGGTCCATCCAGGTCACGGACGACCCGCTGGCGGCCACGCTGAACACCCAGGCGAAGCACGCGGTCGAGGCGGGGCTGCTCCAGCAGCAGGACCTGGCCGGCATCTACGACCTGGCACCGCTGAACAGGGTCCTCAAGGGCGAGGGCGAACCCGAGGCCGACGACGCCGGACTCGGCGCGAAGTCGTGAACAAGGCACTGATCCCGATGAGTTCCCAGGAGGTGACGACCATGGCAACAGCCCTCGCCAAGGCCGCCGACACGGATGTGTCCGTGAAGCACGCCGCGCGTATCGACCACGTCTCGAAGTCCTTCGCCGGCCCCGCCGGGCAGCAGCTCGTCCTCGACGACATCGACCTCGATGTGGCGCCCGGCGAGTTCGTCACTCTCCTCGGGGCGTCCGGCTGCGGCAAGTCGACGCTGCTGAACCTGGTGGCCGGCCTCGACCGGCCGAGCGCGGGCAGCATCACCACCGACGGCCGCCCGGCGCTGATGTTCCAGGAGCACGCCCTGTTTCCGTGGCTGACCGCGGGCAAGAACATCGAACTCGCCCTGAAGCTGCGCGGGGTCGCCAAGGCCCAGCGGCGCGAGCGCGCCGAGGAACTCCTCGAACTGGTCCGCCTCAAGGGCGCGTACGGCAAGCGGGTGCACGAGCTGTCCGGCGGTATGCGTCAGCGGGTCGCCATGGCGCGGGCGCTCGCCCAGGACAGCAAGCTGCTGCTGATGGACGAGCCGTTCGCCGCGCTCGACGCGATCACCCGGGACGTGCTGCACGACGAGCTGACCCGTATCTGGCGCGAGACGGGCGTGTCCGTCCTGTTCGTCACGCACAACGTGCGCGAGGCGGTCCGCCTGGCGCAGCGCGTCGTCCTGCTGTCCTCCCGCCCGGGCCGGGTGGCACGGGAGTGGACGGTCGGCATCCCGCAGCCGCGCCGCATCGAGGACGCCGAGGTGGCGGAGCTGTCGCGGGAGATCACCGAAGAACTGCGTGGGGAGATCCGCCGTCATGGCCAGCACTGAGACGACCGCCGCCAAGGACGGGGGCGATCTCGCCGGACTGGAGGCGGGCCTGGACGCCCTGGAGACGGTCCAGACGGGCCGTACGCCGTTCCGCAGGACCCTGACCCAGAAGATCCTGCCGCCGGTGGTCGCTGTCGCGCTGGTGCTGGCGGTGTGGCAGTTCCTGGTGTCGTCCGGCATCGCCGGCGACCCGACCAAGCTGCCCGCGCCGTCCGACGTGTGGGGCGAGCTGCGCGAGTCGTGGCTGGAGGGCACCCTCCACGAGTACATCTGGACGTCCGTCTCGCGCGGTCTGCTGGGCTTCCTGCTGGCGCTGGCCATCGGCACGCCGCTGGGTCTGGTGGTGGCGCGCGTGCGGTTCGTGCGCGCGGCGATCGGCCCGATCCTGTCCGGCCTCCAGTCGCTTCCCTCGGTGGCCTGGGTCCCGCCGGCCGTGATCTGGCTGGGCCTGAACGACCGGATGATGTTCGCGGTGATCCTGCTCGGCGCGGTCCCCTCGATCGCCAACGGCCTGGTCTCCGGCGTCGACCAGGTGCCGCCGCTGTTCCTGCGGGCCGGCCGCACCCTGGGCGCGACGGGTCTGAAGGGCACCTGGCACATCGTGATGCCGGCGGCGCTGCCCGGCTATCTCGCGGGCCTGAAGCAGGGCTGGGCGTTCTCCTGGCGGTCGCTGATGGCGGCGGAGATCATCGCGTCCTCCCCCGACCTCGGCGTCGGTCTCGGCCAGTTGCTGGAGAACGGCCGCAACACCAGTTCCATGTCGATGGTGTTCTTCGCCATCCTGCTCATCCTGATCGTCGGCATCGCCATCGACCTGCTCATCTTCAGCCCGCTGGAGCGGTGGGTGCTGCGCAGTCGCGGTCTGCTGGCAAGGAGCTGAACCCGATGTCCAGAAAACCGGTCCTCCTCGTCATCGCCCACGGCAGCCGTGACCCGCGGCACGCCGCGACCGTGCACGCCCTCGTACGGCGGGTCCGTTCGCTGCGCCCCGACGTGCGGGTGGAGACCGGCTTCCTGGACTTCAACATCCCCTCCGTGCAGGGCGTGCTGGAGTCGCTGGCCGCCCAGGGCGTACGGGACGTCGTGGCGCTGCCCCTGCTGCTGACGCGTGCCTTCCACGCGAAGGCCGACATCCCGGCGGTCCTGCGGGACGCGCCGCCGCAGCTGCGGATCCGGCAGGCGGAGGTCCTCGGCCCGTCACCGCTGCTGATGGCGACCCTGGAGCGGCGCCTGTACGAGGCGGGCCTGACGCCCGCCGACAAGTCCTCGACCGGGGTCGTACTGGCCTCGGCGGGGTCCACCGACCCGGAGGCGATCGCAGTGATCGCTGAAATCGCGCGGGAGTGGCGGCACACCGGTTGGTGCGCCGTGCGGCCTGCGTTCGCCTCCGCATCTCTTCCGCGCACCGAGGACGCGGTCCGTGAGCTGCGCGAGCTGGGCTGCGAGCGGGTGGCCGTGGCGCCGTACGTCCTGGCGCCGGGGTTCCTCCCGGACCGTATCGCCCGGGGCGCCGCGGAGGCGGACGTCCTCGCGGACGTCCTCGGGCCGGCACCCGAGGTGGCCCGGCTCCTGCTGGAGCGCTACGAGGCGGCGCGGATGCCGGTGCTGGCGGCTGTGGGCGCCTGAGAGGTGGATGCGCGGTTTCGCGCCGGCATCACACCTCGAGCACGCGGCCGATCTCCTGGACCAGAATCAGACAGCCGCCGCCCGCCGCGACTCCTATGCCGATGGCCTCCAGGGCGAAGCGGATACGGCCGCGGTTGGCGGGCAGGCCGTCCTCGGCGGCGCACAGCAGCTCGTCCCGGATGATCTCCCCCTGCGGGACGAGCGCGGGCTTCTCGATGCGCAGCCGCTCCACGAGCCGCTCCGCGAGGCGCAGGACCGCGTGCGGGTCGGAGCCGTCGTGCTCCGAGCCGTCGAAGTCGCGCATGTTGTAGGTGCTCACTGTCCCGCCTCCTGTGGCTTGCACGGCCGAGGGCTCGGCCGGTGCCGCTCCGCGGCGCACGCGCGCGTAAGGCGCCGCCCGCCACGGTGACCTGCTCTTCCCGCGTCCTGGCGCGGATCACCATAGGGACAACAGCCGCCGTTTGTCGCGTGGTTGGCCGAGCCGCGGTCAGTTGACCGGCGTGTGTTGACGGCCTGTTCGCCACGTCAGCCGTCGCCGGATCACCCTGCGTCGAACGGCGTCCCCTGGTGGAAGTACATCTGCCACCCGTCCTCGGTCCGCCGCCACAGCGAGCTGCGGTGGGAGCGGCTGCCGTTGTACTCCGTGTCGAAGGTGAGGTGGACGACATCGGGGGCCAGTCGGACGCCCCGGATCTCGGAGGTGACGGCATAGCGGTGCGGATCGGTGTCCACGGGCAGGCGGGCCATCGTCGACGCCCGGTCCCAGCGCCGTCCCGACGCGCCGAACTCGTGGAACTCCGGGTGCAGGAGCGCGCCGAGGAGTTCGGGCGAGCGGCGGACTTCGGGGTCCATCAGCCTCAGCTCGCCCTCGATGGCGGCCTTCACGGCGGAATCGTGCTCAGTCACCTGTCATCTCCACGAGTTTCACAACGGTGTTCCAGTTACGACTCGTAGCGATCAAACCCTTGTTGAGCCGGGGCCGCGACAGGATTTCGGCGAGCTTCGAGCGGCCCAGGCCGTTCGGGGCGTACAGGTACAGGGCGCGGTCGCCGAGCCGGAACTCCTCCGGGAGGTGGGCCACGCGGTCGATCTCCGCGAAGCGGTCGGGGTCGACCGGGGCGGAGAAATAGGTGACGTGAAGCTGCTTCGGCTCCAACTCGGCCGCCGGATAGGGGCAGTTGTCGGCGATCGCCTTGAGGTAGGCGTGGTCGCGGACGATCACGTCCACGGTGAAGCCGAAGTGTTTCTCGATCGCCGAGGCCAGTTCCGCGGCGAGGGATTCCTCGTCGCCGTGGTCGGCGGTGAAGACGGCCTGGCCGCTCTGGAGATGGGTGCGTACGCCGTCGTGGCCGAGGGCGGTCAGCAGGGTGCGCAGTTCGGCCATCGGGACTTTTCTGCTGCCGCCCACGTTGATGCCACGGAGCAGTGCCGCGTACGTCGTCGTCATCCCGTCAGCTTATGGCGACCGTCGTGCCCCGTGGGGGTGGGCACGACGGCCGGACCCCGTAAGTTACTTACCGGTCAGCTTGATGCACAAGCCTTTCCAGCCGATCCATCACCGCGCCCCTCCCCTGATCGGCGCCCCTCATCCGACCGGGTAGATGTAAGGGGCTCTCATCCTCCCCAGTGGGGAGGGCCCGGGGGTCGAGCGGATGATTTCCGGCCGTCCCACTTCACCGGGCAGCACGATGAGTTGCCTTTATCCGGCTCATACCTTCGAAAGGAAACGTGGCGACAGGGGTCGCCACCGCAATTCAAGGGGGCAAGCCCGTCATGGGGAACGGAGATACGCGGGTCCGGGGACTCGCCGCCCGAGCCGGCGGCTGGAGCGCCCGCCATCGATGGGCTGCCGTCGGCATCTGGGTGCTGTTCGTCGCCCTGGCGATGGGGCTCGGTTCGGCGGCCGGTCGGGTCGACGTCAAGGACAGCGACCAGCTCAAGGGCGAGACGCACACCGCTGCCAAGATCATCGAGGACGCGGGGATCGAGGAGCCGGCCAGTGAGACCGTCCTGATCCAGGCGAAGGACGGTTCGCTCAAGGCCACCGACGGCGAGTTCCGGTCAGCCGTCACCGCGGTCGTCAAGGCGGTCGAGGGCACCGGCAAGGTCACGGACGTGACGTCGCCGTACGACACACGGACGATCTCCAAGGACGGCCGCAGCGCGCTGGTGCAGTTCGACATACGCGGTGACTCGGACACCGCGGGTGAGCGCGTCGAGCCGGTGCTGAAGGCGGTCGAGGACGTCCAGAAGGACCACGGGTCGCTGCGGATCGAGGAGATCGGCGGCGCGAGCATGATGAAGACGTTCGACGACGCGTTCGGGGACGACTTCCAGAAGGCCGAGTACTCCGCGGTGCCGGTGGCCCTCGGCATTCTGCTCATCGCCTTCGGCGCGCTGGTGGCGGCCCTGCTGCCGGTGCTCCTCGCGGTCACCGCGATCATGGCGACGATGGGTCTGATGGGCATCGTCAGCCATGTCATGCCGATGAGCGACACCGCGAACTCCGTGATGCTGCTGGTCGGTCTGGCCGTCGGCGTCGACTACTGCCTGTTCTATCTGCGCCGGGAGCGCGAGGAGCGTCAGGCCGGGCGGGACGCGCAGACGGCGCTGCGGGTCGCCGCAGCCACCAGTGGCCGGGCGATCATCGTCTCCGGTGTCACGGTGTGCGTGGCGATGGCGGGCATGCTGTTCACCGGTCTCGCCGAGTTCGAGGCGATGGGCCTGGCCTCGCTGATGGTCGTGGCGGTCGCCATGGTCGGGTCGGTGACCGTGCTGCCGGCGCTGCTGTCGCTGCTCGGTGAGCGGGTCGAGAAGGGCAAGATCCCCTTCCTGCACCCGGAGAGCAGGCTCCGTCGCAACCGGGGCGGCGCGAACCGCGAGAGCCGGTTCTGGACGGCCGTGCTGAAGGGAGTACTGGCCCGGCCCGTCATCTCGGTCGTCGTCGCGGCCGGTGCGCTGCTGGCCATCGCGGCTCCCGCGCTCGGCATGAAGACCCAGAACCTCACGCTGGACCAGGAGTTCGGGGACTCGCTGCCGATCGTGCAGACGTACAACCGCCTCAACGAGGCCTTCCCCGGCGGTTCCGATCCTGCCGAGGTCGTCGTCAAGGCCGACGACATCAACGCTCCCGAGGTGAAGTCCGCGCTCGCCGACTTCCGTGACCGTGCGGTCAGTTCGGGTGCCTCGCGCGGCCCGGTGGAGATCAAGCTGCACGACGAGCAGAACATCGCCTTCGTGTACGTCCCGCTGGTCGGCGGTTCCGACCTCGACAAGGCGGGCGCGAGCCTGGACAAGCTGCGTGACGACGTGCGACCGGCCACGCTGGGCAAGGTCGACGGCGTCGATGCGCCGATCACCGGGCAGGTCGCGGGTTCGAAGGACTTCAACGACCAGCTCGCCGGAGCGGTCGTCCCGGTCTTCGCGTTCGTCGTGGTCTTCGCCTTCGGGCTGATGCTGCTGTCGTTCCGCTCCCTGACCATCGCGGTCACCTCGATCGTGCTGAACCTGCTGTCGGTGGGCGCGGCGTACGGCATCCTCGTGGCGGTCTTCCAGCACGGCTGGGGCGCGTCGCTGGTGGGCGCGGAGGGCGTCGGCGCCATCATCACCTGGCTGCCGCTGTTCCTCTTCGTGATCCTGTTCGGCCTGTCGATGGACTACCACGTGTTCGTGGTCTCGCGGATCCGTGAGGCACGGCTGCGGGGCCGTACGACGAAGGACGCGATCCAGCACGGCGTGGTCACCACGGCGGGCGTCGTCACCAGCGCCGCGGTCATCATGGTCGCCGTGTTCGCGATCTTCGGCACGCTGTCCATGCAGTCGATGAAGCAGATGGGCGTCGGTCTCGCGGCCGCGGTCCTCATCGACGCGACGATCATCCGGGGCGTCCTGCTCCCGGCGGTGATGGCGCTGCTCGGCGAGCGCAACTGGTACCTGCCGAAGTGGCTCCACCGTCTGCCCGACCTGACCCACGACGAGGCCCCCGAGGCCGTGACCCGCGGGACGGCCCACGACGACCAGGGCGAACGCGTCCCGGTCTGACCCACCCGCCCCACGAACAGGGCCCGTTGACTCCTCAGGAGCCGACGGGCCCTCGCTCATGCCCTGGCCGACCGCAGTTCCGCCTCGATCAGGTCGGCGGCCCGTCGGGTGCCGCCCTCCCCCGCCATCTCCGCCTGGATGTCCTTCAGCCGCCGGGCCACCTCGGGGTCGTCGACCAGTGCGAGGGCGGCCTCGCGCAGGGTCTCGGCGGTGGCCTCCTCCGTCGGGATGTGCCGGGCGACGCCGAGGGACTGGAGCATGTCGGCGTTGCCGAACTGGTCGACGGCCTGCGGTACGGCGATCATCGGGGTGGCCGTGGCCAGGCCCTCCTGGCTGCCGCCGGCGCCGGCGTGGGTGATGAACAGGTCGGACTGCTTGAGGATCGCCAACTGCGGGACCCAGTGGTGCACTTCGACATGGGGCGGGATGTCCCCGAGTTCGGCGGGGTCGACGTGCCTGCCGACCTGGAGGACGAGGTGCCAGCCCGGCAGTCCGGCGAAGGCGCGCACGCATTCCCGGTAGAAGTCCGGCTGCTTGGTGAAGGACGAGCCGAGGGAGACGAGTGCGACCTTCTCTGCGCTGTCCGGACGCCGCCAGTCGCCCTCTGCGGTGCGGTCGCCCTGGCAGGCGCCGACGAACGTGTACACCGTCTCGTCGACGCGGTCGGCGTTGGGCTGAAGGGCCCGCGGGATGAGGACGAGCGAGCGGTCGGGACGGCCCGCGAACGGATCGGGGTGCAGGGTGATGCCGTTCTCCTCCAGCCAGGCGTGGAAGCGGCGGTAGTACGCCTGCCCGCGCTCGGTCTGCTTCGGCTCGGCCCACATCGGCTCGGCGATCTCCTCCTCGTAGCCCTCCCAGGCGACGAGGTTCGGCGAGAGGGAGATCACGGGCACGCCCCAGCGGTGGGCGAGGACGCGCGCCGGGTAGGAGGTGATGTCCTGCAGGACGAGGTCGGGTTCGTCCCCCTCGTACGCCTCGATCAGCTGCGGGAGGGCCTGGATCGCGTCGGCCAGGAACGGCTCCACGTTGTCCAGCAGCGTGCTCCCCCACGCCTCCGGGTCGGCGTCGGGGCCGGGCAGCGTGGAGTTCCACAGCTTCGGCTCGGCGCCGGTCGCGGCGACCTTGTCGGCGAAGGCGGGCGGGATGGCGTAGGTGACCCGGTGCCCGCGCGCCACGAGCTCGCGGATCACTTCGAGGCTGGGGTTCACGTGCCCGTGGGCGGCGATGGAGAACATGGCGATGTGAGCGGGACTGGTCATGACTCCGACGCTAACCGAGACGATACGTCTCGTGCAACTCGCTTTCATGGCGAAGGCACCTCCAGCACCTCGTGCAGCCTCAGCCACGCCCCCGGCGGCACCTCGCCGACCAGGGCCCTCGGATCGAGGCGGGCCGCACGGAACGCCGCGTCGACCCGCCGCCTCGGGTGGGCCCGGCACAGCGACGCGTGCAGCGAGCCGCCGACGCCGGAGAAGCCCAGCGCGACCAGATGCCGCCAGCTGTCCTGTGCTCGGGAGTCGAGGAGCGGCGTGCGGCGCCGTTCGATCCGTACGATCCCGGCGTCCACCCGGGGCACCGGCCGAAAACTGTGCCGCCCCACCCGGCCCACCAGCCGCCACTCTCCCCCCACTGCCTGAAGGGCGTGGGAGGTGCCCCCATCGCGGCCGGGTCAGGATCGTCAGCCGGGTCCAGCCGCCGTAGTCGCCCGTGCGCTTGCGGGCGTACTCCAGCTGGGTCAGGAGCGTGGCGTCGGTGAGGGCGGGCGCCCGCGGGCACCAGTCGACGATGGCGGCGGTGCGGGAGAAGGGCACGTTCCCGGCGACGGAGAACGGCGTGCGCGGGGGCCGTACGACGAGGAAGTCACCGGCGGTCACCCGGACCCGGGGCAGGGCGGAGCAGCGGGCGCGCAGCCCGGGGACGAGACGGGGATCGATCTCGTACGCGATCAGCTCGCGGCACCGCGGGGCGAGTGCCTGGGTCAACGCGCCTTTGCCCGCGCCGACTTCGAGGCGCGCGGGAAACGCGGGTGGAGCGGGCCATGGCCTGCGGTCCTTGTCTTCCGTGGAGAGGGGGAAGGGCAGACGAAGGCCCTCACCGGAAGACAGGAGAGAAAAGGAGGGAGAAGCGGGTCCGCGTGGAATCAGCGGGCGGTGTGGCTCCCCGGGCCGGTCTCGGCCGGGGCTGTGCGCACTCCGTACGGAGTGCGCACAGCCCCGGCCGAGACCGGTGATGATGATCGCGTTGTTCGCTGCCACGGACGGCACGTTGGGCGTGGCCCGGTGACGCGGACAACCGAATTACCTCAGCGTTGGTAGCGCGCCAGCACCAGGTTCCCGTCGTCCTCCAGCCGCTCGCGCAGCTCGGCGAGGCCGATGGCGCCGCTGTAGTACTCCTGGAAGGCGGGCGTGGCGATCTTGTCCTTCCACTCCGGGTAGCCGCGTACGGACTGCGCGGGCGCCGAGCGCAGATGTGCGGCGAGGGCGGTTCCGGTGGCCCAGTCGTTCTCGGTGGTGTGCAGGGCCGGGTCCTTCAGGGCCTCGGTGCCGGTGGGGAGCATCCAGTCGCCCAGGGCCAGCCGCACCATGTTGTCGGGGCTCAGCAGGAAGTCGATGAACTCGGCCGCCTCCCGCTTGTGCGGGCTGTCCTCGGCGATGGACAGGGTCTGCGGACTGACACCCTGGGTGAGCCCGTCGGCGCCGGCCGGTGCGGGCAGGACCTGCCAGTCGAAGCCCTTGGGTGCCTGCTGCGCGATCTGCTGGCGGTAGGAGAAGCCGAGCGGAACCATCGCGTACCTGCCGCCGAAGAAGCCGGGCAGGGTGTCCGAACCTCCGCTGCCCAGGGTCGTCGGGGAGGCGCTGCGGTCGGCGTTGACCTGCGTGTGGACGGTGCGCGGCATGACCTCGTCCTCGGCCCCGAAGCGCACGGTGACCTTGCCGTCGGCGTCCCGGTGGAAGAGCCGCCCGCCGGACGACAGCGACAGGTTGAGGGTGGCGGAGACGGGCTCCTTGAGCGGCCAGGCCACGCCGTACTTGCCGTCCCCGCTCAGCCGCTCGGTGATCGTCCGGAACTCCGGCCAGGTCCAGGGCCGTTCGGGGGTCGGAATGCGTACGCCCGCCCGCTTCAGCCACTTCGCGTCGGCCACGAGCACCCGTGGCTCCTGGAGGAACGGCACGCCGTAGACGCCGTCCCCGAAGGTCGTCGTCTCCCAACTGCGCTGCGGGATGTCGGACTTGAGCCGTGCGGGCAGCAGGTCGGTCAGATCGGCGAGGTAGCCGCCGTACGCGAAGTCCGCGAGGTCGTCCGAGGCGTCGTGGATGATGTCCGGGGCCTCGCCGCCCTCGAAGGAGGTGAGCAGCTGGTCGTGGACGCCGTCCCAACTGCCCTGTACGTACTCGACCTTGACGTCCGGATGCCTCGCGTTCCACTCCTGCACCAGCTCCTTGTTGACCTCGACGGACTCCTCCTGCCAGGCGAGGGACTGGAAGCGCAGGGTGACCGGGCCGCCGTCGCTGGAATCGCCGCTGCATCCGGCGGCCAGCAGGGCCAGCACGAGGGCCGACAGCAGTCTCGTACGCATCAGTTCTTCACCGCCCCGGCGAGCATGCCGCCCGTGATCCGTCGCTGGATGAGCGCGAACACGACCAGCGAGGGCAGCGTCGCGAGGAACGCGGCGGCGGCCAGCGGGCCGAGGTCGGCGACACCCTCCGCGCCGATGAAGTGCGTGAGGACGACCGGCAGGGTCTGTTTCTC
Source organism: Streptomyces coerulescens (assembly GCF_042657965.1). Lineage (NCBI taxonomy): Bacteria > Bacillati > Actinomycetota > Actinomycetes > Kitasatosporales > Streptomycetaceae > Streptomyces > Streptomyces coerulescens. The sequence goes on from NZ_JBHSKM010000002.1 coordinate 1,060,175, forward strand.
CGGCGTCTTCAGCAGGACCAGTGCGAAGAAGAACTCGTTCCACGCCGTGACGAACGCGAACATCGCCGTCGCCACGATGCCGGGTGCCAGCAGCGGCGCGGTCACCGAGACCAGGGTCCTCAGCCGCCCGGCCCCGTCGACGGCCGCCGCCTCCTCCAGCTCGGGCGGCACCGCGCGGACGTATCCGACCAGCATCCACAGCGCGAACGGCAGCGCCCACACCACGTACACCATGATCAGCCCCGGCATCGAGTCGATCAGCCGCAGGTTCTTCAGCACCAGGAACAGCGGGATGATCACCAGGACCAGCGGGAACGCCTGGCTGACGACCACCCAGCCGGTCGCCGCCCGGGCGAGCCGGGTGCGGTGGCGGGCCATGACGTACGCCATCGGGGTCGCGAGCAGTACGGCGATCAGGGCGGCGCCGAGCGCGGCGATCAGGGAGTTGAGGGCGGCGTCCAGCAGGGGCTGTTCGTCGAAGGCCTGGCGGAAGTTGGCGAGGGTGGGGTTCTCCGGGATCCAGGTGGGGTGCAGGCTGCCCAGCTCGCGCGGGGGTTTGAAGGCGGTGGAGATCAGCCAGAGGAACGGGAAGGCCAGGAAGACGAGGTACGCCAGCAGGGCGAGGTACTGTCCGGCGCGGGCGGTTCGGCTGGTCCTCATGCCTCGTCGCCTCCCCTGAGCCGGCCGACGAGGAAGAGCGCGAGGAGTATCGAGATCAGCGCGACCATCACGCATCCCATCGCCGCCGCGTAGCCGAACTGCCCGTAACGGAAGGCCTCTTCGTAGGCGAAGAGCATCGGCAGGCGGGTGCGGCCGCCGGGGCCGCCGCTGGTGAGGACGTAGACCAGGGCGAAGGAGTTGAAGTTCCAGATGAGGTTGAGCGCCGTGATGGACAGGGCGACCGGCCGCAGGGCGGGCCAGGTGACGGTACGGAAGCGGCGCCAGGCGCCGGCGCCGTCGACCGCCGCCGCCTCGTGCAGTTCGCGCGGGGTGTTCTGCAGGCCGGCGAGCAGGGCGACCGTCGTGGTCGGCATGCCCGCCCAGACGCCGACCACGATGACGGCGGGCAGGGCGGTGCCGAGCCCGCTGAGCCAGTCGCGGCCGTCGCCCAGGCCGAGGTCGCGCAGGGTCTCGTTGAGGATGCCCGCATCGGGGTTGTAGACCAGCCGCCACATGACGCCGACGACGACCTCGGGCATCGCCCACGGGACGATCGCGAGGGCGCGGGCCGGCCAGCGCAGGCGCAGGTCCTCGTTGAGGAGGAGGGCGAGGCCGAGCGCCAGCAGGAACTGCGGGACGGTGACGCCGACCGCCCAGACCAGGCCGATCCGGAACGACTCCCAGAACAGCGTGTCGTGCAGCAGATCCCGGAAGTTGAGGGCGCCGATCCACTGGGTGGCCTGGGTCCGTCCGGACTGTGCGTCGGTGAAGGACAGCGCGATGCCGTACAGCAGCGGACCGACGCTCAGGATCAGGATGGGGATCAGCGCGGGCAGCACGAGGAACCAGGCGCCGCGGTCCATGACGTGCCGCCGCTCCTTGCCGCCCGGCGCGCGTCTCACCGACCTCTCCGCCTCGGTCACCGATGTCACGGAATCAGCCCCTTTGCGCGGCTCGGGTGGGCCCCGTCATGGTCGTGAAGGCGCCGTACCCCGTCAAGGCCGCGCGCACGCGGTCCGACCTGTGGAAATGCGAGACTGAGCGCCGTTGGCGAGAATGCGACGCCGTTGCTGACGGCGGGCGATGCACACGGAGGCGGACGATGGACGAGGCACGGGCGCGGGACGTACTGGCCGCGGCGGACGTGCTGCCCGGACCCGCGCGGGACGCGCGCCTGCTCGCCCTGGGTGAGAACGCGGTCTTCACCGCCGGCGACCTGGCCGTCAAGGTCGGCCGGGACGCCGAACTCCTCGACCGGGCGCGGCGCGAGGTGGACATCGCCGGGTGGCTGCAGGAGGCGGGCGTGCCGGCGGTGCGGGCCGCCGAGCCGAAGGCGCGTCTGGTGCAGGGCCATCCGGTGACCGTGTGGCACCGGCTGCCGGATCCGGTACGGCCGGCCGAGCCCCGGGATTTGGCCGAACTGCTACGGGTCGTGCACGCCCTGCCCGCGCCCTCCTTCGCCCTGCCGCCGCGTGAGTTGCTGGGCGGGGTGGAGCGTTGGCTGCGGCTGGCGGGGGACGCGATCGATCCGGCGGACGCTGCGTATCTGCGGGAGCGGCGGGACGGTTTCGCGGCCGCCGCTGCGGGGTTGACGCCTCATGTGGCGCCGGGGCCGATCCATGGGGACGCGCTGCCGCGCAATGTGCATGTGGGGGCGGACGGGCCGGTCCTGGTCGATCTGGAGACCTTCGCCTTCGATCTGCGGGAGCACGACCTGGTGGTGATGGCGCTCTCGCGGGATCGGTACGGACTGCCCGCGGCGGCCTACGACTCGTTCGTGGAGACCTACGGCTGGGACGTGCGCGAGTGGGAGGGCTGCTCGGTGCTGCGCGGTGCGCGGGAGACGGCGAGTTGTGCGTGGGTTGCCCAGCACGCGCCGTCGAATCCGAAGGCATTGGCCGAGTTCGAGCGGCGGGTGGCTTCGTTGCGGGACGGGGACGAGTCGGTGCGGTGGTATCCCTTCTGAGCGGCTGAGGTACGGGGGCTGCTCGATGTCAGGGCGCCACCGTGCCGTCGGCCTCCCGGCTCTGGATACCGCGCGCCGCGCGGCCCAGTTCGGTCAGCACGGTGCGGACCGCTGACCTCGCCGTGCGTTCCGGGCGGTAGAGGGCGTCGATATGGCGTCTCGCCTGGACGCCGCTCAGTGGTCTGAGGGCCAGCGCCGGATGCCGGGGCATCGTCCAGCGCGGCATCAGCGCGATACCGCCCCCGGCCGCCACCACCTCCGCGACGACCGCGAACTCGTTGATGCGGTGGGCCAGATGGAGGCGCCGGCCGGCCGCCGCGGCGATCGCCTCGATGACCGCCAGCACCGGGAATCCGTCGTGCACGGTGATCCAGGACTCGTCCGCCACGTCGCGCGGGGTGACCCGGCGCTTGGCGGCCAGCGGATGGTCGGCGGGCATGGCCACGTCCAGCGGCTCACGCAGCACAGTCGTCGCGGCCACCGTGTCCGGCCAGGGCGGGGCGTGGTCCAGCCGGTGGGCGAGGACGATGTCGTACTCCCGGGTGAGCCGCGGGAAGTCCTCCTGCGGCACATCCTCGTCGACAAGCCTGGGCACCGGTCTATCCGGCCCGGCGAGCGCGCGGAGCAGCAGCGGGAAGAAGGCGGTGCCCGCGCTGTGGAACGCCGCCACCGACACCTCCGCGTCCGGCCGCTCCACGAACTCCTCGACGGTGTGCCGCGCCCGCGCGAGCGCCGTCTCGACCTCCACTGCCGCGCCGGCCAGCGCCTGCCCGGCGTCGGTGAGCACCAGACGCCGCCCCTGCCGCTCGGTCAGCGGAACCGGGATCGCCCGCTGGAGCAGCCGCAGCTGCTGGGAGATCGCCGACGGTGTCACCAGCAGCGCGTCGGCGACCGCCGTGACACTCCCCAGTTCGCCCAGCTCCCGGAGGATCCGCAACTGTCGCTCGTCCATCGCCTCAGTGTAGGACGACGATGTAGGTCTGCTAAATGATCGTTTTAGAAGGTGGTACTGGGCTTCAAGGACATCTCCGGTGCACGGTGGGCGGGTGTCCGACGTCCGCCGTACCGATGCGGTACTCCTCCTTGTCGCGCTCGTCTGGGGTTCCAGCTATCTGTCCGCCCAGACGGCGACCGCGGCCCTCCCCGTCCTGCTCGTGCTGTTCGCCCGCTACGCCCTGTCCGCGCTCGCCTGTCTCGGCCTGGTCGCCTCCCGGCGGCGCGGGACACGCCCGTGGACGCGGGACGAGCTGCGGATCGGCCTGCCCCTGGGGGTGACCCAGGCGGCAGTCCTGGTCGTGGAGACGTACGGCGTCGCCCACACCAGCGCCGCCAACGCCGGCCTCATCATCAGCCTGACCATCGTCCTCACCCCGCTTCTCGACCGCGGCGGCCGCCGTGGCCCGCTGCCCGCCTCCTTCTTCGCCGCGACCGCCGTCTGCGTCCTGGCCGTCGGGCTGCTGATGTCCGGCAACGGCTTCCACGAACCCCGTCTCGGCGACCTGCTGATGCTCGGTGCCGCGCTGATCCGGGCCGTGCACGTCGCACTCGTCGGTCGCCTCACCGCCGGGCGGTCCGTGCGCCCGTTGCAGCTGACGACCGTGCAGACCCTCGTGGGCACCGTCCTGTTCCTGCCGGTCGCGGCCCACGACCTGCCGACGCTGGTCCGCTCCGACGCCGCGACCTGGGCCCAACTCGTCTATCTCGCCCTGTTCTGCAGCGTGTTCGCCTTCCTCGCGCAGACCTGGGCCGTGCAGCGCACCTCCGCCAGCCGGGCCAGCCTGCTGCTGGGCACCGAGCCGGTCTGGGCGGTCGCGGTGGGCGTGGCCCTCGGCGGCGACCACCTCACCCCGCTCACCGGCCTCGGGGCGGCCCTCATGGTCGCCGGCACCTACTGGGGTCAGGCGGTGGAACGCGCCCACCGACGCGCACCGGCACACCGACCACCCCCGCCCGACACCTCCGACACGCCAGGCAGCCCCGACACCCAAGACACTCCCGGCAAGGACTCCGCATGCCCGAGCACGCCCACCACGACACTTACGACCACCTGATCGCCCTGCTCGACTCCTCCCACGTCGAACACCGCCTCATCGACCACGAGCCCGAGGGCGGCACCGAGGCCGTCTGCGCGCTGCGCGGGCACCCGGCCTCGGAAGCGGCGAAGTGCATCGTGCTGCGAGTCAAGGTGGACCGGCGCACGACACGTCATGTCCTCGCGGTCGTGCCGGGAGACCGGCGGGTGGACCTGGACGCCGTGCGGGCGCTGTTCGGCGCCCGTTACGTCGGCTTCAGCGACCCGGAGACGGCCGAGCGGCTGGCGCATGCCGTCCCCGGCACGGTCCTGCCGTTCAGCTTCGATCCCGACCTGGAAGTCGTCGCGGATCCGGACGTCGTCGCCCAGCCGAAGCTGTACTTCAACGCGGCCCGGCTCGACCGCTCGCTGCTCATCTCCGGCGCTGACTACGAACGGCTGGCCAAGCCCCGCATCGAACGCATCGCGGCGAGGGCATAGCCCCGCCACAGCCCGCGAAGAGGCACCTTCTCAGACCGTCTCGCCCGCCACGGTCTCCGCCGCCGGCTCCCGCAGCGGCCAGGTTCCGTCGACCACCGCGGTCGCGTCGCCCTTGCGGCGCAGGAAGCTCTGGAAGTCCGCCGCCCACTCGGCGTACCACTCGATCTGACGGAGATGCAGCTCCGCCGGGCCGAGGCCCGCGATCTTGGGGTGGCGGGCGGCTATCGCGCAGGCGAGCCGGGCCGCGGCGAGGGCGTCGGCGGAGGCGTCGTGCGCGGAGTCGAGGACGACGCCGTACTCCTGGCAGACCGCTTCGAGGTTGCGCTTGCCGCGGCGGTAGCGGTCGGCCCAGCGGTCGATGGTGTACGGGTCGATGACCGGGGCGGGTTCCCGGCCGCCCAGGCGGTCGCGCAGGGACGGCAGTCCGTACCGACGCAGTTCCGCGGAGAGCAGGCTCAGATCGAAGGCGGCGTTGTACGCGACGACCGGTACGCCCGTGTTCCAGTAGGTGACCAGGACGTCCGCGATGGCGTTCGCCACCTGGTCGGCGGGGCGGCCCTCGGCGGCCGCGCGTTCGTTGCTGATGCCGTGGACGGCGACCGCGTCCGCCGGGATCTCCACGCCCGGGTCCGCCAGCCACTCCTTGTGCCCGATGGGCTGCCCGTCCCTGACCTCGATCACGGCGCCGGTGACGATGCGCGCCTCGCGCGGATCCGTACCGGTCGTCTCCAGGTCGAAGCCGATCAGCAGCTCACGGTGCCAGCCCATGGGCGGTCCCCCTTCTTGGTGGTGCGTTCCCCCAGTGGTCTCCACCTTCCCATGTGCCACTGACAATCAGAGGACCGCATTCCGCTTGTGCGCCCCCAAGGCCGGGGGACGGTCGTGGGCAGCCGTCGGCCACCTCGGGACAGTTCAGGACACCGGCCGCGAATCCGCCCACATGAGTTCGAACTCCTCGCGATAGGTCGGGAAGAGCCCGCCTTCGTCGATCCCGTCCGACTTGACCACTCTGTGCCCGTTGCGCAGCACCAGCACCGGCGCCTCCAGCCCGCGCGTCCGCCGCAGATAGCTCTGTACGACCGCCACTCCGTCGGCGCCGTCACCGTCGACGAGGTACGCCGTGAAGCGGGGCGTCTCATCGAAGACCTGGATCTCGAAGGCGCCGGGGTCGCGCAGCCGGGACCGCACCCGGCGCATGTGCAGGATGTTCATCTCGACCGCGCGGCTCAGCTCGCCCCGCTTGATGCCGAGTTCGCGCTCGCGCCGCTTGACCGCGCTGGAGGCCGGGTTCAGGAACAGCAGCCGCACCCGGCAGCCGGACTCGGCGAGGCGCACCAGACGGCGCCCGGAGAAGTTCTGCACGAGAAGGTTGAGGCCGATGCCTATGGCGTCGACCCGGCGGGCGCCGCCGAAGATGTCCTCGGCCGGGAACTGGCGCAGCAGCCGTACCCGGTCGGGGTGCACGGCGACCACGTCGGCGTAGCGGTCGCCGACCAGGTCCTCGACCGCGTCGATGGGCAGCCGGCGCGCCGACGGCACGTCGCCACTGCCGCCGAGAACCTCCAGCAGCCGCGCCGAAGCACGCTCGGCCTGGTTGAGGACCGCCTCGGACAGGGCCCGGTTGCGCGAGACGACGTTGCGGCTCACTTCGAGTTCGTCCAGGGCGAGTTCGACGTCGCGGCGGTCGTCGACGTACGGCTCGAAGCACGGCCAGTGCTGCACCATCAGCTCACGCAGCTGCGGCAGCGTCAGAAAGCTGAGGACGTTGTCGTCGGCGGGGTCCAGCAGATACCCCTTGCGGCGGCTGACCTCGCGTACGGCGACCGCGCGCTGCACCCACTCCTGGCCGGCCGGGCCGGCCGCGGCGACGACCCACTCGTCGCCGTGGACGGGTTCGTAGATGGGGCGCAGAACAGCGGCCACGACCGCGCGCAGCCGCTGCTCGACGAGGTTCAGCCAGATGTAGGCCCGGCCCGCTCGTTGGGCGCGCGTACGCACCTCGCGCCAGGCGTCGGGGTCCCAGTCCAGCTCCGGGCCGATGGAACTCGTCTCCATCGGCCGGGCCAGGGACACCGTGCCGGGTGGGACCTCTGTGGAGTTCCCCTCGTGACCCTCGTCACCAGGGGGCAACTCCAGCCCTCCCGAGCCCACCCGCGCACCGCCTTCCGCTCCCCCGAGCACTCCCCGTCCCAACGATCAAGGAAGGGTACTCCGGGAGCGGTGGGCGGTGCAGCCGGATGGACAGGGTCGTTTCTCAACTACGAGGCTGCCAGTGCCCGTTCTGCCAGGCGAGCTCGCTCGGAGTGAGCGGATTCATAGCCGTCACATCACGCGGGACAATGGAGAATCCCTGCCAGTGGACGGGCATGGGCTGCTGGTCCTCGTCCCGGGCGATGTGGTGGAAGCCCACGTTCATCCAGGTGATCGGGTGCTTGAGGGCCTGGCCGCCCACCCACTTGTCCACGGACTTGGGGTGGCCGTTGCCGCAACCGGGGTTGTTGGTCGCGAACTTCTCGCACTTGTCGTACTCGGTGAAGTACACGTCGTGCTTGGTGAAGCTGCGGCCCGGGTACTTCGTGGTCGCGCCGGGGACGATCTCGTACGAGCGCGCGTGGCCGTCCTTGTTCTTGCCGGTCGCGCTCACCATGCGCCACCAGCGGTAGGCCTTGGCGTCGCCCGCGAGCTCCTTGCCGACCTTGGTGACGGTGGTCTTGGTCTTCGGGGCGCGGTCACCGGCGGCGGGCGCGGTCACCGTCGAGTCGTACTGCTCGACACGGTTCTTGGTGGAGCCGTCCAGGCCGAAGTCGAGGCGCCAGAAGACGTTGTGGCTGTGGCTGGTGGCCTTGGCCCGGTCGCCCTTGCCGATGGGCCAGCCGCGGCCGTCGCCGGCGTCGTAGTCGTCGTACGACAGGCTTCCGGTGGCGCCGACGTTCATGGTGACCGTGCCGTCGTCCTGGAAGCGCCACTCGGTCATGTACTCGTACCAACCGACCTGGTTGACCGTGTAGACGAGCAGGTCCTTGCTCTGGGCCTGGTAGACCTTGTTTGCGGTGTCGCCCTGCATACGGTAGGCGTGTCCCCGCGCGCGGGTCGTGGTGCACAGGCCCTTGACGTTCGGGTCCTGCCAGGCCTCGGGGACCTTGACGGTCTTGATGGTGCCGCCGGGACACTCGCCGGGGTCGAGGTTCATCAGGCCCTGCGCGAAGCCGAAGCCCGTCAGGTCGTCGTACTCGACGCTGCCGTCGTCGTACGGGACGTGGATCTGGCCGAGCCGGGCGCTGTTGAGGACCTTGATCGGCTTGGTCTCGCCCTTGGGCTGATAGGAGATCTTCTCCAGGACGAGCCCGGCCTTGCCGTCGTAGCGCCAGCACATCCGCCAGGTGGTGCCGCCGGTGAGCTTCTGCTCGATGCGGTAGGCGGCGCTGCAGTCGGCGGCCGGGGCCGGGGCGTTCTTCGGCTGGGCGGAGGCGGGCCCGGCGCCGGTGGTCGCGCCGGCGGCCAGCGCGGCCAGGGACACGCCCACGGCGGCGCCCCTGCGGGCACGGCTCATTCTCCGCGGCCCGAGGCCGCTGTTCGAACTCTCTACGCGCATGAAGAAGTGACTCCCTTACAGGAGGTGCAAGTACGTGAGGTGCAGGTATGTGGTGTGCGAGTGGGAAAAGCGAACCGAGTGCGGCTCAGCGCAGGTCGAGCTTGGCGACCTTGCGGGCACTCAGGTCGATCACGAAGGAGCGGGCGTCGATCCAGGGCCCGTTCTTGACCTTCGGGAACAGCCGCACGCAGCGGTGTTCGCCGCACTTGTCGAGCACGGCGGGCTGGGCGCCCGCAGTGGCGCGGTACACGGCGCCGTTGAGCAGGAGCTGCTCCGGGGAGGTGAGCTCCTTGTCGGTGGCGTCCTTGAAGTCCGCCTTCATGTCCGCGCCCAGCGGGTCGGCGATCAGGATCTTCGCCGCCTCGGCGTACTCGTCACGGCTCAGCGGCGGCTGGACGCCGTGCTCGGTGGAGGTCTCCTCGACCTTCCCGGTGTCGAGATTGACGGTCCTGGTGACGAGCGCGTCGGACTTGTAGTCGTAGAACGACACCTCGGCCCGGCGCGGCGCGCTCGCGCCGCCCTGCTCTCCGGCTTCCGGCTCGGCGAGGTCGACGCCGAGGCGCTGCGGTCCGCGGCCGCCGTCGACGTCCTCGCCGGCGCTGCGCATCTGCGGGCTCGCCGCGAGCTGTGCGGCCCGGTCCATCTCGTCGTCGGTCAGCGGGTCGGTGCCCGTGCCCTTGTCACCCTCGTTCGGGGCCTGTTCGACGACGCCCGGCGGCACCGCGCCGGCACCCTGCCCCTGGGCGGCCTGCTGAGCCGCCTGGCCGCCGTTGTTCCCTCCCGTTTCGTCGGCCCCCGCCGTCCCCGGCAGGGTGATTCCGACCATCACGGCCGTTCCGGCCACCGCGATGGCCGCACCTGCCACCACCTTGCCCAGATGGCGGTGCACTATCTTGCGCACATCTTCCCCCTACTCCCCGTACGTCTCCGGGAGTACGAATCGGCCCACCGGTACGCCCTTGCCGGCGTACCCGCGTCTGCACTGGTCGCCCGCTAAGAGGGACGTAAGTCATAGGTGGTTCCATCACTTTCGGGGAGACTCGACGTCAAGGCGCCCCCGGCGGCGCGCTCCAGCTGAAAGAGTCGTGTCCATGCAGGTCTGGCCTGGAGAGGCATATCCACTCGGTGCCACCTACGACGGCGCCGGCACGAATTTCGCGGTCTTCACGGAGGCCGCGGACCGAGTAGAGCTGTGTCTGCTGCACGACGACGGCTCGGAGACGGCGGTGGAACTGCGGGAGAGCGACGCCTTCGTGCGGCACGCGTACGTGCCGGGTGTCATGCCGGGACAGCGCTACGGCTTCCGGGTGCACGGCCCGTACGCCCCGGAGCGGGGTCTGCGCTGCAACTCCGCGAAGCTCCTGCTCGATCCGTACGCCAAGGCGATCAGCGGCTCGATCCGCTGGGGCGAGGAGGTGTACGGCTACCACTTCGACGCGCCCGACCGGCGCAACGACCTGGACTCGGCGCCGCACACGATGTCGTCGGTCGTGGTCAACCCGTACTTCGACTGGGGCGACGACCGCCGTCCGCGCACCGAGTACCACCACACGGTGATCTACGAGGCCCATGTGAAGGGCCTCACCATGCGCCACCCGGGGCTGCCCGAGGAACTGCGCGGCACCTACGCCGCCCTCGCGCACCCGGCGGTCATCGAGCACCTCACCGAGCTGGGTGTGACGGCGCTCGAGCTGATGCCGGTCCACCAGTTCGTGAACGACCACCGCCTGGTCGACATGGGCCTGAACAACTACTGGGGCTACAACACCCTGGGCTTCTTCGCCCCGCACAACGCGTACGCCTCCTGGGGCGACCGCGGTCAGCAGGTCCTGGAGTTCAAGTCGGCGGTGCGCGCGCTGCACGAAGCCGGCATCGAGGTCATCCTCGACGTGGTCTACAACCACACCGCCGAGGGCAACCACCTGGGTCCCACGCTGTCCTTCCGGGGCCTGGACAACCCGCAGTACTACCGGCTCACCGACGACCCGCGCTACTACATGGACACCACGGGGACCGGGAACTCGCTGCTCATGCGGTCCCCGCACGTCCTCCAGCTGATCATGGACTCGCTGCGGTACTGGGTCACCGAGATGCACGTCGACGGATTCCGCTTCGATCTCGCGGCCACCCTGGCCCGCCAGTTCCACGAGGTGGACCGGCTGTCGTCGTTCTTCGACCTGGTGCAGCAGGACCCGGTGGTCTCCCAGGTGAAGCTGATCGCCGAGCCGTGGGACGTGGGCGAGGGCGGCTACCAGGTGGGCAACTTTCCGCCGCTGTGGACCGAGTGGAACGGCAAGTACCGCGACACCGTACGGGACCTGTGGCGCGGCGAGCCGCGTGCGCTGGCGGAGTTCGCGTCGCGGCTGACCGGCTCGTCCGACCTGTACCAGGACGACGGGCGGCGCCCGCTGGCCTCCATCAACTTCGTGACCTGCCACGACGGGTTCACGCTGCACGACCTCGTCTCGTACGACGACAAGCACAACCACGCCAACGGCGAGGACAACCGCGACGGCGAGAGCCACAACCGCTCCTGGAACTGCGGCACCGAGGGCGAGACCGACGACCCGGGGGTCCTCGAACTGCGCGCCCGCCAGATGCGCAACTTCGTCGCGACGCTGATGCTGTCCCAGGGCGTGCCGATGATCAGCCACGGCGACGAGTTCGCGCGCACCCAGCGCGGCAACAACAACGCGTACTGCCAGGACAGCGAGCTGGCGTGGGTGCGGTGGCCCGAGCACGGGGACGACGACGCGGACGGCCTCCCCCGCGAGCTGCTGGCGTTCACGCGCGCGATGGTGTGGCTGCGGCGGGATCATCCGGTCTTCCGCCGGCGGCGCTTCTTCCACGGGCGGCCCGTCGAGGGCACGCACGACGACCTGTCGGACATCGCCTGGTTCACTCCGCAGGGCAAGGAGATGATCCAGCGGGACTGGGACCGGGCGCAGGCGTCGGCGCTGACGGTCTTCCTCAACGGCAACGCGATCTCGGAGCCGGGGGCGCGCGGGGAACGCATCGCGGACGACTCGTTCCTGCTGATGTTCAACGCCTCCCCCAAGACCCTCGACTTCGTCGTGCCGGTCAATCACGGCCGTCAGTGGCAGGTGGTCGTCGACACCGCCCGCGCGGACGGGGTACCGCCGGGGACAGGGGCGAAGGTGCAGGCCGGCGACCGGCTGACGCTGGTGGACCGCAGCCTTACGGTGCTGCAGCGGCCGGTCTAGGACGGCGTGCCCGGCCTCCGGTCGGGCACGCGCGCGTGGAGGTGGCCTTCGGCGGCGCGTCCGGCGTACGCCTCCGGGCCCACCGTCGCTTCCGTGCCCATCACTCCCATGGTGGGCCCACGTGGAGGGGACGATGACACCAAGGGCGGCAGGGCGGGTACGTACGTTTCCATGACACCTGAGCGACCTGACCCGATGGTGCCGACCGCCACCTACCGGTTGCAGCTGCAGCCCGCGTTCCCGTTCGGGGCCGCCGCGGCGGCCGTGCCGTATCTGGCCTCGCTCGGCGTCTCGCATCTGCATCTGTCCCCCGTCCTGGAGGCGGTTCCGGGCTCCGGGCACGGATACGACGTCGTGGATCACGCGCGCGTGCGCGAGGAACTGGGCGGCGAGGAGGGGCTGCGCGCGCTGGCCCGCACCGCGCGGGAGCACGGTCTGGGCCTGGTGGTGGACCTCGTGCCGAACCACATGGCCATGTCCCCGCGTCACAACCACGCCCTGTGGGAGGTGCTGCGCGAGGGCCCCAAGTCGCCGTACGCGCGCTGGTTCGACATCGACTGGGAGGCGCAGGGCGGCCGGGTGCTGCTGCCGGTGCTGGGGCACCCGCTCGGCGAGGAACTGGACCGGCTGGAGGTGGACGGCGAGGTTCTGCGCTACTACGACCATGTCCTCCCACTGCGCGAGGGCACCGCGGAACTGCCGCTGCCCGAGCTCCTGGACGCCCAGTTCTACCGCCCGGTGTGGTGGCGGCTGGCCCGCACGGAGCTGAATTACCGGCGGTTCTTCAGCATCTCGGAACTGATCGGCGTGCGGGTGGAGGACCCGGAGGTGTTCGACGCCACGCATGCGAAGATCCTCCAGCTGCTGCACGAGGGCGTGATCGACGGGCTGCGCATCGACCACCCCGACGGCCTCGCCGACCCCGACGGCTACCTCCGGCAGCTGCACGAGGCGACCGGTGGGCGCTGGACCGTCGTCGAGAAGATCCTCTCGGACGGTGAGCAGCTGCCCGCCTCCTGGCCGGTCGCGGGCACCACCGGCTACGACGCCCTGCGGCACATCGACGGCCTGTTCACCGACCCGGCCGGCTTCGGTGAACTCCTCGGCCTGTACCGGCGGTTCGCGGCCCCGCAGACGGACCGCGGCGGCGACTGGGAGGCGACGGTGCGGCGGGCGGCGTACAAGGTGCTCACGCACGAGCTGGCCGCGGAGGTCGACCGGCTGACGCGGGTCGCGAGCCGGGTGTGCACGACGTCCCCGGAGCCCGCGCTGCGCGACCGGGCGCCCTGGGCGCTGCGGACCGCGCTCCAGGAACTCCTGGTCCGGCTGGAGGTGTACCGGCCCTACTCTTCCGGTGACGCGTCCCGTGTGGTCACCGAGGAGGCCGCGGCCGAGGCCCGGCTCGCCTTCGTCGTGCCCGAGGAGGCCGGCGCGGTCGACGTCGTACGCGATCTGGTGCTCGGGCGGGCCGGGGACGGGCCGGACGAGCTGGAGTTCCGGACGCGGTTCGCGCAGACGGCGTCGGCGCTGCGGGCCAAGTCCGTGGAGGACACGGCGTTCTACCGCTATGTGCCGCTGCTGTCGGCGACCGAGGTGGGCGGGAACCCGGGGAGCCCCGCCGTCCCGCCCGAGGAGTTCCACGCGTACTGCGCGCGCGTGCAGCGCGACTGGCCCGCGACCGGCACCGTCGTGTCGACGCACGACACCAAGCGCAGCGCCGACGTACGGGCCGCACTGGCCGTGCTCACCGAGTGCCCGCAGCGCTGGGCGGACGTCCTGGCCGAGGTGACTCGCGACGGCGAGGGCGTGCCGGACGCGCAACTGGCGTGGGCCGCCTGGCAGACGGTGTTCGGGCTGGGCGAGGCGGCCGTCGAGCGCGTGCAGGGGGCGCTGCTGAAGCATGTGCGCGAGGCCGGGCTGTTCACGTCCTGGACGGAGCAGGAGCCGCCGTACGAGGAGGCGGTGGCGGCGTTCGTCGCGGCGGGCCCGTGCGGGGCGCCGGGCGAGCCGGTGGCGGCCTTCCGGAGCCGTCTGGAGCCGCACATCCGGGCGAACCTGCTCGGCATGGCGCTGGTCCACCTGACGATGCCGGGCGTCCCGGACGTCTACCAGGGCACGGAGGGCGAGTACCGGGCACTGGTCGACCCGGACAATCGCAGGGCCGTGCACTTCCCGCACGAGGACCCGGGCGACAAGGGCGCGGTGACGGCGGCGGCGCTGCGGCTGCGCTCGCGGCGCCCCGAGGTGTTCGGTGACTCGGCGTCGTACACACCCCTCACCGCCCAGGGGCCGGCGTCCGGTCACTGTGTGGCTTTCGTGCGGTCCGGAGCGGTCCTCACCGCCGTGACGCGGCTGTCGCTGCGGCTGACGCGGTCGGGCGGCTGGCGCGAGACGCTGCTGCCGCTGCCTCCGGGGCGGTGGGCGGACGTCCTTGCCCCGGAGCGCGAGTTCAGTGGGCACGCGCGCGTGGAGGAGCTGTTCGAGCGGCTTCCGGTGGTGCTGCTGGAGCGGGTCGGGGACGGGTCGTCGGAGTGAGGGGTGGGCGCGGGCGGTGGCCGACGGTCGTCGAGTGAGGGGTGGGCGCCGGCGGTGGCCGGTGGGGGCGGCCGTGCGCGCTCCGGGCGTGCACGGCTCTCACGCGCGCCGCCGGTACCTGCCCGCGACCGGCTCGGGCCCGCGCACACGCCGGAGGGTCGTATACGACGATCGGCGCACGGTGACGAGCGGGCGAGGCGGCCCGCACTCCCATGCGCCCGGCGCCCATAAGCGCAGGCGGACGCCGTATGGTCCACCGCCCGGACAGACCCGGCACTCCCCCTGAAACCGACCGCCCCGCCCTGCCGGCGTCGAATGCAACTGGGCGCCCCCGGGAGGCTCCCCCGTCAACTCCTTGACACCTAAACCAGACCATGGGGTACTGCGGATTGCGAAGCCGGGCGGACATGACGGGGGTGAGTCTCCTGCCGGAGCTGCGCTACCCCTCCCTTGCCGAACTGGTGCTGTCCGCCCGTGCACTGGCCGCCCACCGACCCGCCCTGTGCACCCTGAGACAGGTGGGGCTCTCCCGGGCCGGCAGACCCCTGCATCTGCTGTCCATCGGCCAGGCCCGGCGCGCCGTCCTGGTGGTCGCGGGGGCACACGCCAATGAACCGACCGGCGGCCCGACCCTCCTCGCCGTCGCCGAACGGGTGCTGCGCGAGCGGGAGTTGCGGGCGGACACCTCCTGGCACTTCCTGCTGTGCGCCGATCCCGACGGGGCGAGCCTGCATGTCACCCCGGCTCCCCGCACCCTGTTCGACTACCACCTCGGCTTCTTCCGGCCGGCGGCGCCCGAGCAGCCGGAGTGGGCTCCGGCCGCGCTGCCGCCGGGCCGGCTGCCGCCCGAGACGCGTGCGCTGACCCGGGTCATCGACGAGCTGCGGCCCTATCTCCAGGTGACTCTGCACGGCACGGATCTGGGCGGCAGCTGGGTGCAGTTGACCAAGGACGTCCCCGGGCTCGCGGAGCCGTTCGCGAAGTCGGCGGCGGAGCTGCACATCCCGGTGGAGACCGGCGCCTCGGACGCGGCGGGCTGGCCTGCGTCCGGACCCGGGGTGCATGTGATGCCGGCGCCGGGCGCGGGCGCGGCGTACCCGAGCATGCCGGACGACGCGCGCAGCAGCACCTGGTACCACGTGCACCGCTACGGCGGGCTCACCGCGGTCGTCGAGGTGCCGATGTGGGCGAGCGACCTGGTGGACGACCCGGCGCCGCATCCCGACCCGGCCGGGGCGATGCGCCGGCTGGCGGCCCGGCTGCGGCGGGACGCGCGGGAGGTGGAGCGGGTGCTGACCGAGGCGCTCCCCCGGCTGGACGGCGTCGACGGGCCCCTGTTGCGTGCCGCGACGTGGGCGCTGGAACTGGTGCCGGGGCTGGCCGCCGACTGGACGCACACACCGCCCGCCGACGACACGATGGCGTACGTGGGGAGCGTGGACGCCTTCGGGCGCCGGCTGCCGCTGCGGGCGGCGGCCATGCTGCTGCGGGTCCTGCACGAGACCGACGACAGCGGGGCACAGCGCCTGGAACACCTCGTGGCGACCTGGAGCGACGCCTTCGCGGAACGTTTCCGCGCCCGCTGGGTGCCCTTGGAGCACCAGGTCGAGCACCAGTCCCGCACGGTCGTCGCGGCGGCGCTGCACGCGCGCGGGAGGGCGGCCTGAGTGAGCCGCCGCACGCGCGCGTGCGGCCCTGTGCCCTGGCAACCCGTGAGGTTCGGCGTCAGCCGTCCACAGCGAACACCGATCCCGTCTGCGTCGCCAGCCCGCACCCGTTGGAGAAGGTCTCCCTGTAGTCGACCGGGTGCCCGTTCCACTCCCCGCGCGCGTGGGCGGTCACCGGCGCGTAGATCATGGGGCAGAAGGCGTCCTTCTGCCGGAGCCGGCTGATGTCGCCGCCCACCCGGTCGAGGTCCGCGCAGGCCTCGGCGGCGTGCGCGTGACCCTGCGGCGGGTCGCACAGCAGCAGGGTGCCGGGCGTCCCGCCGTGGCGGCCGTCGCCGCGGGTGACCGTGACGAAGAGCCAGTTGCCGGTGTCGGAGTCCTGTGCCGTCGCCGGTGGCGTGGTCGCGCCGAGGGCGAGGGCGGCGGCTGCCGCGAGCAGACCGCCTCGTACCGCTGAGATGCTTCGCGTCATTCCCGGTGTATCGGCACGGCGGCCCCGGCATTCCACCCCGGCTCACCCGAACGGGAGCACGCGGGTGCGTGGCGTCCGGCGAGTTCGAACGCGGCGAGGACCACCCGCGCCTGGTACTCCACCTGGCGGGCGACGGGGATCCAGCGTGCTCCGCAGCCGTCCCGGTAGTCGTCGCACCACTCGTCGATGAGCCGGTCCAGCTCCGGCAGCGCCCCGGCCGGATCGCGTCCGGCGGCGGTCACGAGCTGGTGCAGCAGCCCTGCGGTGCGCAGGGCGAGCCGCCGTCCCGCGATGCGCAGGGCGGCGAGGTGGGCGGTGCTGAGGGGCGGGAGGGGATGGGCGCCGACGGGGTCCTCGAGGTCGGGGTCCCAGGTGTCGGCGAGTCCCGGGCAGACCAGTAAATAGTCGTCGACCGGTGCGAGCAGCCGGGCCGTCTCCGGCCCGGCCGGAAGGTGCGGGCGTATGCGCTCCAGCAGTCGTTGCAGGACGCCGGTGTCATGGCGGAGCGTGTGGCTCACCATCCGCAGGACCGTTTCCTCATCTGCGGGGCGCGCCCCGTCCTCCACCGCGGCGACACCCCACATCGGGGCCTCGACGACCGCCGTGACCGTGCCGTGCCGGTGCGGATGGAACCAGGTCGACTCCACGGCCGCCTCGGTGATCGCTGCGGCCAGATCGCCCCGGCGGGGCCTGGGGATCCGGTAGACGGCGGGTCCGAGCTCCGGCCAGTACAGGGTGTCGTAGGGGCCGAGCTCGCGTGGGATGCCGAGGCGGGCCGCGGAGTGCGCGACGCGCTGGGCGAGGCCGGGCAGGTCGTGGGTGAGCTCGACGAAGCCGCCGCCGACGTCGACGCCGTGCAGCGAGCACTGCAGGAAGGGCCGCAGTTCGTCCTGGAGGTCGAGCAGGGCGCGGGTCTCGGGCAGCGTGACGGCGTCCGCGCCGTCGGGCAGCCATTCGGGCTGTTCCAGGAAGCCCGGCCGGAAGAAGTGCCGGAAGTAGCCGCCGAGGGCGTACGGGCCGCGCAGCCAGCCCTCGTTGCGGCGCAGGCCGTCGGGGTCGAGGCACAGCAGCAGGTTCCAGGTGGCGTCGGCGCCCTCGTGCAGGCGGGGGTCGGCGAGCACCCGTTCCGCCAGCCGCAGCACGGTGCCGCCGCCGACCGGCTCGTTGGCGTGCGGGCCCGCCACGACCAGGGCCTGCCGGCTGCCGTGGCCCACGGACAGCAGCCACAGCGGTGTGCCCGCGCGGGACGTGCCCACACGGCGCAATCGGGTGTCACGGGGGCGGCGGGCGACGAGTGCGGCCGCCCGGGCGCCGAGCTCGTCGACGGTCAGGTAGCGGAGGAGTGGCGGCAGGGCACACCTCCACAATGTGGTGCCGTCGGTTCACCTGGTGTGCATGGTGTACGCACAGTCAGTCACGAGTTGTCGGGTACGTCAACACCGTGAAAGGCAAAGGGACTTACCTCGACAGATCCGGTCGAGCGCCGGTACGGGCCGCCCGAGGGCTCAGTGCACGTCCAGGCGGAACGACATCCGGCCGAAGCCGACCTGGTCGCCCTCGCGGACCATGACGGCGCCGATGACCCGCCGCCCGTTCACCGTGGTGCCGTTGGTGGAGCCGAGGTCCCGCAGGACCCAGAAGCCGCCCTGATGGCTCAGTTCGGCGTGCACCCGGGACACCGTCTCGTGGGTCAGCCGCAGTCCGTTGGCGGGGTCGCGGCCTATGCGCAGCGGATGGCCGCTCGTGGGGTGGGGCAGCAGCAGCTTGGGCAGCCGCTCGGCCTGCCAGGCCCTGCGCAGCCGTACGGTGAAGCCGGAAAGCGCCTCGACGGTGCCGAACACCACGCGCGACAGCCGGCTCTCCGAGGGCAGGTCGGCGGTGAGCACGGCGAGCTCGTCCGCGCGGCGGGCGGAGAGGGCCAGTTCCATGCGCCGTACGAACGTGTCGTGCGACAGCCGCCCCATGGCGACGCCGTCACGCAGCACCTTCAGCGCCTTGTCGCGCTCCGCGTCGGAAAGCCGCGCGGGGTACGTGTTGAACTCGAAAGACGACGTCACGGTGCTGATTGTCGGTCAGTGGACCCCGGGTGTCCAGAAAACGGGGAAACGGCCGCCGCGCGCGCGTGCCCGGCCGGGCCGCCGCGACACCCGCCGCAAAAGGGAAGATTCAAAAGCGGATTGATCTCGTTTGAAGCACCATGGACGGGCTACATCACGGTGAGCAGACGAAGGGGAACCGTCCGTGCAGTTCGAGGTGTGGGCACCGAAGGCCGACCGTGTGGCACTCCATTGCGAGGGCGCCACGCGCGCGTTGGAGCGCGATCCCGATCGCGCGGGATGGTGGTGGGGGGAGGCAGAGGCTCGGGACGGAACACGGTACGGCTTCGCGCTCGACGACGGTCCCGTGCTGCCCGATCCGCGCTCGCTGCGGCAACCGGAAGGACCGGACGGGCTGAGCGCGGTCGTCGACCACGACACCTACGCATGGCGTACCGAGTGGGCGGGCAGGCCGCTGCCCGGCGCCGTGCTGTACGAGCTGCACGTGGGCACGTACACCCGCGAGGGCACGCTGGACGCGGCCGCCGAGCGGCTGGAGCATCTGGCCGAACTGGGCATCACACATGTCGAGTTGATGCCCCTGAGCCCGTTCCCCGGGCGGCACGGCTGGGGCTACGAGGGTGTCTCGCTGTGGGCCGTGCACGAGCCGTACGGCGGCCCCGAGGCGCTGAAACGCTTCGTCGACCGGGCGCACGAACTGGGCCTGGGCGTGGTCCTCGACGTCGTCCACAACCACTTCGGCCCGTCCGGCAACCATCTGCCCGTCTTCGGCCCCTATCTCACGGACACGCATCAGACGCCCTGGGGTGCCGCCGTCAACCTGGACGCGCCCGGTTCGGACGAGGTGCGCGCGTATCTCGTTCAGAGCGCGCTGGCCTGGCTGCGGGACTACCGGATCGACGGGCTCCGGCTGGACGCGGTGCACGCGCTGAAGGACACGCGCGCGTGCCACTTCCTGGAGGAGTTGTCGACCGCCGTCGACGCGCTCGCCGCCGACCTGGGCCGGCCGCTGTCCCTGATCGCCGAGTCGGACCTGAACGATCCCCGGCTCATCACCGCGCGCGAGGAGGGCGGCCTCGGGCTGCACGCGCAGTGGAACGACGACTTCCACCACACCCTGCACGTGGCGCTGACCGGCGAGTCCCAGGGCTATTACGCCGACTTCGCGCGCGCCCCCATGGCCGGCCTCGCCAAGACCCTGACCGGCGGCTACTTCCACGACGGTACGTTCTCCAGCTTCCGGGGCCGCCGGCACGGGCGCCCCCTGGACCGTACGCGCGTCGCGGCGCACCGCCTCCTCGGCTACGGCCAGACCCACGACCAGGTCGGCAACCGGGCCCAGGGCGACCGGCTCGCGGCGACGCTCTCCCCCGGCCTGCTGGCCTGCGCGGCCACGCTCACCCTGACCGCGCCGTTCACGCCGATGCTGTTCATGGGCGAGGAGTGGGCCGCGGGGACGCCCTGGCAGTTCTTCACCGACCACACCGATCCGGAGCTCGCCGAGGCGGTACGGCGCGGCAGACGGCGGGAGTTCGCGGCGCACGGCTGGGCCGAGGAGGACGTGCCCGACCCGCAGGACCCGGCGACCCGGGACCGCTCCTGCCTCGACTGGTCCGAGCTCGACGGCGAGCCCCACGCGCGCGTGCTGGCCTGGTACCGCCGCCTCATCGCCCTGCGCCACGAGCAGCCCGACCTCACCGATCCCGACCTCGCCGACACCAAGGTTGCCTACGACGAGCGCGAGCGGTGGCTCGCCTTCCGCCGCGGTGACGTACGCGTGGCCGTCAACCTCGCCAAGGAGCCGGCCGCGATCCCGCTGGGGCCGCGCAAGGCGGACGTACTGGCGGCCTGGGATCCGGTGGAGGCGCCGGGCGCGGACGGGGTGCTGCAGGTGCCCGGGGAGTCGTGCGTGGTGCTGCTGCAGGGCTGAACCGGGGCGGGTTCTAGAGCTCGTCGTCCCCTTCGTCGTCCTCCCTGAGCTCCGTCACGCGCTCCAGCAGGATCGCCTCCCAGGCGTGGTGCAGCTGTGTCCGCAGCTGTGCGAGGGGTGTCCCGCCCTTGCCGTCGAGACGGGCCGCGAGGTGCAGCACGGTGTCGCAGCGGGCCAGCCACAGGCCGCGCAGACAGGGGCGGGCGCCGTAGCCGGCGAGGGTGGCGGCGCGGACGGCGGCCGGGGAGCCGACGGCACGGGCAAGGCCCGCGATGTCCTCGGCGGGGTCACCGAGGACGGTGTCGGCCCAGCCGAGGACGCCGCGCACCCGGCCGTCGGCGCTGACGACGAGGTGGTCGCCGGTGAGGGCGTGCTGGACGAGGACGGCGGTGCCGGGCTGGGCGGCGAGCTGTACGGCGGCCGGCTGCGTGAGCTGGCGCAGCCTGGTGGCGTCGAACTCGTCGGCGTCGGCCAGCCGCGCGGCGGCGCTCTCGGCGCTGCGGCGCAGGGCGTCCAGCGGACGCTGTGCGGCCCGCGGCACGCCGAGCGTCTCGGCCTGCCGCACCGGGACCTCCCGCAGCCCCGTCAGCAGCCCGGCCAGGTCGGCCTCCCCGACCGCGGAGACGTCGTGCTCCGCGCCGGACCCGCCGGGGACCTTGGTGTCCAGGGTGTAGCTCAGCCCGGGCGCCCACTCGCCGTAGGCGACGCTCGTCGGCACCGTGACCGGGACGTGCGACCGGACGAGGTCGCGCAGGCGCAGTTCGCGGCGCAGGCGTGCGGCCGCCTCGCGGTCGCGGGCCAGGCGCAGCACATGGCGGTTGCCGACCCACCAGGTGGCGGGTTCGGCGCCCGGGACGGCGGGCCGGACCTCGGGGCCCGCCGAGTCGTCCACGCCCTCCTTGAGCAGGGAACGGACCAGTCGGCGGACGGTGTCCGCGGTGGGTGTCGGTGCCTGGGTCATGGTCGCGCCGTTGTCGCTCGGGGGTCTACGGGGGCTCCGTGCGCCGGGATCGGTCGGCGGGTCAGCCGACTATGACCAGCTCGCGGGTCGTGTCGTTGAGCCGCCGGCCGCCGTCCTCGGTGACCGTCACGATGTCCTCGATCCGCACTCCGAAGCGGCCGGGCAGATACACCCCGGGCTCCACGGAGAAGCACATGCCGGGCACGAGCGGCTGCTCCTCGCCCTCGATCATGTACGGCGGCTCGTGCGTGGTGACGCCGATGCCGTGACCGGTGCGGTGGATGAAGTACTCGCCGTATCCGGCGTCCGCGATGACCGCGCGGGCGGCCCGGTCGACCTCCTGGCAGGCGACGCCCGGCCGCACCGCCCGGAAGCCCGCCTCCTGGGCCTCGCGGACCAGATCGTGGACCCGGCGCTCCTCCTCGGTGGGTTCGCCGACGTGGACCGTGCGGGAGGTGTCGGAGCCGTAGCCGTCCTTCAGACCGCCGAAGTCGAGGACGACCATGTCGCCGTCCTCGATCAGCCGGTCGCCCACCTCGTGGTGCGGATTGGCGCCGTTGGGTCCGGAGGCGACGATCGTGAAGTCGACCTGGGAGTGGCCGAAGCGGCGCAGCAGTTCGGCGAGGTCGGCGGCGACCTCGGACTCACGGCGACCGCCGAAGGGAACCTTCCGGATCTCCTCGAACGTTGCGTCCGCGGCCGCACCCGCGGCCGCCATCAGCTCCAGTTCGGCGGCGTCCTTGACGGCGCGCAGCATCGGCAGGGCGTCGGTGAGGGAGGCGTACGAGGTGCCGGGCAGCGCCCTCTGGAGTGCCAGCAGGTGCATCGCCCAGGCGTTGTCGCTGATGCCGAACCGGCCGCTCGCGTCGAGGAGTGCGGCGGAGGCGGCATAGGGGTCCTTGCCGTCGGTCCAGTCGCGCAGGGTCAGGCCGGGCGCGCCGGAGGCGTGCGCGGCGTCCGGGGCCTCCAGGGCGGGGACGACGAGCACGGGATCCCGGCCGGGGACGAGGACCAGCAGGGTGAGCCGCTCGGTCTCGGCGGTGGGCGCGTAGCCGGTGAGCCACACCAGGTCCGGGCCGGGCGCCACCAGGAGCCCGGCGAGGCCCGCGTCGGCGGCCGCCCGCGCGGCGCGCTCCATGCGGGCCCGGTAGTCGTCCGCGGTGAAGGGCGCGGGTGCGGTGCCGGTCATCCGGGCCTCCCTGGGTGCGTGAATGCACTACGGGCAGCATCCTGCCCGGACGCGCGGGGCGGCGCGAGCCGGTCGGCGGGACTCGCGGACGGCTGCTCCGGCACGGCTCAGCCCTCCAGCGCCATACGGACGCCGAGGAGCAGCAGCACGCCTCCGGAGACCTGCTCCAGACGGCGCCGCACGCCCGCGCGGGACAGCACGGACTTCAGTCTCCCCACGAACCACACGTACAGGCCGTAGTAGCCGACCTCGTAGACCGCCCACAGCGCCGCGAGGCCCACCATGGCAGGCAGGTGCGGGGCACCCCGCGGCACGAACTGCGGCAGGAACGACATCGCGAAGACGGCCGCCTTGGGGTTGGCGAGGTTGAGCAGCAGCCCGCCTCGGTAGGAGGCCCAGCCGCTCTTCGGCGCGCCCTCCCAGGCGCCGCCCTCGCCGCCCTGGGCGCGCCGGGCCTGCCGCAGCGCCTGGATGCCGAAGCCGACGAGGACGACCGCGCCGACCACCCGCATCATGTCGTACGCCACCTCGGAGGCCGTCAGCAGCGCGGTCAGGCCGAGGGCGGCGACCACGCCCCAGACGAAGACGCCGGTCTCGTTGCCCAGCACGGTCAGGAAGCCGGAGCGCCTGCTGTGCAGCGACTGCTTGATGATCAGCACCGTGCTCGGGCCGGGCGAGGCGGCGATGAGGGTGCACGCCCCCAGGAAGGCGAGGAGAGTGGTCGGCATGGGGTCATCGTGGCCCTGCCGGCGGTTCGTGACCAGTGGTTTTCAGGGACTGCCGGACGGACGCGGGGGCGGTCAGGTGAGGACGCCCGGGACCACCGTCAGCTGCTGACGGCCACCGTCGCGGTGGCGCACCGTCAGGGTGACGTCGTCGCCGGGGCGGGACCCGGCGACGGCTCGCGCGAGGTCGGCGGCCGATTCGACGCGGGTCCTGCCGAACGCGAGGAGCACATCGCCCCGGACCAGGCCGGCCGTGTATCCCGGCCCGGGGACGTGCACGCCGACGACCAGGGCGCCCGGCTCGTCGTCGTCCACCGCCTCCACGCCCAGGGTCGCGTCGATCGCCGGGGACGCCGAGGCGACCGGCGGTGTCGAGGAACCGGGATGCGCGGAGGTGGCCGGGCTCCCGGGCGCGCTCGGCCGGGCCTGCTTCTGGAGTTCGGCGAGTCTGCTCATGCCGATCACCGTGGCGCCCAGGGTGCCGAGGCCGACCCCGGTCAGGACCAGGACCGTCCCGGCGAGCAGGGCGCACAACAGGGTGGTGTGCCGGCGGCCACGGCGCCGGGGCGCGGCATGCGGACGCCGTACGCCGGGTTCGGTCGTCTCGCCTTCGCCGGGCCCCTGACCAGGCATGGGCTTGGGTCGCAACGCAGTCTGTTCCATCGGATCGCCTCCGGCTGGTGACTACCCTTCGCACCGGCGCACAACGAGCCACGATCGAGTGAGACTGACCAGTGGTCAGGAACGGGAAGTCCGTCTCCTCAGGGCACCGGGGGTGTCACGCGCGTGCGTGCCGGCCGACTGCGGTGTGCCGTCAGCCCTGGTGTCCCGCCCCGTGGCCGCCGTGACCGGCACCGTGGTCGAACTTCAGGGCCTGCGGGGGCATGACGACGAAGGGGCGCATCATGCCCATGTCCTCGTGTTCGAGGAGGTGGCAGTGGTACATGAACCGGCCGTACGCCCCGTCGAACCTGCCCATGACGCGCAGCATCTGGTTCCCGGGCACCCGGAAGACGTCCTTGTGGCCGAGTTCGTTGGGCGCCAACGGGATCGTGGTGCCGGCGTCGTGGCGGATCGGGACGCGGGTGCCGCCGATCGCCGGGTCGAAGCCCAAGACGTCATAGGCGTCCCGGCCGAGCAGCTGGAAGTCGGCCAGGTGGATGTGCATGGGGTGGACGATCGGCGCGAGGTTGAGGAAGCTCCACTGCTCGTGGCTGCCCTCGGCGATGGTGAAGCCCAGACCGTCGTTGAACGTCCGGGCCGTGCGCCGGTAGGTCTTCGTCCTCCCGTCCGCTCCGGTGACCTGGATGACGCCCTCGGTGGGGACCTGGATGTCGCCCGGATGCTCGACCTGCGTCATCTCCCAGATCTCCGGGTGGCCGCCGCCTCCCTTGGTGGCGGGCGGGGTGAGGACGACCAGCCGGTGGCCGTGCTCGATGTCGTGGGTGAGCCGGCGGAAGGAGCCGGAGAGCACCTCGGGCAGCTCGAAGGTGTCCGTCTCGCAGCTCTCGCGGACGCGGAACTCCATGACTGCCGGATAGCGCACGTCACCGGCCGGGTCGGACACGCCCGGCGGCTGGTTGCGGCCCTTGTTGACCAGGCGGAGCCGCCGGCCCGCGAGACCACGGAAGTCGACGAGCAGGTCGAAGCGCTCGGCCGGCGCCGCGGTCAGCGTGGGCAGCGCGCCGTCGAAGTCGATCGGGACCGGGCGCGGCAGCAGTCCGCCGTCGCTGCCGATCTGGTGGACGATGCCCGGGACCGGAGTGTCGTCCTCGTCGACCAGGACGAGGTCGTAGATACGCGCGTTGGACGCGTTGACCAGCCGGAAGCGGTACCAGGCGTCGTCCACGTCTGCGTACGGCCAGATGCGGCCGTTGACCGTGCTGTACGGGCCGGTGAACGGGAGGGAGACCGGCTTGCCCGTCTCCGGGTTCTGCTGCTGGACGATCACCGTCTTGTGCAGCAGCCGCCCGTTGAGCCTGCCGTCCTCGTCGGTGTCGAGGTTGCGGTCGGCCAGCAGCAGCGGGATCTCCCGCTCCCCGCACGGCAGCCGGAGGGCGTCCTCCTCGTCGTCACGGACGAGGTAGGTGCCGTACAGGCCCGTCATCACGTTCCACCGGGTGATGTTCATGGCGTGGTCGTGGTACCACCACTGGACCGCCTGGTGGTCGTTCGGGTACTCGGAGAGCTGGGCGTCGCCGGAGCCGACCGCGTTGTCCGCCCAGCCGTCGTTGCCGCCGCCCGTCTGGGCGCCGTGCAGATGGGTGACGGACCAGGCGGGCAGCGCGGCGACGTCCTTGTTCGGCTCGACGCCCTCGCGGCCGGGCTCGGTGGTGGACTGCGGACGGCCGTCGGTGCGCAGCGGCACCTCCACCGCGGTGACCGGGTACTCGCCGTCCTTGGGAATGCGGTTGGTCCAGGCGATGCGCACGCGCTGTCCGCGCCGCACCTCGATGGTGGGGCCAGGCACCTGGCCGTCGTACCCCCACATCAGGGTCGGCGGCAGCTGCGGGTGCAGGCGCACCCAGGTCGGGCGTAAGGCGATCTCGGTCTCCTGCAGGACGTCGTCGGACGTCGGGCGCAGGACGGGCGGGACGGTCAGCGGGGCGACGTACGGCGTGAGTTCGCCGGTGTCGAGCGGCTGCTCCTCCTCCGTCTTCCTGTCGCTGTCCGTGAGCCTCTCGATGATGTCAGTCAAGGTCGAACACCCCCGTGTGTTCTCGTTGTCTGTTCCCCTCACCCCGGAAGACTCCCGCCGCACCGTCGAAGTTCCCTGATTGTCCCGTTCCGGACGGAAAGTTTCCGAGACCTCATCCGGAAGTGGGAAGTCCGTTGTCAGTGGCGGCTGTTACGTTCTGTGACATGACCGATCGCGCGCTGCGGATGCTCCGGCAGGACCCCCGGCTGGCCGGACTGGCCGCCTTTCCTTTCCACTTCGACCTCGCCCGAGCGGCCCACGGACATGTCGAGGAGGTCCGCCTCGCCTCGGGCCGGCCGCTGGAGGTGGTGGCCGGGGACGACACCGGTGGCACGTACTTCGTGTGCGCGGACGGGTCGGTGCTCTACGCCGACTCGGAGGGCGGTGCCGGCGTCCTGGGGTCCAGTGTCGAGGTGGCCCTCGACATCGTGACGGGGCTGCCGGGCTGGCACGACTGCACGGGTCTGTCGCCGGAGGACGGCGAGGAGAAGATCCTGGCGTGTGTCGCACAGAGCGAGGAGGAGATCCGCGAGTACCACGGCATCGACGAGGAGCGGGCCGAGCTCCGTGCCGCGCTGGGCTTCCCGGAGCGTTCGGCGGTCGAGCTCGTCGGCATGCTGCATGCCGCGCTGTCGCGCACCGAGCCGGACTTCGTGCTGCTCAACGCCGAGGAGGGGTGCGCCTACGAGCTGATCGGTCCGCCCGCCCCCGCGCTGTGGGAGCCGGTCCTCGCGGCCGGCCGCGCCGATCTCGCCCTGCTGCGGGCGGACGACCGTACGGCGTGGGAGGAGGTCGCTGAGGATCCGGTGCGGCGGCGGCTCGCGCTGCGGGCGGCGCAGTTCGACCGCGCGGACGACGACTCGGGGCTGCTGCGGCATCTGCTGCGGCACGAGGCGCGGTCCTCGATGACGGACGAACTACGGCTGGCAGCCGTGCTGGTGGGGCTGCGCGGAGACACCGGGGACCTGCCGTTGCTGCACGAGGTGCGGCAGACGGACTTCGACACCGCTTGCGGCCTCGGCGAGATGCCGGAACCCGGCGCGGAGGCGGACGAGTTGCGCCAGTGGGCGCGGGAACTCGACGACTCGATGTTCGGCACCGACCCCGCCGACGAGCCGGTGTCCACCTGGACCGACCTGGCCCGCGACCAGGGCATGACCGAACTCGCCCGGGTCGCCCTGATCCGCGAGCTGGACGGGATCGTGATGGACCAGAGCAGACTGCGCCGCCCCGACGCGCCGCGCGGCCTGGCCACCGCGCCGCTGCGTGCGCTGGCCCGGGACTTCGAGGAACTCGACGACCACACCCAGGCACTGCGCGCCCAGCGGCTGTACGCCGCGTTGCAGGAGTCGGCCTGGGACCGGGTGTCCGCCCGCCTGGAGCAGACCCGTCTGGAGCGTGTGGCCGGTCAACTGCCTGAGGCCGTAGGTACGTCGGCGGCCCTGCGGGACACCCTGGCCGCGCCCGGGGACGACACCTTGCGGCACTGGGAGTGCGTGAACCTCGGCCGCTTCATCGCCGAGGAGCACTACCGGCTCACCCGCGCCCTGGCCGACGCGGACCACCCGGAGGAGGCCCGCGCACTTCTCGCGGCCGCCGACGCGATACTCGGCGAGCTCTCGGAGAACGCCGCGAACGGCGTACGGGAGCTCGCCGAGGAGACCGCGGCGCGGGTGCGGGAGATCAGCTGAGGACCGGCACTGCGGGTCCGCGGTCCGGCAGGAAGCCGTGGGCGCGGCGGGCCAGGTACTCGGCCTTGTAACGGTCGACCTTCTGATGCCAGTTCAGGATGCCCGCCAGCCAGTTCTGGAGGTCCGTCACGTAGTTCCGCATGACTTCCCTGGCCTCTTCCGAGAGCCCGAAATCCTCGTACACGATCGGCAGTTCGTGCGCGGCCACGTGCTCGAACTGCTGCATACGCTGGGTCATCAGGTCGTGGACGACGTCGAGCGCAGTCGGGTAGTCGATGCCGAAGAAGTTCTGCACGACGAGGATCGCGTTGTGGATCTCGCCCTCGTACTCGATCTCCTTCTGGTACGAGAAGACGTCGTTGAGGAGGCACGCGTAGTCGATGGCGGCGTTCTCCAGTGAGCGGACGGGTCCGCTGCGGTACACCTCCGGCGGTACGGCGGGGCCCTGGCCCATCCGGCACAGGCTGAGGGTGAGGTCGGAGCCGAAGGTGGCGCGGCGCATCTCCAGGTAGTCGACCGGGTCGGGGATGCGGTTCTGGAGCTGGTTGGACAGCTCCCACACCCAGCTCTCGGTCATGACGTCCACCGAGTCCTTCAGGGAGCGGCGCTCGTCGGGTGTCATCTCCGCGGTCGTACGCGCCCACAGGTCGATCAGGCCGCGCTCCATGCCGTTGGCGGGGACGAGCGCCGGCTCCCCGTCGACGGGCATGCAGTCCGACAGGCGCCGTGTGGTGAGCCGGGCTGCGGCCAGGTCGCGGCGTTGCCCGAAGACGAGGGGGTAGTAGTCGTCGCCGTAGGTGCCCCAGGCCAGCCACTGGGCGCTGAGGTCGAGCGCCTCGGGGGTGGCATCGGGGTCCAGGCCCGCCGAACACAGCGCGAGGTCGTAGGCGGCGAGCTTGTCCTCGTCCCAGACGCCCTCCTGGAGCATCCCCATACGGTGCATCCACTCGGTCAGGCGTCCCCGGGAGGCTGCCAGATGCGGGCTGAGTTCCACCTGGAAGGGCATGTGGAAGTCGGGGAGCAGGGAAGGGCCGACCTTCTCGAACGGCACGTGCGTGTACGCGCGCAGTCGTTCGGCCCCGGCCGCGGCGAGCAGCGCGCCGACATCGGCGGCGGAGGTGCCGGGGCCGGTCGGACCGCGCCAGGGCTCGGTGGGCCGGGCACGCGCGTTCATGTACCTGCTGGAGCGCATGTGCCACTCGTGGCCGCCTGACTGCCAGTCCTGGAGTCCCCGGGTGTACGCGGCGACCGCGGCGACCTCCTGGGGGGTGAGCCCGTTCTCCAGCGCGACGGCGGGGACCTCGGTGAGGGCGGTGTGCTCGAACTGGTGCAGCCGGGAGGTGAGGACGTCGTTGACGATGTCGGCGGCCTGCTGGGTGGTGCAGCCGAAGAAGGTCTCCAGGACCAGGACGCCGTTGCTGAGTTCGCCCTCGTCCTCGACCTCGCGCTGGTAGGAGAACAGGTCGTTGCGCAGGTGCACGGCGTCGGAGAACGTCTCCATCAGCACCCTGAGCGGCCTCGACTCGGCGACGGACGCGGGGACTTCGGCGGTCGCGTACTCCACGAGGCCGGAGGACCAGGGGGCGCCGCCGACCTTGCGGCGCATCTCGATGTACTCGACGGGGTTGGCGATACGCCCCTCGTTGATGTTGGACAGCTCCCACAGGGACTCGTTCAAAAGGTGCTCGGTGGCGACGGAGAAGCGGCGGCGCCGGTCGGCGGACATCTTGGGCACCGTGCGTGTCCACAGGTCGGCGAGACCGGCCTCGACAGGATTCTGCGGCTCCGGCATCGGGGTCGACGGATCCATCGGCATGAACAGCGGCAGCCGGTCGAGATAGGCCTTGCCGCCGACGCGGTCCTGGGTGCGCTTGAAGATCTCCAGGAAATGGTCGTCGAAGAAGAAGACCCACACGTACCAGTCGGTGATGAGGGAGAGCGCGGGGCCGTCGCACTCGGGGTGGGTGTAGGCGCAGAGCAGGCCGTAGTCGTGCGCCTCCAGGTCGGCCTGCTCCCAGATCCCGGACCCCTCCAGCATGCCCATCTCGCGCGCCCACGCGGCCGAGTGGGCGCGCGCCTCGTCGACATGTGGGTTCAGCCGCGCGGGATACGGCATGTAGAAGTGCGGGAGTTCGAAGGGCTGGTGCGTCATGGCCGGGCCCTACCCCCGGGCTCCAACGGGCATCCGCGGCGCAGGACATGATCACACCATCGCGTGAATGAGGGGTGAATCCGGGAGTTCTCGGCGGGCCTTGCGGCGTTCATCTCTACGCGCGCAGACTTTTCCCGCTTCGCCTGTCCCTCTGTGTCCCTTCCCGCACCGGAGTCGCGATGAATCCCACCGGATCCCTCTCCCGCCGTACGGCGCTGGCGTCCCTGGCCGGGGCGGCGCTGGCCACGACCGCGGCGTTCCCGGCGTCGGCGGCCGAGCGGCACGGCCGCCGGTCCGTCAGGTTCGCCACCTTCAACGCCTCCCTGAACCGCGGCACCCAGGGCGCGCTGATCACCGACCTGTCGACGCCGGACAACGTCCAGGCGCGCAATGTCGCCGAGACCATCCAGCGGGTCGACCCGGACGTCCTGCTGATCAACGAGTTCGACTACGACGAGCAGGGCAGAGCGGCCCGGCTGTTCCTGCGCAACTACCTGGCCGTCGGCCAGGGCGGCGCCGCACCGGTCCGCTTCCCGTACCACTTCACCGGCCCCGTGAACACGGGCGTCTCCACCGGCGTGGACCTCGACGGCAGGAACGGCGCGGTCACGACGCCCGGTTCGGACGCGTACGGCCAGGACGCGTACGGGTACGGCTGGTTCCCGGGCCAGTACGGCATGCTCGTGCTGTCGAAGTTCCCGATCGACACGCGCGCGGTGCGCACCTTCCAGCGCTTCCTGTGGAAGGACATGCCGGGGCACCTCATGCCGCCCGGCTACTACAGCGACGAGGCCCGCGCGATCCTGCGGCTGTCGTCGAAGAGCCACTGGGACGTGCCGGTGTGCATCGGGCACGACACCGTGCACTTCCTGGTCTCCCACCCGACGCCGCCCACGTTCGACGGCACCGAGGACCGCAACGGGCGGCGCAACCACGACGAGATCCGGCTGTGGGCCGACTACATCGGCGGGCGCCGGCGCGGCTCCTACCTGTACGACGACAAGGGCCGGCGGGGCGGGCTGCGTCCCGGGGCGCGGTTCGTGATCGCGGGTGACAACAACGCCGACCCGTTCGACGGCGACAGCTACGACCACGCCATCGGGCAGCTGCTCGACCACCCCGCCGTGAACCTCCCGGCCGCTCCGCCGGCCGGCGCGGGTGGCGTGGAGGCGGCGAGACTCCAGGGCGGTGCCAACACCTCGCACCTCGGCGATCCCGCGTACGACACCTCCGACTTCGGCGACACGGCTCCCGGCAATCTGCGGGTCGACTACGTCCTGCCGTCCAAGGGCCTGACCCCGGGTTCGAACGGCGTCTTCTGGCCCACGTCCGACGACCCGCTGTACCGGCTGGTGGGCAACGGCACGACGGTGCCGACCTCCGACCACCGGATGGTGTGGCAGGACGTGCGGGTGCGCTGAGCGGCGGGGCGGTATCGACGCGGGCCGGTGCTATCTGCTGCGCACCGCCCGCCCCACCTGCGACCTCAGCGCGACGAACTGCGTCAGTCCCCGGGTCGTGATCTGGTCCCGGGGGCCGGGGAGTTCGACCGGCAGGTCCAGGACGACCTTGGCGCCGGGGCCCGGGGAGAGGACGACGACGCGGTCGCCCAGGTACACACTCTCGTCGATGTCGTGGGTGACGAAGACGATCGTCGCGCCGTCCGTGCGGTGGACCTCCAGCAGGAGGTCCTCCAGGTCCTCGCGGGTCTGGGCGTCCAGGGAGCCGAAGGGTTCGTCCATGAGCAGCAGGGCGGGGCGGCAGACCAGGGCGCGGGCGATGGCCACGCGCTGCTGCATGCCTCCGGAGAGCTGCCAGGGGTGCCGGCGGGCGGCGTCCGTCAGGCCGACCCGGGCCAGGATGTGCTCGGCCTCGGCCCGGCGTTCCGCTCGCGGCAGGTCCCGGCGGCGCAGCGGGAGCGCCACGTTCTCGCGGACCGTGAGCCAGGGGTAGAGGGAGCGGGCGTAGTCCTGGAAGACCACGGCCAGGTTGTCGGGGACGCCCCGCACGGGCGTGCCGTCCAGCGTGATGGTGCCGTCGTACCCGGGAAGCAGGCCCGCGATGGTGCGCAGCAGGGTGGTCTTGCCGCACCCGGACGGGCCCACGACACACAGGAGTTGGCCGTCCGGCACGGTGAGGGAGATGTCTTGCAGGACCTGGTGGTCGCCGTAGTGCCGGCCGACCGCGGCTAGGCGGAGCATGGCTGTCCCTGGACGGAGGTGGTGGGGGCGTACGGGTCATGCGGTCGTCGTCCTCCCCCGGCCGACGAGTCGCTTCTCGACCGCCAGCAGGCCGGTGTTGAGGAGGTGACCGAGGGCACCGAGCAGGAGCAGCGCCGACCAGACGGTGAGCAGGTCGGAGCGGGACTGGGCGTCGGTGAGCGTGAAGCCGATGCCGTTGGCGGTGCCCGGGAGCAGTTCCGAGAAGACCATGAGGATGAGCGAGAGGGAGAGGCTCAGGCGCAGTCCGGCGAAGATGCGGGGCAGCGCGGAGGGCAGGATCAGGAAGCGAAGCCGTTCGAGGGGGGTGAGGCGCAGGACGGCGGCGACCTCGATGCGCAACGGGTCGGTGTCGCGGGCCCCTTCGGCCGTGTTGATCAGCACCGGCCAGACGGCGCTGAAGACGATCGACGCGATCTGCATCGGTGTACCGAAGTCGAGGATCACGACGAGGACGGGGACGAGGGCGGGCGGCGGGACGGCTCGGGCGAATTGCAGGACGGGGTCGCACAGGGCGTACACGCGTCGCGAACGGCCGATCGCGACACCGAGCGCGATCCCGGCGACGGCGGCGATCGCGAACCCGGCCGCCATCCGCCCGAGGCTCGGCAGGATGTTCCCGACGGCTTCCTCGGTGAGGAACACATGCCGGACGGGCCCCGAGAACCACAGATCGACGGCGTGCCGAGCGATCTCCGCGGGTGGCGGGAAGTACACGCTGCCGTGGACGTGGGCGATCACCTGCCAGAGGATCACGGCCGACGCGAGCACGATCCAGCGCAGGAGAGCGTGGCGTACGGCGGCGTCGCCGACCGGACCACCCACACGGCCCGTCCCCCACGGCGGCACCCGCACCCTCACGCCCACCGTCACCCGACCCCCCGCTGCCCGGGCGTCCACGGGAACAGCCTTCGCTCGCCCCATACCAGCGCCCCGTTGACGACCAGCCCGAGCACGCCCGCCCACACCACGCCCGCCAGCACATCCCGTGTGCCGTCGGTGGCCAGGCCGGCCTGGGCGATGAAGATGCCGAGGCCCTCGCCGAAGCCGGAGAGGATTTCCGTGGCGACGGCCAGGATGAGAGCGACCGCGGCCGAGATACGGATTCCGGCCGCGATGAAGGGGGCCGTGCCCGGCAGCTCGACGCGGAGCAGCACGGCGAGGCGGCCGAAGCCGAAGGCGCGGAGCGTGTCCTTGGCCAGGGGGTCGGTCTCGCCGAGGCCGTAGATGGTGTTGAAGAGGATCGGCCAGACCGACGCGTACGTCACCAGCGCGACCTTGGTCTCGGTGCCCGAGCCGAGCAGCAGGGAGACCAGGGGGATCAGCGCGACGGACGGCAGCGGCCGCAGGAACTCGACGATCGCGCGTACGGCGGCGTCGACGACCGGCACGCTCCCGAGGACGAGTCCTGCCGGGACGGCGATGGCGACGGCCAGTGCGAGACCGAGCGCCCAGGCGCGCAGCGTGGCGGCGATGCCGTCCAGGAAGACGGCGTCGCCCGCCAGCTCCGCGGCCCGGGCGAGGACTTCCGAGGCGGGCGGGAGATGGCTGCGCCGTACGAGTCCGGCGCGGGAGACGGCCTCGCAGGCACCGACGGCGAGCAGCACCCCCGATGCGCCCAGGACGATCTGTTCCTGACGGGCCTTCACGTCACTTGACCAGCAACGTCGCCGGATCGATCGGCTTCTTCAGCATCCCGTGCTTCTTCATGAGGTCGGTGAGCCGGGTGAGCTGTGCGGCGTCCATGACGGGCGGGAAGACGGGCAGGTCGATGGAGTCGGCCTGCTCCTTCGTCACCTTGGTGTACGTCGGCAGGGTGTCGCGCACGACGGACGGGTCCTGCTCGGCGATCTCCACGGCCGCCCTGACGGCCCGCTGGAACGCGGCCAGCGTCTCGCCGTGTCCTTCGGTGTACTCCCCCGTGCTGATGTAGCCACTGAGCGGGATGGCCTCCACGGGCGCGGACGCACCGTCGACGAGGACCCTGGCCTTCAGCTCGTCCTGAATGGCGCTGTCGTAGGGCTCGACCGCGTGCACGGCGTCGACCTGCCCCTTGTCGAGGGCGGCGCCCATCTGCGGGAAGGGGATCGCCCGGTAGACGGGCTCGCCCACGCCCTGTTTCTCCAGGATCTCGTCGAAGGTGAGGGACTGGACGTTGTTCAGGACGTTGACGGCGAGCTTCCTGCCCGCGAGATCGGTGATGCTCTTGATGTCCGAGTCCTCGGGCACGAGGACGTCCATCATGCGCGGTGCGGCCCTGATCGCCTCGGCGACGATCCGGATGTCGAGGGTGCCCTGCTCGTGGGCCTGGAGATAGGTCACGTAATTCGCGCTGGCGACCATGTCGATCTGCCCCTTGGCCAGGGCGGGCAGCGCCTGGAGGCTCTGCTGGATCTGCTGGATGCGGACGTCCAGCCCCTCCTTCTCGAACAGGCCGCGATCCCGCGCGATGTAGAGGGCGGCGCAGTCGACGAGGGGCAGAGCGGCCACTGTGACGGTCTTCCGCCCGTCGGGCCCGGACGAGGAGTCCCCGTCGTCGCCGCAGGACGTGACCGCCAGCAGCATGAGGCCGGCCGTGGCGGCCGCCGCAGTCCTCGTTCCCGGGCGCAATTGGCGTAACGGCATGTCGTCATGACTAGCAAGAATTTGTCATGATCACCACATGCGGCACTCGGCGCACACCGCCGGCACACCAACCCGGACGACTCCGCCTGTCGGTCTTCACCGGTATGCGTCACCTTGGTCACATGACCTCCGTCCCCGACGTCTTCGACCCCACGCAGTACGCCACCGGCGTGCCCTACGACGCCTACCGCGTCCTGCGTGATCACCACCCCGTGGCCCGGCAGGACGAGCGCGAGGTGCTGGGCTGGCCGGCCGGGCCCGGGTTCTGGGCGGTGACCCGGCACGCGGACGTCGTGCGGGTGCTCAAGGACTCGGCGACGTACTCCTCGCACCTCGGCGCGACCCAGATCCGTGATCCCGACCCGGACGATCTGCCGTTCATCCGGCGCATGATGCTCAATCAGGATCCGCCGGGCCACGGGCGGTTGAGACGGCTCGTCAGCCGGGCGTTCACCCCGCGCCGCGTCGACCGTTTCGTACAGGTCGCGCAGGACCGGGCCCGTACGCTCCTGGCGCACGCCCTGGACACGGCCCGTGCGGCGGACGGCACCGCGGACCTGGTCGGCACCGTGACCGACGACTACGCCCTGCTCAACCTCGCCGACCTGCTCGGCGTGCCGGAGACCGACCGCAAGCTGCTGCTGCACTGGACCCAGCGGGTCATCGGCTACCAGGACCCCGACGAGGCGGGCCCGCGGATGCTGGACGGACAGGGCAGACCGGTCAATCCACGGTCGCCCGCGATGCTGCGGGACATGTTCGCCTACGCCCGCCAACTGGCCGCGCACAAGCTCCGGTTCCCCGACGACGACGTGATGACCACGCTCGCCCACGACGCCGAACTGGCGGAGCCCGAGCTGGAGATGTTCTTCTTCCTGCTCACCGTCGCCGGCAACGACACCGTCCGCAGCGCGGCGCCCGGCGGGCTGCTCGCCCTCGCCGAGCACCCGGAGTCGTACGAACGGCTGAGGGACGGCGCCGCCGAACTCCCCACTGCCGTGGACGAGTTGCTGCGCTGGCACCCTCCGGTCCTCACCTTCCGCCGCACCGCCGCGCAGGACACCGAGCTCGCCGGCCGGCGTATCCGGGCGGGCGACAAGGTGGTCGTCTTCCACGCCTCCGCCAACCGCGACGAACGGGTCTTCACCGACCCGGACCGGCTGGACCTGTCCCGGACGCCCAACCCGCATGTGTCCTTCGGTGACGGCCCGCACGTCTGCCTGGGCGCGCACTTCGCCCGGCTCCAGCTGCGCGTGCTCTACGGGGAGACCCTGCGTACGCTGCCCGCGCTGCGGCCGGCGGGACCGCCCGAGCGGCTGGTGTCGAACTTCATCAACGGCATCAAGTCGCTTCCGCTGCAGATCACTTGAGCCGAGCGGCGCGACCCTACGCCCGCACCTGGATCAGCGCATGCGTCCCGCCGGTCCGCCACTTCTGGCCCTCCGCCGCGACCAGCGCCGCCTCCGTGCGGGCGGACAGGCCGGTGATCACGTCGGACTTCAGGGTGCGCAAGGCGGCGACCGGCCCGGGGAAGTACGCGGTGACGTCGGTGAACGGTGTGGTCGGCGGCCAGAGCCGGTCGCCGACGAGACGACGGTAGTTGAGGTCGCCCTTGAGGATCGTGAGGGCGCAGGCGCCGAGCTCCGCGCGCAGGTCGTCCGGCATCTCCGCGTACGGCAGCGGGCCGCCGGAGAAGGGGTGGGCGCGCACGGTGAGACGGCCGTCCGTCAGCGCCGACCAGAGCGTGCGGCCGTACGTCGCCGCCGCGCCGGGCGCCGATGTCAGCCGGCGCAGTGCGTCGAGCACATCGGCGTGCGTGGCGTCGGAGACGTAGTAGGGGTACGGCTTGATGTGCAGGACGGCCCGTGCGATACGGCCCTGGGTGAGGAGGTGGGCGATGAGGAGCAGGTCGGGCACGAGTTCACGGCCCGCGTTGTCGGCGATCAGGCACACGCCGGCGGCGCCGGAGGGAGGGAGCAGGGACCAGAGGGCGTCGCTGTCGTCGGCCACCAGGGGCGGGGTGTCCGAGGAGGTCTCATCGTGCGCGGCCGAGAGCCGGAAGCCGAGGTCGGCGCGATTGCCCCACAGCGAGCCGTGCAGCAGCGCCCGGTCCTGCTCCTCGGCGGGCCGGTCCGCGAGGGCGTCGAGGGCGGCCAGTTCCTCGTCCGTCTCCGGGGCGTCGAGTTCGGCCAGCTTGGAGGGCCGGAAGGGGTCGATGCCCTGCCAGGGGCCCGGGGTGAAGTAGCCGACGGCTGCGAGGAGTTGGCGGTAGAAGTAGCTCTCCGACCACAGCCACGGCACATCGAACCAGGACCGGCCGGTGTACGTGTCCGCGCCCCAGGCCCTCCAGTGGTCCCGGTCGTGGGCGTCGGCGGGGAGCGGCTCGATGACGCCCTCGGTGCAGCCGGCGAGGAGCGCGTCCAGCGCACGCTGCCGCTCGGGGTCGTACGGGAAGGACTCCCGTACCTGTCGGATGATCGCCGGGTGCCGTTCGGCGAGCACGCTGTGCGGGAACGAGCCGGGTTCGTTCCCGAGGAGCACGGGCGGGGTGTCGGACCTCTCGGGCATGCGCTCACCGTATCGCCCGTGTCATACGGCTTTGATCTCCCGCTCCAGTTGTGTCGCGAGGGCGAGATAGCGGGCCCGGCGGGGCACCGGGACCAGGCCGCGGATCATGATGTGCCACATCTCGGCCACCCTGCGGGGCTGGCGTGCCACGGGTTCCAGGGAGCGGCCGACGACGCGGGTGCCGACGAAGAAGCAGACCAGGGCGTGGGCCGCGGCCTCCGGGTCGACGTCCGGGTGGATGTCGGACTCCTTGGCGGCGCCGACGAGTCTGCGGGTCGTGATGTCCAGCAGCTCGGCGAACGGGTGCCGCAGGGGCGGCCGTATCACCACTCCCCCGGTGGCCAGACGCAGGCCGGCCCGGGTGATCGGGCCCTCGACGGCGAGACGCGTGATGGCGAACGTCGTGCGCATCAGCGCCTCCAGCGAGGTGTGGCCCCGGGCGTCCATCTCGCTCGCCACCTGCCGGGACGCCCTGGACTGGATTTCCATGATCGCCTGCGCCAGGTCCTCCTTGGCCGCGAAGTGGAAGTACAGCGCCCCCTTGGTGACTTGGGCGTGCTCGACGATGTCGCTCAGGCTGGTCGACTCATAGCCATGACGGTCGAACAGCTCGGCGGCGGCTGTGAGGATCGTGGTGCGGGTCTGTTCGGCGCGTAACTGCCTCGCCATCAGCTGGCTCTCCTGGAAACGGGAAAAGAACGGGTCATGCCGTTTGTTTCTTACTCCCTGTACAAGATAACTCACCCGTCCACGGTGCCCACCTCGCACTCGAAGACAGTTGAATCCCCCTGGTGTCCGAGTACTTGGATATCGGCGCCGTGGGCCCCTGTCTTGTCGAATGCCTCTATCCATGCGGGCAGGTCGAGTTCGGTGTAGCGGTGGAAGAGGGCGTGGAAGGAGACCGGTGTGCGGGGGCCGTCGGCGGTCCGGGCCCGCACCGCCTGGCGGGTGGCTTCCAGCAGCAGCATGCCGGGGACATGGTCGAGGGGATGATCGAAGAAAACAGCATGCCCGGTATCGACTCGCAGCCGCCAGCGGTCGGGGTGGCCGGACGGCGCGAGGACGACATCCTCGGGCAGGGCACGGTCCACGGCGGCGGGCGGCAGACCGGGGGGCGCCGGCAGCGGGGAGACGGTGGCGGCGGTACGGCCGCCGCGCAGCCGGCGGTATGCGGCCGCACTGGTCCAGGTCGCGGCCATCTCGGCGGCCGCCACCGGCTCGCCGTCCAGCCGTATTTCGGCCTCGTAGCGAAACCCGGCCGGGCGCGCGCCACGGTGGTCGACGTCGGTGACGCTGACGTGCAGAACCGGCTCGGCGGGTGTCCTGCCGACGGCCAACCGCTCGGTGAACGCGCTGATCCGCGCCTCTTTGAGCACGAACTGATGGCCCAGCGGGACGTCGTAGGCGGTGTGCGCGAGGAGGGTGCCGGCCTGGCGGGCGGTCTCCGCGACGAGCAGGGGTTCATAGGCCGAACGGTCCGGCGACACGTGTAACTGATGGGCCCTCGGCCACTCGGCGAAGACCGTGAAACGGTCCGGTTCCCCGGCGGTCAGGCCGGTGAGAAACGTTTCAGCCAGCGAGGCGCGGTGCACCAACTGGCGGGGTACGGTGGCGGTCAGGCCGTCCGGCGCCTCGGGGGTTGCGGCGAGCAGGGTCGCGGCGAACCGGCGCGAATCAGACATGATGCCCTCCTTGGGTCCCCCCGTATGTGCCATGGCAGACGGCGAGGTGCCCGTGCCGCGAGCGTTAGAGTACGAGCCGACCGGTTTGTTTTCAATGCGGCCTGGGGTCGCCCGGCCGGGCCCGAACCGCTCCGGCGCACGCCGGGCGCACCGACCGAACCGGGTGCAGCCGGACATCACGGAGGGGCAGATATGGCGAGGCAGGAGCGCGCCATCAAGACGCGGAAGGTGATCCTGGAGGCTGCGGGGGCGGTCTTCGACGAGCACGGTTACACCGCGACGACCATCTCGATGGTTCTGGAACGGGCCGAAGTGACCAAGGGCGCCCTGTATTTCCACTTTTCCTCGAAGGAATCCCTCGCCCAGGCCGTGCTGGACGAGCAGATCCCACGCGGCGCGGTGCCTCCGCAGCCGTGCAAGCTCCAGGAACTCGTCGACATCACCTTTGTGTTCGGGCAGCGGCTGCTCAACAACTCCCTGCTCAAGGGCAGTGTGCGGCTGGCGGTGGACCAGTGCGCGCCGCCGG
The DNA here is from genome assembly GCF_042657965.1 of Streptomyces coerulescens. Lineage (NCBI taxonomy): Bacteria > Bacillati > Actinomycetota > Actinomycetes > Kitasatosporales > Streptomycetaceae > Streptomyces > Streptomyces coerulescens. Next base: position 1,099,826 of record NZ_JBHSKM010000002.1, read on the forward strand.
GGGTCGACCACTCGGGCCCGTTCAGGCAGTGGGCGGACCATCTCGTCGTGGTGCTCGAACAGGCGCGTGCGCAGGGCGAGTTGCTGCCCACCGTGGAGCCGAGACAGACGGTGGAACTGCTGGTCGGGGCCTTCGCGGGCATCCAGTTGATGTCCCGGGCACTGACCGACCGGGCGGATCTGGCGGAGCGGATCTCGGTGCTGTGGGGTCACATCCTGCCGAGCATCGCGGTGCCGGGGCTGCTGACCGCCATCGACCGGAGCCCCGACCGCGGGGTGCGGGTGCTGGCCGGCATCGGGGAGAGCGACGCCGAGGAGGCGGAGCTGGACCTGTCCCGTCACTGAGTGTGGGCGGGACCGACCGGAGTGACGGTTTCCGGCGCGTCCGTCGGGGCCTCACGACATGTGGCGGGCCGGCCGATGCCCCATCCGCATCGGCCGGCCCGCCCGTTCATGGTGCGCGCGCCCCTCGGGGCCCGCGTTCAGCTGCCGCTCAGAAGGTCAGCTTCCAGCTGTTGATCCGGCCGGTGTCCTGGGCCGCGGTGTCCTGGACGCGCAGCTTCCAGGTGCCGTTGGCCGTCTCACCGGACGCGTTGACCGTGTAGGTGGTGATGACGTTGTCCGCGGAGTCCGAGGAGCTGGCGGACTTCAGACGGTACGTCGAACCGTCCGGGGCCACCAGGTCGACGACCAGGTCACCGCGGTAGGTGTGGGTGATGTCCACGCCGACCTGGAGGGCCGAGGGGGCGTTGCCGCTGCGGCCGCTGACGGTGATCGGGGACTCGACCGCGGAGCCGTTGTCCGGGATGGAGACCGCGGCGGTGCTGGTGAAGGTGGTGCCCCCCGTGGAGCCGCCGGAGCCGCTCACCGCCTGCACCGTCTTGGCCGCGTCCGCCAGGCCCGCACCGCAGCCGCCCGAGCAAGTCCCGGGAAGAGCACGCGAGTTGGTCTTGATCGCGGACTCGATCTGGGCCGGGGTCAGCGCCGGGTTGGCGGACTTCATCAGCGCGGCCAGGCCCGCGACGTGCGGGGCGGCCATGCTGGTGCCCTGGTAGTAGTCGTAGCTCTCGGCGGACGGGCCCTGCGCGCCGGAGTTCAGCGTGGACAGGATGCCGTTGGCCGTGACGGAGTTGGTCTCTCCGCCGGGCGCGGCGATGTCGACGACCGAGCCGTAGTTGGAGTAGTAGGAGCGGTTCCCCTGGCGGTCGGCGGCGGCCACGCTGATGACGTTGGCGCAGCTGGCCGGCGAGTAGCCGGAGGCGTTGGCGTTGCTGTTGCCCGCCGCGACGACGACCGTGGTGCCGCGGTTCACGGCGGCGTTGATGGCGCTCTGGGTCGCGGTGGAGCAGGCTCCGCCGCCGCCCAGGCTCATGTTGATGACCTTGGCGACATTGGCGTTGGCCGGGACACCGGAGACGGTGCCGCCGGACGCCCAGGTGATGGCGTCGATGATGTCGGAGTCGTAGCCGCCGCACTTGCCGAGCACACGCAGCGGGGAGACCTTCGCGCCGTGTGCGATACCGGCGACGCCCTTGCCGTTGTCGGTGACGGCGGCGATGGTGCCGGCGACGTGGGTGCCGTGCCAGGAGGAGCCGTACGCCGGGTCGCCCGACTGGCACTCGTTGGCGGCGGTCCAGTCGCCCGGGTCGGCCGGGTTGCTGTCACGGCCGTTGCCGTCGTTGCCGACGGCGGCGTCGGAGATGAAGTCGTAGCCCGCGACGATGTTGGCGCCGAGGTCGGAGTGGGTGACGTAGCCGGTGTCGATCACGGCGACGGTGACCCCGCTGCCGGTGGCGACGTCCCAGGCGCCCGGGACGTTCATGCCCGCGGTGGTCTCGAACAGGTCCCACTGCTTGGCGTACTCGGTGTCGTTGGGGGTGGCCAGCGGCTTGTTCAGCCGGTCCGGCACGACATAGGCGACCTGCGGGTCGGCCCGGTACTCGGCGACGACGTCCGCGACGTCCGTCCTGCTGAGGTGCTCGCCCAGGTCGACGAGGGCGGCGCCGGAGCCGAGGCGGCGCTGGAAGTCGAGATCCTCGCCGGCCTTCTCGCCCTTGGCCGCGGCGTCGGCCTCGGCGGCCTTGTTCGACTTGGCCTCGGCGGCGCCGGACTTGTAGCCGACGATGAGACGCTCGGCCGGGGTGCCGGGAGCGGCCTCGGTCCGGGCCGCGGGGACGGCGGCCTCCGGGGTGGGGGAATCCTGGGCCACGGCGACCGAGGTGGTGGCGGCCGTGAAGAGCGCGGCGGAGACCGCGGCGACGGATATCAGCTTCCGTCTGAGGGAGGTGGAGGTACGCAAGGGGAGTGCCTTTCGTGGCCGGCCGTACTCCGGGCAGCGCGGAGCGGCGGACGTTTTCGCTTCGTCCTCGAAGCGGCGGGGGGTATTTCGAAAGTGCGAAAGTGCGGGGGTGTGACGGCCGGCCTTGCGCGAGCTGCGACCCGTTCGGGGTTACCTGTGGGTCGGCAGTGGTCGAACGATAGGCAAAGAAAAGGTCACCGGGATACGGGGGAAACCCTCGATCCGGCCGGAAACCCACCCTCTACGTCGGCTGATTGACCGCTATGGACGGTCTCCGCCCGGTTTATCGCGCAGTGAACGCGCCGGGCCGGATTCCCGTACTCCACGAGGACCTGCCCATGCCGGCCGAGGAGACGTTCCGGATGTCCCGGATGCCCTGGATGAGATCGCACCGCTTCGCCCTGGCGGCCGCCGCCGTCACGCCGTTGCTGCTCACGGTGTGGGCCGCGGGCCCGGCACACGCGCACGGCGCACCGACGGATCCGGTCAGCCGGGTGTACGCCTGCTCGCCGGACGGCGGCAGCGCGTCGGGCTCGGCGGCGTGCCGGGCCGCGGTCGCGTCGAACGGCGGGCCCTTCACGGCCTGGGACAATCTGCGGATCGCCGGTGTCAACGGCCGCGACCGGCAGGTCGTCCCCGACGGGAAGCTGTGCAGCGGGGGTCTGCCCGCCTACAAGGGCCTCGATCTGGCCCGCGCCGACTGGCCGTCGACCCGGCTCACCCCGGGCGCCACGCTGACCATGCGGTACGTCTCCACGATCCCGCACACCGGCACCTTCAGGCTCTACCTCACCGAACCGGGCTACGACCCGACGAAGCCGCTGACCTGGTCCGACCTGCCGGACAAGCCGTTCGCGCAGGTGCGGGACCCGGCGCTGACGGACGGCGCGTACCGGCTCACGGCGAAGCTGCCGTCCGACCGCTCCGGGCGGCATGTGCTGTTCACGATCTGGCAGAACAGCAGCACGCCGGACACGTACTACTCGTGCTCGGACGTCGTGTTCCCGGTCGGCGGCAGTGGCGGGGGCAAGGCCTCGGCCACGGCGGGCGCGGCCGGCGACAGCGGCCGTACGGCGGCCGCTCCTTCGGCGACTGCGAAGCCGCGCGCGAGCGAGCGGCGTACCGCAAGCCCCACTCCCACGGCTGCGACGGCCACCGGTGCCGAGACCCCGCGCACCCAGGGCGACAGCACTCCGGTGGCGTCCACCGGTGCGGCCGACACGGGGCCGTCGACGCCGCTGCTGGCGGGCGGCGCCGCCGCGGTGCTGGTGCTCACCGGGGGCGCCGCCCTGGCGCTGCGGTTGCGCCGGAGGTGAACTCCGGTGCTGACTACGGTACTTGGCGGAAGCGTCAGTTGACGTAGACCGCCTCGCCGCTACTTGTCACCGGTGCGTACTTGGCGGTGAAGTAGCCGTTGGCGAAGCAGAGGGACGAGCCGGAGACCTTGGTGAACTGCGCGCCGGCGAAGTTGATGCTGTTGTCGGCGTTGCTCGCCGTGCCGGCCAGACTGGGCGCCTGGTAGACGCAGTTGATGCTGCCCAGCAGGGTGCGCAGAACGACCGTGGTCTGGATGGCGGAGCCCGCGGCCGGGGTGACGGTGACGGTGCCGTCGGAGCCCACGGCGGCGCTGTACGGCAGGTTGTTGACCGTGATGCTGGTGACCCCGAGGACGCCGACCACGTTCGTGGTGCAGCCGGCGGCGTCGAAGGTGTGCGCGGAGACCGACTCCGTCGCGGTGCCTGGCGCGCTCGGGTTGTCCGTCACGGTGGCCGTGAACTGCGACGACGTGCAGGAGATGCCGCTGGTGCCGGTCGCGCTGGAGTAGAACGTCGCGGCGGTGCCGCTCGCCAGCGGGGCCGTGAGGACCTCGCCGGCCGCGACCGCCGTACCGCCGACGGAGCCGGTGGTCAGGACGGTGCCGTCGGCCGCGGACGCGGGGCCGGCGAGGGGGAGGGTGAGGGCGGCGACGGTGCCGGCGAGGGTGAGGAGAGTGCGCGTGCGCATGGGGGTGTACCTCGTCTTTCGTTGCGGGGGTGCGGGTGTGTCGTTGCCGGTCCGTGACGCCTTCTCCGTACGTCACGGACCGGCAACGGTGGGGGATGGCCGACACGGGCCGAGGGGGGAAGCGACCGTGACGACGCACGGACTGAACTCACGAAAAGGAAATGTGAAGGACATCAGGTCCGGGAACGCGGGCAGAGGCCACGCGGCAGCGGATCCGGCGCCACGGATCCAAGGGGAACCAGGGAGAGTTGTAGACCTGATGGTCAGTCAACGTCAAGACATGGAAAGGGAGTTGCTGTTGTTCTCGCAACTTTTGAAGGCCTGCGCCGGCCCATGACTCACAGCTGACGCACAACCAACACCCTTTTTACACAACTGCCTTGACCCCCAGGTGTAACCACCGGTAACTTCCCGGTTCGGCTACTGCGGAGTACGAGAAAGCCCTTGCACCCGCCGGGAGTTGTGAGGGCGTACGCCGTGGGCACTGTCCGCGCCAGGACGACGTGCCGCTGATGCCCTACCCGCACCTTTCTCTGCACCTGGGAGCAGTAATGGCCTTGTCCGAAAACCCCGACGGCCCCGCGAGACGCGGGCGGGTCCGGGCGCGCCGTGCCGCCGTGATGGCCGTGCCGGCCACCCTGGTCGCCGGCGCGCTCGCGGTCCTCACCGCCGAGGGCGCGCTGGGCGTGCAGTTCGCCATCTCCGGCATGCCCTTCACGGTCACCGCGACCGAGCTCAACGGCACCGGCTTCGAGCAGTTCGGCGGCCTCGACCAGATGGCGCCGGGCAGCCCCAACGAGGGGGACACCGGCGGCCAGGTCCTGGTCGTCACGTCCGCCATCAAGAACGCGACGCTCACGAAGCTGTGCCAGAGCGTCGATCTCGGCGGCACGAACCTTCTCATCACCGCGGGCGGCGGTGATGAGAAGGTGAGTGCGAGCGATCTGACCACCGACTCGACCGAGCTGTCGGGTGACGCGGCGTTCAACAACATCGAGATCGGCAACGACGCCAGCACGCTGACGAAGGCCGGGGTGAAGGGGCCGATCGGTGTCTTCAGCCAGCAGGCGGACACCGTGCGCATCGCCAATCTGCGCCAGACCAACTACGCGACCACGGCCGGGGTGTTCAAGCTCCCCGGTCTGAAGCTCCGCTTCAGCAGCACGGGTTGCTGATGAGCGGGGTGGATGGATTCCGGTCGGCCTTCCGTCGCTGGCGGGCCGACCGGCCGTTCTGGGGCGGGCTGCTGCTCGCCCTGGGCGGGGCGTGGATCCTGCTCACGATGAAAGCCTCGCTGAAGGTCATACTGCATGTCGGCATGCAGGGCCTGGCGGGGTACCTGCTGCCGGCGCTGATGGTGCTGCTGGGACTGCTGACCCTGTTCAACCCGACGCAGCGGCTCTTCTACTCGATCACCGGGATCCTGGTCACCCTGGGCACCTGGCTCACGTCGAACCTGGGCGGGTTCTTCGTCGGGCTGCTGCTGGGTGCGGTGGGCAGCTGTCTCGCGTTCGGATGGCTGCCGGACCAGGAGCCCCGGCGCAGCCGGCGGCAGCGGAGGAAGGAAGCCGCGGCGGCAGCGCGGTAGGGCTGGGCCGTGTTGGGCGGCTGCGGGCTCGTGGGGGCTGGTCGCACACACGCGGCGGAGCCGCAAATTGATGCGGCCCCGCGCCCCTACTAGGTTGGCAGGGTGAACGCCAACTTCTCGGCATGCATGCGCAATTGATGATGCCGCAGCCCCCAGGAGCCACTCATGCCCGCCGACGACATCGACCCCGGACACCCCCATTCCAACCGGATCCACGACCACATCATCGGCGGGGATACGGCAGTTCCTGGACGTCGGCACCGGTATACCCACCTCGCCCAACCTCCACGAGATCGCTCAGTCGGCCGCGCCCGGGGCACGGGTGGTGTACGTCGACAACGATCCGCTCGTGCTGACGCCGTCCAAGGGCCTGTTGTCCGGTACGGCCGAGGGCGCGACCGCGTACATCGAGGCCGACATGCGCGACCCGGCGAGCATGCTCGACGCCCCTGCGTTCCGCGAGACCCTCGATCTCGGCCGGCCGGTCGCGCTCGCCGTGATCGCGACCGTGCACTTCATGCCGGACGAGCACGACGCGGCCGGCATCGTGCGACGGCTCCTCGAACCGCTGCCGGCCGGCAGTTACCTCGCGATGTCCATCGGCACCGCCGACTTCGCGCCGGACGAGGTCGGCCGGGTGGCCCGGGAGTACGCGGCACGGGGCATGCCGATGCGGCTGCGCACCGATCGCGAGGCGGCGGAATTCTTCACCGGTCTGTACCTTGTCGAGCCGGGCATCGTCCAGGTCCACAAGTGGCGGCCGGACGGCACGGACACCGAGGCGATCCGGGACGAGGACGTCGCGATGTACGCAGCGGTGGCACGCAAGCCGTGTTGACGGGTTTGCGGACGCAAGCGACAGGGGCGGTCAAGGTTCCGGTTCGCCCTCCCGCCAGCGTTCATCACGATGTGGCAGCAACGACTTACACGGTGTGGTTGCACACTTGACTACCGATGGTCACACGCGATTGGCTCCGCCACAGCGAGAGTTCACCCGGTCGGCGAACCTCCCGTTCGGAGCCGGCCGTTCTCCCGTTCGTTCCTCCGGCTCGGCCGCACAGCGAGGTGCCCCACCCTCATGAACACTCGACCTCTCTCCCCCGCCCGCCTTCGCGTCGCAGCCCTCCCGGCCGCCGCCTGTCTGCTGCTGGCCGGATGCTCCGCCGTCGGCGGGACCGACGACGCGTCCGGGGCGGCGACGGCGGGCGGCCCACGGCTGAAGATCACCCTGATCACGCACGGCGGCGAGGGCGACGCCTTCTGGGAGCTGGTGCAGAAGGGTGCGCAGGTGGCGGCCGCCAAGGACAACGTCGAGCTGACCTACGCGGGCGACGACGACCCGGCCGGCCAGGCCGAGCTGATGCGGGACGCGATCCGGCAGAAGGTCGACGGGATCGCGGTCACCCTCGCCAAGCCGACGGCGATGGCGGGTCCGGTCGCCGATGCCCGGGCGGCCGGCATACCGGTGATCGGCCTCAACTCAGGTATAGACGACTGGAAGTCCGCCGGGCTCCTCGAGTACTTCGGCCAGGACGAGAGCGTCGCGGGCCGGGCCGTCGGCGACAAGCTCGACGACCTCAAGGCAAAGCACACGCTGTGCGTGATCCACGAGCGCGGCAACGTCGCCCTGGAGGCCCGCTGTGCGGGCGTGAAGAAGGCGTTCGCCGGCGAGACCGAGAACCTTTACGTGGACGGCACCGACATGGACGCGGTCACCGCGACCGTCGCTGCCCGGCTGACGCAGAACCCGGACATCGACGAAGTGGTCACGAACGGCGCGCAGTTCGCGCTGGCCGCGGTGAAGTCGGTCGACCAGTCCCGCTCCAAGGCCCACGTCGCGACCTTCGACCTCAACAAGGACCTGGTCAAAGCGGTTCAGGACGGCGATGTGCAGTTCGCGGTCGATCAACAGCCCTATCTGCAGGGCTATCTCGCGGTGGACTCGATCTGGCTCTACCGCACCAACGGCAACACCCTCGGTGGCAGCGAGGCGCCGGTGCTCACCGGGCCCGCCTTCGTCACGAAGGCGAACGTCGCCTCGGTCGCGGAGTTCGCCGCGAACGGAACCCGCTGAGCCGACAGTTCCCCCACCGGTGTCGCCAAAGATTGGGTCACGCATGACGCGTACGCTCACTTGTACGGATAACATCCTGCGCACCCCCTGTGACGTGCCGGACACGCAGTCACCCCTGGCGTTCGTCCTGCCGTCCCCCTGTTCCCTCTGTTCCTTCGCGCTGACTCCGCCCGCCCTCCGCTGATCGCCCTAGGACGACAATGTCTCCACGGACAGGTCCCCGGCGCCGCCTCGGCTCCATCCGTCTCTCCCTGATCCTGCTGGCGCTGGTGCCCAGCGTCACGCTCGCCGCCATCTGGAGCGTGACGACGATCCAGATGTTCTCGGAGGGCATGGGGCTGCGCCGGCAGACCGGGCTGAGCAAATCGACGGGGGCCATGGGCACCGAGGCCACGCTCGCGCTCCAGAGGGAGCGCAGCTTCTCGGCCGTCTGGCTCGCGACCCGGCAGGACTCGGCCCGCACGGCGCTGGACGCGCAGCGCGGCAAGACCGACAAGGCGGTCGCCAAACTCCTCGCGCAGTCGGACGAGATCCAGCGTGCGCCGGCCCGCATCAAGGACCAGCTGTACTCGGTCGTCGCGTCCGTGAGCAGCCTGGAGTACTACCGGGGCCAGGTGGACAACCCCTCCGACATCCCCGCGGTGCAGGCTCTCGGGCAGTACACCTCGATCATCGACGACCAGATCCATGCCTTCCACGAGCTCTCCCAGGTCGACGACGGCGACCTCACCTCGCAGGCCGGTCCGCTCGTCTCACTGGAGCACGCGGCGGAACTGGTGTCCCAGGAGGACGCGCTGCTGACGCTGGCCTCGCCGACGCGACGGATGGACGAGAAGACGTGGACCGAGTTCACGAAGCTGGTGAACACCCGGCGCTGGCTCGTCACGGACCAGATCCTGCCCCTGCTCACCGGGGACGCGAAGGCCGAGACGGAGCGGATCCTGGGCGGTCCGCAGTGGCGGACCCTGGAGCGGATCGAGAACCGGGTGCTCGCGGCGCGGGCGACGGCGGGTGAGGACGGGACCGTGGCCGTTCCGGACGCCCAGAAGGAGTGGCGGGCCGCGCTGGTCGAGGTCTCCGACCAGTACTCGGTGCTGATCCGGCAGCAGACGACCGGGCTGCTCCAGCGCAGCGGTGACGAGGCGCGCGGACTGCTGATCAAGGCCGCGTCGCTGAGCGCGGGCGGGTTGATCGCGCTGCTGCTGTGCGTGGGGATGTCGTGGCGGATCACCCGCTCGCTGTCCCTGCGGCTGCGCGGTCTGCGGGAGGCCACCCTGGGGCTCGCCCAGGAGCGGCTGCCCGACGTGGTGGCCCGGCTGGAGCGGGGCGAGAAGGTCGACGTGGAGCTGGCGACGCCGCCGCTGGACTACGGCCGCGACGAACTCGGGCAGGTGGCGCAGGCGTTCAACACCGCGCAGCGCACCGCCGTGCACACCGCCGTCGAACTCGCCGACACCCGGCGCGGCTTCCAGAAGATCATCCTGGGCATCGCCCGGCAGAGCCAGAACCTGGTCAACCTCCAGCTCACCAAGCTGGACGCGCTGGAGCGCGCGCACCAGGACCCCGAGGTCCTCAAGGGCCTGTACGAACTGGACTCCACCGCCAGCCAGTTGCGCCGCTACGAGGAGAACCTCGTCATCATCAGCGGTGAGCGGCCGGGGCGCAGCTGGAGCGACCCGGTCGCGCTGATCGACATCCTGCGCAGCGCGACCGGCGAGGTCGCCGAGTACCGGCGGGTGGAGGTGCACACCGAGGAGGAGGTGCATCTCGCGCCGCCCGCGGTGGCCGACGTCATCCATCTGCTGGCCGAACTCATCGAGAACGCCACGCTGTACTCCCCCGCGCCGGCGCCGGTCGGCGTGCGGGCCGCGATGGTGGCCAAGGGGCTGGCCGTGGAGGTCGAGGACCGCGGCCTCGGCATGTCCGAGGAGGAGTACGCGGCGTTCAACGCCCAGTTGGCCGAGCCGCCGCAGTTCGACGTGGTGGCGCTCGCCGACGACCTCCGGCTCGGCATGTTCGTGATCGGCCTGCTCGCCCGCCGGCACGGCATCGCCGTCACGCTGCGCTCGTCGCCGTACGGCGGCACGACGGCGATCGTGCTGATCCCGCACGACGTCGTCGTGCAGGACGTGCCCGCCGTGGACCCGGACCCGGCGGAGCACCACGGCGCCACCGAGCCGGAGGAGCCCGTACGGGAGGCCCGCCCCGTCGTACCGGCCCGTACCGCGACCGCCCCGGACCCGGAGCCGAGCGCCCGCCGGGACGGCCTCTCACCGCTGCCGCGCCGGGTGCCGCAGACCAGCCTGGCGGCCGAACTGCGCGAGGAGTCGGCGCCGGCCGAACAGAACGGTCACGACGAGGACTTCACCGCCGAACAGGCAGCCTCGTCCCTCGCCGGCTTCCAGCGCGGCACACTCCGGGCCCGCGACGCCGACGACGCGGTCGACGACGACGAGACGCCGGACCCGCTCGACCTCGCGGACCACGAGGGGGCGGCCGCCCTCGCCGGCTTCCAGCGCGGCACGCTGGAGGCCCGCGACGACGACCGTGCGCCGGACGCCCTCGAGGCCGTGGACCAGCGGGTACCGGCCGCCCGGCGGGCGGCCGACGACGTCGCCTCCGACGAACCGTCCTCCGCCGAGACCGCCGCCTCCCGGGCCGCCGCTCCCCCGTCCTCCACCCCGCCCGCCGACCGCTCATGAAGGACACCGCCATGACACGCCCCACCCCAGCCACGGACACCCAGCTCGACCAGTTGCTCAGCGGACTCGTGGAGCGGGTCGCCGACGTCAACCATGCCGTCGTGCTCTCCGAGGACGGCCTGGTGGTGAGCAAGTCCATCGGGTTCCTGCGCGACGACGCCGAGCGGCTGGCGGCGACCGCGTCCGGTCTGATGAGCCTCAGCAAGGGCGTCAGCATGGACTTCAGAGGCGGGCCGGTGCGGCAGGCGCTGATCGAGATGGCCAACAGCTATCTGATCCTGACGTCGGCCGGGCCCGGCGCCCACCTGGTCGTCCTGACCAACCAGGGCGCGGACGTCGGTGTGGTGGCGTACCAGATGAACATGCTGGTGAAGAAGATCGGCGAGCACCTCTCGGCGGCACCGCGGGCCCATGTCGGCCCTGGCGCGTGAGGTGAGCGGAGACGATCCGGCGGGCCGACTGGTCCGTCCCTTCACGCTGACCGGGGGACGGACCAGGCCCAGCCGCGGCGACTTCACCCTGATCACGACCGTGACCGCGGTGGCTCCGCCCCCGGAGCGGGCACCTCGTCCACAGCCCGAGCAGGTACGGATCCTGCGACGCTGCGCCCGGCCGATCGCCGTCGCGGAGCTCGCGGCCCATCTGGACCTGCCGGTGAGCGTGGTCGCCATCATGCTCTGCGATCTGCTGGAGGCGGGCCTGATCACCGTTCACCCCCCGCGTCCCGTCACTCCCCGTACCCAGGACCTGGGCCTGTTGCAGAAAGTGAGGGACGGCCTTGGCCGGCTCTGACATCACCGTGGAGGCGGCGGCGCCGCCCGACACGGTCAAGATCCTCATAGCCGGCGGCTTCGGCGTCGGGAAGACCACGATGGTCGGGTCGGTCAGCGAGATCGCCCCACTGCGCACCGAGGAGTCCCTGACCACCGCGGGCCTGGGCATCGATGACCTCGACGGCATCGAACAGAAGCGCGCCACGACCGTGGCCCTGGACTTCGGCCGCATCACCATCAGCCGGGAACTGGTGCTGTATCTGTTCGGTACGCCCGGACAGCAGCGGTTCTGGTTCATGTGGAACGACCTGGCGATCGGCGCGCTCGGTGCCGTCGTCCTGATCGACGTGCGCCGGCCGGAGTCCAGCTTCGCCGCGATCGACTTCTTCGAGCGGCGCGAGATCCCCTTCGTCGTCGGCGTGAACGGCTTCCACGGCGAACACCCCTACCCGGCCGAGGAGATCAGGGAGTCCCTCGCGCTGCCGGAGCACGTACGGGTGCTGCTGTGCGACGCGCGGGAGCGGGAGTCCTGCCGGGACGTGCTGATCGCCCTGATCGACCAGCTGATCGCGCAGGCCCGTCAGTCGGACTGAGCCGGCGGCCGGTTCGCGGGGGCGACGATCCGGGCCGTGAGGTCCGGGTCGGGCATCGCGGGGTCGAAGGGGAACATCGGCCGGCGGATGCGACGGTGACCGAGCCGCACCAGGTCCTGGTCGACACCCCCCGGAGTGAGCGCCATCTTCCAGTCGGCGGCCATGGCGAAGAGTTCGGGCTCCAGATAGCCGATCTTCACGATCACGACGTCCGCCGTACGCGGGTCCAACTCCAGGTCGGTGAAGTCGCGTTCGAGGTGGTACGGCTTGCGCAGCCGGGTCAGGATCACGTGCACGCTGCCGACCCGCAGCACGACCTCCGTCTCCGCGTCCCGGTCGCCGTGCCGCACCGACTGCACCACGCCGGTCATGGTGAGCGGCCCGGCGTGCCGGCCGTCCACGTCGGCGCCCGCGGTGACGGTGACCGTCGCGCCGACACCGGCCCGCACCGCCGTGTCGACCGCGGCCGGTCCCGGCAGTGAGGCGTAGATGACGACCGGGCCGGAGTCGTCCTTGAACTCGGGGCGGGTCAGGACGTGTTGGAGTCCCCAGGTGACATCGCCGGCGCCGCCCGCCGTCGGGTTGTCGCCGGTGTCGCTGATGAAGTAGGGGCGGCGGGCGCCGGTGGCGAGGGCCTCGTCCAGGCAGGCGTCGAGGGTGCCGGTGGGGGCGACGAAGGCGAAGTCGTGCCGGGCGTCCCAGAATCCGCGGGCGAGCCGCTCGGCGCCCGCGGCGACGGCGACTTCGTCGGGCCCGGTGACCACGACCGCGGCCTGGTTGCGGGGCTCGTCCGCCCAGGCGTACCCGACCCAGATCGCGGCGTCGGTCACGCCATCGGCAGCCGCCACCTCCGCCACGGCCGCGTACACGCTCCTCGCCGGTTCGATCCGGGTGGAGGTCTGCTCCCCGGCCAGCAGCACCGGCACCGGGACCCACGCCTTGACCGGGCGGGGCGCCCCGCTCGCCAGGAGCTCCACCAGATTCCGGGCGGCCCGTTCCTTGGTCTCCATGGCGTCCTCGTGCGGGGCCATGCGGTAGCAGGTGATCAGGTCGCTGAGGTGGACGAGCGGGTGGGAGACGTTGCCGTGCAGGTCCATGGACGTCGACACCAGGACGTCCGGGCCGATCACCGCGCGGATGCGGGTGAGCAGGTCGGCCTCGGCGTCGTCGAGTCCCGCCACGGTCATCGCGCCGTGAATGTCGAACCAGAGACCGTCGACCGGCCCCAACTCCCGCAGTCGGTCGAGGAGTTCCGTGGACAGCTCGTTGTACGCGGCGGCCGTCACCGTGCCGCCGGGCAGGGCCTTGCCGACCAGGGCCCCGCGCCAGTCGGCGGCTTCCCGCAACGGCTCTCCCGGCGCCAGGAACGGGTAGCGGGTGAGGACGCCCTGTCCGCGCAGCGGGTGGAAGGCGGGGGCCTCGGTGCGGGCCGGGGAGAAAGTCGACGACTCGATACCGAGACCGGCGATCGCAAGGACGGGACGAACGGGACGGGGCTGGGGCATGGCTCCTCCGAGGGCGGGGCGCGGTCCGCGTCAGGGGCGGGCATGGGTCGGGTTCGGGGCGGGCGTCGGCAGGCGTTGGGTCACGGGCGGGCGTGGGTCGGGCGCGGGCGTCCGTCAGGGTTGGGTGCCGGTGATCGAGTGCAGTGCGTGGGCGAGGGCTCGCTGGAGCGCGAACTGCCCGGCGCCGACCAGGCCCGCATCGGCGCCCAGCCGGGCCCGCTCGATGACCAGGTGCTCGGTGACCAGGGGATGGCAGCCCTCGTACAACTGGCTGCGCACGGCGGCGACGAAGGGCTCCAGCGTGGAGAGGATGCCGCCGAGGTACACCGCGTCGGGGTTGAAGAAGTTGACGTTGGCGGCGAGCACCATGCCCAGATAGCGGCCTGCCTGCCGGACCGCGCGCGTGGCCTCGGGGTCGGCGTCGCCGGCGAGCCGCACCACGTCCTCCGTCGACGTCACCTCCAGGCCGCGTTCGCGCAGGATGCGGACGAGCGCCGCGCCCGAGGCGACCGTCTCCAGGCACCCGGTGTTGCCGCAGGAGCAGGGGATGTCGTGGGCGGCCTCGACGCGGACGTGGGTGATCTCGCCGGCCGCGCCCGAACCGCCCCGGTAGAGGCGGCCGTCGGCGATGACACCGGCGCCGATGCCGGTGCCCGCCTTCACCATGATCGCCTGGCGTTGGCCGGCGGGCCGGACGCTGTGCTCGCCGACGGCCATGCAGTTGGCGTCGTTCTCGATGGCCACCGGGACCCCGAACCGCTCCTGGAGCCAGTCCCGTACGGGGAAGCGGTTCCAGCCGGGCATGCGCGCGGGCAGCGTCACCAGACCCGGCTCGACGTCGACCGGTCCCGGCAGACAGAGGCCGACGCCTCTCAGGAGTTCGCTGCCGTGCCGGTCGGCGAGGCCCTGAAGGGTCTCGATCAGCCCGGGCAGGGAGGCTTCGGGGCCGTCGGCCGTCGGGAACGGGACCGTGGAGACGTCGGTGAGACCGCCCCCCGGGTGGACGACGCCGACGTGCGCGTGTCTGCCGCCGAGTTCGGCCGCCACGGCGAATCCGTCACCGCCGCCGAGCCGGAGCACCTTGCGTGGCCGGCCGCCGTTGGACGACAGGGTGCCCTCCTCGGTGACCAGGCCGTAGTCCAGCAGTTTGCCCACCGCGAACGAGACCGTCGACGGCGCGGCGCCGAGCAGTCCGGACAGTTCCGTGCGCGTGGACGCCTGCCCGGAGGCGAGCAGTTCGAGGATGCGACGGGTCAACGACCCACTTTTTTCAGTCATGGACGAAGTTACTTCCGTCATCTGCGGCCGGGACAGCGAGAGTAGGCCCGCGGAGGCCCCTCCCGGCTATTTTCAGAACAGCAGAAACATACTTTTTACAGCGGCACTCCTGTTTCTTCGAACAGCCGGGGCTTTCACTGACTGCACCTCGCTTCTGTCCCCTGAGGAGAGCCATGTCCCCTGCTCGCACGAGACTCCTCGCCGGTGCCGCGGCCCTGTCCGCCGGCACCCTGCTGCTCGCGGGCTGCTCCGGGAGCAGCGGTGCGTCGTCCGGCCCCCGCGACTCCATCGACTACGCGCTGCCCGCCAACTTCACGCCGAACTGGATCCTGCCGATCGGCACCGCGGCGCACCTGAACACCAACAACATCTCCATCGCGAACACGCTGTGGGAGCCGCTGATCGCCTACGACGGGTCCACCGGCGAGATCGGCTGGAACAAAGCCGGCTCGGTCGCCACCGCCGCCGACTTCGCGCCCGGCAACAAGAGCGTGCGGATCACGCTGGGTGACCGGCACTGGAGCGACGGCAAGCCGATCACCTCGGACGACGTCCGGTTCTGGTTCGACCTGATCAAGGCGAACAAGAAGGAGTGGGCGGGCTACAACCCCGGCCAGGCGCCGGACAACTGGACCTCCTTCAAGGCCGAGGACGACCGGCACTTCACGATCACCTTCGACCGGGCCTACAACCCGCAGTGGATGCTGGCGAACGAGCTGAGCTCCATCACCCCGCTCCCGCGGCACGTCTGGGACAAGGGCGGCGACGCCAGGAAGGTGTGGACGGACCTCAACGACGCCGCGAAGAACATCGCCGGGTACGAGACCGACGCCCTCTGGAAGACCATCAGCGGCCCGTACGCGGTCAAGTCGTACTCGACGGCCGGCAAGGTGGTCCTCACCGCCAACAAGAAGTACGACGGCGGCGAGAAGCCGGCCATCCCCACGGTGAACCTGCTTCCCTTCACCACGGCGGAGGCCGAGAAGAACGCCCTGCGCTCCGGCAGCGTCGACTACGGCTACATCGAGGCGACCGACCTCGACCAGAAGGACAGCTTCACCGCGCGGGGATACGAGGTGAAGCCGTGGTCCGGCTGGGCCATCACCTACATGCCGTACAACTTCAACAACCCGGCGATGGGTGCCGTGTTCAAGCAGCTGTACGCCCGCCAGGCCGTGCAGCGCTCCATCGACCAGGCCAGTCTCGCCAAGGTCGTCTTCAACGGCACGGCGGTCGCGGGCTACGGCCCCGTCCCGCAGGGGCAGGCGTCCGACTTCGTCTCACGGGCGCAGAAGGACAACCCGTATCCGTTCTCCACGACGGCCGCTCGCGAGCTGCTGACCGGCCACGGCTGGACGGAGCAGGGCGGGGTCATGACCTGTACGGACCCCGGCACCGGAGCCTCCCAGTGCGGTGAAGGCGTGGCCGGGGGCACCAAGTTCGAGATGCGGGTGCTGTCTCAGTCCGGTTCCACGGTCACCGACAACATGATGAGCGCGATCCAGTCCTCGCTCGCGAAGACCGGCATCAAGTTCTCCATCAGGACCGCGCCCGTCAACTCCGTACTGGCGCAGACCCCGCAGTGCGAGGCGGACCAGCCGATCTGCAAGTGGCAGCTGTCCTTCTTCGGCACGGCCGGCAGCTGGTACTTCCCCGCCTTCCCGACCGGTGACTCCCTGTTCCAGACCGGGGGCGGCTCGAACTTCGGCAACTACAGCAACCCGGCGGTCGACAAACTCATCTCCGCCTCCACGACGTCGAGTTCGACCGAGGCCGTCCAGGACTACAGCGCCGCACTCGCCGAGGACCTGCCGGTGATCTGGCTGCCGGAGCCCGTCTACCAGATCTCGGTGGTCAGGAAGGGGCTCGGTGGCTTCTCCCAGGACTCGCTCGCCAACTTCCACCCGGCGCAGTGGAAGTGGACCGGCTGACGCATGGACACGCTGCTGTTTCTCACCCGCCGGCTCCTGCAGGCGCTCGCCGTGATCCTGATCGTCACGGTCGTCGTCTTCTGTCTGCTGCACGCGCTGCCCGGGGGTCCCGCGCGCGGGATCCTCGGCCCGCAGGCGACGGCCCAGCAGATCGCCGCGTTCAACCACGAGCAGGGGCTCGACCGGTCGCTGCCCGTCCAGTACGTGTACTACCTGCGCGAGTTGGCGCAGGGCGACCTCGGGACGTCGTACACGCTCAACGAGGCGGTGTCGCGGCTGATCGGGCAGCGGCTGCCGAAGACGCTCGTGCTGACCGTGCTGTCCGCGCTGGTCGGGCTGCTGCTGGCCATTCCGCTCGGCATGTGGCAGGCCGTGCGGCGCAACAAGCCGGCGGACTACGTCATCACCACGCTGAGCTTCGTGGCGTACTCCACGCCGGTGTACTTCCTGGGTCTGATCCTGGTGCTGGTGTTCACGCAGACGCTGCGGTGGTTTCCGTCGCAGGCGCCTCAGGGAGACACCCTGGCGCAGGTGTTCGCCGATCCGGCGGCGCTTGTGCTGCCCGTGGTGACGGGGGCGGCGTCGATGGTGGCCGTGTTCAGTCGGTACATGCGGGCGGCGACGTTGGAGAACCTGTCCGAGGACTATGTGCGGACTGCTCGGGCGGGGGGTGCGGGGCAGTACGCGGTCCTGTTCCGGCATGTGTTCCGGAACTCTCTTACGCCGGTGGTGGCGATGCTCGGGTATTACGTGCCGGTGCTGTTCGGTGGGGCGTTGGTGGTCGAGCAGCTCTTCAACTATCCGGGGATGGGGCTGTTGTTCTGGTCCGCCGCGCAGGCTTCTGACTATCCGGTGTTGTTGGGGTGCGTGCTGGTTATTTCCGTCGCGACCGTTGTGGGGACGTTGCTTGCGGATGTGGTGCAGCGGGTTGTTGATCCTCGGGTTGAGGGGGGTGGTGGCTTGTGAGTGGTCGTGTTGAGACTGCGGGCCGGTGGGGGCTGATCGCGCCCCGCGGCGGAGCCGCAAATGGAAACGGCCCCGCGCCCCTGAGAGCGCGCTTCGCGCGCAATCGGCTCGCCATCGCCGGAGCCCTGATTGTTCTGCTCTTTCTCCTCTTCTGCTTCCTCGGTCCGCTCCTCTACTCCACCGACCAGACCCACACCGACCTCACCCAGGTCAATCTCCCGCCCAGCGCTTCCCATTGGCTGGGCACCGACGCCGTCGGGCACGACCAGCTCGGGCGGCTGATGTACGGGGGGCAGGTGTCGCTGCTCGTCGGGCTTGCGGCGGGCGTGCTCGCGACCGTCATCGGAACGGTCTGGGGTGCCGTGGCGGGGTATGCGGGCGGCTGGGTGGACGCGGTGATGATGCGGGTCGTGGACGCCGGGATCGCGATTCCCGCGCTGTTCATCCTGCTGGTGGTCTCCGCGGTCACCTCGCCGGGCCCGCTCGGGCTGGTCGTGATCCTCGGTCTGGTGTCCTGGCTGGTGCCGTCCCGGCTGGTGCGTGCGGAGACGCTCACGCTGAAGAACCGGGACTATGTGCTGACCCTGCGCGCGACCGGTGGGACGCACGGGCGGGCGATCCGGAGGCACATCCTGCCGAACTCGGTGTCGACGATCGTGGTCGCGGCGACGTTCCAGGTCGCCGACGCGATCCTGCTCGTCGCGTATGTGTCGTATCTCGGGCTGGGCGTCCAGCCGCCGAGGACCGACTGGGGCGGCATGCTGTCGGCCGGTCTGACGGCGGCGTACTCCGGTCGCTGGTGGCTGATCGTGCCGCCGGGCCTCGCGATCATCCTGGTCGTGTGCGCGTTCAACGCGATCGGTGACGGGCTGCGCGACGCCTTCGACGTGAAGGGACGTGGATGAACATCCTGGAGATCGCCGATCTGGGCGTGACCTTCTCGACCGGCACGGGTGACGTGCCCGCCGTGCGCGAAGTGTCGCTGCATGTACGGCCCGGCGAGACCCTGGCCCTGGTCGGTGAGTCCGGGTCCGGCAAGTCGACGGTGGCGCTCGCCGCGATGGGGCTGCTGCCGGGCAGTGCGCGGGCGTCGGGGCGGGTGACGGTCGACGGGACCGACGTGGTGGGCGCCCCGGAGGCCGCGCTGGCCCGGCTGCGGGGCCGTACCGCCTCCATGGTGTTCCAGGAGCCGGCGAGCGCGCTCGATCCGCTGACCCGCGTCGGCTCCCAGATCGCGGAGGTCATTCGCAACCATCGGGATGTCTCTCGGTCGGAGGCCGCCCGCGAGGCCGTGGGGCTGCTGCGCCGCGTCGGCATTCCCGAGCCGGAGAAGAGGGCTTCGGCGTTTCCCTTCCAGCTGTCGGGCGGGCAGCGTCAGCGGGTCGTCATCGCCATGGCCATCGCCAATTCGCCGGCGCTGCTCATCGCCGACGAGCCGACCACCGCGCTCGACGTGACCGTGCAGGCCGAGATCCTCGATCTGCTGCGGCGGTTGGCGGCCGACTCGGGCACGGGCGTGCTGCTGGTCACGCACAACATGGGCGTGGTCGCGGACTTCGCGGACCGGGTCGCCGTGATGCTGCGCGGCGAGGTGGTGGAGACGGGGACGGTCGAGGACGTGCTGCTGCGGCCCCGGCACGGGTACACGCAGGGCTTGCTGGCGGCGGTGCCCCGGCTACGGCTGAGCGGTGCGGACGCACCCGCGGCGCAGGAGGCTCCCGTGGTGGAACTGCGGGACGTGTCCGTACGGTTCGGGCGGGTCCAGGCACTCGACGGTGTCTCCCTCGACGTCCGGCCCGGCGACACCGTAGGTCTGGTGGGCGAGTCCGGGTCGGGCAAGTCGACGGCGGCCAGGGTCGCGCTCGGGCTCGTCGCGCCCGCCTCCGGCTCGGTGTCGCTGTTCGGCACGGACCTGGGACGCGCCCGGGGCCGTCAGCGCCGTGCCCTGCTGTCCGGCGTCGGCGTGGTGCTCCAGGATCCGGTGGCCTCGCTGGACGCGCGGATGAGCGTGGCGGAGTGCGTGGCCGAGCCGCTCCGGGTGCACCGGCGGGGCATGCCGGCCGCCGAGCGCCGGGCCAGGGTCGCCGAGGTGCTCGAACTCGTGAGACTGCCGCAGGAGTTGGCGCATCGCGGGCCGCGGGAGCTGTCCGGCGGACAGCGGCAGCGGGTGAGTCTGGCGCGGGCACTGGTGCTGCGGCCCCGGCTGCTGGTCGCGGACGAGCCGACGAGCGCGCTGGATGTGAGTGTGCAGCGGACGGTGCTGGAGGTGATCGCCGAGCTGCAGCGGGAGCTGGGGTTCGCCTGTCTGCTCGTCTCCCACGACCTGGCCGTCGTCCAGGAGTTCGCGCGCCGGGTCGTCGTCCTGCGGGACGGGCGGATCGAGGAGCAGGGGCCGACCATGGCGACCCTGCTGCATCCGGAGAAGGAGTACACCCGCCGGCTCATCGCGGCCGTACCCGTGCCGGATCCCGTGCTGCAACGGCGGCGCAGGGAAGGCCGGACGGCTCTGGGGAAGGGGGCCGGCACGTGACGCGTGCGGTGCTGGCCGGTGTCGACATCGGCGGTACGACGACCCAGGTGGTGCTGTGCGACCCGGATCTCGGCGTTCTGGACCGAGTCGGTGTGCCCACCCCGGCGGCGGACGGCGGAGCGGCGATGGTCACCTCCGCGCTGGATGCCGTACGGCTGCTGCTCGGCCGTACGCCCGCGCGGCTGCTCGGCGTCGGGGTGGGCGCCGCGGGCGTGGTGGACGCGCGGGCCGGGCGGGTGCTGGTGGTGAGCGACTCGTTCCGGGGCTGGGCCGGGTTCGCGGTGACGGCGGCGGTCGAGGAGGCGCTGGGCGTGCCGGCGTTCCTGGACAACGACGTCAACGCCTTTCTGCGCGGCGAGGCGACGGCCGGTTCCGTGGCGGGTGCGCCGCATGTGCTCGGGATGACGCTGGGCACCGGTGTGGGCGGGGCGCTGTGGCTGGACGGAGCGCTGTACGACGGCCCGCACGGCGCGGCGGGCGAGATCGGGCACGTGCCCGGCTTCGGTGACCTGCCGTGCACCTGCGGCGGTCGCGGGCATCTGGAGACCCTGGCCTCGGGGCGTGCGATCGCCGCCCGGTACGCCGAGCGCACCGGCGTCTCGCACACGGCCCGGGAGGTCGCCGCGGCAGCGGCTTCGGGCGACGCGGACGCGCTGGCCGTGTACGAGGAGGCGGGCGTTGCCGTGGCCCGCGCCCTGCTCGTCACGGCGGGCCTGCTGGACGTCACCACGGCGGTAGTCGGCGGTGGTGTGTGCGGCTCCTGGGCCCTGCTGGAACGCTCGATCCGGGCCGCTCTGGCCGCCGAGCCGCCCGTCAGCGGCCGGCCTGTCCGGGTGCTGCCTGCCGGACTCGGCGCCGACGCGGTGGCGATCGGGGCGGCGGCACGCGCGCGTGCCGAACTCGGGCCTGTGACGGACCGGGTGGCGGGAATCCGCCAAGCCTGACCATGTGATTGACGCGCACCCGACGCTCTCCTACCTTCTGGTCGATTCACCGAACTTCGTTCGATATATCGGCCATTCGGTATCCCCGGCCAGAAGGCCCGCACCCCCCTGGAGAGCACATGGCCCACCCGTCCCGCAGACACGTACTCGGCATGGCCGCGACCGTCCCGCTCGCCGCGACCGGCGCGCTGAGCCTCGGTGCGGGGACCGCGCACGCCGCCGACTCGGCTTACGCGATGGTCTACTTCACCGAGTCGAACACCATGCTGGAGGCGAACTACAACCTCCACCTGGCCGTCAGCACCGACGGCCTGCGCTGGACGCCGCTCAACCAGAACGCCCCCGTGGCCACCCCCACCCTCGGCGCCGGCGGTCTGCGCGACCCGTTCGTGCTGCGCAAGCAGGACGGTACGTTCGTCGTCCTCGCGACCGACCTGAGCGGCACCGACTGGACCCGCACCAGCGTGTACATCCACGTCTGGGACTCCACCGACCTGCGCACGTTCACCGGCTACCGGCTGCTGAAGCTGCACGACATGACCGGCACGCACAGCTGGGCACCGGAGGCGTACTGGGACGCCTCACGCGGCCGATACGGCATCCTCTACTCGTCGGTGAACAGCAGCGGCCACAACGTCATCATGGTCAGCTACACGACCGACTTCCGTACGACGACGAGCCCGCAGGTCTTCTTCGACCCCGGCTACGACGTCATCGACGGCAATCTCACCGTCGGCGTGAACGGCGTCAACCACCTCTACTTCAAGCGCGAGGGCACCCTCGTCGGCGCCCGCTCGACGACCCTGAACCCCGGCAGCTTCACCCCGTTCAGCACGGCGGTGAACCACGGCGGCACCGAGGCCCCGACCGTGGTCAAGTCGCTGACGGGCAACACCTGGTACCTCTGGGGAGACACGTACACCCCGAACGGCGTCTTCTACGTCTGGCAGACGAACGACCTGGCAGCCGGCACCTGGACGCCCCTGGACCAGCGGCTCTACACCCAGCCGCTCAACTCCAAGCACTGCGGCATCCACCCGATCACCTCGACCGAGTACACCAACCTGATCGCCAAGTGGGGCGCTCCCGCCTGGAACCGGCTGAAGTCGTACAACCACCCGGCGCGCTACGTCCGGCACAGCGGCTTCGCCGGGCGGATCGACGAGTACCCCTTCGACCCGTTCCCCGACTCGCAGTGGAGGCTGGTGCCGGGGCTCGCCGACTCCTCCGGCGTCTCGTTCCAGTCGGTGAACTACCCGGCCCGCCATCTGCGCCACTACGACTACGCCCTGCGCCTGGACGAGAACGACGGCACGTCGACGTTCGCCGCGGACGCCACCTTCTACCGCACGGCCGGACTCGCGGACGCCTCCTGGGCGTCGTTCCGCTCGTACAACAACCCGACGCGCTACATCAGACACTCGAACTACGCCCTGCGCATCGACCCCGTCTCGACGGCCACCGAGCGCCAGGACGCCACCTTCCAGGTCGGCTACTGAGTGGCAGCACCGCGGGGTTGTGACGGGCGCCCGTCACAACCCCGCGAGAACCTGCCGTACGTCAGCCGAGACCGGCCGACTTCAGCCAGGCCTTGGCCACGTCGAGCGGGTCCTTGTTCTCCAGCTGGACCTGGGAGTCCAGGTCCAGGAGGGTCTTCGTGTCGAGCTTGGCCGAGACCGCGTTGAGCGCGTCGACGCCCTCCTTCGACAGACCGCTCTTGTAGACGAGCGGAGTGACGTTGGCGAAGCCGAAGAGGTTCTTCGGGTCCTTCAGGACGACGAAGCCCTCCTTGGTGATGGTCGGGTCGGTGGTGAAGATGTCCGCGGCCTGCACGGTGTTCTTCGTCAGCGCCGCCTGGGTCAGCGGACCGCCCGCGTCCAGCGCCTTGAACGACTTGAACTTCAGGCCGTACTCGGTCTCCAGGCCCTTCAGGCCCTGGTGCCGGGTCTGGAACTCCGGCGAGCCGCCGATCACCAGGTCGGGGGCGATGTCCTTGAGTTCTTCGAGGCTGGAGTCGGCGGTGAGCTTGTACTTCTTCGCCGTCTCCGCGTTGATGCTGACGGAGTCCTTGTCCTCGGCCGGCGAGGACTCGAGGAGCGTCAGCTTCGCGTCCAGCTTGCCCTTCACCGCCTCGTTCACGGCGTCGGCGGACTCCTGCTGCGCCTTGGAGTCGAGGTAGGCGAGCAGCGAGCCGTTGTACTCCGGCAGAACGGTGATGGAGCCGTTCTTGAGCAGGCCGTACGTCGTCTCGCGGCTGCCGATGTTGGGCTTGTAGGTGACCTTGATGCCCTTGGCCTTGAGGGCCTCGCCGTAGATGTCGGCGAGCAGGATGGACTCGGCGAAGTTGTTGGAGCCGACGACGACGGTGTCGCCGCTCGCCCCGTCCCCGGCGAGCGGGTCGGACTTGTCGTCGGAGGAGGAACATCCCGCCAGCAGCGCCGCCGTGGCGGCGAGCGCGACAGCGGCCGCGCCGGGATGGTTCCTGAAGGACCTGCTGCGTGAAGCGGTGGAAGTCACGGTTCCCGTTCCGGATTCAGGGGTTGGGAGAGCTCTTCCACTGATCCAATCCAGCCGGTTCTCGGTCAGTCAAGACCGGTCAGGTCACCGATTGGCCTCAAAAAACGGAAGGTAACGGGCAGTTGTGCCGGGATGTGAAGGCGGGACGGTTGGGATGCAGGGGGCTGTAACGGATTCTTGACGTACAGTTCCGGTCACGGTGCTCAAAGGGCGGTACTGTCCCCCGGACAAAGCCGGTTCACTTCGAACAACAGCGGTCACGTGAGACCTCGCGCGCGCCGTGCGACGCCCATGAAGGAGGCAACTCGGTGTCCACGAACGAGGAGGGCGCACCCCGCCCGCGTCGTATACGCGGCTTCGCCGACCGCTGGCCCTTCAGACGCAAGCTGAACCTGCTCGTCCGGGTGCCGCTGGCCGTGGTCGCCGTACTGCTGGCCTACCTCATCGCCGACCAGACCACGCAGTCGCGCGCCGCGGCGGACGCCGCCCGGCTGGTGCGGGAGAGCGCCGAGGTCGCCACCCTCGTGGACCGGCTGGCCGCCGAGCACCAGCAGGCGATCCTGCTGTCCGTACGGCACGAGGCCAGCGAGGGCGACGAACCCTCCAGCGCCGCCTACCGCACCGCACAGACCATGGTGGACGCGCAGGTCCAGCGGGTGCGCGACGCGTTCGGGGACCGGCTGCCCGAGACCGAGGCGCAGGCCCTCAAGAGCGTCCTGGGTCTGACCAGCCTGCGGGACACCGTCGAGCAGGGCTATCTGCCCGCGAGCAACATCGACCCCGCCTACTCGCACGCGGCCAACGGGCTCATCGACGGTCTGGGCCTGGACCGCAACCCGGATCTCGCGACCACCTTCACCGGCAACCTCCTGGACTCGCTGCTGCGCGCGGGCGCGGCCCACAGCTCCTTCGAGACCGGCGTCTTCTCCGCGTCGACCGGTGACTCCAACGCGCTCATCGAGTTCATCGGCGCGATCGGCTCCTACGAGGAGTACACACACCAGGCCGAACGTTTCGCCAGGTTCGCGACCGCCTCGCAGACCGCGCAGCTCGACGGGATCAAGTACACGGCGGCACAGAGCATCATCAGCCGCCAGTACTCCGACCTCCAGATCGACCCCGGCTCCGTGCAGGCCGACTCGCCCGCCGAGATCCGCGGCTCGCTCGCGGCGGCGCTGGACTCCTACGGCGCCTACCGCGACCAGGCGAAGACCCGGCTGGCGATCACCACCTCGCTGATCCACCAGATCGCCGACCAGGCGGAGAGCACCTCCGACTCGGCTGCCTGGCGGGCGGTGCTGCTGCTCGGGTTCGCCGTACTCGGCTTCGCCGTCTGGCTGGCCCTCGCGATGCTGGTGCGCCGCTCGGTGGTCCGTCCGGTGCAGGCCCTCACGGGTGCCGCGCGGCAGGTCGCCGACGTCGCCGAACGGGAGCTGGCCCGAGTCGCCGACGACGACGCCGAGGACGACGGTCCGCCGCGGCTGCGCGAGATGCCGGTGACGGCCCGCGACGAGATCGGTGAACTCGCCGAGGCGTTCAACCAGGTGCAGACCACGGCGGCCGCGCTGCTGGAGCGGCAGGTGCTCAGCCGGCGCAACGTCGCCGAGATGTTCGGCAACGTGGGCCGCCGGGTCAGCAACCTCACCACCCGGCAGCTCGCCCTGATCGACGCGGTGGAGCGCGGCGAGACGGACCCCGCGCTGCTGGAGCGCCTGTACTCCATCGACCACATCGCGGTCCGGCTGCGCCGCAACGCCGACAGCCTGATGCTGCTCGCCGGCATCCACGAGGCCGTCCTCGACGCCGGGCCCACCTCGCTCACCAACGTCGTACGCGCCTCGCTCGGCCAGATCGAGGGCTACCGGCGGGTGGAGCTGCGGGCACGGACCGAGGTCAGGGTGGAGCCGGAGGTCATCGGCGACCTGACGCTGATGATGGCCGAACTGCTGGAGAACGCGGTGTCGTTCTCACCGGAGGGCAGCCCGGTCGAGGTGGCGGTGTCGGCCGCCGGCGACGACGCGGTCGTCGTGATCGCCGACCACGGTCTGGGCATGAGCCCCGAGCGCCTCGACGAGGAGAACGCCCGCCTGATCCGCCGCGAACGCCTGGACGTCGTACCGACCAAGGTCCTCGGCCTGTTCGTGGTCGGTACGCTGGCCCGCCGCTGGGCGATCACGGTCGTCCTGTCCCGCACCCCGGGCGGCGGTGTGACGGCCGAGGTGACGGTGCCGTCCTCGCTGCTGGTGACCGACAGCACGACGGGGACGACGGCCACGGCGGCGCTGACGGCGGTCGCGGCCGCCGCGAGGACGCCGGAGACACCGAAGACGGACGCCGACACCGCTGCCGCCCCCTCAGTTCCGGCCGCTTCTGCCGCTCCTGCCTCGACGGCCACCGGTCCGGTGCCCTCGCCCGCCGCCGAGCAGGTCGGCGCAGGGGACGACGGCGGGGACTCCGACGGGCCGCGGCCCCTCCCCCGCCGGGTCGCCCCGCGCGAGTCCGCACCGGAGCCCGCGGCGAAGGCGACGCACACGAACCCCGAGGCCCGCCCCCTGCGGCGCCGGGTCCGTGGTGCGACACTGCGTACGACGGCCGTGGACACCACCGAGCGGCCCACGGTGTCGCAGCAGGCCGCGCGGACCGTGGACGCGGACGAGGTGCGGGCGGCGCTGGAGGAGTTCGAGGCGGCCGTGGAACGAGCGCACCGCGACAGCAACGGCGGACAGCCAGAGCACGCCGCCCCAAGCACAACCCCCCACCCGCACCACCAGAACGACCTCCCGGAAGGAGCGCAGCAGTGAGCACGTCGACAGGTGGCACCCCGGCGGAAGGCGCCACGCCGGCCGAACTGAAGGCCGCCGCAGCCGACTTCACCTGGCTGCTGAACCGCTTCGCGAAGGAGACGGCCGGTGTCGTGGACGCCATCGCCGTCTCCTCCGACGGGCTGCTCATCGCCGTGTCCGAACTGCGTGAGCAGGCCGACTCCGAGCGGCTCGCGGCGATCGTCTCCGGCATCACCAGCCTGGCCGCCGGAGCCTCCGGCAACTACGGCCTCGGCGGTCTGAACAAGGTCATCATCGACCTGGAGGGCGGCCACGTCCTGGTCTCCACGATCGGCAGCGGCGCGGTCCTCGGCGTGGTCGCCGACAAGGAGGCCAAGCTGGGCAACATCGCCTACGAGATGACCGTGTTCGCCAATCGCGCCGGCGCCGCTCTCAGCCCGCAGCTCGTGCTGGAGCTGAAGAACAGCGTCGGCGCCGCGTCGGGTCGCTGACCCGGGAACGGACTACGCCATGGCGGACGGCAATCCACCACCGGAACCCAGCGGTCCGGACCCGGCCGGCTTCGCCTCCGCCGTGCGGCCGTTCCTGCTCACCGCCGGCCGGGTGGCGGACGGCGGCGACGGCCCGTCGCTGCCCGTGGAGACCCAGGTGGTGGCCACCGCCGAGGGGCTCGACGCGCTCGGCCGGCTCTCCTTCGAGCAGCACGACATCGTCGCCGTGTGCCGACGGCCGCAGTCCCTCGCGGAGATCGCGGCCCGGCTGCGGCTGCACCTGAACGTGGTGCGCGTCCTCGCCGAGGACCTGCGTGCGGCCGGGCAGCTGACGGTGCACGTGCCCGACTCCGGCGTCGTCCACGACGCATCCGTCCTGCGCAGGGTCATCGACGGCCTGCGCGCCATCCCCGACGCACGAGGGGTACTCCGTGACAGCGACTGAACCGGCGACCGTACGACCGCCGTTGCCGGTCAAGATGGTGATCTCGGGCGGCTTCGGCGTGGGCAAGACCACCGCCGTGGGCGCGATCTCCGAGATCGAGCCGCTGACCACCGAGGCCGCGATCACGGAGGTCGCGGCGGGGGTGGACGACCTCACGCACACCCCGCTGAAGACGACGACCACCGTGGCGATGGACTTCGGCTGCCTGACCATCGACCCGACGCTGAAGCTGTATCTGTTCGGCACGCCCGGGCAGGAGCGGTTCGGGTTCATGTGGGACGACATAGTCGAGGGCGCGGTCGGCGGGCTGGTCATCGTCGACACCCGGCGCCTGGACGACTGCTACGCCGCCGTCGACTACTTCGAGCACCGGGGCATCCCCTTCGCGGTGGCCGCCAACGCCTTCGACGGCAAGGTCGAGCACACCCTGGAGGAGATCCGCTGGGCCCTCGACGTCACCGAGGGCGTCCCGGTCGTGGTCTTCGACGCCCGGGAGCGGGGTTCTGTGCGGGACGCGCTGCTGGTGGTGCTGGAACTGGCGCTGGCCCGGACGGGGGCGTGACGGTCACGCCCGTCGTTCGGCTGCCGCGCCGTCGTGGCTGGTCGCGCAGTTCCCCGCGCCCCTGAGCGGGTTGCCGAACCGCCCCCTGCTCGGCAAGGCACTCTCACGCCCGCTTTCGCACACCCGGTGACACCGCGAAGCGACCCGCTGCCCAGAAGACCGCCAGCGTCACCAGGGCCAGCCCGGCCACCAGCGTCGCGCCGCCCACGACCTTCTCGTAGTTGCGCTGGTAGAGGCCGTCGACGATGTAGCGGCCGAGCCCGCCCAGGGCGACGTACGCGGCGATGGTGGCCGTCGAGACGATCTGGATGGCCGCGGAGCGCAGGCCGCTGAGGATCAGCGGCAGCGCCGCCGGGACCTCGACCTGGAAGAGGACCCCGAACTCGCCCATGCCCATGCCCCGTGCGGCGTCCACCGGTGACGGATCGACGGAGCGCATCGCCTCGTAGGTGGTGACGAGGATCGGCGGGACGGCGAGGATGACCAGCGGGGTCATCACATTGACCATGCCGAAGCCCACCAGCAGGGTCATCAGCACCAGCAGGCCGAAGGTGGGCAGGGCCCGCCCGGCGACGGCGATCAGGGCGAGGGCGTTCCCACCGCGGCCGTAGTGGCCGGTGACCAGACCCACCGGCAGCGCGATCAGCGCGGCGATGCCCAGCGCCTGCAGCGTGTACTGGATGTGCTCGCCCACGCGCGTGGGGATGCCGTCGTACCCCTGCCAGTGGGCGTTGTCGCTGAAGAAGTCACTGATGAAGTGGAAGAGGTTCACCGGGCTGCGTCCTCCAGGGCTGCGGCGGCCGGTTCGGGCCGGTCGGCCTTCGGTGTCCGGGGTGAGCTGCGCGGCATCCACGGTGTGAGCAGTGTGCGTACGAGCACCAGCAGGGCGTCGGCGAGAACCGCCAGGACGGCCATGCTGAGCACGGCGTTCAGCGCGAGTTCGGGCCGGTTGTAGATGTTCGCGTCGTTGATCATGTTGCCGAGCGCGCCCTGGTTGCCGATGAGGGCGCCGACGCTGACGAGGCTGATGCTGGACACCGTCGCCACACGCAGCCCGGCGATGATCGCCGGCACCGCGATCGGCAACTGGACCTGGACGTACCGGCGTACGGGGCCGAAGCCCATGGCCGTGGCGGCGGCGAGGGTCTCCTGGGGGACCGAGCGGACGCCGTCGACGATCGCCGGGACCAGCACGACGAGGCTGTAGACGGTGAGCGGGATCATCACCGTGAGCTCGGTCTGGCCGGTGTAGTCGATGAGGAGGACGAAGAAGGCCAGCGAGGGGATGGCGTACAGCACGGTCGTCACCCACAGCACCGGCGGGTACAGCCAGCGGAACCGCACGCACAGCTGGGCCAGCGGCAGCGAGATCACCAGTCCGGCCAGCACCGGCAGCAGGGCCTCGCGCAGATGCAGCCCGACCAGTCCGAGCCAGGTGTGCTGGAGGTCGCTGGGGATGTCGAAGAAGCGGTCCCAGTTCATCCGGCGACCTTCATGTCCGTACGACCGCCCTCGTCCGGTGCGCCGGTGTCGCTGCCCTCCGCGTGGGCGCCGCGGATCGCCTCGGCGATGGTCTGCTGCGAGACGACGCCGGTGACCCGGCCGTCGGTGTCCACGGCGACGGCCCAGCCGGTGGGTGAGAGCACCGCGCAGTCCAGGGCGGCGCGCAGCGAGTCGGTGCCGGGCACGAACGGCCGCCCGTACGGCAGGAGTTCCTCCGTCTTGATGTCCCCGGCGGTCAGATCCCGCGGCTCGCTCCAGCCGAGCGGCTTGCCGTCGGGGTCCGTGACCAGGAGGTAGGGGACGTCGGTCGAGTCGTGCGCGGCGATCCGCTCGGCCGTGGCGTCGACGGCCACGACGGGCTCGGTGAGCAGTTCCAGGCCGGCGGCGGGGAAGAAGGACAGCCGCCGGATGCCGCGGTCGGCGCCGAGGAAGTCCTCGACGAACGCGTCGGCGGGGTGGGAGAGCAGTTCGGCGGGCGGGGCGAACTGGGCGAGTCTGCCGCCGGTGCGCATCACGGCGACCATCGTGCCGAGCTTGACGGCCTCGTCGATGTCATGGGTGACGAAGACGATGGTCTTGCCCAGTTCCTCCTGGATGCGCAGGAGTTCGTCCTGAAGCCCCTTGCGCACCACGGGGTCGACGGCCGAGAACGGCTCGTCCATGAGCAGCACCGGCGGATCGGCCGCGAGCGCCCGCGCCACGCCGACGCGCTGCTGCTGACCGCCGGAGAGCTGGTACGGGTACCGCTTGGCGAGCGCGCCGTCGAGGCCGACGCGCTCCATCAGCTCCCTAGCCCGGTCCCGGGACTTCTCCTTGCCCCAGCCCAGCATGCGGGGCACGGTGGCGATGTTGTCGAGGATCGTGCGGTGCTGGAAGAGACCGGCGTTCTGGATGACGTATCCCATGGACCGGCGCAGGGTGTTGACCGGCTGCTGCTGGATGTCCACGTCGTCGAGGAGGATGGTGCCCTCGCTGGGCTCGACCATCCGGTTGATCATCCGCAGGGTGGTCGTCTTGCCGCAGCCCGAGGGGCCCACGAGAACGGTGATCGAGCGGTCGGGTATCTCCAGCGAGAGCCGGTCCACCGCCACCGTGCCGTCCGGGTAGCGCTTGGTGACTGAATCTATCCGTATCAAAACGCCGAATATCCTTCGGGATTGGCGGAATCTGACCGTTCCGTTCCGGCCAGTCGGGCAGGCCGTCGCTGGTCGAGTCTAGACCGCTTGTGTTGCAGAAATTCGAACGGTTGGACCGGCCGTGTCGGATTCCGCGCTGGTGGGCGCGTCGGACCACGCGGCGCCAACTCCCTTCCTCACCCGGCGGCCGCTCGCGAACCGGAAGGGCGGCCGCTGCGCAGGGCGGCGAAGGAACGGCCGCCCGCCGTCCACTGGGCGACGGCACGCCAGCCGGCGTGCTCCGCGTACCGGAGCAGGGCGGGGGTTCCGAGGCGGGCCCAGGGGAAGGCGGCGCCGGTGGCACCGCGGGCGTCGGTGACATGGACCTGGACGCGTTCGTCGAGGTCCAGGTCCGGCACGGTCTCGGCGATCAACAGGCCGCCGGGGGCGAGGAGTCGGCCGGTCCGGGCGAGCAGGGCCGCCGGGTCGCCGCCGATGCCGATGTTGCCGTCGATGAGCAGGGCCGTACCCCAGCGGCCCTCGCCGGGCAGTGGTGCGAAGACGGAGCGGTGCAGCGCCGGTGCGCCGAGCCGCCGGGTGCGGGCCACGGCGGCCTCGCTGACGTCGATGCCGAGCACGCGCCTGCCCTGCCGGCTCAGCGCCGCCACCAGCCTGCCGGGCCCGCATCCGACATCGAGCACCGCGCCCTCACAACGGCGCAGCACCTCCAGGTCCGCCGCGTCGGCTTCCGCGCACCAGCGCTCCACGTCCAACGGCAACAGCCAGCCGTCGGTGCGGCGCAGGAAGAGGGGGCCGCGGCCGTTGCCGAGGGCGAGCGCGTAGGGGTCGGCGGACCAGGCGCCGTCGGCGTCGGGGGCGGAGCCTCGCGGGCCGGGCGCCGGGGTGGTGATCCGCTCGGTCGTGGCCATGTCGGACTCGGCTCGGGGTGGTCGCTCGCTGTCGGTGCCGGTGGCCGGGCGGGGGATCGTGAGGGGGCCGGACCGGCGACCCGTCCACGCGGCCGCCGGCCGGCGCGGGCCCGTCATCGGCCCGCGGCCGGGGCGAGACGTGCGAGCGCGGCGGCGAAGCGGCCGCCCGGCGCACTCCTGGCGACCAGGTCGGCGTCGTCACCGGTGTCGACGTCCCGCAGCCGCGGCAGGTCCCGCACCCGAAGATCACTGAGGCGGGCCCGCTGGGCGGCGCCCGTGTGCGGAGTCGACATCGGGACGCCGCGCAGACGGGAGGGGTCCGGTTCGGCGAGGCCCAGCGCCCAGAAGCCGCCGTCTTCGGCGGGGCCGAAGTACGCGTCGCAGCCGGACCAGTCCACCGTCAGCAGTTCCGGCGTGACCTGCGGGGTGTCCATGCCGATGAGCAGCGCCGGGCCGTCGCAGCCCGCGAAGGCGGCGGCCAGCCGCTCGTCGAGGCCGCCCGAACACTGCGGTACGACCTCGAAGCCGTCCGGCAGCCAGGGTCCCGGCCTCCCGTCCAGCACCAGCACCCGGCGTCGCGCGGGTGTGTGCGCGACGGCGTCCAGTGTGTCCGCGAGGGACGCCTCGGCGAGCGCGGCGGCCTCCTCGGGGGTGAAGGGCGGCGTCAGCCGGGTCTTCACATGGCCCGGCCTGGGCTCCTTGGCGATGACGAGGAGCGTGGTCACGGGCGGGTCCCCTTCCGTACGGCGGTGGCGTGGCCGTCGGCGGAGGCGGCCTCGCGCTCCGGGTACGTGAGCGGCTCCCCCGCACCCCCGCGTCCCTCGTCGTCCGCCAGCACCCGGCTCATGTCGCGGACCGCCTGCCACGTCCCCCGCCAGGTGCCGGTCACCTTCGACGCGCCCGTGCGCGGGTGGTACGGCACGTCGTACTCGGCGATCCGCCAGCCCGCGTCGGCGGCGCGGACGACCATCTGGAGCGGATAGCCGCTGCGCCGGTCCGTCAGACCGAGCGCGAGCAGGGGCTCGCGGCGGGCGGCGCGCAGCGGGCCCAGGTCGTGCAGCCGCAGGCCGGTGCGGCGATGGAGCAGACGGGTGACGGCGAGGTTCCCGGCCCGGGCCCGCAGCGGCCAGGCGCCGCGGGTCCCGGGGCGGCGACGGCCCAGGACCAGGTCGGACTCGTCCGCCGCGATCCGCCGCACGAAGGGCACCAGGTCGCCCGGGTCGAGTGTGGCGTCGCAGTCGCAGAAGCAGACGATGTCGGCCGTGGCCGCGGTCAGCCCCGCGTGGCAGGCGGCGCCGAACCCGCGCCGCTCCTCCCGGACTACGGTGGCCCCGAGCGCCCTGGCGACCTCGGCCGAGCCGTCCGTGGAGCCGTTGTCCACGACCAGCGCCCGCCATCCGGGCGGGACGCGCTCCAGGACCCAGGGCAGCGCCTCGACCTCGTCGAGACAGGGAAGCACGACGTCGACGGAGGCCGCGCCGGGCGGGTTCGTTCCTGCGGAAGGGATCGTCACGGCTCTCACCCTACGAGCACGAAACGGGCATTTCGGGCCATGGCTCCTTACGAAACAAGGACGTCCGCCGCCGCCGGCCGCGCTCGCGCGCGTGAGGTGCGAGGCTGGCGGCATGGAGCAGCAACAGCCGTACTCGCAGGCCGGGGCAGGGGACGAGGTCAGGGCCGGGGCCCGGGTCCTGGTCGTCGACGACGATCCCACCGTCGCCGAGATCGTCACGGGGTACCTCGACCGTGCCGGTTACGTCGTGGACCGTGCCGGCGACGGCCCCGACGCGCTCGCCCGGGCCGCCGCGCACTGGCCGGACCTCGTCGTCCTGGACCTGATGCTGCCCGGCATGGACGGCCTGGAGGTGTGCCGCCGGATACGCGGCCGCGGCCCCGTGCCGGTCATCATGCTCACCGCGCGCGGCGACGAGGACGACCGCATCCTCGGCCTGGAGGTCGGCGCCGACGACTACGTCACCAAGCCCTTCAGCCCCCGCGAGCTCGTCCTGCGCGTCCAGTCGGTGCTGCGCCGCACCGGCCCGGCCCAGCCCTCGGGCACGCTCCGCGCGGCCGGGCTCTCGGTCGACCCGGCGGCCCGCCGCGCCACCAAGCATGGCACCGAACTCGCCCTCACCACCCGCGAGTTCGACCTCCTCGCGTTCTTCCTGCGGCACCCCGGCCGGGTCTACAGCCGGGAGGACCTGATGCGCGAGGTGTGGGGCTGGGACTTCGGCGACCTGTCGACCGTCACGGTCCATGTACGGCGGCTGCGCGGCAAGGTCGAGAACGACGCGGCCAGGCCACGGCTCATCCAGACCGTGTGGGGCGTGGGCTACCGCTTCGACACTAGCGACGGCGGCCGCCGAGCCGACGCCGACACCCCCGGCACCCCTCCCGGTACCGCGCCAGACGGGGTGGCCTGACCGTGCGCGACACCCTCCTCATCGCCCTCTTCGCCTTCCTCGGCGCCGCCGCGGCCGGCGTGCTCGGCGCGTGCGTGCTGCTGCTGATCAGGCGCCGTTCACTGATCGCGCATCTGACCGTGGTCGCCGGCGTCGGCGTCACCGCCATGCTCGCGGGCACCCTCGCGGTGGCCCAGGCGATGTTCCTGTCCGGGCACGACCTGAGCGTCGTCACGACCGTCGTCGCCATGGCCGCCGTGGTCTCCCTGGCCACCGCCCTGCTGCTCGGCCGCTGGGTCGCCGCCCGCAGCCACGCCCTCGCGCTGGCCGCCCGCTCCTTCGGCGACGGCGGCGACTTCACCTCCCCCGACGGCCCCGCCACCGCCGAACTCGCCGCGGTGAGCCGGGAGTTGGAGGCCACCAGCGCGAGACTCGCCGAGTCCCGCGAGCGGGAACGCGCCCTGGAGACCTCCCGGCGCGAGCTCGTCGCCTGGATCTCCCACGATCTGCGTACCCCGCTGGCCGGGATGCGCGCGATGGCGGAGGCGCTGGAGGACGGGGTGGCCGACGACCCCGGCCGCTACCTCAAGCAGATCCGCATGGAGGTCGAGCGCCTCAACGGCATGGTCGGCGACCTGTTCGAGCTCTCCCGGATACACGCCGGGACCCTCACGCTCTCGCTCGCCCGGATGTCCCTGTACGACCTGGTCGGCGACGCGCTCTCCGGAGCGGACGCGCTGGCCCGCGAGCACGGGGTCCGGCTGGTCGGCGAACAGGTCGAGGGCGTGCCGGTGCAGGTGGACGGCAAGGAGATGAGCCGCGTCCTCGGCAATCTGCTGGTCAACGCCATCCGGCGGACCCCGGCCGACGGCACGGTCGCCGTCACCGCCGCACGCTCCCCCGACGGTGTGGTGCTGTCCGTGACCGACGGCTGCGGCGGCATCCCCGAGGAGGACCTGCCGCGCGTCTTCGACACGGGCTGGCGCGGGACGCACGCCCGCACTCCCCCGGCGGGCGCCGGTCTCGGCCTCGCCATCGTGCGGGGCATCGTGGAGGCCCACCAGGGGCGGGCCACCGTCCGGAACGTTCCCGGTGGCTGCCGTTTCGAGGTGGTGCTGCCCGCCGCCGCTTCCTGAACGCGGGCAGCACCACCGGTCCTTCGCAGGCTACGCCGTGCGCATCCCGGCTTCGGCGAACTCCCGCATTCCCGCCTCGAAGCCCACCTCCGCCCGCCAGCCCAACTCCGCCCGCAGCCGCGCCGAGTCCGCCGTGATGTGCCGTACGTCGCCGAGCCGGTACTCCCCCGTCACGACCGGTTCGGGCCCGCCGTACGCGGCCGCGAGCGCGTGGGCCATCTCGCCGACGGTGTGCGGGTCGCCGCTGCCGGTGTTGTACGCGGTGAGCGCGCCGTGCGCGGGACTCGCCTCCAGGGCCGCCACGTTGGCGGCGGCGACATCCCGTACATGGACGAAGTCCCGCCGTTGCCGGCCGTCCTCGAAGACCCGCGGTGCCTCGTCGCGTGCGAGGGCCGAGCGGAAGAAGGAGGCGACTCCGGCGTAGGGGGTGTCGCGAGGCATGCCGGGGCCGTAGACGTTGTGGTAGCGCAGCGACACCGCCGTGCCGCCCGTCGCCCGCGCCCACGCCGCCGCCAGGTGTTCCTGGGCGAGCTTGGTGGTCGCGTACACGTTGCGCGGGTCGGCCGGGGCGTCCTCGCCGACCAGGCCGGGCGCGAGGGCCGCGCCGCACGCCGGGCACGGCGGCTCGAAGCGGCCCGCCTCCAGGTCGGCGACGGCACGCGGGCCGGGCCGTACGACACCGTGCCGCTCGCACGCGTAGCGCCCTTCCCCGTACACGACCATCGACCCGGCCAGCACCAGCCGGCGTACGCCCGTGTCGGCCATGGCGGTGAGCAGTGCGGCGGTGCCGAGGTCGTTGCGGGAGACGTACTCCACGGCGTCGGCGAATCCGGCGCCGAGCCCGACCATCGCGGCCTGGTGGCACACGGCGTCCACGCCGGTCAGGGCACGGCGGACGGC
Source organism: Streptomyces coerulescens (assembly GCF_042657965.1). Lineage (NCBI taxonomy): Bacteria > Bacillati > Actinomycetota > Actinomycetes > Kitasatosporales > Streptomycetaceae > Streptomyces > Streptomyces coerulescens. The sequence goes on from NZ_JBHSKM010000002.1 coordinate 1,135,795, forward strand.
GTCGGTGTCCCGTACGTCCGACGCGGGATCACAGCGGACGTCGAACACGACGGCCTCGTGCCCGCGGGCCGCGAGCGCCTCGACGACATGGGACCCGATGAACCCGGCACCGCCGGTGACCAGTACACGCATACGCTCACGCTAGGGCCGGCGGGGGCGCCGGCGCCCCCTGCGCACCGGTCACGTCATGACTTCGTAAGCGCTCCGACCGTCAGCGGAATCGTCACCGTGAACACCGTCGCCCCCGGCTCGCTCGTCAGGTCGATGTGGCCGCCGTGGGCTCGCACCAGCGACTGGGCGACCGCGAGGCCCAGGCCGCTGCCGCCGCGGTCGCGGCTGCGAGCCTTGTCGACGCGGTAGAAGCGGTCGAAGACCCGCTGGCGGTCGGCGGGCGGGATGCCGGGGCCGGCGTCGGCTATCCGGATCTGTGCGGCGCCGCCCGTCAGCGACACCGCCACGGACACCTCGGTGCCGGCCGGGGTGTGCATCGCCGCATTGGTGAGCAGGTTGTCCAGGACCTGGCGGATGCGCTGGGGGTCGAGGCGCAGCGTGAGGGTGCCGGGTCCGGGAGCCAGGGTCAACGGGTGGTCGGCGTGGGTGACGCGGAAGGCGTCCGCCGCCTGCTCGACCAGGTCCACCAGGTCGGCCTCCTGCGGCCGCAGCGGCGTCTCGACCTCCGCGGCGTCGAGGCGGGCGAGCAGCAGCAGGTCGTCGAGGAGGAAGCCCATCCGGGCGGCCTCCGCGCGCAGCCGCGCCAGGTGCCGGTCCCGTTCCTCGGGGGCGTTGGCGGCCGCGTACTGGAACAGGTCGGCGTAGCCGCGCACCGACATCAGCGGAGTGCGCAGCTCGTGCGAGGCGTCCGCGACGAAGCGGCGCAGCCGCTGCTCGGCCTCCGCGCGGACCACGAGCGAGTCGTCGATGTGCTCCAGCATCGTGTTGAACGCGGTGCGCAGCTCCTCCACCTCGGGCCCGCCGCCGCGCCCGTCGTGCCGTACCGGCAGCCGCCCCGAGTCGGTCAGGTCGTGCGAGGTGATGCCGCGGGCGGTGTGCGCCATGTCGCTCAGCGGCTTCAGGCCGCGCCGCAGCATGCCCCGCCCGAGCACCACGAGCGCCAGCAGCGCGAGCCCGAACGTCACGGCCTGGATGGTGATCAGCTGGCCGACGGTGTCCTCGATGTCCTCCATGGGCGCCGCGCTGACCAGCACCACACCGGGCTCGACCTCGCAGGCCCGCAGCCGGTACTCGCCCTTGCCCTTCAGATGCTCGGTGCGCAGGACCTCGGTGCTCGCGGCCATCTGCGCGCGGGCCAGGGAGGTGAAGTCGTCGACGTCCGCCGGGACGTCGGCCGGGTCCTCCGGCCTGCGCAGCACGGGCTCGCCGCCGGAGACGTCGTACACGGCGTAGTACCAGCTGTAGTACTTCTTGCCGGAGAGCGTGCCGTAGTCGGCTATGGACTTGGACTGGGCGACCTGGCCCTGCGCCAGCGTGGTGTCGAGCTGGGCCGACAGGTAGTCGCGCATGTACGTCGTCAGCGCGGTGCCGACGACCGCGAACACCACCAGCGACAGGGCGCCGAGACCCAGCGCCAGCCGGGTCCCGAGCCGCATCCCGCGATACGCCCGCCGCAGCCGCCCGCTCACTCGGCCGCCTGCCGGATCACGTACCCGAAGCCGCGCACGGTGTGGATCAGCGGCGCGCCGGTGTCGTCGAGCTTGCGACGCAGGCGGCTGACGACCAGCTCGACGACGTTGGAGCGGCCGCCGAAGCCGTACTCCCACACATGGTCGAGGATCTGCGCCTTGGTGAGCACGGTCGGCGACTTGCGCATCAGATAGCGCAGCACCTCGTACTCGGTGGGCGTGAGCGTGAGCAGCTTCTCGCCACGGCGGACCTCGCGGGTGTCCTCGTCCATCATCAGGTCGGCCACCCGAAGGACGGAACGCTGGAAGCCGGGTCCCGCGCTGCGCCGCAGCACGGTGCGCAGCCGGGCCATCAGCTCCTCCACGGCGAACGGTTTGACCAGGTAGTCGTCGCCGCCGCGGGTCAGCCCGGCCACCCGGTCGGCGACGCCGTCCCGGGCCGTCAGGAACACCACGGGCACCATCGTCCCGGCGGCGCGCAGCCGGTCCAGGACGCCGAAGCCGTCCACATCGGGCAGCATGAGGTCCAGCACCACGATGTCCGGATGGAACTCGGCGGCCAGCCGCAGCGCCTCCTCGCCGGAGTTGGCGGTGACCGCCTCCCAGCCCTCGTAGCGGGCGACCGTCGCGACGAGGTCGGCGATGGGCGGGTCGTCGTCCACGACCAGCAGGCGTACTTTCTCCACCCGTTCATAGTGCGGCACCGGGCGCGGAACCTCGGGGCCGGGTGACGGCCCAGGACCACATCGATAATCAGCTGATAGATCTACGACAGCTTTCCGACAGCTCCGGCCGGTCAAGCTCGGTATCCACAGACGAGATCAAGGAGCTGTCGCACGTGACGACCGTCCAATCGCCCCCTGCGCCCCCCACGGCGATACGCCCCAGGGTCGTCGCCCGCACGGGTCTGTACGCCGTGCTGGCCGCGAACGTGGCCGTGGTGCTCTACTTCTTCTTCGCCGCCGGCTTCGCCTCCAACGCGCTCATCGTGCTCGGCCGCCTCACCGGCCTGGCCGGCGCGCTGCTGATGGCCTTCCAGCTGGTGCTGGTGGCCCGGCTGCCGTGGCTGGACCGCCGGATCGGCATGGACCGGCTGACGTCCTGGCACCGCTGGACCGGCTTCAGCGTCCTGTGGGCCCTGCTCGCGCACGCCGTCTTCATCACCTTCGGCTACGCCGAGTCGTCCTCGCTGGACCCGGTGAACCAGCTGATCGACCTCGCCGAGACGGTCGAGGGCGTGCTGCGTGCGGTGGTGGCATTCGGCCTCATCGTCGTGATCGGCGTGGTGTCGGCCCGCTTCGCGCGGCGCAGGCTGGCGTACGAGACGTGGCATTTCATCCACCTGTACACGTACGTCGCGGTGGTCCTCGCCTTCACCCACCAGGTGGCGGTCGGTACGTCCTTCACGTCGTCGTCGGCTGCTACGGCGTACTGGTACGGCGTATGGGGCGTCGCGCTCGGCTCGGTCTTCGTCGGCCGGCTGGTGCTCCCCCTCTGGCGGAACTGGCGCCACCAGTTCCGGGTCTCGGCGGTGGTCCCCGAGTCCCACAACGTGGTCTCGATCTACATCACCGGCCGTGACCTGGACAAGCTGCCCGCACGCGCCGGCCAGTTCTTCCTGTGGCGGTTCCTGACGAAGGACCGCTGGTGGCAGGCCAACCCGTTCTCCCTGTCGGCGGCGCCCGACGGCACCCAGCTGCGCCTGACGGCCAAGGCGGCGGGCGACGGCTCGGCGGCCCTCCGTCATATGAAGGTCGGCACGCGCGTCTTCGCCGAGGGCCCCTACGGCGCGTTCACCGCGATGCACCGCACGCGGCCGGAGGCGGTGCTCATCGCGGGCGGCGTCGGCGTCACCCCGATCCGCGCACTGCTGGAAGAGCTGCACGGCCACGCGGTCGTGATCTACCGGGTCGCCTCGGACCAGGACGCGGTCCTGTACGGCGAACTGGCCGAGCTCGCGCAGAGGAAGGGCGCCGAGCTGCACCTGGTGTCCGGCCCGGTCACCCCGGACAAGCTGGCCCCGGCGGAGCTGTCCCGGCTGGTGCCGGACATCACCGACCGCGATGTCTTCCTCTGCGGCCCGCCGCCGATGATGAACGCGGTGATCGGCAGCCTGCGCGAGCTGGGCGTGCCCCAGGAGCAGGTCCACTTCGAGCGCTTCAGCCTGGCCGGCTGAGCGGCACCGACAAGGACAAGGAAGACATCGTGAAGCGTGCCATACCCGTCCTGGTCCTGAGCATGGCGGGCCTGGTCCCGGTCTGGCTCTATGAGCCGTCCCTGGGCACGGCGGCCACGGAGTCGGCCGCGCCGGCCCCGACACCGTCGGCGTCGTCCGGGTCCTCCGGATCGTCCGGATCGGGCGCGACGGTCGTCAAGGGCTCGACCGTACAGACGGACAAGGGCCCCGTGCAGGTCGAGGTGACCTTCCGGGGCACCGGGATCGCATCGGTACGGATGCTCCAGCAGCCCAACCACCCCCAGACCGCGGCGGCCGTCCCGAAGCTGATCGCCGAGACCCTGGAAGCCCAGAGCGCGGACGTCGACACCGTGTCCGGCGCCACGATCACGAGTGACGGCTACAAGGAGTCCCTCCAGGCCGCCATCGACGCGAAGGGCTGATCGTGCACCGGGTCGAGCACGTCATGGGGTTCCCGGTCTCGCTCCGGGTCGACGACGAGCAGGTGGGCGAGGACGTGGCGGACGCCGTGTTCGCGTGGCTGCGTGAGGTCGACGCCCGGTTCAGCCCGTTCAAGGCGGACAGCGAGGTGTGCCGGCTGGAGCGGGGTGAGATCGCGCGGCACGCGGTCAGCGCGGACCTCGCCGACGTGCTCGACCTGTGCGAGGAGTACCGGGTCGCCACGGGCGGCGCCTTCGACGTACGGCTGCCCGGTCGCGGGCTGGATCCCTGCGCGGTGGTGAAGGGCTGGTCCGTGCAGCGGGCGGCGGAGTTGCTGAGGGCGGCGGGCGCCGGGCGCTTCGTCCTCAACGCCGGAGGAGATGTGGTGGCGGCGGGCGGGCCGTGGCGGGTGGGCGTACGGCATCCCGAGCGGGCCGACCGGCTGTGCACGGTCGCGGAGCTGACCGACGGGGCGATCGCGACGTCCGCGCGCTACGAGCGCGGCGACCACATCGTCGACGGCCGCACGGGGCGTCCGGCGACGGGCCTGCTCTCGCTGAGCGTCGTGGCGTCCTCCCTGACCGTCGCGGACACCGTGGCGACGGCCGCGTTCGCGATGGGAGCGGAGGGTGTGCAGTGGGCCGCGGCGCGGGAGGGGTGCGAGGTGTTCGCGGTGGACGCCGAGCGGAGGGTGTCGCGCACGGAGGGCTTCCCGGTGGCTTCGGCGGAGGTGCGGGCGGCGTGAGGGTCAGTCCGTGACGCCGGCCGGCCGAGCGACGGTCCCTTCGAACACACCTCGGTTCTGCTCGCTGACCTCTTGGCGGTAGGTGACGCGCTGCCCCTGATACGGGATCAGGAAACCGAAGGCGAAGCGGTGGGAGGTGATGCGAAAGGTGGCGGCATCCAGGACCAGGACCTCCTCCAGGCGGTTCAGCACGATGTCGCGCTCGCTCGCGGCGACACCGGCGTCGCGCAGCCGGTCCAAGGTCGGCCGGAATTCGCGGGCCGCCTTCGCGAGGGCGGGTCGGTGGCGGCTGTCGGACAGTCGGGCGGAGGGGATGCGGACGCGCAGTTCGACATGGCCTTGCACCGCGCTGACGGTGACCTCGTCGCCGTATTCCTGGAATGCGTCCAGCGCGGCGAGGGGGTCTTCCACCTTGTTCGCGAACTCGGGGTCGTCGAGGGGGCCGTGCTCCCAGACGGCGGTGCCCTTCTTGACGTACGCCGTCCCCTCGGCGACGTAGATCTCCTCGGGCTCGCGTACGCCTTTGCTGAGGGTGGCGCCGGTGGAGTGGAGTGCCCATGCCGCGCCGGTGGTGCGGTGGACGGTGGCCGTGTAGGTGGCGGCGTTCTCCTGGCCTTGGAGGAGCAGGCCCTCGCGGCCCCGCACGGTGAATGTCCAGCCCTTCTGCCGAGTCATGGCCTCCTCGGCGCGGGCGAGGAGGTCGGCGGCGGTGCGGGGCGCGGGGGCGGGCTGTGGGCTCTGGGTGGTGGGCTGTGCGGACTCGGCGGGCTTCCCCTGGTCCGTGGAGTCCGCACAGCCGGTCAGTGCGACGGCCGCGAGGAACAGCGCCGGCGCGGCAGAGGTCCTTCTCACGCGACGACTCCCCTGGCCCGACCGTGCAGGGTCAGATAGAAGGTCTGGAGGGACTCCCCCGGACCGCCGAGTTCGAAACGGTTGCCGACCTTGCCGAGCGGATTCCAGACCCGTCCGTCCGACATCCGTACGCCGACGGGCTGCCCGAAGTACTCGCGCTGGTCGGCGTCGAAGTCCACCCACACCGCTCCCGCGCGACGCACGAGCACCTCACCGACGTAGGCACCGAGCCCGAACAGCATCTCCCGCACCTGCTCCCGCCCGGCCCCGCCCTTGCGCAGCCCGTCGATCAGGAAGTCCACGACCCGCAGGCTGGCCACGGAGTAGTCCAGCGGAAGCCGGTTGCGGGCGGTGACGCGCGCGACGAATCCCGCGGCGCACGACCGCATCTCACTGGCACCCGGGACCCGCCCGTCCATGCGGCTCATGGGACCCCACCCCTTCACTCGGTCAGTCGGGCGAGCGGTTTCCGTCTCTCCCTGACGATCAAGCGGATGTCGCATCAGGAACATCACAGGTGGCAGGCGTGTCGATCAACACACAGTCAAGTCAGGCCGGACGTACAACCTTTGGGATTTTCGTGCGTCACCCATGACGCCCCCACTCTGTCCGCTTTCTTCACTTACAGGCGATTGGTGAGCCAGGTCGAATCACGTCCGTCAGCCGTGCTAGCTTGCGGCGCCTTTTGCCGGGCTGTTCCGCGTCGACCCCCGGGTGTCCGCGTCGAACGGCCCTCCTTGCCATGCCTGTTGGAGGTGCTCCGTGGCCCCACGCCACAAGCCGAACCGAACGCGACCTCTCATACGCGGCGGCCTGGCCGCCGGCCTTGCCCTCGCGGCCGCCGGCGGAACCCTGCCCTTTCTCCTGTCCGACGCCCATGCCGAGACCCCCTCGCTGACCGTCCCGGCTCCGGACCGCTTCAAGCCGGTCGCCAACCCCGTGTACGGCGCGGGGCCCGGCGGCGTCGTGGAGCGCGTGGAGGTCCAGGACCAGAGCGCGCTCGGCCACTACCGCTGGACACCGGACGGCGGTGACCCGGTCGACCTGCCCGCCTCGGCCCCGTACGACGACATCAACTCGATCGACGGAGGGGGCGGCAGCCACGTCTCCGTCACCAGCGGGGACGTCGTGGCGATCTACGACTTCCCGAACAGGGTTCAGCTCAAGGACATGACGTCCGGCACGACCACCCAGTACACGCTGCCCGACGGCCACTTCTACCGTGGCGTCTTCGGCTCCGCCGTACTCACCGCCACCCGGGACGCGAACGGCGACAAGAACGTCCTGCATGTGCTGCGCATGGCCGACGGGCAGCTCACCGACACCCTCGTCACCGGGCTGAACGGCTGGGTGGCGGAGGACGGCATGACGCTCGGCGGGGACGACCGTTCGGTGGCGCTCTGGTACGCGCACCCCGACGGCACCCGCGGTGTCGGTCTGCTGGACCTGGCGACGGCCGAGGTCACCCCGGTGTTCCAGGGCGCCACCGGCGCGCACGCCCAGGTCGTGTTCTCCGACGCGTACGTCGCCTGGTACTCGCCCGACGGCGGCAACACCACGGCCCGTGTACTGCCTCGCGCCACCCCCGAGGCGGCGGAGACCAGGCTCGAACTCGGCTCGGACGGCGCGGGCACCCCGCAGCTCGGACTCGTCGGCGACTGGCTGCTGACCACGCGTCAGTTCACGCAGAGCGCCGACGACTTCCTGGTTCGCGAGGGCGCTCCGCTCACCGCCCTGCCGATCACCGGAGGCGAGCCCAGGACGCTGCTGGAGCACGCCGGTCGGCGTATGGCGCAGGTCCCGGGCGGCGGCGTCGTCGTCACCGGCGGCGCCTCGTCCGGGGACTGGGCGGTGCGCCGGGTCTCCGTCGGTGACGACGGGGCGCCCGTGCTGCGTACGGTGCGCGAGGTGGCCCCCAAGGAGGGCAGGCTCACGCGGCTGTCGCTCACGGCCGGACACCTGGTCACGGCCGAGTCCGACACCACGTACCTGCCCGCGCTCTTCCACCGGCGGATCGCCCTCGGTGCCACCCCGTCAGCCGGCGATCGGTCGCTGCTCGCACGGCCGGACGCGCGGACCACCGGCGAGGCGGCCCAGCGCGTGTACGACTCCCGGCAGCCGGTCGGCACCGGGGACGGCCGTACCGTCGTCGCCACGACCGACGAGGACGGCACCCAGGTGCTCGTGGTGCTCGCGGTGGACGGCACGAGGACCGTCGTGCCCGCCGTGGACCCGCAGACCGGGGAGAAGATGCCGACGGGCTCCGACCACGTCTCGGCCGTGCGCTCGGCCTCCGGCCGTTATGTGGTGTTCGGCGACAGCGGGCGCGGCCTGGAGGACCGTCAGTACGTCGTCGACCTCGACGCGTCCGGCGGGCCGAAGGTGGTCCGGGTCCGCCAGGGCCAGGGCGGCCTCGCGGTATGGGGCACGACGCTCTGGATGCCCAGCGACTCGGACGACGGCACACTCCAGGCCGTCGACCTGAAGACCGGTGAGACGACGGCCACGGACCCGATCACCGACAACGGCTGTCTGCCGCAGCAACTGCAGACCTCCGGGCCCTGGGTGTACTGGGACTGCTACCCCTCGGGGTCGGTCAGCTCCGGTCACGGCGTCTACAACACACAGACCCGGCAGTCGTCCTGGGCGCCGCGCGGCACCCTCGGCGACGGCTACGTGGTGGCGTACGACGGGGACCGCGGCCGGCTCGACCTGACCCCGATCGGCGACGCGTCACGCACGATCGAGGCCTTCACGTCCCCGTACGCGTACCCGATCGTCGAGGCCGACCGCTTCGGCGGCGCGGTCGCGTACGCGAAGGACAAGAGCGCCCGGATCACCGTGGTCGACCCGGGTGTCGCCACGTCCCCGGTGGCCGGGATCGAGTCGCGGGTCGATGGGTCCGTGGACCTCGGATCCGCCACCGACGCCGTCTGGGACGCGGACTGGCAGTTGTCCAAGCCCGTCGTCGACGCCCGGGTGGCGGTCCGGAACAAGGCCGGGCGCACGGTGTTCGAGGGCTCGGCGGAGGAGTACGCCGCCGCCGTCTCGTTCACCTGGGACGGCCGCACCGACAGCGGCCGCTACGTCAGCGACGGCACCTACACCTGGGAGCTCACCGGCACGCCCGCGGACGGCAGCGGGGCCGCGCTCACGGTCACGGGCACGGTCGCGTTCAGCGGCAGCCACGGAGCACGTACGACGAGCTGAAGGCGGTTACTGACACGCCCTCTCACACAGGTGTGTGCCGGACCGAAACCCGGCCCGGCCCACACCTGCCGCTGTCAGCCCCAGGACATGCCCGCGTAAGGATCCGGTCCACCGGTCCACGGGTCCAGCCCCTGCTCGAGGCGGCGTCGCCCCTCCGCCTCATTGAGGAAGAGGGCCGAGCCCGCACCCCAGAAGGACAGGTCCCCGATCGGACAGTCGTCGAACTCCGCCCGGATGACACGCACGACGAATTCGACCACCCCGCAGTCGTAGCGCCGCCAGAGGTTGTCGCCCCTTTCGTACACGAGCAGCGGCCAGGTGGCCGGGTCCTCGGCCGAGGCGTCCCAGCACAGGATGTCGGCCGCGCAGGAGACCCCCCACGCGATCAGCACCGGCTCCAGGCCGGCCACATCAGGAGCCTTCGGAATCCTGCCCCAGGCCCCTTCGGCGTTGAGCGTCTCGTGGATCATGCCGCCGTAGGGCGAGGCAGGTGCTTCCTGCTTGTTCTCGGGGGCCATGATCACCAGGCAGTCCTCGACCCCACCCGCTCCGTAGGAGTCGATGAACCGGTGGTAGTCGGACGGGAAGGTCCTTCCCCACGACTGTTCCACGCGCCCCCAGTCCACCGAGGTGTCACTCTCGGCCGTGGGGGGCATGATGCGCTGAAGCGTCTCCCACGCGGTCATGCTGCCGTCCCCCCCTCCGCTGCACCCGATCCTGTCATGGCAACCCTCCGGTGGGAATCTGCCGCAAAGGTGTTGGACACGAAGGCGTCGATCTTGCTGCCCCCATGTGTGTCGACTGCCGCCGGTGAAGGCGTAGCGGTTGCCCGTGAACGGGTCGGCGCCGAGGCCCATGGCCGCGAGAGCTCCGTTGCACATGTCCCGCGAGGTGAGCAGGTTGAGGCCCGGGTCGTAATCGCGGAAGCCCACGCCGTACGCGCCGGACTGGGCGTCCCGGTCCTTGAGGCTCCTGTCCGTCGACGGCGCTTACGCGGCATCGACGCCGGGTAAGGAAGCGCGCCGCCCTCGTCACCCGAGGCCGGCGCGTTCAGTAGTGCCTTTTGTTCGTAGGTGACGGCGGGACCAGCGAAACGTCGGATTCCTGAAGTGTGGGTCACCGAGCAGTACCGGCACCGGCCGTGACCGAGTGAGGGGAAACAGCGGCGAGCGCCCCGGCCAGGTGGACAGCGGCCGTGCAGAGGTGCCCCTGCACGGCCGCCTTCACAAATCGCCGCGCTGCCACTGGATCTGTCGGAGCAGCAAGTGGCTAGGCCAGGGCCGATTCTCCGATTTCAGCCTGCCTTTTCATCCGGCAGAAGGAAAAGTGACACCGTATGCGGTCGCGGTTCGCCCTCTACGCATACCCGCACACGCCAATTCCCAGGCGTAGGCAAGCGTAGTGATTCCTGATCTTCTTCTGCTGGGGCTGAGACGCACATGATTCCCGATGAAAAATTCATCACTGAATCAAGTACGCTACGTCCCCTTTCTGAATCGGGGACGCCGAGCCACACTTCGACTCGAACGTCACCGTCGACATCGGAACGCGAGGCGATATAGATCTGCCCAGGGGTATAGATCACCTCCTCCTCACCCGTCTCTGCGACCGGGTAGTCTTCGGTGCCGAAGTCGCGAATCGAGACCATCGGGAACTGGGTGTAGACGTCCTCGGCCCACAGGAGTTCGCTCATACTTTCCCTTACCTTCACGGCGCCACGTAGATTCCGTTGACTTGGCGTACGTTGATCACCGCCACCAAGAACGGATCCCCATTCTTGACCCTGTTCGTGCTGTAGAACGCTGAGATTGTAGTGCCCTGGATTTGCTGCTCCGCCGCGGGTACACCCATGACCTGGGATCCCAGACCGCCTTCCCTGGTGGAGGCAAATGGGTACTCATCACAGCTCCCTGAACCCAGCGACTTCCACCAAGTAGTGCATCCTGCGAACTTTCGATTGTCGCTGATTTCCTTCCCGCCGCCGTTTCGGTGCAGCAGGAAGGGCTTGCCGGCAGCGATTGCCGATGCGTCGTTGATGGCGATCTTCGGTGTGCGATTCCCATCGACTACGTATACAGGAAGGTCGCGGCATTGCGACTCGCGCAGACCATACGTGGCCTGACAGTTGTCCACTGCCGTGTCCCACTGGGAATCGGTCAACCCGTCGGGGCGGTCGAAGATACTGCCCCAGTGGATCTTGACAGGATCCGTCTTGAAGAGGCTGATGATCCGCGGAAGCACCCACTTTTCGGCCTGCTTGAGGCCGCCAACAGGGCCTACGACCACCACGCCGGCTTTGATTTCGGGGTTCCTGATCGGGACAGGCGCGTCGTCGGTCTTGCTGTCCTCGGATCGCGACGCCTGGTTCTCGTAGTACTGCGCGAGATAGGGGTCGCTACCGCACACACCAGGCTCAGAGCAAATCATGTGCCCGTCGTACTCAACCCTGCTGGTGGGGTTCCCGCCGGTGAATGCGTACCGGTTGCCACTGTACGGGTCCACGCCGAGGCTCATGTCGGCGAGGGCACCGTTGTACATGTCCCGAGTGGTGAAGCGGTTCAGACCGGGGTTGTAATCCCGGAAGCCCATGTCGTAGGTACCCGACTGGGCGTCCCACCGCTTGGAGTTGTAGCGGTAGGGGTTGTAGAGCTCCTTGGTCGGGTCGGTGACATCAGGCTTGTCGATGCCGGTGAACTCGGACTCGTCGTCGGAGCCGTAGGCGGTGTAGCCGTAGGTGGCCTTGGTGTCGCCGTCGGCGCCGGTCAGGGTTTCGACGTCGGTGTGGCCGTTGTAGCCGTAATAGCCGTCCTCGGTCGTGCCGTCGCCGTTGTGCTTGATCTGCGACAGGCGCTCACCCCAGGGGCTGTACTGGTACGACTTGGTCAGCGAGCCCGAGACCTTCTCGTCCAGGACCTCGGAGGAGAGGCCCAGGTACGCGAAGTCCGTGGTCTTGCCGTCGACCGTCTTGGATGCGGTGCGGTCCAGCGGGTCGAAGACGTACGTGGTGGACTTCATCGCACCCGTGTCGTCCATCTTCTGGGACTCCACGACGTGGTCGAAGCCGTCGTACACGCTCCGTTCGATGACCTTGCCGCCTGAAGTGACTGATTCCAGACGGCCGAACGGGTCGTAGGTGTAGCTCGCTGGGGTTCCGGATGCGGTCGCAGTCAGCAGCCGGTTGCGGTCGTAGTCGTACGTAGCGGTCGTGCCCTTGACCGTCTGGCTGATGACGTTGGCGTTGTCGTCGTGGACGTACGTCTCCGTGCCCGCGCCGTTGCCGGTCTTCACGGCCTTGGCCAGCCGGTCGGCCGGGTCGTAGGTGTAGTCCGTGGTCGACGACAGGTACGCCGCGTGACTGTCGGCGTTCATCTTCTGCGCCACGTCCTGCGACTTGTTGCCGTTCGCGTCGTAGGCATAGGTGTGCGAGGAGACGAGGGTGTCGTTGGGCTTCTTCTCCGTGGTCGACTTCAGCGCCGCATCCAGGTAGTACGTGTGGTCAACGGTGTTGCCGTTGGCCTTCGTCTCCTGCCGACGCTGGCCGCGGTCGGTGTACGTGTACGACGTGATCTTGGGGTTGGCGTCGGTCGCGGTCTTGCCGACAGAGACCGTCTTCACCAGTTCACGCAGGTCATAGGTGTACTTGGAGAACTGGTCCGGGTGCGTGACCGTCTCGGGCTTGCCGTTCGCGTCGTAGGTGTACGAAGTGGACTTCTTCTCCTGGCCGACGAGCGACTCGGTCACCTTCTGGACCTGGTTGAGGCCCGTGTAGGTGATCGCGTACGCGTCGATCTTCGCGGTCGACGAGGTGTCGTCGATCTGCGTCAGGTTGCCGTTGAGGTCGTAGGAGTAGGCGAAGTCGGCCTTCTCCGTGTCGGCTGGGTCACCGCTGGTGTCCCGGACGAGCTTCACGCCGTCTGCGACCACCGTGCCGCCGCTGTTCTGGAACAGCCGCAGCTTGGCCGCGTTGCCTTGTGTGAAGGCGTGCGAGCCCAACGAGACCCAGGTGCCCTGGTTCGCGCTCGCATTCTGGTCGATCGTCTTGTCAACGGTTCCGGACGCGTGGGTGAGCGTGTACTTCGCCGTCGTGGCGGCCCCCGTCACCTTGGGGAACCTGACGTACGTGATGTACGTGCCGTCCTTGGGGATGTTGAGCGTCCATGTGAAGGCGTCCGTGCCCGTGCCCGCCGTGTGGGTCTCGTGGTTGTAGCCCTGCTGCCCGGCGATGTCTCCCTTCGTCCAGGTCCCGGTCCTGACGGTGTTCTGGGTGTCGGAGTTGTCGACCAGGACGACTGACTTCCCCACTGGGGCGCCGTCGTCCGCGCGGGACTTCAGCGAGCCGTCGGGGTAGTGCGACCACGACATCGTGCGGTCCGAGGAGCCGCCCGCCGAGGTCAGGGTCCGCTTGATCTGCTTTCCCAGCTCGTTGTAGTCGTAGGTGGTGGCGATGTCCCACGGGTCCGTGGACGACCTCACCCAGCCGTTGTCGAAATAGCCGTAGTTGGTGTCGTTGCGGACGGTCTCGCCGTCCGACGGCGGCAGTGAGGTCCTCGCGACCCGGCCCACCTTGTCGTAGGTGGTCTCCGTGTAGACGTTCGGATTGTTGTAGCGGCTGTCCGCTGGGTCGTACGGCTGGTACTGCTTGACCGGGCGGTTCAGCGCGTCGAACTCGGTACGGCTGGTGAACGCGGTGGTCGTACCGGCCGCGACGGCTCGCGGGGTGATCACCTTGGTGGTGTTGCCGACCTGGTCGTACTCGTACTTCGTCGTGCGGTACGTGATCGATGTCGTACCGTCGTGCGGGACCTTGACCTCGGTCTGCTTGCCCCGCTCGTCGTAGACGACGGTCGTGACATTGTTCTCCGCGTCCGTGGTCGAGGTGACCAACGAGTCCTTGTCGTAGCCCCGCTTGGTGGTCTTGCCGGCCGCGTCGGTGACGACCGTGGTCCGGTGGTTCAGGTCGTAGTCGGTCTTGCTCGTGTAGTCGGTCGTGTCGGCGGTGGCATTCTTCTTGGGGTCGATGACCTTGGTGATGTTGCCGACGGTGTCGTACTCGTACGAGACCTTGTCGCCCTTGGCGTTGACCACGGAGGTGAGCTGGTAGATCTCGTCGTAGTGGTTCGTCGTAAGGTAGTCCGTCGAATCCGTTGTCGACGCCGTGCCCTTGGGCTCGGTCGTCGTCTTGATGTTGCCGACCTTGTCGTAGGTGTACGTCGTGGTGCGCGGAGCGGTCAGGTTGTTCGCCGGCGCGGTCGCCGACGTGACCTGGTCCGCGTTGTCGTACACCGCCGTGGAGTCGGCGCCGTTGGGCGCCGTCGTCTTGGTGATGTTGTCGTTGGCGTCGTACTCCGGTGCCGGTGTGGTGATCAGTACGCCCGCCGCCTGGTCCTTGGGCACCACGTTGACCAGCGGACGGCCGAACGTGTCGTACGTCTGGGTGGTCACGTTCTGGTTGGCGTCGGTGACCTTGGTGACCTGCCCGCGCTCGTCGTACTCGAACTTCGACGAGTTGGTCTTCGCGTCCGTGATCGTCGTCGGATAGCCGGTGAGCTCGAAGCCGCTGTACGTCGTCGGGTTGCCGTTGGCGTCGGTCCCCTTGGTCAGCTGGCCGTATGAGTCGTAGTCGTACTTCGTGGTGTAGTCACCGGCGACCGTGGTGGTCGCGACGCCCTTGGGATCGGTGACCGTCTTCAGGTTGCCGAAGGAGTCATAGCCGAACTGCCACTTGCGGCCCTCCGGGGAGGTTTTGCGGAACAGGTCGGCGGAGTAGCCATCGGCGCGGGTCTGGTACTCGTACTTCGCCGCGTTGGCCGGCCACTTGGTGGAATCCGTGACACAGGTGGTCGTCTGGTCGGGCACGCCGGCCTTGTTGTTCTCCGCGTCGCGCTGCCAGAGCGGGTAGCCCGTCTTCTGGTCGTAGCAGTACGCCGTTTTCCCCCCGTTGTCCTCCTCCAGGTACGTGACGTTGTTGTCGGCATCCCAGCTCATTTTCATGATCTGAGACTTGGCGTTGGTCGTCTGGACCGGACGGCCGAAGTCGTCCGTGACGTACTTCGTGGCGTGCGTCTCGGCGTCCGTCACCGTCGTGTCGGTGAACTTCGTGTTCGTGGCGTTCGCCGCGTAGGTGAAGCCGGTGTCGCCGCCGAGGCGGTCGGTGACGGTCTTGGTCCACCAGTGGTACTTCGGGTCGTCACCGGCCTTCGGCGCGTAGTACGCCAGGTCGGTGCCGTGGCCGCGCGGGTCGGTGACCTGGACCAGCTTGACGTTCTTGTTGCCCTGGTCGGCGTCGTAGGTGAACTTGAAGTCCTTCGGCTGGGAGGATCCCTCGCCGTCGGTCAGCCAGCCGAGCTGGCCGGTGGTCGTGTAGTAGAAGGTGATCTTGCGATCCGAGATGTCCGTGATGGACTTGACGTGATCGTAGATCTTGGGCTCGTTGAGGTTGGTGCCCGCTGCCTTGGCGCCGGTGGCGGTGATGTACGTGTAGGTGGCGTCACCGGAGACGACACCGCCCTTGTTCTCGTACTTCCGGTAGTAGTCGATCTTCAACGACTTCCGGCCGGCCGGGTCGGTGATGTACGTGAGGAACTTCGTCGGCTTGTTGCGGGACTTGCGTTCCTCGTACGTGTACGTCTGGGTGTTGCCGTTCTTGTCGACCACCGACGTGAGGTAGCCGTCGCAGCCGAAGAGGAAGCGCGTGCCGTCGGGGCGGAGCAGCGTCCACGCGTCCGGGACCGGGTCCTTGTTCGGGGTGCAGTCCAGGCCCGCCTTCATCGTGATGCGGTAGTGGACGCCGGCCGGGGCTTTCCAGGTGCCGTCGGCCTGTTTGGTGAAGACGTGGGTGGTGCCGTCGCCGTCCGGGAGGCGGATCTCGGTGGCGTTGGCGTTCGGGTTGGGGTGGAAGTCCAGCGGTGCGCCGAGCCGGATCGGGCCCGCCAGCTGGGCGGACCAGCCCGCGCCCGTCACCGTGTCGCTCGTGTCCAGCGAGTTGTACGCGAATCGCGCGAACGTCGTCAGACCGCGCCCCGGGTTGGTGAACGCGTTGTACGACCACACGCTGTTGCCGGAGGCCAGGTTGTTCATCACCGTCGAGCCGGCGCCGGTGTTCTTGCCGGTGTAGGAGTAGAACTTCTCCAGGCCCAGGGAGTTGGAGGTGGGATCCTCCACCGCCACGTTCTGCTTCAGTGACGGGATCCCGCCCGTGCCGGCGGACAGCCAGCTGCCGTCCGAGACCTTGCGGACGTCCCAGCCCAGCACGTAGTCCGTGCGCTTATTGCCGGAGTCGGAGTTGATCGGCGTCTTGACCTGTGCCTGGATCGTCGCCGACGAGCCGGGAGCCAGTGCCGGGATCGCCGTGGAGAGCTGATTGCCGCCGGTGGTGACGTCCGTACCGTCCGGGAGTTTCCAGGTGTACGACAGCTGCCGCTCACCGCTCGCCCAGGCGGAACTCGTCGTATTGGTGACCGTGAAGTCCACCGTGTACGTCGAGTTCGGGGTCATCCGGGACGGGGTCTGCGGGGCGTAGTACGTGTCCTCCGTCGTGGAGTCGACGTAGATCACGCGCAGCAGCGGGCCGAGTTGCTGGTCGGACGTCTCCGAGGCCAGGAACACCGTGCGCTCCTGCGGGCCGGTGGCGGACTCGTCCTTGAGCTTGATCAGGGCGCCCTTGTTGGACGTCGGGGTCTTCACCCAGCCCTGGGTCAGCGAGGTGGCGTCCCACCAGTGGCGGCCCACCTCGGAGACCTGGGCGACGGTGTCCGACACGGTCGCTGAGAAGTCGCCGCCGGGCGCCGTCCATGCCGTGCCGGTGGCAGCGCTGTTCCAGGTCGTCTGGGTTTCGTTGAAGTCCCTTGTCAGGCCGTGGAGTTCGTAGATCGCACCGTTGGTGTCGGTGGTGGTCTCCGCGCCCCACATGAACAGCCGGGACTCCAGCACCGTGGCGGTGGTGGGCAGGTCGGCGGTGGGGAACTTCAGCGCCGTGCGGGTCTTGCCGTAGGTGGGTGAGTTGTTGCCCACCGTCAGCCATTTCTGGCCCGCGCCCGCGGAGTCGATGGTGTCCAGGTTGGTGGTCGGGGTGGCGGAGGAGAGCGTGGTGTCCGTGGTGGCGGCCGCGGTGCCCTGGATCAGCTGCATCGTGCGGCCCGCCTTCGGGACGCCGACGATGCGGGTGGGAGAGCCGAGGAGTTGGCCGTCTGCCGTCTTCACGGCGATCTGGTAGTAGTACGACCGCCCGATCTCCGACGAGGACGAGTCCGGCGTCGGGGTCGCGGTGGTGTCCGTGTACGTGGTCGCGTTCTTGTCGATCGGCGCGATCAGGGTGGCCGCCGACGGGGTGAACGCCTGCTGCGTGGAGCGGTGCAGCTGGTACTCGGCGATGTTCAGGTCCGCGTCGCCGGTGGTGTTCGCGTACGCCTTCCAGGACAGTTCCGGGCCCGTGGAGTGGATCACCGTGGGCGAGTCCAGCGTGGTGCCGACCTTGCCGTACGTCACCGTCAGGCGGGGGATCGTGGCGGTCTCGCCGCCGTAGTCGCCGTCGCCGGACTCGTAGCGGGGGCCGCCGAGGGGGTTGTTCGCCTCGTCGGTCGCCTTCAGCACGAAGCCGTGGTTGGTGGCGGTGCCGTCGACCCACTTCTGCACCGTGTCGCCGACCGGGAAGCTGTGCCAGCGGTTGTACTGACCCGCCGACTTGGTGATCTTCGCCGGGTCGACCAGGCGCACCGCGTCCGCGATGACCGCCTGGCTCGCCGGTACGGCCGTGTCCTTGAGGTCGACCTTGTAGGCGCCGCCCTTGTTGAAGCTCAGCTCGTTGGCGTCACCGCCGAGCGAGGTCCACACGCCGCCCGTGCCGGTGGTCTGGTTGACGTTGTACGTGCTGGTCGCGCCGCCGGCCGCGGTCACCGTGTAGGGGGCGGCCACGGCCCGGTTGGCGCCCTGTACATAGTGCGCGTCCACCCGGTAGGTGCCCGTCTCGGGCACGCGGACCGGCCAGGTGAAGGAATCACCGGTGATCGAGTCGAGGTTGAAGCGGAAGGTGTCCCCGACCGCGTTCGTGGTGGCGCCGGAGGTCGACCACGTCCCGACCGCCGCGGTGCCCGCGTCCTCGTCGTCGACCTGGACCGTCGTCGCGGACTGCTCACCGACCAGACTGCTGGTGTTGGACCAGGTCGCCGTCGTCTCGTCCCAGGCTCCGGTGGCCCGGTACACACCGATCTGGGTGTTGGTGGTGGCCGTGGTGTGCGCCTGGTCGAAGTACATCTCCAGGCGGGCCGAGTCGATCTTCGTGCCCGAAGGGATCTCGCTCAGCGGGAACTTGATCAGTGAGCGGGAGTTGGCCGTGGTGGAGGTGCGGCCCGCGGACAGCTTCCAGGTGGTGTTGAAGTTCGTCGACGGCTGGTCCGACAGGACCATGGTGTCCTGGGACTGCGAAGGTGACGGGGCGATCGTGATCGTCGGGTCGATGACGACCGGGTACTGCCGGTCCTCGGCCGCCAGCCACTTCGCGTCCGGAGTGACGGTCAGCTTCCAGGACTTGCCGTCCCGGGTGAGCTTCTGGGTGACCTTGGTGCTGTAGGTCCGGCCGTAGACGGAGGAGTCCGCCTTCTTCGCGTCCGTCATGTACGGCGCGGGGATCACCATCACCGGGGTGTGCGGCAGCTCGCCGTACAGGGCGATCGAGCCGTCCTTGCGGGCCTTCGGTATGAGCCCGTCGGTGTCGAGGGTGAAGGTGAACTTCAGGGGTCCGTCGGGGCGTTCGGCGAGGGTGATGTTCTCCTTCACCCGGCCCGGGCCCACCACGTACTGCAGATCCGCGCCCTCGACGGCGTTGTCGTAGGTGACCGTGGAGCCCTTGGCCGTCGGCTTGAGGCCCTTGTCCGTTCCGTCGAGGCCGAGGGTGACCGAGCGCCCGTCGGGCGACTGGAAACGCACCAGCCGGTCGGATTCCGTGCCGAACCAGCTACGGCCTTCGTTCGTCGTGTTGGCGAACTCGAAACCCTTGGCCTCCGACGCCCGGACCGTTGTGTCGACCGACTTCCAGGACGCCTTCTTGCCCGAACCGGAACGGTATGACGTCGGTACCGCCGACAGTTCCGCTTCGACACGGCCGTCCGACAGCTGCCAGAATCTTGCGTTTGCCGTTCGTTTACCTGAAAGTTCCCTGACTCGTTTCGCCTTGGGATCGCTCTTCGGCCAGGAAACCTTCTCTCGGTCCGCAATCTCCAACTCGTCATGGGACGGCGGATCGGCCAGTTCCCCACTGCCGTCGTCGCCGTCCGAGAACCAGCCTTTGACGGTGTCGAAAATCCCCTTGTCGTCACCGTCATCAGCCGGCGCCGCATAGGCGACCTGGGGCAACGCGGTACTTGTCACCGCGGCTACCACCAGGCACGCCACCAGCCTGCCCAGTCTGGGTTTCACGCCAAACCTTTCCTCACGCGTCATGGCATAAACATGCCGCCAGAAATCAACCCCACCCATGAGAATGCGAGCCCATGGGTAGGGGCGCCGGGTTTCTATTCATTCCGGTGACGGGATGTCAAGCGCCAGGACAATACGGACCATTGACCGGAGCGGTCCGCGCGATGTCCGATATTTCCGCTCGCTGGCCGACGTCGGACGGCATCGTGTATAACCCGCCCGGTTGACTTCGAGCAGTTCCATTTCGAAGGGGATAATTCATGGGCGACAACAGACGGGAATCCACGACTCCGGCACTCTTCCGGCGCGCGGACCGGTCCGGCCTGATTGCGGCCGGTGCGGCCCTGGCCGTGTGCGCGGGGCTCGTCGTGTACGGCGTCGTCGAGAGCGGCGAGAGCGACAGCGCGCCGCATCGCCGCACCCCCACCGCCTCGGTCACCTACGAAGTGACCGGTCGGGGCGCCGCGGACCTCACTTTCCAGGCCCGCAGCGAGGCCGGGAAGGCGATTGTCGTCAAGGCCGCCGCCCTGCCCTGGCGCAGGACCGTCGACGTGCCGCTCGGCCAGGACCCGACCATCAGCATCACCCTCGGCGAGAAGGGCGGACAGGCCCGCTGCACTCTCGCGATCCGCGGCCGGCATGTCCAGAGCGCCACCGCCAGCGGCACGTTCGGCCGTGCGACCTGCACCGGCGCCCTGCCGGCCACCGCCCCTCGGACCGCGAGCTGACCTCGCCCTTCCCTCCCCGCAAGGAGCCCAGCGTGCAAGCCTTCCCCCGGCCGGTTCTGATCGCCGCCGCACTGCTCAGCACCCTCGCGGCGACCTCCGCCTGCGGCGGGCAGGGCGACCAGCGGGCGGCGGCGTCCGACGCGGTCGAGGTGTCGCGGTCGCCACAGGCGCAGGACCCGACCGCCGTCGGCACCGCCTCGCCCGGCGCCTCCGCCTCCCCCTCGGCGAGCCCCTCCACAAGGCCCTCCACCTCGGCATCGGCCTCCCCCTCGGCGAGCGATGCGAAGGCCACCGGGCCGTTCACGAGCGGCACGGGGGCGGATCCCGGGTCGGCTTCCGGCGACACGGCACCCGCCGCCCAGGCCCCCGCCACCCCCGCCTTCCCCGTCCCCGCCGACCCGGGCAACGCCACCCAACTCATCACCGTCGAGGCATCCGGCTCCTACGCCACCGTCACCGCCTGGGCCAGGGGATCGGCCGGCTGGAAGGCGCAGTTCAGCACCAGCGCCGGACGCGTCGGCTCCAACGGCGTGACCGACGGGGCCACCCGCCGACAGAGCACCTACACCACCCCCACCGGCACCTACACCCTCACCGAGGGCTTCGGTGTCGAGGCGGGCGGCACCGCGATGCCGTACCACCGGGTCACGAAAGACGACTGGTGGGTGGAGGACCCAGAGTCGAGGTTCTACAACTCCATGCACGGCGAGGCGGGCGCCGACTTCCCACTCACCGAGTCCGGCGACCGCGGCAGCGAACACCTCGTCAACTATCCGACCCAGTACGCCAAGGCCCTCGTCATCGACTTCAACCGCTGGCCCGCCACCCCCGGCCGCGGCGCCGGCATCTTCCTCCACGTCAACGGCAACGGCGCCACGGCCGGCTGTGTCTCCGTGCCCCGAGCCACCATGGACCGCATCATGGGCTGGATCACGCCCGGCGCCCATCCCCGGATCGCCATCGGCTGACCAGGAACACGACGGCCGAGCCCCCGAAGAGCACGGCCGTGATCAGCAGCCAGCGGGCCAGGAAGCCGTCCGTGGACAGTGCGGTGACACCGGCGTAGCGGTCCGCGACCCGGCCGGTGATCAGGGGGAACCAGATCAGCAGGAGCAGCAGGGACAAGGCGGCGGGGACGCGGACGTACGCGACATGCGGACGGCAGCCTCGTACCAGCGCCCGATCCGCCGCCCCGTACACCGGCACGAGGACCAGGTCGTGGACGACGGCCGCCCCCACGAACCACAGCGCGACCGAGAACCAGTCACCCTCCAGCAGCCGCACCCCCGCATACCCGGCGAGTGCGAACGAGCAGAGGAGGAGCAGGATCTGGAGCGGGCTGCCGACGGGGATCGACCAGGGGCGTCGTCGCATCACAGGTCTCCGAAGGTCAGTCGCGCCACCCACTTGGTGTTCAGCACGCCGGGTGCGGCGGGCACGATGATCCGTGCCGGGTGGCCGTGGTCGGGGGTGAGGTCCTCGCCGTTGACGAACAGGGCGAGCAGGGAGCGGGAGTCGGCGACCTGGTTGGCGCGCAGGGCGGCCCGGCGGAAGGCGCCGCGCTGCTGGAGGGACTCCACGAGGACGTCGGGCGGGTCCCCGTCGTGGCCGACCAGCGCGGCCAGGTCCCGCAGCCGTACCCCTCGCCACCACTGGTCGGACGTCGACCAGCCCTCCACGCAGGCGATGGGCAGCGCCGCGCTGTGCAGCGGCATGGCGAGCAGGTCGGCGCGGGAGAGGCGGACCGTGCGGCCGTCGCGGCCCTCGACCACCAGCCGCCATGCCTCCTCGTTCGTGTCGGCCTCGCGGATCCCCGCATACGCGGCCGTTTTGTTGATCTGGAAGCCGCCGGGACCGCTGCCCGGTTCGGCGCCGCCGTGCGGGGCGAGGAGGGCGGTGCGGCGCAGGGCGCCACTGAAGTTCTGTCCTACGGTCGTGGCGAACAGCAGCAGTGAGCCTCCGCCCACGAACCAGAGGGCGCCGCGCCGGGAGACGGTCGGCTCGGCGGGGTCGGGCGGGACCAAGTCGTTCTTCTCCTCCCGGAGTTGTCGCAGATTGCGCCAGGCCGTGGGCATCTTCAGCACCACATGCGCGACGAACGCGGCGAAGAACACCCACGCCCCGTAGAAGTGCAGGGTGTAGAAGGAGCCGGGGAAGATGTAGTCCAGCTGGATGTTGAGCACCCCCGTCACGAACTCGAACAGCGCGCCCCCGACCAGGAGCAGCAGCGAGATCCGCTCCAGGGCGTGGGCGAGCGAGCGTGCCGGCGGCAGCGTGAAGAGCCTCGGTACGACCGACCACAGCTTGGCCAGCAGCACCGGGATCAGGGTGATGCCGAGGGTGACGTGGATGCCCTGGTTGAGGCGGTACAGCCAGTGCGGGTCGGTCGGCCAGGAGAAGAGGTAGAAGCCGAGGATGCCCTTGTCCGGGGTCTTGTCGTTCACCGGCGCGAGGTTCGGGTTGTAGGCGGCGTAGGACACCAGCCCGGTCACGAACAGCACCGTGATCCCGCCGAGCAGGACGATGCCGAGCACCGAGGTCAGCCAGGGGCCGCGCAACGGGCTGCGCCAGAAGGAGGGGGAGAAGGGAGACCGTGCCATGCGCCGACCGTAGGCCGAGACAGGGCCGGTGAAGGCGCCGCGAACCATGACGAATCTCTGACGTCCGCGCCTGTCACGCGTCCGGCCGACCCCGAGCGCCCTAGCGTCGCAGACGTGACCAGCGATCTTCTGCCCGAGGCCCCCGCCGACACCCGCACCGCCGCTCGCCGGGACCTCCGCCGCGATCTGAGTGCCGCCGCGGCCGCCGTCCTGCTCTTCGCCGTGGCGGCTGTCGTCGGCACGGCTGTCGAGCACCGGGACGGCACCCTTTTCGTCAACTGGCCGCCGCTCCTCGCCTACTGGGAACCGCACCTCGGTCCGGGCACCCCGGCCGCGATCACCGTCGCGGTCGCGGTGGTGGCGTACGGCCCGCCCCTGGCCGCACGCCTGCCCTGGCGCCGACTGCTGGCGGCCGTGTGGGTGGCGGGCATGGCCTGGACCTTCTCGCTCGCGCTCGTCGACGGCTGGCAGCGCGGCATCGCCCGCCGGCTGACGACACGGTACGAGTACCTCCAGGTCATCGACCGCTTCCAGGACATCCCCGCGGCGCTGCGGGACTTCACCTCGCACATCGTGGTCGGCGCCTCGCCGGAGCACTGGCCCGCGCACATCGCCGGGCATCCCCCGGCGGCCACGCTCACCTTCGTCCAGTTGGACCGGATCGGTCTGGGCGGCGGCGCGTGGGCCGGGGTCTGGTGCATCACGGTCGGGGCGACCGCCGCGCTGGGCGTCCTCGTCACCGTCCGCACCCTCGCCGACGAGAAACTCGCCCGCCGCGCCGCGCCGTTCCTGGCCCTGGCCCCGGGCGCCGTGTGGATGGGGACGTCCGCCGACGGCTACTTCGCGGCGGTCGCGGCCTGGGCGGTGGCTCTGCTCGCGCTCGCGGTGACGGGGCACCGGCCGCGCCGGACCGGCCTCGCCTCGGGGCTGCTGTTCGGCCTCACCGTGTATCTGTCGTACGGCCTGACGCTGTACGTCGTGATCGCCGCCGCCGTGCTCGTGCTGGGCTCCGGGCGCGTCCGGCCCCTCCCCTTCGCGCTGGCGGGTTTCGCGGTCGTGCCGGTCGTGTTCACGGCGCTGGGCTTTTACTGGTGGGAGGCGTACGACCTGCTCGTCACCCGCTACGACCAGGGCGCCGGCGGCACCCGTCCGCAGGCCTACTGGGTGTGGGCCAACCTCGCCTGCCAGGTGCTGGTGGTGGGGCTCGCGACGGTGGCCGGGCTGCGGCGGACCGGAGTCGTGCTGCTGCGCCGGGACCGAACGGCCGCGTTCCGGCTCGGTGTTCTGGTGCTGGGGGCCCTGGTCGCGATGCTGGTCGCCGATCTGTCCGGGATGAGCAAGGCGGAGACGGAGCGGATCTGGCTGCCGTTCGCGCTGTGGTTGCCGGCCGCCTGCGCGTTGCTGCCGAGACCGCGCGCCTGGCTCGTGGCGCAGGCCGTGCTGGCGCTGCTCGTCAATCACCTGCTGCTGACGGGTTGGTGAAACCGATCACCGAGAGGTAAGGTTAGGCTTACCTAAGTCACCGGAACCTAGTGGAGGAAGGTGCTCATGCCCGCTGCCACCTGCTCCGAGCCTACGCCCGCCGAGCGTGCCCGCTCGGTGCTCTCGGCGGCCGGCTCGCTGACCGTCACCACGCACGGCCATCGCGTCGAACTGATCGGCCTGCACACCGTCGACGCCGCCGCCCGCCTGCTCCTCAACGACCCGCCGGACGGTCACCTCGCGGCCGGGCCCGCGATGGCCCCGCACGGCGATCCGGCCGCCCTGGTGGAATTCACCGACGTCGCCCCCGTCGCCGTACGCGAACGGGTGCGTGCCCGGCTGACACTGGGCGGCCGGCTGACCGTCCTGGGCCCGAAGGCGCTGGTGTTCCACCCGGCCCGGGCCGTGCTCACCGAGGACGGCCGTACGGCGATCATCGCCCTCGACGAACTGGCCCTCGCCTCGCCCGACCCGCTGGCCCACCACGAGGCCGAGATGCTGGCCCGGCTGGACGCGGCCCACGCCGACACCGTGGCCCCGCTCGCCCGGCTGCTCCCGGCGAAGGAGCAACTCGGCGCGTGCGAGGTACGGCCGCTCCGGCTCGACCGGCACGGCCTGGTGCTCCGCTCCCAGACACCGGACTCCCACCACGACACCCGGCTGCCCTTCGCCACCGCGGCCACGCATCCGGGTGAGGCGGTCCGTCAGATCCACATCCTGCTCGCCCGCGCCACGGCCCGCCCGCGCCGCAGGCGCCTGCCGACCAGGTCGTAGGCGTCGGGCGCGCCCACAGCCGCCGACCTCCGGGCCACTCGCAGAGGCTCCCGTCTCCTCCGCGAACGAGCCCGGAGGTCGGCTCTCACCCCCGGGTCCCCGTCTCCAGCCGCTCCGCCGTCTCCATGAGAGAGACCGTGAACGGATGCCGGGGCCGCGCCAGGACGCGTTGCGCCAGGCCCTGTTCGACGATCTCCCCCGCGTCCAGTACGGCGATGCGGTGGGCCAGGCGTGCGGTGTCCAGGTCATGGGTGACGAGGACGAGGGACATGCCGTCCCCGCCCCGGACCAGGCCAGCGAGGACGTCGAGGATGCCGCGCCGGGTGACCGTGTCCAGGCCGGAGGTGACCTCGTCGCAGATCAGCACGCGGGGGCGGGCCAGCAGGGCGCGGGCCAGGGCGGCCCGCTGGAGTTCGCCGCCGGAGAGCTCGCCGGGGCGGCGCCGGGCCAGGTCCGGTGACAGGCCGAGGCGGTTCAGGGTGGCCGATGCCTCGTCCGTGGCCGCCCGTTCGCCGACGCCGCGCAGCCGTACCGCTGTGCGGGCCACCTGGTCCAGCACCGGCCTGTGCTCGTCGAAGGCGGCGCGGGCGTCCTGGAAGACGTACTGCACGGCGGCCAGTTGGGCGCGGCTGCGATGGCGCAGGCTGCGCGGGAGCGGTGTGCCGTCGAGCGGGATCTCTCCGGAGTACTGGCGGTGCAGGCCCGCGAGGCAGCGGGCGAGCGTGGTCTTGCCGCTGCCGGAGCGGCCCACCACGGCGAGGCACTCACCAGGGTGGAGGGCGAGGCGTGGGGCGCGCAGCACGACGGTCCCGCGACCGTGCACCGCGATCAAGTCCCGTACCTCCAGGGTCGGTTGACTTCGCTCCTGACTCGTCACGTCGGGTGGGCTCGCAAGCCGGGCGTCGAGGAGCCGGCGAGTCCACTCGTGCCGGGGCGCCGCCCACAGCCGTTCCGCCGGTCCCGACTCGACGACTCGGCCCGCGCGCAGCACGAGGACCTCGTCGGCGAGGGCGCGGACCACGTCGAGGTCGTGGCTGAGCAGGACGACCGCGATGCCGCGTGCCGCGACCGCCGCCAGCTGGTCGACGATCCGGTTCTTGGTCAGCGCGTCCTGGCCGGTGGTGGGCTCGTCCGCGACGATCACCCGGGCGCCGAGCAGCAGGGCCTGGGCGAGGACGACACGCTGCTGCTGACCACCGGAGAGCTGGTGCGGGTAACCCCGCACCAGAGGTTCGGCGTCGGGGAGTTCGGCGTCCGCCAGTGCCTGGAGTACTCGTTCGCGGGCCGCCGCCCGGCGCTCGGGCCGGGGCAGGTGGCGTACCTGGAGGCGGGCGATGTCGTACAGCAGCGCGCCGACTCGACGGGACGGGTTGAGGACGGCGGCAGGGTGCTGCGGAACGTAGCCCACGGGGTCGTCGCCGGTCCGCCGTACCTCGCCCGTGACACGGGCACCGGACGGGTACTCGCCCAGCAGTGCCAGTCCCGTGGTCGTCTTACCGCTCCCGGAGGCACCGACCAGCGCGGTCACCTTTCCCGGCAACACCCTCAGGTCGACGCCGTCGACGAGGGCACGGTCACCGATCTCCACACGCAGACCGCGAAGTTCGGCCAGAGGCACGTCCGCTTCCGGGCCCACGGGTGCGGCAGCGCCCGTTTGGGGGCGCGGGGCTGTTTCGATATGCGGCTCCGCCGCGGGGCGCGACCAGCCACGACGAACCCGCAGCCGCCCGACAATCCCTCGCGGCACACCCCGCGGAGCGAATCCGGCGTCGAAGAGCAGATTCGTGCCCATCGTCAGCGCCACGATCAGCAGTGCGGGCACCACCACGGCCCAGGGCTGCACCAGCAGGCCGGTGCGGTTGCGGTCGACCATCACCGCCCAGTCGGCGGCGTCCGGCGCGACGCCGACGCCGAGGAACGCGGCCGTCGACACCAGGTACAGCACGCCGGTCAGGCGGACGCCGGCGTCGGCGGCGAGGGTGCGCAGCGTCGAACGGCCGACGTAGCCGACGGCGATCCGCCACCGGCTCTCGCCCTGCATGCGCAACGCCTCGACGGCCGGGCGTGCGGCCACCTCCCCGGCCGCGGCCCGGACGATCCGGGCCGCGTCGGGCACGTTGACCAGCGCCACGAGCAGCGCGAGTCCCGGAGCCCCCGGGGTGAGCACGGAGGCCACGAGCAGGATCAGCAGCAGCGACGGTACGGCGAGCAGCACGTCCAGCGGCCGCATCAGCAGGTCCTCCAGCCACCGCAGCCGGGTGAGCGCGCCGGCCAGCCCGACCGGGACGGCGACCAGATAGGCGAGCGCGGTCGCGGCGAGGGCGGTGACCACGACGGTACGGCCGCCCAGCAGGATCTGCCGCAGGACGTCACGGCCCACGAAGTCGGTGCCCAGCCA
The DNA here is from genome assembly GCF_042657965.1 of Streptomyces coerulescens. Lineage (NCBI taxonomy): Bacteria > Bacillati > Actinomycetota > Actinomycetes > Kitasatosporales > Streptomycetaceae > Streptomyces > Streptomyces coerulescens. Next base: position 1,163,251 of record NZ_JBHSKM010000002.1, read on the forward strand.
AGGGCCGTCGCCGAGCGTGAAGGACGTGGCGCGAGGTCCCGGGTCGCCCGCGAAGAACGGTCCGAGGACGGCGAGTGCCAGCGGGACGGCGACGACGGCGAGGCCGAGTGCGAAACGGCGGTGCGTCATGCGGCCACCCCCGCGCGGGGCGTGAGCCGGTGGGCCACCAGATCGGCGCCGAGGTTGAGCAGGACCGTCAGCACGCCGAACACCACGGCCAGCCCCTGCACCACCGGTACGTCACGTTCGGCGACGGCGTTGAGCAGGACCGTCCCCAGCCCCGGAATCACGAACAGCGCCTCCACGACGATGACCCCGCACAGCAACCAGTCGACGGTACGGGCGAGTTGCTGGACGGCCGGGGCGAGGGCGTTCGGCAGCGCGTGGGCGTAGCGGATCCGGGCGCCGGGGACACCGCAGCGGCGGGCGTGGGCGACGTACGGGGAGGCGAGGGCATCGACCATGCCGGCCCGTACCAGGCGGGACAGGGAGCAGACCGGGCGGGACAGCAGGACCAGTACGGGCAGCACGAGCACCGCCGGATGGGCGAGCAGGTCGGTGCCGTGGCCGACGGCCGTCGGCGGCAGGACGGCCAGCTTCAGGGCGAGGACCGTCACCAGCAGCACTCCGAGGGCGAACTCGGGGACCGCGTACACGGCCAGCGTCACCGAGCTGACCAGGCGGTCCACGAGGCCCCCCTCGTGGCGGGCGGCGAGCACGCCGAGGCCGAAGCCGAGCGGGATCAGCAGCACCAGGGTGAGGGCGGCGAGGGTGAGGGTCGGTCCGAAGCCGTCCGCTATGTACTGGGTGACCGGGCGGCCGGAGGTCAGGGAGGTGCCGAAGTCGCCGTGCAGGGTGCCTGTGGCCCAGGTGGCGAGGCGCTCGTGCGCGGGTCGGTCCAGGTCCATGGCCTCGCGGATCGCGGCGATGCGGGCGGGGTCGGGCTGGTCGCCGGCGAGCGCGACCGCCGCGTCGCCCGGGAGGGCCTCGGTGAGGGTGAAGATCAGGAGCACGACTGCCACGGTCTGGGCTGCGCCGAGGGCAAGGCGCCGGGCGACGAAGGATGTGCCGCGGTAGGCCGTCTGTCGGCTGCGGAGCCGTCGGGGCTGGTCGCGCAGTTCCCCGCGCCCCTTTGGGGCGCTGTCCAACCGCGTTCTCACGCCAGCCACACCCTGTCGAAGCGGGCCCAGTCCAGGGTGTTGGCGGGGGCCTTCGCCTCTACTCCCTTCACCGACCTGGATGTGCCGATGATCCAGTCGGCGAAGCCCCATACGAGGAAGCCGCCCTCCGTGTACAGGCGGCGCTGCATGCGCTCGTAGACGGCGGCCCGCTCGGTCTTGCCGCGAGTGGACTGGGCCTGCTGGTAGAGGGCGTCGAAGTCCTTGTGGTGCCACTTGGTGGCGTTGGTGGTGGAGTCGGTGAGCAGGCGCTGGGAGATGTGGGCCTCGACGGGCATGGCGCCGGAGCGGTAGCAGCACAGGGTGCCGCTGTCGAGGATGTCGCTCCAGTAGGAGTCCTTGCTGCCCATCTTGACGTCGATCGTGACGCCCGCCTTCGCGGCCTGGTCGCGGAAGATGCCGGCGGCCTCGGTGAACCCGGCGGCGACGGCCGAGGTGTCCAGGGTGACCTTGAGATTCTCGGCGCCGGCCTGCTTGAGCAGGGCGCGGGCCCGGTCCAGGTCCTGGGTGCGCTGCGGCAGGTCGGCGGCGTAGTACTCGTAGCCCTTGCCGAACAGGTCGTTGCCGACCTCGCCCGCGCCGGACAGCGCGCCGTCGACGAGTTCCTGCCGGTCGGCGATGAGGAAGAACGCCTGGCGCACGCGCTGGTCGTCGAAGGGTGCCCGGTCGGTCTTCATGCAGAACGCCTGCATGGCGCTGTTGCGCAGCCGCACGATCTCGATCTGTCCCCCGTCCTCGTGGGCGCGGGCGGTGGTCGGGTTGAGTTCGTGGGCGTACTCGACCTGGCCGCCGAGGAGGGCGTTGACGCGGGCGGACTCCTCGTTGGCGACGACGAACTCGACCTCGTCGAGGAGCGGGGCGCCGTCCCAGTGGTCGTCGAAGCGGCGGAAGAGGGCGGAGCGGCCGGGCGCGAAGGACACGAACCGGAAGGGGCCGGAGCCGATCGGCCGGTCGTCGAACTCGGTGGCGTTCGCAGGGACGATGTACGCCCCGAACGCGGCCAGGACATTGGGGAATTCGGCGGTGGGACGCTTCAGCACGAACTCGATCGACCGCTGCCCCGTGGCCCGGCTGGCATCGAGGTCGATGGGCTCCAGGGACGCCTTCGCGCGGAACGCCTGCTTCGGGTCGGCGATCCGGCGGTAGCTGTACAGGACGTCCTCGGCGGTGACGGGCCTGCCGTCATGGAACACGGCCTGACGCAGCGTCACCTGCCAGCGGTCCAAGCTCTTGTTGGACTCCCACCGCTCCGCGAGCCTGGGCCGGGCGGAGAGGTCGGCGCCGTAGTCGGCGAGCTTGTCGAAGAGGGCCTTGGCCCGGGCCACGTCGGCGAAGAGGCTCGCCTGGTGCGGGTCCAGGGTCTCACCGGCGCCCCCGCCGGCGAAGGCGGCGCGCAGCCGTCCGCCGCGCTTCGGGGTGCCGTCGGAGGCCGCCCTCTCGCCGGAACCGCCGCATCCGGCAAGGGCGAGTGCGGCGGTCGCCCCGGTCGTGGCGGCGAGGAAGCCGCGTCGGTGCAGGCCGGGGAAACGCAGGCCGGGGAAACGTACGTCGTTCATGACTGGTCCTTCGGGTCAGTGGATGTGCAGACGTGCGACGAGATGCAGCCGGTCCGCGTCCGTGGCGGTGCCGGGCAACCGGCCCTCCTGCCAGGGCGGTTCGGTGCGCGGGCCGGGTCCGTCGTGCAGTTCGAGGACCTCGAAGCCGTGCGCGGCGAGGAAGTGCCGCAGCTCGTGCGGGAACAGCAGCCGCCAGGCGGAGTGCTGCGCGACGGGCGGCGCGCCGTCGTCGCCGGCCCAGACGCGGGTACGGCGCAGAAGCTGCGCGGTGCGGTCGACGGTCAGTGTGGTCGTCGACCGGTAGGTGATGCCCTGCCAGGTGAAGGTGTTGCCGGTCGGGCTGTCGAGGAGGTCGGTTCGGCCGAGGAAGTACGCCCCGTTGCGCATCTCCGCGATCAGCAGCCCGCCCGGGGTGAGGGCGCGACGGCAGGAGGCGAGGAAGCCGTCGAGCTGGTCGTTGGTGCGGCAGTACAGCAGGGAGCTGTCCAGGCAGACGACGGCGTCGAACACGCCCAGATCGAAGCCGTGCAGGTCGGCGCGGACGAACGAGGGGCCGGGGTGCCGGTCACGGGCGTACGCCAGCATCGCCTCGGAGAGGTCGGCACCGGTCACCTCGCGGCCTACGGAATGCAGGTGCGCGGCGTCACGGCCGGTGCCGCAGCCCATGTCCAGGACCCGCTCTCCCGCGTCGTACCTGCGCAGGCACTCCTCCGTCCAGCGCCCGGCGAGCCGGTCGGGGTCAGGGAAGCGGGCCTCATAGAGGGCGGGGTGGTCGGTGAGGAGGTTGGCGCCGGTCATGCGTAGCTCCGCTCGACGGCCCGGGGCAGAACTCCGCGCCGGTGCAGCCACGCCACACCGCACGCCGACGCGGTCCCGACGACGGCACAGCAGACCCAGGGCAGCCTGTCCCCGGTGTCCATGGCCCAGCCGACGACGGTGTTGCCGACCGCCGCCGCGACGCCGGAGACGACGTAGAAGATCCCGAAGTACGTGCCGGTCAGCTCGGGCCGGCCGAAGCGCGGGATCAGCTCCATCACGAACGGTGAGGCGATCATGATGCCGAGGTAGAGCAGCAGCGCGCCCAGCAGTACGGGCACGACACCTGTCATGAGGGCTGCCGGCAGGAACGCCAGCCCCATCACCACCAGCCCGGCCGCGATCCAACCCGCCCTGCTGCCACGGGACTTGAGAGCCTTCGTGATCCTCAGCTGGAACGCCAGGTTGGCGACCGTACCGACGAGGAAGACGATGCCCGCGGCCCCGTCCCAGCCGGTGGCCTCCCTGGCCCCGTCCGGCAGCAGCAGATACAGCTGGTTCTCCAGGGTGAACATGCCGACCATGGCGAGCGAGAAGGCCAGGAAGGCCCGGTTGCCGAGCACCTCGCGCCAGTCCCCGAGGACCCCGCTGCCGCTCGGCGCCACCTTGCGCGCGGGCAGCACGAGGGCCTGTGCCACGGTGAGGACCGCGAAAATGGCGGCGGCGGTCAGCGCGGAAGTGCGGAAGTCGACGAGGAGCAGGGCGCTGCCCAGCAGCGGCCCGATGAGCGCCCCGGTGGTGGCGAACACGTTGAACAGAGCGAACGCCTCCGCCTTGCGCTCCCCCGCCTCCTGCGCGAGATAGGCCCGCACGGCCGGGTTGAACAGCGCCCCGGCGAGCCCGCTGAGCACGGACGCGGCGAGCAGCACCGGCAGCCCGTCACCCAGCGCGAACAGCGCGAACCCGACGGTCCGCAGCGCGCACCCGGCGATGATGACGCCCCGTGCCCCGAGCCGGTCGGCGGCCGAGCCTCCGATGATGAACAGGCCCTGCTGGCTGAGGTTGCGCACACCGAGGACGACCCCGACGACCGCCGCCGACATGCCCAGGTTCTCGCCGAGGTGGGTGGCGAGGTAGGGGATGAGGAGGTAGAAACCGGTGTTGACGCCGAGCTGGTTGACCAGCAGCAGCTGGACGGCGAGCGGGAAGCCGCGCATCTCACGCCACGTCCGCATGCGCCGTCACCTCCTCGACTCCCAGACCGGGCAGGGCACTCGGGCGTACGACGCCGTCGGTGCCGCCGATGCCGCGCCATGGGTCGTGGGCGAGCAGCAGATGGCCGTCGAGGTCGGTCCAGGGGGCACGGTCGGCGAGGTGGACGGCGGGGGCGATGCCGAGGCTGCTGGCGGTGAGACAGCCGAGCATCAGTTCGGTCCCGCTGCCCTCGATCAACTCCGCGATGCGCAGGGCCGCCCGGACTCCCCCGCACTTGGCGAGCTTGACGTTGACGCCGTGGACGCGGCCCGCGAGCCGCCGTACGTCCGCCGCGCTCACCGCGTCCTCGTCGGCGATGACGGGCAGCGGCGACCTCTCGGCGAGGGCGCCCAGCGTGTCAGGGTCGCCGGGCGGCAGCGGCTGTTCGACGGCCTCGACGCCGAGCGCGGCGAACCGGGGCAGCAGCCGCTCGGCCTGCGCCACGCTCCAGGCGCCGTTCGGGTCCAGCAGCAGCCGCGCTCGCGGGGCCGCGTCCCGGACGACCCGTACGCGCTCCACGTCGTCCTCGGGGTCGGGCGAGCCCGCCTTCACCTTGAGGACGCCGAATCCGCCCGCGGCCAGACGCCGGGCCTCGGCCGCCGCGTGGGTGAGCGAGGTGATGCCGATGGTGCGTGCGGTGGCGACGCCGAACGACGCCTCGGTGCCCAGGAGTCGGTGGACGGGCACCCCGGCCCGCTTGCCGACGAGGTCCAGCAGCGCGGCCTCGACGGCGGCGGTCACGGCAGGCGGTACGGCACCGGAGGGCAGGTCTTCCAGGGCGCTCTCGGGGTCGGGGAACCGTGCCAGGTCGACGGCCGAGATCAGCCGCACGAGCGTGGCGGCGTCCAGGCCGTAGTACACGCTGCTGACGGCCTCGCCGTGTCCGGTGACGCCGTCGTGCTCGACGCTCAGCCATACGGCGTCGCGGGCGGTCATGACGGAGCGGGAGATGCGCAGCGGCTCGGCGAGTTCGAGACGTGCGGTGCGCAGGCGGGCCTTCATCGTGTCCTTCCGGAGAGTGGATCGGTGACCCGTGCGCACCGCGCCCACCCGGCGGCCTCGGCGGCACAGGGGTGCGGTATCTCCACGGGGCGGGTGGCGGCGCCGGCCAGGTCGAGGCCATGGGCGGCGATGAAGTCGTCGTCGTAGACGGTGCCGAGGTAGCGGTGCGGCCCGTCGGGGAACACGGTCGCGACGACCGCCCCGGGGTGCACGCGGGCCGCCCATGCGGCGACTCTGCCGACCGCGCCGGTGCTCCAGCCGCCGCTGACGAACGAGCCCCGGGCGAGCCGCCGGCAGCTGTCCACGGCTTCGGCGGGGCCGATCCAGTGGACCTCGTCGAAGGCGTCGTAGGCGACGTTGCGCGGGTGGATGCTGCTGCCGAGGCCGCGCATCAGACGGGGGCGGGCGGGCCGGCCGAAGATCGTCGAGCCGGTCGCGTCGACGCCGATGAGGCGCAGCGCGGGCCAGTGCCGGCGCAGTGGGCCGATGACTCCGGCGCTGTGCCCGCCGGTGCCGACGCTGCACACCAGGATGTCCAGATGGTCGAGCTGGGCGGTGAGCTCGGCGGCGAGGGAGGCGTAACCGGCGGTGTTGTCGGGGTTGTTGTACTGGTCGGGCCAGTAGGCGCCGGGGAGTTCGGCGAGCAGTTCGCGCAGCCTGCCGAGCCGGGCCGCCTGCCAGCCGCCCTGCGGTGCGGGACGGTCGACGAGCTCCAGACGGACGCCGTGCGCACGCAGCAACTGCCGCATGGACGGCTCCAGTTCGCTGTCGCCGACCAGGACGACGGGGTGGCCGAGCGCCTGTCCGGCGAAGGCGAGTCCGATGCCGAGGGTGCCGGACGTGGACTCCACCACGGGCGCGCCGGGGCACAGTTCGCCGCGTTCGCGCGCGCCGAGCAGCATCGACACGGCGGCCCGCGCCTTCATGCCGCCCGCGGCGAGCCCTTCGAGCTTGGCCCAGAACCCGGGGTGGGCGTGGGGCAGTCCGGCCGTGACGCGTACGACCGGGGTACGGCCGAGCAGGGCGAGCAGCTCCCGCTGGGCGGTGGGACGTAGGACCGTCGCGGTCATCGCTCACCCCCGGGACAGCGGTAGCGGTGGACGACGCCGGGCCCGCCGTCGAGCCAGAAGAAGGGGTACGGCTCCGCGCACACGGCGGTGACGCCGTGCCCCAGGAAACGGGGCAGCACGGCACTGCCGGTCTGGGCGAACAGCACGAGCTGCTTGCCGTGCCGGTGGGCGTGCGCGCGCAGCGGTTCGAAGGTGGCGTTGCCGAGGGTCATCCCGGACACCAGCAGCGCGTCGCAGCGCCCGGCGGCGGCAAGCGCGTCGGCGACGACCGGCTCGCCCCACTCGGTGACCCCGCCCTTGAGGTCGCACGGCACATAGCCGAGCCCGCGTGAACGCAGCGCCTCCAGCAGGGAGTTGACGACTCCGACGACCAGCACTCTGCCGCCGTCCGGCAGGTCCAGCAGCTCCACCACGGCACCGGCCCGCGCCCGGGACTTCTCCAGCGACGAACCGGCGGCCAGGGCGACGGGGTGCGCGCCGTGCTCCGGGGTGTGCGGGGCGATGTGCATCAGGTAGGCGTCGAGGGCGGCCACCCGCACCGCGGGCAGCGGATGGCAGAGCAGGCGTGCCACGTCGGCGCCGACGCATTCGTCGAGCGCGCCGTCGGGCAGTTCGCCGGGCTCGACCGCGCACGAGCCGACGGCCTCGGCGAGCCGCAGGCTGAGCACCTCGTTGCGGTAGCCGGTGCCGCGCCCGTCGTGCCGTACGGCCTGCCGGGTGGTGAAGGCGACGGCGATGCGCAGCGTGCGCGGGTCGGGCCCGAGGGCGCCTTCGCGGACATCGGCGACGAGTTCGTCGTACGTCCGTCCGGCGGCCGTCGGCCGGGCGGTGACGGGGGTCATCGGATCACCAGCCGCGCGCGCAGAGCCGCCAGCATCCGCTCGACGCGGTCGCGGGCGCCGGGGCCGTCGGGGTCGCCCGCCATGACGTGCCCCAGGTACTCGTTGTTGCTGCCGGCCGGCTTCACGGCCGTGCCGGGCTCGGCGAGAAGCAGCTCCAACACATCCGGTTCGGCGTCGAGTCGGCGAGGGTCGAGGGCTTCGAGGGTGCCGGCGCGGTCCGGTACGAGGAAGCCGATGGCGGCGCTGCGCAACCCGGTGTCGGTGCGCCTGAGGTCGGGCCTGCGGCCGAGGGCGACGTCCACGAAGGCGGCGGCGAGGTCGATGCCGGTGACATGGCGGACGAGCTCGGTGATGCGGTTGCCGGCGGGCCGGGGGTTGACCTCGACCACGCGCGGTCCCGCGGAGGTCAGCTTGATCTCGGTGTGCGCGACGACGGCGTCGGTCAGGCCGAGCGCCTTGAGCGCGCCGAGCGCGGTCTGTTCGGCGGCCTCGATGTCGGCGAGGGGCAGGGCGGCGGGGAACATGTGGCCGGTCTCGATGAAGGCGGGCGCCCCGCCGACGCTCTTGTCGGTGACGCCGACCGGGTGCACCGCGCCCGCGTACGACACGGTCTCGACGCTCACCTCGGGGCCGTCGAGGAGCTCTTCGAGGAGAACGGCCGGGGTGCGCCGCTGCCCCCGGGCATTGACCGGGAAGTCGGCCAACGCGCGGTGCAGATCGGCCAGTTCGGCCTCGTGCTCGATCCGCCGGACGTACATCCCGGCGCACAGGTCGACCGGCTTGGCGACCAGCGGGTAGCCGATCTCGCCGGCGGCCCGCACGAGGTCGGCCCACTCCTCGTGCACGGCGAAGCGCGGTCCGGGCAGGCCGGCCTCGGCGAGGACGCGGCGGGTGGCGTCCTTGCGGCAGGCGTTCTCCACGGCCTCGGGTCCGGGGCCGGGCAGCCCGAGGTGCCCGGCGATGCGGGCCACCGCCGGCAGGTAGTAGTCGCACGAGGTGATCACCCCGTCGAAGCCCAGCACCGAGTGCAGCCGCGCCACCTCGGGCAGCAGGGCGTCGGTGTCGTTGGTGTCGGCGGTGATGACATTGCGCGCGCCGAGCAGCGGGTGCGCGGTCCCCTCGGGCGCCGAGCGCAGATAGTGATGCAGGTCACGGGTGAGGAAGGTGAACTCGTGCCCGCCCTCGCGGATGGCGCGTGGCAGCAGCCTGCTCATCGATCCGACCCAGCTCTCGACCACCAGCAGATGAGCCACATCTCCCCTTTTCGTGCCATGGGTTCAGTCGTCAGGGCAGCCCTGAGCACCCCTCGGCGGGAGGGGGCCGGACTTGACGCGCAAACGTTATCGATAATCATTTTCATTTGCTAGTCCGTTCTTACCCGCCCCCGAGACTCGGAGCGAACGTGTCCGCCCTCCCCCGCCCCACCGCCGTGCTGTGCGCCCTCGTGGCCGCGGCCGCCCTGCTGCCCACGGCCGCCCCCGCCCGCGCGGCGACCCCGCTCGTCTTCGGCGCCTGCCCCGACTCCGTGCCGAAGCCGCCCGCTCCGGACCGGGTGGAGTGCGGGCACCTCACCGTCCCGCTCGACCACCGGCACCCCTCGGGCCGCCGCATCGAGATCGCCGTATCCCGCGTCCCCGCCTCCGGCACCCCCGCCGAGCGGCGCGGCATCCTGCTGGTGAACCCGGGCGGCCCGGGCGGCTTGGGCCTGCCCTACGCGGTCACCAAGCGCGCCAAACTCCCCGCGAGCGTGCGGCGTTCGTACGACGTCATCGGATTCGACCCGCGCGGCGTCGGCGGCAGCGCGCCCGTCGACTGCGGCGCGATGGGCGGCCTGTTCACCGCTCCCGGCGCCGACCCGGTGCCGGCCGGCCCGCGGGCCGAGCGGGCCTACCTCGCCTCACAGCACCGCATGGCCGCCGACTGCGCGGCTGGCGCGGGCACGGACGCGCTGCCGTACCTGTCGACCGAGCAGACCGCCTACGACATGGACGCGATCCGCGCCGCCCTGGGCGAGCCGCGCACGGGCTTCCTCGGTGTCTCGTACGGCAGTTACCTGGGCGCGGCCTACGCGGCGCGCTTCCCGCACCGGGTGGGCCGGATGGTGCTGGACAGCGTGGTCGGGCCCTGGGACTGGTACGACTTCGATGTGATCCAGAGCCGGGCGCTGCTGGCCGCCCGCGACACGTTCTTCGACTGGACCGCCGCACATGCGGACCGCTTCGGCCTGGGCGGCGACAGGGCCGCGGTACGGCGTTCGTATCTGCGCGTACGCCAAGGGCTCACCGCCCGCCCGGTGAACGGCTTCGGCCCGGCGGAGTTCGACCGGGCCGTCTACCGTGCCCTCGGCCGCACCGAGCGCTGGACCTCACTGGCCGACGGACTGCGCGCTTACCTGACGGACACCGCCGTGGACGGCCTGCGCCCGGCCGCCGCCTTCGACGGCCCGCAGTCCCGCAACTACGAGGCCGCCAACCGCATCGTGAAGTGCGCGGACGGTCCGGGGCCCACCCCGCACGAGATCGTGACGGACCCTGGGCGCATACGGCGTCTCGACCCGCAGCCGGTGCTGACCGGCCTGGAGGCGACGACCTGCGCGTACTGGCATCACCGCCCCGACCGCCGTACGGCCCTCGGCGGTCCGGCCGCCCCGCCGGTCCTGCTGGTGGCCTCCGCGCACGATCCGGTCACGCCGATCCAGGGCGCACGTGAGCTGCGGGAACTGCTGCCGGGCTCGCGACTGATCACCCTGGAGAACGACTACTCGCACGGCGTGTTCGCCAGCCGGGGGAATGCGTGCGTGGACAGTGCGGTGGCGGCCCATCTCGTCGACGGGGTGGTTCCGGCGGCCGACGTGCGCTGCGCGGGGCCGGGGCTACCGGCGGCGAAGTGATCGATGCAGGTCGGCGTCATCCAGCCCGTCCGGCGTTTGAGGACGAGGCCCTTTCAGGGCCGAAGCGGGGGTCCGGGGGCGGCAGCCACCGGAGTCAGGGGCAACGGCTGCTCCGTCCAGATGACCTTGCCGTCGGGCGTGTAGCGCGTGCCCCAGCGCTCGGTGAGCTGGGCGACCAGGAACAGGCCACGGCCGCCCTCGTCGGTGCTCTGGGCGCGCCGCAGCCGGGGCGAGGTGCCGCTGCCGTCGGAGACCTCGCAGATCAGGGCGCGGTCGCGGAGCAGACGCAGCTGGACCGGGCCGGTGGCGTGGCGGATGGCGTTGGTGACCAGTTCGCTGGCGATGAGTTCGGTGGTGAAGGTCAGGTCTTCCAGGCCCCATTCGGCGAGCTGGGCGGTGACCGCCGCGCGGGAGCGGGAGACGACCGCCGGGTCGCTGGGCAGGTCCCACTGGGCCACCCGGTCGGCGCCCAGCGTGTGCGTACGGGCGACGAGCAGCGCCACGTCGTCGCCGGGGCGGGCCGGCAGCAGGGCGTCGAGGACGGCCTCGCAGGTCTCCTCGGGCGAGCGGTCCGCACCGGCCAGCACGGCGCGGAGCTTGTCGAGACCGGCGTCGATGTCACGGTGCCGGTCCTCGACCAGACCGTCGGTGTACAGCACCAGCTTGCTGCCCTCGGCCAGTTCCGTCTCGACCGTCTCGAAGGGCATGCCGCCCAGGCCGAGGGGCGGGCAGGCGGGCAGGTCTACGAACTCGACGCCGCCGTCGGGCGCGACGACCGCGGGCAAGGGGTGCCCGGCGCGGGTGAGGGTGCAGCGCCGGGACACCGGATCGTAGACGGCGTACAGACAGGTGGCTCCGACGATGCCGGAGTCGGGACTGTTCTCCGCCGCCCAGCCCTCTCCCCGGTCGAGCCGGCCGACCAGGTCGTCGAGGTGCGTGAGGAGGTCGTCGGGCGACAGGTCGAGCGAGCAGAAGTTGTGCACGGCCGTGCGCAGCCGGCCCATCGTGGCGGCGGCGTGCAGGCCGTGCCCGACCACGTCGCCGACGACGAGCGCGACGCGGGCGCCGGACAGCGGGATGACGTCGAACCAGTCGCCGCCGACGCCGGCCTGCGCCGGCAGATAGCGGTAGGCGACCTCGACGGCGCTCTGCTCGGGACGGCCCCTCGGCAGCAGGCTGCGTTGCAGGGCGAGGGCGGTGTTGTGCTCGCGGGTGTAGCGGCGGGCGTTGTCGATGCAGATCGCCGCGCGGCCGACCAGCTCCTGGGCGAGGGACAGGTCGTCGTCCTCGTAGGAGTCGGGTTGCAGGGAACGGTAGAAGCTGACCACGCCGAGGGTCGTGCCGCGGGCCCGCAGCGGCACGGTGATCAGGGAGTGGATGCCGGCTTCCAGCACCGGTGTCAGCCGCTCCGGGTCCTGCGCGATCCACCCGTCCGCCTCCGTCAGGACCGGTTCCATGACGGACTGTCTGGTCTCCAGGGAACGGGCCTGCGGCGTGGACGGGACGTATTCGACGGTGTCCCCCACGTCGTACAGATTGTGCGGCTGCTTGCGTACGGCGCGGATGGCCACCCGGCGCAGCGTGGAACAGCCGCCGAGCGCTTCCGGTTCCTCGCCGCGCAGCACCGAGTCGGGCAGGTCGACGGCGACGAAGTCGGCGAACCGGGGGACGCTCACCTCGGCGAGTTCCTCGGCGGTGCGGGTGACATCCAGGGTGGTGCCGATCCGCACGCTCGCGTCGTGCAGCAGCTCCAGCCGCCGCCGGGCGAGGACGGCCAGCCGGCCGACTCCGGGCTCCCCGACGAGGAGCAACCAGCCGTCGGCGCTTGCGGGTTCGCCGTCCGGCGTGGGGGTGGATGGGGCGTGTGGGGCTGTGAGGGTATGTGGGGCCGGTGCGGAAGGGGTGCCCGCGGGCGCGGGCGGCGGGGCCGTGCGCTGCGGGTCAGCCCCGGCCGCCGGGCCCGGTGCCGCCGGTCCGACGGGGCCCTGCGTGGGCGGTCCGACGGGAGCCTGCGTGGCCGGTCCGACGGGAGCCTGCGTGGGCGGTCCGGGCGGCCTCCGTACCGCTGGTCCGACGGGAGCCTGCGTAGGCGGTCCGGGCGGCCTCCGTACCGCTGGTCCGGCCGGCTTCCGTACCTCTGCTCCGATCGGCCCCGGCGCCGCCGCGGTCCCCGCCTCCCGCGCGGCCATGTCGACGTGGGTCAGGCGCGGGCCGCCGAGGACGCGGGCCTCTACGGCGACGCCGGCCTCCCCCGCCGCGCCCGTGACCTGGCGGCGCAGCAGCGTCGCGGTGCGGCCGCTGGGGAGGGTGACCTCGTCGAGGGTGCGGTGCGGGGAGGCGATGAGCTCCTCGGCCTTGGCACGCAGCACCGCCATGTCGACCCGGCCGAGCGCCCCGCCGTCCAGGTCCGGCCGCAGCCCGTCGGGCTGCTCGGGCCAGGCCGGCGCATCGCCGTCGGCCCGCCGGTAGGCGGCGAGGAGCGCGCGTTCGCGCAGGCCGGCCTGCTCCAGCAGCCGGGCCTCGATGCTCCGGGCGGCCTCGCGGACCATCCGCATCATGGCCGGGTCGCCCTGATCACGCAGACACGTGATGTCCAGGATCGCCTCGATACGTCCGCTGAGCGGGTCCCGGACGGGGGCGCCCGCACAGGCGAAGGGCTGGAGGCAGTCGGCGAAGTGCTCCCGGCCGGCGACGTAGACGGGGCCGCGCTCGGCGAGGGCGGTGCCGACGCCGTTGGTGCCGACGACCGCCTCGGTGAATTCGAACCCGGGGGCGAACCGCACCGCGTCGAGACGGTCGCGCAGCTGCCGGTCGCCGCCGAGCCGCTCGACCATGCGACCCTGTCCGTCACACAGCGCGATCGTCATGCTCACATCGGCGAAAGAGCTGGTCAGGTCAGTCAGCACCGGGTCGGCGGCCTGCCGGAAACGGTCGTCCAGCGCGACGTCCTCGGTGTAGCGGACCAGCAGCCGGTGCGGCTCCAGGCCGACGGAGCGGCAGCGCTTCCAGGAGTCGAGCACCGAGTCCCGCACGTCCGACTCGACCAGGGAGCCGGCGAGGAATCGTTCGTGGGCATCGACCAGACCGCCGATGTCGTCCCAGGCGACGGACAACGGGACCACTTCCTCACCCGAAGCCGCCCGGCCGCACACCACTGCTCGGCCCGGGGGCTTCGCCAAGCGCTCTCACCCTAGTCCTTCCGTGACGCGCATCACAATTGCTCGCGCGGGCTCCGCGAGCGGCGGTGGCCGCCGGGGCCGGGGCGGAGGGCGTTGTCAGTGGTGGCAGGCAGGATGACGGGCATGACTACACCAGTTGCGCAGATCGTGGACGCCGCCGGATACGCGCGGGCCGTCGAGGACGTCGTACAGGCCGCGGCCGCCTACTACACGGACGGCACGTCCCCGCTGGACGACGACACCTACGACCGGCTGATACGGGGGATCGCGGCGTGGGAGGCCGATCATCCCGATCAGGTGCAGCCCGACTCGCCGACCGGGAAGGTCGCCGGTGGCGCCGTCGAGGGGGATGTGCCGCACACCGTCGCCATGCTGAGCCTGGACAACGTGTTCTCGGCCGAGCAGTTCACGGCGTGGACGGCCTCGCTGGCGCGTCGGATCGGGCACGAGGCGCAGAGATACAGCGTGGAGGCGAAGCTGGACGGTCTCGCGATCGCGGCCCGCTACACACGGGGGCGGCTGACGCGGCTGATCACCCGCGGCGACGGGACGGCCGGGGAGGACGTCTCGCACGCGATGAGCACCATAGAGGGCCTGCCGGAGACCCTCGCCGAGCCGGTCACCGTGGAGGTGCGCGGTGAAGTCCTGATGACGAGCGCGCAGTTCGAGCACGCCAACGAGGTGCGCACGGCGCACGGCGGGCAGCCGTTCGCCAACCCCCGCAACGCCGCCGCGGGCACCCTGCGGGCCAAGGAGCGCGCCTACACGGTCCCGATGACGTTCTTCGGATACGGCCTGCTTCCACTGCCCGACACCGACGAGACTCTTGCCGCGCGGCTGGACGGCCTCGCGCACAGCGAGCTCATGGACCTGGCCGGGCGGCTGGGCGTGCACACCACCGCCACCACCAAGGTGCCGGGCGTCACCGCCGCCACCACGGACGAGGTCCTGACCCGGGTGCAGGAGATCGCCGCGCTGCGCGCCGAGCTGCCGTTCGGGATCGACGGGATCGTCATCAAGGCCGATCTCGCCGACGACCAGCGGGCCGCCGGATCCGGCTCGCGGGCCCCGCGCTGGGCGATCGCCTACAAGCTGCCGGCCGTGGAGAAGATCACCCGGCTGCTGGAGGTCGAGTGGAATGTGGGCCGCACCGGCATCATCGCCCCGCGCGGTGTCCTGGAGCCGGTCGAGATCGACGGCTCCACCATCACCTACGCCACGCTGCACAACCCGTCCGACATCACCCGGCGCGATCTGCGGCTCGGCGACCAGGTGATGGTGCACCGCGCCGGTGACGTCATCCCGCGCATCGAGGCGCCGGTGGCGCACCTGCGTACCGGCGACGAGAAGCCGATCGTGTTCCCCGAGGCGTGCCCGCGCTGCGGTTCCGCCATCGACACCAGCCAGGAACGCTGGCGGTGCGAGCAGGGACGCAACTGCCATCTGGTCGCCTCCCTCTCCTATGCCGCGGGCCGCGACCAGCTCGACATCGAGGGCCTGGGCGCCACCCGCGTCGTACAGCTCGTCGAGGCCGGTCTGGTCGCCGATCTCGCGGACCTGTTCACGCTGACCCGCGATCAGCTCCTCGGACTGGAACGGATGGGGGAAACCAGCACCGACAACCTGCTGGCCGCCCTCGCCACGGCCAGGACCCGCCCGCTGTCGCGGGTGCTGTGCGCCCTCGGGGTACGGGGCACGGGCCGCTCCATGTCCCGCCGTATCGCGCGGTACTTCGCCACCATGGACCACATCCGTGCCGCCGACGCCGAGCAGTTGCAGCAGGTCGAGGGCATCGGGGCCGAGAAGGCGCCGTCCATCGTCGCCGAACTCGCCGAACTCGCGGGGCTGATCGACAAACTCGCCGCCGCCGGAGTCAACATGACCGAACCGGGCGCCACGTTCGCGCCCGTGGACGCCTCCGGCGCCGACGTGGATCCCGCCGCGACGGACGCCCCGGCCGGCGGCCCCCTCGCCGGGATGACCGTGGTGGTCACCGGCGCCATGACCGGCCCCCTGGAGAAGCTCAGCCGCAACCAGGTGAACGAGCTGATCGAACGGGCCGGCGGCCGCTCCTCCTCCAGCGTGTCCAAGAAGACCAGTCTCGTGGTCGCCGGTGAAGCCGCCGGATCCAAGCGCGCCAAGGCCGAGGACCTCGGCATCCGTCTCGCCACCCCGGACGAGTTCGCGCTCCTCGTCGCCGACTTTCTCGACTGATCGCGGGCGGGCGGGGCGTGCGGGCGCCCCACCTGCGAAATTGTCATGGACGGGATGGGTGAGATCGGCATATCGTGCCTCGGCCGTGTGCTGTTCCGCGGCCGTATCTCTCTCTTCTCGCCCGTGGGGGGCTCATCGCCATGTCCGCATCCAATGACCTGCGTCCACGTCCGCAGCTGCCGTCGGGCAGACCCGAATCGTCCGTAGGCCCGCTGGTCGCAGCCGTGGCGGGGCTCGCTCTGGTCGCCCTCTGCGATGTGTTCAGCCTGGTCGCCGGTTTCCGGCTCCGGGCCGTGATCGACGGAGACGGCGGCTTCCTCACGGCTGGGCAACAGGATCTGGACGCCGCCGCCTCGCTGTACGACACGGCCGCGAGATACCAGGTCATCGTGTATCTGCCCGCCGCGATCGCGTTCATCGTCTGGTTCTTCCGGATGCGCCGCGCCACGGGTCTCATGGCACCGGACCGGTTCCGCAACGGTCCCGGCTGGGCCATCGGCGCCTGGCTCATTCCGCTGGCGAACCTCTGGATGCCGTACCGCATCGCCGTCGACATGTGGGGAGCCGCCACTCCGTTGCCGGCCGAGGGCGAGCGGTTCCGGGCACGGCTCTGGCCGGTGAACCTGTGGTGGGGCCTGTTCGTCCTCAGCATCCTGGTCAACCGTTTCGCCGGCACGAAGTACCGGAACGCCGAGACCTTGGCGGAGATCAGGGACGGAGTCGGGCAGTACATGGCTGCCGACGTCCTCCATGTCGTCGCCGCCGCTGCCGCCATGTACTTCGCCGTCCGACTGTCCACGATGCAGCGATTGAAGGCCGCCGAGGGACCGTACGGACCCGCGGTCGCCAAGGAGACGGCGGCCTGAGTGCGGGTCGACCGGGAGCCCGGCGCGGCTTCCGGTCCCGCTTCCCATCCCGGTCCCGGTCCTCCCGGTCCTGCTCTCGGTCCTGCTCCCCGTCCTGCTCCCGGTCCTGCTTCGGCTTCCGCTGAGCCGGCGCCATCGATCCGCGCCATACTCGACTCCATGCGGTCGCTACGGGGCCTTGCCGGTCTCACCGCCGGGCTGGCGCTGGTGGTCGCTGTCGGCTGCACGGGGAGTGACGGCGAGGGCGCCGCGGCCGCACGTACCGCGTCGGCGTCGGCGCGCGGCGGAAGCGAGGCACCCGCCGCGACCGCCTCGGTCTCCCCCAGCCCCGCCGACCCCGTCTCCCTCCCCGCGCTGATGCAGCGCGAGCACCGCGGCTCGGATCTGCGGCTGAGTGCGGTGCGGGTGCGTACCGACGCCTACACGCAGTACGCCGTCACCTACCGGTCGAACGGCCTGACGATCTCGGGGATCATGAACGTCCCCCGGGGCGAAGGGCCGTTCCCGGCGCTGGTGCTGGCGC
Source organism: Streptomyces coerulescens (assembly GCF_042657965.1). Lineage (NCBI taxonomy): Bacteria > Bacillati > Actinomycetota > Actinomycetes > Kitasatosporales > Streptomycetaceae > Streptomyces > Streptomyces coerulescens. The sequence continues at coordinate 1,180,581 of NZ_JBHSKM010000002.1, forward strand.
ACGGATACATCGACCCGGACGTCTACACCACCGGCCGCGGCATGCCCCGGGAGCAGGACGTCCTCGCCCGCAACGGCTACGTCGTCCTGCACACCGACTACCGCAATCACGCCGGCTCCGACGACGACCCCGACAACGACGTCAACCTGCGGCTCGGCTACACCGAGGACGTCATCAACGCCGTGCATGCCCTGCGCTCCGCCTCGCGGCCGAACGTCGACGACCGGCGGATCGGGCTGCTCGGGCGGTCGATGGGCGGCGGGGTCGTGTACAACGCGCTGGTCGTGGCGCCGGGGCTGGTCGACGCCGCCGTGGTGTACGCGCCGGTGAGCTCGCACCCGGAGGAGAACATCGACCGGTTCCAGCGGCCCGAGGGCGACCCGCTGGTGGCGGAGATCGAGGCCGCGCACGGCACCCCCGAGGAGAACCCCGAGTTCTGGCGGCAGGTCTCGCCGGTGACGTACGTCGACCGGGTCACCGAGCCCCTGCAGATCCATCACGGCACCGCCGACGACACCTGCCCTCTGGCCTGGACGAGGGCGACGGTCGCCGCGTTCGAAGGGGCCGGCAAGGACGTCGAGCTGCGGACGTACCGGGGCGAGGGGCACACCTTCGGGCCGCGGTGGGCGGACTCGATGGACGTCACCATGAACTTCTTCGACCGCCACCTGCGGTGATCGACCGGACGGAACGGGGAGCGCACGGACATGCCACATGTCGCGGTGAACGGCGTCGAGCTCTACTACGAGGTGGCCGGCGACGGCGATCCGCTGGTACTGGTCCATGGGTCCTGGGGCGACCACTACAACTGGGTGCCGGTGCTGAAGGACCTCACCCGGAACCACCGGGTGCTGGTCTACGACCGTCGCGGACACAGCCGGAGCGAGTGCCCGCCGGGGCAGGGTTCACGCCGTGAGGACGAGGACGACCTGGCGGCACTGATGGAGACCCTCGGCCTCGCACCCGCGTTCGTCGCGGGCAACTCCTTCGGTGCGTCGACCGCGTTGGGGCTGGCCGGCCGGCGTCCCGAACTCTTCCGGGGTGTCCTCGCGCACGAGCCGCCGCTCATGGACATCGTGGCCGACGACCCCGCGTCGGGGCCGTTGCTCGCCGAGATCGGGCGGCGCATGACATCCGTGGTCGACCGGGTGCGCGCGGGTGAACCACTCGCCGGAGCGCGGCAGTTCGTGGAGGAGGTCGCGTTCGGTCCCGGGGAGTGGGAGCGGATGCCGGACCGGGTCCGGGAGACGTTCCGCGTCAACGCTCCCACGTTCGCGGACGAGCAGGGCGACCCGGGATGGGCCGATCTCGACCTCGGCGGCCTCGCCGGATACCCGGGACCCGCGCTGCTGACGAAGGGCAGCGAGAGCCCACCGTGGTTCGCCGCCATCGTCGGCCGGCTCTCCGGCGCGCTCCCGCGGGCGACGACGTACACCTTCGAAGGCGCCGGACACGTCCCGCACGTCACCCATCCCACCGCGTACGCGCGCCAGGTGAGCGCTCTGGTCGCCCTGGGCCGCCGGGGGCCGTGACGGCCGAACGGCAGTGGCCCTCCGCACGGTTCGCGGGGCGCCGAGTGTGACGGACGGCGCACAGCGGGCCGCAAGTTTTTTCCCGCGGCGGTGATTGTTTCGCGCGTTCCATCCGTACCTCTTGTAGACCAAGCCGCTCACGTCAGGAGGCACGATGCCCATCTCGCGCCGCATGGTAGGAACCGTCTTCGTGGGAGGTGCGCTCGTTCTCACCCTGTCCGCGCTCGCCTACCCGGCCATGCTGGGCGTGGAGACCACCTCCGCCAACCAGGACCGCATCATCGCCAACACACAGTTCGGGCCGCTGACCGAGGCGGACCGGGACTTCGTGGTCAAGGTCCGCGCCGCCGGGTTGTGGGAGCACCCGCTCGGTCTGATGGCGATGCAGCGCGGGACCACTCCGGAGATGAAGGAGGCAGGCGAGCACCTGGTCGTCGGACATGCCCGGCTCGACCTGGCCTGCCGCAAACTCGCGTCCCAGCTGAACATCACGCTGCCCAACCAGGCCAGTCCGCAGCAGCAGCAGTTCGTCGCCACGGTGGACTCCAAGACGGGCAAGGAGTTCGACGCCACGGGTGTCGCGATCATGCGGGTGACACACGGACAGATCTTCCCGGCGATCGCGAAGATCCGTGGCACCACGCAGAACTCCCTGGTCCGTCAGCTGGCAGACCTGGCGAACGACACCGTGCTCGACCACATGACGGTCCTGGAGAAGACGGGCATGGTGAACTTCGACGCGAACAACTTCCAGCAGACGACTCCGCCGAAGCTCCCCAAGGACCAGATGACACCGCCCGCGCCCCAGCCGGGCGCGCCGGTCCTCACGCTCGCCATCCCCAAGGGCCTGGAGGATCTGAACACCGCGTCCCCGTCGGCGTTGCCGAGCGCGGACGTCAAGTGACGGTCGGGTGACAGTCGGTTGAGCAGGGCCACGCGCTGGACAGGGCCCCGGAGTCGCTCCGGGGCCCTGTCCGCATCTCATCGCGATCTGGTCGCGCCTGGTTGCGTCCGTTCGCATCTGGTCGCGTCTGCTCAGCCGGTCTTCCATCCCCACGGCGTGTCCAGTTGCTCCCACTCGGCGGCCCACTGGTCCAGGCGCCGCCGCTCGATCGCCAGCCGGACGACCCAGGCGGACCCCAGTACCAGGCCCGCGGCGCCGGCTCCGGCCAGAATGCCTCCGGCGACCGCGTGCAGCAGCATCTCGGTCTCCGTCAGGGGCTCCTTGGGGAGGATGCCGGTGCGGTCAGTCCACACCTCGACCTTGCCGCCCGCCTTCATATGGGGCGGCACCCGCGCCTCGTCCGTGCGCGTGGCGCCGTCCGGGTCGGTCCAGCGGACGGTGCCCCACACCAGATGGTCGGTGGTCACCCGCGCCGGCCCCGGATCCTCCGCGTCCCTGACGAGGACGGCCGTCACTTTGTGACTCTGGGCCCGCTGCTGCTCCGCCGAGCGCACGACCGCGTCCGCCGCCGCCAGGCCCCCGATGACGGCGCCGACCAGCGCGAGCAGCCATCCGCACAGGACGACCCAGGCCTCGATGACGTCGCTTCGCCGCCGCAGCGGATTGCGCCGCCACCGCCACAGCCGCACCTTCGTGCACCCGGACACAGCCATGCCGACACCCCCTTGAGCACCGACAGCACCTTTCCAGTGTGCGCCTGTTGGCCCTGGCGCGTAGGTCGAGGCGCCGGTGAATGAAATATTCAGCGCCTCCGGCCCACCTCGGTGTATCCATTCACCGCGGGGCGTCACGCCCGCGCCGACGCCCCTGGAGCGATCAGCTCGCGGTGCGCCGGATCCGTCCGGCGTACCGCTTCTCCAGCTCCAGATTGCCCTCGAAACCACCGGGCACATTGGCGGAGACGTACACGGGCGGGCGCTCCCCGGCGGCGAGGAGCAGCGCGGACGCCTCGGCCACGGCCATCTGGACGAGCAGGACACCGGTCAGGGTGGACAGCGCGCACACCGCGCCGCCGCCGGGCAGCTCCAGGAGCGCGTCACCGCGCGGGGCGGCGTTGTCGAGGACGACGTCCGCGAGATCGGCGAGCTTCCTGCCGCTCGGGTGCCCCGCGGGGACCGCGCGGGTGTGGGCGAGGGAGGTGATGGCGAGGAGGTGGTGGCCGTGCTCCTTGGCGTGCAGGGCCATCTCCACGACGACGTTGTTGACGCCGGAGTTGGAGATCACGACGAAGAGGTCCTGCGGGCGGGGCGCGGCCAGTTCGTAGATCCGGGCGGCGACCCCGGCCCGGCGTTCCAGCAGCGGGTCGTCCAGGGCGCTCGGCGGCTCACCGCCGTACAGGACGAGGTCGGCGATGCTCAGCCGGTTCGTCGGCACCAGTCCGCCGGCCCGGCCGGCGATCTCGAGGACGGTGGCCTGGGAGTGGCCGGTGCCGAAGGCCTGGATCACGCCGTCCGCGCGGACGCAGTCGGCGATGAGTTCCGCGGCGCGGACCACGTCGTCGTGGGCGGACTTCGTCAGGCAGTCGAGGACGGCCATGCTTTCGCGTGCGAAGCGCCGGGCGCTCACGGACTCGTCGGCCACGGGTCACTCACTCCCCACTGTCGGATGACACCGCTGGATGAAACCACCCGATGCGACTTCACCGGTGAATCACTGAATCACACGCCGCATGGTGCAGGCAATGAGCCGCCTGCCCGGCCACCGCCGCATCCGTCGATCGGTCCTGGTATTCAAGTGGTGGGACATACGGTGGCTGATACCTTCCCTTCATGCCCCCCACGGACGTCACCGCACTGATCCGCACCGAGTTGCCCAGGCTGGCCGGCTCCCAGCGGAAGGTCGGCGAGCTGATCCTGGCGGATCCCGCCGCCGTCAGCCACTGTTCGGCCGCCGAGCTGGGCCGCCGCACCGGCACCTCCCAGGCGACGGTGACCCGTTTCTGCCGTGCGGTCGGCCTCGACTCCTATCAGCATCTGCTGATCGAGCTGGCCCAGGAGCGCGGCCGCGGCCAGGTCTCCGACTGGGGCAGCTCCGAGATCGGGCCGGAGATCTCCCCCGACGACTCCCTGGAGCGGGTCGTGCAGGTGGTGGGCGGTTCGGACCTGCGTGCGGTGCAGCAGACCGTCGACCGCATCGATCTCGACGCGCTCGAACGGGCCGCGCAGGCCGCGGCGCGGGCCCGCAGGATCGATGTGTACGGCGTCGGCGGCAGCGGGGCCGTGGCACAGGAGACCGAGACCCGGTTGTTCCGGATCGGCGTTGCGGTGCGCGGCTGGACCGAGGTGCACGCGGCCGCCACCTCCGCCGCCCTGCTCACCCCGGCGGACGTGGCCCTCGGCATCTCGCACTCCGGAGCCACCCGGGAGACGGTCGAGCCGCTGGAGCTGGCCAAGGAGCGCGGCGCCACGACCGTGGCGATCACCTCCGACCCACGCTCGGCGCTCGCCAGGGCCGCGGACATCCGGCTCATCTCGACCGCCTCGGAGACCGGCTTCCTCACCGGCATCGGCGGCCGGCACTCGGTCCTGGTGCTGATCGACTGTCTCTACGTCCGGGTCGCCCAGCTCTCCTACCAGCGCGCGAGCGCCTCGCTGGCGCTGACGGACCACATCGTTCAGCAGCACACGGTGAAGTCCCGGCGCTCGCGCTGAGCGGCATCCGCGGGAGTCGGTGACCGGGCTCCGCGACGAGGTGGCGCCGTCGCCCCTCGGGCTCAAGTGCCGTGCACGCCGTGGCGTGTTCGGGGGGTGCGGGCGGCACCTACCCGCCTCCGGGCGACGTGGCCTCGAACCCTTCGGCACAGAGCCGGGCGAGTGCCACCGCGCCCCGGCAGCCGTCCGACACCCAGTCGAGCGTGAGCCCCAGGGGGCGGAGCCGGCCGGTGAGGGGCGCGGTGAGTGGGCCGTCGGCGCCGAGGAGGCCGCCGGTCGCGACGACCCGTTCGCCGGGACGCGGGGCGAGGGCGCGGACGGTGTCGGTGAGGTGGTCGGCGGCCGTGGCGAGGATCCCCTCGGCGACGGCATCCTCCTGCCGGGCGGCCTCGGCGGCGAGCGGTGCGAGCTCGGCCAGGGCCACCGGCGGGCGGTCCATGACCGCGGGGAGCAGATGCATGCGGTAGGCCTCGCGCCGGGCACGGGTCCAGGACGCGGCGTCGTACGGGCCCGGAGCAGCCGGCGGCAGGACGTCCTGCGGCACGGCCAACGCCCGCCCGACCGACGCGCCCAGCGCCGTGGGCCCGCCCCGGCCGTCCGCCATGCGCAGTGCCGCCCGTACCGTCTCGCGCCCGATCCAGAAGCCGCCGCCGTCGTCGCCGAGCAGCCAGCCGTCACCGCCGGCGGTCTCGGTGCAGGCGCGCCCGTCGATGCGCGCGGCGACCGCGCCGGTGCCGGCCACCAGCGCGAGCCCGTCGGCGGGGTGGCCGGGCGCCGAGGCGAACGCCGCCTCGATGTCGCTGTGGATCTCGACCGAGCCGGCAGCGATGCCCAGCCGGCTCAGCGCCAGACTGAGCGCGGCGTGCGCCCTGATCCGCCCGGGCTCGTCCGGCGCGGTGCGCGAGGCGCCCGCGAACCCGCCCGCCACGGCCACCACATGGCCGCGCAGCTCCTGCGGCACGGCTCGCGCGAGGGCCTCGGCGAGGTGCTCGGTGAGCTGCGGCCCGGGGACGGTCAGGGCGTTGCCGGGCCCGGAGACGCCCTCTCCCTCCGGATCGCCGCCGCCCGCGGGCGCCAGGACGGCACGCGTACGGGTGCCGCCGGCGTCCAGTCCGACGACGTAGGCCGGCGCCCGAACGGGCGAGCTTTGGTTCGGATCACTGTTCATTGACGACCATGCCGGTTGAGTCACTCACGACGAACGCGAGCCGAGCCCCGACCGCGGCGGGCCCGGCCCGAGAAGGATCCCATCCACCCCGCACGCACGCGTGTCGGCGGCACGGCCGTACGGCCGACCGGCACCACCCGTCAGACGCCCGCCAGCACCTCGGCCACCGCCCGCAGATTCACCCGCCCCCGCCCGTACGACTGCAGCGCGCCGCCCTCCGGCAGTCCCGTGTCCACCCGGACCGCGTCCGGCCGCCGGTCCAACAGGGCCTCGCGCAGGCGCACTTGCCAGGGATGCAGCCCGGCGTCGCACGTGGCCACGACCAGCGGGGCGGCACCGCAGCGGCGCACGATCCCCTCGACCAGGGCGTCCGGGTCCGCGCACTCACCCGTCACCGCCGTCCCCGTGGCCGTGGGGTCGACGGCGCGCATCTCGTTGAGCAGGTCCTCGCCGCCCCAGTTGAGCGCGGAGTGCGGCGGCGGGAACAGGTCGACGACATGGGCCCCGCGCACGGCGGGCGGCACACCCCGGCTGCGTACGGCCCGGCGCGCGGCTTCGAGGCCGACCCCGGCCACCGAGGCGGGACCGGCCACCGAGGCGACCCCGGCCACCGGGGCGGGTCCGGCCATCGAGGCGGGTCCTGGTGTCGTGGCGGGCGGCGTCGCGTACCGCTCGGCGAGCCGGCGCACCCGCCCGGCCGCCTCCCCGACCCGTTCGGGCGCCAGCACTCCGGTCCGCAGCGCGCCGAGCACGGCGTCCCGGCAGTCCAGGGTGACGTCCAAGTCCCCGACGGCGATGACCACTTGGTCCGCGCCGGCGGCCAGCGCGATACGGGCGCCGGCCGCGCTGCCGTACTCGTCGGCGATGGCCTTCATCTCCAGCGAGTCGCTGACCAGGACGCCCTCGAAGCCCAGATCGCGGCGGAGCAGATCGCCCAGGATGCGCCGGCTGAGCGTGGCGGGGCGGTTGGGGTCCAGGGCCGGGAAGACGACATGGGCGCTCATGAGCATCGGCACGCCCGCGGCGACGGCCGCACGGAACGGTTCGAGATCGGCCTGGAGCGCGTCGTACGGCCGCGGGTCGACCGCGAGGCCATGGTGACTGTCGGTGACGGTACCGCCGTGGCCGGGGAAGTGCTTGGCGCAGGACGCCACGCCGCGGGCCTCGGTCGCGGTGATCCAGGCGCGCAGGTGGCGGGCGGCCGTCTCGGGGTCGGCGCCGAAGGAGCGGGTGCGCACGATCGGGTTGTCCGGCCGGTGCTGGAGGTCGGCGACGGGGGCGTAGGAGGCGGTGATGCCGAGCCCGGCCAGGTGTGCGGCGAGCGCGTCGGCACAGTGGGCGGTGAGGTTGGGGTCGTCGACGACGCCGAGGGCGTAGGAGCCGGGGACCTCCGGGGCGCCGGTCGCGCCGAGGTGGCCGATGCCGCCGCCCTCGTTGTCGATGGCGACGAGGAGGTCGGGGCGTATCGCGCGCAGCTCGTCCGTGAGGCGGCGCACCTGCTCGGCGTCGCGTATGTTGCGGGTGAAGAGGATGACGCCGCCGAGGCCGCGGTCGACGAGCTCCTTGAGCGCGTCCGGGACGGTCGTGGCACCGTCGAATCCGGCGACGATGCAGCGATGGGCGGCTTCGTCCAGGTCGACCGGCAGTCCGGACGACCCGAGGGATGTGTGCTCGAAGGGGCTCACCCCGGCAATGCTCTGGATCGGCCAGCCGAAAGTCAACCTTCCGGTGGATGGCTGATTCAGCCGCTCGGCATGCGGACAATCGGTACGAGTCCGCTTCCCGGACGCGCGCACCGACCCCCGTCTCCTGCGCAGGCCGGACCAGGTACGCGGGGGTGCGGGCCGCCTCCTCACCCCGCCGGCATCACCCGCCCCTCGGTGCACACGGCGCGTGGTCGTCCCCGGTCGTGTCGCTCACCCGCCGACGCCCCGTCGGCTGCCGGACACCGGCGCGTCACGCCGAGCGGGCACGTTGCCGTCGTCCCCTCCTGCCCTCGCCCTCTAGCCGTCCGCTCGCCTCCGCGCGGGTGCGACGCGGAAGGACGACCGCGCCGTGTCCTCCTCGCTCCCGCTCAGCGATCTCCCCGGACCGCTGCCCGCCTGCCCCGCCCGCCCCGTCCCCGCGGTCGCCGCCGCGTCCCCCGTCTCGGCCGTCCCCACCGCTCCCGCCCGCTCCTCCCTCGACCCCGCACGCTCCCCCTTCGCCCCCGCACGCCTCGTCCGTCACGCCCTGACGCTGCTCCCGCTGCTGCTGATCGGGGCGTGGGCGGCGGCCGACTGGCACACCGTCCGGGACGGCGCCGCCCGGCTCGCCTCCGCCGACCCCTGGTGGCTGCTGGCCGGGCTGTTCTTCACCTGCATGGGCTGGGTGGTCGCCGCGGTGGTCCGCCAAGGGGCGATACCGGACCGGCTGCCGCCGGGCCTGCTGCTGGCGTCGCAGTTCGCGGCCGGCGCCGCCAACCACGTCCTGCCGGCGTCCATCGGCGCCCACGCCGTCACCCTGCGCTTCCTCCAGAGCCAGGGCGTACCGCTGGCCCGGGGCACCGCGTCACTCGCCCTGTACTCGCTGGCCAAGCCGGTGGCGAAGACGGCCGTGCTACTGGGCTTCCTCATAGCCTTCCCCGAGCTGCTGCACCTGCGCGAACTCATCCCCGACCGGCGGACGTTGCTCCTGGTGGCCGCGGGCGTGGTGACGGCCTTCGGCACCGCGGCCGTACTCATGGCGACCGTACGGGCGCTGCGCCGCCCCCTCCTCGGCTTCGTTCGCACCGCCCTGACCGACGCGCGCGTCCTGCACACCCGCCCCGGCCGCGTCCTGGCGCTCTGGGGCGGCGCGGCGGCCACCCCGCTGCTCCAGGCGAGCGTGATCGCCTCGGTCGGCTTCGCGCTGGGCCTGCCGCTGTCCTGGACGCAGGTGACCCTGGCCCTCCTCCTGGCCAGCACGGCCGTCGGCGCCGTACCGGCACCCGGCGGCATCGGCCCCGTGGACGCCGCCCTGGTGTTCACGATGGTCACCTTCGGCGCCCCGATGGGCCTGGCCGCGGCGACGGTCATCGGGTACCGCGTCCTGACGGTGTGGGTGCCGCTGCTGCCCGGCGCGCTGGTGCTCTCGATCATGGTCCAGCGCAAGATCCTCTGACCGCCGGGCGGCGAGGAGCGCGCCGCTGCTCCTCAAGCGGCGGCGGGCCGCCCGAGCACATCCCGATCACTCCTGTCCGATCCGCACCACGGCCACCGTGATGTTGTCGGGCCCGCCGGCCTCGATGGCGGCCTTCCACAGCTCGAAGGCCGCCCGGCCGTCGTCGTGCTCGCCGAGGATCTCGTCGAGGACGTCCGTGGGCACCGGGTCCGTGAGGCCGTCCGAGCAGATCAGGTACCGCTCGTCGGGTGCCGGTTTCTCGGACGTGACGTGGGGCTGGACGGCGCGATAGGTGGGCGAGCCGCCCAGGCACTGGGTGACCAGGGAGACGGTACGGCCGGGCGGGTGCGGCGGGTTGTCGTCGACGCTCACCTGGCGCAGCCCGTCGCCGCCGGCCGCGAAGACCTGGCTGTCGCCCACGTTGAACACCAGCACCGAGTCCGGCTGCACGACGACTCCGGCGACCGTCGTCCCCATGGCGGTGAGCTCGGTCTCCTGGTCACCGCCGGCCGCCTGGTACACGGCACGGTTGCAGGCGTTCACCGCGTCACGGACGGCGACCTCGCTGGTCAGGGCCGGCCCCAGGACCGCGAGCTGCCGGGCGACCAGGGAACTGGCCACCTCCCCGCCGGGATGCCCGCCGAGGCCGTCGGCGACGGCCACGACGAGAGGGGTACCGAGGGGGAAGACCAGGGTCTGCGGATTCTCGGTCACCGTGCCGCACAGCGTCCACGGCCCGACGACGAGACTGTCCTCGTTCCGCTCACGCAGCAGTCCGGGATGGCTGATCGCACTCACAGCGACGTACGGCACAGGCCGCCACCGCCTTCCCGCACGGGTCACGACGCCGGGCCGGCCCTCCGGCCCGCCTCCGGATTACGAGTCTAGGAACACCCGCATCTCCGGTGCCAGCGGACCGGCGGTGCCGCGTGCCCTCGGTCAGGCCTCGTCCGGTGTCATCCGCAGCGAGATGCTGTTGATGCAGTAGCGCTGGTCGGTCGGGGTCCCGTACCCCTCGCCCTCGAAGACATGGCCGAGGTGGGACCCGCAGCGGGCGCACCGCACCTCCGTGCGGACCATCCCGTGCGAGCGGTCCTCGATGAGCTCGACCGCGTCGGTGTCCTTCGGGTCGTAGAAGGACGGCCAGCCGCAGTGCGACTCGAACTTGGTGGTGGAGGTGAAGAGCTCGGCGCCGCAGGCGCGACAGGAGTAGACGCCCTTCGCCTTGGTATTGGTGTACTCACCGGTGAAGGCGGGCTCCGTGCCGGCCTCGCGCAGGACGGCGTACTCGGCCGGGGTCAGCTCCGCGCGCCACTGCTCGTCCGGCTTTTCGACGTCGTACGACATGAGTGTGTGCCCCTCACTTCGACAGGCGGTCCAGGATGAGCGGGCCGAGGTCGGTGACATCGCCCGCGCCCATGGTGAGAACGAGATCACCGGGCTTCGCCATTCCCGCGACCAGCGAGGGCACCTCGCCCTTGTCCGGTACGGCCGTCACCTCGGCGCCCGCCGCCCGGGCCGCCTCGATGATCAGCTCGCTGGTGATGCCGGGGATCGGGTCCTCGCGGGCCGGGTAGATGTCCAGGACCAGCGAGGCGTCGGCCAGGGCGAGGGCGTCGCCCATCTCCTTGCCCAGCTCCTGGGTGCGGGAGAACAGGTGGGGCTGGTAGACGACCAGGATCCGGGCGTCGCCGGCGGCGGCCCGCATCGCCTCCAGGTCGGCGGTCATCTCGGTCGGGTGGTGGGCATAGGAGTCGATGACCTGGACGCCGGCGGCCTCGCCCTTCAGCTGGAGGCGCCGCTTCACACCGGTGTAGGCCGCGATCGCCGGAGCCAGCTCGGCGGCCGGAATGCCGAGCGCCGCGCCGGCCGCGAGGGCGGCGACCGCGTTGAGGGCGTAGTGGCGGCCGGGGACCGAGACCTCGAAGGTGAGGTCCTGGCCGTCCAGGAGGACGGTGACCTGGCTCTTCAGGCCCTGGGCCACGATCGACAGCACACGTACGTCGGCGTCCTCGGCCTCGCCGTACGTCACCGTCCGCACGGTCCCGGAGACACGGCGGGACAGCTCGCGCGCCCCGTCCTGGTCCGCCGAGATCACCAGAGTGCCGCCCTCGGTGATGCGGTCGGCGAACGTCACGAAGGACTCGTAGATCTCGTCCATCGACGCGTAGTTCGCGTGGTGGTCGAGTTCCACGTTCAGGACGATCGCGACCTCGGGCGCGTACTTGTGGAAGCTACGGTCCGATTCGTCCGCCTCGGCCACGAAGATGTCGCCGTCGCCGTGCAGGGCGTTCGAGCCGGGGGCGTCCAGGTCGCCGCCGATGGCGTACGACGGCCTCAGGCCCAGCTCGGTCAGGGAGACCGCCAGCATCGAGGTCGTGGTCGTCTTGCCGTGCGTGCCGGCGACGGCGATCGGGCGCAGCCCGTCCATCAGCGCGGCGAGCGCGTCGGAGCGGTGCACCACCGGGATGCCCAGTTCGGCGGCGCGGGCCAGCTCCGGGTTGTCCTGCCGGATCGCCGACGACACCACGACACAGCTGGCGTCGTCGGCGAGGTGCTCCGCGGCATGCCCGATGTGCACGGTCACGCCGAGCGCCCGCAGCGCCTCCGCGGTGGCCGACTCCCTGGCGTCACTGCCGGCCACCTCGGCCCCGCGCTGCGCGAGAATCTTCGCGATCCCCGACATCCCGGCCCCGCCGATGCCGATGAAGTGCGGTCGGTCCATGGCGGTGGGAATGCCGGGTGCCATGCGTGTTCTCCCCAGGATGCAGTAAGACGATGAGCCCTCAGCCTATTAGCTGGCGGCCGCTGCACCCCCCAGGGGCGCGGGGAACTGCGCGACCCGCCCCCACGAAGCCGCACCCGACACACCCGCCCGACCCCCACGGCGCCCACTGCCCAGCCCAGCGGCAGCTCTACGCCTCGCTGTGCGAGAACAGCTTCAGCACCGGCACCCCCACCTTGTGCCGCGCCCGAGACGCCCAGTCCCGGTGGAAGAACTCCTCCACGTAGTGGGGATCGGTCAGCACGATCACCTCGTCCGCGCGGACCTCGTCCACCACGTTCCGCAGCGCGTCCAGCGGATGGGCCTCCAGCAGCCGCCCGTCCGCCTCCGCCCCGGCGGTACGCAGCGCCGTGAGCGACACCTCCAGCGCCCGCTCCCCCGTGCTCAGCGCCTCCTCCCCCTCCGGGGTCTTGCCCTCCCGTACCGCCTCGTCCAGCTCGCCGAGCGCGATGTCGTCGATGGCGCGCAACAACCTGTCGGCCTGCTCGCCGCGCGGCTGGAGCAGCACATGAAAGGCGACCTCCTCGTCACCGTGCAAGGTGGTGACGAACTCCACGTCGGCGGACGTCAGGGCCTTCTCGATCATCAAAACGCTTGTGAACACCGGGGCGCCCCTTCTGCGGAAACCATCCTGCCCCGCGCTCGCACGGGGACTGCGAGTTTTAGTGTGCCCGGCGGAAGCTAAACGGAACGGTGGATTCCGCCGTTTTCAGGAGCACGGCACCATGGGCACTCATGTCCGAGCCCGGCTCACGCCCGCCGGTACCGGCCGAACAGAAAGCCCCCCTCCTCCAGCAGGGACACCAGCTCGAACCGTTTCGGGACCGCCACCGAGGGCCCGCCGGCGATGCGCTGGGCGTCGCCCGCGGTGAGCATCGGGGAGATCGTCAGACAGAGCTCGTCGAGCACCCCGGAGGCCACCAGCTGGCCCAGCAGCCGCGGCCCGCCCTCGGTCAGCAGCCGGGTGTACCCGAGTTCACCGAGGGCCTGGACGACACGGACGGGGTCCACGCCGACGCCGTCACCCGCGATCACCACCCGGGCACCCGCCTTCTCCGCCGCCGCCATCCGGTCGGGGGCCGCGGCGGCGCCCGTCAGGATCAGGGTGGGCACCGTGGGCGAGGTGAACAGCGGAAGGGCGAAGTCCAGGTCGAGGCTCGCGGTGATCACCGCGATGGCGGGCGCGGGCCCCTGCCCGGCCGCCTCCCGCGCCTCGGCGAACTCCGCACGCGCGCGTGCCGGGCGGTACCCCTCCTGCCGTACCGTTTCGGCACCGACGATCACGACGTCCGCCAGCGCCCGCAGGGTGCCGAAGATCCGCATGTCGGCCGCGGTGGAGATGGGCTGCGAACGGCCGTCGTGCTGAGCCGCCCCGTCCAGCGTCGACACCATGTTGGCCCGCAGCCAGGGCTGCGGATCACCGGGACCGGGCTCCGGATAGGCGTAGGCGACGGCGAGCTCGGCGAGGCTCCACTCCCGGTCGGCCAGATCACCACCGGCCCCGGCACCCGCACGGGCGCCGACACCCGGCCCGGCATCCGCACCCGCACCCGCACCCGCACCCGCAAGAGCACCGCCCCCGGCCATCCCGCCCAGCCCGCCCCCGGGCGCCCCGCCGGACCCGCCGATCCCACGGGCCGCAGACCCGCCCCCGGCCGTCTCACCGCCGTCTCCCCCGGCCGAACCGCCGGAGGCCCTCGCTGCTGTTTCATCGGTCACAGGGAACAGGCGTCGCATGTCAAGGAGTGTGGCACGGCGCTTAACATGGTGACCCGTGTCGTCCTCCACAGCCTCGTCCAAGCCGGGCGCGATAGCCGAAGCGAGTCCGCTGTCCCTGTGCTCCCGTGAGCCGCGTGTGCCGGCGGACCGGCTGGTCGCCGAGATGGTGCCGCCGCCGCGCTTCGACTCGGTCCGCTTCAGCACCTACATCCCGGACCCGAACCAGCCCAGCCAGACCGAGGCGGTCCGCGTCCTGGAGGACTTCGCGGGCGGGCTCGGCGGAGCCCACGCGAGCGGTGCGGGCAAGGCCAAGCGGGGCTTCCTCGGGTTCGGCCGGGCCAAGGCCCCCAAGACCCCGGCCGGCCCGCGCGGCGTCTACCTCGACGGCGGCTACGGCGTCGGCAAGACCCATCTGCTTGCCTCCCTGTGGCACGCCACCCCGGCGGAGCCGTCCCTGAAGGCCTTCGGCACGTTCGTCGAGCTGACCAACCTAGTCGGCGCCCTCGGCTTCCAGCAGACCGTGCAGACCCTCTCCGGTCACCGTCTGCTGTGCATCGACGAGTTCGAGCTCGACGACCCGGGTGACACCGTCCTGGTCTCCACACTGCTCGGCAAGCTCGTCGACGCGGGCGTGGCGCTCGCCGCGACCTCCAACACGCTGCCCGGCAAGCTCGGCGAGGGCCGCTTCGCGGCGGCCGACTTCCTGCGGGAGATCCAGGGCCTGTCGGCCCACTTCCGCGCCCTGCGCATCGACGGCGAGGACTACCGCCACCGCGGTCTGCCCGAGGCGCCGGCGCCGTACTCCGACGAACAGGTGACGAAGGCGGCATACGCCACCGAGGGCGCCTCGCTCGACGACTTCCCGCACCTGCTGGAACACCTCGCCCGCGTCCACCCCAGTCGTTACGGTGCGTTGACCGATGGCCTGAAGGCCGTGTGCCTCACCGACGTACAGCCGATTCCGGACCAGTCCACGGCCCTGCGGCTCGTGGTGCTCGCCGACCGGCTCTACGACCGTGAAGTCCCGGTGCTGGCCTCGGGGTTGCCCTTCGATCAGCTCTTCAGCGAGGAGATGCTGAAGGGCGGATACCGCAAGAAGTACTTCCGCGCCATCTCGCGACTCACCGCCCTGGCGCGCGACGCCAAGGGCCTCGTCACCGCCTGACGCTCCCTCATCTCTCAACTCCCCCCTGGTCAGAGGGGAGTTCCAGCCATGCCACCCGCGCATTTCAGGCTCTCTTCAGGTTGAAACGTTAAGTTAACCCTGCAAACAACTTTGCCGGGCTAATGTGTTTCTTGACCAACGGTTGACCAAGCGTTGGTATGCGCATGAGGTGTGGACTGTCTGGAGGGAGGCGTATGTTCCGAGGTAAGACGGCCCGGACCGGGGTGTCGACCCTCGCCGCCGCCCTGCTCGCCCTCCAGTTCTTCGCACCCACCGCTTCCTTCGCACACGCGCATACGGCCCGTCAGGCCGAGGCCAAGGGCTCCGCGCACGCGCCCGCCATACCCGGCTCCGCGCAGCACCGCACGTCGAGACCTTCGGCGTCGCAGACCCCGGCCCCGCTTCAGGTCTCCCGCTGCTGAGAAGCAGAGCAGCCCCCCACCTCTGTCATGCAAACCCCGACGCGCCGACAGCGGCGCGCCAGGAGGAGTCACCACACATGCAGCCCCTCATCGACAACGCCCGCATGTTCGGACAGCGCCCTGAGGAGTTCGCCGGACTCGCCGAAGGGCAGTCTCCGCAGGTCCTGTTCATCACCTGCTCCGATTCCCGGGTCGTTCCGGCCCTGATCACGGGGGCCCGCCCCGGCGAGCTCTTCGAGCTGCGCACCGCGGGCAACATCGTCCCGCCGTACGCCTCCGAACACCCCACCGGCGAGGCGGCCACCATCGAGTACGCCGTGGAGGTCCTCGGCGTGCGCGACATCGTGGTCTGCGGCCACTCCCACTGCGGGGCCGTCGGCGCACTGGTGCGCGGCGACGACCTGGACGCGGTGCCGGCCGTGCGCGACTGGCTCGCGAACGCCACTCCGCGCCCTGCCGGTGCCGCCGAGGACCCGGAGGTCGCCGAGGGCGTCCAGGCCCATGTGCTGACGCAGCTACTGCGGCTGCGCTCGTACCCGTTCATCGAGAAGAAACTGAAGGAGCGTCAACTCGCCCTGCACGCCTGGTACTACGAGGTGCACAGGGGTGCCGTGCGCGCCCACAGCGCCGAGACCGACGCGTTCGAGGCGCTGTGATCGGCATGCTGACCAAATTCCCCCACATACGGCAGGACTTCGCCGCCTCGCTGGTCGTCTTCCTGGTCGCTCTGCCGCTCTGCGTCGGCGTGGCCGTCGCCTCCGGAGTCCCGGCCGAGCTCGGGCTCGTCACTGGCATAGTCGGCGGCATCGTCACCGGGCTGATGCGCGGCAGCAGCCTCCAGGTCTCCGGGCCCGCCGCCGGTCTGACAGTGCTGGTCCACGAGGCCGTCCAGGAGTTCGGGCTGCCCATACTCGGTGTGCTGGTGCTCGCCACGGGACTGCTCCAGCTCCTGATGGGCGCCCTGAAACTGGGGCGCTGGTTCCGGGCCATCTCGGTGTCCGTCGTCGAGGGCATGCTGGCCGGCATCGGCCTGGTGCTCATCGCCGGCCAGCTCTACGCGGTCGCGGACGCCGAGGCGCCCGCCTCGGGTCCGGCGAAGATGGCCGGGCTGCCCGGCGCGCTCGCACAGGCAGCCGGGAACACCGAGGCGCTGGCCTCGCTCGGCCTCGGCGTCGGCACCATCGCCGTCCTGGTGCTGTGGAAGCGGCTGCCGCGCCTGGTGCGCACCGTGCCCGGTCCGCTGGCGGCCGTGGGGCTCGCCACGCTGGTCACCGCGGTGTTCGCGCTGCCGGTCGCCACCGTCGAGGTCAAGGGTCTGCTGGGCTCGATCCAGCCGCCGTCCCCGAGCGCGTTCGGCGAGCTGGCGAACGTCGGCGTGCTCGCCACGATCGTCGCCTTCACCCTCATCGCCTCCGCCGAGTCGCTGTTCAGCGCGGCGGCCGTGGACCGGCTGCACGACGGGCCGCGCACCGAGTACGACAAGGAGCTGATGGCGCAGGGCGCCGGCAACACCGTCTGCGGTGCGCTCGGCGCGCTGCCGATGACCGCGGTCATCGTGCGCAGCTCCGCCAACGTCCAGGCGGGCGCGCGGACCAAGGCGTCCCGGGTCATGCACGGCGTATGGCTGCTGCTGTTCGCGGCGCTGCTGCCCGCCGCGCTGGCGCTGATCCCGATCCCCGCGCTGGCCGGCATCCTGGTCCACGCCGGCTGGAAGCTGATCCCCTTCCGCGGGATCGTCTCGCTGTGGCGGGGACACCGGGGCGAGGCGCTGATCCTCGTCGTCACCGCCCTGTCGATCGTCGCGGTGAACATGTTCGAGGGCGTGCTGATCGGTCTGGCCCTGTCGGTGGCGAAGACCGCCTGGGAGGCCTCGCACGTGAAGCTGGAGGTCATAGACAAGGGCGCGGGACCCATCCAGGCGTATCTGTCGGGCAACGCGACCTTCCTCAGGCTGCCGAAGATCCTCGACAGCCTGGAGGCCCTGCCCCAGGACCGCCCGGTGGAGCTGAACCTGTCCGGCCTGCACCACCTCGACCACGCCTGCCGTACGGCCCTGGAGAACTGGGCGGAGCGGCTCCCCCACTTCTCGACTTCGCTCGAAGCGGGAGGTACCCCCACCGCGGCCGGCGTCGAACCGGTACGGGCCACGGCGCCCTGAGCGTCGGATGACCGCCGAGGCATGACCCCTGGTCCGGGGCCGTCCATGGCCCCGGACCACACCCCGGGCATATCGTTGCAGTGCATACCGTTACAGGAGCGCACGGAACAGACCTCTCGGCGAGGAGGTCCTCATGGTCGAAGAGCTGCTGGGCGCACTCGCGGGAGTGGCTGCCGCGGGAGCGGTGTACGTGGCTGCCGCGGCGCGGGTCGTCAAACAGTACGAGCGCGGGGTGGTCCTGCGGCTCGGACGGCTGGCGGGTGAGGTACGGCCTCCGGGGTTCACGTTGATCGTTCCGATCGTGGACCGGCTGCACAAGGTGAACATGCAGATCGTCACGCTGCCGGTGCCGGCCCAGGAGGGCATCACCCGCGACAACGTGACCGTGCGCGTGGACGCGGTCGTCTACTTCAAGGTGATCGACCCCGCGAGCGCCCTCATCAAGGTCGAGGACTACAAGTACGCGGTCTCGCAGATGGCGCAGACGTCCCTGCGCTCGATCATCGGCAAGAGCGACCTGGACGATCTGCTCTCCAACCGGGAGAAGCTCAACCAGGGCCTGGAGCTGATGATCGACAGCCCGGCCATCGGCTGGGGTGTGCAGGTGGACCGCGTCGAGATCAAGGACGTGTCGCTGCCGGAGTCGATGAAGCGCTCCATGGCCCGGCAGGCCGAGGCGGACCGCGAGCGGCGGGCCCGCATCATCAACGCGGACGCCGAGCTCCAGGCCTCCCGGAAGCTTGCCGAGGCCGCCCATCAGATGGAGGACACGCCCTCCGCGCTGCAGCTGCGGCTCCTGCAGACGGTGATGGCGGTGGCCGCGGAGAAGAACTCCACCCTGGTCCTGCCCATCCCGGTCGAGTTGCTGCGCTTCCTGGAGCGGGGCGGCGAGGAGCACGAGGGGCAGCCCCCACGGCGCTACGCCGCTGACGCCGTGGAGAGCTCCGCCGACAACGGCGAACCGCAGGCCGTCGAGCCCCCGGCCGAGCGGGAGATCGAGCCCCCTCCCGAGCGGGAGGTCGAGCGGACCATCGAGGACATCATCGAGGACGCCTCGGGAAAGTGACACGTGCTACGCGCGTGGTTCCAGAGGCCCGCGCCAGGTGATAGACACGGCGGGGTCACAGTTCCTGTCCGCCAGCAGGAAGGCTGCCCCATGTCCGAGAACACGACAGTCGGCCGTACGACACGCCGTCAACTCCTCGCCCGTACCGGAGCGTTGGGCGTCTCGATCGCCTTCGCCGGAAATCTCACCGAACTCTTCGCGGGCACCGCCGCCGCGCAGAACCTGGGCCACACGGGATACGGCCCGCTGGTCCCCGACCCGGACGGTCTGCTCGATCTGCCGGAAGGTTTCAGCTACCGGGTGCTCTCCCGTGAGGGCGACCGGCTCCGCTCGGGCGAGGGCCCGGTCCCCTCCAACCACGACGGCATGACGGCCCTGCCCGGCAGGGGCGGTCGCGTCCATCTGGTCCGCAACCACGAGAACCGCGCCGACGGCAGGGTCCCCGTCCCCACGGTCCCGGGCCTGACGTACGACCCGGCCGGCAAGGGCGGCTGTACGGCCCTGACGCTCGACCGGCACGGTCACGTCCTGTCGGAGCGGGTCGCCATCGCCGGTACCGCCGTCAACTGCGCGGGCGGGCCCACCCCTTGGGGCACCTGGCTGACCTGCGAGGAGACCGAGGACCGGGCCGGCACCAACGGCTACACCAAGGACCACGGCTTCATCTTCGAGGTCGACCCGGCGAACCCGTACGCCTCCGGCGCCGTCCCGCTGACCGCGATGGGCCGCTTCCAGCACGAGGCGATCGCGGTGGACCCGAGGCGCGGGGTCGTCTACGAGACCGAGGACGCGTTCGAGAAGCCCTTCGGCCTCTTCTACCGCTTCCTGCCCCACCAGCCGCACGGCGGCCTCGGCACCCTGCGGGCGGGCGGCCGGCTCCAGGCGATGCGGGTGCCGGGCGTGCCCGACCTGTCGTCGATCCAGGAGCCGGGCGCGAGTTTCGGGAACATCGAGTGGGTCGACGTACCGGATCCGCTGGCCGCCCGCACCCCGATCCGGCACCAGGACTTCGGCCCGAAGGGGATCACGCACGCCCAGAAGCTGGAGGGCTGTTACTGGGGCGGCCGCAGCGTCTACTTCGTCTCCTCCTTCGCCCACAGTGCCGAGGGCTCGGCGGCGGACCACTACGGGCAGATCTGGCGCTACGACCCCGCCGCCCGCCGGCTCACCCTGGTGATCGTCTTCGGCCCGGACACGGATGTGCAGTTGCCGGGGGAGTCCCCGGACAACATCTGCCTCGCCCCCAGCGGCGGCCTCATGGTCTGTGAGGACGGCAACGGCGCCCAGCACGTCTTCGGGGTGACCCGGCACGGCGAGGTGTACGCGATGGCGCGCAACGCCCAGAACCTGGGGACGCCCGAGGCGCCGGAGTGGGGCGAGTTCGCCGGGGTCACGTTCTCGCCGGACGGCCGGACGATGTACGTCAACTGCTACACACCGGGCACGACGTTCGCGGTGACCGGACCCTGGTGCACGTGACGGCCCGGTCACGGGACTCCCTGCGGAAGCCGCCCCTCCGCGGCGTCCTCTAACCTGTGCGGCATGAACGCACCGGGGGATCTCGTCGACGGCCGCTTCGAGCTGGTGGAACGGCTCGGCAGTGGAGGTATGGGCACCGTGTGGCGGGCCCGCGACACGGTGCTCGACCGCGAGGTCGCGCTCAAGGCGGTGCGGTCCGACGCGGACACCGTCGGCGTGATGCGCGAGCGCGTGATGCGGGAGGCACGGGCGCTGGCCCGGCTCAGCCACCCGAACGTGGTGACGGTCCATCAAATCGTGGACGGCGAGCCGCATCCGTGGATCGTGATGGAGCTGGTGCCGGGCGTCTCGCTGCAACAGCGCCTGGACGAGGGCCCGTTGACGCCGGCCGGGGCGGCCCGCCTCGGCCGCCAGGTGCTCGCCGCGCTGCGGGCCGCGCACGCGGCGGGCATCCAGCACCGGGACGTCAAGCCCGCCAACATCCTGCTGCGGCCCGACGGCAGCGCCGTCCTCACCGACTTCGGCATCGCCGCCCTCCAGGGCACGACCGGTCTCACGGCCACCGGTGAACTCGTCGGCTCTCCCGAGTACATGGCCCCGGAGCGGATCCGGGGCCATGGTGACGACCCCGCCGCCGACCTCTGGTCGCTGGGCGTGGTCCTGTACGTCTGCGCCGAGGGCATCAGCCCGCTGCGCCGCCCGACGACCCTCGCCACCCTGGCCGCCGTACTCGACGACCCGCTGCCCGCGCCGTCCCGCTCGGGCCCGCTGACACCGGTGCTCGAAGCGCTGCTGGTCCGGGACCCGGCGGCCCGCCCGGACGCCGCTCAACTGGACGCGCTGCTGGCGCAGGTGGAGTCGGGAACGACGCCGTACTGGGCGGCCCGGCCGACGATGACCGCCAGCGCGCCGCAGCCGGCGCCCACCCCCACCCAGCTGGACACCCCGCGCCCCACGGTCCCTCAGCAGGTGGGCGGGACCCGGCGCCGCACACCCCTCATGGTGGCTGCGACCGTGGTGCTGGCGATCGCCACGGCCACGACCCTGACCCTCGCCCTGCGCACGGGCGACACCGGCGATACCGGCGGCACCACCGGCGGCGACAAGGCCGCTGCCACCACCCGGCCGTCGCCCAAGGCATCCACGCCCAGCCCCTCGGACCGGCGGACACCCCCCTCACCGTCCCCCACCCGCAAGACCCCCACGCGCACCCCCGCCGCCAACCCGGCCGGCCGCTGGATCGCGCAGCTCCACTCCGAACCCGTCTCCGCGGGCATCGCCAACCGGGACAAGCGGCTCGCCACGATCCGCAGGTCCATCCCGCAGACAAAGGTCCTCCGCAGCGACGACTACGCGTCCCTGCGCGCCGGCTACTGGGTGTTCTACGCCCCCGGCCCCTTCGCCAACGGCCGTGCGGCCCTGAACTTCTGCGCCAAGCACGACCGCACCACCGTGAACACCTGCATGGGCCGCTATCTGAGCAAGAACCCGAACGACTTCGACCTCCAGTGCCGCCCCCCGGCCTCCGCACCGACGGGCACGTGCACCCGCAAGGACGGAAACGACTGAGAGGTACGGTCCCGCCGGGCGGGTGACGCGGCCCCGGCACACCCAGCGGCGTTCCGAAATACCCTTTTGATCATCATATCTTCATTCGGTGATCACTCCTGTACGCCGCGTCACCACCGCCTGTGCCCTGGTCGCGGCCCTCAGTGCGCTCGCCGCGTGCGGGGCGGGCGACACGACCCGGGCCCCTCTTCCGGCGCCCAGCGCCACCGCCGCCGCCTCACCCGGGCCCAGGCCACCGACCCTCGCGCCCGGCCCGGCGGGTATGACCCCCGTCTTCGAGCACGGCTCCCGCGGCGCGGGCCGGAGCGTCGCGCTCACCTTCGACGCCGACATGACCGCCGACCAGGGTCCGCGCGCGGCACAGGGCGAGCGTTTCGACAATCCGGGGCTGATCGCCGCGCTGCGGGAGTTGAAGGTGCCGGCGACCGTGTTCATGACGGGGCGGTGGGCCGAGCAGTATCCGCGGCAGGCACGGTCCATCGGCCGGGACCCCCTCTTCGAGGTCGCCAACCACTCCTACAGCCACTTCGCCTTCACCGACCACTGCTACGGGCTGCGGACGATCGGTGAGGAGCGGATGCGGGCGGATGTGGAGCGGGCGTACTCGGCGTTCCGGACGGCGGGGATCCGCGAGGCGATGCCGTACTTCCGGTTTCCGGGCGGGTGCTACGACCGGCGGGCCCTGAAGGCGCTGACCCCGGTCGGGGTCACGGCCGTGCAGTGGGACGTGGTGAGCGGGGACGCGTTCGCGACGGACGCCGCCGCGGTCGCCCGGGAGGTGCTGAACGGGGTGCGGCCCGGATCCGTGGTCGTCCTGCACTGCACGCGCAGCGCCGCCCCGACGACCGAGCGCGTGGTCCGCAGCATCGTGCCGGAGCTGCGCGCGAAGGGCTACCGGCTGGTGAAGGTCTCCCAGCTGATCGGCGCCGCGGGCGGGCGGCGGTGAGCGTCCTACGCTGGAGGCATGAGCGAGGACTACTGCACGATCGTCGACGTGGCCAAGCCGCCGAAGGCGGACGGGCCGCCCTATGCGGAGTGCGTGCTGTGCCGGGAGCCGACCGAGTACCCGGAGTCGTACAAGGGGATCACGCTCTGCCCGGTTTGCGAGTGGCAGGAGGCACAGCGCACCGCCTGCTCAGGGTGATCTGCGGGACGTGAGCGCGCAGGCCGCCGCGGCCGCCCCGGCCGTGAGCAGGACCGCGGCCGCCAGGGGCAGGACCGGCAGCGGGACCGTGCCCGAGCGGGAGCCGGTGACCAGGCCGCTGACCGCCGCCTGCGCCGGGGAACCCGTCACCACCACCGACAGCAGGGCCGCGAACAGCATCGCCGGCACCGCGCGGCCGGTCGAGCGCAGCACCGGCCAGGTGGTGAGAGCGCCGACGGCCGTGCCCAGCAGGGCACAGGCCAGTGTGGCGAGCAGCCCGGCCGCGCTCGCCGGAAGCCGAGGCAGACGGGTCTGGAGATCCGCGGTCACCGGGTTGCTGATCAGGGTCACGGCGAGGGTCGCGACCGCTCCCAGCGCCACGGCGGTGGCCAGTGCCACCAGCAGCGCGGCGAGGTGCGCCCGCCCGGGTCCGGCCGCCGCGGAGACGCAACTGCGGGCGGCGGGCGGCTCGTTGGTGACGCAGATCCGCACCAGCCAGGCGGCGACCGGCAGCAGGGCCGCGGCCGCGTAGCCCAGCGAGTCGAGGATCGGCTGGCCGCCCTGCACACCGATGCCGAGGAACGCGACGTACAGGATGAACGGCGGCAGCCAGCGCTGCGAGCGGACGAGCAGGGCGGCCTGGTATCTGAGCAGGGCGGTCATCAGTGGCTCTCGGGGTCGGGGTTCGGCAGCGGGCGCACGCTCACGACATGCCAGGGCGGCCGGGCGGTGAGCAGGGCGCGCAGGAGGATGTCCGAGTGGGAGGCGGGCACGGTGAGGCGGTGGGTGCCGGGCGTGGGTTCCTCGGCTGAGAGGGCCGCTCGGGTCGCTTCGGCGGGCAGCTGCCCGCCCTTCGGACCCTGGACGACGACGCTGACGCGCGGGCCGTCGGACTCGGCGGACGGTCGTTCGCCGCGGAGCTCCAGTCCCGCGTCGCGCACGGTGTACGTCGCGCCGGGCGCGCCCGCCAGCCGGCGCGGGTCGTGGTCCACGAAGACCACGGCGGTGCCGTCCGCGGTCCGTTCGGCGACGGCCCGCTCCAGCTCCGCGCGGGCGTCGGTGTCGAGGCCGGTCCATGCCTCGTCCAGCACGAGCAGTTCCGGTTCGGCGAGCAGGGCCTGCACGATGGCGACCTTCTGGCTGCTGCCCTTCGACAACTGGGCCATGGGGGTACGGGCGTAGAGGGCGGCGCCGAAGCGGTCCAGCCACTCGCCTGCGGCGCGCTTGGCCGCGGAGTGGGACAGGCCGTGGATCTTGCCGAGGTGGGTGAGGTAGCCCAGGGCGGTGAAGGGGAGGGCGG
This sequence comes from Streptomyces coerulescens, assembly GCF_042657965.1. NCBI lineage: Bacteria > Bacillati > Actinomycetota > Actinomycetes > Kitasatosporales > Streptomycetaceae > Streptomyces > Streptomyces coerulescens. Next base: position 1,204,844 of record NZ_JBHSKM010000002.1, read on the forward strand.
TCGGGAAGCGTTCGGGGACGTACGCGGTTCGGGGACGGCCGGTGATACGGCCCTCGGTCGGGGCGTCTATGCCCGCGAGGAGCCGGAGGAGGGTGGACTTGCCGGTGCCGTTGGAGCCTTCTATGCGGGTGAGGGTGCCGGGCGGCACGGTGAGGTGGACGCCGCGTAAGACCCATGGGCCGCGTAGGCCGTAGCGGCGGCCCACGTCGTCCAGACGAAGATCGCGTTGCATGGGGGGCATCTTCTCGTACGCGCGGCTGCCGCAGAGTGGGGGCTGATCGCGCCCAGGCGGCAGAGCCGCGAAATCGACACGGCCCCGCGCCCTTTAAGGTTGGCGGACGTGAGCCATGATGCGACGTCCAGCGGTGACAGTCCCTTTCGGTCCGAACCCGGTGCACGCGACGCCGCGCCCCAGTTCGTGCTCCCACTGGTCGTCCGTATCGAGCGGGCCGCTCCCCCGGCCCGCACCGACGCCCTGGAGACCTCCGCCCGTGCCGTGCTGACGATCCTCAGTGACGCGCGGTCGCTCGGCGAGGGCGAGTGGGCCGAGGCCATGCGTGACTGGCAGGACGCGCGGATCCGCAAGGTCGTGCGGCGGGCGCGCGGAGCCGAGTGGCGGCGGGCCGAAGGGCTGCCCGGGATCACCGTCACCGGGAAGTCGGCCGAGGTGCGCGTCTTCCCGCCGGTGCCGTTGGACGGCTGGCCCAAGGAGCTGGCGAAACTCCAGGTGTCCGGGACCGACCTCGACGATCCGGAACCGCCGGCCGACGCCGGCCCCTCGGCGCCCGTGCTCTGGCTGAACCCCGAGCTCGACATGTCGGCCGGCAAGACGATGGCCCAGACCGGGCACGCGGCACAGCTCGCCTGGTGGGAGCTGTCGGACACGGAGCGGGCCGCCTGGCGGGACGCGGGGTTCCCGCTGGCCGTGCGGACCGCGGACCCGGTGCGCTGGGGTGAGCTGACCAGCGGCGGACTGCCGCTGGTGCGGGACGCGGGGTTCACGGAGATCGCGCCCGGCTCGTGCACGGTCGTCGCCGACCATCCGGCACTGCGGCGGACGCCCCGCGTTTGAACATCCCGGGCGTCCCGCCCGTACGAGCCTGTGGCGGGGGGCGGGTCCCAACCTCAAATGTTGCTCTGAAGGTGGCCCCCCAGGGGTTCGGCTCCCGGCGCGGGGGCCATACCCCCGTCACATCCGACACGGAGCAGGCCGAGGAGGGGACGATGGAGCGACTGGGCACGGGAATCGGATGGCGTCCGGAGATCGCGGACGCCGTGGAACGCATGCCGGGCATCGACTGGGTCGAGACCGTCGCCGAGAACGTCTGCCCCGGACACCTGCCGGAGTCCCTGATTCGGCTGCGCGAGCGCGGCGTCACCGTGATCCCGCACGGCGTCTCGCTGGGCCTCGGCGGCGCCGAGCGGCCCGACGCCGGACGGCTGGCCGCGCTCGCCGAGCGGGTGGAGGCTCTGGGGTCGCCGCTGGTCACCGAGCACATCGCGTTCGTACGGGCGGGCGGCGCGCTGACCGCGTCCCCGCTCCTGGAGGCCGGGCATCTGCTGCCCGTGCCGCGCACCCGGGACGCCCTCGACGTGCTGTGCGAGAACGTCCGGATCGCACAGGACGCGCTGCCGGTGCCGCTCGCCGTGGAGAACATCGCCGCGCTGATCTCCTGGCCGGGCGAGGAGATGACCGAGGGACAGTTCCTCTACGAGCTCGCCGACCGCACCGGCGTACGGCTGCTGATCGACGTGGCCAACCTGCACACCAACCACGTCAACCGGGGCGAGGACCCGGCCAAGGCGCTCGCCGAGCTGCCGCTGGAGGCCATCGCGTACGTCCATGTCGCGGGCGGCTTCGAACGCGACGGCGTCTGGCACGACAGCCACGCCCATCCGGTCCCCCGGCCGGTCCTCGACGTCCTGACCGACCTCGCCTCCCGGGTGTCCCCGCCGGGGGTGCTGCTGGAGCGCGACGAGAACTTCCCCGAACCGGACGAGCTGGAGCGGGAGTTGGGGGCGATCCGGGGGGCCTTGGAGAAGGGCGCCGCCCAGCGGACCGAGGAGAGCGGGACAGCGGGCAAGGAGGTCTCGCGGCGGACGGAGCCGGTCCGGGAGGACTCACGGCAGGCGGAGTCCGCCCGGGAGGCCGCCGAGCCCGCACGGCAGCGGCTCGGTCTCGCACAGGCCGCCCTGCTCTCCGCACTGGTCGCCGGGACGCCCGTGCCGGAGGGCTTCGACCGGGTGCGGCTCGGTGTGCAGGCGCGGGCGCTCGCCGGGAAGCGGGCGGACGTCGTGGCGAAGGTCGCGCCCGAACTGCCGGTGATCCTCGGCGACCGGTACCGGCGGGCCTTCCTCGGGTACACGCACGGGCACCCGATGACCGGCGGCTACCGGCGCGACGCGCTGGACTTCGCCGGGTATCTGCTGGCCGACGGCCGCTGCGAGGACGCGCGGGTGCGGGCGGAGCTGCGGGAGTGGTGGCTGGAGCGGTCGGGGCCCGCGCCGCGGTCCCGGCGTCCGGGGGTACGGCTGGCCCGGGCCACGCGCCGGGTGTTGCTGCGCCGTTGAGCGGGTGCGGGCCACGCCGCTTCACGCTCGCCGGTGGACGCGGCCGTGGCCGGCGAGTGTGCCGGGGTTAACACCGCGGCCCGTACCACGCTCCACGCGCCCACTTGGTCCCTGTATCGCCCCGTAAGCCCCCGGCCGGTGCTCCCTTTTCGCCCGTAACCGCCCCGATTGCAACCGTTCACTCCTGTACGGAAGTTGGCGTAGACGCCGAAGTAATATGCCAATCTCACCCCCGAAGCGCACTAACGTGCGGTGCCGCAACAGGAGGCACCATGCGACCGCGACAGCGACCCCCGATCAACGGCCGAGGTATTTTCAGCGGCACCGGGATCATCATCACGGGCCTGATGGCGACGTTGCTGGCGATGATCTTTCCGATCTGGTCGTATGCCGACCGGTCCGGGACCGGATTCGACGTACTGAACGCCGACACCGTCTCGACCGGCTACGGTCCACTGTCCGCCCTCGACCGCGACTTCATCACGAAGGTCCGGCTGGCCGGGCTGTGGGAGCTGCCCGCCGGCCGGCAGGCCCGCGAGAAGGGCACCACGCCGGCCGTACGGACCGCCGGGGAGCACCTCATCGAGGGGCACGCGTTCCTGGACGAGCGGGTGCGTGACGTCGCGGCCGAGCTCAGCCTCCAGCTGCCCAACGAGCCCACCGAGCAGCAGCGGGAGTGGCTGGACACCCTGAACTCCGCCCAAGGCGTGGAGTACGACAGCCGGTTCGCGAACATCCTGCGGCTGGCGCACGGCAAGGTGTTCTCCGTCGTCGCCCAGGTCCGGGCCAGTACGCGCAACTCCCTGGTGCGCAAGCTCGCCGACGACGCCAACACCACCGTGCTGGACCACATCACGGTCCTGGAGGCCACCGGTTACGTCGACTTCGACGCCCTGGCGCAGGACATGGTCGCCGACAGCACACCGCCGCTCACCCCTTCCCCCGCCCCGCCGGGCCCGACCGCCGACCCCTCTCCGGCCGTCCCGATGACGCCGCCCCCGTCGCCGACGTACACGCTGCCGTCGGCCGCCACCAGCCCGCGCCCGGCAGGCGGTTCCGGGGACTTCTGACGCCTGGCCCGCCCGATCCGGAACGTCACATCCCGGCAACTCTCTGTCCGGATTGTGAACAAGGCATGGCGTCACACAGAGCCTTGGCATAGAAACGCGGCATGTTCTGGGTGCTTCTTCTGCTGCTGGCCTGGGCCGTCGCCGGCACGGCGTGTACGCGGCTGTGCCTGGCCGCCGTGCACGCCGCGGCCATGGACACGAACGAGGCGACCGCGGCCCGGGACCACGATCTGACGCTGTACGAGGCCGCGTTCCTGTCCGGCGGGCCCCGTCGGGTCGCCGACCTGACCCTCGTCTCCATGGCGCGGCAGCAGCGGCTGCTGCTCGCGCACACCGGCTGGGCCACCGTCGTCGATCCGCGCGGGCGGGACGAGATGGAACGCTCGGTGATAGGGGCCATCGGGCCGGAGGGCCAGTCCCGGATCGAACCGGTGCGGGACGCCGCGGCCGCCGCCGACGCGGTGGGGAGCCTCGGCGACCGGCTGGTCAGCGCGGGCCTCGCCGTGCCCGCCGGGGCGCGCGACGGCATAGGCGCGGCGATCCGTCAGGTGCGGTTCGCCGCGGCGGTCGTGGCGGCGCTCGGCGCGATCGCCCTGCTGGCGCCCGACCGGTCGGACATGCCGGCACATCTGGTCGCGCTGTGGTTCGCCCTGCCGTTCGTGCTCACCCTGAGCTGTCTGGCCATCGCCCGTATCGAGATCCAGCCGTACGCGCGTTGGGCCTCCCCTGCCGGGCAGCGGCTGCTCAGTGCCCTGGTGCGGCACTCCGGGGGCGGCGGCGACCGTACGTATCTCACCTCCGTGGCCGTCCGGGGCGTGCGCGCGATCGGCGAGCCGGACCTGCGCGCGGCCTTCGCGCACCGCGAGCAGCACCACGAGGTGATGCCCTGGCGGGACTGACGCGCCGGAAGTCGATAACGCATAGGGGGCATTGCGGCGACTTCAGCGAGGCGGTGCTTGCCTTCATCAACAGACGAACCAAATATCCCTTTTGTTGCTGCCGTGCACCGAAGGGAAATGCCATGCGAGCTGCCGCCCTCTACTCGGCCGCGGGGGCCATGCTCCTGTCCGCTCTCTCTCTGGCCCCGGCAGGAAGTGCCGGGGCGGCCCCGGGAGCGGACGAGCAGCACGGCACGTCGGTGGCCGTCGAGCGCGCCGCGGCGGCCGGTATCGCCTTCGGCCGCTGCCCCAAGGACCAGGGCCTGCCGGGCACCGTGCGGTGCGGCACGGTGTCCGTCCCGCTGGACTACGCGCACCCCGACGGCAAGCAGATCCGACTGCTCGTCAGCCGGGCGCAGGCCACGCACAAGGATCCGCACAACAGCAAGCGCCGGGTGCCGGGCAAGGGCGCCCTGGTCTACAACCCGGGCGGACCGGGCGCCTCCAGTGTCCAGTTCCCGCTGATCGGGGTCGTCCCGGCGTGGAAGCGCGTCGCGGCGGCCTACGACCTGGTCGGCTACGCCCCGCGCGGTGTGGCGCCCTCCGCGCCGCTGACCTGCCTGGACCCCAAGCAGTACGCGAAGGGGCCCTCGCAGGCGCCGACGTTCCCCTCGGCGGCGTACAAGAAGGAGCGCATCGCCCGGGCGAAGGCGTACGCGCGGGGCTGCGCCAAGCGCGCCGGCAGCGCCCTGCGGCACTACAACTCCCTCAACAACGCCCGTGACCTGGACGTCCTGCGGGCCGCGCTGGGCGAGGAGAAGCTGACGTTCATGGGCGCGTCGTACGGCACCTACTTCGGCGCCCTGTACGCCCACCTCTTCCCGCAGCACGTCCGGCGGATGGTGTTCGACTCCGCGGTGAACCCGGACCCGAAGCAGGTCTGGTACTACAACAACCTCGCGCAGTCGGCCGCGTTCGAGGGGCGCTGGGCGGACTTCCGGGAGTGGGTCGCCGAGCACGACGACGTGTACAAGCTCGGCACCAGCGCCGACGAGGTGCTGGCCAACTACGAGAAGGTGCGCACACGGCTCGCGACACGGCCGGCCGGCGGGAAGGTCGGGCCGGGGCAGTTGCAGGAGGCGTTCCTCCAGGCCGGCTACTACGACGACTACTGGCCCTCGCGGGCGCAGGCGCTGTCGGCCTATCTGAAGGGCGACGCGAAGCCGCTGGTCGAGCTGGCCTCGCCGACGACACAGGCGGCGGCCGAGGAGGAGAACACGAACGCGGTCTACACGGCCGTGGAGTGCAACGACGCGCCCTGGCCGACGGACTGGGCGGTCTGGGACCGGGACAACACCCGGCTCGCGCGTGTGGCGCCGTTCGAGACCTGGGACAACGCGTGGATGAATCTGCCGTGCGCCTTCTGGCAGGCGCCCCGGCAGCGGCCGGTGGACGTGCGGACCGGTCCGGGCGAGCTGCCGCCGACGCTGATCCTGGCCGCCGAGCGGGATGCCGCCACGCCGTACGAGGGGGCGCTGGAGATGCACCGGCGGCTCGCGGGCTCGGTCCTGGTGACCGAGCGGGACGCCGGGACGCACGGCATCGCCTACGGCCCGAACGCCTGCATCAACGGCCACATCGACGCGTATCTCCTGGAGGGCCGTCTGCCGGCCCGGCACGCGTCCTGCGAGGGGCACCCGGAGCCCAAGCCGGAGCGGGCGGGCGAGCGCAAGGCGAAGAAGCCCGCCGCCCGGCACACGGACCGGCACGAGGCCGCGGCACGTCCGTAGCCGTCCGGGCTGACACGGCGAAGCCCCGCACCCCTGAAAAGGGGCGCGGGGCTTCGCCGTGTCCGCTCTAGGCGAGTCCGGCGACCAGCTCGGCCACGGACTTGCGGCGGCCGGTGTAGAACGGCACCTCCTCGCGGACGTGCATCCGGGCCTCGGAGGCGCGCAGATGACGCATGAGGTCGACGATGCGGTAGAGCTCGTCGGCCTCGAAGGCGAGGATCCACTCGTAGTCGCCCAGCGAGAACGAGGCGACCGTGTTGGCGCGGACGTCCGGGTAGCCGCGGGCCATCTTGCCGTGGTCGGCGAGCATGCGGCGGCGGTCCTCGTCGGGCAGCAGATACCAGTCGTAGGAGCGCACGAAGGGGTAGACGCTGACGTAGTTGCGCGGCGTCTCGTCGGCGAGGAACGCCGGGATGTGCGAGCGGTTGAACTCGGCGGGGCGGTGCAACGCCATGTTCGACCAGACCGGCTCGAGGGCACGGCCGAGCCTGGTGCGGCGGAAGAGGTTGTACGCGTCCTGGAGCTGGTCGCTGGTCTCCGCGTGCCACCAGATCATGAGGTCGGCGTCGGCGCGCAGCCCGGACACGTCGTACGTGCCGCGGATCGTCACGTCCTTGGCGGCGAGCTGGTCGAAGAGCTCCTGGACCTCGTCGGCGTAGCCCGTGCGGTCCTCGGGGAGCACGTCCTTCAGCTTGAAGACGGACCAGAGGGTGTAGCGGATGACCTCGTTGAGGTCCTTGGCCAGCTTGCCCTTGTTCGGGATCCGACCGGGCTCGGTGGTGGGGGCGTCGTCACTCATGTCCTTATTCTCCTGCTCCTCCGTGCAGACTCTGCACCGGGTCGGCGGTGAGCTCCTCCACACCGCTCAGGTCTCCGTCCAGCTGGTCCACGGCCGCGTACGCGCTCGCGATGCACGCCGGGATGCCCACGCCGTCGTACGGGGCGCCGCACACCGCGAGGCCCGGCACCGCGGCGATGTGCTCGCGGACGCGGGCCACGCGTGCGTGGTGGCCGACCGGGTACTGGGGCAGGCCGTCGGTCCAGCGGGTGACGCGGGTCTGCAGGGGGGTGGCGTCGAGGCCGGTGGCCTCCTTGAGGTCCTGGCGCGACACGTCGACGAGGTCGGCGTCGTCGCGGCCCAGGATCTCCGTCTCGCCGTACCTCCCGACGGAGGTGCGCAGGACGATCGTGTCCGGGTCCTCGTCGGCGATCCAGCCCCACTTCTGGGAGGCGAACGTCGACGCCTTGATGGTCCGCCCGTCGACCGGCGGCACGAGGAAGCCGCTGCCCGCCGGGAGGTGGGCGTCGGCGCGGCGGTAGGCGAGGGTGATCAGGGCCATCGAGGCGTACTCGACGCCGTCCAGCTCGGCGGCGGCACCCGGGGCCTCGGCTCGCAGGAGTGCGGCGGCGGCCGGGGCGGGTACGGCGACGACGACCGCGTCGGCGTGCAGGACCCGGTCACCGGCGACCACGCGCCAGCCGCCGGACGCCTCGCGGCGCAGTTCGCTCACCGGCGCCCCGGTCACGATCTCGCCGCCTCGCGCGCGCACCGACTCCGCGACGGCGAGCGGGAGTCGGCCCACGCCGCCCACGATGCCCATGAACACCGGCCCGGTCGGCGCGCTCGCCGCGGCCTTGGCCTGGATCTCGCGGACGGCCTCGGTGAGCGAGTCGTGGGTCCGCGCGGCCTGGTAGAGCTGCGGGACGGCCGAGCGCATCGAGATGCGGTACGCGTCGCCCGCGTAGACGCCGCCCAGCAGGGGCTCGACGAGGCGGTCGACGACCTCTCGGCCGAGGCGCGTCGCCACGTACTCGCCGACCGCCACATCGTCCCCGACCTCCGTGCGCGACAGGTCCGCGTCGCGCTCGATGCGGGCCAGCCCTTCGTCGGAGAGGACTCCGGAGAGCGCGGCCGCGGTGCCGGGGACGCCCATCACATGTCCCTTGGGCATGGGGCGCAGGGCGCCCCGGGTCCAGATCGAGGCGGAAGCGGTGGCGGGCGGCTGGAGGCGCTCGCCGAGGCCCACTTCGCGCGCGAGGGCGACCGCCTCGGGGCGGCGGGCCAGCATCGACTCGGCACCGAGGTCCACCCGCACGCCCGCGATCTCGCCGGGCAGCAGCTTGCCGCCGACCCGGTCCGAGGCCTCCAGGACGGTCACGCCTCTGCCCCGGCGCAGCAGCCGGTGGGCGGCCGCCAGTCCGGCGATCCCGCCACCGATGACGACGACATGACCGGGCCGTACCGGGCCGTCGCCCGTGCGTGTGTCCTCGCTGTGCTCGCGCATGATCCCACTCTCTCAAACGCCACTGACACGGCTGCCGGGGCCGTACGGCCCCATCGAGCGGCCGTACGGCCCCCGCGTGCCCGCCCCGAGTCCCGACCGTGACCGCATCGGGACCGTTTCCGGCCAACGTTCCATGGGGTCGCCGCGTCGAAGAAGCATCAGTCGTCACGACGACCCTCGGGGGTACGCCCACATGCGCACACGACGTTCCGTACGACCGGTTCGTGCCGCACGACCGGTTCAGGCACTGGCCGGCCTCCTGCTGGCCACCGCCCTCGCGCTCACCGGTTGCAGTGCCGCGAACGACTCGGGCGGCGACAGCGGGTCGGCCGCGGGAGAGGCCGCCCAGGCGGACTCCAAGGGCGGCGCGAAGGAGGCCGCCCCCGGCTTCGGCTCCGACAGCGGCACCGGCAGCGGCTCCGGCTCAGGTGCCGGCAAGGCCACCGCACCGGCCAAGGTCACCGCGAGCCACATCATCCGCACCGCCTCACTGACCGTGCAGGTCAAGGACGTACCGAAGGCCCTCGAAGCGGCCCTTGCGACCGCCGAGGACGCGGGCGGCTACGTCGGCAACGAGACCACCACCCGCGACGAGGAGGGCCACGAGCACACCCGTGTCGTACTGCGCGTGCCGGTCGACCGGTACGGCGAGGTCCTCACGGACCTGGAGGGCGCGGGCAAGCTGATCGAGCGCAGCGCCAAGGCGCAGGACGTCACCGACCAGGTCGTGGACGTGGAGAGCCGCATCAAGTCGCAGCAGGCGAGCGTGGCCCGGATCCGCGAGCTGATGGATCAGGCGACCAGGCTCAGCGACGTGGTGACGCTGGAGGGCGAGCTGAGCCGTCGGCAGGCCGACCTGGAGTCGCTGCTGGCCCAGCAGGCGTCCCTGAAGGACCGCACGAGCCTCGCGACGATCTCGCTGACCCTCTCCGAGACACCGGTCAAGAAGGCCGCGAAGGACGACGACCCGGGCTTCCTCGACGCGCTCGCGGGTGGCTGGAACGCGTTTGTGACGATGCTCCGCTGGATCGCGGTGGCGTTCGGCGCGCTGCTGCCGTTCGCGGCGGTGGCGGCGCTGATCGTGCTGCTGTGGCTGAAGGTCCTGCGCCCCCGGCTGCCGCGCCGCCCGGCGACCGTGCCCGCGGGCTCCGCGCCGGGCCCGCTGCCGGCGGCCCGCCCCGCTCCGCGTGCCACGCACGCGGGCGACGAGCAGAGCGGCGGACAGGACTGAAATTCCCTGCCCCCGTAGCGTGTTCGCATGAACATGAGCGCTACGAGGGATGTGCCGGGCGAGCGGGAGCGGCTGGTGGTGATCGGCGGCGACGCCGCGGGGATGTCCGCGGCGTCGCAGGCTCGCCGCCTGAAGAGTGCCGGGGAGCTGGAGATCGTGGCCTTCGAGCGCGGCCACTTCACCTCCTTCTCGGCATGCGGCATCCCGTACTGGGTGGGTGGCGAGGTGCCCGAGCGGGACCGGTTGATCGCCCGTACGGCCGAGGAGCACCGCGCGCGGGACATCGACCTGCGCATGCGGACGGAGGTCATGGAGATCGACGTGGCCGGCGGCCGGGTACGCGCGCGTGACGTCGATTCCGGCGCCGAGTCCTGGACGTCGTACGACAAGCTCGTGATCGCGACGGGCGCCCGTCCGATCCGCCCCGACATGCCGGGCGCCGACGCCCCGGGCGTGCACGGCGTGCAGACCCTCGACGACGGCCAGGCCCTGATCGACCGTCTGGCACGCACGCGTGGACGTCGCGCGGTGGTGGTCGGCGCCGGCTACATCGGCGTGGAGATGGCCGAGGCGCTCATCAACCGCGGCTACGAGGTGACGGTCGTCAACCGCGGCAGCGAACCCATGTCCACGCTCGACCCGGACATGGGCCGTCTGGTGCACGAGGCCATGGAGGGCCTCGGTATCACCATGGTCGACGACGCCGCGGTCACCAAGATCCTCACCGGCGACGACGGCGCCGTCCGCGCGGTCGCCACCGAGGACGCCGAGTACCCGGCGGACGTCGTGGTCCTCGGCATCGGGGTCCGCCCGGAGACCGCCCTCGCCCGGGCCGCAGGCCTCCCCCTGGGCGACCACGGCGGTCTGCTGACCGACCTTGCGATGCGGGTCCGGGGCCACAAGAACATCTGGGCGGGCGGCGACTGCGTCGAGGTCCTCGACCTGGTCTCCGGCCAGGAACGCCACATCCCTCTCGGCACCCACGCCAACAAGCACGGCCAGATCATCGGCACGAACGCCGCCGGCGGCTACGCCACGTTCCCCGGCGTGGTCGGCACGGCCGTCAGCAAGGTCTGCGACCTGGAGATCGCCCGCACGGGCCTGCGCGAGAAGGACGCGCGCAGGGCAGGGCTCCAGTACGTCACGGCCACCATCGAGTCGACGAGCCGCGCCGGCTACTACCCGAGCGCCTCCCCCATGACCGTCAAGATGCTCGCCGAACGCCGCACGGGCCGCCTGCTGGGCGTACAGATCGTGGGCCGCGAGGGCGCGGGCAAACGCGTCGACATCGCGGCGGTCGCCCTGACGGCGGGCATGACGGTGGAACAGATGACGAGCCTGGACCTGGGATACGCCCCGCCATTCTCACCGGTATGGGATCCGGTACTGGTAGCCGCCCGAAAGGCGGCAAAGGCGGTAGGACAGCCCACCTGAAGGGGCGCGGGGAACTGCGCGACCAGCCACATACGCCCCGCACCCGCCGAACCCCCGCACCCCTACGACGCTCAGGCGCTGCCGTTGATCCTCTCAATGGCCTGCCGAGCCTGCTCGGCCGGCGGCCGCGACGGCAACGACGACACCGACGCGTTCGCAGGCATGGCAACCGGCTGCTCCCCGGAGGGCTTCGCATGCGCGGCACCCGGCCGAGCCGACCGCAGCCGATGGCTCACCGCCTCATCCAGCGTCACCGGCCGCTGCATCTGCGCAGCGAGCCGCCCGGCCTCCTGGCCGAGCCGCGCGACGTCTTCCCACGGCAGCCGCACCACCACGGAAATCTCGGCCTCACCATCCGGCAACGCGTGGATCGCGGGAGGAGTAACCCGGTCGTTCATCGCTGTTCCTCACGTAGGTTGCCGAGACATACGCACGCCGACACACGCGCGTTCACCGATTCGCCGGACGTATCCCGGGCAGAAGACCCTCGTGGTCATCCCCGTCCATGACGTGAACCCGGTCCGCCGCACCCCTTGGGTGACCTACGCGCTGATCGCCGCGAACGTCCTCGTCTTCCTGTCCACGCCCGGGATAGCCGGCTCCGTGTCCGGTGAGAGCAGCCTGGCCCAGCTGTGCCATCTGCACGCGTTCCTGGACCACTACGCCGCCGTACCGCGGGAGTTGATCCACGATCAGCTGCCGGGCGCGGTCCCCACGGGCGAGGTGGCGGTGGGCCCGAACGGCCCCGGCTGTGTGATCGGCCGCCCGGACTACGACAAGTCCCCCGCCCTGTCGGTCCTCACCGCGTTGTTCCTGCACGGCAGCTGGCTGCATCTGCTGGGGAACATGCTGTTCCTGCTGATCTTCGGCAACAACATCGAGGACCGCATGGGCCATGTGCGGTACTTCCTCTTCTACGTCGTCTGCGGCTACGCGGCGTCGTACGGCTTCGCGCTCCTCAACGACGACTCGGCCGAACCGCTGATCGGCGCCTCAGGGGCCATCGCGGGCGTTCTGGGCGCCTATCTCGTGCTGTATCCGAGAGCCAGGGTGTGGGTCCTGGTGCCGTTCCTGATCTTCCTGCCGCTGCGGCTGCCGGCCTGGCTGGTGCTCGGCTTCTGGTTCGTGCTCCAGGCCGTGTACTCCTCCGGCGAGGTTGTCTCCGACGCGGGCACCGTGGCGTACGCGGCGCACATCGTCGGCTTCCTCACGGGCATGCTGCTCGCCTGGCCGCTCAAGCCGGGGACACCACCGCCGCCGGAGCCGCGGGGCCTGCTGTTCGGCAGACGGGCGCGGCCCCGGCAGACGTGGTGAGCGCTTCTTACCGGGCCGTCTGCGTGTGGACGTACTCGACGAGCCGGGTCAGGGCGTCCGGGTCGGTGGACGGCATGACGCCGTGGCCGAGGTTGAAGACGTGGCCCTCCAGACCGGCCGCGGCGTCCAGCACCTCGCGGGTCTTGGTCTCGACCGCCTCGGGGGTGGCGAACAGGACGGTCGGGTCGAGGTTGCCCTGGAGCGCCTTGCCGGGGCCGACGCGGCGGGCGGCCTCGTCGAGCGGGACGCGCCAGTCGACGCCGACGACGTCCGCGCCGGCCTCGCCCATGAGCCCCAGCAGCTCACCGGTGCCGACGCCGAAGTGGATGCGCGGGACGCCGTACCCGGCGACGGCGTCGAAGACCTTCGCGGAGGCGGGCATCACCGAGCGGCGGTAGTCGGTGGGGGCGAGGGCGCCTGCCCAGGAGTCGAAGAGCTGGACGGCGGAGGCGCCGGCCTCGATCTGCACCTTCAGGAAGGCGGCGGTGATGTCGGCGAGACGGTCGAGGAGGTCGGCCCACAGCTCCGGGTCGCCGTACATCATGGCCTTGGCGTTCTCGTACGTGCGCGACGGACCGCCCTCGACGAGGTAACTCGCGAGGGTGAAAGGCGCGCCGGCGAAGCCGATGAGCGGGGTGGCGCCGAGTTCGGCGGTGAGCAGGCCGATGGCCTCGGTGACGTAGGAGACGTCCTCGGGCGTGAGGTCACGCAGTCGGGCCAGGTCGGCCCGGGTGCGGACGGGGCGTTCGACGACCGGGCCGACGCCGGGCTTGATGTCGAGGTCGATGCCGATGGCCTTCAGCGGTACGACGATGTCGCTGAAGTAGATCGCCGCGTCCACGTCGTGCCTGCGCACGGGCTGGAGGGTGATCTCGGTGACCAGATCGGGCCGCATGCAGGAGTCGAGCATGCCGATGCCCTCGCGCACCTTGCGGTACTCGGGAAGCGAGCGCCCTGCCTGCCGCATGAACCACACCGGCGTGTGCGGCACGGGCTCGCGCCTGCACGCCTTCAGGAAGGCTGAATTCTTGACTGCGTCGGGCGTGGCCGGCGGCGGCGTCTGATTGGCACTCACGGGGGCAAGTCTCGCACGCCCGCGAAGGCCTGAGCGCGGGGGTTGCCGTGTTGTCCGGGTGTCCCTCCCTGCACGAAGCCCCGGTTCCCCTTAATCTTCCCGGCATGGCTGCGGCTCAGGGAAGACTGTCGGACGGTACTGGCGGGATGGATGACGCGAAGGAGACCGGGGAGGGGGACCGGCATTCGCACAGTACGGCTCCAGCGGCTTTCCGGGCCGCTGTCGAGGCACTGCGGGCGAGTCGTCCGCGACCGCAGATCGAGGTGGAGCAGACCAAGGCGCCCCAGCGGCTTGCCCCGTACGCGTACGCCCTGGAGGCGGCGGTCGTCGACGGCGACCAGGACCTGGCCGACGGCCGTCTGGTGCTGCTGCACGACCCTGCGGGGCACGACGCCTGGCAGGGCTCCTTCCGGCTGGTGACCCTGGTGCGCGCGGAGCTGGAGCCGGAGATGGCCGCCGACCCGCTGCTGCCCGAGGTGTGCTGGTCCTGGCTGACCGGGGCGCTCCAGGCGCGCGGGCTGTCGTACGGCGAGCCGAGTGGCACCGTCACGCGGGCGAGTTCCCACTACTTCGGCGGCCTGTCCGAGCGCCAGGCGGCCTCGCAGATCGAGATCCGTGCCTCCTGGACGCCGCGCGAGGGGCTGGGCGGGGTCCCGGACACCGCGTCCCATCTGGCGTCCTGGTGCGATCTGCTGGCCCAGATCGCGGGCCTGCCGCCGGCCGCTCCGGGGGACGCGTCCGTGGTGACGCTGCCGCAGCGCCGCGACCCGCAGTCCCGGTAAACCCGCACGGCGCTCGACGGCCCGAGGCTTGACCGTCACTTTGTCGATACGGCCACTTTCGGTCAGGAAACAGTCCATGATCGACGCGATTTACTCCCCGAACGATCGACCACGTGTCTGAATTGCCCCAATTGTTACTCACTAAATCGTGATCTTTCCCTAAAGGGCCAGAGGTTTGGTGCCGAAGACGACTGTGACCTTGAAAGCCGTCCCCGCACCCCAGGAGGCCTGGTGTCCGTTCTCCTCGAGCAGCCCGCAAGCCTGGTCGCCTACCGCCCGAACAAGCCGACCGCCATGGTGGTCGTGGCCGACCCCCGCGTCCGCTCCACCGTCACCCGTCACCTCTGGGCTCTCGGCGTGCGCGATGTCATCGAGGCCTCGTCCATCGCGGAGGCCCGCCCCCGCGTCGGCAACCCCCGCGACATCTGTGTCGCCGACGTCCATCTGCCCGACGGCTCCGGCCTCACCCTGCTGTCCGAGACCCGCGCCGCGGGCTGGCCGAACGGCCTCGCCCTGTCCGCCGCCGACGACATCGGCGCCGTACGCAACGCCCTCGCGGGCGGTGTGAAGGGCTATGTCGTCACCGGTACCCGCACCAACGTCGGGCTCCCCACCCGACCCGGTGCCGCTCCCATCGGCGCCGCCGCCGCCCGTATGCACCGTCGCCACCCGGGTGCCCCGAGCCACCCGGGCGGCTACCGCGAACTGTCCGGCCGTGAGGTCGAGGTCCTGCGGCTGGTGGCGGAGGGCCAGTCGAACAAGGCGATCGGCGTCTCGATGGGCCTGTCCGCCCTGACCGTCAAGAGCCACCTCGCCCGCATCGCGCGCAAGCTCGGCACCGGTGACCGCGCCGGTATGGTCGCCGTGGCGCTGCGCACCGGCATCATCCACTGAACCCGCCCCCGCCGAGCCCCGCCGGCTCCGATTCAGCACGTGATCATTCACTGACGTGAACGGGATCGGCCGCTGATCCCCGCCTCGTCCCTCATCCGCCGTGAGCCGGATCCCTTCACTTGACTGACTGGTTTACGACCCTCGGGCGCCCGCCGACGGAACGTTCCGTCGGCGGGCGCTGTCCATACACAGATACCCTTGACATGTGACCGACGCCCAAGAAACCGCAGCAGACAGTTCACTGCGAACCACCGGAGGCGCCCCTCCGGAAGACGACGGATCTTCTGTTACGGAGGCGCCGATCCCTTTGCTGGAGCCCCGCGAGGGCATTCCGCCCGTGATCGCCGACGAGGCCGCGCTCGCCGAGGTGATCGCCGCCTTCACCGCGGGCTCGGGCCCCGTCGCCGTCGACGCCGAACGCGCGTCCGGCTACCGCTACGGCCAGCGCGCCTATCTGGTGCAGCTGCGTCGCGCGGGCGCGGGGTCCGCGCTGATCGACCCCGTGGCCTGTCCCGACCTGTCCGGCCTCGGCGAGGCGCTGTCCGGAGTGGAGTGGGTGCTGCACGCCGCCACCCAGGACCTGCCCTGTCTGCGTGAGATAGGCATGGTGCCGACGCGGCTGTTCGACACCGAGCTGGCAGGACGGCTCGCCGGTTTCCCGAGGGTCGGTCTCGGCGCGATGGTCGAGAACGTGCTCGGGTTCGTCCTGGAGAAGGGCCACTCGGCCGTGGACTGGTCGACCCGGCCGCTGCCGGAGCCCTGGCTGCGGTACGCGACGCTGGACGTCGAGCTGCTCGTGGACCTGCGCGACGCCCTGGAGAAGGAGCTCGACCGGCAGGGGAAGCTGGAGTGGGCGTGGCAGGAGTTCGACGCCATCGCGTCCGCGCCGCCCGCCGAGCCGCGCAAGGACCCCTGGCGGCGGACCTCCGGGATGCACAAGGTGCGCAGACGCCGGCAGCTCGGCGTGGTGCGGGAGCTGTGGCAGACGCGGGACCGGATCGCCCAGAAGCGGGACGTCTCGCCGGGCAAGGTGCTCAGCGACGCGGCCATCGTCGAGGCCGCGCTCGCGATGCCGGGCAATGTGCATGCCCTGACCGCGCTCAACGGGTTCGGGCACCGGATGGGGCGGCGGCAGCTGGAGCAGTGGCAGGCCGCCGTCGACCGTGCCAAGGCCCTGACCGAAGCGCAGCTGCCGGCGCCCGGCCAGCCCGTGGCGGGGCCGCCTCCGCCGCGGGCGTGGGCGGACAAGGACCCGGCCGCCGCGGCACGGCTGGCCGCAGCTCGGGCCGCGGTGTCGGCGCTGGCCGAGACGCTCAACATGCCTCAGGAGAATGTGATCACTCCCGATACCGTGCGGCGGGTGTGCTGGGAGCCGCCGGCGGCGGTGAGCGCGGAGTCGGTGGCGGCGGCGCTGGCGGGACATGGGGCTCGGCCTTGGCAGGTCGAGCAGGTGACGCCGGTGTTGGTGGCTGCGTTGTCCGCATAGTCGCCGGTACGGGTGCTGGTTGCGCGGCCGCTGCGGGTTCCGTGTGGTTGCCCGCGCAGTTCCCCGCGCCCCTGAGGGGCGCCCCCTGGGCGCTCCTTTTCTGGGAACAGCTGCGTCGAGATCGCGCCAAGATCCTCCCGGCGGATTCAGCACGGGGTGTGACGTTCGCCGCTCCGGGCTGCGGGACTGTGCAGCTACGTTACTCATAAGTAGCATGGCCATGAGCAAGCGCTCAGCGTCCCGCACCCTGGAGGAGAGCCATCGTGCCTCGTACCGTCAGGGACGTCGTCTTCGTCGACGGCGTCCGCACCCCGTTCGGCAAGGCGGGCCCGAAGGGCATCTACCACGAGACCCGCGCCGACGACCTCGTCGTGAAGGCGATCCGGGAGCTGCTGCGCCGCAACCCGGGTCTCGACGCCAAGCAGATCGACGAGGTCGCCATCGCCGCGACCACGCAGATCGGCGACCAGGGCCTGACCATCGGCCGCACGGCCGGCATCCTCGCCGGGCTGCCCCAGTCGGTGCCCGGCTACTCCATCGACCGTATGTGTGCCGGCGCCCTGACCGCCGTCACCTCGGTCGCCGGTTCGGTCGCCTTCGGTGCCTACGACATCGCCATCGCCGGTGGTGTCGAGCACATGGGCCGCCACCCGATGGGCGAGGGCGTGGACCCCAACCCGCGCTTCGTCAGCGAGAAGCTGGTCGACGAGTCCGCCCTGTTCATGGGCATGACGGCGGAGAACCTGCACGACCGCTACCCGCACATCACCAAGCTGCGCGCCGACGAGTACGCGGTGCGCTCGCAGGAGAAGGCCGCCAAGGCGTACGCCAACGGCAAGATCCAGGCCGACCTGGTTCCGATCTCCGTGCGCCGCACCAACCCCGAGGCCGGCGAGACGGGCTGGGGCCTGGTCACCGCCGACGAGCCGATGCGCCCGGGCACCACGCTGGAGAACCTCTCCGGCCTCAAGACCCCGTTCCGCGTCCACGGCCGGGTCACCGCCGGTAACGCGGCCGGTCTGAACGACGGTGCCACCGCCTCGCTCATCGCGTCGGAGGACTTCGCCCGCGAGAACAACCTCCCGGTGAAGATGCGCCTGGTCTCCTACGCCTTCGCGGGCGTCGAGCCGGAGGTCATGGGCTACGGCCCGATCCCGGCCACGGAGAAGGCCCTCGCCAAGGCGGGCCTCGACATCTCCGAGATCGGTCTGTTCGAGGTCAACGAGGCCTTCGCCGTCCAGGTCCTGGCCTTCCTCGACCACTACGGCATCGCGGACGACGACGAGCGCGTCAACCAGTACGGCGGCGCCATCGCCTTCGGCCACCCGCTCGCCTCCTCCGGCGTCCGCCTGATGACGCAGCTGGCCCGCCAGTTCGAGGAGCAGCCGCACGTCCGCTACGGCCTGACCACCATGTGCGTCGGCTTCGGCATGGGCGCGACGGTCATCTGGGAGAACCCGAACTTCGACGGAGGCAGCAAGTGAGCACCACCGCTGAGCTTTTGAAGGGTGCGGCCGAGCTGTTCCCCGACGAGGTAGTCACGAGCGCCCACGTGCGCCACCTCGACCTGCCGTTCGGCGCCGGGCGCTTCGCGCTCATCACGCTGGACAACGGCTTCGACCACACCAAGCCGACCACCTTCGGCCCGGCCTCGCTGGCGAACCTCAACACCGCCATCGACCAGGTCGAGAAGGAGGCCGCGGACGGCGACATCGTCGGCGTCGGCATCACCGGCAAGCCGTTCATCTTCGCCGTCGGCGCCGACCTCAAGGGCGTCGAGCTGCTGAAGGAGCACAAGGACGCGCTGGCCATCGGCAAGGGCGGTCACGAGGTCTTCAAGCGCCTCTCGGCGCTCGCCGTGCCGACCTTCGCGTACTACAACGGTGCCGCGATGGGCGGTGGCGTCGAGGTCGGTCTGCACTGCAAGTACCGGACCGTCAGCAAGGCGCTGCCCGCCTTCTCGCTCCCCGAGGTCTTCCTCGGCCTGGTTCCCGGCTGGGGCGGCTGCACGATCCTGCCCAACCTGATCGGTGCCGACAAGGCCGTCTCGGTGATCATCGAGAACAGCCTCAACCAGAACAAGCAGCTCAAGGGCCAGCAGGTCTTCGACCTCGGTATCGCGGACGCCATCTTCGAGGGCGCCGACTTCCTCGAGCAGTCGCTGATCTGGACCGCGAACGTCCTCAAGGGCGACGTCGAGGTCGAGCGTCCGGTGATCGACCGCGGTGAGGGCTGGGACCAGGCCGTCGCCAAGGGCCGCTCCATCGCGGACTCGAAGGTGCACGGCGCCGCTCCGGCCGCCTACCGCGCCCTCGACATCATCGCCGCCGCCAAGAACGGCGACCTCCAGCAGGGCTACGACGCCGAGGACAAGGCGCTCGCCGACCTGATCATGGGTGGCGAACTGCGGTCCGGCATCTACGCCTTCAACCTGGTGCAGAAGCGCGGCAAGCGCCCGGCCGGCGCCCCGGACAAGAACCTGGCGCGCCCGGTCACCAAGGTCGGCGTGGTCGGCGCGGGCCTGATGGCCTCGCAGCTGGCGCTGCTCTTCCTGCGCCGCCTGGAGGTCCCGGTCGTCCTCACGGACATCGACCAGGAGCGTGTCGACAAGGGTGTGGGCTACGTCCACTCCGAGATCGAGAAGCTGCTGGGCAAGGGCCGTATCAACCAGGACAAGGCCAACCGCCTGAAGGCCCTGGTCACCGGTGTGCTGGACAAGGCCGAGGGCTTCGCCGACGCGGACTTCATCATCGAGGCCGTGTTCGAGGAGATCGGCGTCAAGCAGCAGGTGTTCGCGGAGGTCGAGGCGGTCGCCCCGGCGCACGCCGTCTTCGCCACCAACACCTCCTCCCTGTCGGTCTCCGAGATGGCGTCGAAGCTTCAGCACCCCGAGCGGGTCGTCGGCTTCCACTTCTTCAACCCGGTCGCGGTCCTGCCGCTCCTTGAGATCGTCCGCGGCGAGAAGACCGACGACGCCTCGCTGGCCACGGCCTTCGCCGTCGCCAAGAAGCTGAAGAAGACCGCGGTCCTCACCAAGGACGCCCCGGCGTTCGTCGTGAACCGCATCCTCACCCGCTTCATGGGCGAGATCCAGAACGTCATCGACGAGGGCACCCCGGTCGAGGTCGCCGAGAAGGCCGTGGAGCCGCTCGGTCTGCCGATGTCCCCGCTGGTGCTGCTTGAGCTGGTCGGTCCCGCGATCGGCCTGCATGTCTCGGAGACCCTCAACCGGGCCTTCCCGGACCGCTTCACGGTCTCCCCGAACCTCGCGGCCGTCGTCAAGGCGGGCAAGCGCGGCTTCTACGTCTACGACTCCGGCAAGCCGGAGCTGGACCCCGAGGTCGCCGCACTGCTGAAGCAGGGCGACTCGGTCCTCACCGAGGAGCAGGTCCGTGACCGTGTCCTGGACGCCGTCGCCCAGGAGATCGGGCTCATGCTCGACGAGGGCGTCGTCGCCGAGGCCCAGGACATCGACCTCTGCCTGATCACGGGCGCCGGCTGGCCCTTCCACCTGGGCGGCATCACGCCGTACCTGGACCGCGAGGGTGTCTCCGAGCGCGTGAACGGCAAGAAGTTCCTCGCTCCGGGCGTGGCGTCGGTTCCGGCGTAGCACGACTCGTACACGAGTGAGGGCCCCTGCTCCGGCAGGGGCCTTTCGTGTACCGGGCTCTTGGGGTCGGGGTGGGCGGTCAGACCTCCCGCCACGCCTCCAGGGCCAGCCCCGGCTCGTCCTTGCGGCGGGTGATCTGGAGTTGGCCGGTCGACGGTGACAGCGTTGCCGCCACGACCCGGCCGTCCTCGTCCACCGCCATCGCCACCACCGCGTCCACCGGCAGCTGCGGCCCCGACTCGGTCCACCACGCGCCCGCCGACTCCTGCTCCGTCGGATACGCGGCGAAGGCGACACGACCGCTCGCCGAGCGCTGGGCGAGCAACGTGCAGTCGTGGCCGTCGAGTTCGCAGCGGATCGCGGTCACCGGGCCGGGACCGGCCGACGCCAGGAGGGTCACCGGCTTGGTGCCGGGGCGCCAGGCGCACAGGTCGCCGGAGTCGTCGGCGTAGAAGAGGGTGGTGTGTTCCGCGGAGGTGGCCAGGGCGTGCAGGGTGCCGGCCCGCACCGGCGTCTCCATCGCCTCCTCCAGGACCGGGACGCTGCCCGGCTTCTCCTGCCGCCAGTGCAGCAGGGCCCCGGGGACGGCCGCGTACAGCTCGACTCGCCCCGACTCCCCCGTCACCGCGGCCAGCCGGTCGTCGACATCGGCTCCCTTCAGGTCGCGCCACGGGCCCCAGCCGCCGACCTCCTTCTGGCCGCGCATGCTCACGCCGCCCTCCCGGTTGCGCACGAAGACATGCGCCCGCCCCTGCGCGTCCACCGTGACGGCGGGTGTGCCGGTGCGGTCGCCGGTCCTGTCCGGGTGGCCGATGGACGTCCAGTCAAGCGGCGCCAGACGGGGCCGGAAGTGTGTGGAGTGCACCAGGCCCGCCTCACCCTCCTTGGTGGGCCGCCAGGCGGCCAGATGGGCGTAGGCGTCGGCGCCCTGGCCGACCGCGGGGCCGGGGCGCAGCTTCTGGTCGCCGCCGACCTTGCGCGGGGGTTCCCAGGGGCCGCCGGGGCCGAGTTCCGCCCGGCACAGGACGGCGTCCTCGGTCGGCAGATAGACGCTGAGGCGGCCGTCACGGCCGCGGATGAGCCAGTCGCCGTTCACCGGATCACCATATGCGGGGCGGGCCCGTGCTCGTGTCCCGCCCCCGCTTTCCCGGGACCGGCAGGGCCTGCTCCGGACTGCTCGGGTCGCGGCGTGATGAAGCTCCCAACTCCCCGTCCGGCCCGTGGGGTCCCCGGCATCCGCGCGTGCGCGGGGCAAGCTGGATCAGAGCAGCAACGTCCGCACGAGAACAGGAATTCGACGTCATGACCGACAAGCTCACCGTGAGCGTCCTGGGCACCGGCATCATGGGCGCCGCGATGGCCCGCAATCTCGCGAAGGCCGGGCACACCGTCCGCGCCTGGAACCGCACCCGGGCCAAGGCCGATCCCCTGGCCGCCGACGGTGCCTTCGTCGCCGGCTCCCCCGCCGAGGCGGTCCAGGGCGCCGACGTCGTCCTGACCATGCTGTACGACGGTCCCGCGACGCTCGAAGTGATGCGGGAGGCGGCGCCCGGACTGCGGTCCGGCGCCGTCTGGATGCAGTCGACGACCGCCGGGATCGACGCCGTTCCCGGCCTGGCCGCCTTCGCCGACGAACACGGCCTCGTCTTCTACGACGCCCCCGTCCTCGGCACCCGCCAGCCCGCCGAGGCCGGTCAGCTCACCGTCCTGGCGGCGGGGCCGGCCGAGGGCCGCGAGACGGTGACGCCGGTGTTCGACGCCGTCGGCGCCCGCACGGTGTGGACCGGCGAGGACGGCGGGGCGGGCAGCGCGACCCGGCTGAAGCTGGTCGCCAACAGCTGGGTGCTCGCCGTGACGAACGCCGCCGGTGAGGTGCTGGCGCTGGCCAAGGCCCTCGACGTGGACCCGGAGCGCTTCTTCGAGCTGATCGACGGCGGGCCGCTCGACATGGGGTATCTGCGGGCCAAGACGGGGCTGGTGCTGAACGACCGGCTGTCCCCCGCCGCGTTCGCGGTGAGCACGGCGGCGAAGGACGCCCGGCTCATCGTGGAGGCCGGCGAACGGCACGGCGTACAGCTGGACGTGGCGGCGGCGAGCGCGGAGCGCTTCGAGCGGGCCACGGCACAGGGACACGGCGACGAGGACATGGCGGCCGCGTACTTCGCCAGCTTCGAGGAGGGGGCCGCGGAGTGAACGGGCCGGCCCCGGGACCCGTGCGACCCTTGCCGCATGAACGCTGAGGTCCCCCTGCTCGTGATCGTCGACGCCGCGAACGTCGTCGGGTCGGTGCCCGACGGGTGGTGGCGGGACCGACGGGGGGCGGCCGAGCGGCTGCGGGACCGGCTGGCGGCCGACGGGGTGCCCGGGCACGTGGGGCCCGTGGAGATCGTGCTCGTCGTGGAGGGGGCCGCCCGGGGCGTGCGGAGCGTGCCGGGGGTGCTGGTGGAGTCCGCCGCCGGAAGCGGGGACGACCACATGGTCGAGCTGGTCGCGCGGGCGGCCGGGCGGCCCTGCCTGGTGGTGACCGCGGACCGGGAACTGCGCCGGCGCGTGACGGAGTTGGGGGCGGACGTGGCAGGGCCGCGCACGGTCCGGCCGTAGCCGGCTGCCGTACGCGGCCCCGTGCCGTCGGGACGGGCTAGGCGGTGCCTGGGTCCTCCCCCTTCTCGACCTCGGCCACGGTCGTCTCCTCGTGCCGTCCGAGGCGGCTGTGGGAGCGGCCGTAGAGGAAGTACACACCGAAGCCGGCCACCATCCAGATGGCGAAGCGGACCCAGGTCTCGGCGGGCAGGTTGATCATCAGCCACAGCGAGGCGCACACCGACAGGATCGGGATGACCGGCACCCATGGGGTGCGGAAGGCGCGGTGCAGGTCGGGGCGGGTCTTGCGGAGGATGATCACGCCGATCGCCACGACCACGAAGGCGAACAGGGTGCCGATGTTCACCAGGGCCGCGAGTTCGGTCAGCGGGGTGAAGCCGGCGAGGACCGCGATGATCACGCCGAGCAGGATGGTCGGCCGGTGCGGGGTCTTGAACCGCGGGTGGACGTGCGAGAAGAAGCGCGGCAGCAGTCCGTCGCGGCTCATCGCGAAGAACACCCGGGTCTGGCCGAGCAGCAGGATCATGCACACCGTCGTCAGGCCGACCGCGGCGCCGAAGCTGATGAAGCCCGCGAACCAGGGGTGCCCGGTGTCCTTGAACGCGTCGGCCAGCGGGGCGTCCACGGACAGCCTGGTGTAGTGCTGCATGCCCGTGACGACGATCGACACGGCCACGTACAGCGTGGTGCAGATGACGAGCGAGCCGATGATGCCGCGGGGCATGTCGCGCTGCGGGTTCTTGGTCTCCTCGGCGGCCGTGGCCACGACGTCGAAGCCGATGAAGGCGAAGAACACGACCGAGGCGGCGGTGAAGATGCCCATCACGCCGTAGTTGGAGGGGGCCCAGCCGAACATGAGCTGGATCAGCGGGGCCTGGAGACTGCCGCCCGCGTCCACCGTCTGGGTGTCGGGGATGAACGGGTCGTAGTTGTCACCGTCGATCAGGAACGCGCCGGCGACGATCACGGTCAGGACGACAGCCAGCTTGATGGCGACGACCAGGGATGTGATCCGCGCGGACAGCTTCATGCCGAGGACGAGGATGACGGTGAGGACCAGGACGAGCGCGGCGGCGAGGATGTCGAAGCCGAAGGCGTCCGCGCCCTCTCTGCTGCCCAGGCTCGTGGGCATGTTCCAGCCCGCGTTGTCCATCAGGGACTGGATGTAGCCCGACCAGCCGACGGCCACCACCGCCGTCCCGAGCGCGAACTCCAGGACCAGGTCCCAGCCGATGATCCAGGCGGGGAGCTCACCGAGTGAGGCGTACGAGAACGTGTACGCGGACCCGGCCACCGGGACCGTCGAGGCGAACTCGGCATAACAGAGCGCGGCGAGCGCGCAGGCGACGCCGGCGGCGACGAACGCCAGGGCCACGGCGGGCCCGGCGTTGTCCTTCGCGACGGTGCCGGTGAGCACGAAGATGCCGGTGCCGATGATGACACCGACGCCGAAGACGGTCAGATCCAACGCGGACAAAGACTTCTTGAGCGCGTGCTCCGGCTCCTCGGTATCGAGGATGGACTGCTCGACTCTCTTCGTCCGGAAGAGTGTGCTGCTCACGGTCGTACCTCCCACGCTTGTCGTCCTCGACATGATCGAGAGGGGGCGTCGTACGCATGCCCCGGCACGGGCGGATTCACACAGATGGGCCGGTTTCACCACCGTCATGGGTGGCGAAACCGGCCCGTCCGGACGTGAGCGGCCGTCAGTCGCGCGCGGGCTCCACCGAGTCGACCCCGGCGGCCGTACGGTCGAACCGGCCGTCCAACTTGGAGACGAGGCCGGTGACCTGGCGGGCGATGTCGGGGGCGGTGAGCCCGATCTCGGCCAGGACCTCGGCGCGGGAGGCGTGGTCGAGGAAGCGCGGCGGGATGCCGAAGTCGCGCAGCGGGACGTCCACGCCCGCGTCGCGCAGGGCCTGGGCGACCGCCGAGCCGACGCCGCCGACACGGGAGTTGTCCTCGACGGTGACGACGACGCGGTGGCGCTCGGCGAGCGGGGCCATGGCCTCGTCGACGGGCTTGACCCAGCGCGGGTCGACGACGGTGGTGGTGATGCCCTGCTTGTCGAGGAGCGAGGCGATCTCCAGGCACATGGGGGCCAGGGCGCCCACGGAGACGAGCAGCACGTCGGGGGTGTCGGTGCCCGGCTCGCGCAGCACGTCCATGCCGCCGACGCGCCCCACGGCGGGTACGGCGGGGCCGACGGCGCCCTTGGAGAAGCGCACGACGGTCGGCGCGTCCTTCACCTGGACGGCCTCGCGCAGCTGCGCCCGCACCTGGTCGGCGTCGCGCGGGGCGGCGAGCCGGAGGCCGGGGACGACCTGGAGGATCGACATGTCCCACATGCCGTTGTGAGAGGCGCCGTCGGTGCCGGTGACGCCGGCGCGGTCCAGCACGAAGGTGACGCCGCACTTGTGCAGCGCCACGTCCATCAGGACCTGGTCGAAGGCGCGGTTGAGGAAGGTGGCGTACACGGCGAAGACCGGGTGCACGCCGCCCGTGGCGAGGCCCGCGGCGGAGACGGCGCCGTGCTGCTCGGCGATGCCGACGTCGTAGATCCGGTCCGGGAAGGTGTCCGCGAACTTCTTCAGGCCGACCGGCTGGAGCATCGCCGCGGTGATCGCGACGATGTCCTCGCGCTCCTTGCCGAGCTCGACCATCTCGTCGCCGAAGACGGACGTCCAGTCGGCGCCCGAGGCCTTGATCGGCAGGCCGGTGTCGGGGTGGATGGGGCCGATGCCGTGGAAGCGGTCGGCCTCGTCCTGGAGGGCGGGCTGGTAGCCGCGGCCCTTCTCGGTGAGGCAGTGCACGATGACCGGGCCGCCGAACCGCTTGGCCCGCGCGAGGGCCGACTCCAGGGCCTCGATGTCATGACCGTCGATCGGGCCGACGTACTTCAGGCCGAGGTCCTCGAACATGCCCTGCGGGGCGATGAAGTCCTTCAGGCCCTTCTTGGCCCCGTGCAGGGTCTCGTAGAGGGGCTTGCCGACGACCGGGGTGCGGTCGAGGATCTCCTTGGTGCGGGTCAGGAAGCGCTCGTAGCCGTCCGTCGTCCGCAGGGTCGCCAGGTGGTTCGCGAGGCCGCCGATGGTCGGCGCGTAGGACCGCTCGTTGTCGTTGACGACGATGACGAGGGGGCGGTCCTTGGCCTCGGCGATGTTGTTCAGCGCCTCCCAGGCCATGCCGCCGGTCAGCGCGCCGTCACCGATGACGGCGACGACATGGTCGTCGCGTTTGCGCAGCTGGTTGGCTTTCGCGAGCCCGTCGGCCCAGCCGAGGACGGTCGACGCGTGGCTGTTCTCGATGACGTCGTGCTCGGACTCGGCCTGCGAGGGGTAGCCGGACAGGCCGCCCTTCTTCTTCAGCTTGCTGAAGTCCTGGCGGCCGGTGAGCAGCTTGTGGACGTAGGACTGATGGCCCGTGTCCCAGAGCACCTTGTCCTTCGGCGAATCGAAGACCCGGTGCAGGGCGATGGTCAGCTCCACCACACCGAGGTTGGGGCCGAGGTGGCCGCCGGTCTTGGAAACGGCGTCGACGAGGAAGGTCCGGATCTCCTCTGCCAGCTGGTCCAGCTGCTCAGGGCTGAGCCGGTCCAGATCGCGCGGTCCCGTGATGCGGGTCAGCAGCGGCACCCGTGCCTCCTTGCAGTAGAGCTGTTGCCGGGCTTGTCGAGTCTAATGTTCCGCCTCAGCGGAAGGTTCCCGGCCCACCCGTCATACGTCACGCAAACGGCTCTACCCAACAACACCCCGTACTACAACGCCGAGAAAGGTCGCGGGGCTGTGTCCATATGCGGCTACCGCCGCGCGGGCGCGACACACAACACCGCAAAGGGGCGCGGGGAACTGCGCGACCGGCCACGACGGACCGGCACACGCCAGCTCACCCACGCCCCTGCGGCGCTACGGCGTCCCGCGCTACGCGCGACCCGCGGTCTTCTGCGTCTTACGGGTGATCGAGTCGATCACGACCGTGGTCAACAGCACACCCGCGGTGATCATGTACTTGACCGGCTCGGCGATGGACTCCAGCTGGAGGCCGTACTGGATCGAGACGATCACCAGCACACCGAGCAGCGCGTTCCAGGTGCGGCCACGTCCGCCGAAGAGGGACGTACCACCGATGACGGCCGCCGCGATGGCGTTCATCAGCAGGTCACCGGTACCGGCGCTCTGGTTGGCGGAGGCGATCTTCGAGGCCAGGAAGAGTCCACCGATGGCGGCGAAGCCACCCGAGATCGCGAACACGGAGATGCGCACCGCGGTCACGTTGATACCGGCACGACGCGAGGCCTCGACGCTGCCACCGAGGGCGAAGATCTTGCGGCCGTACGAGGTACGCCGCAGCACGAAGTCCGTGGCGACCAGGAAGACCAGGAAGATCACCGTGGCCAGCGGCAGGCCCTTGTACTGGTTGTACATGATCGCCGCGGCGAAGGACACGACACCCAGCAGCACCGTCCGCAGGATGGTGTCGCTCAGCGGCCGGAACGGGATGCCCGCGGCCTGGCGGCGGCGGTTGCCCAGGAACGAGGTGATGAAGAACACCGCGGTCACCACGGCCGCGAGGCCGTACGCGGCCGCCACGTCCGTGAAGAAGTACGTCGTCAGCTTGCCGATCAGACCGTCGCTGTCGAGGTTGATCGTGCCGTTCTCGCCCAGCGTCTGGAGCATGAAGCCCAGCCAGAACAGCAGACCGGCCAGTGTGACGGCGAACGCCGGGGCGCCGAGCACCGCGAAGAAGAAGCCGTGCGCCGCACCGATGAGGGCACCCGCCGCGACGGCGAAGAGCACGGCCGCCCACTCGGGCCAGCCCTGGTTCACCGCGAGGACGGCCGCGAGGGCGCTGGACGCGCCGCTGACCGAGCCGACGGACAGGTCGATCTCGCCGAGCAGCAGCACGAAGACGATGCCGACGGAGATCATGCCCGTGCCGACCATCGTGACGGTGATGTCGCTGATGTTCTGCGCGGACAGGAAGGCGGAGTTCAGGCTCTGGAAGATGACGCAGATGGCGATCAGGCCGAGGATGACGGGCAGCGAGCCCAGCTCGCCGGCCTTCAGCTTGCGCCGGAACTCGGTGAGGTAGCCGGCCAGGCCCTGCTCCTGCACCAGCAGGCGCGGGTCGACCGCGGTCACCGCGGCCGCGGCGGCCTCGGTGTTGAGTACCTCGTGGTCCTGCGCCGTCGCGGAGGTCTTGTCGATGCTCACTTGGAAACCTCCCCGTTCGTGCGCGCCGCACGGCGGGTCACGGCGTTCTCGGTGGCGCCGGTGATGGCGGAGATGATCTCCTCCTGCGAGGTCGTCTTGACCTCGAAGACGCCGTTGTTGCGGCCGAGGCGCAGCACGGCGACCTTGTCCGCGACGGCCTTCACGTCGGCCATGTTGTGGCTGATGAGGATCACGGCGTGCCCGCGCTCGCGCAGCCGCTCGACCAGGTCGAGGACCTGGGCGGTCTGCTCGACGCCGAGGGCGGCGGTGGGCTCGTCGAGGATGACCAGCTTGGGCTCGCCGAGCATGGAGCGGGCGATGGCCACGGTCTGGCGCTGACCGCCGGAGAGCGAGGCGATCGGGATACGCACGCTGGGGATGCGGATCGACAGGGTCTGGAGCAGCTCGCGCGAGCGGCGCTCCATCTCGACCTCGTCGAGGACGCCGCGCTTCTTCAGCTCGCGGCCCAGGAAGAGGTTGCCGACGACGTCGATGTTGTCGCACAGCGCGAGGTCCTGGTAGACCGTCGCGATGCCCAGGGCCTGCGCGTCGTGCGGCCGGTTGATCGAGACGGCCTTGCCGTCCCATTCGATGACGCCCTCATCGATGGGGTGCACGCCGGCGATCGTCTTGACCAGCGTGGACTTTCCGGCACCGTTGTCGCCGACCAGGGCGACCACTTCACCGGCGTGGACCTCAAGCTCTACGTCGGTGAGCGCCTGAACGGCACCGAACCGCTTGGAGACCCCGCGCAACGCCAGCACGGGCGTAGCGGACACGTGAACCATCTCCTTCGCCGCCTGACCCGGCGGAAGGGTTGTGCAGAGAAAAGTTGGGGGGTTCCGTCCGGCGCCCCGCGCCGAGCTTGCGGGGCTGACGTATGCGCGGGGCGCCGGAGGGAGTCTGTTGCAGTCATGTCCCGTGCGGGAATTCAAGGACGAATTCCCGCACCTGGAAAGGGACCCGACTCAGCCGATCTTCAGCGTGGTGCACGCGGCCTTGTACTTGCCGGTGCAGATCTCGGCGGCGGTGTAGACGCCGTCCTTGATCACGGTGTCGTTGATGTTGTCCTTGGTCAGCGAGGTGACCGGGACCAGCACCGACGGGACGTCCTTCGCGCTGTTGCTGGAGACCTTGTCCTTGGCGACGGAGTCCAGGGACTCGCCCTTGGCGAGCGCCACGGCCATCTCGGCGGCGGCGTCGGCCTCGGGGGCGTACGGCTTGTAGACGCTCATGTACTGCTCACCGGAGACGATGCGCTGCACGGCGGCGAGCTCCGCGTCCTGGCCGGTGACCGGGATGGTGAGGTCGGCGGCCTTGAGGGCGGTGATGATACCGCCGGCCATGCCGTCGTTCGCGGAGTAGACGCCGGCGATGTTCTTCGCGCCGACGGAGGAGATCGCGGCCTCCATCTCGGAGTTGGCGTTGTCCGGCGACCACTCCTTGGTGTCGTACTCCTTGGCGATGGTGACCTTGCCGTCGAGGACGGAGTGCGCGCCCTTCTTGAACTGGGCGGCGTTCGGGTCGGTGACCGAGCCGTTGATCATGACGATCTTGGTCGACTTCGTGGCCTTGTCGCCCAGCGCGGTCAGCAGGGCCTCACCCTGGGTCCGGCCGACCTCCTCGTTGTCGAACGAGGTGTAGGCGCTGATCGGGCCCTCGGCGAGGCGGTCGTAGGCGACGACCTTGATGCCCGCGTCGACGGCCTTCTGCACGGAGTTCTGGATGGCCTTGGCGTCCACGGCGTCCAGGATCAGCACGTCCACCTTGTTGGTGATCATGGTGTCGACCTGCTGGGCCTGGAGGTTGGCGTCCTGCTTGGCGTTGTTGTAGAGGAACTCCGCCTTGTTGTTCGTGAGCTCCTTGACCTTCTTCTCGATCAAGGGGCGGTCGAACTTCTCGTACCGGGCCGTCTTGTTCTCCGGCAGCAGCAGACCGACCTTGATGTCGTCGCCCTTGGCGGCGCCGGCGGTGGAGTCGTTGTCGCCGCCGGCTTCCTCGGCGCTGCCACAGGCAGCCAGCGAGATGGCCATCGCACCTGCGGCAATGGCTACGGCGGCACGACGCATACGCGTGTTCACTTCAGAAACCTCCCTGACGAGGCCGCGTCGTTGCGGCCGAGGTGGCTGGAAGTCAACTCGGCCACACGTGCGACGTCAAGAAGTAAATCCTTAACGGGTTGGCAACGGTGCCATCCGTTCTCTAAGTGAAGGCAGGGGCAGCGGCGTGCAGCGTGCTGTCCAAAAGGGTTGAATCACCCATCTCGCTGAGCGCGAGCGCGAGGGCTCCGAGCACCTCGGCACGGCCGCCAAGTGCCCCGGGAAGAACGGACAGTTGGCGCGCCGCGCTGGGGATCGCGTAGCGGCCGACGGACTCCCGGATGGGCCCGAGGACCAGCTCACCGGCCTCGGCGAGATCACCGCCGAGGACCACGCGGCTCGGGTTCAGGAGGTTGCAGAGATTGGCGACTCCACTGCCGATGTGACGGCCGACGTCGGCGATCACCCGACGGCAGCCCGGGTCTCCGTCCCTGGCCAGCCGTACGACGCCCTCCATGGTCAGATCGGTGCCGTGGCTGGACTGGAGCAGCGGGAGCACATAGCGCGCGGCCGCGAAGGTCTCCAGGCAGCCCCGGTTTCCGCAGCGGCAGACCGGGCCGGATTCATCCAGAGTAATATGACCGATTTCTCCCGCTGTGCCACCCGGTCCCCGGTAGATCTTGCCGTTGATCACCAGACCGGCGCCGACACCGCTGGCGACCTTGATGTACGCGAGATCCCGCACGCCCCGCCCACTGCCCCAGACCAGCTCGCCGAGGGCGCCCAGGTTGGCGTCGTTGTCCACGTGCACGGGCACCCCGAGGCGGTCGCGCAGCTCCTCGGCGGGCTTGATGCCGGTCCAGCCCGGCAGGATCGCGGTGGAGCCCAGGGTGCCGGACTCCACGTCGATCGGGCCGGGCACGCCGAGACCGACCCCGGCGATCTTGGACCGGTCGACGCCGGTCGCCGCGATCAGCCGGTTGACCAGCTGTTCGGCGCGGTCGAACCCTTGCTTCGAGGACGCGTCCACGTCCAGCGGCTCGGACTCCTCGGCCAGCACCTGATGGGCGAGGTTCCCGACCGCGACGCGCAAATGCGTATGGCCGAAGTCGACCCCTATGACGATGCCGGCATCCCCGCTCAGCGAGACGCTGCGGGCCCGGCGGCCACCCGCCGAAGTGGGCGTGACCTCGACAGTTCCACCGTCCTTGAGCTCACGGACGATATTGGAGACCGTTGCCGCGGACAGACCTGTGGTCCTCGCGATCTCCGCCTGGGTGAGAGATCCGGCCAGCCGTACGGCCCGCACGACCCGCTCCAGATTGGCTCGGTGCAGCGACGACTGCGACCCCGGAGTCTCCACGACGACCTCCTGCGCGCGGGACCGCTTCGATGAGGCCCCGTTCGTGTCCAACTAGTGAACTCTAAGCTGAGCCGTTCGGGTTGCCTCCCGTCAAGAGGTTGAACCGGATCCGGGTATGTGCATACACCCGTGCACGCCGCTCCCAGGGACGGGAACGGCGTGCACGCGGGCGGTTTCGGAGCGCTACGTTCGACTTACGTCACAGTGCGGGCCCCGGACTACTTCAGAGCTCCTGCCGTCAGCCCCGCCACCACCTGACGCTGGAAGATGATGTAGGCCGCGAGCACCGGCAGCATCGCCATCACCAGACCGGCGAACAGCCCGGACCAGTCCCCCTTGTAGCCCTGGCTGACGGCCAGCTGCACCAGGCCCTGGGTGAGGACGCGCTTGTCGGGATCGGTGTTCAGGACCGTGGGCAGCATGTACTGGTTCCACTGGCCCAGGAAGTTGAAGATGCCGACGCTGATCAGGCCCGGCTTGGCCATCGGAAGCATGATCTGGAAGAACGTACGGCTGTGCGAGGCGCCGTCGACGAAGGCCGCCTCGGCCACCGATGTCGGCAGGGTGCGGAAGAACGCAGTGAGGAAGAACACCGTGAACGGCAGCGAGTACGCGATGTAGACCAGGATCAGCCCGTGGATCGTGTTCAGCAGCCCCATGTTGTTCACGACGTAGAAGAGCGGGACCAGCGCGAGCATGATCGGAAAGCTCATGCCGCCGATGAACAGGAAGTAGATGAAGCGGTTGCCCGGGAAGTCGAAGCGGGCCAGGACATAGGCCGCCATCGAACCGAGCACCAGCGTGCCGATCAGCGAACCCCCCACCACCAGGATGGTGTTGAGGAAGTAGTCGCTCATGTTGGCCTGGGTCCAGGCCCGCGACCAGTTCGAGAAGTGCAGTTTGTCCGGCAGTGACCAGGGCGAGCCGAAGATGGAGGCGTCGTCCTTGAAGGACGTCATCACCGCCCACAGCAGCGGCATGGCGACCATGAACGCCCAGATGATCAGCACACCGTGGGAGAAGACGTTGAGGACGGTGCCCTCTTTCTTCTTCCCGCCCGGCTTCTTGGCCGTCAGGTCGATCTTGGTGACGGGCATACCGGACTCGGCCGGTACGGGAGCGGTGGTCTCGGTCGTCTTCATCTGTCAGAACTCCAGCCGCTCGCGCCGCCCGAGCCGCATGACGATGGCGGCGAAGGCCAGCGTGACGACGAGCAGGGCCACACCGATCGTGGTGGCGTAGGCGGCCTGCCCGTCACGGAACGCTTTCTGGTACACGTACAGGACCATGACCGTGGTCGAGTAGTCGGGGCCACCGGGTCCGGTCGTCATGATGTGTACGACCGCGAACGACTCGGCGCCGAGCGCGAGGATGCCCATGTAGACCCAGCCGGACTGCACGGTGTCCCACAGCAGCGGCAGGGTGATCCGGAAGAAGGTGCTGGCGCGGCCGGCTCCGTCGAGCAGCGCGGCCTCGTACAGATCCGCCGGGATGGAGGCCATACCGGCGGAGAACAGGACCACGAAGAAGCCGACCGTGGACCAGACGATCACGCCCATCACGGCCCACAGCGCGAGATTCGGGTCGCCCAGCCAGAGCGGCTGGACGCTGTCGAGGCCGATCCCGCGCAGGATCGAGTTGATCGCGCCGCTGTCCGGGTTGTACGCGAAGGCGAACAGCAGCGCGACGATCGCGATGGACAGCACCTGCGGGAAGAAATAGACGATCTTGTAGAACGAGGATCCGCGGACACCGGTGATCGCCGGGCCGCCCTTTCTGCGCCGCCCGCCCACATTGATCATGAAGGCGAGGAACAGCGCGAAACTCAGTGTCACCAGCGGCAGCAACAACGCGAACCACAAGCTGTGCTGCAACGACTTCCAGAAGATGTCGTCGTCGAGCATCCTCTCGTAGTTGTCGAAGCCGACCATCTTGAATTCGGGGCTCAGCCCCGTCCAGTCCGTGAACGAGTAGTAGATGGACTGGATGAACGGCCAGACGACGAAGAGCGCGTACAGCCCCAGAGGTACCGCGAGGAACCCCACGATGAACTTGTACTTGCCGTGCTGCATTCCTATCGACCCCGATCTGCGCGCGGGTGCAGCCGCTGGTGACGGGTCCTCACGGGACCTTACTGGTGCTTGTAGTGCTTGATCGACGTGTCCTTGGCCGCCTCGTCGGCGAAGCCCTGGATCTTCTTGATGGCCTCGGCCGGGGTGAGGCGTCCGGCCATCATCTCGCCGAGACCGGAGACCCCGATCTTCTCCTTCTGGAGCTGTACGTACCAGTCCTGGAGACGCGGGTTCACCACGTTCTGGCCGGCCTTGTCCAGCGCCGCGACGCCGGACTTCAGACCGGGGGTGAGGGTGATGCCGTCGGTGCCGCCGTTGTAGGCGGTGAGCGACTTGACCTTGCTGGTGAAGTTCTTCGAGCTCGCCTCGCTCAGCATGATGCGCAGCTGCTCCATGCCGCCGGCGGTGTTCTTCGCCTTGGCCGGGACGATGAAGGGCTCACCGCCGGAGGCCCAGATCGTGCCGAAGGGCAGCTTGTCGGAGGAGTCGATGCCGGTCGGCGCGGACACGGCGAGGTCGAAGTCCTTCGGGATGACGTTCGCCGACTCGTTCTCCACCCAGGAGCCGTTCGGGATGAACAGCGCCTTGCCCTGGGCCCACGCGGTCTGCGACTGGATGTGGTCCAGACCCGGGGTGCCCTTGAGGACGTAGCCCTTCTTGTAGAGCTCGTAGTAGGCCTCGAAGCAGGCCTTGACCGCCGGGTGCTTCCAGGCGTTCGGCTCCAGGTTGTCGATGGCGTCCAGGACCTCGACACCGCCGACCTTGCCGATCATCGGGTAGAGCGAGAAGGGGAGGTAGTACGGGTACTTGCCCGCGTACGTCCAGCCGGCCATGCCCTTCTTCTTGGCCTTCTCGCAGACCGCGAGCATCTGGTCCCAGGTCTCGGGGTACTGCTCGTCGAGCGAGTCCAGGGCCTTCTGCGAGTACCAGACGCCGTACACCGTGTAGGCGTAGTACATGATCCAGACCTTCTCGCCGTCGAACTGGCCCATCTCGACGATGCCGGGTCGCAGCGTGTCGCGGACCTTCTTGTTCGGGTCGTCGAGGGACGGGGCGTCGAGCAGCGGGGTGAGGTCGGCGAGCTGGTCCTTGCCGACCAGGACGCCCATGTCCATCTGCTCGGCACCGGAGTTGTCGATGAGGTCCGGCGGGGTGCCCTGGTTGAAACGGGGCTGGAGGGTGGACTGGATCTTCTGGGTGGCGGAGAACTTCACCGTCACCTCGGGGAAGTTCTTCTCGTAGATCTTCACGGCGTCCTCGGCGTACTCCTTGCCGAAGCCGCCGTCGAACAGCACGAACTCCATCTGCGCGGTGTCATTGACGCCGAGCGGGTTCTTCGCGGTCTTCTCGCCCTCTTTCGCCTTGTCCCCGTTGCCGCCGCCCCCGCCGCTGGCACACGCGGAAAGGAAGCTCATGGTGGGTACGGAGATCAGGCCGAGCGCGGCGGACCGCTTGATCAGATCGCGACGTCCGACAGGTGCGGAGCCGTTGTACTCAGGGTTCTGGGCGGAAGTGGATCCCATGCTCAAGTCCTCGCCTTCTCCAGGACTCAGGCGGTGAACCGGATCACCCCCGGCACCGCGATCGGGTCAAGCTGGGGTCGTGCAGGAAGTGCGGAATCATGCGAAGTGCCGACAGGTATAGTCCACTTCCCGCCAGCGGAGCAAGATCGAATGCAAGGTTGGCCGGTGGTCTTTTCCGAGTTGAGACCTCACGGAAATATGAGGGGCCTGTGCGCGGCATGCCCGAAAAATCCGCGACATAAGCCCCGAATGCCACAGCCAACACCCTTGACAATACTTGGCACTTGAGCCACAACTGATCCTTGCGCAGCGAATTGACAACGTTGTCCCGTGCGCAGGGAGGGTACCGGCTTATGCAGCAGAGAGCTCGGCACAGATGGGGTGGAAGGGCGGTCGTGTCGGCCGCCACCTTTGCACTGGCAGTGGGCTCGCAGGGGGTGGCCGTCGCCCTGCCGGAGGCATCCGCGGCGGCCGACCGGGAGTTCTCGTCCTCGTTCGAGGCGGGCGACCCGGCACCCGACTGGCTCAATACCGTCG
This sequence comes from Streptomyces coerulescens, assembly GCF_042657965.1. Lineage (NCBI taxonomy): Bacteria > Bacillati > Actinomycetota > Actinomycetes > Kitasatosporales > Streptomycetaceae > Streptomyces > Streptomyces coerulescens. Next base: position 1,240,612 of record NZ_JBHSKM010000002.1, read on the forward strand.
ACACCGCCCCGGACGGCGGCAAGCGCGCCTCGGGCGTGGACGGCGGCTACAGCACAGGCATCCCGGGCAATGTGACCGACCATGTCACGGACGTTCGGGCGAACGGGGAGAACTCCGGCGGCGGCGAGGTGAAGGAGAACCTCGTCGACGGGGAGCCCAGCAGCAAGTGGCTCGTTTTCGAGACCACCGGTTGGGTCGAGTTCGACCTGGACAAACCTGTGAAAATCGCTAAGTACGCACTCACTTCGGCCAATGACTTCGCAGAGCGTGACCCGCGGGACTGGACCCTGAAGGGCTCCTCCGACGGCAAGGACTGGAAGACCGTCGACACCCGCTCGGGTGAAACTTTCTCCGAACGGTTCCAGACCAAGACGTACGACCTCGCGGAACCGGCCGAGTACCAGCACTTCCGGCTGGAGGTCAGCAAGAACAACGGCGCCTCCGGCATCCTCCAGCTCGCCGACGTCCAGTTCTCCACGGGCGGCAGCGACGGACCGGTCCCGCAGGACATGCTCTCCCTGGTCGACCGGGGTCCGAGCGGCTCGCCGACCGCCAAGGCGGGCGCCGGATTCACCGGCAAGCGGGCCCTGAGGTACGCCGGCCGGCACACCGCGGACGGCCGGGCGTACTCGTACAACAAGGTCTACGACGTGAACGTGGCCGTCGGCCGCGACACCCGCCTCTCCTACCGCGTCTTCCCGTCCATGGCGGACGGCGACCTCGACTACGACGCCACGAACGTCTCCGTCGACCTCGCCTTCACCGACGGCACCTATCTGAGCGACCTCGGCGCCGCCGACCAGCACGGCTTCCCGCTGACACCGCGCGGACAGGGTGCCGCCAAGGTGCTCTACGTCAACCAGTGGAACAACGTGGCCTCGCGCATCGGGTCGGTCGCGCGCGGAAAGACCGTCGACCGGATACTCGTGGCCTACGACTCCCCCAAGGGCCCGGCGAAGTTCCGGGGCTGGCTGGACGACATCGCGCTGAAGACCGTCGCGCCCGAGAAGCCCAAGGCGCATCTGTCCGACTACGCGCTCACCACCCGCGGCACCCTCTCCAGCGGCGGGTTCTCGCGCGGCAACAACTTCCCGGCGACGGCCGTGCCGCACGGCTTCAACTTCTGGACGCCGGTGACCAACGCGGGCTCGCTGAGCTGGCTGTACGACTACGCCCGCTCGAACAACGACGACAACCTGCCGACGATCCAGGCGTTCAGCGCCAGCCATGAGCCCAGCCCCTGGATGGGTGACCGGCAGACCTTCCAGGTGATGCCGTCGGCCGCCTCCGGCACCCCGGACACCGGGCGTGAGGCGCGCGAGCTGGGCTTCCGGCACGAGAACGAGACCGCGCGGCCGTACTACTACGGGGTGCGGTTCGAGAACGGTCTGAAGGCCGAGATGGCGCCCACCGACCACGCTGCGGTGCTGCGCTTCACCTATCCGGGTGACGACGCGAGCGTCCTCTTCGACAATGTGACGGACCAGGCGGGGCTCACGCTCGACAAGGAGAGCGGGACCTTCACCGGCTACTCGGACGTGAAGTCCGGCCTGTCGACGGGAGCGACCCGCCTCTTCATCTACGGCACGTTCGACAAGCCGGTCACCGAGGGTTCCTCCAGTGGGGTGAAGGGGCACCTCCGCTTCGACGCCGGTGACGACCGGACGGTGACGCTCCGCCTCGCCACGTCGCTGATCAGCATCGACCAGGCGAAGGACAACCTGCGCCAGGAGGTCGACGGCGCCTCCTTCGAGACGGTGAAGTCGCGCGCCCAGCGCCAGTGGGACAAGCTCCTCGGCAAGGTCGAGGTCGAGGGCGCGACGCAGGACCAGCTGACCACGCTGTACTCCAGCCTGTACCGGCTGTACCTGTACCCCAACTCCGGCTTCGAGAAGGTCGGTTCGAAGTACCAGTACGCGTCGCCGTTCTCGCCGATGCCGAACCCGGACACCCCGACGCACACCGGCGCGAAGATCGTCGACGGCAAGGTGTACGTCAACAACGGCTTCTGGGACACCTACCGCACCACCTGGCCGGCGTACTCGCTGCTCACGCCGAGCCAGGCCGGCGAGATGGTCGACGGCTTCGTGCAGCAGTACAAGGACGGCGGCTGGACCTCCCGCTGGTCCTCGCCCGGCTACGCCGACCTGATGACCGGCACATCCTCGGACGTCGCCTTCGCGGACGCCTATGTCAAGGGCGTCGGCTTCGACGCGAAGTCGGCGTACGACGCGGCCGTGAAGAACGCGACCGTCGTGCCCCCGTCGTCCGGTGTGGGCCGCAAGGGCATGACCACCTCGCCCTTCCTCGGCTACACGAACACCGAGACGCACGAGGGCCTGTCGTGGGCGCTGGAGGGCTACCTCAACGACTACGGCATCGCGAAGATGGGCCAGGCGCTCTACAAGAAGACCGGCGACAAGCGGTACAAGGAGGAGTCGGCATACTTCCTCAACCGCGCCCAGGACTACGTCAACCTCTTCGACTCCAAGGCCGGCTTCTTCCAGGGCCGCGACGAGAAGGGCGACTGGCGCGTCGAGTCCTCGAAGTACGACCCGCGGGTGTGGGGCTACGACTACACCGAGACCAACGGCTGGGGCTACGCCTTCACCGCCCCGCAGGACAGCCGGGGTCTGGCCAACCTCTACGGCGGCCGCAGCGGGCTCGGGGACAAGCTGGACGAGTACTTCGCCACCCCGGAGACGGCCTCGCCCGACTTCGTCGGCTCCTACGGCGGTGTCATCCATGAGATGACGGAGGCGCGGGACGTCCGGATGGGCATGTACGGGCACTCCAACCAGGTCGCCCACCACGCGAACTACATGTACAACGCGGCGGGTCAGCCCTGGAAGACGCAGAAGAACGTCCGTGAGGTGCTGTCGCGGCTGTACGTCGGCAGCGAGATCGGGCAGGGCTACCACGGCGACGAGGACAACGGCGAGCAGTCGGCCTGGTACCTGTTCTCCTCGCTGGGCTTCTACCCGCTGGTGATGGGCAGCGGCGAGTACGCCATCGGCTCGCCCCTGTTCACCAAGGCGACGGTCCATCTGGAGAACGGCCGCGAGCTGGTCGTCAAGGCGCCGAAGAACAGCGCCCGCAATGTGTACGTCCAGGGCCTGAAGGTCAACGGCGTGCCGTGGAAGTCGACCGCGCTCCCCCACTCGCTGATCGCGAAGGGCGGGGTCCTGGCGTTCGACATGGGGTCGAAGCCGTCGTCCTGGGGCACCGGCAAGAACGCCGCGCCCGTGTCCATCACTCAGGACGACGAGGTGCCGACGCCCCGGACGGACGCGCTGAAGGGCGACGGGGCGCTGTTCGACAACACCTCGGCGACCCAGGCGGGCGTCACCTCGGTGGAACTGCCGGTGTCCGAGGACACCAAGGCCGTCCAGTACACGCTCACCTCGCCGTCGGACCGCACGACGGCGCCGACCGGCTGGAAGCTCCAGGCGTCGAAGGACGGCACCACGTGGCGGACGCTGGACGAGCGCTCCGGTCAGTCCTTCGCCTGGGACCGGCAGACACGGGCGTTCTCCGTGGGGTCGCCGGGTACGTACGAGAAGTACCGCCTGGTCCTCGACGGTGAGGCGACTTTGGCGGAGATCGAACTGCTCAGCTGAACAACGGAGCTGGGAGTCCCCTGGCGGAAGCCGTCGCCCGGTCCGGTGGTCGCGTCGTACGCGACCCCGGGCCGGGCGACGGCGTTTCGTACGACCTGGGCGGCGGGCTCGCCCTGGCCCGAGGCCGTCAGCCCACAGCCAGTGTGAACACGTGCAGGTCGGTGTCGTCCGGCAGTTTCACCCGCGCCACGGTCCGGCCCTCGGGTGCCGTGAACGGCTTGGTGGCGAAGACGTAGGTGTCGACCGGGTCCCGGTCCGCACCCGCGACGTTGCGGTAGGCGGCCCTGGCGACGACCTCGTTGCCGTACTGGACGGTGCCGGCGCCGCCGCCGACGGTCCAGTCGGTGAAGGCGAGGTCGATCGTGTCGGTGCCGCCGTCGGCGTAGGTGACGGTGGCCCTGGACTGCTGGTTGCCGTTGACGCCGCTGCCTAGGAAGGACAACCGGCTCGCCGGAGAGGCGAGTTCGATCGTCTGGCCCGCCGCCGAGACGTTGTCCGGGCGGCCGCCGGGCGAGTCGGGCCAGGTGAAGGCGAGTCCGCCCACCGTGCCCTGCCGGCCCGGCGTCAGACCGGCCTCGGCGAGTGACTGGCGGGAGTAGCTCCAGCCGCCCCCGTCGAAGTCGGCCTCGTCGTGGTCACCGGCGTCGTCGGAGATGCCGGTGTTGTTGTAGGCGGCGAGGAGCGTGCCCGGCGCCGCGACGGTCAGGGACACGGGCTGGTCGTAGGAGGTGTCGCCCGAGGTGACAGTGACCTCCGCGGAGTAGAAGCCCTGTTTCGTGCCCTCCGCGGAGGTCAGGGTGATCTTCTGCGAGCCGTCGGTCACCGTGCCCTCGGCGGGCGTCGCGGTGATCCCGTCGGGTGTGTCGACCCGGAAGCGCACCTCGGGGCCCGCTCCCCCGCTCATCGACAGGGCACGGATGCCGACCTCGGCGCTCCCGCCCGGCGCGACGGTCGCCGTGGTCGGGCCGACGCCGATCTGGTACGGCTGCTCACCCGACCGGAAGGACGGCGGCGCCTCGGACGCGCCCCAAGCGGGGTCGGGCGTACCGGACAGCGTGTAGTCCAGCCGGCCGCCGTCCCGCACGAAGGACGCCGGGAGCCAGGGCCGTTCCCTGGTACGGCCGTTGACCGCGAGGGAGTGGACATACGGGGCGTCCGCCGCGGCGCCCTGCGCGTGCACGGAGATGTCGCCGCCGCCCGGGCGGTCGATCTCGATGCGCGGGAACAGCGGTGAGGCGAGGACCAGTTCGGCCCGGGACGGCACCTGGGGGTACATGCCGAGCGCGGAGAACACGTACCAGGACGACATGGCGCCCAGGTCGTCGTTGCCGGGGATGCCACCGGGCTCGGTGGACCACAGCGCGCGCATCGCCGCGCGGACCGTCTCCTGCGTCTTGTGCGGGGCGCCCGCGTAGGCGTACAGGTACGGCACATTGATGGACGGCTCGTTGTCCAGCTCGGACTTCTCGCCGCCGCTGCCGGTGAACGCCCAGCCGCCGTCGGCGTCGTGGAAGAAGGCGTCGAGTCGCTTCTCGGCCGCGGCACGGCCGCCCATGGCCGCGAAGAGTCCGGCCGGATTGTGCTGGACCATCCAGGTGTACTGGGCCGCCGTCCCCTCCACGAAGCCGTTGCCGGTGGCCGGAGTGAAGCCGGTGACCCAGCTGCCGTCGGCCTTGCGGTTGGCGATGTAGCCGCCGTCCTCGGTGGCGGCGACGTTGAAGTTGTTCTGCCACCACTGGGAGCGGTCGGCGAAGGTCTTCGCGGTGTCCTTCTGCCCCGCCTCGGCGGCGAGCTGCGAGAGGGCGAAGTCGGCGCCGGACATCTCCAGCGTCTCGGCGGCACCGCCCCACGCGTTCGACACGGACGGCATGTAGTGGTGCTTCAAGTACTTGTCCAGGGACGGACGTTGCCCGACCGACAGCACCGGCTTACCGGCCGGCGACAGATCCTTGTCGGTGGGGACGGTCGCCGCCTTCACCAGCGACCGCAGGGCCCCGCGCAGATCGAAGTCCGTGCCGCCGAAGGCGCGGATGCCGGCCAGGGCGATGGGTGAGGGGTCGCCGTTCATGACGTGCGTGCCGCTCGCGCCGTGCAGCCAGCGGTCCCAGACACCGCCGTTCTGTTCCGCCAGCTCGTACAGCGACTGGGCGATGTCCGAGCCGACGCGCGGATCGAGGAGCGTGAGCAGTTGCACCTGGTCGCGGTAGACGTCCCAGCCGGAGAAGGTGCCGTACTGGGCCCGGTGGCCCTTGCCCACGCCGTGGACCCGGCCGTCGGATCCCCGGTACCTGCCGTCGACGTCACTGATGACGTTCGGGTGCAGGAGGGCGTGGTACAGCGCGGTGTAGAAGGTGGTGCGTTCGGCGTCGGTGCCGCCGCCGACCCGGATCGCGGACAGACGCTCGCGCCAGGCCCGGCGCGCCGCGTCGACCACGGCGTCGAAGGAGCGGTGCGGCGAGTTCTCCGCCGCGAGGTTGGCCTCGGCGCCGGCCTGGCTGACGTACGAGATGCCGACCTTGACGTTCACCGGTCCGGTGCCGGGCGCGAACCGGACGTAGCCGCCGGCGCCCTTCCCGGCCACGGGCCGTCCGCCGCTGCCGAACCCGCCCGTGCCCCCGCTCGCCTCCAGGGCCCCGGGGTTCAGCTGCTCGTCCTTCCAGGTGCCGGTGGCCTTGAAGGCGCGGTCGAAGCGGGCGGTGAAGTGGACGGTGTAATAGGAGCGCCGGCCCTCCGGGTCGAGATGGCCGCAGAAGTTGCCGGAGGTCACGGACCCGGAGATCGTCCGCTTCGCCGGGTCGATCCGGACGGTCGAATCGGTCGACCCCACCTCGGAGTTGGCGCTGCGCACGAGCAGCGAGGCGGGCTTGTCGGCCGGGAAGGTGAAGCGTGCCGAGCCGGTACGGGCGGTCGCGGTGAGGTCGGCGGTGACGCCGGACGCGAGACGGACCCGGTAGCGGCCGGGCTCGGCGCTCTCGTCGGCATGGCGGAAGTCGGAGGCGTAGACGGCGTCCTTGGTGTCGCTCGCGGGCGACGAGGTGACCTCGCCGGCGTACGGGAAGAACGGGATGTCACCGCTGCCGCCCGCGCAGCCGGTGCCCGACATGTGGGTCAGGCTGAAGCCGCGGATGCGGGTGGCGTCGTAGTGGTAACCGCCGGGCGCGGCCGTGCGCGTGGCGTCGCCTCTGGTGTTCTCGGGGCTGAAGGACAGCATGCCGAACGGGGTGACGGCCCCCGGAAAGACATTGCCGCCGTTCTTGGTGCCGATCAGCGGATCGACGTACGACGTCGGGTCCTTGACCGGATCCGGGGGTGCTGCCGGCGCCGCGAGGGCGGGGGTGGCGCCGCCGACCGCGAGTACGGCGGTCAGCAGCAGGGACATGGGACGGAAACGCATGACGCGGCCCCTCCTCCTTCGGACGGGTCGCGCACCACAGGTCGCACAAGCCGCAGGGACATTAGCGTGTGTCACCGGTACCACGGAAGGGCGCGTTCCGAGGCGGGCCACGAGGGGCCCGTCACCTGGATGGGGCAGCGGATCGGCCGGACGCTGCGGGACTCGCCGGATACCGAAGGCCACGTGACGCCAACTGGCTTGACATCGTTGTCCGTTGAAGCGGTAGAGTCAGGCGGCAGACCATTCGACAACGTTGTCGCACCATGGTCTCGCACAAGCCACTCACCCACCCGGACGGTCCCACTTCCCCCCTTGGGCTCGTCCGGCTCGCGGACCCGGTGGACGGTGGCTCACGCCCACCGGGTCCGCCCCGAGCCAGGGTTCAGCCCACCCGGCAGGGCAGGTTCGTCACACTGTCCCCGCCGGGTCCGGTGACGACATAGCCGAAGGTCGTGCTCTCCCCCGGATCGAGCGAGCCGTTCCAGTCGGCGTTGTGGACCATCACGTCCTGGCCGGTGTAGGTGGCGTTGCCGCTCCAGAGGCTGTCGACCTGCTGGCCGGCCGGGAGCGTGAAGTCGACCATCCAGCCGAGCATCGGGACATCGCCGGTGTTGGTGACGGTCACCTCGGACTGGTGGCCGCCGGACCAACTGCCCGTCGTACGGCGGACCGCGGAGCACTCACCGGGCACCGGGTCGGTCGGATTGCCGGGCTCCTTGACGCCGGTCACCTCGCCGTTGCCGCCGTCGAAGACGACGTCGGAGCAGGAGTAGAAGGTCTCCGCGCTGTCCGAGCGCTGCCAGACCATGTAGACGAGGTGGCGGCCGGACTTGTTCGCGGGCAGTTGTCCGGTCCAGGAGTAGTTCGCCTCGACCGTGCCCGGGGAGCCGTTCAGCGGCGGGTGGTCGACGCTGAGGAAGGGCTCGTCCTCCATGTCGTCCCAGGTGAGGGTGCGGGTCGGGTCGAAGCCGTCCTTGGTGATGTAGACGTAGAACCAACCCGGGTGCGCCGCCCAGGCGTTGTAGGAGAAGTCAACCGTCGCGCCCGAGGTCAGGTGGGTGAGCGGCCAGTCGTCGCTGGGTGTGTTGAAGCCGGTGAAGTTGGTGTTGCCGCCGCTGCAGAGCTCACCGTCGGGGACGAAGCCGCGGGTGCGGCCGGCGCCGTCGGAGCGCAGCACCGAGAACCAGTTGTAGAACGGCGTTGTGCCGCTGACCTGCTGGGCCGCCTTGCAGGCCGGGTTGACCGGCTTGATCTCACCGGTGTCGGTGAGGCCGTCCTGCCAGCAGAGGAAGGTGCGGCTGCCCGGTTTCATGGGGGTGCCGTGGGCCTCCGCCTTGCCGCCCGTGGTCATGACGAGGGTGACGGCGGGAAGGGTGGCCAGGAGGGAGATCAGGATGAGGAAGAGGGCTCTGGTGCGGGTGGGCAGGGTTAATCGGCGAGGCGGGGGTGTGGGGGCGCCCGGGTGGGAGCGCATGTTTGTCAGGATCATGACAGTCGAGTCCGTTCCTTCGGGTACGGGCCGTGCGGCTGCGCGTCGGGGCGAGCGCGGGCAAGTGCCGGTGTGCAACCAGGCGTTGCGGATGGGCGCGGGGCGGGAGCGGTTCGGGGAGGCGGGTTCCGGTCCGCCACCGATGGGAGCGCTCCCACCCCGTCTGTTGCGGAAGGTAGCGCCGTGCGGCGTGGTTGTAAACGCCTCGCGCGGGAGTGCGTCGGTCGCGCGGGTTCATCGGGGTGCCGCAAGGAGCGCGGCCGAGTCGTCGACACCCTGTTTGCATCGAGCGTTTGTATCGAAGGTTTGACACAAGATTCCGACCCGGGGCATCTTGTACCCACCGTTTGGTACAAGATGATCTGGGGGATCTCCACGTGCTCGACACCGTCCCGTTGCAGTCCCGGCTTCTCGACCACGCCGACCACTACGCGCGCTGGTCCGGCCTGGCCATCGGTGTCGTGGCCGCACAGCAGTTGGTCACGATCGAGAGCGGCGACATCGCGATACCCCTCGTGCTGGCCATCACCGCTTTCGGCTTGTGCGCGGTGGGCGGTGTCCTGGTCGGCGACGCCCTGACCCTGCGCCCCCAGGAAGCGGTACGCACCGCGAGTCTCGCCCCGCGACTGGTCCGGGACCATGTGCCGCCCCGTATGGCACCGCTGCTCCTTCTGCAGGCGAGCTCCCTCGTCGCTCTGCTGGTCATGGGCGCCGTCACGGCCTCTTCCGGCGCCGACCGGACAGGCGGAGCGGGGCGCGTCATCGACGTCACCTGCGAAGGAGTGCGCACCTCCCTCGGCCCCTGGCCCGGCCTGTACTACAGCGGCCCGATGTTCGCCGCCCTCGCGGTCGGTACCCCCGCCTGCGTCTGGGCCCTGCGCCGTATCGCCTTCGGGCCGGGCGACCACCAGCAGCGCCGCGACCGCGCATGGGCGATCATGGGGGCGTGGGGGCTGTTGGTGTCGAGTCAGGTGCTGCTCGTCGTTCTGATGCTTCTCGTCGCGCTCACGGAGAGAGCCTGCGCCGGCCCGCTGGGCGCGGTCACCATTGTGGTGATCTGCCCCCTGGGACTGCTGAGCCTGTTCACCTTCGGGTGGTCCCTGGTCACCGTGGTGGCGCCGAGGGCGGTCGACGACGATGTGGCGGAGGATGGGACTCTCGACGATGAGTGACCGCGCCGTCCGCGTCGACACCACCAGCCAGGTCCCGCCGTACGAACAGATCCGTGCCCAGCTCGCCGCGCTGATCCGCACCGGCCGGCTGACCGAGGGCGAGCGCCTGCCGACCGTACGGCAACTCGCCGCCGACCTCGGTCTGGCGCCGGGCACCGTGGCCCGTGCCTACCGCGAGCTGGAGGCCGCCGAACTGATCCGCACCCGTCGTGGCGCGGGCACCCGGGTGGCACCGCCCCTGCCCGGTCCGCACGCCCACGATGCCCACCAACTCGGCACGCTGGCCCGGGACTTCACCGCCGCGGCCCGAGCGCTCGGCGCCGACACCGAGGACATCCTGACCGCCGTCCGCGACGCCCTGAACTCGGAGTCCGCGCCCACCTCGACCACCGACGGCAGCACGGCGAGTGGCCCCGGGACGACCGAGGCTTCGGTGAACGTCACCGGCGTGCGGCGCAGGCTGCAGCAGGAGGCGTAGTCGACGGACGCCGAGGAGGCGGGCCTTCGGCGGTTGAACGGGACGCCTACGAGCGGACTACAGGCCCTGGCCCTTCGCGTCCCGCTTCCAGTCCTGGACGAGAAGCCCGAGCACCACCTCGTCCAGGAACTCGCCCATCACCCAGGCCGAGGAGCGCAGCACGCCCTCGCGGACGAAGCCGTTGCGCTCGGCGGAGCGCAGCATCGCGGTGTTGTCCGACAGTGTCTCGATCTGCAGCCGTTGCAGGCCACGCACGACGAAACCGTAGTGGCAGAGCACCGCGACGACGTCGGTGCCGTAGCCCTTGCCGCGCGAGGACGGCAGCAGCCCCAACCCGATGTGCGCGGACCGGTTGTGGTTGTCGATGCCCCACAGCGTCGCCGTGCCGACCAGCGTGCCGCCGTCCAGCTCCACCACGGAGAACGGGACGTGTCCCTGCTCCTTGTCGTCCACCACGAGCCGCGGATCCTTCGAGCCGGGGCTGATCGGCCGCCACGGCCCGCTCTCGGCGCGCGAGGAGTTGACCACGTCGTCGTAGAGCTCGGCCCGCAGGACCGGTATGTCGTCCTCGTGCCGGGCCCTGAGCCCGACCTTGTCGCCCTTCAGCATGCAGGCTTCCTATCCGACCGGGCCGGCCTGCGGCAATCGAATAGGAGGCCTGCTCAGCAGGCGGCGCGTGGCAGTGGGCGGCGAGCTCAGTGGAAGCAGAGGCAGAACGGATGGCCGGCCGGGTCCGCGTAGACCCTCCAGTTGGCCTCCGGGCGGAGCTGGTCGGTCCGTTCCAGCACGGTCGCGCCGAGGGCGAGCGCCCGCTTCTCCTCCCCGTCGAGGTCGTCGACGTCGAAGTCCAGATGGAGCTGCTGGGGGCGCTCCTGCCCGGGCCATTGGGGCGGCCGGTAGCCGTCCACCCGCTGGCAGGCCAGCGGTGTCCCCTCGAACCCGTGCACCTCGACCCAGTCGGCGTCATCGGAGTCCACGACCACCCGGCCGCCGAGCAGCTCCGCGTAGAACTCGGCGAGCCGTACCGGATCGGCACAGTCCAGCGCGACCGCCTGCAGCTTTCGGATCACTTCCGACACTCCTCGCTCTTGACCGTTTCCCACCCAACTCCCCGAACCGGGCTCCCGGAAACTTCCGCCCCGCCACACGGGTACCCCGCGCGCCGCTCAAAACCGGTTGGTGACGGCGTCACACCCGGGCTATAGCACTCTCATGACCTCCTGGCACCTGGCTCCCGAACCCTTCGACACAGCGGACGCGACCGGCCTGCGCCGCGACTACTACGACGAGGTCGCCAGCCGGTACTGGAAGCGGCCCGCGACCTCCGCGGAGATCGACGAGGGCCTGACCGGTGACGGCGCGGAACTGCTCACCCCGCCCACGGGTCAGTTCGTGGTGGGCCGCCTCGACGGCAGGGCCGCGGCCTGCGGCGGACTGGTGATGCTGGATCCCGGGCGCGCCGAGCTCACCCGCGTGTACCTGCGCCCCGCCTTCCGCGGCAAGAAGGGCGCCGGCCTCCTGCTGGAGCTGCTGGAGGCCGAGGCACGACGGCTCGGGGCCTCGCGGATGGTCCTGAACACCCGCCTCGACCTGATCGAGGCCCGCTCCCTCTATGTACGCCACGGCTACCGCGAGATCCCGGCGTACTGCACGGGTCCGTACGTGGAGATCTGCTACGGCAAGGACCTCGACCGCCTCGGCCGGGCCGGTTGACCTGAGCGTATTGCTGCTCCAGTAGCTTCCGCGCCGTGCAGTAGCTTCCCAACTCCGGCTGGAATCACCAGCGTCCGTGCCGTCGAGCAACCGGAGAGTCGTGCATGCCCCGAGAGGCGCCTTACCTGGAAGTGGCCGACGCGCTGCACGCGCGGATCCTCGCGGGTGAGTGGGAGATCGGCGAACGGGTGCCTTCGCGGGCCCGGCTCGCCGAGGAGTACGGGGTCGGGCGGAACGTCACCCAGCGGGCCGTGGACCGGCTGATCGCCGAGGGCCTGCTCGAAGGACGCGCGGGCTCGGGGACCTACGTCCGCGTGCCGCGCGAGCGGCTGCGGATGGTCCGCTCACGACACGGCGCTCCGTCGCTCGCCGCCGGGGAGGAACGGGGCAGGGCCGGGGCCTGGGATGCGCACAGCGAGGTGCGGGTTCCCGCGCCCGCGGCGATCGCCGAGCGGCTCGCCATCGCGCCCGGCGACCTCTGCGTCCATACCCGTTACGAGTTCCTCGCCGACGGACAGCCGGTTCAGCTCTCCCGTTCCTGGGAACCGATGGCCATCACGGACGGAACGCCGGTCATGCTTCCCGAAAAGGGGCCGCTGGCGGGAAAGGGGGTCGTCGAGCGGATGCGTTCCATCGGTGTGGACATCGAGACCGTCGTCGAACTGCCGCGCCCGGCCCGCGCCACCCGGGAACAGGCGAACCTTCTGGGGATCGGTGCCGGGGATCTGGTGCTCCGGATCGAGCGCACCATCTTCGACATCGACGGGCGCCCGGTGGAAACCGCCGACATGGTCATTCCGGACGTACGGCGGGAAGTGGCGTACGAGTTCGCGGTGGAACGGCGGCGGCCCTAGGTGACGCGCACCGCGATTTCCTCCCGGCGCCGGCTCGGTTTGCTGCGGGAGGCGGATTTCCGTCGGCTGTGCGCGGCCACCGCACTCGGTCAACTCGGCGACCGCATCGTGTTTCTCGCTCTCCCCCTGGTCGCCATCACGGCATTGAAGGCCGACGAGTTCCAGGTCGGGCTGTTGACCACGATGACCACCGCGGGCTCGCTCCTGGTCGGGCTGCCGGCCGGGGCGTGGGTGGACCGTATGCGCAAGCGAACGGTGATGATCGGCACCGATCTGGCGAGAGCGCTGGTCCTGCTCACCCTGCCCGTGGCGTGGTGGGCACAGCTGCTGACCATCCGGTGGCTGTACACGGTCGCCTTGGTTCATGGAGTGCTGACCGTCTTCTTCGATGTCGCCCACGTCAGTTATCTGCCGCATCTGGTGGGGCGCGGCAATCTCATGGAGGGAAACGCGAAACTCTCGGCGATTCGCTCGGTGACCAGTATCAGCGGGCCGGGAATCGCGGGGCCGATGGTCGGCTGGCTCGGAGCCCCCGTGACGCTGCTGGCGAGTTCGGTCGGGATGGCTCTGTCGGGAGTGCTGGCGGCCGGTATCACCAAGCGCGAGCGGAAACCGGCGGAACCGAGTCGGCGCCCTCGACTGGGCAGGGAAATCAAGGAAGGCCTGGCATTCGTGCTCCGGCATGCCGGTCTGCGCGCGATCATTCTCGGGGACGCGACCTTCAATCTCTTCCTGGTCATGTATCAAGCCATGCTGCTGGTTTTCCTGGAGCGGGAAATCGGGCTCGAGTCCTTCGGTATCGGCATCATTCTGTCGGGGATGGGGTGTGGTGCCCTGGTGGGCGCGCTGGTGGCGACCAGGGTGTCCAGGTGGATCGGGCCGGGGCCGGTCATCTGGCTCGCGCCGCTCGTGACCTGTCCGCCCACCGCCGTGATGGCGGTGGCCCGGCCGGGGTGGAGCGTGTGCGGGGCGGCCGTCGGGCTCGCGGCTCTCTCGCTGGGCGGAGTCGTCCGCGTCGTCGCCCAGTCGAGCTTTCAGCAGGCCCTCGCCCCCGACCGGCTGCTGGGCCGGGTGAGTGCGACGGCCCGCTTCGTCTCCTGGGGCGGCATTCCGCTGGGCGGACTGCTGGGTGGAACGCTCGGTTCGGTGTTCGGCGCGGCGACCACCCTGACGATCGGTGCGGCCGGGATGACGCTGAGCGCCGTCCCCACCTTCTTGTCGCCGATTCGGGCGATGCGCACGGTGCCGCAGGAGGAGGCCGGCGCAGCGGCCGTACGTTGAGACGATCGGGATCCATGCCCCGGACCTCGCGGTCCGCGTCCTGTGTGCCCGCGAGGCACAAGGTCCTCAGACCCGCTGCCCGGCCGTCGCCGCATCCGGGGACCGTGCCACCGGGAGTGTCGTCGCGAGGGGCAGTCGTACGGTGAACTCCGTGCGGCCCGGGTCGCTCTCGACATCGATGTGCCCGCCGTGCCCCGCGACGATCGCCGCCACCACGGCGAGGCCCAGTCCGGATCCCCCTTCGTGCGGGGTGCTTCGGGCGCGGGAGGGGTCGGCGCGCGTGAAGCGGTCGAAGACCGTCGGTACCAGGGCGGGCGGGATGCCGGGGCCGTCGTCGCGGACCCGTACGACGCACCGGTCGCCCCCGGTCTCCACGACCACGACGACTCTCGTGCCGACGGGTGTGTGCATCCGCGCGTTGGCCAGCAGATTGGCCACGACCTGGTGCAGCCGGGCCTCGTCGCCGAGGACCGACGGCGTCGCGTCCGGGCGGAGTTCGAGCCGCCAGTCGTGTCCGCTGCCGGCGGCCCGTGCCTCCCGCACCGCCTCCGCGACCAGCGCCGCCACATCCACCTCGGTGCGGTGCAGGGGCCTGCCCTCGTCCAGCCGGGCCAGCAGCAACAGATCCTCGACCAGGCCCGTCATGCGGGCGGACTCGGCGGAGACGCTGCGCCAGGCCGTCAGCGGCTCGATGCGCCCGGTGCCGCGGTTCATGAGTTCGGCGTAGCCCGCGATCGAGGCGAGCGGGGTGCGCAGTTCGTGGCCGGCGTCGGCGAGGAAGCGGCGCATGCGTTCCTCGGTGCGCCGGCCTGCGGTGAGGGAGGACTCCACGTGGTCGATCATGCGGTTCAGGGCGGCGCCGACCTGGCCGGCCTCGCTGGCGGGGTCGGTGTCCCGGGCCGGGACGCGGGTGAGGCCGGTGACCTCGCCCCGGTCGAGCGGCGCGCGGGAGACCTCGGCCGCGGTGGCGGCGACTCTGCCCAGGGGCCGCAGCTGGCGTCGTACGACCACGGCGCACAGGCCGCCCGCGACGGTGAGGCCGGCCACCGCGACGACCGCCTCGGCCACGACCAAGTCGCTGATCATGTCCTGTACGTCGTCCATCGGGAGGCCCGTGAGGACACGGATGCTCTCGCTCCGGGCGACGGTGATCCGGTAGGTGCCGAGGCCGGGGACGGTCGCTGTGTGCATCGAGCCGTCGGTCCCCACGCCCGCGAGGGCCGTCCGCTGGGTGTCGTCCAGGGCGCGCGGCGGCGCGTCCCGGCGGACGACCTCTGCGGTGAGGATGTCGCCGTCCGCGTCGAGCCGGGCGGCGAGCATGCCGGTCGGGTGGCCGCCGTCCCTGAGGAAGCTCAGGTCGTCCGCCGGCTCGGGGTGGAGCCGTGCGCCGCCCAGGCTGCGTTCGGCGGCGTCGTCGACCCGGTCGTCCAGGTTTCCCAGGAGGTAGGCGCGTTGGACGTAGGCGGTGGCCAGTGCCATCGCGGCGCACACGGCGACCAGGGTCAGGCCGATGAACACGGGCAGGCGCGTGCGCAGGGGGCGAGGGACACGGACTCGTCCGGTTCGGAACCCAGCGGTGCCAGTCATGTCCCGATCCTGTCCCCGCAGGCTGAGGGAACCCTGTGTTCCGGCTGAGCCCCGGCGATGTGACGGGACGAAAAAGACGAGGGCCGCATCCCCGCCGATCGGGGATGCGGCCCTCAACTGCCGTTTGCTGACGCCTACTTGCGGATCAGGCTGCGCAGCACGTACTGCATGATGCCGCCGTTGCGGTAGTAGTCGGCCTCACCGGGGGTGTCGATGCGGACGACCGCGTCGAACTCGACGCCCGTGTCGGTGGTGACCTTCACCGTGCTCGGGGTGGTGCCCTCGTTCAGCTCGGTCACGCCGGTGATGGAGAAGGTCTCCTCGCCGGTCAGGCCCAGCGAGTCGGCGTTCTGGCCGGCCGGGAACTGCAGCGGCAGGACGCCCATGCCGATGAGGTTCGAGCGGTGGATGCGCTCGTACGACTCGGTGATGACGGCCTTGACGCCAAGCAGGGCCGTGCCCTTGGCCGCCCAGTCGCGGGACGAGCCGGAGCCGTACTCCTTGCCGCCCAGGATGACCAGCGGGATGCCGGCGGCCTGGTAGTTCTGCGAGGCGTCGTAGATGAACGACACCGGCGCGTCGGCCTGGGTGAAGTCGCGGGTGAAGCCGCCCTCGGTGCCCGGCGCGATCTGGTTGCGCAGACGGATGTTGGCGAACGTGCCGCGGATCATGACCTCGTGGTTGCCTCGGCGCGAGCCGTAGGAGTTGAAGTCACGACGCTCCACACCGTGCTCGGTGAGGTACTTGCCGGCCGGGGTGTCGGCCTTGATGGCACCGGCCGGGGAGATGTGGTCGGTGGTGACCGAGTCGCCCAGCTTGGCCAGGACGCGGGCGCCCGCGATGTCGGAGACCGGGGTGGTCTCCATGGTCATGCCCTCGAAGTACGGGGGCTTGCGGACGTACGTCGACTCGGCGTCCCACTCGAAGGTGTTGCCGGTCGGGATCGGCAGCGCCTGCCACTGGGCGTCGCCCGCGAAGACGTCGGAGTAGGACTTGGAGAACATGTCCTCGCCGATGGCGTTCGCCACGACGTCGTTGACCTCGGCCTCGGAGGGCCAGATGTCCTTCAGGAAGACCGGGTTGCCGTCCTGGTCGGCGCCGAGCGCGTCGCGGGTGATGTCCACCTTCATGGAGCCCGCGAGGGCGTACGCGACGACCAG
This sequence comes from Streptomyces coerulescens, assembly GCF_042657965.1. Lineage (NCBI taxonomy): Bacteria > Bacillati > Actinomycetota > Actinomycetes > Kitasatosporales > Streptomycetaceae > Streptomyces > Streptomyces coerulescens. The sequence continues at coordinate 1,257,360 of NZ_JBHSKM010000002.1, forward strand.
CGGCGGGGAGGCCAGGTAGTTCATCTTGACGTCGGGGTTGATCCGGCCCTCGAAGTTCCGGTTGCCGGAGAGGACCGAGGTGACCGCGAGGTCGTGGTCGTTGACGGCCTTGGAGACCTCCTCCGGCAGCGGGCCGGAGTTGCCGATGCAGGTGGTGCAGCCGTAGCCGACGAGGTTGAAGCCGACCTTGTCGAGGTACGGGGTCAGGCCCGCCTTGTCGAAGTAGTCGGTGACGACCTTCGAACCCGGGGCGAGGGTGGTCTTGACCCACGGCTTGCGGGTCAGGCCCTTCTCGACGGCCTTCTTGGCCACCAGCGCGGCGGCGACCATGACGTACGGGTTCGAGGTGTTGGTGCAGGAGGTGATGGCCGCGACGGTGACCGCGCCGTGGTCGATCTCGTACGTCGAGCCGTCGGGGGCGGTCACGGTGACCGGGTTGGACGGGGCGCCGTTCGGGGCGACGGCCGGGGCGTCGGAGGCCGGGAAGGACTCCTGGCCCGCCTCGTCGACGACGTCGACGTAGTTGCGGACGTCCAGCTTGAACTGCTCGGCGGCGTTCGCGAGGACGATGCGGTCCTGCGGGCGCTTCGGGCCGGCGATGGAGGGGACGACCGTGGAGAGGTCGAGCTCCAGCTTCTCGGAGAAGTCCGGCTCGGCCTTCGGGTCCAGCCAGAGGCCCTGCTCCTTGGCGTACGCCTCGACGAGCGCGACCTGCTGGTCGGAGCGGCCGGTCAGCCGCAGGTAGTTCAGGGTCTCGTCGTCGATCGGGAAGATCGCGGCGGTGGAGCCGAACTCCGGCGACATGTTGCCGATGGTGGCGCGGTTGGCGAGGGAGGTGGCGGCCACGCCCTCGCCGTAGAACTCGACGAACTTGCCGACGACGCCGTGCTTGCGGAGCATCTCGGTGATGGTCAGCACGAGGTCGGTGGCGGTGGTGCCGGGCTGGAGCTCACCGGTCAGCTTGAAGCCGACGACGCGCGGGATGAGCATGGAGACCGGCTGGCCGAGCATGGCGGCCTCGGCCTCGATGCCGCCGACGCCCCAGCCGAGGACGCCGAGGCCGTTGACCATGGTGGTGTGCGAGTCGGTGCCGACGAGGGTGTCGGGGTACGCCTGGCCGTTACGGACCATGACCGTGCGCGCGAGGTGCTCGATGTTCACCTGGTGGACGATGCCGGTGCCCGGCGGGACGACCTTGAAGTCGTCGAAGGCGGTCTGGCCCCAGCGCAGGAACTGGTAGCGCTCCTTGTTGCGGCCGTACTCCAGCTCGACGTTCTGGGCGAAGGCCTCGTGGGTGCCGAACTTGTCGGCGATGACGGAGTGGTCGATGACCAGCTCGGCCGGGGAGAGCGGGTTGACCTTCGCCGGGTCGCCGCCGAGCTCCTTGACGGCCTCACGCATGGTCGCGAGGTCCACGACACACGGCACGCCGGTGAAGTCCTGCATGATCACGCGGGCCGGCGTGAACTGGATCTCCTGCGACGGCTGGGCCTGGGAGTCCCAGCTGCCGAGGGCGCGGATGTGGTCGGCGGTGATGTTCGCGCCGTCCTCGGTGCGGAGGAGGTTCTCCAGCAGCACCTTCAGGCTGTAAGGGAGGCGCGCGGCGCCCTCGACCTTGTCCAGCCTGAAGATCTCGTACGACTCGTCGCCCACGCGCAGCGTGCTGCGGGCGTCGAAGCTGTTCGCCGACACGACAGTCTCCTTCATTGATGTGCGCGTACCACCACGATCCTGCCGCCACGGCATCTTGGCCGATCCGCTAAGGTAAGGCTAAGTTAGGTAACCCTTACCGTCGGATCGGTGGTGCCGCGCGGCTGCGGTGCACCTCGGCAGATATCTCGATGTCGAGATAACTCTAGTACATGGGGCCGCGATGGTCATGCCCGGGGCTTCGGCATGCCTTCTTTCCTGGATTCCGCATACCCCCTTTGCATGACCATGCGGCGTCATGCATACTCTTCCTATGAGCAAGGTCCTCACCTCCCTTCCCACCGGCGAGCGCGTCGGCATCGCCTTCTCGGGCGGTCTCGACACCTCGGTCGCGGTCGCCTGGATGCGCGACAAGGGCGCCGTCCCGTGCACCTACACCGCCGACATCGGCCAGTACGACGAGCCCGACATCGCCTCGGTGCCCGGCCGCGCCAAGGCCTACGGCGCCGAGGTGGCGCGTCTGGTCGACTGCCGTGCCGCCCTCGTCGAGGAGGGCCTGGCCGCGCTGACCTGCGGTGCGTTCCACATCCGCTCCGGCGGACGGGCGTACTTCAACACCACGCCGCTGGGCCGTGCCGTCACCGGCACGCTGCTGGTGCGCGCGATGCTCGAGGACAACGTCCAGATCTGGGGCGACGGCTCGACCTTCAAGGGCAACGACATCGAGCGGTTCTACCGCTACGGCCTGCTCGCCAACCCGAACCTGCGGATCTACAAGCCCTGGCTGGACGCGGACTTCGTGACCGAGCTCGGCGGCCGCAAGGAGATGTCGGAGTGGCTGCTCGCCCACGGGCTGCCCTACCGGGACTCCACGGAGAAGGCGTACTCCACGGACGCCAACATCTGGGGCGCCACCCACGAGGCCAAGACCCTGGAACACCTGGACACCGGCGTCGAGACCGTCGAGCCGATCATGGGCGTGAAGTTCTGGGACCCGTCCATCGAGATCGCCCCCGAGGACGTGACGATCGGCTTCGAGCAGGGCCGGCCGGTCACCATCAACGGCAAGGAGTTCGCCTCCCCCGTCGACCTGGTGATGGAGGCCAACGCCATCGGCGGCCGCCACGGCCTGGGCATGTCGGACCAGATCGAGAACCGGATCATCGAGGCCAAGAGCCGCGGCATCTACGAGGCGCCGGGCATGGCCCTGCTGCACACCGCGTACGAGCGCCTGGTCAACGCGATCCACAACGAGGACACCCTCGCCCAGTACCACAACGAGGGCCGGCGGCTCGGCCGGCTGATGTACGAGGGCCGCTGGCTGGACCCGCAGGCGCTGATGATCCGGGAGTCGCTCCAGCGGTGGGTCGGCGCGGCCGTCACCGGCGAGGTGACCCTGCGGCTGCGGCGCGGCGAGGACTACTCGATCCTCGACACGACCGGCCCGGCGTTCAGCTACCACCCGGACAAGCTGTCCATGGAGCGCACCGAGGACTCGGCGTTCGGCCCGGTGGACCGGATCGGTCAGCTGACCATGCGCAACCTCGACATCGCCGACTCCCGCGCCAAGCTGGAGCAGTACGTCGGCCTCGGCCTGATCGGCACCGGCAGCCCCACCGTCGGCGCCTCCCAGGCCGCCGCGACCGGTCTGATCGGCACCATGCCGGAGCTGCCGGAGGGCGGCGCCGAGGCCATCGCCTCCCGCGGCGAGGTGTCCGAGGAGGACGCGCTCCTGGACCGCGCCGCGATGGAGTCCGGCACGGACTGACCGACCGGGACACCGGACGGGACACCGCGGACCGCGGACCAGGGACGGACCGGGGACGGACCACCGGAGGGGCCGGTCCGACGCTGAGAGCGTCGGACCGGCCCCTCCGCCTTTCCGACACGCCATCACCGGATGCAATATGACATGAATGAATATGCTGGGACATTCCGGATGACGTCGTACCCGTACCGCCGGGCGGCGTTGACGCCACGTCACCCGAATGGCCCCCCTGGGAATGTGCCATCTCATATCTGAGATAGCCTCAACCTCATGGCAGACGACTACCTCGTACGCATCGGCAAGCTCATCCGTGACGCCCGGCAACACCGTGGCTGGACACAGACGCAGCTGGCCGAGGCGCTCGGCACCTCCCAGAGCGCCGTCAATCGCATCGAGCGCGGCAACCAGAACATCAGCCTTGAGATGATCGCCCGGATCGGCGAAGCCCTGGACAGCGAGATCGTGTCGCTGGGTTACGCCGGTCCGATGCATCTGAGGGTCGTCGGCGGACGTCGGCTGTCCGGTTCGATCGACGTCAAGACCAGTAAGAACGCCTGCGTGGCCCTGCTGTGCGCCTCCCTGCTCAACAAGGGCCGCACGCTGCTGCGCCGGGTCGCCCGCATCGAGGAGGTGTACCGCCTGCTGGAGGTGCTCAACTCCATCGGTGTGCGCACCCGTTGGATCAACGACGGCGTCGACCTGGAGATCGTGCCGCCGGCCGAGCTGGACATGGGCGCGATCGACGCGGAGGCCGCCGTCCGCACCCGCTCGATCATCATGTTCCTCGGCCCGCTGCTGCACCGCATGAACCACTTCAAGCTGCCGTACGCCGGTGGCTGCGACCTCGGTACGCGCACCATCGAGCCGCACATGATCGCCCTGCGCCGCTTCGGCCTGGACGTCGCGGCGACCGAGGGTCAGTACCACGCCGTGGTGGACCGCGGGGTACGTCCCGACCGGCCGATCGTGCTGACCGAGCGCGGCGACACCGTGACCGAGAACGCGCTGCTGGCCGCCGCCCGGCACGACGGCGTCACGGTCATCCGCAACGCCTCCTCCAACTACATGGTCCAGGACCTCTGTTTCTTCCTGGAGACGCTCGGCGTCCGCGTCGAGGGCATCGGCACGACGACGCTCACGGTCCACGGCGTGCCGAACATCGACGTGGACGTCGACTACTCCCCCTCGGAGGACCCGGTCGAGGCGATGAGCCTGCTGGCCGCCGCCGTGGTGACGGAGTCGGAGCTGACGGTGCGTCGCGTGCCGATCGAGTTCCTGGAGATCGAGCTCGCGGTCCTGGAGGAGATGGGCCTCGACCACGACCGCACCCCCGAGTACTTCGCCGACAACGGCCGTACGCGCCTGGTGGACCTCACCGTCCGTCCCTCCAAACTGGAGGCGCCGATCGACAAGATCCACCCCATGCCCTTCCCGGGCCTGAACATCGACAACGTCCCGTTCTTCGCGGCCATCGCCGCCGTCGCGTCGGGCAAGACCCTCATCCACGACTGGGTCTACGACAACCGCGCGATCTACCTCACCGACCTCAACCGCCTCGGCGGCCGCCTCCAGTTGCTGGACCCCCACCGCGTCCTGGTCGAGGGCCCCACCCGCTGGCGCGCCGCGGAAATGATGTGCCCGCCGGCCCTGCGCCCCGCCGTGGTCGTCCTGCTGGCGATGATGGCGGCGGAGGGCACGTCCGTGCTCCGCAACGTGTACGTCATCAACCGGGGTTACGAGGACCTCGCCGAGCGCCTGAACTCCATCGGGGCGCAGATCGAGATCTTCCGGGACATCTGATCGACGGAAGCCGTCGCACCCTGTCCGACCTGCTACTGAGCAGGCCGGGATGGGGTGCGGCGGTATCTATGGGACTTCAGCAGCGCATCGCTTCCACCTGGTCCGCCAGGGAGTCGATCAGCCTGCGCTCGCCGGCCTTGGTGTACTCCTTGTTGTCGAACGCCAGGAACGAGTTGCTGCCGAATTCGATGGCGCGGTTCTTCGCCTCGAGGTAAACACTGAACCCGGACGGAACAACTCCGTTGTCGTTCTTCTTGTACTGGGCGGTGACCCCGAGGGTGACGATCTTGTAGCTCGCGTTGCACCGCAGGGTCTTGCGCTCCACGGCCTTCAGGATCCTGTCGGCCGACTTGGTGACCGGGACGACATTGGCGCGGTGGCCCGCACCTCTGACGCCGGCGGGGATCATCCGCGCGCCAACGTGCCCGGGACCGCCCCACTCACCCACGACGGCCTCGCACAGGCCGAGCTTGGGGTCCCGATCCACAGCCCCGATCCGGATCTCGGCGTTAGCCGGCCTGCCAAGCTTGTCCGTCTTGTAGGTCTGCCAGGAGGGGCCCGCGGGGTCCGTCCGATAAGTGTGCTTCTTCTGGAGGTACTTGGCGCAGGGGATCTCCGCCGCGGCCGTCGCATTGACCTGTACGGCCTGAGCCCCGTCCGGGGACCCGGTGTCGGCGTGGGCCGACGAGCCGGCGCCCGCCATCACGGCGAGAGAGGCAGTGGCGGCCAGTACCGCCAGGACACGCCCAGTGGGCTGACGATCGCGCATTTCGCGTCCTTCCTGAGAAGAGAAGAGAGGGAATGAAATAGAAGAGGCTTCTCGCTACCGCGCAGCGCGGTAGGCGGCACCCACGCGGTTGGCCTGCGTGCCGTTGTAGAGGCCGGTGCCATGGCCTCTTTGCGTGGAAAGCGTGAACCACGCGTACCGCTTGACGTACGGCAGTTTCTCCAGCATTGCGGTCGACTTCTTCACGAAGGCGGCCTGCCGTTCCTTGCTCGGATACTTCGGCGCCCCACTGGAGAAGTCGATCAGCGCGTACTCGGTCAGCCAGATGGGTTTCTTGTAGCGCTGGTACACGGCACGCAGGTAGTTCTTCAAGTGACCGGTCGCGGCTTGAGCGTTGAAGTCCGAGCCGTACCAATGCAGGGGAACGAAGTCGACCCGGTGGCCGCGGGCGGCGGCGCCTTTCATGAAGCGGTCGAGCCAGCCGCCGGCCAGGTCACCGCCGGTGGCCACCGCGGGTGCTCCGAGGCGCATTCCGGTCGACTGCAGCCGGGGCCACAGATCCAGAGCCTCCCTCACGGACATCCCCGCCTGGTCCGCCCGGTCGGGTTCGTTGAATCCGAGCAGGGTTCCGCCCTGCGCCTTGGCTCGTCCGAGATGTTGTTCGGTCACGAAGTCCCGGCCCCAGATCATGGGTACGAACTCGACGCCGGGCGGGGGCTTGATCTTCTGCCTGTCCGAGGCCCAGGTGTAGAACCAGCCGACGTTCGCGTCGGCCATCGCCCCGGTGACCCCCTTGAATTTCCAGGCGCTGACGCCCTTCTTCTTCACAGCGGCGGTGGATGCGCTCGCGTCGGCCTGGTTGCTCCCGGTGGAGGTGAGCACGGTCAGGACGGCCAGCAGCACCACGAGTAAGCGCAGTTTGCGCATGGCTTCCACGCTCCCGCGTCAGAACTTGGCGCCGAAGTCCTGCGTCCAGTACGTCCCGTGCGCGGTACCGGGCCTCTTCACGTGGCCGACGCCCAGGTGCTTGAGCGAGCAGTTGAGAATGTTGGCCCGATGCCCCGGGGACTTCATCCACCCCTTGACGACCGCGGCCGCGCTCTTCTGACCGGCGGCGACGTTCTCCGCGAGCGCGCTGAAGCCGGTGTAGCCCGCCGCCCTGGCCCTGGTCACCATGGTGCTGCCGTTGGAGCCGACATGGTCGACGAAGTTGTGCCTGGCCATGTCGGCGGAGTGCCGTTGGGCGGCCTCGGCGAGCGCGGAGTTGTACTTCAGCTTGGGGCAACCGGCCTTGACCCGTTCGGCGTTCGTCAGCTTGAACACGCCGGCTCGCAGCGATTCAGCGGACGGTGCCGCCGATGCCGAGGCGGCGGAGGTGGCCGACAACGCGGTGGTGGCCGCGGTGACCGTAAGGACCGTGGCGAGGTACCTGGATATGCGCATTCTTTCCGTTCCCATCTGGTCGGAGTTCGGGTGATGAGCAGCCCGAACGGCGCGAGTCGAGCACTGATTCGACTCATTCGAGCTTTCCATTCCAGATTGAATGCGGTCAATTTAATCCGGTTCTGCCGGTCTTTAATTCGCGCGCAGTCCGCCCGACATCCTGACCGTCGCGCCAAGTCCTTTTCCGACGGAATGCGAAGGAGCCCCGCCGAGCTGCCGCAGGAGTGACGCAGCCCCGAGGGCGGCGGCATGGTCGCCCAACTCCGCAGGCCGGACGAGCGGCGACGGCCGCGATCCGCACCGTACGACGTTCGCCAGCAGTTCACGCTGTACCGACTCCATCAGGGTGGGGCCGACGGTGACGAGTTCGCCGCCCACGACGACGATGCCGGGTTCGAGCGCGTTGACCAGACCCGCCAGGACCCTCCCCACGTAGGTCCCTGCCCGGCGTAGCACCGCATGGGCGGCCGGATCTCCGGAACCCAAGGCGGCCAGCAGGTCCGGTAAGTCCGCCCCGGGTCGGTACGCGTCGAGCATGGCCGTGGTCGAGGCGACGGTCTGCAGACAACCCTGGCCACCGCAGGGGCACTTCACGCCTCCGGGCTCCGCGGTGATATGCCCGAACTCCCCCGACCGGCCGTGTGCGCCACGGTGCAGCACGCCACCGCTCACCAAGGCCCCACCGACAGCGTCCGAGAGTTCCAGGTACAGCACGTCTCGCTGTCCGTGGGCCGCGCCCCAGACCGTCTCGGCCAGGGCCGCGAGCCGTGCGGCATTGTCGAGCCGCACCCGGGTGCCGAAGCTGCGGCCCATCATCACCGCCATGGCCCGCTTATCGAGCGCGGCGCGCGAGTCGGTCGCCGGGCCCGTCACCGCGACTCCCACACCGTTCAGGGCATCGAGTCCCAGTCGTCCGCCGGTCAGGGTGCGGACGAGCCGGCGTGCGATGACAATACGGTCCGGCCACTGGGCCGTTGGGGAATGCGCTTCACTCGCCGCACTGATGGCGTCGGGGCGCTCCAAGTCGTGGCGCCCCAAGCCTCCGGGCCTCGAGCCTCCGCGCCCCAGGTCGTCGCGGTCCCCCGCCACCGCGACCACGCGAACAGCCCGCCGCCCGAAGTCGATCCCGAGCACCCGGCCGGCCTCCGGGTTCAGAATCAGCTTCTCCGCCGGGCGGCCCCGCCTGCGCGGAGTGCTGTCCGGCACCGCGGCGATCACCTGGCCACTGTCCACGAGCCTGCTGACGACGTCGTACAGCGTGGTGCGTGACAGTCCTGACAGCTCCCCCAACTCGCTCCGTGTCAGCGGGCCGAACTCGCGGAGCAAGCGCAGCATCCGGTCCCCGTACTGTTCCCGTGCCCATGTGGTGTTGCGTGTCGCGTTCGGCACTTCTCCCCCCTCCTCGCGGCAACCCCCTCCGCCGCAAAGAGGAAAGTAGGGACCGTTCTTGTGGAATCTTTGTGATCGCGCCCGGCCCCTCCTGAACCGCCCCTCCCGGCACGGTGGACAGGCGGTCAGGTCGGGCCGTTGTCAACGCGCAGCACGAAACCGACACCCCGCACCGTGTGCAGGATGCGGGGACGCCCCTCTGCCTCCGTCTTGCGCCTCAGATAGCTGACGAACGTGTCCACGGCGTCGGTACGGACGCGGGCGTCGTAGCCCCAGACGTGTTCGAGCAGTTGGCCGCGGGTGAGGACCAGGCCCGCGTTCCGGGCCAGCATCTCCAGGAGGTGGAACTCACGGGGCGTCAGGTGCAGGAGCTGCCCGTCCAGCCACGCCTGGCGGGCGGACGGTTCCACGACCAGGCCGCCGACCCGGACCCGGTCCGTCGCGGCGGGAGGACGCCGGCGCAGGAGGGCGTGCAGACGCAGCGTCAGTTCCTGGAGGGCGAAGGGCTTGACCAGGTAGTCGTCGCCGCCGGCCTGCAGCCCGGCGATCCTGTCGGCAGTTTCGTCCAGTCCGGAGAGCATGAGCACGGGCACGTCGTCCCCGTTCTCGCGCAGTGTCCGGCACACTTCGATGCCGCTCAGGTCGGGCATGCAGACATCGAGGACAACGATGTCCGGACGGATTCTGTTCATCGACTCCATCGCGGAACGGCCGTCACCGGCCAGCGTCACCTCGAAGCCCCCCAGCCGGAGTCCGCGTTCCAGCGAACGTCGCGTGCTGACGTCGTCATCGGCCACGAGAACTCGTCCGGCCCTGCCGGCCATGCGTCACTCCTCTCAAGGTGTTGCCCATGCCTGCGGGCGCGATGCCCTGCGTGGGCCGACTGACCCCGGTTTCCTGCCCGTTGGTCCGAGGCCGCTCGCCACTCATCCCGCGGACCGGCGGGACGTCTTCAACGCCACCAGCGGCTCGCGCAGAGTGGCGCCCAGTTCGGTGATCTCGTACTCGACGCGGGGTGGGATCTCGGGGTGGATGGTCCGGCGGACCAGCCCGTCCCGCTCCAGCGCGCGGAGTGTCTGCGTGAGCATCTTCTCGCTCACGCCCTCCAGCTTCCTGCGCAGCACGGTGTAGCGCTCGGCACCGGCTTCCACCAGCTCTCCGAGGACGAGCACGGTCCACTTGTCGCCGATGCGGTGCAGAACGTCGCGGGACGGACAGCCGCCGGCGTACGGGTCCCACTCGGTGCGAGACTCCTTCGTCATGCCCTCACCCGCCATGCCTTCGCCCCTCGCCGCGTGCACGTCCCGCTGCCGCGGTAAGCGTATCCAGGGGAGGAAACTCTCCGAAGAGACGGGGACTCTACGCCGGAGAGCGGCCGGCTGCGGGCGACTCGGGCCGTATCGCGCGGTACTGCGACGGTGTGCAGCCCATGACCCGGCGGAAGCTCCGGGAGAAGTGCTCGGAGCCTGAGAAGCCGCAGCGCTGGCCTATGGCTGCGATGGTCTCGGTGCCGTGATCCAGGTGCGTTCGCGCCGACGCGATCCTCAGCTCGGTGAGATACCGGTAGGGCGTGGCGCCCGTGGCGTTCTTGAAGCAGCGCAGGAAGTGGAAGCGGCTGAAGGAGACCAGCGCGGCGAGATCGTCCAGGGTGATGGGCCGCGCGAAGTTGGCTCTCATGTACGAGGTGACGGCATCCAGTTGCTGCTGGGTGAGACCGCCCGCCGGCTCCTTCGGGGCGGCGGTGCGCGACCGCGCAATGCGGAGGTGGGCGAGGATGAAACTCGCCGCCGAGTCCGCGTACGTGTCGTCGGCGCCGAGTTCACCGGCAGCCACGACCGCCTTCACCATTTCGGCGAGCACCGGATCGGAGGTGACAGCGGGACACGGGTGCGGGGACTGCTGCTCCCCCATCCGGAATTCCTCGCCGGCGAACCGGCGCACCATGGCCTCGGGAATGGCGAGGGACGCGATCACGGCGGGCCTGTTCCCTCTCGGGGACACGACCAGCGGCCGGTTCGGTTCCGCGGGGGTGACGCAGACGTCCTCCGGCAGCAGGACCGTCTCCTGCGTGTCCCCGCGGCCCCCGTGGACGGCGAGGATGCCGCTCACGTGCACACTCAGCCCGATACCCGTCGACGGCGGCACCGGAAGCGTGTGCACGCCCTTGCCCAGCGTCCGCTTCCACACATGCAGCGCACGCCACATCGTGTGGGCGACCGCGGTGGTTCCGTCCAACGTCGGCGTTCCTCTCTTCCTGGGATACGACAGTGCTTTCCGGAACCATGACAAGGAGGAGGTGCCGTTCTCAAGGAATCCGGGCGGGAAAAATCGACGCCAGGCGGGATTAATTCAGCGCATTGATTTCCAACCCATGATTTGCCGACCCCGGGCGGGGTGGATTCGAGCCAGAATTAATCAGCCTCGGCCGGGATTAATTCCGGATGCCTGCGCCGCGCCGCTCAACCAGTCGCGGCGCAGCAACGGAAGTGTGTGCTCGAACTCCCGCACGCCGGTCAGCGGCAGCCGTACCTCGCAGCGTGTGCCGCGCTGCCCGTCCGGGCGGTCCGACATCGAGATCTGCCCCTGGTGCAGGGTGACCTGCTGGGCGACGAGGGTGAGGCCCAGCCCGGAGCCGGGGCTCTCCGGACCGTGCCAGAAACGCTCGAAAATCTTCTCCCGGCGTTCGGGCGGGATGCCGGGGCCGTCGTCGTCCACGGTGAGTACCGCGATCCGCTCGCCCGGCCGGTCGGACAGCCGCAGGCTCACCACGATGGTGGCGGCGCGTTCTCCGACCCTGCCGTGCACCCGGGCGTTGGTCAGCAGGTTGTCCACCGCCGAGCGCAGTCCCTCCGCCCAGCCGTGCGCGATCAGTCCCGACGCCGCCTGCACGGACACCTCGGTCCCGGGGTGGGCGCGGCGCAGTCCGTCGACGCAGGAGTGCACCAACTCCCCGAGGTCCAGCGACTCGAACGCCTCGGCCTCGACCAGATCGCCCTGCGCCAGGGTCCGCAGCATCGAGAGCAGGCCGACCAGTCTCTCCTGCTCGGCCACCAACTCGGCCAGTACCTCCGTCCGTTCCGCCGGTTCGAGCTCGAACGGCCCGGCCAGGACATCCAGATTGGCGCGGATGCTCGCCAACGGCGAACGCAGCTCATGAGAGGCCGCCGCCGCGAACGACCGGGCCGTGGCCAATGCCTCCCCGGTACGTGCCACCTGCTCGTCGTAGCGGTTGAGCACTGTCTGCAGGGTGAGCGCGAGGTCATCGACCTCGGCGATGCGGGTGGGGCGGTGCTCCAGCCGGGCAGAGCTGGTTCGCGGGTCGAGTCCGCTGGTACGCCGTTGCAGTCGGCGCAGCGGCAGCACAGCCCGGTTGGCGATGGCCCAGGCTGCCGCTCCCGCCAGTGGCAGGGCCAGCGCGGCCCCGACGTAGACACGTCGGCGCACCAGCGCCAGCTCCTCCTCGACGGTGTCCGGTGAGAACAGCCAGAGGTTGGGCCGGTCTTGCTTCCGGTCGATTGCGACAGGCAGCGAAAGGACCAGCCAGTCCCGGCCGTCGACGGTCACCCTCAGCGGCTTCGGGGCGCTGTACGGCAGCTGTGCGGACGGGAGTTGGGGACCGGCTCGCAGCGTGCCCGTGGGTCCGGTGACCCATACGCCCATGCCGCTGGTGGACTTGATGAGCCGCCGCCGGCGGACCTCCTCGACCACCGGCTGGCCGGTCCCGGCCGCGTCCAGGTAGTTCTTGGTGTTCTTGGCCACGACGGTGGCACGTGCCTGTAGTTGAGCGTCCTGCTGCCGGCGAAGGTCATCGGTGATGAGGCTCAGCAGCAGCCAGCCGCAGGCCACGATCAGCACGGGTACGCCGCCGCCGACGGTGAGGGCGAGCCGAGTGGAGAGCTTCACCGGCGGCCACCGGTCGTCCGCTCACCGGCATCCGTACGCAGGACGAATCCTCCGTCGACCATCAGCACCCGTCACCCGTCACCCGTCACCCGCACTCCGCCGGCCTCGGCCCGTCCAGTGCGTGCGGACGGCCCCCGCCAACACTACGGGGCGGGGGCCATCCGCGGAAAAAGGATCTACGGGTTCCCGGCGCTCCAACAGCCGTCGCCACGGCAGTCCTTGAGTCGCGTCAGCGCGTCGTGCAGCTTGTCCAGCCGGGCCCCGCCGAGCTGCCCCACGGTGTTGTGCAGTTGGTAGGGGTCGGTGCGGAGGTCGTAGTACTCCTTCGCTCCGCTGCCGTACTCGACGTAGGTGTAGGAGTTGGTGCGCAGGGCATGGTAGTTCGGCGGGCTGATGCTCTCCCCGCCGTCGTTGTCGGGGTCGCCCGGCGACTTGTCGGCATGCCGGTGCTCGATCAGGTTGCTCGTGCGCCAGTTGGCGTCGGAGCCGCCGTCGAGGAGCGGAAGCAGGCTGTGCCCGTCCACCCGGGACGACACCGGGGCGCCGCCGATCCGCTGGAAGGTGGGCGCGAGGTCGATGTTCGACACCTGGGCGTTGCTCGTCCTGCCTGCCGCGACACCGGGTCCGGCGATCACCAGCGGTACCCGGACGTCGGTGTCGAAGGCGGTCTGCTTGCCCGCCTTGAGGCGGTACTCGCCCAGGTGGAAGCCGTTGTCGGAGCCGAAGACGATGTAGGTGTCGTCGGCGACGCCGGCCCTGGCCAGGGTGTTGCGCAGCTTCTTGATCATCTCGTCGATCGACTGGAGCGCCTGGGCGCGCTTGCGGAACTTCCGGTCGATCGTGTTCTTCTCGTGCTGGGTCAGCCGGTCCTGCCGGGCCAGCCACGGCGGGGTGTTGGTCGGCAACTTGTCGAACGCGGGACTGCGCGGGGCCTCAAGGCCGGGGAAGGCGTTCTCGTGACGGGGCGCCGGCGTGGAGGGACCGTGCGGCGTGAAGAGTGCGATCTCCAGCAGGAACGGCTTGTTCGCCGCCGCGGACTTCTTGACGAAGCTCGTGCCCTTCTTGCTCAGCACGTCGGTCAGATAGTCCTTCGGCCGGTCGCCGTGCGACTCGATCTGGTGGTTGTGGGCGAGCTTGTAGTCGTAGCCCTCATAGCCACCGCCGACGACGTCCCACTGGTCCCAGCCCGGCGGTACGTACGGCTTCTGGCCCGCGACGGTGTCGTTGGGGCTGTAGCCGTTCAGGTACTTGCCCATCATCGCGGTGCGATAGCCCTTGGCCTGAAGGGCCGTGGCGAAGGTGTCCCGCTCCTCTCCGCCACTGTGGAAGGCGCCGAATCCGCCGTTCGGCCCGTCGTTGCTGAGGACTCCGGTGTTGTGGGGGTATCGGCCGGTGAAGATGGACGCCCGGGACGGGCAGCACAGCGAGTTGCTGACCACGAAGTCGCTGAACGTCATGCCCTGCGACCGGAGTTTCTGAACCTCCGGCATGTACGGCAGGAGATTCGAGGACATGTCGTCGGTGAGGACGAACACAATGTTCGGCTTTTCCGCCGCGACCGCTACCGGCTGTGTGGTGACGGCGGGACTGTTCTTTGTCACGGCCATTCCACTCGGGGCTGCCAGAGCCAGTGCCGCTGCGCCGACTATCAGGGTCAGCAATTGACGAGTACGAATCATATCGAAAGCGTGGCAGCCGGATTCCGCGCCGGTCAACACCCATAAGTGCTGGGGGATTTATTCCTGGATTTATTCCGGCTCTGCGGCAAGTCGATCCGGCACGCAAAACCGGCATACAAAAGATGAACACCGGGCGCCGACACGAAAACCCGTGACGTCGCCCGGTGTTCGGGGGAGCCCAGAGGCGGGGGAAGGGAGAGGAACGCCGCCCCCGGGCGGGAATCAGGCCCTGCCGGCGGCCCTGTAGAGCTTGCGGGCGCGGTCGCCGAGACGCGGGTGGTACTCGCTTACGTCCGTGCCGACGGCGATGTTGCCGACCAGAACACCGACACCCTTGTCGGCTTTGAACTCGGCGAGGAAGGCACCACCGCTGGATCCGCCGGTCTGTACGCAGTCGATGCCCCACATGGTGGAGCCGGGGCGCCCGAGGTCGCGGTGTTCCTTGCCCTGGCAGTGGTTCAGCCGCTCGCCGTTGCCCTCGGCGCGCGAACCGCCGTAGCCGAAGGAATGGACGTAACGCCCGGTCGGCGCATTGAACTTGATGCCCTGCGCACCACCCACGATCTTGGCGAGCGGGCGGCCGTCACGCTTGCGCAGGGTGGCGAAGGCGACGTCCCAGTTGGCATTGCCCTGGCTGGACACGTACGACTTCAGGTGGAAGAGCTTCTTCGCGGTGAAGGTGCCGTGCGGGCGCCGGCCCTTGTGGTAGCCCGGAATGAAGATCCACTTGCGGAAGACCTCGCCGGTGCGGGCGTCCACCACACAGTGCCCGGCGGTGAGGACGACCGACTTGTTCTTGCTGTTGGCGACGGTCGCCGAGCAGGTGAACAGGTCGCCGGCGGCGTTCTCGAAGAACACCTTGCCCGCGGTCCTGCTGATCAGCCCGCCGCGCTTCCAGGGCTTCGGCTCGGAAGCGAGCGTGGACACGGGCGTCTCGTCGGTGGCGGGCGCAGTGGTCTCCGCGTCCGGGAAGACCGCCGGCGGGACGGACAGTCGAGGCCCGCCGTCGTCGGTGGGGAGCGATGTGACGGCCGGCGTCTGCGGGGCGGTGGCGGGCGCGGCCATCTCCTTGGCGGCGTTCAGCCGGGCGTCGGTCCAGAACTCCAGGGCTCTGTCCTGCACCTGGTCGGAGAAGGCGGTGGCACGGGTCTCGCTGTCGGCGGGTGCGGGCCCCGCCTGCGCCGGCCCGACGGTGGCGCCCAGGGCGGCGAGGCTGAGGACGCTGACCAGCATCGCGGTACGTCTCATGGATTCGGCTCCGAAGAAGGTGGGGGTGGTACGGCATGGGCATGACATCGGGGTGCCGGACGCCCGGGGATTTCACGGGGCGTCCGGCACCGGCTCAGCGGGTCAGCAACTGAGGTTCTTGCCCGGCTTGACGTCGAGGATCTTGGTGAACTTCTTGTACGTGTTCACCCGGCTCTGCACCTGGGCCGGGTTGCCGCCGTTGCACTCGATGGCGCCGTTGATGCTGCGGATCGTCTGTCCGAAGCCCTTGCTCTTGACCATGGCGCTGTGCGGGGTCATGGTGCCCGCGCCGGACTGGGTCATCCAGAACCACAGTCCCGTCTTCCATGCCACGACGGGGTTCTTCTGCACCAGCCCCGGCTTGTGGAGCAGGTCGATGCCGAGCGCGTCTCCGGCGGCCTTGTAGTTGAAGTTCCAGCTGAGCTGGATCGGCCCGCGACCGTGGTACGCGGACTGCCCCGCCGGGCAGCCGTACGGCTGCGTGGTGTCGCAGTACGACGGCCAGTTGGCCTGGTTCTGCTCGACGATGTAGCGCCCGCCGCCGGTCTCGTGGTGGACGTTGGCGAGGAAGGCGGCCGCCTCACGCTTCTTGGTCTTGGCGTTGCCCTTGTCCGCGAAGGCCGGGTACTTCTTCATCGCCTTGACCAGGGCTTCGTAGTTGTAGAAGGGCTTGTGGTTCGGGAACATCTTGTTGTACTCCGCCTTGCTGACGACGAAGTCACCCTGCGCGGCGGGCGCGGCAAGTTCGGCAGGCGCGGCGGACGCGGTCGCCGCGGTGAGACCGGCCCCGGTCGTCGCCAGCAGCACGGCGGTCAGAAGGGCATGAGCGGTACGCATCTTCGGCATGGTGGAAACTCCCCGATTTAATGGGTTCTTGATCGACGGAATGAAGCGACGGGTCAGCGGAAGGAACGGGCTGGTCAACGGACGAACTTCCACTTGACCTTGTGAATGACGCCCTTGGAGGGGTCGGCCAGCTTCGCGAAAGCCGGCTGGCTGAGGTCGATGTGATGGGGACCGCATTCCATGCACTTGTCCCGGATCGGGACGGTGATGGTCTTCCCGCGGAAGGTCAACCGGACCTTGGCGTGGCAGAGCGGGTCGCGGTTGGGGTTGTCGGCCTTCCACCACTTCGGTGAGACCGCCACGAGCATCTGGGTCGCGGCGTCGAGAGGCTTGCCGCAGGCCCCGGTACCGGCATCGTTGTAGAAGGTCGCCTTGCCCTGGCGGACCTTGCCGAACGGGACGGCGGACGCCGGCGACGCCTGGGCTACGCCGAGAACGGCCGCCGCCAGGGTGATGGCGAGGACCGACTGCGTACGACGGACAACGGGCATGACAGATCGCCTTTCGTCAGTGGATCGGAAGGGGAGAGCGGCCGTACCGGCCCGTCAGAACGGGGTCAGCGTCAGGTGCATGGCCTGCGGCTGGGTGTCCTGGATGTACGACGCCCACTCGGCGACGTCGTCGAAGGCGAAGCCGTACGCCTTGCCGTTGCCCATCTGGGCGTGGATGGCACGCGCATAGTGGTTGGTGATCTCCGGCTTGTAGAAGGTCGCCGCGCGGGTGGTGGGCTGCTTCGGATGGCTGAGCAGCGTGGAGCGGTTGAAGCCGGCGCCCAGGATCGCGGCGACTGGACCGGTGACCCCGTCGTTGGGGGCGGCGAGCGCGCCGTCGCAGAAGAGCACGTCGCGGGTGGAGGGCTTGGCGAAGGAGACCGTCGCCGGGCCGTGGAAGGTGAGCTTGCCGTTGTCGACCCGGCCGGTGAACGCACCTGCGACGGTACGGACATGGAGCGGCTGCTGCCGGTAGGTCTGCCAGACCCTGTCGATGTACGGGTCGAAGTAGTGCTTGCCGAACCGGCCCGCGTCGAGTCCGTGACTCGGCGCGATGACCCGCCGTTCGCCGACGACCAGCCTTCCGAAGCCGGGGGTGTTCTCCATGGCCCGGAAGATGCGGGCCCGGCCGCCCTGCCGCATCGTGCCGGTGGTCTGGTCCCGGTTCCCGGAGAGCCGGATCATCAGCGGCACACTGAACATGTCGACCATGGTGGTGTTGCAGAACATGCCGGACTCGTTGTGCGTGAACTCCACGAAGTCGTGCAGCACGGGGAAGTTGGGGTCGTTCTTCACCCAGCCCGCCGGGTGCTGGAGCGCGGGCCGCCCGGCCCCGTCCTGGACGGCCTTGAGCTTGAGCTTGCCGCCCAGGGACACGTAGATCCGGCCGGACATGTGCGGCAGCCGGATCCGCGTGGTGCCGCGGGCGTCGAGCGGGATGGCGTAGTCGGTGAAGCCGTTGTCCTTGTTGTCGGAGACCTTGACCGGCTCGACCGTGCCGCGAGGTGTGACCCGGACCTGACGGTCGCCCCGGCTGCCGACTATGTAGAGGTGGACGTTGCGGTTGGCGAACTCACCGCTGTTGTTGTGGATGACCAGAGGCAGACCGCCGGCGCGCTCCCCCGGCAGGGCCGGGCCGTCCTCGTCCGCGGCGAGGGCGGGACGCGCACCCGCGGCGAGCGCGGCGCCGGCCACGGCGGCACCGGCCAGCGAGGTGAGGGCCCTGCGGCGGGAGAACACCGGTGAATCAAGCGGCACCATGCGGGAAATCCCTTTCTTTACCACGGACATGTCCGTTTCTTTTCTCGAGCGCTTCTGGCGTGAACGCGGTCAAACCTAGCCAGCGTTGACGCGCGACAGTCATCAAAAATTGCTGCGGGACGGACAGTTGTTGCGAGGACCGCGAACGTCAAAGGGGCTGTGCCTGCCCGACGTTTTCGTGGGAACGTCGGGCAGGCACAGCCCGGGGAATTGACCGTAAAAGGGTGGCCCGAGATTCAACGCAGGGTCGCCTCGATGAACGAGAACGGTGTGGGAATGGCGACGATTCGATCCAGTGGCTCCTGCCAGTGGGAGTTCACTGGGACTTTCCTGGGACTTCCGGCTGCATCAGCCGGTACGAGCCTGAAACAGCCGAAAGGGCATTCACGCAGGTCAACGACCTGCTCCGGCCGGTCTCGGCAGGTCACAGCACCGTCTGGACAACCTCTTAGGCGTGCTCCGCAAGCCCCCCGACTCAAGGTTTGGCGGGCGGAAAGCAGGTGGCGGAAGCCCGCGACTGCTCCGAGCCGGCGTGCGGTGGGGCTACTCGGCCCGCCACCACCCCTGACCGACGTGCCAGTCCCTCACCCAGTGCCGGAAATCGGGCCTGGGCTGTTGGGCCGGGGAGCCTGAATACGGTGTGGCGCATCCGTCTCGGAGCCACCACACACGACCGCGCTGCGGCCCGGTCACCACCAGCGTCCAATAGTCTCCGGGCTTGTCGCTGCCCAGCAGCACCGAGCCGTGTTGGTAAGTGTGGTGCAACAGAGACGAGCGGCGCGTGTGGTCGTCGTAGTCGTACTCCCACTGCCACTCCTCCTCGAGAGGGAAGGGCCGGCCAGGCGCGCGAGCCGGTGTGCCGTCGAACGGCAGCGGACTCATCCAGCAGTCCGCTTCCCAGACGGCCCAGCTGTCCGGCTTCTCCCCCAAGGGCAACAGGCCACCCTCGTCCGGCGGGCCGTCGTGGGTACCGTTCGCGATCTCGGCCACGAAAGTGCGATACGGCTCGGGCAGCACCACGCTGTGCCTGTGCTCCCACTCCCGAAGCGCCTCCCAGCCCAAGGGACGGTGGCGGACCTCCGCCGGGAAGGCGTCGCACATCAGGGCCATCGCATCCGAGATCGCGTCGTCCATGCCGTACACGTATCACCGGCCACTGACAATCCGACGTGCTCAGCCGAGCCTGACGGCGTGCGAGGCACAGGGCCGTGTGGGTTAAGCTTGTTTCAGAGCCGGTCGCCGGAAGTTCGGTTGGCTGGTGTTGCGTTGGTGGTCCAAGGAAAGACGCCCCACTTCCTGTGGGGAGATGCAGGTGCAAGGCCTGCCCGGCGCTCGATCACGGGCCCCGTCCACAGACGGGGCCCGTTGTGTTGTGCGGCCCGGGGCGGGTCAGTCGTCGGGGATGCCCGGGGTGCTGAGGGCGGGGACCGTTTGTTCGGGGCGGGTCAGGGAGCGGGTGGCCTGGCGGAACTGGGCGAGTTTGTCGATGATGGTCTGGCCCACGGGGGTGTGACCCCAGATACTGATGCCCTGGTGGGTGGAGGGTTCCCAGGTGCACTCGTCGATGACGACCGGGTTCCAGCCGACCTCCCACTCGAAGCCGGACGGGGTGCGGGCGTAGTAGGACAGCTCCTTGTCGTTGGTGTGCTGACCCACGGACAGGGCCATGTCGAAGCCGAGTTCATGGACGCGCTGGTAGCTGCGGGCGACGTCGTCGAGGGTCGCGGCCTGGATGTTGAGGTGCTGGACGCGGGTGCGGATCGGGTCGATCGGCAGGCCGCGGACGGCGGCGACGGCGATGGAGTGGTGGCGTTCGTTGACCCGCAGGAAGCGGATCTTGAGTTTGACGCCGCTGATCGTCTCGTCGATGCAGTCGGTGAGACGGGCGTCGAAGACGGTGTTGAAGTAGCCGCGTATCAGGGCCGGCCGGGTGGAGGTGAGGGCGACATGGCCCATGCCCGAGTCGCCCGTGACCCAGCCGGACGCCGGCATCTTCAGGGGCCGCGGTGAGATGACCGGGGTGGTGTAGATCTCCTGGGTGATGCCCTTGGGGCCGGGGAAGCGCAGCAGGCGTTCGACGCCGCGCATCCTCGCCTCCTCGGCAGAGCCGTGCACGACGGGAACGCCGTGGGCACGGACCCGGGCCTCGATCTGCTCGAAGGTGGTGTGGTCGTCGAGGTGCCAGCCGGTGGCCACGACGTCCTCGGCCGGCCCGCGCCGTAGCAGGAAGCGGCACTCCTGGTCGTCGAGGCGGAAACGCATCAGGTCGGTGTCGAGGTCGTCGTGGTGCATGCCGATGGCGTCGGTTCCGAAGCGGCGCCAGTCGGCGAAGCGGTTGGTCTCGATGACGATGTAGCCGAGGTGGACCGCGCCGAAGACGTTCTGGTTCATCGGCGGCCCGCCAGGAAGTCGGCGCAGAGCCGGTTGAACAGCTCGGCACGTTCGAACTGCACCCAGTGCCCGGTGTTGGCGACCTCGTACAGGTCGCAGTTGGGCATACGGTCGGCCAGCATCCGGCCGCCGGACGGACGGTTGACCTTGTCGGCCGCGCCCCACAGCACCAGGGTCGGCACGGGCAGCCGGGCGAGGCGGGCGTCGCGGGTGAAGTCCATCCGCCACAGCGTGCGCAGCGCGTTCGGACCGGACGGGCGGCGCAGCGGCGGGGCCGCCACCACCTCCGGGTCGACGCTGTCGCGGTAGCGCGCGTCGATCACGCTGTCGGGGACGTCGGCGGCGTTGAAGACGAGGTAGGTGCGGATGAACTTCTCCAGCTTCAGCCGCGAAGGGCCGTCCCCGGAGTAGTAGTTGAGCAGGCTGGTCAGGCCCGGCGTCGGCAGCGCGCGGGTGGTGCCGACGCCGCCGGGGCCCATCAGGACCATATGGTCGACCCGGTCGGGGGTGTCCAGGGCGAGGCGCAGGGCACAGGCACCGCCGTAGGAGTTGCCGACCAGGTGTGCCTTGTCCAGGCCGAGTTCGTCGAGCAGGCCGCGGATGCCGGTGGCGAGGTGTCCGAAGGGGTCGGCGCCGTCCACGCCCTTGGTGCTGCGGCCGTAGCCGGGCAGGTCGGGGACGATGACCCGGTACTCCTTGGCCAGGTCGGCGATGTTGCGGGCGTAGTTGGAGACGCCGGAAGCGCCTGGACCGCCGCCGTGCAGCAGCAGGACGGGTGGGCCGTCGCCGGTCTCCGCGACGAAGATCCTCCTGCCGAGGACGCCGACCAGCGACTCGTGCATCGGCGGGAATGGGGGTGGGGTGTGGGTGCTCATGGCGTTCCTTGGGGCGTGGTCCAGGGGGTCGTCGCGGTCGCGATGGTCGGTCCGATCGATCCGGTCGATCCGGTCGATCCGGTCACGGTGGTCGGTCCGGCCGATCCCGTCGCGGTGGTCGATCCCGTCGCCCCGGTCGCGGCAGTCGAGCCGGTCGCGGCAGTCGCGGTGATCGAGCCGGTCATGTCAGTCGCGGTGGGCGCGGTGGGCGCCCGTGGGGGCGTCGGGGTGAATCCGGCCGGGGGCGGTGGGAGCGGGGCGTCGGCTGGGGCGGCCGCATAGACGTAGGCGTCCGGGCGCAGGGCAAGGGTGGCGGCGCGGTGCCGGGTCAGCCAGGCCCGCAGCACGCCGTCGCAGTCGACGACCGCGCCCTCGGCGGGAGTTGAGCCGGCCGGCAGGACGGTCAGGGCGGGGACCCCGTAGCGCTCCCACGCGGGCTGCGGGGTCGACGGTGCGCCGTGCAGGAGCAGCCAGCGGCCGCCGAGCACGTCGTCCAGGCGGACCCGGGCGCCGTCGGGGGCGATGACCCAGGGCTGGGGGATCTGGTGGCCGGGGGCCGTGGTGCGGGAGGCCGCCGTACGGGACCCGATGCGGGAGCGGCGGGCGCGGAAGCCGTCGGCGTAATGGGCGACGGGGATCCAGTGGGAGTCCTGGAGCCGGCCGCCGAGGCCCGGTACGCGGTTCAGCAGCGGCAGCACCGTGTCCCGGACCCGGGTGACCGCGAGGCGCCGCTCGGTGATGATCCGGCCGACGAACACCGCCCGCCGGGTGACCTCCTTGACGTGCGGCTTGCGTTCGGCCTCGTAGCTGTCGAGCAGCGACTCGGGCAGTTCTCCGCGCAGCACGGCGTCGAGCTTCCAGCACAGGTTCGCCACGTCGCGCACGCCGGCGGCCATGCCCTGCCCGATCCACGGCGGCATGGCATGGGCGGCGTCACCGGCGAGGAAGACCCGGCCCACCCGGAAACGGGCGGCGAAGCGGACGTGATGGCTGTAGACGGTGGCGCGCAGGATCTCGATCCGGTCCCGGCCGATCCCGTATCGCGACACCATCGAGTAGATCGCGTCGTCGGTCGTCAGATACGTCTCGTCGTCGCCCGGCAGGATCGGGAACTCCCAGCGGTGGTGCCCGAGCGGGGTCGGGCAGTCGACCGCCGGGCGGGCCGGGTCGCAGCGGAAGCGCAGCCGGTCGTGGTCCGGCCAGGGCTCGATCATCCTGGTGTCGATGACGACCCATCGGTCCTCGTACGTCCGTCCTTCGTAGCCCACGTTGAGCTGTGCGCGGGTGAGGCTGGAGCCGCCGTCGGCCGCGATGACGTACCGGGCGCGCAGTCGTCGTACGGAGTCGTCCGCGGTGCCCACCACGGTCAGTTCCACCGCGTCGGCGTCCTGGCGCAGCCGCAGGCACTCGTGTCGCAGCCGCACCTCGACGTTGGGGTAGCGGTCGACTCCGTCGCGCAGAACCTCTTCCAGCGCGGGCTGGTGGAGGAACATCTGCGGCGGGTGGCCGTGCCCGCGCGGAGCGGGGTGTGCGCTGAGGAAGGCGCGGCCGCGCGCGTCGACGAAGTCGAGCGGCCGGTCGGCGAGCATGTCCTGCTCGAGACGGTCGGCCAGGCCGATGCGCTGCCAGATCCGCAGGACCTCCTCGTCGGTGGAGACCGCCCGGGCCCGGGAGTAGATCTCGGCGTCGCGCTCCAGGACGACGACCCGCAGGCCCGCCGCGCCCAGCAGATTCGCGGCGGTCACGCCCGTGGGGCCGTACCCGATCACCGCCACGTCGTACACGGCGTCACCGCTCCCGTCGTCGGCCCCGGCTCCGGCCCTGTTCCCGGCGCTGATCCCACTCATCAGGCCACCTCACTGTCGTCCCTGTCGCGGTTGTCCACAGCTCGTCACAGCTCGCGGCTGCCCCGTCGTTGCTGTAGCGTTCACTCCAATTGGAATGGACGCTACGGTAAGGTCGGCGTAAGGGCCGGTCAAGTGCCGATACGCAGGCCCACTCCCCCGAGCACGCCGAGAGGCAGCACCATGACCACCGCACTCCGCCGGATCGACGTCCATCAGCACCTCGTCCCGCCCCTCTACCGGGAGGCGCTCGCCAGGTACGGCATCGTCGAGGCGGGCGGACGCGCCCTGCCCGAGTGGAGTCCCGGGGCGGCACTGGAGCAGATGGACCTGCTGGGCACCGAGACGGCGATCCTGTCGGTCTCCACCCCCGGCACCGGATTTCTCACCGAGCCGGGCGAGGCGGCCGATCTGGCCCAGCGGCTCAACGACTTCTGCGCCGCCCTGAGCACCGAACACCCCTCCCGCTTCGGCTGGTTCGCCACGCTGCCCATGCCCGACGTCACCGCGTCGGCGCGGGAGGCCGAGCGGGCGCTCACCGAACTGGGCGCCGACGGCGTCACCCTGCTCGCCAACAACCAGGGCCCCTATCTGGGCGCCGAGGGACAGGACGCCCTGTGGCGGGTCCTCGACGAGCACGGTGCCGTCGTCCTCGTCCACCCGGCCGATCTGCCCGCGCCCGCCGTCGAGGGCATCCCGCCGTTCGCCGCGGACTTCCTCCTCGACACCACCCGCGCCGCGTACTTGCTGGTCCGCAACGGCGTCCCGCGCCGCCACCCGAACATCCGGTTCGTCCTCAGCCACGGCGGCGGCTTCCTGCCGTACGCCTCCCACCGCATGGCCGTCGCCATCGCCGCCGACATCGGGCGCGGCCCCCGCGACGTCCTGGAGGACTTCCAGGGCTTCTACTTCGACACCGCGCTGTCCTCCAGTCCGGCCGCGCTGCCCACGCTGCTCTCCTTCGCCCGGCCGGGGCACGTCCTGTTCGGCAGCGACTGGCCCTTCGCGCCGGCCGCGGCGGGCCAGTACTTCGCCAACGGGCTGGACGACGGCGTCGCCGCCGACACCCTCGCTGCCGTCAACCGCACCAACGCCGAGGCCCTCTTCCCCCGGCTGGCCCGGGGCGCCGCGGCGCCTGCCCCGTCCTGCCCGCTCCCGGTACGGCTGCGTCAGTCCGCACGGCGCGCCGGCGCCCGGCTGTTCTTCAAGCTCGTCCAGCCCGGCGCCAAGTGACACCGCGGCGCTGTGCCGCGGCCCCGCCCTACTCGAAGGCCAACGCCGGGAACTCCGCGTTCTCCTTCAGCTCGGCCCAGACCGTCTTGCCGCGCCGGGCGTGGCGGGTGCCCCACTGCCCGGCGAGCTGGGCGACCAGCAGCAGACCGCGTCCGCCCTCGTCGAAGACGCGGGCGCGGCGCAGATGCGGGGTGGTACTGCCGGCGTCCGAGACCTCGCAGAGGAGGGAACGGTCGTGGATGAGGCGCAGGCGGATCGGTGAACTGCCGTAGCGGATGGCGTTGGTGACCAGCTCGCTGACCACCAGCTCGGCGACAAAGGCGAGTTCCCCCAGGTCCCAGTCGGTCAGTTTCCGGGACACGTCCGACCGGGCCCGGGCGACGACCGCCGGATCCGCCTCCAACTCCCAGGTGGCGACCTGGTCGTCGCCGAGGGCACGGGTGCGGGCGAGTAGCAGTGCGATGTCGTCGTCCGGCCGGGTGGGCAGCAGGGCCTCCAGCACGGCGTCGCAGGTCGCCTCCAGGGAGGGGGCCGGCCGGGCGAGGATCCGCCGCAGCGTCGCGAGGCCGGCGGCGATGTCGGGGGTGCGCGTGTCGGGGGTGCGCGTGTCGGGGGTGGATGAGCCGTTCCCGGTCGCCGTGGCGGGGGCGGGGGCGGAGGAACGGTCCCCGGAGGCCGTCGCGGAGACAGGGGAGCCGTCCCCGGAGGCCGTCGCGGGGGCGCGGGCCTCGATCAGGCCGTCGGTGCACAGGGCGATCAGGGTGCCCTCGGGCAGGTCGATCTCCAGCGTCTCGAACGGCAGGCCGCCCCGGCCGAGCGGCGGGCCCGGAGGCAGTTCCAGGATGTCCGCGGTGCCGTCGCGGACCACCACGGCCGGCGGCACGTGCCCCGCGCGGGCCAGGGTGCAGCGGCGCGCTACGGGGTCGTAGACGGCGTAGAGGCAGGTGGCGCCGTCGTCCCGGCCGACATCCGCCTCGGGGTCGGCGTCCGGGTCCGTGCTCGCCTCGGTGGCCAGGCGCAGGACGACGTCGTCGAGGTGGGTGAGCAGTTCGTCGGGCGGCAGATCGATGTCGGCCAGGGTGCGTACGGCTGTCCGCAGCCGGCCCATGGTGGCGGCGGCGCGGATGCCGTGGCCGACCACGTCGCCCACCACGAGGGCCACCCGCGCACCGGACAGCGGGATGACGTCGTACCAGTCGCCGCCCACCCCGGACTCGGAGCCGGCCGGCCGATAGCGGTAGGCGACGTCCACGGCCGACTGCCGCGGCGCCTCCCGGGGCAGCAGGCTGCGCTGGAGGGTGATCGCGGTGGCGCGGGCGTGGGTGTAGCGGCGGGCGTTGTCGACGGCGACCGCCGCCCGCACGGCGATCTCCTGGGCGAGCAGCAGATCCTCGTCGTCGTACGGCGCGGCGGTGCCGTGACGGTGGAACTCGGCGACGCCCAGCGTGGTGCCCCGGGCGCGCAGCGGCACGACCAGGGTCGAGTGGGCTCGCGGGGCACTGGGCGCCCCGCCGTGCCGCTGCCGGCTGGGCCGTCCACTGCTCAGGGCGTCCGCGCCCGGTGATCCCTCCGCGCAGGCGTGCAGCTGCCGCGGCTCGATCGAGGGCTCGAGTCCGGCCCCGTCCGCATCCGGTCCCTGGGCCATCCGGCGCAGCATCAGCGGGCCCTCCCCCGTCACGTCCTGTCCGCGCAGCACCGCGTCGAGCAGATCCACGGTGACCAGGTCGGCGAACTGCCTGGTGGCGAAGTCCGCCAGCTCCTGGGTGGTGCGGGCGATGTCCAGGGTGGTGCCGATGCACATGCTGGCCTCGTTCACCATCGCCGACCGCCACCGCAGCCGCTTGTCCCGCTCCGTCTGGAAGGTCAGGACGCTCCGCTCCGACACCCGGTCCACATACGCCGTCGATACGAAGTTGATCTGCCGCGCCGCCGCGCTGACCTGCTCGGCGTCCTGGCTGAGCCGGGGCAGTTCCGCGAACAGCCGGTCGATGACGATCTCCTCCGCCAGCCGGAGGGCGCGCAGCATCGCGCTGAGGGGCGTACCGTGCCGGGCGAAGACCCGCGCGCGCTCCACCTCGGTCGACGGCAGTTCGATCAGATCCGGCTCTATGGCGTGCTCCAGCCCGAACAGGGCGGCGGCTACGTGCTCGACGACGCTCTCGGCGGCCGTCCGGGCCACGTCCGGGTCCTCCCACAGCGCGGGCAGCTCGCGCCGCAGGCGTTGTTCCACGTCGGCGGTGAGCTCGTCGGTTCGCGAGGCGAGCTCGTGCGCCGCGCGCGAGAAAAGACCGGCGGCCGTGGGCTCCACACAGACGACGTTACGCCGCTCTCGCGGATGCCTCAGACCGTACGGCTGTGGCGGCCGACGTGGCCCACCTGGCCTTCTTGGTCGCCGGTCGCCCTGGCCTTCTTGGTCGCCGGTCGCCCTGGCCGCCCTCCCCGCCTCGGCCTGCCCTGCCGCCTCGGCCGTCCCCACCGCCTTGGCCTGCCCTGCCGCCTCGGCCGTCCCCACCGCCTTGGCCGTCCCCACCGCCCTGCCTATCCTTCCCGCCCTTGCCCATCCTTCCCGCCCCGGCCGTCCTCGCCGTCCGCCACCGACTCGACACCCGCTGCGTCCTCGTCGAGGCCGGGCGCTGCCGGATGGGCGGCGTGCGGGAAGACGTGGTCACGGACATCGCGCCGACCTGGTCGTCCGTGCGCCGGCCGCGTTCTGACCCCGCACAGAGCACGCGCCGCGCTCTTCCGGTCGGAAGGGCGCGGCGCGGGGGCGGGCGGCGTCGAACGCCGTCAGGCCTTCGACAGGGTGAGGTTCTTCTTCGCCAGCGCGTGGAAGTGGGGCAGCGGCAGGCCGCCCAGGCCCTCCGTGGGGCGCAGTTCCACGATGGTGGCCTCGACTTCCGCCTTGCCGTGTTCGAGGGTGGACGGGACGGGCTTGCTCTTGTTCTTCCAGCGGTGCGTCTTGCCGTCGCACTCGGCGACGGTGCCGCCGATGGCGTACCGGTTGGCGGTGGCCTGCTGACCGATGGAGGAACTCACGAACGTCGGTCCCTTGCTGTCGACACAGCGGTAGGTGCCGGAGACGGTGACGTTGCCGTCCGCGGCCATCCGGGCCGGGCCATCGATGGTCACGGACTCGGTGACGGTCTCCTCGGCCTCGGTGGACTTGTCGGTGTCGGCGGGAGCCGAGGGCGCGGCGACCAGCAGGAACAGCGCGGCGCCGACTGCGGTGGCTAGTGCGGGGCGCAGGGGCATGGGATGACCTCCCGATGAGCGGAGTGGGGGCTTCCACTGGTACCCGGCGGGTGCGCCCCGGGACGTGATCGTCACCCCTTCGGTGGCGAGTCCGCCCCGACCTTCGTGGATCGGTCAGAGAGTTGTCCGCGTGTTGTCACGGTTCACAGTGGGCCGTTCCGATGAGTTCGCAGGGCGGGCATGGTCTACCCATATGGACGACCCACACCGCTCGTCCGCCCTATGTGGAGGTGCGCCATGTGTTCACACCAGCCTTCGTGCCCTTCCTCCTCCGACGACCACAGCACCCATGTGGTGGCCGCACACCCAGAGCAGGGCTGGAGCCTGCTGTGCAATGGCGCCATCGTGTTCGACGACAGTGGTGAACTGCTGCCCGACGGCAGCGTGGTCGCCCCGCACCGGGTGCCGGCCGACCGCCTCGCTATGGCGGCGTGAGCCCGACACGCGGCGATAGGGCCGGGCCGGACGGCAACACGGCCGGGCCTGACGGCACCACGGGCAGGCCCTACGGCACCACGGCCAGGCCCAACCGCACCACGGCCGGCCCCTACGGCAGTACGGCGAAGCCGTCGAGTTCCACCATCGCCTGTTCGTCCCACAGGCGCACGACCTCGACGACCGCCATCGCCGGATAGGTCCGGCCCGCCAACCGGCCCCACACACGGCCGAGTTCGGCGACATGCGCGCGATATGCCGCCACGTCGGTGGCGTAGACGGTGACCCGGGCGAGGTCGGCCGGTGTTCCGCCGGCCGCCGCCAGCGCGGTCAGCAGATTGGTGAGCGCCCGCTCGAACTGCTCCGGCAGTGTCTCCCCGACCACCTTGCCGTCGGAGTCGAGCGCGGTCTGCCCGGCGAGGAAGACCACGCGGGAGCCGGTGGCGAGCACCGCGTGGGAGAAGCCGGTGGGCGGGGAGAGATCGGGCGGGTTGATGCGCTCGGTGCTCACTGGCCGGCCTCCGTGGTCGCGTACAACTCCTTGGCGATGATGCCGCGTTGCACCTCGCTGGCGCCCTCGTAGATGCGCGGGGCGCGCACCTCGCGGTAGAGGTGTTCGAGCAGATGGCCGTGGCGCAGGGCACGGGCCCCGTGCAACTGGACCGCCGCGTCGACGACGTACTGCGCGGTCTCCGTGGCGAGCAGCTTCGCCATCGCCGAGCGCCCCGGCACGTCGGGGGCCTTCTCGTCGTACGCCGTGGCCGCCGCGTACACCATGAGGCGGGCCGCCTCCGTGCGCAGGGCCATCTCGGCGACCTGGTGGGCGACGGTCTGGAGGTCGCTCAACTTGCCGCCGAACGCGTCCCGTTCGGCCGTGTGGGCGAGGGTCGCTTCCAGGGCGGCCTGAGCCATGCCGACGGCGAAGGCGCCGACGCTGGGCCGGAAGAGGTTGAGAGTGCCCATCGCGACCCGGAAGCCCCGGTCGGGCTCGCCGAGCAGGTCGTCCGCGGTGACGGGGACGGCGTCGAAGGCGAGGCTGCCGATGGGGTGCGGGGAGAGCATGTCGAGGCCGGTGCCGGTCAGGCCGGGGCGGTCGGCGGGGACCAGGAAGGCGGTGACGCCGCGCGCACCCGCGCCCGGGGTGGTGCGGGCGAAGACGGTGTAGAAGTCGGCTTCGGGGGCGTTGGAGATCCAGCACTTCTCGCCGGTGAGCCGCCAGCGGCTGCCGCCGTCGGGGGTGGCGTGCAGCGTCTGCCCGGGGCTGGAGGTTTGCGGGCTGCCGGCCGGTGGGGGCTTGTCGCGCCCCGCGGCGGAGCCGCTTGTCGACACCGCCCCGCGCCCCTTCGGGGGCGCGTCGCCCTGTCCCGCGTCAGCATGTGGCTCCGGGTCTGCCCGCAGGCTCAGGGCCGCCGCGTCCGAGCCCGCGCCCGGCTCGCTCAGCGCGAAGGCCGCCACCGCGGTTCCGTCAGCCACCCTGGGCAGCCATCGGTCCCGTTGGGCCTTGGTGCCGTGGGCGTGGACGGGATGCGCGCCCAGGCCCTGGAGGGCGAGCGCGGTCTCGGCCTCCGTACAGGCGTAGGCGAGGGACTCACGCATGAGGCACAGGTCGAACGCTCCGGAGGTGAAGAGCCGCTCCAGCAGTCCCAGCCGACCGAGTTCGGCGACCAGGGGACGGTTGACGTGCCCCGGTTCGCCCTTGTCCGCGAGCGGGCGCAGTTGTTCCGCGGCCAGGTCGCGGAGTTCGGCACACCAGGCGGTCTGTGACGGATCGAGCGAGAATGCGGGCATTGCCGACCTCCCTGGGAGCCGTCCGCGACGGACCCACTCGGCGGACCTTCTCGGTTGACCTTCTCGACGGGCCTCTTCGACGATATCGCGCGCCATTGACTGTCGTCACCAACACGATACGCTCCATGTGCGAGCCCACCACGACGCCCACAAGCACGACGCCCATCAGGCAGCCCACAAGGCAAGGGGGCGAACCGCCATGGCCGGTCTGCACCGCTCCGCCCACGTCGACACCTTCGCCCGCGAGCATCTGCCACCGCCCGACCAGTGGCCCGAGCTCCCGTTCGACCTGCCGGGGCTGCACTACCCCGAACGGCTCAACGCCGCGGCCGAACTGCTCGACGGCCCCGACGACGAGCGGCCCGTGTTCCACACCCCGTCCGGCGACACATGGACGTACGGCACACTGCGGGCCCAGGTGGACCGGCTCGCCCATGTGCTCACCAGCCACCTCGGTGTTGTCCCGGGCAATCGGGTGCTGCTGCGTGGCCCGACCACACCGTGGCTGGCCGCCTGCTGGCTCGCGGTGCTGAAGGCGGGTGCGGTCGCCGTCACCGTGCTGGCCCAGCAGCGCCCGCACGAGCTGCGGACCATGTGCGAGATCGCCCAGGTGCGGCACGCGCTGTGCGACATCCGCGCCGTGGACGACCTCGCCAAGGCCGAGATACCCGACCTGCGGATCACGACGTACGGCGGCGACGCCCCCGACGACCTGCTGCGCCGCCCCGCGCCCGACACGCCCTACCCGGCAGCCGACACCGCGTCCGACGACGTCGCGCTCATCGCCTTCACCTCCGGTACCACCGGACGGCCCAAGGGCTGTATGCACTTCCACCGGGATCTGCTCGCGATAGCCGACACCTTCTCGGAACATGTGCTGCGACCACATGTGGGCGATGTCTTCGCCGGCAGTCCCCCGCTCGGCTTCACCTTCGGGCTCGGCGGGCTCGTCGTCTTCCCGATGCGGGCCGGCGCCAGCGCCCTGCTATTGGAACAGGCCGGCCCCAAGCAGTTGTTGCCGGCGATCGCCGAGCACCGGGTGTCGGTGCTGTTCACCGCGCCGACGGCGTACCGCGCGATGCTCGACGAACTCGACTCGAACGACATCTCCTCCCTGCGCCGCTGTGTCTCGGCGGGCGAGAACCTGCCCGCCGCCACCTGGCAGGCCTGGCACGAGCGGACCGGGCTTCGCATCATCAACGGCATCGGAGCCACCGAACTGCTGCACATCTTCATCTCCGCCGCCGACGAGAACATCAGGCCCGGGACGACGGGCGTCCCGGTCCCCGGCTGGCACGCGCGCGTGATCGACGACGAGGGCCGGGACCTGCCCGACGGGGAGCCCGGCCTGCTCGCCGTGCGCGGCCCCGTCGGCTGCCGCTATCTCGCCGACCCACGGCAACGCGAGTACGTGCGCCACGGCTGGAACGTCACCGGCGACACCTACATCCGGGAGAGTGACGGCTACTTCCGCTACGTAGCCCGCGCGGACGACATGATCATCTCAGCCGGTTACAACATCGCAGGACCGGAGGTCGAGGAGGCCCTGCTGCGCCACCCGGATGTCCTGGAGACGGCGGTGGTGGGCCGGCCCGACGAGGCGCGCGGCCAGGTCGTCGTGGCATACGCCGTGCTCAGGGAGGGTGCGCGACGCGACGCCGAGGCCCTGCGCGCTTTCGTCAAGGCGGAGTTGGCGCCGTACAAGTCCCCGCGTGAGATCGTCTTCCTGGACGCGCTGC
Organism: Streptomyces coerulescens; assembly: GCF_042657965.1. Lineage (NCBI taxonomy): Bacteria > Bacillati > Actinomycetota > Actinomycetes > Kitasatosporales > Streptomycetaceae > Streptomyces > Streptomyces coerulescens. Next base: position 1,289,121 of record NZ_JBHSKM010000002.1, read on the forward strand.
CGCGCACCGCTACCGGAAAGCTCCAGCGGTTCCGGCTGCGCGACGGCGGCGACCCACGGGGTGACCGGCACTGATCCGTACGACCTAAGATGATCAACGTGTCCGACCAGCATGCACCACGGTCTCTGATTGTCACGCTCTATGGCGCCTACGGCCGCCACATGCCCGGCCCCGTGCCGGTCGCGGAGCTGATCAGACTGCTGGCCGCGGTCGGCGTGGACGCCCCGTCCGTACGCTCGTCGGTGTCCCGGCTGAAGCGGCGCGGGCTGCTGCTGCCGGCCCGGACGGCGCAGGGCGCGGCCGGGTACGAACTGTCGCCGGACGCCCGCCAGTTGCTCCACGACGGCGACCGCCGCATCTACACCGCCGCGCCGCCCGACGACGAGGGCTGGGTGCTCGCGGTGTTCTCGGTGCCGGAGTCGGAGCGGCAGAAGCGGCATGTGCTGCGCTCCAGGCTGGCCGGCCTCGGCTTCGGGACGGCGGCGCCGGGCGTGTGGATCGCGCCGGCGCAGCTGTACGAGGAGGCCCGGCACACCCTTCAGCGGCTCCGCCTGGAGGAGTACGTGGACTTCTTCCGCGGCGAGCACCTCGGCTTCACACCGACCACCGAGGCCGTGGCCCGCTGGTGGGACCTGGCCGCGATCGCCAAGGAGCACGACGCGTTCCTCGACCGGCACGAGCCCGTGCTGCACGCGTGGGAGCGGCGGGCGGACACCCCGCTGGAGGAGGCGTACCGCGACTATCTCCTCGCCCTGGACTCCTGGCGCCACCTCCCCTACACCGACCCCGGACTGCCCGCCCGGCTGCTGCCCGCGGACTGGCCGGGCGCGCGCTCGGCCGCCGTCTTCCGGGGACTGCACGAGCGCCTGCGGGACGCGGGGGCGACCTACGCCGGTCTGTGAATTCCGGTCTGTGAATTCCGGCCCCCAGGCAGCAGCCCTCAGGTCCCCAGCGTCAGCCGCGGCTTGGGGGCGTCCGTGCGGCCCGTCTGCGGTCGGCGGCTGCCCGCCCGGTACGGCGCCGGCCAGACGACGCCCGGACCGGCGTAGCCCTGCTCCGCCGCCGCGTGCAGGGTCCAGTGCGGGTCGTAGAGGTGCGGGCGGGCGAGCGCGCACAGGTCCGTACGGCCGGCCAGGATGAGGGAGTTGACGTCGTCCCAGGAGGAGATCGCGCCGACCGCGATCACCGGCAGACCGGTGGTGTGGCGGATCCGGTCGGCGTACGGCGTCTGGTACGACCGCCCGAACTCCGGCCGCTCGTCGGCCACGACCTGCCCGGTCGACACGTCGATCGCGTCGGCGCCGTGCGCGGCGAAGGCGCGGGCGATCTCCACGGCGTCCTCGGCGTCATTGCCGCCCTCGGCCCAGTCGGTGGCGGAGACACGGACGGTCATGGGCCGTTCCTCGGGCCATACGCTGCGTACGGCGTCGAAGACCTCCAGCGGGAAGCGGAGTCGTTTCTCCAGGGTGCCGCCGTAGGCGTCGGTGCGCCGGTTGGTGAGCGGGGAGAGGAAGCCGGAGAGCAGATAGCCGTGCGCGCAGTGCAGTTCGAGCAGGTCGAAGCCGGCGCGGGCGGCGCGCCAGGCGGCGGAGGTGAACTGTTCGCGGATGTCGGTGAGCTGGGAGCGGCTGAGTTCGCGCGGGGTCTGGCTGTTCGGCTTGTAGGGGATCGGGGACGCGGCCACGAGCGGCCAGTTGCCGTCGTCCAGCGGCTCGTCCATGCCCTCCCACATCAGCTTGGTCGAGCCCTTGCGTCCGCTGTGGCCGAGCTGCACACCGATCGCGGTGCCGGGTGCCCGGTCGTGCACGAACTGGACGATGCGCTTCCAGGAGTCGGCCTGCCTGCCGGTGTAGAGGCCGGTGCAGCCGGGAGTGATGCGCCCTTCGGGGCTGACGCACACCATCTCGGTCATCACCAGGCCGGCGCCGCCGAGGGCGCGGGAGCCGAGGTGGACGAGGTGGAAGTCGCCGGGGACGCCGTCGCTGGCGGTGTACATGTCCATGGGGGACACGACGACCCGGTTGCGCAGGGTCAGGCCGCGCAGCCGGAACGGGGTGAACATCGGCGGTGTGCCGGTGGGGCAGCCGAAGTCGCGCTCCACGGCCTCGGTGAAGCCGGCGTCGCGCAGGCGCAGGTTGTCGTGGGTGACGCGGCGGCTGCGGGTGAGCAGGTTGAACGCGAACTGGAGGGAGGGCTGGTCGAGGTAGAGCCCGAGGTTCTCGAACCACTCCAGGCTGGCGCGGGCGGCCCGCTGGGTGGAGGCGACGACCGGTTTACGCTCCTCCTCGTACGCGCCGAGCGCGCCGGCGATGTCGGGCTGTTCCTCCAGACAGGCGGCGAGGGCGAGGGCGTCCTCGACCGCGAGCTTGGTGCCGGAGCCGATGGAGAAGTGGGCGGTGTGGGCGGCGTCGCCGAGCAGCACGATGTTGCCGTGCGACCAGCGCTCGTTGACAACCGTGCGGAACGTCGTCCAGGCCGACTTGTTGGATTTCAGCGGCCGCCCGTGCAGCGCCTCCGCGAAGATCTTGGCGCAGCGGTCGACGGACCCCTGCTCGTCGAGTTCCGCGAACCCGGCGGCCTGCCAGACCTCTTCCCGCATCTCGACGATCACGGTGGAGGCGTCGGCCGCGTACGGGTAGCCGTGCAGTTGCATCGCACCGTGTTCGGTCTCGGCGATCTCGAAGCGGAAGGCGTCGAAGGCGAAGTCGGCGGCGAGCCAGATGTAGCGGCAGTGGTGGGTGGCCACATGTGGGCGGAACACATGGGCGTAGGTCTCGCGGGTGGTGCTGTTCACACCGTCTGCGGCGATGACCAGGTCGTGCGTGTCGGCGAGCCCGGCCGGGTCGAGGGCCTCGGTGCGGAAGCGCAGGTCCACGCCGAGGTCACGGCAGCGGTCGTGCAGGATCTCCAGGAGGCGCTTTCTGCCGAGGGCGGCGAAGCCGTGACCTCCGGAGGTGTGCCGGGTTCCTCGGTGCACGATGTCGATGTCGTCCCACCGCACGAAGTCGTGCTGCATCGACTCGTAGACCACGGGGTCGGCGTGTTCGATGCCGCCGAGGGTCTCGTCGGAGAGGACGACGCCGAAGCCGAAGGTGTCGTCGGGGGCGTTGCGTTCCCACACGGTGATCTCACGGGCGGGGTCGAGGCGTTTGAGCAACGCCGCCGCGTAGAGCCCTCCGGGGCCGCCGCCAATGATCGCGACTCGTAGGGGGTGGCTAGGCGTCGTCGGCGGCTGCGGGCTGGTGGGGGCTGGCCGCGCAGTTCCCCGCGCCCCTTTGGTCGGCACAGTCACCGCCCCCTCCACTTCGGCGGGCGCTTCTCCGTGAACGCCGCGTGGAACTCCGCGTAGTCCTCGCCGTTCATCAGCAGGGCCTGCGTCGACGCGTCCATCTCCACGGCCGCCGCCAGTGGCATGTCCAGCTCGGCCGTCAGCAGCGCCTTGGTCTGGGCGTACGCCAGGGCCGGGCCGTCGGCCAGGCGGCGGGCCAGGGCCGCCGCGGCCTCGTCGGCACGGCCCTCCTCCGTCAGCTCGCTGATGAGGCCGATCCGCTCGGCCTCGGGAGCCCGGACCGGTTCGCCCAGCATCAGCAGCCGGGTCGCGTGGCCGAGGCCGACGACCCTGGGCAGCAGGTACGCGGCGCCCATGTCGCCGCCGGACAGGCCGACCCGGGTGAAGAGGAACGCGAAGCGTGCGGTGGGGTCGGCGACCCGGAAGTCGGCCGCGAGCGCGAGTACGGCACCGGCTCCCGCCGCCACCCCGTGCACGGCCGCGATCACCGGGAACGGGCACTCGCGGATCGCCCGCACGGTCTGCCCGGTCATCCGGTTGAAGTCGAGGAGCTGGGAGGTGTCCATGGCCAGGGTCGCGCCGATGATCTCGTCGACGTCGCCGCCGGAGCAGAAACCGCGGCCCTCGCCGGCCAGCACCAGGGCCCGTACCGCCTTCTCCCGGGACAGCTCCGCGAGCAGGTCGCGCAGGTCGGCGTAGGCGCCGAAGGTGAGCGCGTTGAGTTTCTCGGGGCGGGCGAGGGTCACGGTGACGACCCCGTCGGCGTGCTCGACCCGCAGGTGTTTCCAGTCGGGGGTGCGGGCGGCGGAGCCGGTGAAGGGACTCATGACGTGCGGCCTCCTCGGGCGGACGGCGGGCACTGGCTCAGTGAGCTCTACCCTTCGAGCTCTTCCCCTCGAAGTTATCACCCAACTTTGACTGTCGTCACGACCACGCGATAGCCGGAGTGGTGTGACCCGGCGCCGTCACATCCGTCACGGCTCGGCGACACCCGCGTAACGGCGGGATCAGGCGTGCGCGGCCGGCCGTTCATCCGGGTAAGCCGCATGTCAGTCGGGGCCGCAGGTCCCGAACGGCGCCCGACGAGCGGCCCCGCCGGGGGGCGCCGTACCATTCATAAGGTTGAAGGCAGGACAGCCTGCTCATGAACGGACCCGCCTTGCACGATCGCTCCCCCGCCTCCGCCTCATGGCGTATCGCGCTGCCGCACACCACTGCGGCCGTGCCCGTCGCGCGGGCGCTGGTCCGTACGGCACTGGCCGAGCTGGAGCACGCCGCGGACAGCGACACGGCGGAGCTGCTCACGGCGGAGCTGGTCGCGAACGCCGTGGAGCACACCGCGGGCAGCGGCCCGATAGAGCTCGTGGTGGAGTTGCTGCCGTCCGGCTGCCAGGTCGAGGTGCACGACCCGGACCCGGCCCCGCCGGGTAATCTGACCCGCCCCCTCGAGGGCGAGCCCGACCCCTGGCAGGAGCACGGCCGCGGTCTGCTCCTGATCCGCACCCTGAGCTCGTCCTGCGGCCACCGCCCCACGGGCTCCGGCAAGGCGGTGTGGTTCAGACTGCCGGTCGTACCGGCACAGCGCCGGCCGCTGTGACGCCGGGGCGGCGCCGCTTCACGGCTAGCGTCCCAGCGTGGCCACCAGGACGGCCTTGATCGTGTGCATCCGGTTCTCCGCCTCGTCGAAGACCACCGAGTGCTCCGACTCGAAGACCTCGTCCGTGACCTCCAGCGACTGAAGACCGTACTGCTCGAAGATCTCCTGGCCGACCTTCGTACCGAGGTCGTGGAAGGCCGGCAGGCAGTGCAGGAACCTGACGTCCGCATTGCCGGTGGCGCGCAGGACGTCCATGGTCACCGAGTAGGGGCCGAGCGCGGCGATCCGCTCGGCCCAGACCTCCTTGGGCTCCCCCATGGAGACCCATACGTCGGTCGCGACGAAGTCGGCGCCGCGGACACCGTCGGCGACGTCCGCGGTCAGCGTGATGACGGCGCCGCTGTCCTCCGCCAGCTTCCGGGCCCGCGCGACGACACCGTCGTTCGGCCAGTACTCCTCGGGCGCGACGATCCGTACGTCCATGCCGAGCAGCGCGCCGGTGATCAGATAGGAGTTGCCCATGTTGAAGCGGGCGTCCCCCAGGTACGCGAAGGCGATCTCCTTGAGCGGCTTGTCCGAGTGCTCGGTCATGGTGAGCACGTCGGCGAGCATCTGGGTGGGGTGCCAGTCGTCGGTCAGGCCGTTGTAGACGGGCACGCCCGAGTACACCGCCAGGTCCTCCACCTTGGCCTGGCTGTCCCCGCGGTATTCGATACCGTCGAACATCCGGCCGAGCACGCGCGCGGTGTCCTTCACGGACTCCTTGTGCCCGATCTGCGAGCCCGACGGGTCCAGGTACGTCGTGCGGGCGCCCTGGTCGGCGGCGGCGACCTCGAACGCGCAGCGCGTACGCGTCGAGGTCTTCTCGAAGATCAGCGCGATGTTCCTGCCCTGCAGGTACTGGATCTCGACCCCGGCCTTCTTGGCGGCCTTCAGCTCGGCGGCCAGCTCGATCAGCCCCAGGAACTCCTGCTCGGTGAGGTCGAGCTCCTTGAGGAAGTGGCGGCCGGCGAGGGCGTTCGGGACAGTCGCCATGAGGGCGCTCCAGAGGTACGTGGACAGGGGCTCTGGAAGTCTATACGACCATAGGCATTTCTATACGGCCGCATTTCCACAGGTCTCCGTACGGCGCTACACGGAAGCGCGCTCTACCGGACAGCTCATGCACCGCGGCCCCCCTCTCCCCCGGCCCAGCTCGCTGCCCGGGATCTCGATCACCTCGATGCCCTGCTTGCGCAGATGCGTATTGGTCGTGGAGTTCCGTTCATATGCGACCACGACACCCGGCTCGACCGCCAGTACGTTGCAGCCGTCGTCCCACTGCTCGCGCTCGGCGGAGTGGACGTCCTGGGTCGCGGTGAGGACGCGGATCTCGCTCAGCCCGAGGGCGGCGGCGATCGCGCGGTGCATGTGCTCCGGCGGATGGTCGGTGACCTTCAGCTCCTTCTCGCCGGTGCCCGGTTCGATGGTGTACGAGCGGAGCATGCCGAGCCCGGCGTACTGGGTGAAGACATCGCCGTCGACCATCGTCATCACGGTGTCGAGGTGCATCAGCGCACGCTTCTTGGGCATGTCGAGGGCGACGATCGTATGCGCCGAGCCGGCGGCGAACAGCTTGTGGGCGAGCATCTCCACGGCCTGCGGAGTGGTGCGCTCGCTCATGCCGATGAGCACCGCGCCGTTGCCGATCACCAGGACGTCCCCGCCCTCGATGGTGGAGGGGAAGTCGGCCTGCCCCTCGGACCAGACGTGGAACGCTTCGTCACGGAAGAGCGGATGGTGCCGGTAGATCGCCTCGAAGTGCACGGTCTCGCGCTGCCGGGCGGGCCAGCGCATGGCGTTGACGGAGACGCCGTCGTAGATCCAGGCCGAGGTGTCCCGGGTGAAGAGGTGGTTGGGCAGGGGCGCGAGGAGGAAGTCGTCCAGCTCCATGACATGGAAGCGCACGGAGGTCGGCTCCAGGTGCGCCTCCAGGAACTCCCGTTTGGTCATGCCGCCGACCAGGGCCTCGGCCAGTTCCGGCGCCGGCAGGCCCTCGAAGGAAGCACGGAGATGGTCGGTGGCGAGCACCCCGTACTCCTTCTCGTCGAAGACCCGGTCCAGGACGAGCTCGCGGGCCACCGGGATCTCCAGGGCCTCGGTGAGCAGGTCGCCGAACAGATGGACGGCGACCCCACGGTCGCGCAGCACGTCGGCGAAACCGTCGTGCTCGGCCCGCGCCCGGCGCACCCACAGCACGTCGTCGAAGAGCAGGGCGTCCTTGTTGCTGGGGGTGAGCCTTTTGAGCTCGAGATCGGGCCGGTGCAGTATGACGCGGCGCAGCCGCCCGGCCTCGGAGTCGACATGGAATCCCATGCCTCCATCCTGACCATCGCCGGGCCGGTTCACCCCCTGCTTGCCACCATCTTCTTTTCGTCCTCTTGACGACAAGCGGTCCGGACGATTATCGTCCACATGACGAAAAAGAGGGGGGTCTCCATGGCCGACATCACCCGGCGCCTGGGCTGGCGCCATCTGCGCGGCGCGCCCACGGCGCACATCCGCCACCACCGCGGCACCCGGCTGCTGCACGACGGCCCCGGGCTCAGCTTCTGGTTCCGTGCGCTGACCGCCGCGATCTCCGAGGTCCCGGTCGACGACCGGGAACTGGCGATGACCTTCCACGCCCGTACCTCCGACTTCCAGGACGTGGCCGTCCAGGCGACGGTCACCTACCGGATCAGCGACCCGGCCGTCGCCGCCGCCCGCCTCGACTTCTCGATCGACCCGGACTCCGGGGCCTGGCGCTCCGCGCCCCTGGAGCAGCTCGGCACCCTGCTCACCGAGACGGCGCAGCAGCACGCCCTGGACGTCCTGTCCCGTACGCCCCTGTCGGCGGCGCTGGTCGACGGCGTGACGGCCGTACGGGAGCGGATCGCGCAGGGCCTCGGCTCGGAGCCCCGGCTTCCCGCCACCGGCATCGAGGTGGTCGCCGTGCGCGTCGTGGCGCTGCGCCCGGAACCCGAGGTGGAGCGGGCGCTGCGCACGCCGGCCCGTGAGCAGATCCAGCAGGAGGCGGACCGGGCGACGTACGAGCGGCGGGCGGTGGCCGTCGAACGGGAGCGGGCCATCGCCGAGAACGAACTGGCCAGCCAGATCGAACTCGCGCGCCGCGAGGAGCAGTTGGTGGACCAGCGCGGCACGAACGCGCGGCGTGAGGCCGAGGAGCACGCGGCGGCGGACGCGGTCAGGGCCGAGGCCGAAGCGGCCCGAACGGTACGGCTCGCGGACGCGGAGGCGGCACGCACCGTACGACTGGCCGAAGCGGAGGCCACTCGCTCCGTACGGCTGGCCAAGGCCGAGGCCGAGGGTGCGCGTGAGGTCGGCGAGGCGCGGGCGCAGGCCCAGGCGGCCTGGCTGCGGGTGCACGGTGACGTGGACGTGGCGACGCTGAACGCCCTGACCGGGACCCGGCTGGCGGAGAACCTGCCGCGGATCGACAGCGTGACGATCTCGCCGGACGTCCTGACCGGGCTGCTCACCAGGCTGGGAACTCGGGAATGAGCCTCGCCCCGCGGGTCGTCCTCGTCCATCGCACCACGGAGTACGAGGAGTTGGTGGCCCGGCACGGCACGCACGGCCAGGCCGCCTTCTTCCTCGCCTCCCGGGGCCGGGACATCGAGGAGGTCGCCGAACGTCATCGCCGGGCACGGCAGGCGCTGACGGAGGTGACCTCCGCGATCCCGCTGACCTGGCGTCAGACCCGGGTGGAGCGGGCCGACCTGGACCGGTTCCTGTTCGGTCCGGAGGACGTTGTGGTCGTGGTCGGGCAGGACGGCCTGGTCGCGAACGTGGCCAAGTACCTGGCCGGGCAGCCGGTGCTGGGCATCGACGCCGACCCGGGCCGCAACCCGGGCGTGCTGGTGCGGCACCGTCCGGCGGACGCGGCCGGTTTGCTCGCGTCCACCCAATCCGGCAGGGGCGATGCCGACGAACTCACCATGGTCGAGGCCGTCGCCGACGACACCCAGCGTCTGGTGGCGCTCAACGAGATCTACCTGGGCGCCGTCGGTCACCAGACGGCCAGATACCGCCTGGGCCTGGAGGACGACGGGGGTGTCGTCGAGGCCCAGGCCTCGTCCGGGGTGCTGATCGGCACCGGGACGGGGGCGACGGGGTGGATCCGGTCGGTGTGGCAGGAGCGGGGAGGGCGGCAGCCGCTGCCCTCCCCCACCGACGAACGCCTGCTGTGGTTCGTCCGGGAGGCCTGGCCCTCCCCGGCCACCGGTACATCCCTGGTGGCCGGGGAACTCGCCGCCGCGGCCCGTCTGCGCCTGACCGTCGAGTCCGAACGGCTGGTGGCCTTCGGGGACGGCATGGAGACGGACGCGGTGGAGCTGACCTGGGGTCAGACGGTCCAGGTGGGCGTGTGCCGGGACCGTCTGCGACTCGTCAACTGACGGCGCTACGGATACCGGCCGTCACAGCCGCGGGTCCACCGGCTCCGACTCCAGCGCCAGCACCCCGAACACCGCCTCATGGACCCGCCACAGCGGCTCACCCTCCGCCAGCCGGTCCAGCGCCTCGAGACCCAGCGCGTACTCGCGGACGGCGAGGGACCGCTTGTGGTTGAGGAACCGCTTGCGCAGCCGGGCCAGGTTGTCGGGGCGCGTGTACTCCGGACCGTAGATGATCCGCAGGTACTCACGGCCACGGCACTTGATGCCGGGCTGCACCAGGCGGCCCTCCCTGCTGCGTACGACCGCGCCGAGCGGCTTGACGACCATGCCCTCGCCGCCGCGGCCCGTCATCTCCAGCCACCAGTCGACGCCCGCTCGGACCGACTCCGGGTCACCGGTGTCGACGTACAGCCGCCGGGTGGTCTGGAGCAGTCCGCTGCCGTCGTGCTCCACCAGCCGGTCCAGGAGCGCGAGCTGCTCGTCGTGCGGGAGCCCGGTGAGGCTGCGGCCCTGGACCGCCAGGACCTGGAAGGGGGCGAGGCGGACACCGTCGAGGCCGTCCGTGGTCCAGCAGTAGCGGCGGTACGCCTCCGTGAACGCGGCGGCGTCCGACGCCCGTTCGCGCTGGCGCGCCAGCAGGTCCGAGACGTCGACGCCGCGCGCGGCCGCCCCCTCCAGCGCGGCCACCGCGCCGGGGAACACCGCTCCGGAGGCGGCGCCGACCGCCGCGTACTGCGAGCGCAGCAGGCCCGACGCCTTCAGCGACCACGGCATCAGCTCGGCGTCGAGCAGCAGCCAGTCCGTCTCGAGTTCGTCCCAGAGCCCGGCCTCCGTGGCCGCCGTGCGGATCCGGTCGAGGATCGTCTCCGTGACCGACTCGTCGTCGAAGAACGGGCGGCCGGTGCGGGTGTAGAGCGAACCGGTCGGACCTCCCCCACTCTCGACTTCGCTCGAGCGGGAGGTGCCCCCGACGCCGAACCTCTTGCGCGCCGCCTCCGCGTCCCTGCACACCAGGGCCACGGCCCGCGAACCCATGTGCTTCTCCTCGCACACGACCCGCTCGACGCCGTCCTCCCGGTACTGCGCGAAGGCCTCCGCCGGGTGCTCCAGATAGCCCTCGATGTGCGAGGTCGCCGTCGGTGCCATGGTCGGCGGGAGGTACGGCAGCAGCCGCGGGTCGACGGCGAAGCGGCTCATGACCTCCAGGGCCGCCGCCGCGTTCTCCTCACGGATCGCGACCCGGCCCTGGTGCCTGGTCTCCACGACCCTGCGCCCGTGCACGTCCGCCAGGTCGAGCGGCCGGCCGTCGTGCCCGCCGGGCGCCTCGGTGCGCAGCGGTTTCGCCGGCTCGTACCAGACCTGCTCCGCCGGCACGTCGACGAGTTCGCGCTCCGGCCAGCGCAGCGCGGTCAGCCTGCCGCCGAAGACGGCGCCGGTGTCCAGGCAGATGGTGTTGTTGAGCCAGGTGGCGTCCGGGACCGGGGTGTGGCCGTACACCACGGCCGCGCGGCCCCGGTAGTCCTCCGCCCACGGGTAGCGCACCGGCAGCCCGAACTCGTCGGTCTCGCCGGTGGTGTCGCCGTACAGCGCGTGCGAGCGCACCCGCCCCGACGTACGGCCGTGGTACTTCTCCGGCAGACCGGCGTGGCAGACCACCAGCCGGCCGCCGTCGAGGACGTAGTGGCTGACGAGCCCGTCGATGAACTCCCGCACCTCGGCGCGGAACTCCTCGCTCTCGGTCTCCATCTGCTCGATGGTCTCGGCGAGTCCATGGGTGTGCTGGACCTTGCGGCCCTTGAGGTAACGGCCGTACTTGTTCTCGTGGTTGCCGGGCACGCACAGCGCGTTGCCCGACTTCACCATCGACATCACGCGCCGCAGCACACCGGGGCTGTCCGGGCCGCGGTCGACGAGGTCGCCGACGAAGACGGCGGTACGGCCGTCCGGGTGCACACCGTCGAGGTAGCCCAGCTTGCCGAGCAGCGCCTCCAGTTCGGACGCACAGCCGTGGATGTCGCCGACGATGTCGAAGGGGCCGGTGAGGTGGGTGAGGTCGTTGAAGCGCTTCTCGGTGACGACGGTGGCGTTCTCGACGTCCTCCACCCCGCGCAGCACATGGACCTTGCGGAAGCCCTCGCGCTCCAGTTGCCTGATCGACCGGCGCAGTTCACGGATGTGCCGCTGGATGACCCGGCGCGGCATGTCGGCCCGGTCGGTGCGGGCCGCGTTGCGCTCGGCGCACACCTCTTCCGGGACGTCGAGCACGATGGCTATCGGCAGCACGTCGTACCGCCGCGCCAGCTCGATCAGCTGCCGACGGGAGTCCTGCTGCACGCTGGTGGCGTCGACGACCGTACGGCGGCCTGCCGCCAGGCGCTTGCCCGCGATGTAGTGCAGGACGTCGAAGGCGTCCCGGGTCGCGCCCTGGTCGTTCTCGTCGTCGGAGACCAGACCGCGGCAGAAGTCGGAGGAGATCACCTCGGTGGGCTTGAAGTGCCGTCGGGCGAAGGTGGACTTGCCGGAGCCGGAGGCGCCGACGAGGACGACGAGGGAGAGGTCGGTGACGGGCAGGACACGCCCGTTCGTCGACTGGTTCATGCTGCCTTCGCCTCCTTCTCGTCGTTCACGTTCCTCGCAAACACAGCCATCTGCGTGGGCGGCCCCACCTCGGGGTCGTCGAGCCCCACGGGCACGAACTCCACGCCGTACCCGTGCCGTTCGGCGACGGCCCGCGCCCACGCGCGGAACTCCTCGCGCGTCCACTCGAACCGGTGGTCGCCGTGCCGGACGTGCCCGGCCGGGAGGGACTCCCAGCGGACGTTGTACTCGACGTTCGGGGTCGTCACCAGGACGGTCCTCGGGCGGGCGGCACCGAACACCGCGTACTCCAGCGCGGGCAGCCGCGGCAGGTCGAGGTGCTCGATGACCTCGCTGAGCACGGCCGCGTCGTAACCCTTGAGACGGCTGTCGGTGTAGGCGAGGGAGGACTGGAAGAGCTTCACGCGCGAGGCCTGCCGCTCGCCCATCCGGTCCAGCTTCAGCCGCCGTCCGGCGATGGTGAGCGCCCGCATCGACACGTCCACGCCCACGATCTCGGTGAACGCCGGGTCCTTGAGCAGGGCCTGCACCAACTGGCCCTGTCCGCACCCGAGATCGAGCACGCGCGCGGCGCCGGACGCCTTGAGCGCGGCGAGGATCGCGTCCCGGCGCTGCACGGCGAGCGGCGTCGGCTTCTCCTCCGCCTCCGTCTCGGCCTCGACCGCGTTGTCGATGTCCTCGACCTCGCTGTCGTCGGCCTCCGCGAGCCGCACGAGCTCCAGCCGCTCCATCGCCTCGCGGGTCAGCGACCAACGGCGCGAGAGGTACCGGCTGGTGATCAGCTTCTGCTCCGGGTGCTCCGGCAGCCAGCCCTCACCGGCGCGCAGCAGCTTGTCGACCTCGTCGGAGGCGACCCAGTAGTGCTTGGCGTCGTCGAGGACGGGCAGCAGCACATACAGGTGCCGCAGGGCTTCGGCGAGGGTCAGCGCCTGTGACTCCAGCACGAGCCGGACATAGCGCGAGTCGCCCCACTCGGGGAACTGCACGTCCAGCGGCACCGGCTCGACTGTCACGGCCCAGCCGAGCGGCTCGAAGAGGCGGCGTACGAGCTCCGGGCCGCCTCGGGCGGGCAGCGAGGGCACCTCGATGCGCAGCGGCAGCGGCTCGGCGGCGCGCTCCGGACGGGCGTTGCACACCCCTCGCATCGCGCTGGAGAACACGGCGCTCAGCGCCACGGCCAGCAGCGAGGAGGCCGCGTAGGGGCGGTCGTTGACGTACTGCGCGAGGGCCGCGTCGGGGGCGCCGCCGCGGCCCTTGCCCTTGCCCCGCCTGACCAGCGCCACCGCGTCGACCTCCAGCAGCAGCGCGGCAGTGCAGCGTTGGTCGTCCGCCTCGGGGTACAGCACGTGGGCCGTGCCGTAGGAGGTGGAGAACCGCTGCGCCTTCTCGGGATGCTTGTGCAGCAGGTAGCCGAGATCGGTCGCGGGGCGTTCGGGGGTCCCGGTGGTGGTGAGGGTCAGGAACACGGTGGTGGGCCTTCGGATCGGTTCTGCGCCGCGCCTGTGCGCCGCCCGTACAACCTACCGAGCGGACACCGGAACCACCTGCGGTTTTTCTCCCGTCCGCCACAGCGACGTGGGGCCGCACCGTGGGCGGGTACTCGTGCCGCAGCGGCGGTGAGACGCACTGCCCCTGGCACGGAAGGACCCTTTCCATGGCTCAGCATGTCCGCGACGTCATGACGACCGACCTGGTGACAACCGCGACCTGGTGGTTCGCTCGGTGGCTGCGGGGCACGACCCGGGCAGCACGACCGTCGTGGACGCGTGCAGCGACGAGATGATCACGGTGGGGCCCGACGACGCCCTGGATCACGCGGTCGACGTGATGCGTGAGCACTCCGTACGACGTGTCCCGGTCGTCGATCAGAAACAGCACGCGGTGGGTGTCGTCTCCCCCGGCGACCTGGCGATCGAGCGTGATCCCCACTCGGCACTGGGTGACATCAGTGCCGCCGGTCCCAACATCTGACGGTTCCGGCGATGCCTCTGACCGTGGAGGGGGAACTCGGCCGCCATGAACACCGAGCGCGTGTCGCAGAGCTCCTACTGGCTCGAAACCGCACCGGCGGGCGCCCCCGCTCCCCCGCCGACCGCCGACCTGCGCGTCGACATCGCCGTGGTCGGCGGCGGCATCGCGGGACTCAGCACGGCCTGGGAGCTCGCACGCCGGGGACGCGAGGTCGCCGTACTGGAGGCCGGCCGTCTCGCGGCCGGGGTCACCGGGCACACGACCGCCAAACTCACCGCCCTGCACACCCTGACCTACGACCACCTGCGCCGTACCCGGGGCCCCGAGGGCGCCCGGCTGTACGCCCGCTCGCAGAGCGCCGCGATCCGGCACGCGGAAGGCATCGTGGACGAGCTGGACATCGACTGCGACTGGGAGGAGGCCGCGGCCTTCACCTATGCCGAGGACCCGCGGCGCGTCGGTGAGTTGCGCGCGGAGGCGGAAGCGGCACATGAAGCGGGCCTGCCGGCCGAGTTCGTCGCGGAGACGGAGCTGCCCTTCCCCATCGCCGGAGCGGTCCGGGTGGGCGGGCAGGCCCAGTTCCATCCCCGGAAGTATCTGCTGGCGCTCGCGGACGATCTGCGACGGCAGGGTGCCTCGGTGTACGAGGACACTCGGATCGTCGGCCTCACCGAAGGCGGACCCTGCGTGCTGGTGACCGAAGCGGGTGTGTCGGTGCGGGCCCGCGAGGTCGTGGTCGCCACGCACTACCCCGTCTTCGACCGGGCCCTGCTCTTCACACGGCTGTCCCCGCGCCGGGAGCTGGTCGTGGCCGGTGCCATCGACGAGGAGCGAGCGCCTCGCCACATGTACATCACCCCGGAACAGTCCACGCGCTCCGTGCGCACGGCGCCGCTCGGCGACGGCCGGCGTCTGCTGATCGTCACCGGGGAGCACTTCACGCCCGGCACCGCCGACGTCGAGGAACGGTTCGCGCGGCTGTCGGCCTGGGCCGAGGCCCGCTTCCCGGGAGTCACGCTCACCCATCGATGGGCCACCCAGGACAACGACTCCACCGACTCCGTCCCGCTCGTCGGACCGCTCCGCCCCGGCAGCCGCCACACCTACGTGGCGACCGGTTTCGGCGGCTGGGGTCTCAGCGGCGGCATCATGGCGGGCCTGCTGCTGAGCGACCTCATGACCGGGCGCACGGTCGAGTGGAGCGGCCTCTACGATCCCCGGCGGCTGGTCCCCGTCGTACGCGAGGGAGCGGCGTTCCTGAAGCATCAGGCCAAGGTGGCCCGGCACTTCGTCGGCGACCGGATACCCCCGCTGACCGGGCCGGCACCGGACGACATCGCCCGGGGCGACGGTGCCGTGGTGCGGATGGGCGCGGGGCAGTACGCCGTGCACCGCGACGAGCACGGCCGACTGCACGCGGTCTCGGCCTGCTGCACCCACCTCGGCTGTGTGGTGGCGTTCAACCGCGCGGAAGGGGCATGGGAATGCCCCTGCCACGGCTCCCGCTTCGGCCCGGACGGCCAGGTCCTCCAGGGACCCGCGGTGCGGCCGCTGAAGAAGCGCGACCTGTGAGGCGGGCGACGTTTTCCGGCTGGGCCCCGTGGGAACTCGGTCGGCACGTCATCAGGAGCCCGTTCAGGCTCCTTTCGCAGTGAGATCCAGAGATCCAGAGATCCAGAGAGAAGTTGAAGCGCCGTGACCGCGCGCACCCTCAAGAAGGAAGTCCTGCACGTGCCCGAGACCGGCTGGACGAAGTCCCGTCATCGCCGCGGCAAGGTGATCCGCACCTGCATCGCCGCCGTCGAGGACACGGGCTCACCACGTCAGGCTCGCGCGAGCGCGGAGTGGAATATCGTCCGGGGCGAGGACTGACCCGCTACGGCTGCCTGTTCGGCGCATCGTGGGCGTCCAGGCGGGCGCGCTGCGGTACGACGACGTACTTGGGGTCCTGTGCCGAGGTGATCCCGGCGGCGAAGACGCCGAAGCGGGTGCAGGCGGAGCCCGCGAGGAGCGCGAGGCCGCTCGCCGCGGCGGCGGGACGGCCGCGTCCGGCGAGGAGCGCGGCGCCCGCTCCGCCGGCCAGGGTCAGCACGCGCGCGGCCCGCAGCAGGCGTCCCCCATGTCCCTGACGCCATGTCTCCGCGACCAGCGGCCCCAGGTCTCGTTCTGCAGCCGTGGCCGCGATCATGTCGCCGGCGGCCGCGATGCCGGCTGCCCACCGCGCCGGGGCGTTCTCGCCGCGCGGTGCCGCGACCAGCGCCATGCCGGAGGCGGCCGCGGTCGCGGACGCGGCGAACAGGTAGGGCAGTTCACGGTGGGCGCCGTGCCAGGCGGGAACGGCGGTGTCGGCGGCCAGCACGGCGGTGTATGCGGCGAGGACCGGGCCGAGTGCCGCCGCCACACCCGTGGCGGCGGCGCCCGCCCTGGGCGCGCGACCGGTCACCGCGCTGAGGGCGGCGGTCCCTGCGGCGGGTCCGTACGCCGCGAGCAGCCAGGAACCCACGCTCATCGGGGAGGTCGGCTTGACCACCCGCAGCATGTGGGAGAAGCGGGCGGGACGGCCCAGGTCGTGCACCAGGGCCGCCGCGGAGAGCGACACCGCGGTCAGCGAGGACAGTTTCATCGCGGTGGCGGTCCTGCGGCGGCCGGTGAGCTGGGCGCCCGCGGCCAGCACCGAACCGGCGCCGGCGAGTCCGCCGAGGAAGAAGTAGCCGGCGATGTCCCGTGCCGACCAGGACGGGGGCTTGATGACGGGGCGGCCGTAGTAGGAGGTGAACTCGGCCCGGTCCACCATCAGTTGTTCGCCGCGCCGCCTGCGGGGGCTCATCGGCCGCGTCCTTTCCGGAGCAGAGCGGGCAGCGCGAACGAGGCCGCGCAGCTCGCGGAGAGGGACAGGGCCGCCAGGGCGGCGTGCTTCCACATGGCGGGCAGGTCGCGAGTGGTGACCTGCGGGTCGGGCGGCAGGCCGTAGACCTCGGGTTCGGCGAGAAGGAGGAAGAACGCTCCCGCACCGCCCACACCGTCGTCGGGGTCGGCGCCGTAGAGCCGGGCGCCGGGCACGCCCTCGTCCTTGAGCCGGTCGACACGGGCGGCGGCCCGCTCCCGCAGTTCGTCCAGGGGGCCGTACTGGATGGACTCGGTGGGGCAGGCCTTGGCGCAGGCGGGTTCCTGTCCGGCGCCCAGCCTGTCGTAGCACAGGGTGCACTTGAACGCCCTGCCGTCGGCGGGGCGTTGTTCGATGACGCCGTAGGGGCAGGCGGGGACGCAGTAGCCGCAACCGTTGCAGATGTCCTCCTGGACGACGACCGTGCCGAACTCGGTGCGGAAGAGGGAACCGGTGGGGCAGACGTCGAGACAGGCGGCGTGGGTGCAGTGTTTGCACACGTCCGACGACATCAGCCAGCGCAGTTCGCCGGTGTCCGGGGCGGACGGGCCGGCGCCGGACGTGTCGGCGAGGGGCAGCTCGGTGCGGCCCTCCGGCGCGGGCGGCGCCGGTTCCGCCACCCGCTCCACCTTCTCCTCGATGAAGGCCACATGCCGCCAGGTGGAGGCGCCGAGTGCCTGGGTGTTGTCGTACGACATCCCGGTCAGGGCCAGTCCGTCGTCGGGGATGGCGTTCCACTCCTTGCAGGCGACCTCGCACGCCTTGCAGCCGATGCAGACGGAGGTGTCGGTGAAGAAGCCGGTGCGGGGCGGCGGGTCGGGGTGGCCGGCGTCGCCCGCCGGATCGGGTTCCGGGCCGCTGAGCTGGTGGCCGGTGTACAGGTCGCGGTCGAAGAGGTTCATCGTCCCCGCTCCGTTCCGGTGGCGGCGGTGATGCCGGCGCGGCGCCGGTAGTCGGCGACCAGTGCGGGCAGCGCGGGTCCCCTCGGGCGGCGGCCGGGGCGTATGTCGGCGGTGAGCGCCTTGTCCTCCTGGATGTGGGAGTCCGGGTCGAGGGCGATCGCGACGAGTTCGTTGGCGGCGTCGCCCGGGGCGACTCCGTTGGGTCCCCAGTGGAAGGGCAGCCCGATCTGGTGGACCGTGCGGCCCTGCACGGTCAGCGGGATGATCCGCTCGGTGACCAGGACCCGTGCCTCGACGGCGTTGCGGGCGGTGACGATGGTCGCCCAGCCGCCGTGTTCCAGTCCGCGTTCGGCGGCGAGGTCCGGGGAGATCTCGCAGAAGAACTCCGGCTGGAGTTCGGACAGGTACGGCGACCAGCGGCTCATCCCGCCCGCGGTGAAGTGCTCGGTGAGCCGGTGGGTGGTGACGAGGTACGGGTAGACGTCGGCGCCGGGTTCGTCGCCGCTGGGGTGGTAGCGGTTGCCCTCGCGCGGCAGCAACTGCCGTACCGGGGAGCGGGAGCGGCGGGGGTGCAGGGCGTTGGTGAAGGGCGAGTCCTGCGGCTCGTAGTGGGTCGGCAGCGGGCCGTCCTCCAGGCCGGCGGGGGCGTACAGCCAGCCCTTGCCGTCGGCCTGCATGATGAAGGGGTCGTCGCCACGCAGGGCGTCCGGCCCGGTGGCGTCGTCGGCGGGCACATGATCCGGCGCCCGGTCGGGGACGAAGTCGGGGATGTCGTGCCCGGTCCAGTGCCCGGCGTCCGGATCCCACCACACGTACGCCTTGCGGTCGCTCCAGGGCGTGCCGTCGGGGGCGGCGGAGGCCCGGTTGTAGAGGATGCGCCGGTTGGCGGGCCAGGCCCAGGCCCAGTCGGCGGCGACCCAGTCCTGCTCCGTGTGCGGTGTGCGGCGGGCCGCCTGGTTGACGCCGTCGGCGTAGACACCGCAGTAGATCCAGCAGCCGCAGCGGGTGGAGCCGTCGTCCTTGAGCTCGGTGTAGGCGGTGAGCGGGGCGCCGTCCGGGCCGTGGCCGTTGACCTCGGCCAGCACGGCGGCGGCGATCGGCTCGGCCAGCGGGCCGTGAACCGGATAGTCCCAGGTCAGATCCTGAACGGGGCGGTCCATGGGGTCGGTGGAGGAGGCGAGGCGCTCCTTCACGCGGCGCCCGAGGTGGTACATGAACCACAGGTCGCTGCGGGCGTCGCCCTCGGGTTCGACGGCGGCGTGGTGCCACTGCAGCCAGCGGTTGGTGTTGGTGAAGGAGCCGGACTTCTCGGTGTGCGCGGCGGCGGGGAAGAAGAACACCTCGGTGCCGATGTCCTCGGTGCGCAGTTCGCCGGTCTCGATCTCGGGGCCGTCCTGCCACCAGGTCGCGGACTCGATCAGGGAGAAGTCGCGGACGACCAGCCAGTCCAGGTGGGCCATGGCCAGGCGCTGGAGGCGGGTGTTGGCGGAGCCGACGGCGGGGTTCTCACCCATCAGGAAGTAGCCCTTGCACACGTCGTCGAGCTGGGCCATGACGGTGTCGTAGGTGCTGTGGGAGCCGGTGAGACGGGGCAGGTGGTCGAAGCAGTAGTCGTTGGCGGCGGTGGCGGCGTCGCCGTAGTAGGCCTTGAGCAGGGACACGAAGTAGGCCCGCATGTCGCCCCAGAACCCCTTGCGGGTGCGGCTGGCGGTGATGAAGTCGTCGAACGTCTCGTGGGCGTGGGCGTGCGGCATCGGCAGATAGCCGGGGAGCAGGTTGAACAGGGTGGGGATGTCGCTCGAGCCCTGGATGGAGGCGTGGCCGCGCAGGGCCTGGATGCCGCCGCCGGGCCGGCCGATGTTGCCCAGGAGCAGTTGGAGGACGCTCGCGGCGCGGATGTACTGGGAGCCCGTGGAGTGCTGGGTCCAGCCGACGGCGTAGACGAAGGCGCTGGTGCGGTCGCGGCCGGAGTTGGCCGTGAGGGCGTCGCAGACCCGGCGGAAGGTGTTCTTGGGGACGCCGCAGACCTGTTCCACGAGGTCGGGGGTGTAGCGGGCGTAGTGCCTCTTGAGGATCTGGTAGACGCAGCGGGGGTGTTGGAGCGTCTCGTCACGGGCGGGGGCCGGATGGGCCTGGGCGCCGCCGGAGCCGTGGGCCTCCGAGCCGCCGGGGGTGGGGGCACCGCCGCCGACGCGTTCCTCGTACTGCTCGTCCACCTCGCCCGTCGGCTGCTGGACCAGCTCGTCCTCGTAGCGCCAGGTCGACGGGTCGTAGTGCCGGTTCTCCTCGTCCAGCCCTGAGAAGACGCCGTCCAGGTCCTCGGTGTCACGGAAGTCCTCGCCGACGATCGTGGCCGCGTTGGTGTAGGCGACGACGTACTCGCGGAAGTCCTTCTCCTCGCTCAGGACGTGATGGATGATCCCGCCGAGGAAGGCGATGTCGCTGCCCGCGCGGAGGGGGACGTGCAGGTCGGCGAGGGCGCTGGTGCGGGTGTAGCGCGGGTCGACGTGGATGACGGTGGCGCCGCGCGCCTTGGCCTCCATCACCCACTGGAAGCCGACGGGGTGGGCCTCGGCGAAGTTCGAGCCCTGGATGACGATGCAGTCGGCGTGCTGGAGATCCTGCATGAAGGTGGTCGCGCCGCCGCGGCCGAAGCTGGTGCCGAGCCCGGCGACGGTCGAGCTGTGGCAGACCCGGGCCTGGTTCTCCACCTGCACCACGCCGAGGCCGGTGAGCAGCTTCTTGATCAGGTAGTTCTCCTCGTTGTCGAGGGTCGCGCCGCCCAGGCTGGCGATCCCGAGGGTGCGCGCGGTGCGCAGCCCTTCGTGCTCCCACTCCCAGGTGCGCCGGCGCGTCTCGATCACCCGGTCGGCGACCATGTCCATCGCCGTCTCCAGGTCGAGCGGCTCCCACTCCCTGCCGTAGGGGCGCCGGTACAGGACCTGGTGGCGGCGGCCTGAGCCGGTGGTGAGCTGGAGTGTCGCCGACCCCTTGGGGCACAGCCGGCCCCGGCTGATCGGGGAGTCCGGGTCGCCCTCGATCTGTACGACGCGGTCGTCCTTGACGTAGATCTGCTGGCCGCAGCCGACCGCACAGTAGGGGCAGACGGACTTCACCACCCGGTCCGCGGTGGCCGTGCGCGGGCGCAGGGACTCGCTGTGCCGGGACGTGGCGGCCCGGCCTCGCCCCAGCGGGTCGGCGCCGGTGAGCTGACGGTAGACAGGCCAGCGGCGCAACGGTTCGAAGGCGTTCATGGTTCCGGGTCCTGTCCCTTCCTCGCTCACGCGTGGTGGCGGGTATCCCTGGCCCGTCCCGTCAAAACCCTGCCGGTCGGGCCCTGCGCGCCGCTGTGCGAGCGCTGCCCGCCCCGTTGGGACGCCGACTTCGGGGGGAGCTCGATCCGGCCGGCATGGGACCTCTCCTTCCTCATACGACCATGGTGAGGTGCCTTCATCGACCTCACCAGGCGAGCTCCCCGGGCAGCCCGGGAGAAGCGTGCTGCCTTCGTGTCAGACCTTGACGAGTTGATCGGTCAGGCGATGTGCCTGCGCCAGCAGCGTTCCGTAGATCACCAGCGCGTTCGGGTCGTCCGGCACGCCTCGCGGGAGCTGCCGGCGAAATGCCTCGAGCGTGCCGTGCAGCTCTCCGACCGCCTCTCGCAGCCGTTCCACCGCCGAGCCGTCGCGGCCTTCCGGGTCGAGCCGGCTCCGGCCGTACAGCCCGATGGTGTGCGCCGTGTGCCGGAGGAAACGCGCGTAGGCGCGGGTGAGCCCAGCGGTGGGCGGAACCGCTTTGACGCTGTCCGCGGCCTCGCACACCGTCCGGGTCACGCCCGCCGTGTGGACGGCGACGTGGTCGAGCACGAGCACCGCGTCCGCGTACGCCTCGGCGGAGGGGTGAGAGGTCCGTTCACGGCGCGCGCCCGGATTGACGCGCATGCTTTCGTGGCCCCAGCCGATCGCCGACCGGGTCCGGTCGACCAGGCGGCTCAGGCGCAGCGCGCGCTCGTGCCAGTCCCGGGCCACGTGGCCGTCCCACTCCCCCGTGGCCAGGCCGTCGGCCACCGCGGTCAGAATCTCCTGCGCCTCACCGGCCGTGTAGTCCAGCGCGGAGCGGGCGTCACGCCAGTACACCGGCGGGCGGATCAGCGCGTTGACCACCACGCCGACCAGGGCGCCGAACACCGCCTCGGCGATGCGTGCGGCCGCCGAGGTGACGGTCACCTGGCCGCCGGTCAGCACGAAGAGCGCACCGGTGGCGGCGTAGATGCCCTGACTTCCCAGGCGCTGCCACTGCCCCAGGAGCAGCACCGCCGGAAGGACGAGAGCCATCGTGACCATCGTGCTGCCCAGCAGCAGTGCCACCACCGTCGCGATCACCGTACCCACCGCGATCGCCGCGAGCTGCTGCAGCCCGTGCGCCACCGACCGGTACACGGTCGACTCCACCAGCAAGACCGCGACCCATGGCGCCACGAACGCCATCGGAGCCTGGAGCCACCAGCCCACGACCGCCCACGCCACCCAGGCGGCCAGCGCGGCCTTCCCGGCCTGCACGGCCATGTCCCGCTCGGGGCCCGGCCCGGCCCACGCCCGCCGCACCGCGAGCACGGCTGCCGCGGTGCGGTGCCGGACCTGCTGTGTCGCCCTACGCACCCACTCCATGGGACAGCAGGTGCCACTCCAGAGGTGGAACACACGCGCCCACGGCGACTTTCACGAGGTCACCGTGCGACGCCGGAAAGCCCCTGCTCGAAATGTGTGTGGATCACTGAGGGCTGGGCACCCAGCGCGAAGAAGACGTCTGACGTATATCCACACCCTTCCCCTCCCCGTAGGGAGGTCGGCACTCATGACCGAGGACCCCACCCGCAAGCACCCCCGCCCCGACTTTCCCGCCCAGGACCAGCAACACCCGGGCTGGACCGGACCCATGGACCCTCCGCCCGACCACGGCGAGGACTCCTACGAAGGCAGTGGTCTCCTCGCCGACCGCAAGACGGTGGTGACCGGCGGCGACTCCGGCATCGGCCGGGCCATCGCGCTCGCCTACGCCCGCGAGGGCGCCGATGTTCTCTTCACCTACCTGCCGGACGAGAAACAGGACGCCGAGGAGACCACCGCCCTCGTGGAGGAAGCGGGCCGCGAGGCCGTCGCCGTGCCCTGCGACATCCGTACGGAGGACGCGTGCCGGCAGTTGGTGGACCGCGCTGTCGACGAGTTCGGACGCATCGACGTCCTCGTCAACAACGCCGCCTACCAGATGTCGCAGCCGGACGGCATCGGAGCGATCTCCACGGAGCAGTTCGACCGGGTCGTGCGGACGAACCTCTACGGCATGTTCTGGCTGTGCAAGATGGCTCTGCCGCGCATGCGGGCGGGCGGCTCCATCATCAACTCCACATCCGTTCAGGCCTACAAGCCCAGCCCACACCTGCTGGACTACGCGATGACCAAGGGCGCCATCGTGACCTTCACACAGGGGCTCGCGCAGATGGTGGCCGGTGACGGCATACGGGTCAACGCCGTGGCGCCCGGGCCGGTGTGGACGCCGTTGATCCCGGCGACGATGCCGGACACGGTCGAGTTCGGAAAGCAGGCCCCGCTCGGCCGGCCCGCACAACCCGCCGAGATGGCGCCCGCCTACGTCTTCCTCGCCTCGTCGCGGGCCAGTTTCATCACGGCGGAGATCCTCAACGCCACCGGAGGCACCCCCCTGCCCTGACAGCCGGCCGACGGATGTCCGGGGCCGCCTGCGGGCAGGTGCGCAGGGCGGCCGGATCCGACCCTTACAGCCGCACGTCCCCGCACAGATGGACCTCGACGCCGAGTTCGGCGAACAAGGCGGCCTTGGCGCACAGGGCCTTGTCCGCGGTCTCCGCGTCGGGGGCGTAGGCCACGTTGAGGTGGTTCGCCTTGTGGCGGGCCATGAACTGGTCGCGGGTGACGCCGTGCAGTACGGCGTGCATGATCGGCCACTGCTCGGTGGTGGCCGCCAGCCTGCGCCTCGTCTCCTCCTCGGGAAGTTCGATCGCGCTCGCGCGGCCGAGGTCGACATGGAGGCGGCCGTCCATCAGGAACACCCGGGACCAGACGACCTCCCCCGGCTTGGAGACACCGCTGAGCGTGCCGCCGCCGAGCGGGAAGTACATGGGCGGCTGGCGCATGCTCCAGGACTTGTCGTAGCCGCCGTTGTGGGAGGCGGGCACCGAGCCGGAGATCTCCCAGACCCAGACGAAGCGGCCCTCGTACTCCTCGCCCCAGCGCACGTCGTGGAGGGTGGTGGCCGGGTCGAGGCCCATCGCCGTCCATATGCGGTTGGTGACGACGGAGTCGACGGCGACGCCCTCGTCGACCTCGTTGAAGTGCGGCAGCGGCGCCCCGGCGTACAGCTCGCGGGAGCCGTCACGGCTGAGCACGGGTGGGCGCTGCACGTTGTTCAGCAGGCCCTCGGCCAGGTCGCTCGCCGGAACGGTGTCCTTCAGGCCCTGCTGGTACTGGATGCCCACGGCGTCCAGACCGAAGTCGTCGGAGATGCGCAGGGCGGCGATGTACATCTTGAACTGGCTCAGCAGCTGCGCGTCGGTGAGTTCGGTGGCCTCGTCCGTGCCGGTGTGGAAGGTCATGCCGGCGCCGTCGAGCCAGGCGCGCACGGCGAGCGCCTCCTCGTCGGAGACCTGCTTCATCTCGGCGACCAGGGCGCTCTGCGAGAGGCGCTCCTTGTAGATACCGAGCGGGTTGAGGAACTCGTCGTCGATGATGGCGTTGTACATGCCCATGCAGCCCTCGTCGAAGACGCCGATGACGGCCTTCTCGTCGCGGAGACGGCGGGCGAGCGCGATGCCGAGTTCGGTCTCCGGGTCCTCGGGGAGGGGCGGCAGGTCGCGGACGTGACTCGTGTCATGGGCGAGCGTGCCGGTCTCCAGCCAGGTGCGCAGTCCGTCGCGCGCCCACCGGTCGGTGAAGTCGACGCTCCA
The DNA here is from genome assembly GCF_042657965.1 of Streptomyces coerulescens. NCBI lineage: Bacteria > Bacillati > Actinomycetota > Actinomycetes > Kitasatosporales > Streptomycetaceae > Streptomyces > Streptomyces coerulescens. Next base: position 1,313,777 of record NZ_JBHSKM010000002.1, read on the forward strand.
CAGCACCGAGTACGCGACGCCCGCCTTGGTGAGGCTGCCGGCGAGGCCCAGCAGACCGACCAGGCCCGGGAACTCGCCGCTCCAGTTGGCGACGACGAGGATCGGGCCACGATGGTCGCGCAGGCCCGCGAGGACGTGGTGGCTGTACTGCCAGACGCCCTCGACGACGATGAGCGGCGCGTCCCTGGGGATGTTCTTGAAGACCTCGATCCCGGCGCGCTGGCTGTCGATGAAGCCATGTCCCTTGCCGGGGTCGTAGGGGTGCCCGCGGTGGACCGTGCGGCCGAGGTCGGTGAGGGCGGCGGTGAGGTCGTTCTCCAGCTTCTCCTGGGTGGGCCAGCAGGTGACGTTGGCGCTGGGCCGCAGGTCACCGCTGGCCACGGTGTAGACGGTGCCGGGCTCGGCGGTGGGCGTCGGGTGGGCGGCCGGAAGGGTGTAGGGGGTGCTCATACGGTGCGTTCTCCATGAGTGTCGTTCGGAAGGGTGATGCGCGGATGCGCCGGCAGCGGCCGGGGTCAGCGGTCCTGACGGTCCGCGAGTGCGTGGACCACGTCCGCGGTGGCCGGGTAGAGCCGCCGGTAGAGGGCGTACAACTCCTCGTAGCGCTCGGTGTGTTCGGGGCGCGGTGTCACGGTGCGCCGTACCGGGTTCCAGTCGTCGATCGACACGTCGGCGACGAGCCGGCCGGCGAGCAGCGCGCCGCCGTAGCTCGCGCCGATGGAGGTGGCGCGCAGTTCCTGCGGTCTGCCGGTGATGTCGGAGACGATCTGGGTCCACAGCGGGCCCTGGGTGCCGCCGCCGACGGCGACCACGCGGCGGATGTCGCCGCCCGCGGACCGCAGGACCTCCATGTTGTGGCGGACGCCGAAACCGGTTGCCTCCAGGGCGGCCCGGTATAGGTCGCCGCGGGTGTGGGAGAGAGTGAGGCCGGCGATCACGCCGCGTGCCTGCGGGTCCATCACGGGTGTGCGCTCGCCGGAGAAGTACGGCAGCATCAGCAGGCCGTTGGCGCCTGGCCCGGCGGCCTCCGCGAGGCGCAGCAGTTCGGGGTGGTCGGTGGCGCCGAACAGGTCGCGCAGCCAGTTGGTCACCGCGCCGGAGGTGGCCATGCCGCCGGCCAGGTTGCGGGTGCCGGGCAGCGCGCCGACGGTGCCCCACAGGGACGGGCTGGTGAGCGGCTTCGGCACGGTGTGGATCAGGAACATGGTCGTGCCGTACATCAGCATCAAATCGCCGGTGCGCTGTGCGTCCACGCTCAGGGCCTCGGCCCAGGCGTCGATGGTGCCGGTGGTGACGGGGATGCCCGCGGGGAGGTTGGTCCGGCGGGCGGCCTCCTCGGTGACGGTGCCGGCGCTGTCGTTCGACCAGGCCAGCGGCGGGAGTTCGATGCCGGGGGCGACCCGGTCGGCCCAGGGGGTGTACCAGGCCTGCGCGGTGGTGTCGTACAGCGGGGTGCACTGGCTGGCGGAGTGGTGGTCGAGGACGTAGGCGCCGGTCAGCCGTCTGACCAGCCAGGAGCTGGGCATGTACAGGCGGCGGGCGCGGGCGTAGGCCTCGGGCTCGTGCTCGGCGATCCAGGCGATCTTCGGCCCGGCGGCCTGGGTGGTCAGCGCGGAGCCGCAGCGGCCGATGATCTCCTCTGCGCCCAACTCGTCCTGGAGACGCTCGATCTGGCTGACCGCGCGGGTGTCGACGCCGTAGAGGACGGCGGGACGGACCGGTGTGTCGTGCTCGTCGGCGAGCAGGACGCAGGGGCCCATGCCGCTCACCCCGACGGCCACCACGGTCGCATCCGCCGCCGCGGTCAATTCCTGGGTCAGCTCGGTGAATTCACGCCACCACACCGAGGCGTCCATCTCGAATCGGCCGGGCCCCGGCCGAGCGGGCGTGTGCTCCCTGACGGCGGAGCGCAGCAGGGTGCCGTCGAGCCCGACCAGGACCCCCTTGCTGCTGGACGTGCCGATGTCGACACCGATGACTGCGTTGCGAAGCATGCGCGAACGCTGACAGAAATCGATTTCAACGTCAAGACCCGATGCCGCAACCCCGCCGCGGCAACGGATTATTGACCCGGATGCCTTGACAGGACCCTGACCTCTACCTACGTTTCCGTGAAATGGATTTCAGACGCTGAGAACGACGACTCTGAGCCATCCTCCGCGTCCCCCGGGCACCGCCGGGGCGCGCAAAGGCCACACCCGTTACCTCACCCCGTGAGAGCAGAACACATGACGACCTTTGGACTCGACGGCCTGGCCCGCAAGGCACACGCCGTCAGCCGCTCCATCAGCGCCGAGAACTTCACCGGGGCCAAGTCGGGCGGCGGCAGGGCGGCCGAGGGAACAGGTGCCGTGGCGGCCTCCCGGCTCGGCCCCGGCTGGAAGATCTCGCCGAGCATCGACATCGCGGCCGGCGCGACCGCGACCCTCGCGGACATCGAGGGTCCTGGCACCATCCGCCACCTGTGGTGCACCACCGCCCCGCACGCCGCCTGGCGTTCCACGCTGCTGCGGGTGTACTGGGAGGGCGAGGACGACCCCGCGGTCGAGGTGCCGCTCGGCGACTTCTTCTGCAACGGGTGGAACAAGTTCAGCCAGGTCTCCTCCGTGCCCGTCGCGGCCAACCCGAACGGCGGGTTCAACGCCTACTGGCCGATGCCGTTCCACCGCGCCGCCCGGATCACCCTGGAGAACCTCTCGGCCGAACAGGTCACCCTCTACTACCAGGTCGACTACGAGCTCGGCGAAGTCCCCGAGGACGCCACCTACTTCCACGCCCAGTGGCGCCGCAGCCACCCGGTGCCGTTCGGCCAGGTGCACACCCTGCTCGACGGTGTCACCGGCTCCGGCAGCTACGTCGGCACCTACCTGGCGTGGGGTGTCAACAGCCCGGGCTGGTGGGGCGAGGGCGAGCTGAAGTTCTTCCTCGACGGGGACGAGGAGTACCCGACCATCTGCGGCACCGGCACGGAGGACTACTTCGGCGGCGCCTGGAACTTCGACGTGCCCGGCCAGGGCTACACCGCGTACACCACGCCGTACCTCGGCCTGAACCAGATCCTGCGTCCCGACGGCCTGTACGCCAGCCAGCAGCGGTTCGGGATGTACCGCTGGCACGTCCTGGACCCGATCCACTTCGCCACGGATCTGCGCGTGACGGTGCAGAGCCTGGGCATCGGCCCCGGTCAGGGCAACGGCCTGCCGCACCGCTACCGCCACACCAGCGACGACATCGCGAGCACCTCGCTGTTCTATCTGGACGCTCCGTCGAGCGACTCCCGGCCCGGGACGCCGGACCTGCTGACCCTCGAAGTCGACTGACGGCCCGTCCCCGAGCCAGGTCAGACATCTCCCCGCCCGCTCGCCGGGCACCTTCCTCATCTCTCATCTCCGACAGGAGCGCGCGCATGCTCCAGCACGGCAAAGACGCCGGGCACCCGGCTCCGTCACGCCGCCGATTCCTCACCGCGCTGGCCGGCGCGGGCGCCGCCACCGCGGCCCCCGCCCTGCTCACCGGGTGCGGCACGGCACAGGCGAAGGACGGCCCCCTTCAGTTCTGGAACTTCTACGGACCCCAGCGGTCGCCCGACCCGGCGGTCAACGCCCAGTCCAAGTGGTTCGTCGACACCGTCGACCGCTGGAACGCCACGCACAAACGGCAGATCGAACTCGTCCACCTCCCGCAGCCGACCTATCTCAACGGCTTCAAGGTGCCCTCCGCGTTCGCCGCCGGACAGGGCCCGGACATCTTCCTGCTCAGCCCCGGCGACTTCCTCCGCTACTACAACGGCGGCATCCTCGCCGACCTCACCCCGCACCTGGAGAAGGAGACCATCGCCGACTTCGGGAGCGCCCTGGACAGCCGTACGGTCGACGGCAGGGTCCACGCCCTGCCCATGGAGATCGAACCGCTGGCGATGTTCTACGCAGTCGACGTCTGGGAGAAGGCAGGCCTGTCCGAGGCCGACATCCCCACCACCTGGGACCAGATGCTCGACATCGGCGACAAGCTGCGCACCAGGACCCGGGCCGGGCTCTGCTTCGAGACCAACCCCGGCTACTACCAGAACTTCACCTGGTACCCGTTCATGTGGCAGGGCGGCGGTGACGTCCTCGACAAGAAGGGGAACGTCGCCTTCGACTCGCCGGCCGCGCGCCAGGCGCTGCAGTTCTGGCAGGACGCGGTGCGCCACGGCATCACACCGCGCACCCTGCCCGCCGCCGGTGACGTCATCAGCGCCTTCAAGTCCGGCAACGTCGCCATGTGGCAGCAGGGCATCTGGCAGGTGGCGAGCTTCAAGGCGTACGCCCCCGACTTCCGCTACGGCCTGTTCAACCTCCCCACGCCGCCCGGCGGCGAATACACCACCGCGCTCGGCGGCTGGTCCTTCTGCGCCAACGCCCAGGGACGCGACCCCGAGGCGGCCGCCGAGTTCTGTGCCTGGGCGCTCGGCTCGACGAGCGACGAGTCGATCGACCGCATGGTCGACTGGTGCACCGTCGCCAAGACCGACATCGCTCCCAGGACCAGCGCCCTGGAGCGAGGCGCCGCCAAGGGCGGCTACGACTCCGCGGCGATGAAGAAGTTCAAGGACGAGATCTCCCCGGCCGGACGCGCCGAGCCGCGCTATCCACCGGTCGTCTACAAGGCGATCTCCGACGCCATCCAGGGCACCATGCTCGCCGGCCGCGGCGTGGCGAGCGAGACCGAGAGGGCCGCCGAGTCCATCGCGGCCTACACCAAGAGCTACAAGGGGGCGAGCCTGGTATGAGCAGTGTCGCCGCACAGGACCGCGCGGCCACGGCCACGCCCGCGGCCAGAACACCCGCGAAAACCCGGCCCGGCATGAGCCGCAAGCGCCGCGAACAGCTCGCCGCCGGCCTCTTCCTGGCGCCGGACGTGCTGGGACTGCTGATCTTCGTCGCCGTCCCGATGGTGCTGTCGATCGTGCTGAGCTTCTTCCAGGTCAGCGGGTTCGGCTCGTACGAATGGGTCGGGCTCGGCAACTACCAGCGCATGCTGAACGACCCGCTTTTCTGGGACTCGATGCAGGTCACCGGCCTGTACGTGGTCGTACTCGTCCCGGTGCTCTTCTGCGTCAGCCTCGCCCTCGGCCTGCTGGTCAAGCAGAAGCTGCCCGGCATGGGCGTCTACCGGACCCTGCTCTTCCTGCCGTACGTCATCAGTCTCGTCGTCGTCGGCGTGCTGTGGAAGTTCCTGCTGGACGAGCAGGTCGGCGCGGTCAACCGGAGCCTCAGGGCGCTCGGGCTGGAGGGGGAGTCCTGGCTGGGCGACCCCACCCTGGCCCTGGGCTGCGTCATCGCCGTGATGGTCTGGGTGATGATGGGCTACTACATGATCATTTTCCTGGCCGGGCTCCAGGAGATCCCCACCGAGTACTACGAGGCCGCGAAGATCGACGGCGCCGGACCGTGGACCACGTTCCGCACCATCACCTGGCCGCTGCTGCGCCCCACCAGCTTCTTCGTGCTGCTGATGTCGGCGGTCGCCGCCATCACCGGCGGCCTCGACCTGGTCTTCGCCCTCACCAACGGCGGCCCCGCCAACGGCACTTCGCTGGCGATCTTCTACATCTACCAACAGGCATTCGGATTCGGCGAGTACGGCTACGCCTCGGCCATGGGCTCGTTCCTGGTGCTGATCATGGTCATCTGCTCCGTGGTGATCTTCAAGTTCACGAGAGGCGGGAGGTTCGACGATGGCGAGTGAAGTGACCACGGCGAGCGGACGCCGGCCGCTGTCCGGGCGCGCCGGCCTGACGGTCCTGGCGATCGTCGTGTCGGTGATCAGCGTGCTGCCCGTCCTGTGGATGGTCTCCGCGGCCTTCAAGTCCCGCTCGACGGTGACCGACGGCAGCCTGATCCCCCGCGAGTTCACGTTCGACAACTTCGTCTACGTCTTCACCGAGGTGCCGTTCGCCCGCTATCTCTGGAACAGCTTCTTCATCTCGGCCGTCATCACGATCGTCGCGCTGCTGTTCCACTCGATGGCCGCGTACGCGCTGGCACGGCTGAGGTTCCCGGGCCGCGAGAAGATCTTCCTGGCGATCTTCTCAACGCTCCTCGTGACCGCGCCGGTGGTGCTCATCCCGCTGTTCGTGGTGGTCCGTGAACTGGGCCTGCTGGACAGCTACGCGGGACTGATCATCCCCGCGATCTTCAACGCCTTCGGCATCTTCCTGCTGCGCCAGTTCTATCTGGGGCTGCCCAAGGAAGTGGAGGAGGCGGCCGTCCTCGACGGCTGCGGCCACTGGCGGGTCTACTGGAGCGTCGTCCTGCCGATGTCCCGGCCGATCCTCTCGGCCCTGGCCGTGTTCTTCTTCCTGGCCAACTGGAACGCCTTCGTCTGGCCCCTGGTCGCCACCAACGACCAGAGCCTGACCGTCGTGCAGCTCGGCATCGCGTCGTTCCAGACGCAGTACGGCTCGAACTGGAACTACATCCTGGCGGCGGCGACCGTGGCCGCCCTGCCGATGCTTGCGCTCTTCTTCGCCTTCCAGCGACAGATCGTGGAGTCGATCAAGACATCGGGCCTGAAGTAACCAGCCCGAAGACAAAGGCCGCCGGGGAGAACCCCGGCGGCCTTTCGAGTTCCCGGTCCGCCAACCCCCTCAGGGGCGCGGGGAACTGCGCGACCAGCCACAACGGCGCCGCAGACGACCGACGACCTATCGCGGCAACCACCACGCACGCCGACTGTCACGGAAACGGCACCCCAGACCCCGGCTCAGCCGTCCGCAGGACCCACCGTGCTGCCCCGGGCCCGCAGCGTCGTCCGCAGCACCACCGTCTGGAGCAACCCCGCCGTGCCCGCCATCCGCGCCAGCAGCAACTCGCAGGCGGTGCGCCCCAGATCGTAGGACGGCAGCTCGACGGTCGTCAGCGACGGCTGCATCAGCGGCGCCCACGGCACATCGCCGAACGACAGCACCCCGACCTCCGGGGGCGTCAGCCCGGCCTCGCGCAGCGCCTCCAGCGCGCCCACGCTCATCAGGTTGTTGGCCACGAACACGGCATCCGGCGGCTCGGGCAGTTCGAGCAGCTCCCGCATCGCGGACCGGCCGCCCTCCACCCGGAAGTCGCCGTACCGTACGTACGCCTCCCGCGCCTCCGGCCCGCCGAGGTCGCCCCCGAGCTCGCTGCGCAGTGCCGAGCGGTAGCCGGCCAGGCGCTCCTCGGCCGTGGACGCGCCGGCCGGTCCGGTGATGCAGGCGACGCGCCGGTATCCGGCGCGCAGAAGGTGCCGGGTGGCGACCTCGCCGCCGTGCTGGTTGTCCACCATGACGGCGTCGACGTCGGCGTCGTGGGGGCGGCGGTCGACGGCGACGACGGGCATGCCCCGCGCGATCAGCGGAGCGAGGTCGGTGCGGTCACGGGACGCCGCGGCGACGATGACGCCCGCCATGTGCTCGCCCACGGCGATGTCGAGGTAGCGGCGCTCCTTCTCCACGTCCTCGTCGGAGTTGCACAGGACCACCGACATGCTGGTGCGCTGGGCCGCGTCCTCGACGCCCCGGGCGAGCGAGGTGAAGAACGGGTTCTCGATGTCCGGGATGATCAGCCCGATCACGCTCGACTGCTGCTTGCGCAGGGACCGGGCGAGGCGGTTCGGGGCGAAGCCCAGCTCGGCGGCGGCCTGCCGTACGGACTCGGCACGGGCGGGCGTGACCTTGCCGCCGTTGAAGACCCGCGACACCGTCGCCGGCGAGACCCCCGCGACACGTGCCACGTCCTGAATCGTCACCACTCGTGTCCACACCTTTCGTCCACCGCGGGGGCCGCCGCGCCGGTTCTCTGACTCTACCTGGGGGTGAAATGGATTTCCCCCTGGTCCTCGGGCGCACTCCGGTCGGAGATCGCAGGGGCACGGCCTTGATATTTGTACGCGACACGAGAAATTTCTGCAATCGATTTCACATGTATCCGCCAACGATCCGGGCGGGCGGCACACCACTTGCGCGACAGACCCCTGACCAGGGCCTGGAATAAGTGGACCGGCGGAGCACCCGCCACCGCGCGCACCCACCTCCCCATGCGGGCCCACGACAAAATGACAGCAGTGCCCGATTCCTACCGAACTGCCATCCCTGCAAGGTTAGTTGACGCGCACATGGCCCGCTTGTACCGTCCCGCTGAAATCGATTTCGAGATCGCTGGACGATCTCACCCCTCACGGGAGCACAGTCATGCGCAGAGCTGCCCCACCTCCCAGACCGGCAAGGACCCTGGGCCGTGCCCTGGCCACGGCTTTCCTCGTACTGAGCACGGCGCTGACCGCCGTGCCGCAGAGCTCGGCCGCGCCGGGGAGTTCGGCCGCGCCGCCCCTCGCGGCCGCCGTCGCCTCCCCGCCGGCGAGCGACTTCTTCTCGACGGTCGCGGTGGATCCCGCGGCCACCGTGGGCGCACCCGCGGTCGGCGACAACCAGAACCACGGTGACCTCTGGCCCAACTGCTGGGCCGACGACGACAACGTCTACACGGCGTACGGCGACGGGGTCGGCTTCGGCGGCCGGTACAGCGACATCGGCGTCGCCAAGATCTCCGGTATGCCCGGCGGCCTGAGCGGCTCCCAGCTCTCCACGGACGTCAGCCAGATCTGGAACGCCGACCACAACCGCAAGCCCACCGGTATGGCCTGCGTGGGCGGCGACCTCTACCTCGCCGTGCAGGACCTGGCGATGGACTTCAACGACGCGCCGTCCGCCACGATCGCCAAGTCCACCGACAAGGGCCGCACCTGGAGCTGGGACCGCGACGGGGCCATGTTCGGCGGTGGGGTCTTCACCACGGTGATGTTCCTGGACTACGGCAAGAACTACGTCAACGCCCCCGACGACTACGTCTACGCCTACGGCCTGGACCACAACTGGCGTGACTCCTTCGACGACAGCGTGCCCGACCCCGTCGACCTGTACCTGGCGCGCGTGCCCAGGACCTCGGTCATGGACGAGGACGCCTGGCAGTACATGGCCGGCACCGACGCCGCCGGCAACCCCACCTGGTCCACGGACATCTCCCGGCGCAAGCCCGTCCTCCACGACGACCGGCACATCTACCAGGACGTCTTCACGCCCGGCCGGGCGCGCAACATGACCACCCTCAGCCAGGGCGGCGTGGTCTACAACAAGCCGCTGAACCGGTACATCTACACCTCGTGGACCGAGTACACCTTCGAGTTCTACGAGTCCCCGACCCCCTGGGGCCCTTGGAAGCACTTCGCCACGAAGGACTTCGGCGGCTACCCGTGGACCCACACCAAGCACGGCGGCTACGCGACCACGATCCCGTCGAAGTACATCAGCGCCGACGGCAAGTCGATGTGGCTCCAGTCCAACGTCTGTCCGTGCGGCGGGGGTTACCCCAACGGCGACCACTGGGCGTACACCTTCTCCCTGCGCAGGATGAGCCTGGAGCCGCACCGCGACTCCACTCCCGGCAACGCGGCCGACCCGGGCCGCAACCTCGCCCGGGAGCCCGGCACCGTACCCGTCCAGCGGGCCGCGCACTTCGGCAAGGACGCCGGCTACGCCGACGGCAACCGCGACCAGAGCGAGGACGACTGGAACGACGAGCGCAAGGGCGCCAGTTGGTGGGGGTACACCTGGCCGCGCCAGTACCTGATGAACAAGGTCGTCTACACGACCGGTGACATGTTCCCGGACGGCGGCTGGTTCGCCGGTGACCTGCGGGTGCAGGTGCGCCGCGACAACCAGTGGGTCGACGTCTCGGGCCGGCGCGTCGGACCCGACTACCCGTACGACAACACGGCCGGCGCCCATCGCACGTACACCTTCTCCTTCGACCCGACGGCGGGCGACGGTGTCCGCATCGTCGGCCGGCCGGGCGGCGAGAAGACGTTCACGTCCCTCGCGGAGCTGGAGGTGTACTACGGCAACGCGGGCGGCGTCATGCTCGGCGGCTCGCCGACCGATGTGACCGGGGACGGCAAGGACGACATCGTCACCTTCACCCGGAACGCGGCCGCCGAGGTGTACGCGTCGGCGTCCGACGGCACCGCCTTCACGGGCGGCGGCAAGTGGAACGACCATTTCGCCCTCGCCGGCGAGACCCCGCTGACGGGCGACTTCACGGGCGACGGGAAGGACGATGCCGTCGCCTTCACCCACGGCACGGCGGCCGACGTCCATGTCGCGCCGTCCAGCGGGACCGGATTCGGCACCGGCCAGAAGTGGCACGACCACTTCGCACCGGGCGGAGAGGCGCCCGCGGTGGGCGACTTCGACGGTGACGGCAAGGACGACATCGTCACCTTCACCCAGGACAACGCGTCCGACGTCTATGTCGCCCTGTCCTCCGGCCAGTCCTTCGGCACGGGCGGGAAATGGCACGACCACTTCGCTCCGGCCGGTGAGTTTCCCGCCGTAGGGGACGTGAACGGTGACGGCAAGGACGACATCATCACCTTCACGAAGAACGCGGAGGCCGCTGTCTACGTGGCCCTGTCCACCGGTGACTCCTTCGCCGCCGCCCGCAAGGTCCTGACCGGCTTCTCCCCCGGGGCCGAACTGCCACGTGTCGGGGACTTCGACGGCGACGGCAAGGACGACGTCGCCAGCTTCACGGCCGACGCGGCGGGCGACGTGCGCGTCGCCCTGTCCGACGGCGACGGCTTCGCCGCCAAGGGCGTGTGGCACGACGCCGTTTCGGGCCCCGGCGCCTACCCGTACGTCGGCGACTACGACGGCGACGGCAAGGACGACGTCGTCTCCTTCGACCACACCCCCGAAGCGGACGTGTACGTGGCGCCGTCGTCCGGCACCGCCTTCGGAGAGCGGAAGAAGTGGAACGACTTCTTCGGCCTCCCCGGCGAGATCTCTCTCTGACCCCCGATGACTTCCCGGGGGCGCGCTCCCCTCAGCACCACCGCGCGCCCCCGGGATCCCACACGCCCACCTCCAACGAAGGGAACGCCATGCGAAGACGGCCCGTGCGCCTGGTCCTGATCACCGCGTTACTGACGACCGGCGCCACCCTGCTCCCCACGACGACGGCCTCGGCGGCCGGCCCCCGCCCCGACTTCCGGGCGCCCTGGCCCTGCGGACAGACGCGGGACTACTACCACCACTCCACCGAGGTCCACAACGCGCTGGACTTCAACATCGCGGGCTCGGCCGACCTCGGCACCCCGGCCCTCGCCTCGGCATCCGGCACGGTCGTCGACGTGGTGCCCATGCCCAACAGCTCGGGATACGGCAACCACGTCCGCGTCGACCACGGCGGCGGCTGGACGAGCCTGGTCGCGCACCTCGACCGCATCTCCGTGACGAAGGGCCAGTACGTCCGCACCGGCGACGAACTGGGCAAGGTCGGCAGCACGGGCCAGTCCTCCGGACCGCATCTGCACTACGAGCAGGAGGCGGACGGCCAGAACATGCCGATCGTCATCGACCGGGTAGCCCTCCCCTACAGCAGCACCGCCGCCCGCCACACCAGCGGCAACTGCGGAACTCCCCCGCCGATGCTCGCCGGTTCCCCGACCGACTTCAACGGTGACGGCAAGGACGACATCGTCACGTTCACCCAGGACGACAAGGCCGACGTGTATGTCGCGAAGTCGACGGGGAGCGAGTTCGAGGGCGCCCAGGTCTGGCACGACTTCTTCGCCCCCGGCGGCGAGAGCCCGCTCACCGGCGACTTCAACGGCGACGACAAAGACGACATCGTCACTTTCACCCGCGGTGCCGAGAACGACGTCTACGTCGCCCTGTCCCACCGCGACGACGGCTTCAGCAGCGCCACCGTCTGGCACTCGCACTTCGCGCCGGGCGCGGAGGTCCCCGCCGTCGGAGACGTCAACGGCGACGGCAACGACGACATCATCACCTTCACCCAGGGGACGGACGCCAAGGTCTACGTCGCCCTCTCCAACGGCAGCAACGGCTTCGGCGAAGCACGCGTCTGGAACGACTTCTTCGCCCCGGCAGGCGAGTTCCCGGCGTTGGGCGACGTCAACGGCGACGGCAAGGACGACCTGATCACCTTCACCCAGGGCAGCACCGCCGACGTCTACGTCGCCTTCTCCGACGGAAACACCTTCGCCCCCGGCCAACTGGTGAACGAACACTTCGCCCCCGGCACCGAACAGCCCCGCGTCGGCGACGTCAACGGCGACGGCAAGGACGACATCGTGGCCTTCACCCAAGGCGCCAACTCCGACGTCTACGTGGCTCTTTCGCACGGCAGCGGCTTCGACGGCGGCCGGCTCTGGAACGAGTTCTTCGCCCCGAACGGCGAGTTCCCGTATCTGGGCGACTACAACGGCGACGGCAAGGACGACATCGTCACCTTCACCCACAACGCCGAGGCGGACGTCTACGTCGCCCTGTCCAACGGCACCAACGCCTTCGTGGACGGCCGTAAATGGCACGAGTTCTTCGGCACCCCCGGCGAAACCAGTCTCTGAACCCCACCGGAACACACCTCCGAAAGGGCACACCCATGTCCCGTCCCAGACATCACCGCACCCTGTTGTCCTCGTGCGTCGCGTTCCTCTCGGCTGCCGGCCTCTGCATAGCCTTGGCCGCCCCCGCCCGGGCGGCCGACCCGGTGCCGGCGAACCCCCCGAAGAACATGGCCAACGCCGAGGTCCTGGACGCCGCGTGCGCCGTGCCGGCCACGCACGACCCGGCCGTCATAGTGGATGTCCTGCGCGTCGCCCGCACCCACCACGCCAATGCCAAGGTGACCCTCGCCGCGTTCGAGGCCGGCTGGGTCGAGTCCCACATGAACAACCTGCCCTGCGGCGACAAGGACTCCATCGGCGTCTTCCAGCAGCGCCCGAGCTACGGCTGGGGCACCGTCGAGCAGATCATGGACCCCTGGTACGCGGCGACCCAGTTCGTCACCCGTGCCATCGCCAACGACCGTGCGAACCCCGGCTACAGCGCAGGTCAGCTCGCCCAGAGCGTGCAGCGCTCCGCGTTCCCGACCCGCTACGACGAAGCCGAGGCCAAGGCACGCGCCCTGCTCGGCGAAGCCGAGCGCATGGCGGGGATCTTCGGCGGCGGCCCCACCGACTTCACGGGTGACGGCAAGGACGACGTCGTCACCTTCACCCAGAACGCCGAGGCCGACGCCTATGTCGCCCCGTCGACCGGAACCGAGTTCGGCGGCGCCAAGGTGTGGCACGACTTCTTCGCACCCGGCGGCGAGACCCCGCTCTCGGGTGACTTCAACGGCGACGGCAAGGACGACGTCGTCACGTTCGCGCACGGCCCCGAGGCCGACGTGTACGTGTCGCTCTCGAACGGTGACGGCTTCGGCCCCGCCACCGTCTGGCACGACTTCTTCGCCCAGCGCCACGAGGTCCCGGCGGTCGGTGATGTGAACGGTGACGGCAAGGACGACATCGTCACGTTCACGCATGACGCGGACGCCAAGGTGTACGTCGCCCTGTCCAACGGCAGCGACGGCTTCGGCGAAGCACGCGTCTGGAACGACTTCTTCGCCCCGGCAGGCGAGTTCCCAGCCCTGGGCGACGTCAACGGCGACGGCGAGGACGACCTGATCACCTTCACCCAGGGCAGCACCGCCGACGTCTACGTCGCCTTCTCC